>NZ_JAHBGI010000009.1 GCF_018500185.1 Litoribacter ruber | reverse complement strand
GCGGTTCCATGTTGCCATGGGGTATTAATTTCCGTTTCCGGAAGCTATCCCCCTGTAAAAGGTAGGTTGCATACGCGTTACGCACCCGTGCGCCACTCTCATTATCAGCAAGCTGATAAATCCCGTTCGACTTGCATGTATTAGGCCTGCCGCTAGCGTTCATCCTGAGCCAGGATCAAACTCTCCATAGTAAAGTATTTTGCGATGGTCTTAACCCATCTTGTTTCTTGCTAGGATTTCAAGCACATTGCTTGGCTATTTGTCGTATTGTCTTACACTACTTCAATGAACTTTCTTCTCGTTTTGAGAATAGTCGAAAACCTTTGTTTCCGAAAGCGAGTGCAAATATCGGGAGACTTTTTTTAATCTCCAACAATCATTTCGAAAAAATTTTTAAAACTTTATTTCGATAATTGTCGATATCCGCATTTCAATTTTGTCCGCCCTGACCGTTTATCAGCGCTTTCCCCGATTGGGAATGCAAACATAGGGAGCTTTTTTAAATCTACCAAACAGGCCTAGGAGATTTTTTACAATTTTCTTTTAACAGGCTGTTTTGATGGGGTTTAAAATTGTACTAGGTACGAAGTACTATGTACTAAGACTTCCAGCATCAGAGGTTGGCTGGTAGCCGCTTTTATGTTATGAAGTCATCCGGTGTATTTATTCTCGTAGCCCTCCCTCGAGCTGCGCTCTTCGGATGGGGTATCAATCTAGCAATTGTTCATTATTCGACATTCGGCGTTCATCATTCATTATTCAACCAAACGTGACTGACACGTAAACCTTTTCGAACTTCGTACTTCCGATGGGGTACCAGGTACCACGTACCAAGTACCTTCACCATCGGATGCTGTTTCCTGCCATACTGAGGTGGTGAGATTAGCCAGTGTTTTTACTTTCGCGACCCTCCCTCGAGCTGCGCTCTTCGGATGGGATATCAGTCTAACCAGAGCTTACTTCATTATTCATCATTCATCATTCATCATTCGACATTCATCATTGCATCCCGTGACTGACACATAAACCTTTTCGTACTTCATGCTTACGGTAGTACCAAGTTCAATGTACCATGTACCAAGTACCTTCACCATCGGGTGCTGTTTCCTGTCATTTTGAGGCGGTGAGATTATACAGTGTTTTCACTTTCGCGACCCTCCTTCAGAGCTGCGCTCTTCAGATGGGGTATGTTGGGAGGGAAAATTTACATACGTAAAACTTAGTACCTAGTACCTAGTACATAGTACAACAATCTACCTTCTCTTATAAAGCGGAACAGTACTACACGGCTCCCCGTACATAATGGACTTGGCAACGGGCTTGAGCTTACGCACCACTTCCCCATAGGCAAACAAAGGTACGGGCAAATCCCCGCAGCCTTTTACCACCACAGGCCGGCCTTCAAAATCTGAGGGGTTCAGTTTTTGTAAGGCCTCCTGATAAAGAAATTGCTCCAAAGCCTCTTCATTGCCCAAAACAACGGTTTTGGCCACTCCTTCCAAATAGGTGGACACCAACATAAATGCCCAAGTAGGCACAATGGCGTCTACCGAACAAAAAACAGCTACATGCTTATCCCTAAATTGCTCCCAGTCCAACTCCTTCAAAGCCTTTCTGAAATCCAATTCCTTTAATACCAACTCTTGAAAAAGATACCCTTTCAGATCAAACACGCTTCGTTCTCCTGAAGTATAGTATTCTTCCAGATCAACGGTGATGATCGGACTATTGGCTACTCTATTTACAATCTCACTCATGATAACAAAGGGTTTTTCTTGGATTTGATAACCCTAAACTCTTTTAGGTAGTTCGGCTCAAAGTAAGCTAAGTCAACAAAATCCTTTTTTTCAAATTTACCAAACGCTATCTGCCCCACACTTTCTGCAGAATTGACCAAAGGGATAAATCTTGCATTCTCATGCCTGATCACATTAGCAACCTTCTCCACAGCGTCTCCTATAAAAAGGACAGGGCCATTTTGCAAATCCTCACCAAAGCTATCCTCATCCACCACCACAGGGGCCAAAGGTGTGAGCTCCTCCATGCCATGGTTTAAGGTCTTGCAATACACTTCCATCCTACGGGCGTCCATCATGGGAATAGCCCTAGACCCGGCAGGCATGAAATCTTTCACCCTCAAAGCCAAGGCATCCAAGGTATCCACACCTATCAATGGCAAATTATGAGCATATGCAAAACCTTTGGCAGTAGAAACCCCAATCCTCAACCCTGTATAACTCCCAGGCCCGGCAGATACCGCAATGGCATCCAGGTCGGCAGTGGCCACTCCCACTCTTTGCATCAGACTGTCGATACTGGGCATGAGTTTTTGCGAATGCACATTGTCTTGATGCAGTTCAAGCAACCCCAAAAGTTTTCCTTCTCGATGCAGTGCAACTGAACAGACCGAAATGGCTGTTTCAATCGATAAAATCAATCCCATAACATACTTATTAATTCAATCCCCTTATCCACAATAATCATCCCCACAAAAATAGCAAAAACCAACTTCAATGTTTTAGAGGACATCCTCAGGGAGGTCATCACACCAATCGGCGCCGCTAGCATTACCCCAAGGGAAAGGGAAATGGCTATAGGCATCACGATATACCCATAATTATAATAGTCGATATCATACATGGGGGTGGTGTTCATGTTATAAATGACATTGGCCCCAGTCGAAATCAAGATCATGCCTATAGATATGGACTTGGCTTTTTTGACGTCAAACCTGAAGTAGTTGTTGAGCATGGGGATCACCACGGTGCCGCCGCCCAGCCCCGAAAGGGAAGAAACCGCCCCCGCTAAAGAGCCTGACACTATAAGAGGATTGCGTTTGGTTTTGCCCTGGCTGCCTTCCTTGTCTTTGATTATAAAAGACCTGATCAGCAGAAATCCCAAAAACACAATCAGAAATACGTTGAAAATCGTTTTGGAATAATAAGGGGTGTTAACCACATATTCCAAAAACAGGATGGAGGCTACTGCTCCGGATATCCCAATATACAGCACTTCCCTCAGGTAAAATGTCTTGGTACGCACATGGGTGATGTTACCCGATAGACTGGCAAAAAAAGTCCCAAAAAGAGAGTTGGCAATGGTGTACTGCACAATCTCCGACTCGGGCACCCCTATCTCTAAAAGCGCAAAAGGAAGAACGATGATAAACACCATTCCTCCTCCTATGCCCAGCAGACCTGCTATAAATCCCCCTGCCAATCCGGCAAGAAACAATAAGAACTGGTCTACCATGAATTATTTTTTCTTCCCAGGCTTCAAGATCATTGCAAATTGATTTTGATCACCCAATACTGTCAAAGATTTCTTGATCTCTTCATCTCTATCCAAGGAAGCTTCTACTACCCCCTCTTGATAGTAATACCTGGTAATAATCTCATCCTTGAGCGCATCTTTGATCTCATCCTTGAATGTGATAAGATCCTGCTCTTTGTTATGCCCCACACTTTTCTTTAATTGGGCTATTTCATCTTGGATTTCCTCAAAATATTTTTCTTTCTCAGCGTATTTTTCAAGATCAGCAATCGTCTTTTCTACTCTGGTAGTATAATCGTATTCCTTATCCTGAAGCCACTCCACAAACTCTTCATAAAGTTCATCCGACACCTTGAATTTCCTTGGGCCGGGAATTTCTTCGTTCTGCCTGCTGAATTTATTGGCAAAGTCGAAAATCAAACCTCTTGCCACCAAGCTGAATGTAATAGGTGCGTAAGTTCTGGAATCTACTGACTGGTCAGGCTCGATACCTGCGCCATCAAGAACGATTCGGCCACCTTTTGTTTTAAACTCATTTCTCAAGGAATCCGGAATAGATCTACCCTGCCCCTCTTCATCTTTGTTGCTATAATCAATGGCCTGAATCAATCGACCACTTGGAATGTAATATTTGGCTGTCGTTAGCTTTACTTGTGAATTGTAGGACAATGGCACCGTGCTTTGCACAAGACCTTTGCCGAAGGTTTTTCTGCCTACGAGTACCGCCCTATCATAATCCTGAAGCGCACCCGCCACAATTTCAGATGCCGAAGCACTTCTCTCATTGATCAATACCACCAATGGGATATCCTTATCCACTGGGGCTTTTTCGGTTTTGTAAACTGCATTTACACTTTGAAGCTTCCCTTTGGTGCTTACCACCTCACGGCCTTTTGGAATAAAGAGGTTCACTACCTCCACGGCTTCTTTCAGAATCCCGCCTGGATTGTCCCTCACATCCAACACCAACTTCTGGGCACCTTGGGATTTCAGATCCACAAGTGCTTTACGCACATCAGCGGCAGCATTGGTGGTAAAATCCGTCAATTTAATATAACCGGTCTGCTCATCAATCATCCCGTAATAAGGAACGTTGCTGATTACAATCTTCTTTCTGGTCAGTTCCACGGCCAGGGTATCCTCACCCCTTTTTACCTTTACCTTCAAATTCGTATTGGCTGGCCCTTTTAGGAGTTTGGAAATCTCAGCGGTCTCATATTCGCGCACATCGATGGAATCCACCTTCAATAGCTCATCCCCAATCCTCAACCCTGCCTCTTGAGCAGGAAAGCCTTTATAAGGCATCAGTATCATATTGGTTCCGGTACGGTTACCAATCAGGGCGCCCACCCCCCCATATTCGCCAGTGGTCATCATCCTAAAGTCGTCCGAATTTTCCTCCGGAATGTATTCGGTATATGGATCCAGCTCCTCCAGCATGGCATTGATACCAATGGTCACCAACTCCTCCGGGTCAATATCATCCACGTAGTAGGAGTCAAGCTCACGTACCAGGGAGGCGAAAATGTCCAGGTTTTTGGCGATGGCAAAAAGCTTATCATTCTTGGTTACAAATGAAAAAAGTGTTCCGCTGCCCAGCAGGACAACCAGAAAGAGTACAAGAATTTTACGGTTTTTTAACATAATTAGAGGATACTAAGGTGTTTCTGTATGGGCAATTTTGGTTAAAATCTTCATGATTTTGGGCTGTATATCCTGAAAGGATTGCAGCTCATGTGACACATAGATCAAGGCTATGTTCCTTTTCTTATCGGGTTCAACGGCATCTAGAAGGTGTTTGTTGAGCCTATAGGCTTCTTTCATCCTTCTTTTCACATGGTTGCGATGCACGGCCTTTCTGATTTTCCTTTTAGAAACAGAGAAAAGTACCTGATTAGTTTCACTGTCGCCAGCCTCTAAAAATAACACCTTAAATGGATATAAAAAAAAAGAGGAACCTTTATCAAAAAGTTCCTTTATTGACTTTTTAGAATGGAGTCTCTCATTCTTAGAAAGTTTATAATTCATAGTACATCAGTTACCGTATCAGCTACGAGTACATGCATCAATGAATTACTTCTTCAATGTCTTTTCAGAAGATACGGTTAACTTATGTCTTCCTTTAGCTCTTCTAGATCTCAATACTCTTCTACCGTTAGCAGTAGACATTCTTTCTCTGAAACCGTGCTTGTTTCTTCTTTTTCTGCGGGAAGGCTGAAACGTTCTTTTCATGATATAAAGCTTTTAATATATTTCTTTCCTATAATTTCCTCAGGGGCTTCCCCCTAAAAAGGACTGCAAAGATAGATAGGATTTTTTGATTTACAAATCAGTGGCTTACTTTTGTTTATCACCTAAGCACAAAACCAAATGCAATATTATATAAAAAGAAACAATATCCTTTCCCAGTATTTACAAATTCTTCTGAAACTGGACTGTCTACAGGGAGAAAAGGTTTCGCTTCAATTGCCAGCTTGGCGACCAGGACGCTATGAACTCGCCCATTATGCCCAAAAAATCAAGGGCTTCAAAGTTTCCCAGGAGGGAAAAATCACGCCATCCCTAAAGGAAACCAAAGACCTCTTTACCTTCACAGCAGCCTCAACCGGGATTTGCGAAATCGAATATGAATTCCACGCCAATCAAATGGATGCTGGCGGCAGCTGGTCTGATGACGAGCAGCTTTATTTGAATTTTATCAACTTTGTCTTTGAGGCAAAAGGCCGGGAAAATGAACCCATAAAGGTAACTTTGGACCTCCCCGGAGACTTCAAGACAGCCACCGCACTGCCCAAAATTGATAAACACACCTTTGAGGCTACTGATTTCCAGCATTTGGTGGACAGCCCCTTATTTGCCTCGACTACCTTGAAACATGATAGTTATAATGTTGATGGCAAAACTTTCCATTTATGGTTTCAGGGAGAGGTTCATTTCGATGTGGAAAAACTAAAATCAGACTTCAAAGCCTTCACCACGGCCCAAATGAATGGCTTTGGTGATTTCCCTGCCCGTGAATATCATTTCCTTATCCAATTGCTTCCGTATAAACATTATCATGGTGTGGAGCACCAGTATAGCACCGTGATCACCATAGGTCCGGCTGAGGAGCTTGGCGACAAAAAGCTTTACGATGAACTCATGGGGGTGAGCTCCCATGAGCTTTACCATTTTTGGAATGTCTGTAGAATCAGGCCTAAGGAGATCCTACCCTATGACTTCTCCAAAGAGGCTTACATCAAAACCGGTGTAGTGGCTGAGGGCGTGACCACCTACATGGGCGATTATTACCTGCTACAGTCAGGCTACTTTAGTTTGGAAAACTACCTGGAGATATTGCAGAAACAGCTCGACAGGGAATTTGAAAGCTTTGGCTGGCAGTCCATGTCGATTACGGATTCAAGCTTTGACCTCTGGCTGGACGGGTACAAGGCAGGCATTCCTGACCGCAAGGTCTCTATTTACAATCGGGGCGCCTTGATTTCACTCACCCTAGACTTAATGCTTCTGGACCAACAAAGCTCCCTTCAAGAGGTGATGAATAACATGTGGCAAAAATATGGCGATTTGAAAAAGGGTTACCTTTTGGAGGATTATCAACAGATCATTGCCGGCCACCTTGGGGAAAAAGAAACTGAGCAATTCTTCTCCAAATATATCAAGGGCACCCAGGATATCAGAGAAGTATTGTTTGCCCAGTTAGGAACCTTGGGATTGGAGGTCAAAGCCGTCCCTAGAGCCAACCGACTCGAAGCGGCTTTTGGTATCATTACTAATGAAGAGGGGATAATAACCAAAATCCACCCCCACGGCCCCAATACAGATCATGTAATGCAAATGGACCGGATAGTGGAAATCAACGGACAGCCCTTCACGAGCGATATTTCCTTGGAAGCTGATCGTCTTGATCTTAAAATTAACCGCTATGGCCGCATCCTTAACATCCGCATCCATGCTTCCGCCGAGCCCCTTTATCTTTCTCACAGGATTGACATTTCAGCTGAAAACCCAAAAAGAACCGCATGGGTCAGACAAAGCTAAACCACTGATGAACAGCTCATAACCATGGTTTTGTTGGTAAATTTTCGTATATTAAGTGGTAGGAATTATAAAAACAAGAACGCCATGGGATACGCAAGCAGAATTGAGCATTGGGCGGACACACATCATCCGGTATGGATAGATTATCTCCGCGTGGTTTTGGGGCTGTTCATCTTCTTCAAAGGAGTCATGTTTATCGGCAATACCGAAAGACTCATGGATATGATGACAGGTATTGATATAGGGTTTTTCAACATGGCTTTGGCCCACTATGTGGCTTTTGCCCATTTGGTGGGAGGCTTGCTGATAGCGATGGGGTTACTTACACGGTTTGCGATAGTGTTTCAGCTACCGATCCTCTTTTTCGCAGTGTTCTTTGTCAACATCCAGCAGGGGTTCCTATCGGTATCCAACAACTTGGAGTTTGAACTTTCCCTGATCACTTTCATCCTGTTGATCGTGTACCTTATCTATGGGTCAGGCAAGTTTAGCGTGGATGAGTTTATGAGGAAGCATCCGCATTATTGATGTACTAGGTACTAAGTACTATGTACTATGTGAAAAACCGCGGAGGCGCAGAGGGCACAGAGAAATTAATTAAATCTCTGCGTCTTCTACGCCTCTTTGCGGTTAATTTATTTTTCTGTCCTTATTCAAAATCATCTTCCGACAACTCTGTGTTGAACTCAATGGATTCAACGTTGGCGGTGATGGCTTCTGGGACCATGGGGGATTTTACGCGCATTTCAACGGGGTACATGATGCCGTCGATCTCATCGTAGGTCAGGTATTCCGTATTACCGGAAGTTGGGTTTTCGTTTCTCAACTTCAGACCGCTCTCCACACTGTAGAAGTTGGTTTGGGATACGCCATTCTGGTTTTTCACTACGATTTTGTAAGCCTCCTCATCGTTTACCGTTTCCTTGCCTTCATAAGACAATTCGTACCCATTGGTGCCATACCTGAGTTCAGGGAAAGCGCTCATGTTCATTTTGGCCTCCTGGTATTGCTCATCGGTAAGTTCTTGGGTTTGCCCCATCATGAGCACCTTGGCCTTGCCGTCTTTGAGGGTGATGTTACTGGCTTCGTTGCCCATCACCAAGACGCGCTGGTTCATGCGCTCATTTTCCTCATCATGGATGAAGTACATATTCATCACCATTCCCTGAAATTCCGTTACCATTTCGATTTTGGCATTTCGGATTTCCTCCAGCTTGGCTTTTCCGCCTATAGCTTCCAGGTAGTTTTCGATCACCTCTTCAGCAGTTGGATCATTGTCCTGCTGCCCGGCGAAAGCAAGGTTGCTGGCCAAAAAAGCCAGCATCACAAGCATGTTTGTTGTTAGTTTTTTCATGTTTTCTTTTTTGGACGGAAGACGGGAGACGGGAGACGGAAAGTTCTCGCGTTCGGTCTTCCGTCTCCGGTCTTCCGTCTTCTTTAATTAAAATCCGCTTCTGAAATTTCAGTATTTATTTCCAAAGATTCTACAACTGTTTTCAACGGTACCGGAATCTGTGGGGATTTCATGGTGGAAACGGTCGGGAAAAACACGCCTTCATATTCCTCATACTCCTCATAAGTGGTGTCTCCGGCCATTGGATTTTCATTTCTAAGCTTCAAACCATCCTCCACAGAGTAGTAGTTTACAATTTCAGAGCCAGTTGGGTTTCTGATGATCACTTTATAGGCATCCTTGCCTTCGACGTCAGCCACTCCGTCCACTTCCATGGTGTAGCCCATTTCTTCATAGTGAAGCTCTGGGAAGATAAACATGCTCATCTTTACCGCTTCAAACTGCTCGTCGTTTAGCTCCTGGCTTTGGCCCATGGCCGTCACCTTGGCTTTGCCGTCTTTGATCACCGTACGGGAAGCCACGTTACCCATCATTTCCACGCTTTGGGCAAACTGACGGTTTGGCTCATCATGGATAGAGGTCAGGTTCAATTTCATGCCCTGCACTTCTGCTGAGCTTGTAATTTTGGCAGTTTCCACTTTCTCCACATTCTCACGACCACCGATCGCCTCAATATATTTCTCGAAAATCTCCTCAACGGTAATATCTTCATTAGCCATTTCTACTTCTCTAGCCGGATCGCCCATGTTGTTGTACATCTTGATCTCGCCAAACTGGCTCAACCCGTCTTTGATGCCAGAACCATTACCCACTACCGTGATATATAATCCTTCAGGGTTCAAATATTTTTTGGCAGCCTGATTCACATCCTCAACCGTGATGTCATTCAATCTTTGCAAATAAGTGGCATAGAAGTCGGCAGGCAAGCCATAGCGCTCTGTATTGATGGCGAAATTGGCAATCGTAGAAGGGCTCTCCAGCGAACGACCGAAGCTTCCGCTCAAGTTGGCCTTGGCAGACTCAAGCTCTTCTTCGGTCACGCCCTTGTCCACGATATTGCGGATTTCGTAAAGCATCTCGTATACTGCACTGTCAGTAACTTCTGACCTTACGGAAGCCCTAGCAGAAAACCTGGTAATTAATTTATCGGATCCTATTGAGGAGTAAGCCCCATAGGTATAGCCTTTGTCTTCACGAAGGTTCATAAACAACCTTGAAGAAGCACCCCCGCCCAGGATATAATCCAAAACCTGTGTACTCAAATAGTCATCATTAGTGATATGCATTTTAACTGGGTGCGTGATATTGATGACAGACTGTACGGATGCAGAACGGTCCACTAAGGCTACATTTATTCCTTCAGGCTTGGAAGGATTTTCGTAATCAAAGGAAGGCACCTCTTTTTTCTCCCATTTGCTGAAGTATTGCTTCACCAGTTTTTCGGCTTCAGCCTTGTCGATATCACCTACGATAGCCAAGTAAGCAATATTTGGCCTAAAGAAGGTTTCATGATAGGCCTTGATATCGGCTAACTGGATATTCTTTGTACTTTCTTCAGTTTGGACCTGTCCATAAGGGTGGTTTTTACCGAAATTAACTGCGCCAACTAGTCTGCCAGAGATAGCATCGGGATCGTCCTTGTTGGTAGCCAGGCCGGTCAAAGCCTGCTTTTTCTGCTTTTCCAGCTCTTCGGCTGGGAACACCGGATTGTATAGCACGTCGGTCATCAACTCCAACACCTTCTCCTGGTGCTGCTTAAGCGAAGAACCAAAAATCGAGGTAGAGGAAGCTCTCAAGCTAGCGCCGATAAAGTCCACCTCTTCGTCCAGCTGATCCTTGGTCCTGTTTTTTGTACCGGCAGTCATCATTTCTCCAACAAAACCAGTTAAACCAGCCTTGTCTCCCTCAAATATGGGATCCCTGTCCAAAACTAGCGAAAATGCAACCCTAGGCAGCTTCCTGTTTTCTACTACAAATACCTTCAAGCCATTGGCTAGGGTAAAGGTTTCAGCCTCGCCAATCTTAATCTCCGGCGCAGGACCCGGTTCCGGATATTTACTCCTGTCCACCTGAGCAAATCCTGCCTGAACTACAAGCAGGCTAAAAACGAAATATATAAAGATTTTTTTCATAACTGTATCTTCTGTCGCTCCCTTAGCCAGCAGCAAAATGACCTGCATTTGGATTTGGAAAGCATGTGTTGTTGATTATTCTCCTTGTTGGGCAGATTTAGGAAGGTAATGAAGTACCACTCGGCCATCCAAGGTCAGGTAGTTATTGGCAACCCGCTGGATATCATCCCTGGTCACGGCTCTATACTTATCCAACTCCCGGTTGATATAATCCGTGTCGCCATAGAAAACCTTAGCTTCAGCCAAGTTCTGAGCGATTCCTGCCATGGAGGAATTCTTGCTTACCAAATTGTTTTCAATGATGTTCTGCAGTTTCTGAAAATCCCTTTCGGAGATACCTTCTGCTTTTACCTGCGTGAGTATATTATCTATCTCACGTTCCAAGTCATCGGCTGCTACACCCATGTTGGTGATGCCATACATGATGAAGATACCGCCATCCTCAAGATCCAAAGGCATTGCCGCCACAGCCAAAGCCTTTTGCTGCTTATCCACCAACTCCTTTGTCATCAGGGAGGATTTGCCACCTGTCAAGTAAGTAGATAACATATCCAAGGCATAAGAATCGTTATTGGTTTTCTTAGGCAAATTGTAGGCCTGGATCACCGCTGGGATTTGGATGTTGTCATAGATCACATCCCTGGTCTCAGTAGTTTTTCTTGGCTCGTTCACATTCGGCCTTCTCACTTCTCCGCCTTTTGGCACTTCAGAGAAATACATCCTCACCCACTCCTCAGCTTGATCGTATTCGATGTCACCGGCGATGGTCAAGGTTGCATTGTTGGGAACATAGAAGTCTTTGTAAAACTGCAGGAACTCATCCAAGGAGGCTGCATTCAAATGGTCCAATGAACCTATTGGTGCCCATTGGTAAGGGTGCTCGGAATAAGCCCTAGCCAAGGTTTCCAGAAGGATGGTACCGTATGGCCGATTATCATAACTTTGTCTTTTTTCCTCTTTGACCACTTCCCTTTGGGTCTCTACCCCTACCTCATCGATTTTTGCATGCAACATCCTTTCACTTTCCATGTACAAGGCCAACTCAAGTTTATTCGAGGGCAAGGTTTGGTAATAATAGGTAATGTCACTTGATGTAAAAGCATTGAATGTTCCTCCTGAGGACTGGATTTTGTTCATGTACTCACCACGGCCCATGTTTTCGGAACCTTCAAAAAGCAGGTGCTCGAAGAAGTGGGCAAAACCGGTCCGCTCCGGATCCTCGTTTTTGGAACCTACATGGTAAAGCACCGATGCAGTTACAATAGGCGTACTGTTGTCCTGATGCATGATGACATGCAGGCCATTGTCCAAGGTAAATTCCTTGAACTCGATCTTGTTCTGTGCCATCGTGGAAACGCATAGCAATCCACTGAGTAGCGTCAAAAGCGTGAACTTTCTCATAAAATATAAATTGATTTGAAATTTGCTCTTTGAGACGGTATGTAAAACATTAATCTATTCATACGAAATTTTTGTTCCCCATGTGCAGGAACCGTTAAAAATTGGGCGGAAAAGTAAGGCAATTCCCCCATATGGACAAATTTTGAAATGGTTTTGACTTAAAAAAATTAAGCCATTAGTTCGACATGTGCCATAACTGGACACTCCATGTGCCAATGCGTACATTTTCGGACAGGAGATTTTAATGGGAATAAGAGAATCCCTCCTTGGGTTATTATTAAGTTGGTGAGCCAATCCCGATTCCATTCATTTACGGAGATAAATATTCGACGAAAATGGATCAAATACAAAACTGTGGAAATGGTGGATGAACCCTACTCCCAAAAATTCCATGGGCAATAGGGGCTCCGGAGCATAACGGATTGGCACATGCTCAAAGGGTTGCCCAAACAAGAATAACTCATCGGCCATGTAATGATAGATGAGCTGATTCTCTTCTCCAAAAACTGACTTCTGCCTATTCGTCTCCTTTTCCAGCTTAAGCTTCTTGCTTACCGGCTCTTGATTCACGAAAAGAAAGCCACTGAAGCCGGTATCAAAAAACAGGGAATCCGATTCAAACAGATCCGTGCTTATGGTCAAATATGGATATCCCGAAGATTTTCGCTTTTTGAAAGGTATTTGAATCGAATTAACTTCCGGCTCAATAGGGCCATCATAAAGATGGAACTGTTTCCTTTTTAGGTCAAAGTCCCAAGCCAACAGGTTAATTAAATTTAACCCGAGGATGCCATCAAGATTGGAATCTACAAAAGTGGCATTTTCCATGTCTATCACCACTGCCTCCACATTGTTGACAGTCCATTTTCCAACCTGTAGTTTGGGTATATTGACGGTTGTCGATGACCGGCCATTTACCTTTATAGCCTTAAGCGTATCCAAAGCTAACTCGTCTGCCAATTCCTTTGAAATTACGGTAGCCTCCGCTCCTGTATCGAAAACAAAGTTTGCTCCCCTTCCCTCAAGCACGCTTACAGGAACTATAATTAACCCATCCTCATCTATTTCAAAAGAAGAGGCCTCGTTGCCCGAACAGGAAACAAGGAAAAAGACAAAAAGCAGCAATACCGAAAAGAAGTTCTTTCTTGAACTTACTGCCCTATCTACTTTAATCCTTCTGAGCATTATTTTCAATATGCGCCCTTAATTTCCCTATCATATACCCTCCATTGTAGGCCACCACAAAGGCAATTAACAGGATCACTACGATGCTCGCAATGATTCCGGTTTTGGATTTTGCTTTTTCTTTCATAACTGATTTCATTAGGCTTCTTTTCTACTCTTTAGCAAAGCTGCACCGGCTATTGCGACCCAAACTGCAGCATGTAGTATTTTTCCGTTATATAGAAGGATTACGATTAAAAACGAAAAGGCTGTAATGAGAAGCTGATTTGTTTTGGATTTTGGATTCATAAACCGCTCTGCTCTCTTTTTCGACTATACCGCCAGAATGCATTCAGACAAACAATCGTAAGGGCTAAGTTATACAAAATGTAAACCGTCATACTGACTTCCACCGACCCTAGAATCCTAAGCGAATCTGATTCCTCCCATACACAAAAGAAGAGGACGTTGATTAAATTATATAAGTAACCAAGACCGAACAATAACATTAGATATCCAATAAATTTCATACTTTAAACATTAAATATTTTTACTCTAAATTTAAGTCAATACAGTGGACTTAAAAAATATTGCTAAAAAAGCCAA
The DNA here is from genome assembly GCF_018500185.1 of Litoribacter ruber. GTDB lineage: Bacteria > Bacteroidota > Bacteroidia > Cytophagales > Cyclobacteriaceae > Litoribacter > Litoribacter ruber. Next base: position 162,491 of record NZ_JAHBGI010000009.1, on the reverse strand, counting down.
TAGGTTGTTACTCGAATGAAGCAGTAATCCATACCTGAACCCATGTCGAATTCTGATAATGCCAAATATTAAACCTGAAAAAAAGTGTTTAATCAAAGGTATGAATGAAAACAACACTATATGAGAGCTGAAATAGACACCATAATGCACAAGAGCAAAACCCACACTAGAAGCTATTAATAAATACTTACTATTTATCCTGGATTGCCATTGAGAGCTAACATTCAATTTTTTGTTGAGCAAAATGAAAAGGGAAACTGACAGCAGTATAGTCAAACTGGTGTAAATAAACCTTTGGGAATCTAAATCAATATAATGGCTGGATATTAAATAAACGATTAAAGTGCTCAGGAAAGAAACTCCAAAAAGCAATCTATTCTTAGTAGGCTTTAAGAATAGCCTGAATGATGTTTCTTCAAAAAATGGAAAAAAGATTACTAGATAATAAAATATTCCGACCGTATAAATATCCCATCCCAATTTTAAATGACTGTTATTTATTCCTTCCTGCAACAATCCAAGACTAACCAAATGCTGAATTGGAAAATGCATTAACAGATGGCTCAGAAAGAGAATAGATAAATACTTTAGAATCTTCATACTCCACCTGTCACAATTACCTGTTGAAGAAAGGCCAATAATACCACAATCAAATTATTCCCAAAATGAAAACCCATCGCAGCCCATAAACTGTACTTGACGGCGGCATATCCAAAAAACAGCCCCCCGGTCAACCTTGGCAATAAGCCCAAGTAACTATTCAAGTCCCAGGTCTCGTAATTATGGATATGCCCAACAGAGAACAGCAAGGCCATCAGGACAATCATTAGCAGGCTGTTCATCCTGATAAAAGATTTTATGCTTGAATAGAACAAAAAGCTTGACATCCCTACTAATAAACTTATCACCATAATCATATTCGTCCCGAGGGGAAGTTTGAAAAGGGTAATGCCTACGAAAACCACCACAGGTATATAAACCATGCTCCAATACCTGTTTTTCCCAAACATAAAAACTCCTCGAAATACAAATTCCTCTATTACCGGAACCAGGACCAACAAGACGAAAACCCCATTCAAGGTCAACATTGCATAATCAGACTCTTCACCCAAGGGTTTATTCAAAAGCCACAGTTTTGACAAAATGAACCCAATATTAAATAGGACTATAGAGATAAAAACCTTCACATCAAACGCAAAAGGTTTTTCAAATCCTCTCTCCAATAGATTTAAGGTAGCCTTCTTAACTGTTACTACCATACCTAGGAAAAAGACAAAATACTCGCTCCAATAGCCACATTTCCACCTTGATTAATATTACTCCCAAAAGAGATCCTGCTACAAGATGGTAAATATGTACTTGTTCATTGGCTGACAATGAAAATACATGAAACAGAACCAAGGCAGAAAGCGGATATACATACTGAACCAATTCATGCTTGGTTTTCAAAGCATTGGGCCTAAAAGTAAACATGATCGCAAACATCAACCCGTACCCCATATAAAACCAGTAACTACCCATTAGATTGGATAGCCAATCATGATAAATAATACCTATAAGAACAAGGCCAATATTGATGATTACTAAAACCCTCTCTTTCATACAGATTAACTATTAACTCAACAATTATTTAAACTTCCAACCTGGGGCTGAAAGGCTTTCCCATGCTCTAAATACACCTTAGCCTCTCTAGCGGGGATTTTCCGAAGACCCGCCTCGTCCTCTAGGAAATAGCTTTCGGAATTGACCACATCATTCATGAATACAATTCCCAAAGGCAAACCGATAGGGATGCCGTATTCAAATCCGACAAGGGCACTGAGGGCCACCGTCATCCCGGTTATAAACCCGAATTTGGGCAGGAAATTAAACCTTTTGCGCTCGTACAGCTTTTCCTCCCCATCGGTAAGCTGTCGAAGCCACACCTGCCGGTTGCCAACCTTTTTCTGCTCCAGCATGAGGGTATCTCCCTCACTGATAAATGCCAGGTAATCATAATCCATTACGTTCATCCTTTCCCGCTCCCCCTCCTGCTCAATCCGCAGGTTTCGGATGTTGGAGTAGTATTTGGGAACCGATCGTACTGATGATACCTGTTCCTCCCCGTTCACCGTCAGGTACAACACTTTGCATTGGGAGTAGCCGGGGACAGCCAGGCAAAAAAGAAGGAGAAAGTAAATTAGTTTTTGCACAAATCCGAACCTAATCATTAATCCTGCTCCTTTGAAAATTAACCCTCTGTTGGAGGACGCTAATTACCATTGACACCAGAGCCCTGATAGCAGTTGATACCACCCCTTGGCTTTCCACCCATTCATTCCAAGAGCGGTTTCGCAATACAATTTCAATGAATGCATCAATTATATGGAAGCCAACAAAAATTACTAAAGCCCCAAAAGCAATTTTGGGAAGCATATTGAACAATTTATTTTTCATAAATTTCTTCCTTTAGTTAAAACATTCATTAGCCCAACCATACGCCAAGGAAAATCCCAAAGCGCTTACCTAAACTGAAAATAAAATAGGTAGACACCATAATTAAAATCCCTTTCAATAAGACGAGTCTGAATCTGTTCTTAAGCTGCACATTCATAAAATCCAAATCAATTATAATCTCGCTTTATACCAAACCAAACCCCAATAAAAACCCCAAGAAGAAATGCCGCAAGCCATACCATATGCATAACCCTCATCACCTTAGACGGAAAAACTTTCATCAGAAACCTTTGTACCATCATGCTTGCTCGATGTTAATATTGTAATATTGAATACCGTGGTAAATTATATACATAGCCACTACAGTGGAAATAATCAACATGGGGTAGTATATCATCCTAAACCAGGTTTTCTTCTTGATTTCCCAATTGGAAAACATTATTATCATGACTATCAGGTTTAGTGGAGCCCATATCATCATAATGTGTACTGCACTCATACTTGTTATGGTTTCCATTCCCTTTTAAGAAGCAAATACGTAATAAATCATTGCGGCAATTGCTCCTACGGTCACTCCATAGGCCATATCATTATAAAAGCTTTTCCTTACTTCCATTATTTCAAGCGTATTAAATTTCATATCATTACTCAAACCCAAACACCACCGCGGGTATTACAAGAACCGCATTGTATGCTGCATGGAAATAAATTGCCTTCCACATTCCGTAATGAAGCCTAATGAAGCCCAGCAGCAGGCCCAAAGCAAACTGTATCCCCACTAGAAAGGGGACCCAGTAGAAATTGCTGACCCAATCGAATTCGCGGAAATTATCCATATGCACAAGACCAAACAAAATGGCTGACACATAAACCACCAGGTGAAGGGGCACATCTTTCTTCAAAGAAACCATGACAAACAGGCTGATAAAATAAAGGGCCAAAATCGCCGCAAGCCACCATATCTCGGCAGCCAGCATTAAGGACAATACCAGTCCCCATACAAAAGCCCCCCTTTTCAAACTCAAATGGTAGCGGAAGGCAGTCTCCTCCAGCAATGGGGCGAGGATTATCACCGCAACCATTACCAGTACCTTATGATCCCTAAGCATTTCTTCAATCACATGGTCAAACTGCCCCGCCCCGGCCAGTTCCAAGACCAGACCATATGGCACCACGGCTACCAGAGCCGCGCCAAGCAGGAGCAGAAAATTGAAAGGGGAAAGCGGTGGCACCGTATCTAGTATCCTAGGTTTTTTCAGGAAAGATTGGAAGCTGACAAATATGGGCGCAACCTTACTCCTTGATCCCTTTGGCTCTTTTTGGACAGATAAACTCATAATTAATATTTTAAAACGCCGCTGTTAAAACGAGCTATATCCATCTTGGAACCCCCTTTGAAACCGTTCATAAACTGCTCCCAGTAAATGATTAAATACATTACAAACAAAAGCGTCGCCCCCAGTAGGGAATACCATACTCTCTTTTTCATTTTTTTCTTTTGGTGAATCACTGATACCAGTGGGTTTTTACTTCGTTTTCATAATGGCCCTATTGAATCAATTGCCATCTCCAATATTATCAAACCAAACTAAAACATCCTAACATCACCTATTTCAACCCTATTGAAATCACCTAAAATATACGCTGACAAAAACCTTTTATAACCCACTCAATATATTTCAAATGCAGTTAAATGCTTTTGAAGCAATGGCGAAAAATTATTGGAAATATTTAACCACTTAAAACCGCAAAATAATATTTGGTGCAAAAATACCCCAATCGCGGTATTGCAACTAATTTCAAAAATGTTAGGCTTGAAGTTAAGATTTAAATGGCTTTCGGAAAGAAAGGGGACACCCGCCACGGCGGCCAGGCGGAGTTTAAAAGGGAGTTTCACAGAGTTTTTCTCCTTCGCGGCAGATCGTTTTCTTTTTCTCCGTGAAGGAGCCTTTCCCGATCCGCTACGCTACTCGGGACAAGTAGTGCAACTTGGTGGAAGCTTTGTGTCCTTTGTGACCCATTTGCTTCCGTGATGAAGCCAGTTCTTAAAGCTCTTCTCTTATTTTTTTACGTTATCTTTGTTCCAAACACACATTCCATGACATTCTCTTCCCTGGGGCTATCCCCGCAGATACTTGAGGCTATTCAGAAGGCCCAATACGAAAAACCTTACCCCATACAGCAGCAGGCCATTCCTGCGATTCTAAATGGGAAAGACGTACTCGGGCTGGCGCCCACAGGTTCGGGTAAGACGGCCTCCTATGTGCTGCCTATTCTGCACAAGCTTCAAAAAAGGGACTCCGCACAGGGGAGGGATATCCCGGTGTTGGTGATTGTCCCCACCCGGGAGCTGGCCGCACAGGTGCAGGAAGTGGTCAAAACCTTTTCAGCCCACCTGCCTCGCAAGGTAAAAAGCATGGCGGTGTTTGGCGGGGTGTCCATCAATCCCCAAATGATGAAACTACATGGCACGGATATCCTGGTAGCCACCCCCGGCAGGCTCCTCGACCTGTTGTCCAAAAAAGCCATCCACCTGGACCAACTGGATACCCTTGTCCTTGATGAGGCCGATAAGGTCCTCAATTTGGGATTCAAACTGGAGGTGGATGAGATCCTTTCCCGCCTGCCTAGGAAGCGTCAAAACATACTTTTCTCGGCGACCATGGATGAGGCCGTGGAGAAGCTGATTGACAAACTACTGCACAAGCCGGTCAAAATTGAAGCGGAACCGGAGACGGTGTCACCGGACCAGATCACCCAAACGGCCTACCTGGTGAGCCAAGAAAAGAAAGGTCCCCTGCTAAGACACCTAATCGCTACCGGGGACTGGAAGCAGGTGCTGGTTTTTGCCTCCTCCAAAAGAACCGCCGACAACCTGGCGGCAAAACTCAGCAAGCACGGTATTCATGCCATGGCTTTTCATGGGGACAAAAGTCAGGGAGGCCGAACCGAGGCCCTCAAGCAATTTAAAGCCGGAGCCTTACAGGTACTGGTGGCCACAGATCTGGCCGCTCGGGGTATCGACATCAAGGACTTGCCCTATGTGGTAAACTACGAACTCCCCCGCTCCCCCAAGGACTACATTCACCGGATAGGCCGCACGGGCCGTGCCGGTGCTGAAGGGGAGGCAATTTCCCTTATCACCGAAGAGGACCGCCACCATTTTAAGGTTATTCAGAAAAAGATGGGGAGAATGGTGGAGCTGGTTGATGCGGAGAACCTGGGGATTTGAATATTGGGTTAGGGGTTTATGTCCCGATTGGCGCTGGCGCGCATCGGGACGGGTTAGAGGTTTAGGTAATTCCGCGCATCGCGACTAAACGCCTAAACCTCCCGCAACGCGAAGCGTCAAGAAATAAACTTCTAAACCTTCGTAAACCCAACTATTTTTAGTTTACATCCGTAAACAATATGAATCCTTCCTTTTTTACATGAAAAGATTTCTTTCACTCCTATTGCTTCTCTTATTTTCCGGAGCATCTTTTGGGCAGACACAGTTGACAGAGCAGACCAATGTTGCCATTCGAAACAACGAACCCAACTTTCAGCTTCTCACCACCAAAAGTAAAGTTATCGGGTTCAGGATGATATCGGAACAACAGTTGATGAGTCAGCAACGCACGGTTCAGGTGCTGGTGGCTGATAAAAACCTGGAATTGGAGTCCACGGTGACTTTTGATCTACATCCACTCGAAAACCTCAAAGCGGTTGATCTGGACGGGGACAATCTTTATTTCCTTTCCTTCTATCTTCAAAAAGATTACCTGATTAGAGAAAGGCATATTTACCAGTTTAACATTCGCACCCAGCAACTGGCCAAGCATGAGATAAAAGGCCTCTCACCGGTGTACTACCCCAACTTCCGCCTCGACAAATCCCCTGCCGGTGGCCGGATCAATCAGGTCGGGGAAATGGGTTTTAATGCTTTTCAGGTGATGGACGGCAAGGTTTTAATGGCCGGCATGGCTGACAATATTCTATTGCTCCAGGTTTTTGACTTAGAAACCCAAAAAGTGGCAAAAGAAAAGTTTGTTCAGGCAGACCTTCAACTACAATATTTCCAGAAAAACGCCAGCTCCAAAACGCTCTTTGTGGGTGTGCAGCACAATGATCCCAAAGGGATTAATATGCTGACACATTTTGAATTTGACACCGATGGGCAATTGATTCAGGACTTTTCTGTGACACCCTGGCAGGATAAGGCTACAGTGACCCGCAACATGCAGTTTATCGGCAATCCCTATGAAAAGCATTTTTTAGGTCTATATGGACCGAGGAGGAATGAGGTTTTTGAAGGCTTGTACCTCTACCGAAAGGAGTCTGTAGGCAGTGAGGAGCTGTTCGATTACAATTTCACCAGTTTGACTAGCTTCCATGACCACTTGGCATCAGATGCCAAGACAATCAAAACCCGGCAGGTACAGAGAAACCAAAAGCGCAGCCGCCCCACGCCTGTCAGAAACAATATTTTGATCAACAGTTTTGAGCATCAGGATGCGGGATATCTGGTGTACCTCAACCAATACCGCCACAACAACAACCCGGTGATCAATTACAACATCAACCAATACCTGAGGTTTTATAGCAACAGCCAGGTGGACAACTTTGACAGGTACAGCCCGATCTTACCACCCAACCTGCAGACACCCCACACCCCTTCCTTTTCGCGGGTTCCTAGGGAGTTTACTTACTTGAGCGGGCAATTTGTACACTTGGATGAAGATGCCAACCTGTTGTGGCACGTTTCCGTCCCTTTTCCCCAAACCAACCAATACAGATCCTTGCCACTGGCAAGCTACCACTGGAATGCCCATAGCTTAAGCTACCTGATGCTGAGCGAGGACAAGCTGTTTGCCAGCAGATTTACCGAGGGAACGCCCGCGTATGTCAACAAGGCAGTAGAGCTTTCGGAAATCATCGAAGAATCAGGCAATATTTCTAAAAGGACCTTGGCCCTGCAGCATCTCGAAGACCACAGTTACATCCTTTCTGGCCAAAAGAGAATCAGCGAAAACGGCGAAAGCAAACAGGTTTTCTTTATGAAGAGGATTGAAGTGGAGTAAGGGTTGGTTGGCCACAAAGGCCTGAGTGGCTAATTTTAGCAGATTGGGAAGTTACTTTTTACGAAGACTTACTATGCAATCTCATGTTTAGAAGTTTTTTTAGACTTCATTTTTTTTTTAATCATTACCAAAACTTTTATGCCAGAACTCAGCCGATTCTATGAAGTAGTAATTTAAATGTTTATTAAAGATCACAACCCACCACATTTTCATGCAAAATATGGAGATTCTAAAGGAATTTTTGGAATTGAGACAGGTGAAATCTTAGAAGGCGAACTACCCAAGAAAACTGTTCGTTTAAATCCAAATTTACACAAAATCAAACCATTAACTTAAAGTAACCATGCATTCAGTAAAGGAAATTATCGAAATCCAAGACTTTACCATTACATTAAAATTTGAAAATGATGAACTACGTCAAAAGGATCTTTATGACAGCATTCACCGTTGGGGAAAAGAGCCCGGTTCCAAATTATCAGAACTCAAGGATCCAACAGTTTTCAAAAAGGCCAACATTGATCCAGAATTAGAAACTCTGATATGGGATAACGGATTGGACCTTTGCCTCGATGTTCTTTTTGATATGAGTGAGAAAATGGTGGAAAATTAAGATTAATACCAAATAGAAAACCTCTCTCTAAGTTCAATTCTTGAACTTTCAGACTTGTCCATAAAATAAGCTATGTCTAGGCCTACTAAAAACCCGATTCCCAAGTAAGTTTAAAAATCGGAAAAAAACTTCAAGTTAGTCCAGGCCGCTCCCCAGTCACTATTGTAATAGATCCCTTCCAAATACCTGAAGATTTGATGCCCAATGGCATATATCACTGAAATGTAAATAGCCAGTCGGTAATCGGATTTATTGAACTTCATTTAGATAAACTCTTTTTCGCTTTAGAAGACCTAAATACAAAAATGGAATACTTCATTAAGACAATAAAAGTTAGCGCATATGTTAAAAAATACACATACTTGTTGACTTTAAAGTTGAATATTTCAAATGTTTTCGTTGGGTCATTTAAGGCTACCTCAAAAGCTCGATAACCAAATTGAAGTGCAAGTAAAGCATAAACTGTCGCTTTCAAATATTTCATATCCCATTAATAGTTTTTCCTAAAAAGCAGCTCTTCAGCGCCTCCAGCGTTGTCAAATATCACTCTCTTATTATCCATGGGATCCACCCAAGGTTACTCAAATTGAAGCCCTCCAGGCTTCTTAACTAGTGAAACTTACCACCCAACCCCAGCGGGGTGGAATATAAATAACCTCCGGTGCAACCGGGGGACCGCCACATCTTTATTACCACCAACAACTCTGAAAGGGTTGAATATCGCCTAGTATAGGCAATACCAGATTCCTAAAGAGCCGCTGTTCAACGCCTCCAGCATTGCCAAATAAAAGTCTCTTGCTATCCATGGGTTCCACCCATGGTTACTCAAATTGAAGCCCTTCAGGCTTCTTCACTAGTGGAAGTTATAGTCCAACCCCAGCGGGGTTGAATGTGAATAACCCCCGGTGCAACCGGGGGATCGCTATATCTTCACCTCCCCAACAACCCAGAAAGGGTTGAACATCTTACGAATATGCTTCATGCTATCTTTCGTCCGATTTCAACCTTTTTACAAAAGCTACCCCAGCCAATCCAACGCCTATGACAGAAAAAGCAGGCCCCAGAAGCCCAAGCGTTGACATTACCTCGCCCATCGGCTCAGCTTTCAGTTCATAAAACCTTATCCCAAAGAAAACTAATTGGACTGCACAAAGCAGAAAACAAATGGCAGCCATTCCTTTGTTAAATCCTATGCTCATTCTTAAACTATCATCTTTTATCATTTTGCTGCTCTTTTTGGGCCGGAGGCTCACCCTTAAGCCCCCTTTTAAAATCTCCCCAACTCCCGGTAATGGTCAATCCAACAATTATCGTTATGGCAATAATCAGCACGTTGACCCATGTCAATTGTTTCTTTTTCATATTTAACAAACCTCTATCTTTTCCTTCAGATATTTTCTTCGGAAGGGTATATCAAATTTCCATAGCAGCAACCCAACCAGTCCCAAGTATGCAAACCTCCAATAATCAAGGGGCGCATTCTTAAAGATCAATGGATAAATTTCAATTAGAAAATACATGCAAAGCACCGTACAAAATTTCATCACAGGATTTCCCTTTCGGTCCATCAGTCATATCATAAAATACACCGCCGCCATTCTGATACCTGCTATCCCAGCACGGGAAAAATGAAGGTCAAAAATGTTGGTTTCAGTGATATAATCACCAAAAGAATGATTGAGCTTAAAACCTATAAACAGCAACAGAACCGTCCAAAACAGATGAACCCTCGTATAATAATCCACGTTCAAAATATTCTTCATACCCGAGCAAACAAAAACTAAAAGCCCTGTAAAATAGACCAACTAAAGTTTAGATGCAAATCATTTTTCCTAATTTGATCCGCAATGATACCAAAGGCCAATTTTCCCTTGATTGGCAGGACGGAAGACGGAAGAAAGATGTGAAAAAAAATGGCCACAAAGTCCACAAAGTTTTCACGAAGTTTCACAAAGGCCACTTCGCGGAGAAAAATTAAAGTCTTGAGAAAAAAGTGTCAAGTGAAATTAGGACGTGACAAAGTCCATCAAAGCGTTCACCCTTGTTTTTGGCTGTTTCTATTGCACATGTACATGTGCAGTAAAAACGGCTTTTGCACATCTACTTGTGCAGTCTGTGTAAAAGCAAAAAATCACCGGCCAAAAGACCGGTGATTTTTAAATTCTACTTTCATCTAAGGTGTCCAAAAACCCAACTAAAGCGTTGCGCCCGTTGCGTTTTCCGTTGCGCCCTCCCGATTCGCTTCGCTGCTCGGGACAGGTTTGCGAGAAATTATTCTCTAGATCAAAATGCGCCCTGTTTCCAATTTAAGGATTCAGCCTTGCCAAGATCTCCTTCGCCTCGTGCCACTTCAACCTTGGCCCAAACTGGCTCACAATCTTTGAGCTGGCCATGGAAGCCAACTTGCCGCTGGAAGCATAGCTGTGGCCGTTGGTGATGCCGTACATGAAGGCACCGGCAAACATATCACCCGCGCCATTGCTGTCAATTGCCTCGGTTTTGTAGGGCTCGATGTCGATGAAGGTGTCGCCATCCCAGATAATCGCACCATTTTTCCCTTGGGTGATGCAGAAGTGCTTGGCGGCTTTCTTCAGCTCCTCACGGGCATCCATCAGGTTGTCCTTACCGGTATAGATCATCGCCTCTTCCTCATTGGCAAAAAGCATGTCTACGCTATGGCCAATCACGTCGTCAAACCCTTCCTTGAAGTATTTCACCATAGCCGGATCGGAAAAGGTCATGGCCACTTTCACACCGTTGTTTTCTGCGATTTTCTTCGCCTGAAGCATGGCTGCCTTTCCATTTTCGGAAGTTACCAGGTAACCTTCGATATAGAGGTATTTGGAATCCTTGATTGCCGCTTCATTGACATCGGCCACTGAATAGTTTTGCGTTATCCCCAAAAAAGTATTCATGGTCCTTTCGGCATCCTCGGTTACCATCACCAGACATTTGCCGGTAATGCCTTCCTCCAACTTCTCAGGATTAAGGTTGTGGTCAACGCCTGATTCCTTCATGTCATCCATGAAGAAATGGCCCAGTTCATCATCGGCCACCTTGCAGCAGTAATAGGAATTACCACCAAACTGGCTCACGGCAATCACGGTGTTGGCGGCAGATCCACCGCACTGTTTTTTGGCCTCGGCCGTGTTAATTACGCGCATCAGGGCATTCTGGCGATCCTCATCCACCAGGGTCATCACTCCTTTTTCCACCCCGTTGTCAAGGAAAAACTTATCGGTAACTTTAAATTCAATATCCACAAGGGCATTCCCAATGCCGGTAACGTCGTATTTTTTCATTTTTGTTTTTTATAGTTAATGGGGTTAACCCAACAGAATAATCTCTAGTCTGTACTTTATTGTTCGTCTTTTCCTCACCTCGAGGCTCCATGTTTTAAAACACACCCTAAGCTATGACGAATGATTTCTCGCGGCGGCGCTGCGAAAATCGCTGCGACCGCTGCGAGAACTTTTATTCGTCATTAGTACCGGAACGGAGTGGAGAGGTCCCTTTACATTACAAGACCTCTCCACTGAGCTAGCGCTACGGTCGAGGTGACTACGATAATCACTTCTGGCATCGGTCATCCGACATCCCGCATCACTCAAAGATCCTATGCCTTTCAAAGGGCTTCTCCCTATCGAAGAGATACCTATAGGTATGATGCGTCTTATAAATCTCCGCATTCAACTGCTCGCATACCCGCATCATCTTGGGGTTAAAGTCCCCTATCCAGTTCATCTCAATAGTTTCATAACTGAAATTAGATTTACTAGCATATTGTTCGTTATACTCCATGATCATGGCGCTCTCCACACCTTTGCCCTGAAACTCGGGCACCACCCCAAACACCAATCCAAGCATTTTATTGGGCGGGTTAAAGGTTTTGTGCCACAAAAACTTTAGCTTTCCGATCAGATCCATCTTGCCATTTACATGCTTGAAAAGCTGATTCAGTTCGGGAATATTGATGAAGAAAGATATCGGCTCGCCTTTGTGAAACCCAAAATATATCAGGCGAACATCAATGATGGGTTTCATTTTGGTAAACATCAACTTGGTCTCCTTCAAGGTCAGGGATTTGCCCATATGCCTTGCCCAAGCTTTGTTGTAGACCTCCATAAAAAACTCCGGAGCTTTGGTCAAAATCTCGTCCTTGGTGATAGACCTAAACTCAAAGTCGGGACTACCGATAATTTTGTTGGCCCTTTCAATCATTTTGGGATCAAAATCTACCCCCCGGGTGGGCCTCATGTAGGTAAACTGTTTGAAGTAAACCTGGAAACCATAGGCCTCAAAGAACTCCCGGTAGTAGGCAAAATTCCAGGGCATGTTGTAGTTGGCCGGTGAGTATCCATCCACCAGTAGCCCCCACCACTTGTCTCTTTCGCCAAAATTGATCGGACCGTCCATGGCCTCCATGCCTTCCGATTGCAACCAATCCTTGGCAACGTCAAAGAGCATAAAAGCGGCTTTTTGGTCATTAGTAGATTCAAAGAAACCAATACCTCCAGTAGGTTGCTTCTCCTTCATTTTGGGATTGATAAAGGCTGCTATCCGGCCTATTGTCTCCCCCTGTTCATTGAGGAGCAGCCATCGCTTTGCTTTGGCGCCCTGCCTAAAAAGCTTGTTGGCATCCGGGTGGAATAGATTTTCTATATCCTTGTTAAGCGGACGAATCCAATTCTTTTCGTTTTTATAAAGCCTCACGGCCATTTCTATGAATTCTTTTTGAAGAGCGGGGCTGTTGACCTCTTTAAGGTTCATGAATAAATTGGGTTAAATAAAATTGAAAAGAAATTACTCAGGTTTTATTTTACTTAAGAGAGAAGTAATGAATGAGTCAGTTACTGATTCTTGCCCTGATTTGTCATAAATGGAAAGCAAATACACAGAATTTTCAGAGAGGGCTACGTGGGTTATCACCCGACCCCCTCCAGATTTCCCTTTACTCTTGCTCTTTATAGCTATTCGGATCTTGTAACAGTTTTTAAAAAGTGGTGCTCCTAGGTGAGGATTTTTCTCCAGGTTATCTATCAAATCATGAAATTCAGATTTGAGGGAGGGATACTTCTTGACCAACTTTTTAAGTTGCTTATCAAACTCTGGTAAAGTCTTTACCGAAATGCTCATAGTTCATCAAACAAATCCCTAGCATCTCGAGCTTTGATTTTCCCAGCCTTTGCATCCAGCATTTCTTTATAACCCTGAGCTACACTTTCGGCTATTATTTTGGATTCGGAAATATCTTCTGTCGCTGTAAACCTCACTTTCAAAGCTTTCAGGATTGCTTTTACAGTTTCAGACTGCTCCTCATTTATCGTTTCAATTACAATTACTCCCATAATATAAATTTAACGTTTTTCTTCAGAGTTTGTACAGGTATCACTAATGAACTCAAAAACCTGACAGGCTTCTGGATTCAACAAAAAAACCTACCAGGTTTAATCTATTTCACGAAAGCCTGGCAGGTTTCATAAATTTTTACACGCAGAAACTACAGAACAATCTGTGCAATTCGTTTAATCTGTGTTTTTTATTTTTCCACTACATCCCCATAAAGGTCAAACTCCGTCGCCTCAGTGATCTTCACATCCACAAAATCACCCACACGGCAATAATGCTTGGAAGCATCAATCAGCACTTCATTGTCTACCTCCACAGAATCATATTCAGTTCTTCCGACCCATTGGCCGTTTTCTTTTTTGTCCACCAATACCTTAAAGGTTTTCCCGATCTTTTCCTGGTTGAGGTCATAGCTGATCTGCTCCTGGATTTCCATCAGGTGGTTGGCACGTTCCTGCTTCACTTCTTCAGGGGTGCTGTCTTCCATGCTGTGTGCATGGGTATTTTCCTCATGGCTGTAGGTGAAGACTCCAAGCCTTTCAAATTTCATCCTTTCCACAAAATCCACCATTTCCTGATATTCCTTCTCCCCTTCACCAGGGTGTCCGGCGATCAAAGTAGTACGGATAGCAATGTCCGGCAAAATGTCACGGATGCTGTGGATCAAATCTTCCTGCTTTTCACGGCTGGTGCCCCTTCTCATAGCTTTTAGCACATCTGAGGAACCATGCTGCAACGGAATATCCAAATAGTTACAGATATTCGGTCTTTCCTTCATCACCTCGATGACATCCATCGGGAAGCCAGTTGGATAGGCATAATGCAAGCGGATCCAGTCGATGCCATCCACATCGGAAAGGGCTCTCATCAGGTCGGCCAGTCTTCTTTTCTTGTAAAGGTCCAACCCATAATAGGTGGAGTCCTGCGCAATAAGCAACAACTCTCTTGTTCCGTTGGCCGCTTTGTGCTCGGCTTCCTTCACCAGCTCCTCAATGGAACGGGACACGTGTCCGCCTCTCATCAAAGGAATAGCACAGAAGGAGCAGGGTCTGTCGCAGCCTTCGGATATCTTCATATAAGCGTAGTGGGAAGAATGCGTAAGCAGACGCTCCCCTACCAGCTCATGCTTGTAATCGGCCTTGAATTTTTTGAGTATGGCAGGAAGGTCACGGGTGCCGAAGAAGGCATCCACCTGTGGGATTTCCTTTTCCAGGTCATCCTTGTAGCGCTGAGATAGGCAGCCGGTCACATAGACCTTATCTACCAGCCCGCGCTCCTTGGCATCGGCATACTGCAGGATGGTGTCGATGGACTCCTGTTTGGCATTGTCGATAAACCCACAGGTATTAATAATGATGATATTGTTGTCTTGGGCACTCGACTCGTGGTTGGCATCGATGCCGTTGCCCTTGAGCTGGGTCAACAACACTTCGGAATCCACCAAATTTTTGGAGCATCCCATGGTGATGATGTTGACCTTATCTTTCTTTAATGTTCTCGCCTTCAAATCGTTCTTTCTAAATTTCATGCAAAAGTACAAAAAATAAAGCAATTCTCCCGTCTTCAGCCTTCCGGTCTTCGCTCTTCGCTCTTACATCCGACATCCGACATCTGACACCCAACATTAAACCAATATTACCCCAGTCACTTTAAACCTATTTAACTTAAATATTACTTAACGGTAAGTTTGCACAGGCCAATTTGGAAATAGCTACTTTTGAATACGTACAGCAAACGGACATTTTTTCAACTCCTTGCATTATTTTTTAGGCGTCGATGTGAATCGACGCTTTTTTTATTTGGGGCCACGAAGGCGCGAAGGCGCAAAGAAAAACAATTGAAGCTAATTAGCCACTAAGCCCCAAAGTCTCGAAGAAAATCCTTCGCGTCTCAGTGGCAGAAAAACAAAAAACCACCAAACCTGCTTCAAGCCTGGTGGTCTATATAAAATTAAAAGAAAACTCTGAGCATCTCTGTGGAAAAAATCCGCGAAGAGGGATTCTGTGAAACTCCATTTTTTTGAACTCCGCGAAACTCTGTGTCCCCTTGTTTACTTCTTCTTAAACAACGAATCCACGAATTCCTTCCTGTTAAACACCTGCAGGTCGCTCATTTTTTCACCTACGCCGATGTATTTCACGGGGATTTTGAACTGATCGGAGATGCCGATGACCACGCCACCCTTGGCAGTACCGTCAAGTTTGGTGATGGCAAGGGAAGTGATTTCGGTTACACGGGTAAATTCCTTGGCCTGGATAAAGGCATTCTGTCCGGTGGAGCCATCCAGCACCAAGAGGATCTCATGGGGTGCGGTTTCTATGAATTTTTGCATCACCCTTTTGATCTTACCCAATTCATTCATCAGGTTGACTTTGGTGTGAAGCCTACCGGCGGTATCTATGATCACCACGTCGGCCTGCATATCCACGGCTTTTTTCACCGCGTCGAAAGCCACTGATGCCGGGTCGGTATTCATGCCATGGGAAATCACCGGGACGCCTACCCGCTCGCCCCAAAGGATAAGCTGATCCACGGCCGCCGCTCTGAAAGTATCTGCCGCGCCAAGGACCACGGACTTGCCCGCCTGCTTGAATTGGTGGGCAAGTTTGCCGATGGTGGTGGTTTTACCCACACCGTTGACGCCGACCACCATGATCACGTATGGTTTTTTGTCTTTGGGAAGGTCAAAATCGGTAAGGTCTTCGGTGTTGTTTTCTTCCAACAGTCCCATGATTTCCTCACGCAGGATCTGATCAAGTTCGGCGGTGCTGACGTACTTGTCACGCGCCACCCGCTCCTCGATTCTGCGGATCACCTTGATGGTCGTGTCCACGCCTACATCGGAGGTGATCAGGATTTCTTCCAGTTCATCGAGGATTTCCTCGTCCACTTTGGACTTGCCGACCATGGCTTTGCCCAATTTGGAAAAAAGATTCTCGTTGGATTTTTCTAGGCCTTTGTCTAGGCTTTCCTTTTTATCTTTCGAAAAGAAACCAAAAATTCCCATAGCTTTTACACAAATAAACACCTGAATTTAAGCAGGTGATTTCTTAAAACGGACATTACGCCCTTGAATATAACAAAAAAGTCCCAGTTCCGATAGATTACCGAAAGGGACTTTCAAATGCTTTGCAAAAAAGGCAAAATTATTTTTTCAATGTTTCCTGAACCATTGGGGTTGGAACCATCTCTTCTCTGAAGGTATAGGCACCAGTCTTTTCAGACTTTACCGCTTTGATCACTTTAGCATAAGTGACGCCGCCTTCTTTTTTTAGGGTTGCTACTACTTTCTTAGCCATATCTTAACTATTTAAAGGAGGTATCAAGCAAGGATACCCGCCTAATTATTTGATTTCTTTATGAACAGTCACTTTCTTCATGATTGGGTTGAACTTCTTCAATTCCAATCTTTCGGTAGTGTTTTTTCTGTTTTTGGTCGTGATATATCTGGAAGTACCTGGAAGACCGCTAGTCTTATGCTCGGTGCACTCCATGATCACTTGTACTCTGTTACCTTTCTTAGCCATCGCTCTATATCTTTAAAAGAGTAATTCTATTTATTTAATGATAATGTTACCGTTCTGCTGAGCTTCTTTCAACACTGCAGAGATACCCTTCTTGTTGATGGTTCTCAAAGCCTTTGAAGAAACCTTCAACGTGATCCAAGCATCTTCTTCTGGTACATAGAAAGATTTCTTGTGCAAGTTTGGATAAAACTTACGCTTGGTCTTGTTGTTGGCGTGCGATACATTGTTACCTACTCGAGGTCTTTTACCGGTGATGTCACAAACTTTTGCCATGATATATGATCGTAATATTTAAGACGTTTTCTAAATTGAGTTTGCAAATATCGGAACTTTTCGGGAATTACCAAAAGAGCAGCAAAAATTTATTACCTAATCTGTTGGATGTCATTAACGTGGAAATGGGAAGTTATGAATTAGGAATTAAGAATTAGGAATTAAGAATTAAGGTTTTTGAATGACCGATATTTCTGATTCTCCATTCCCAATTCCTCATTTCTAATTCTCTATTCCCAATTCCTTATTTCCCATTCCGGTACGGGCAATGCTTGCACCCACTCCCACAACAAAAGCCTCTCCTGAGGTGGTACTGCTCCGTAAACACCATCAGCCCCGCCTCGTTGAAATAGTAGTCACCGGGTTGGACTTGCTGGGGCTTGATGGGTTCTTTTTTCTTTTTCATCATATTATATAAACCGTCTTTTCGACTGAGCGACCCTTTTCGGGAGCGAATGGAGAAATCTAGATCGAGAACAATATTTATTAGACCTCTCCACTCCACTCCGTTCCGGTCGAGGTGACGCTTAATGTTCTGCATTCATAACCTTTGTGCCCGCAGTGACCTCTTCCCTTTCCCGATCCACTTCGTCACTCGGGACAGGTGTGCGACTTTTTTTTACTTTGGAGAACTTAGTGGCCTCTTTTGTTCCGTCTTCCGTCTTCCGTCTTTTATCCCTATATTTGTTTTTACCCAAAACAAACCTCAGCCCGATAAGTGCGGGCAAAACTACAGATTTTATGATTGAAAAAATAACCTCCAGCCAGCAGGCCATTGCTTTAGAAGACAAATACGGCGCCCACAACTACCACCCGCTGCCGGTGGTGCTTTCAAAAGGCGAAGGCGTATTTTTATGGGATGTGGAAGGTAAGAAATATTTCGACTTCCTTTCCGCCTACTCGGCCGTCAACCAGGGCCACTGCCACCCTAGGATCAAGGACGCGCTGATTGAGCAGGCGGGAACCCTGACTTTGACCTCAAGGGCTTTTCACAATGACGTGCTGGGGCCATTCGAGAAATACATCACCGAATACTTCGGCTTCGACAAAGTGCTTCCTATGAACACCGGCGCCGAGGGGGTGGAGACCGCCATCAAGATCGCCCGTAAATGGGGTTACGAGAAAAAAGGAATTGAGGAAAATCAGGCAACAATCATCGTGGCCGACAACAATTTCCACGGCAGGACGACGACCGTCATCTCCTTTTCAAATGACGAAAATGCCCGTAAAAACTTCGGGCCCTACACAGCAGGCTTTGTCAAAGTGCCATATAACGATGTAGATGCCTTGAAAACCATCATGGCCGAAAATAAAAACGTGGTTGCCTTCCTGGTGGAGCCTATCCAGGGTGAAGCAGGCGTTTATACCCCGGACGATACTTATATTAAAGAAGTAGCCGCTGTCTGCAAGGAAAACAATGTGCTTTTCATCGCCGATGAGATCCAGACGGGTATTGCAAGGACGGGTTCACTTTTGGCCGTGTGCGGCAACTGCAGCTGTGAAGGCCACTGCGAAAAGCAGGAAACCTACACCCAGCCGGACATGCTCATTTTGGGCAAGGCCATTTCGGGTGGCTTCTTCCCGGTTTCTGCTGTATTGGCCAATGACGAGATCATGGGCGTGATCAGGCCCGGTCAGCACGGTTCCACCTTCGGGGGAAACCCACTTGGCGCCAAGGTTGCGATGGCTGCTCTTGATGTGGTAAAGGACGAAAAGCTTGCCCAAAATGCCAGAAAGCTCGGCAATATCTTCAGAGAGCGGATGCAGAAATTGGTGGACAAATACAACATCGTGAAGCTGGTCAGGGGCAAAGGCCTCTTGAACGCCGTGGTGATCAACGACAGCGAGGACAGCAGCACCGCCTGGGACATCTGCGTGGCCCTAAAAGACAACGGCCTACTGGCCAAACCCACCCACGGCAACATCATCCGCTTCGCGCCTCCGTTGGTCATCACCGAAGAGCAGCTACATGAGTGCTGCGACATCATTGAGCGGACGATTGAGGGGTTTGAGAGGAAGTAGAGTTTAAAAAGGGACACGGAGTTTCGCAGAGTTCAAAAATGAGTTTCGCGGAGTTTTTAAGGAAGTTTCACCGAGTCTCTCTACCGACAAAAGCAAGCCCCTTCGCGGACAAAAAAAAATAGCCACGGATTCATTAGTGAATTCGTGGCTATTTTTTTTCAGCAACTTTTTTCAATCAACAAAGGTTGTTAAATTGGGTTTTATACCTTCTTAATATGAAAAGAGTTACATTACAAATACCTGATGATCAATATCACTTCTTTTTGGAACTTGTTCAAAAGCTAGGACTGGAGAGGGTGGATGAAGAGGCTATTGAGACCAAAGAAGAAACCCTACAAGGCATTGAGCAGGGCCTTCGACAAGTGAAGCTCATAAAGGAAGGCAAAATGAAAGGCAGCACTCTTAAAGACTTTTTGAATGAGCTTTAGCCTAATCTTAACTGAACTATTCCAAAAACAGGCTAAGAAGCTAAGTAAAAAATACATTTCCCTGAAAGATGATCTGGAGAGATTAGGAGAAGAACTTTTACAGAATCCCACAAAAGGAATTTCTCTTGGACAAAACATTTATAAAGTAAGGCTACCAATATCCTCAAAAGGGAAAGGCAAATCCGGAGGGGCAAGAGTAATAACTTTGGTAAAAATTACGGAGGAACAGGTCTTTCTTGTATGTATTTATGACAAAGGCAAGATAGACAATCTAACTAAAGAAGAAATAATTCAAATCCTGAAAAGGGTAGGAGAAATTTAGGCCATTTTCTTTTACACCCTATCTCTCAGTTGAAAATAAAGGAGTGGGCCAAGAATGGGAAAGAAAAACACCAGCCATATCCAATAAATGCTTCGCTTTTTGCCTCGATAAACCCGCACATTGATATCAATCACGGCCATAAGGCAGAGAAGGATCACAGCACAAAGCCCAACTATATTAATCACATCGTAGGAATCCATTTAATTGCTTTTTGATTTAAAAATCGCGTTGAGCTAAAAGTCCTTATAAAAATTTGGCTTCGTTCCGGCTATTCTCCATTCTCTTTTTTTGGATCAAAAACAAAAGCTCCGGGCTCCAGTAACTTCAACGCTTCATTTATCTCCCCCTTCGGCACCAGTTCACCAAAACGGTCTTGCCCATAACTGCCGGTGGGACTGTATTCTCTGAGCCTCGGCATTTCTCTCACCTCAGGCCTGTCGTTGTAAATCGGCATCTTGGCCTGCTCAACCGGAGTTAACGCGGCAATTTCCATATTGGAATTGAATCCAGGGGACGGCTTTATGATGGACATCCGGTCGACTTTTTCCGGGGAAAATATGCCATGAACCTTGATTTCGACACCATCGATATCCAAAGTCTCCTGACCCCAAGATGTAAAAACAACCAACATCAACCCCGCACTGAATAAAATCTTCTGAAACATAGCCTTTAAAGTTTTGAGTCCGCCCCTATAAATTTAGTGAAAAATTAATCTCTATAAAAATGTTTAACCACAGATTACTTAGATTAACACAGATTAACTAATCACCTCTACCTCATTGGATATAATCAGCAGAATCAAATGTGCCCCTTCATTTACTCCCCGCCCAGCATTTTCCGCGACGCAGCTCAGTGAGACTCTGTGCTCGAACTCTGAGTTACTCTGTGACAATTTTTTCTCAACCCAGCGCCCCATCCAGATCGCTCAGCAGATCATCCAGGTGTTCCAAACCAACCGACACCCTGACCAGGTTCTGGGGCGTGGTGGTATCAGGCCCCTCCACGGCGGCCCTTCTTTCGATGAGACTTTCCACTCCGCCGAGACTTGTGGCGTTGGTGATGAATTTTAGCTTGGCTATAGCCTTATCCGTTTCCTCCGCAGTACCCTTGAAAAGGAATGAGAGCATGCCACCGAAGCCAGTCATCTGCGCAGAGGCTACCTCAAAGCCCTCTTGCGATTTCAATCCTGGGTAGAATACTTTTTCCACGTTGGGGTGGTTTTCCAAATAGGTAGCGATAATCCCTGCGTGTTCTGCATGTCCCTTCATTCTATAGGCCAGGGTCTTGATGCTGCGGGTAAGGTAATAACAGTCAAACGGCGAAGGCACTGCTCCACCAACCTGCTGTACCAGCCTGATTTGCTCCCAGAAGGCATCCTCCTCTTTGGTGATCAATGCCCCTCCGAGGATATCGGAATGGCCGCCGAGGTATTTGGTGCTGCTGTGCATGACGATATCTGCCCCCAGATCCAAGGGATTCTGGAAAACGGGAGTGGCAAAAGTGTTGTCGCAGACAATTTTGATGTCCTGCACATCCTTCACCTGCTCACAGGCAGCTTTGATATCCGTGATTTTGAGCAGCGGATTGGAGGGAGTTTCGATCCAAAGCAGTTTGGTGTTATCCCGAATAGCCGACCCAATATTGGCAGTCTTACCCATATCCACAAAAGTGACGGCCAGTTTCCCTTTGAACACTTCCAACAACTGCTTTTTCAGCCCATGATACATATCCTCCGGGGCGATGATGTGGCTGTGGGCAGGCAGGGCCTGGAACACGGCCATTCCTGCTGCATTTCCGGAGGAGAAGGCTGCGGCGTCCTTTCCTTTTTCCAGCTTGGCAAGCAGATTTTCCAGTGCCAGGCGGTTGGGATTGGCCGCCCGGGTATAGATCAGGGAATCCTCTTGGTGTTCAAAAATGGTGGAAAGCGTGATGGGTTGGGTCACGGGTCTGCGGCTGTCTGTCACTTGCGTGCCCGCATGGATGGCTACGGTTTCGAATCTCATAGGGGAAAGTTAAAAAAAAACCTGCCAGGTTTCCAAAACCTGGCAGGTTTAAATCCTTACCTAATCCGATCAACCGACCTTACCAGCATTTCATCCTTTCGGATAAAACGGTTGGCGAGCAGATTCATTAGCATGGCCAGGACAATGGCATAAAACCCAAGCATAAAGGCTCCGGTATCCCTGCCTCCTATGGCGTCATTTGCAGTAATGGAGAGGTAAACGGTAGCACCCAGAATAATCACCATGATAAGGGAATTGATCATATTGAGCATCATCTGCCGCTTTCTGTCTTTGAATTGGCTGAGGCTATAAAGGGCAAGTAAGCCAGAAACTACGGCCAGAAAACCCAAATATGCGGTAGTTGTCTGGCTCACCACTCCGGCGGATTCGGAAATCTCGGAAACCCCGATAGTGGTCACTGTCAGTGTCCATGCCGTGAGCATCACCTGCTCGGTCTGGCTAGGGTTGACCTGGGACCAAAGTGGGAAAAGTGCTACCAACACCATACAGAGGGCCAGTAAAAAAAGAAAGATTGTTTGAACGCGTTGTATCATTTTTTTTAAGTTTTGACAAAATAACAGCCTTCTGCTTATAATCGCAAGTTAAGGCAATGGGGAATTGGAAATTAGGAATGGGGAATAAGGAAAATAACAAAATAACCACTGAGAATCGGAGGCTAAGTAAAATCAGTTCTGGAGCCTCACAATCCCACAGAGGGGTTCATTCCCTGAAGCAATCTCAATGTAAGAGGAGAAGTTTCTCGCAAACCTGTCCCGAGCAGAAGCGAATCGGGAGGGAGCAAAGGGCGCAATAGGATCAGACTGCAGGCGGGTCACTCCTTTTCCCTCTCCATCATAGCGGTAAGCATGGTACGGATGAGGTATGGATTAGGTATGGACAAGCTCCATATTTGGGCTAACGGGAACTGGGAAGAAACCTAGCTCAGCTCTAACTCAATATCCCTATAAGGTCTCTATAATGTCCCTATAAATTCCCTGTAAGGTCCCTATAACCTTCTTCACCTCGTTAGCCATTTTTTTACACTCTGATAAACATTTCCCTGTAACCCATTGCATAAATGGGTGATTTTTACCAATTTAACCAAACAAAACACTTTTTATATTGTAGTAAGACATGGCAAAAATCAAACACAAACTAGGGGCTATTTCTGGCACTATTGATAACAAAACATACGTAAATAGTGATACCTATGGAGAGCATGTGCGCGCTGCTAGAGGAACACATAAAGAGGCGGTGCTAAATGATGTAATGCAAGCCTGGACGAAAGCGCCTGCTGTAAAAAACAAAATGGCTGGCTTGCTGAACACGGTGGTCAAGAATAATTCCGGCATCCTTTTCAGTACCAAGAATTACCAACCCATGTTGGCTAAGTTGGACCAGCATTACAAACTACATGGGGAGTATGCCTGGAAAGCTTTGGTGGGAATGGATCTGGTAAATAAAAATCCATTTGACAGATTTGGACTGTCTTTTGGTCGGGAATGGGTAAACAGGCGAGGAAACGTACTTAAGTTTGATTGGTCCGCCATTCAAGATTGGTCTTTGGAATCCTCGGGGTTGATTGGCTTTGACCTTCACCTGTATTTCTTGGGCTACATACCGGAAATCGAAAACTTTGAAATTGCCAGCCTGCAATTGAGCGCAAATGGCAAGCAACTGGAACCGGTCAGTACCCAGCGACTGAAGTTCTCAAAAGACGTGAAGGATATCATCATAGTAGCCAAATTCCTGGGCTATTCAGATAGGTTTCACCTTGAAATGGTGGGGAATTCCGGCATGAAGGTCCTTCAGGTGATTTAATTGGAATTCGGGTATGTGTGGTTTCTCGCAAACCTGTCCCGAGCAGCGAAGCGAATCGGGAGGGCGCAAAGTGTGCCGCAAAGAGCGCGGCGCTTTATTTCCCCCAAACTTCCCTCTAAGTAATCCGTGAAACCTGTGTTTTTTCTCCTTCACCAACTGCCTATTTGTTGAAGGGTTTAAGGTCCTGAAGGGAATAGCTGCGCTTTATTCCCTTCAGGACTGATGAATGGATTAATGAGCCACTAGTGCCCTTCTTCGTGGCCGCTTTGTTTACGTTCAGCAATCGTGCTAGACCTCTCCACTCCCTTCGGTCGGTACTAATGACGGGTTAAAATAACCGCAGAGCCACAGAGAAAAAAATGGAAACCGCAAAGAGGTTAAGTTTCGCAAAGAAGAAATAAGTGTAATACAACCCATTGTACGTGGCGACCCTGCCTTTGCCTGGCAGGCAGGCGCTGCGATTTTCGCAGCGCCGCCGCGAGAAATCAAAACGTCATAGCACTTGGTGGGTTTGCATGCCTGCGCAGGCAGGTCTGCATCCCTTTGCCTTCCGCGAAGCCATTTTTTCATTCCTAATTCTCCATTCCCAATTTTTCCCCCACGAATTCCTATCTTTGCCCCCTCATGAACGAGCAACATCGATACTTTCTGGAGCTGGCCTACAAGGGTACTGCCTACCATGGCTGGCAGGTGCAGGAAAATGCCCATACCGTGCAGGCCGAACTCAACAAGGCCCTTTCCACGCTGCTGAGAAGGGATGTGGAAACCATGGGGAGCGGCCGCACCGACACGGGCGTACACGCAATGCAACAGTTTGTTCATTTTGACCATCATGAAAAACTGGAACCCCAAAACTTTCTAAAAAGAGTCAATGCCCTGCTGCCTTCTGATATCGCTTGCTACAGGCTTTTGCCTGTCAAAAATGAGGCACATACCCGATTCGATGCCTTGTGGAGAAGCTATGAATACCATGTTACCTTGCGCAAGAATCCTTTTTCTGAGGAGCAGGCCTGGTATTGTTTTTACAAACTCGATGTGGATAAAATGAACCGGGCTGCTGAGCTGCTCCTGAGCCACACCGATTTTGAATGCTTCAGCAAGGTGAAAACCAGCGTCAATAATTTCCGCTGTGAAATTAAAACTGCCCGCTGGGAACAAAATTCTGAAAGTTTGATTTTTCATATTACGGCAAATCGCTTTCTTAGGGGAATGGTAAGGGCCATAGTGGGCACTTTGGTAAAAGTGGGCACCGGCAAAATGGACATGGAGGGCTTCAGACAAGTATTGCTCAGCCAGGACCGACGGATAGCTGGGTCTTCCGCCCCTGCCCATGGCTTGTTTTTAAGTCGAATCACATATCCTGAGGACATATTTATTTAAAAAAGAGACCGAAGACCGAAGACGGAAGACGAAAAACGGGTCAAAAAAATCATATAAAACTAATTAACCATTGAGTTTAGAAAAGGAAAATGTAAAAAGTGGGGAGATCATTGACACCAAGGTCCTCAAGAAACTGTACCAGTTTGTGCAGCCCTACAAAGGCCGGTTCTTCTTCCTTATATTTCTTACATTAGCCTTGGCGATCTTGGCTCCTACCAGGCCCCTATTTATTCAGATAGCAATCGATGACTATGTGGCTATGGGTGACCGGGATGGGCTGGTCCGAATCATCTACCTGCTTGTGGGCCTAATGATTTTGCAGTCCATCGTGCAGTTTGCCCACACCTACCTTTCGGGCTGGATCGGCCAGGTCATCATCCGGGACATCAGGATAAAGCTTTATCGGCACCTGCTGAAAATGAAGCTCAAGTTTTTTGACAACACCCCTATCGGCAGGCTGGTGACCCGAAACATTTCAGACATTGAAACCCTGGCGGATGTATTTAGCGAAGGGTTGGCAGCCATAATAGGTGATCTTTTGCAGCTGATCACCATCCTAGGGGTGATGTTCTACATTGACTGGAAGCTTACCTTGGTCAGTTTGTGTACCCTGCCCTTGTTGATCATTTCCACGTATGTGTTTAAGGAAAAGATCAAGGTGGCCTTTAATGATGTCCGAAATGCGGTATCCAATCTCAACTCTTTCCTTCAGGAGCATATCACGGGGATGAATATTGTGCAGATCTTTAACAGGGAAGAAAGGGAGTACAAGAAATTTGAAACGATCAACAAAGAGCACAGAAGGGCACACCTCAAGTCTGTATTGTACTATTCCATCTATTTCCCTGTTGCGGAGATCATTCAGGCTATTGGGATAGGCTTAGTGGTATGGTACGGGGCCACGGGGGTGTTTGACATGGAGCTCAAAGTAGGTGTACTGATTTCCTTTATCATGTACCTGCAGCTTTTCTTCCGTCCCATCCGAATGATTGCTGACCGATACAATACCCTGCAGCTGGGAGTGGTGAGTTCCTCGAGGATTTTCAAGCTGCTTGACAGTGAAGAACACATCCCCAATAATGGCACTTATGCACCTGAAAAGATCAAGGGGGACATACAGCTGAAAAACGTCTGGTTTGCCTACAATGATGAGGAATATGTGCTCAAGGACATCAACTTTGATGTGAAGCATGGGGAGACCATCGCCCTAGTGGGAGCCACTGGAGCGGGAAAATCCAGTATTATCAACCTGATCAGCCGTTTTTATGAAATCAACAAAGGCAGCATCCTGGTTGACGGCACTGATATCCGAGATTTCGAGCTCAACACCCTTAGAAAGCATATCGGGGTAGTATTGCAGGATGTATTCCTTTTCTCTGACACCATTTTGAACAACATCACCCTAGGAAATCCAAAAATAACGCGAGAGCAGGTCATGGAGGCCGCCGAACTAGTGGGAGCGAGAAAGTTTATCGAAAGGCTTCCTGGCGGGCTGGACTACAACGTGATGGAAAGGGGCGCCACGCTTTCGGTGGGGCAAAGGCAGATGATATCCTTTGTAAGGGCCATGGTGTACAATCCGGAGATCATCATATTGGATGAGGCCACCTCCTCAGTGGACACCGAAACCGAGGAGCTGATTCAGGGAGCCATCGAAAAGATGATGAAAGGCCGGACCTCCATCGTGATTGCGCACCGCCTGTCTACTATCATCAAAGCTGACAAGATCATCGTGATGCACAAAGGCGAGATCAAGGAAATCGGCAACCATGAGAAGCTTTTGGCAGAAGGTGGGCTGTATGCGCAGCTGCACCAAATGCAGTTGAAGTCTATGGTTAGCTAGTAGGGGAAATGAGTCACGAACTTGCCTTGCGACAGACAGGGTCACAGGAAGTTCAAAAGAAGTCGCGCAAAGAATTGAAAATTAGGAATGAGGAATGGGGGAGCACGGATTTCTTAATTCCTAATTCTACATTCAAACTTCAAGTGGGCACGAGGGCTGAATTATACAATGGTCCTAGAAGTACTTTGTACTTGGTACATGGTACTTTGTACTAAGAATTTTTCCGCAAAATAATCCTAAATTCGCACCGTTGACTGTTAAACCTTACCTAAAACATTTTATGAAGAAAGTATTATTGCTGGCTTTTTTACTCTTGCCGGCTTTGGCGTATTCACAGGAGCATCAAGTGGGGATCAGACTGGGGGAGCCGTTGGGGATTACTTATAAAACTTTTATCGATGAGCGCATTTCCATAGAGGGGATATTTGGAGCCGCGGGAGCCAACCATGCAGGTTACTACCGCCGGGCATTCAACAATAACAGACCTACTGGAGATGCCGTTTATGCCAGTCATAGCACCTACTCCGCTTTTTCCTTGAATGCAAGAGCAGCCTATCATGAAGATATTACCAACCAGTTTAACATCACCGAAGGCATGCTTTGGGCTTATGGAGGTGTCGGTGCACAGTTGAGGTCCGTACAAGTGGATTATCTATATTCCAGACCTATGTCACCAACATTCTTCAACAGTGAAAACAGAACAAACATCGATTTTGGCCCTGAGGCATTTGTAGGTACTGAATATTATTTTCAGGATCTGCCAATCAGTGTGTTTGTGGAAGCAGGCTTGTTTCTCGAACTGATTGACCGTCCAGGACACCTAAGGTTACAGGGGGCAATCGGGGCACGATATATTTTCTAATTATGAAAAATGCATTAATTCTCATCCCGGCAGTACTTTTTGTCGGTTTGGTTGGCTATTTCTTACTGGGCGGGTTCAATGATCTCGAACTGGAGGTGGTGCAAACTGACAACATTCACCTGATGGGATACCAGTACCGCGGCACCCCGCAAGATGAGGCTTTGCCCCAAACCTTCCAAAAAGCTGAAGGACTGTTGGGAGATGGCAAAACTCTGCATACCCTTTACCAAGTAGAACCAGCGGGTAAACTCGACACCATGGAAGTTTTCATAGGAGTAGAGTTCAGCGGGGAAATGGGTGACGCGCAGGAATTGCTTATCGAAAGCCAAAATGCCATTGTGGCCACGATGCGGTCCAGCAGATATGTGATGCCAGGCCCCAATAAAGTCAAAAAACGCATTGAGGAATTTGCCGAGCTAAATGGGCTGGAGACCCAGGGAATATATATTGACAGGATTGTGGAATCCGATCATGTGGAGGTTTGGGCTCCCTTGAAATAGCTGGTAGAATTTACCATTGTAATGATTTTCACAACCATTTCCTTTGGCTTTGCGTCTAAATAAAACGTATATTTCAACCAAAACAATATTCTATGAAAAAGCTGCTGTTGTCTTTATCTGTACTGGGTGCTATTTTAATTCAGGCCTGCCAGGGCCCTATGGGACCTCCAGGTTTGGATGGTCTTGATGGTCTTGATGGAGTTACAGTGGAGGCGGATGTGTTTGAAGTAGTGGGGGATTTTGATCCAGAGGCCAATTTTACAATACAAGGAGATTTTAATGAACTTGGATTAACCTTTCTTGAATCCGATAAGCTCTTGATTTATCATCTTTGGGAAACAGATGAGGGAAGAGATGTATGGAGAATGCTCCCTCAGACAATTTATCTTGACCAGGGGCAATTTGCCTATCAATATGATTTTACGAATACCGACTTTAGGATATTTATGCAGGGCAATTTCGATCTCAACATTCTGGGGCCAGAATGGAAAAACGAACAATTTTTCCGCTTGGTGGTGGTGCCGACAAGGGCAGTTAACTTCAGAGTGGATTTCAACGACTTTGACGCAGTAGTCAATCATTACAATTTGGACGTGAGCAATATTCCAAGAATCCGATTGGAAAAATAAAATTTGCGTTCGCTATTAAAAACACAAAACCACCTTTCTTCCAGAGAGCGTGGTTTTTTTTTACCCTTCAATGAATTTGTGGTAAATATCTTCCCGCAATTTTAAATTATACCTAACTATGTAAAAACCTGCACCGGCTTTTTTCTGGTTTGGAATGGCTAATCCAAAATCCTGAATTATCTTTGCCCCATGCAATTACAAAACGACTTATTACTTAGAGCGGCACGCGGGGAAAAGACCGAAAGGACTCCCGTGTGGTTGATGAGACAGGCCGGAAGGATTTTGCCAGAATACAGGGCAGTAAGAAACAGTGTGAGTGGATTCATTGAATTGGCCCAGACCCCTGAACTAGCCGCAGAGGTGACCATACAGCCGGTAGATCTGCTGGGTGTGGATGCCGCCATTATTTTTTCCGACATCCTGGTCATCCCCGAAGCAATGGGATTGCCCTATGAGATGGTGGAAAAGAGAGGCCCATGGTTTCCTGACACCGTATCTTCCCCATCGGATCTGAAAAAGTTGAGAATTGCAGATGGGCACAACGATCTCAAATATGTGATCGATGCCATCAAGATTACTAAAAAGGAATTGAATGGCCGGGTGCCTTTGATCGGTTTTGCTGGTGCACCCTGGACTATTTTTGCCTATATGGTGGAAGGCAGCGGATCGAAGACTTTCTCGAAAGCCAGAGCCATGCTGTACACCCAGCCTGAATTCAGCCATCAGCTGCTGCAGATGATCACCGATTCCACCATCAATTACCTCAGAGCACAAATCGAGGCTGGGGCCGACTTGATCCAGATTTTTGACAGCTGGGCGGGGATCCTGCCTCCTTACCATTATGAGGAATTCTCCCTCAGGTACATTCAGCAGATCTGTGATGCCATCAATGAGGTGCCTAAGACGGTGTTTGCCAAAGGAGCATTCTTTGCCAGAGAACAAATGGCCAAGCTAAACTGTGAGACTATCGGACTGGACTGGAACATGGGCATTGCCGAATCAAGAAGAATGATCGGGGATAATAAAACCCTGCAAGGCAACCTTGACCCGGCAGCCCTTTACGGCACCGCCAAGGAAGTGGAGGCCGCTACCAAGCAAATGCTTGATCAATTTGGAACCAGCAGGCACATTGCCAATTTGGGTCACGGGGTGTATCCTGACATTGATCCGGAGAAGGTGAAGGTGTTTATTGAGACGGTGAAGGCTTATAGTATAAGGTAGGTGTAGGAAGAATTGAGAATTAGGAATGGAGAATTAGGAATTAGGAATTGGATATCTTTGCTAATTCTCCATTCCTAATTCCTAATTATTAATTATTAACTCCTCATTCCTAGCTCCAATCTTTCTACGGCGTCGCCTACTTCGATTTCGCCTAGGGATACTGCGATCATGTTTTGACCGAAGAGTATTTTTTGGCCTTCCAATCGATAGGATGAGAGGGTTTTTAAAGGCTCTTTGCCCTTCTCGGCCGTTTGTTGGTCAATCGTCACCATCACGCATCGGGCGCAGGGTTTGGTGACCTGAAACATGCACTCTCCTATCTGCACCACCTGCCAGGTATCCTCTTCAAAGGCAGCACCGCCTTCGAATACCAGATTAGGCCTAAAACGGTCCATCTCCACTTTTTCTTCCAATCGGCCGTTGAGATCATCCAAGGAACTTTGACCGATGACCATATATGGCATACTGTCAGCAAAACTGACGGTCTCATCGTTGATGGCGTATTTCTCGCTGATAGGCCTGTCAGCCTTTTCGTCCATTTTAACCAAATGGCAATTGATGTCCAGTATTTCGCTCAACCATTTGTCGACCTCTGGGCATACAATCTCGGCCGTCAGGGAATCATCCCAAACGGTGACTTGGATCTTTTTGCCGGTGACCGGCGAAAAAGGTACCTCCACATATTTGTTCAAGGCCTTTTTGTGGTAGATCCGAAGCCCGCTTTGGGTAAATTCCGGCTGCAGCAAAGCCATGTGGGGGAACCTCCTTTGGGTGATGAACTGCCCATTGTCGTCCACCACCATCCACCTTCTGTCGTTTTCAAAACCTTTGATATCCACGGTGGCTTTATGAAGCCGGATGCCGCCCAAGGATTTGACCGGATATATGTATATGTCTTTAAGCCGCATGAGTACTTGCACCAATTGATGCATTTGTATACAGCTAACATACTGATTTGTTTCTAAAAGTGTTCATGAGGTGACAGAAAGAACTAAAAAAAATCGCAATTGTCAGGCTTTAAGGGGGAGTTAGCCAGCAATTCTGACAATCTGACGCAAAATTTGGCTGGAAATGCCTTGGCACATGACTTGATAATTATGACTTCGAACGAATTTACTTACTGAATCAATAAAATAGAAATCATATATCAATTATGGGAAAAATTATAGGAATTGACTTGGGTACTACTAACTCTTGCGTTGCCGTAATGGAAGGTAACGAGCCTGTAGTAATCCAAAACAGCGAAGGGAGAAGAACTACCCCATCCATTGTGGCCTTTTTGGACAATGGAAACGGCGAGAGAAAAGTAGGGGATCCTGCCAAAAGACAGGCCATCACCAACCCGGCAAACACTATCTCCTCTGTGAAGAGATTTATGGGCAAGAAGTTCTCTGAGGTTTCTGAAGAGAAAAAACATGCTTCCTATAAAGTAGAGCAAGGCTCAAACGATACCATCGTAGTGAAAATCGGTGACAGATCTTACACTCCTCAGGAGCTTTCAGCCATGATTCTTCAGAAGATGAAATCAACCGCTGAGGACTTTTTGGGCCAAGAGGTAACTGAAGCTGTCATCACTGTACCGGCCTACTTCAATGACGCAGAAAGACAAGCCACAAAAGAAGCTGGTCAGATTGCAGGTCTTGAAGTGAAAAGAATCATCAATGAGCCTACTGCAGCCGCTTTGGCCTATGGTATGGACAAAAAGAACCAGGACATGAAAATCGCTGTGTATGACCTTGGTGGTGGTACATTCGATATTTCAATTTTGGAGCTTGGTGACGGAGTTTTTGAAGTGAAGTCTACCAACGGTGATGTTCACCTAGGTGGTGATGACTTTGACCAAGTGATCATCGACTGGTTGGCTGATGAATTTAAGGCTGAGGAAGACTTGGATCTTAGAAAAGACCCAATGGCCCTTCAGAGATTGAAAGAAGCTGCTGAAAAAGCGAAGATTGAGCTTTCTAGCTCCTCTTCTACTGACATCAACTTGCCATATGTGACAGCGACCGCATCAGGTCCTAAGCACTTGAACAAAACGCTTTCTAGAGCCAAGTTTGAGCAGTTGTCTGAAAGCTTGGTAAGAAGATCAATGGATCCGGTTAAGAAAGCCATGCAGGATGCAGGACTTTCTCCATCTGACATTGACGAAGTAATCTTGGTGGGTGGTTCTACTAGAATCCCTAAAATCCAGGAAGAAGTGGAGAAATTCTTCGGCAAGAAGCCTTCCAAGGGTGTAAACCCAGATGAGGTAGTAGCTATCGGTGCGGCCATCCAAGGTGGTGTATTGACCGGTGAGGTGAAGGATGTATTGCTTCTTGACGTTACCCCGCTTTCTTTGGGTATCGAAACTATGGGCGGTGTGTTTACCAAATTGATCGAGGCTAACACGACTATCCCTTCCAAGAAATCTGAGACCTTCTCTACTGCTGCCGACAATCAGCCGGCTGTGGATATCCACGTATTGCAAGGTGAGAGACCTTTGGCTAAGGACAACAGAAGCATCGGTAGATTCCAGCTTTCTGACATTCCGCCAGCCCCAAGAGGCGTACCTCAAATCGAAGTGACCTTTGATATTGATGCCAACGGTATCCTTAACGTGTCTGCAAAAGACAAAGGA
Source organism: Litoribacter ruber (assembly GCF_018500185.1). Classification (GTDB taxonomy): domain Bacteria; phylum Bacteroidota; class Bacteroidia; order Cytophagales; family Cyclobacteriaceae; genus Litoribacter; species Litoribacter ruber. The sequence goes on along the minus strand of NZ_JAHBGI010000009.1, from coordinate 129,585 downwards.
ACCGGCAAAGAGCAGAAAATCAAGATTGAGGCATCTTCCGGACTTTCTGAAGAGGAAATCGAAAGAATGAAGAAGGAAGCTGAAGCTAATGCTGCTACTGATAAAGCTGAAAAAGAGAAAATCGAGAAGCTGAATCAGGCTGACAGCTTGGTGTTCCAGACCGAGAAGCAGTTGAAAGAGTTTGGTGACAAACTTTCCGACAGCAACAAGGCCAATATCAACGGAGCGCTTGAGAAGTTGAAAACCGCTCATCAGAGCCAAGACGTAGCGGCAATCGAGCCTGCCATGGAAGAGCTTAACAAGGCTTGGGAAGCTGCTTCCCAAGAAATGTATGCAGCTGGTCAAGGTGCTGAAGGCGCTGCCCAAGGTGGCCCAGGTGCTGACGCAGGAGCGCAGTCTTCGGGTGCTGCAGGAAGCGGAGACGGTGTATCCGATGTGGATTACGAAGAAGTAAACGAGGACAAGAACAAATAAGTCCTTCGGTTAAAATAAGTAAAAAGGCATCTGTATTCGTTATGGATGCCTTTTTTGATTAACCACAGAGGATATAAAATCAACCGCAAAGACAGTAAGGGGCGCAAAGATTAATGGGTAGCCTATGCGCTTTTTTTAATCAATACTTACACACTTATTGGGATAGTGTCAATTTTTTCTATGTGACTCTGCGTTTCTGCGGTTTATTTTAATAGTTGCTTTTTTTTCTTTGCGACCATCAGCGTCCTTTGCGTTTATTTTTTTTGTCAGTTGTTATTTCTCTGGGTCCTCTGACCCTCTGTGGTTTATTTTATTAGTTGCTATTTTTTTTCTTCGCGACCCTCAGCGTCCTTTGCGGTTATTTTTTTTATCAGTTGTTTTTTCTCTGGGTCCTCTGCGGCTCTGCGGTTTATTTTATTAGGTGCTTTTTTTTCTTTACGAACCTTCGCGTCCTTTGCGGTTATTTTTTCTGCAGCTCGGCGAATTCCTTCGCAAAGTAACTCAATATCACGTTCGCCCCTGCTCTTTTGATGCTGATCAGGGATTCGAGCATGGCACGTTCACCGTCCAGCCAGCCTCTTTCGGCTGAGGCCTTGATCATGGAATATTCGCCGCTGACATTATAGGCTGCGATGGGCACGTTGTAGTTTTCTTTCAATAATCTGATCACATCTAGATAGGCCAAGGCAGGCTTCACCATCAGGAAGTCCGCACCCTCTTCGGTATCCAGATCGGCTTCGATCAGGGCTTCGTGGAGATTTGCCGGGTCCATCTGGTAGGTTTTCTTGTCTCCCCATTTAGGGGCAGAATCCAAAGCATCCCGGAACGGACCATAGAAAGCGCTGGCATACTTGGCTGTATAGGACATGATTGAGACATCCGTAAAACCGTTGTCATCCAGTTGCTCGCGTAGATAGCCAACCCTGCCGTCCATCATGTCGGATGGCCCGATGATATCCGCACCTGCCTGCGCCTGTGCCACGGTCATTTTGCCCAAAATCTCCAAAGTCTCATCGTTTAGGATTTTGCCGTTTTCAACGATTCCGTCATGGCCATCGGAGCTATAAGGATCCATGGCCACATCGGTCATGATGCAGGCTTCCGGGAAGGTTTCCTTTATTTTTTGGATGGCTTTGAGGTAAAAAGTCTCAGGATTATGGCTTTCGGTGGCGTATTTGTCCTTTTTGCTTTCCGGATAGGCAGGAAAGATGTCAAAGGCCACAATACCCAAATTCAAACAGGACTCGATTTCCTTGATCATCAGATCCAAGGAGTAACGGAAAATCCCGGGCATGGAGGCCACCTCTACCTTTTGGTTTTGTCCCTCAATGAGGAACATCGGGAAGATAAAGTCTTTAACCGAAAGGCGGGTTTCCTCCACCATTCCTCTGATAGCACTGGATTTTCTGTTTCTGCGTGGTCTTCTGTACATCATGGCTTTTGCGATTTGGTCACAAAGGTAAGAAACTAGCAGGTAAGTAAAAAAACATGCTTTAAATGGAGATTCTATCCCCATGTTGTACCAGGGGCAGAACCGTATAAGAAGGTTCGGCCAACCGTGTAACGAAAAGTCAGCGTATGATATAAAGTATCTCTGGCGAGAAAATGTAGATTATGAGGTTTACAGGAACAGGAAAATACAGAGATTCTTTATAGATTATGCAGGCACTACGGATACGCTGTATTTTACCATTGAGGATAGAGGAGCCTTCCAAATAATCCCAAATAGGCTAAACGATAAGCCTTTCGAAATTTACAGGGATTGTTTTGAACCCGGTTTCCTATTATTGCACCTGACTGCTGCTGTAGAATAAAGTAAGGATTAACTTTACAGCAGGGAGGAAAATCGAGTCATATTGGTGAGCCTCAGAAGTCTGCTCTTTTAAACTTAAGGAATGAACCTCCTAGAAGTCCTGCCAGAAAAAGTCCCAAAATGATGTAATGCCAAGTATAAAGATGTTCGGGACTGGTAAAATTCCCAATGCTGACCAATGGCCTGAAGAATTGGGCAAAGGGATGTGTAAGCGATAAAATGTTGAGAGCCATTTCCAGAAAACCTATGCCCCAAAATATTAAAATGGCCCGGTGGGCTTTCGTGGTAACGGCTCCCAAAGATGCGCCAATCAGCCCATAGCAGATAATTGCAGCTAAAACTGCCATCAATTTTTGTATGGGAAAGGAATTTATAAAAACCTCACTTCCTTTAAAAGCAACCAAAGCAAGCAGTGTAAAGGCTGTCAATACTACCACAGTAGACACATAATAAAAGACAATTACCAGCTTTGAAATGAATAAATCTGTGCGGGAATACCCGTTGACGATTCTTTTTCGGTTGGTGCCATTTGTAAATTCACGCGTGATGGCAACAATTGCCCCATATACCACGGCGAGAGTTCCTACTTGGTTGACAATAGAGAAAAACTCATTAAGGGTAAATAAGGGTGAAAGTTTGATCATTCCGTAAATTGGAAAGGCTACTAAACTGATCACCAAAATGGTAAAAAATATAAAATAATCAGGCCTATTGAGTTTATAAAACTCTATATCCAAATGTTGTCTTAAAGTCATGTTAGTAGATTGTAGATGTAAAAGCTTTTTCTATAGAGAAATGGTCTCTCAAGAGGTTTTCAGTGGTATCTTGTAAGGCAACCGCTCCATCCTTGAGAAAGATTATCCCTGTGCAAAGTTTTTCGAGTTCCTCCATATAATGACTGGCGATGATTACCGTCTTACCTTCCTCTTTAAACTGACGGATCAGGTTTCGGACAAAAATGATCCCCTGGGGATCCAAGCCATTCGTAGGCTCATCCATGATGATCAATTTTGGATCGGTCAACAAGGCATCTGCGATCTCCAATCTTTTCCTCATGCCATATGAAAAATCCTGAAAGCGCTTGGCCCCTGTGTGGTCCAAACCTACCAGTTTCAGCAACTCTTCAACCCTTTCTTCCCCAACCCCTTTGGTTTTGGCAGAAATGACCAGGTTGGCTTTTGCCGACACCCGCAAATAAAAACAGGATTGGTCCATCACCACGCCAATCTGACTTTGAATGGTATCCGGCGAAGTGGATCCCAGGATAGTGAAATTCCCTGAACTTGGCTTGCGTAGCCCAAGCAGTATGTTGATCAAGGTACTTTTGCCGCTTCCGTTAGGGCCAACAATGCCTATAATCTCACCTTTATTGATTTCAATGGAAACATTATCCAAGGCTTTTTCTGAGCCATAAAACTTGGATAACCTTTCTGTTTTGATTACTGTAGAATCCATAAATTATAATTTCAAAAAACAACAGGAAAGCAATAAACTAAAAAAAAATCAGATCCCCTTTCATTTTTTCGGATTTCGAGAAGTATAAAAAACTCTGGCGATTCCTTGCTCATCTTTTATATAAAGAATTGCCTTTTCAAGCTGTGTAGAAGCTTTTTTGGTCCAAATTATTTGAGCCATTCTTTACTCTTTTTCTCTAAATCATCTTGAGAAATAACATTTCCTAACGCTTCATCATTCTCCGATTCATCGATATCAGCTAGGAGACTCAATTGCTCTATTACATCCTCTAAAGTTGATTCAGGAGTAAGCTGATCAGCTACCTGAATTAAGTATTTTTTTAATGCGGCGGATTCCATAGTAAATCGTTTAGATCTCAATATAACAAAAAAAAAGGCTGGAATAATCCAGCCTCCGTTCTAATATCCGATCCTAATTTTTTAGAAATTCACCTGCGCCTGCAACCTAAGCAAGCTACCCACTTGTCTATTGTTGGGATTAAGCGAGTTTTCAAAGGTCCTGTCGGAAATGGTGTACATAGTCACCAGTTCAAAGTTTTTGTTTGGTTGCCATTCCACCCCTATTTCCAATTCCTTTACCCTGTGTCTGGTGGCATCTAGCTCATGCTTTTTACCCCCTTGGTAAAAGTGATATCTAGTAAAAGGAATAAATAAATCCTTGCCTTTTTTCAGGTAATAATTAGCCATCACATAGCCACCTTCCAGCGGGGCATCCTCCACATCCATGGTTTCCGGATTGAACTCGGGGCCTCGGCCTCTGTTGTACTCCGCCTGAATACCGAAAGGCTGGGGATACATGACAAATGAAGCTCCATAACGGTACTCTTTGAATTCTGTCTGGTCCATATCCGTCAGCTGGTTACGCTGGATGACAAAATCACCGGTATAGCCCTGAAGGGAACCCTCAATAAACTGTCCGGATTTGAGCAGAAAAGGATATGTCAATCGGGTAACCACGTGCATGTTATCGTTGAGTTCAGGCATATTTGCTGTCTGCCCATTGTACACACCGAAGCCAAAAACACCATAGTCGCCTGAACCTTTGAGTCCGCTTGAAACCAAATAATTAAATCTTTTTCTGATTTCAGATGGGGCATAGTAAAACATCACCCCAATGTCTCGCTCATTGGCCACTGCTGAGTTAAGTCCATCATGGCGGTCAAGGGGGATCCTGTTTTGGGAACTTTGAAGGTTCTCAAAGCCAAAAGGCACTTTGGACTGTCCGATCCTTAACCTGAACTCCTGCTTGTCATCCAGACCAAGGTCAAAGTAGGCATCTCTGATTTGTGCCAAATTACTTCCTCCAGAAGCCAAGTCCGGCTGAATGTAGAAATACACCTTCTCGTGAACCTGTCCGTAAAATATCAAACGTATCCGTCTGAAGAAGAAACCGTTGGTCTCCCCACCCCAAGAGCGGTCGCACTGGGCACACTGAAGATCCGGATTGGTCTCAAAAAGCCCGTTATACCTCAACTGGGCATAGCCACGAATCTGAATGGACTCAAACCATTGGTTCTTTTTAACATCAATCTTTTCCTCGCTTGTGGTATTAATTGTATCCGACTGAATGTCCCTTGCAAAAACATCCGCGAATCCCATGACCAAGCCAATCATGAGTAAGGCGATTTTTCCTCGCATCCCTGAATAGGTTAAGTAAGAATAATTGTACAGCGATGCAAAATTGTAAAAGCAATGTATCCTGGTGATGAATTGCCGGTTATCAAAAAATTATGAAAACAAACATTATTTGGTTTTACCTACATAAAAAATTAACAGTGCAGGAAACATATAAAAAAAATTACGCTCTTAAGCTATTTAAAGACTGTTATTCACTTAACTATTCCTTAACATTACCCTGCCCAGCCTTCTCGGTCAAGACTACGGTATTGTATGGCTTCAGCGAGGTGCTCCACTTTTATCTGCTCGCTTTCGGCGAGGTCGGCTATGGTTCTTGCCACTTTCAAAATCCTGTCATAAGCCCTCGCCGATAGGCCAAGCCTTTCCATAGCCGTTTTTAGCAGGGCCTTTCCCGCTTCGTTGATCTGGCAGACCTCTTTAACCATGTGGGAGGGCATCATGGAGTTGTTGTAAACCTGCGGATTATCCTTGAACCTATCAATCTGCCGCTGCCTGCCGATGATTACCCTGTCGCGAATGCTTTTGCTTGATTCAGCTTTGCGCATGGAGGTCATTTCTTCAAATTTCACTGGGGTTACCTCCACGTGAAGGTCTATTCTATCCAAGAGGGGGCCGCTGATTTTATTCAGGTAGCGTTGGACAATCCCCGGCCCGCACACACATTCCTTTTCAGGATGGTTGTAATACCCGCAAGGGCAGGGGTTCATACTGGCTACCAACATGAAATTAGCCGGAAAATCCACGGAAATCTTCGCTCTGGAAATAGTCACTTTCCTTTCCTCCAAAGGCTGCCTCAAGACCTCCAGCACAGTCCTTTTAAATTCAGGCAGCTCATCTAAGAAAAGTACACCGTTATGCGAAAGAGAAATCTCTCCAGGCTGGGGATTGCCACCCCCACCTACCAAGGCCACGTCGCTAATCGTATGGTGCGGGGAGCGGAATGGCCGCTGGGCGATCAGTGAGGCATGTCTTTCCAGTTTGCCGGCTACCGAGTGGATCTTGGTTGCCTCCAATGCTTCCTGCAAAGTCAGCGGGGGCAAAATAGAGGGCAGTCTCTTGGCCAGCATGGTTTTTCCTGCGCCTGGAGGACCTATCATGATGACATTGTGCCCGCCGGCAGCGGCGATTTCCATAGCCCTTTTGATATTGTCTTGCCCCTGCACATCGGCAAAGTCAAACTCATAGCTATCCAAGGAGTTGTAAAAGATGTCGCGGGTGTCCGTTACCAGGGGCTCAATTTCAACCGTACCTTCCAAGAAACCGATGGCTTCCTCCAAATTTTCCACCCCGATTACGTCCAGGTTATTCACGATTGAAGCTTCTGATGCATTTTCGGAAGGCACAATAAAACCTTTATACCCCCTTTTCCGAGCCTCAATTGCGATGGGCAATACGCCTTTGACTGGACGCAATTTCCCATCAAGGGCCAATTCTCCCATGATTACATATTCAGACAAGTTTGGAAAGGCGACCTGCTCGGAGCTCTGCAGAATTCCAAGGGCAATGGGCAGGTCATAGCAAGATCCTTCTTTTCGGATATCGGCAGGTGCCAAATTGACCACCATGCGTTGCCGCGGCATGCGGAAACCGTAGTATTTCAAGGCCGACTCTACCCGCTGCTGGCTTTCCTTTACGGCGGAATCAGGCAAGCCTACCATGTAAAAGCCAGTTCCCTGACCCACATTTACTTCTATGGTGATGGTTTTGGCATCCACCCCAGCTACAGCACTCCCGAAAGTTTTGGCAACCATGATTGAAAAAGATAAGTTGTTTAAAAAGTCAAAATAAGTGCATTAAATCAAAAAAAGGAAACCTGATGCAGGTTCCCTAACAATTCAAATGTAATAGTCGAACTACTTAAAGTTCTGCCTTGGGCGTATTTTGGAGGGCTCTTTATCTTCATCGATGGTTTCGATTTTTTTCTCCACCCTGCTGATTTTCACATCCTGCTCCATATCATACATCCTGGCTTTCAGTTCGTTTTTCTCCAGCTCCAATTTCCGGATGTCTTTGTGAAGTCCGTTGACATACACATTGTCCAGTAGCCAAGACACGATAAACAACCCCGCTCCCACCAGCAGCCAGATAACCACCTTGCCGGCGGTCAACTCTTGGATATTGAAGGCATTGCGCATGCTATCAAAAGCCAAAAAGAATATCAAAGCCACCGCAAAATATAAGGCTACCAGCAATTGAAATATGGTATTAATCTGTTTCATAAGGTTTAATTAGATTATCTGTACCTAATATATCAAACAATCGGCAGTGCAGAAAGTTTTTCAAGGATTATTTGCTGATTACAGGTAATTTTTAGCATTTGGCCTATAAAAATTGGTCTCGCAGCCCAAAGTTTAACCTTATACCCATTTGGGTGAAACTTGTACTCAAATTGGACTGGCCTTCTATCTGCTGCTGCCGGAAAGTCTGGCTCAAATCGACAAACAAATTGTGTTTCCACATATAGCTGGCCCTCATGGTCCCCATATAGATTTCGTTCTTCACCCCTTGTCCAATGGTGTGGCCAAAAAGGCCGAGCTCCACATTGGTGATGTTGTGGTTCTTATTCACATCCCCTCCATAATTGACCTCCGGACTCGGGTCTGAACCGTGTAGTTGATACATGCCTGTCAGATTCAAAAACAGCCTGTTCATGGGCTGATATCTCACAATAGCCAATCCTTCCCGAAAATTAGCCCCGCGGGGGTGGGTAAGGGGTGTACGGTAATTGGTGAAAGACCCGTATTCAAATTTTTCCTGGTAAGTGTAGGGCCTCACCTGATTGTACTCCACCTGAAAATCCAAGTTGGAAATTTTGAAGGCATCCACATATTTGTAGCCTAACTGTACGCCATGTTTATTCCTGCGGCTGTTTTCACCATCAATTCCAAAAAACTCCCCGAATACAAACTCGTCCAGCGCAAATTGACCATACAGCTGCATGGCTGGGTAGAAGTTCCACTTGAAATCTGTCCCCAACATGACCTTATCCGGCGTGCCCAACATATGCTCTACCCAGCGGTAAAAGATAACGGGATTGGCATAACTCCAATCCCATGAATTGGCCATCACGGACTCAAATACGCCTACATTAAATTTATTGCCTATGTTGATACCCAGCCGGTGGTGGGAAAACCATTTCTGCGGAAAACGCGCATCCGTTGGCCGCCCCCTTCCGTCATAAACCAAATCTGCGGTCATCTGCCCCCACATGTTGGTGAAATCCAGCTTCCAGATTTTGGTATTTATTTTGAAAAACATGAAGGGATTCGAGAAATCAGAGAGAATCAAAGAACGGTTGCCTTCCCCCACAAAATTTCTATCGTGCCCGACTTGGGCTTGAACATGCTTGGTAATGTTAAAACTCAGATGCCCCAGTGCAGAAAAGTAGCTGAAACCGTTTTGCTCATAAAACTTCCAAAAACCCTCTCCGGGCACAGCCCCATTTTCACGGGTGTAGGCATCCATCCAGGTGGGAAACACCACCTCGTTCATGGTCATGAAGGTGTAAAAACCAATTTTTCGATCTACACTCCCCCGCAACTCGATCCCCCGGCTATTGATGAATCGCAAGTCTTCTTGTCCCCTCTCCACTCCCCCACCAAGACTGATCACCGGATTGACATGCAAGTCAAAAAAGCGGTCGCGGTAATGGTAAAAGTCCGAAGGCTTTCTGTAGATTCCCCACAGGGGTTTTTCGCTTTCCGTGGTGGGTAGGCCGGAAAACTCCCAGCTGTCATCCCTCAAGTACTGGAGATTGAAGGCATCGACTTTTCCCAAGGATTGGTTTTGAACGGTGAGGCTATCCAGATACTTTACCACCCGGTCCCTGCGGTAAGGCTTGAATCCGGTGTTGAAATCTGGGCTAAATTCCCCGTTTCGGATTTCATAGCGTTCGATTAGATGATATTTGTCTCTATCAAAGGGTAAATAAGCGCTCTGGGCGGAAACAACTTGAGAAATCAGCACAAAACCAATGAGGAAAAATAAAAACCTGTCCATAATGCCTGTAAAGAAAATAATTCCAAAATAAAAAGTCCTGAAATGTAGGCAAAATTCTTAATTTCACCACCGAATTAGGGCTTTAAATCATTGGTGATAAATAATTCATTGATAAAGATTTGGACAGGTTTATAAAAAAGGATAACTTTGTGCCTCAATTTGAAAAAGAGCGATTTATAAATAGGTAATACAATGAAAAAAGACATTCATCCTAACTACAGAGACGTAGTATTTTACGATACCTCTAGCGAATATATGTTTTTGACTAAGTCTACTATCGAGACTAGCGAAACAATCACTTACGAGGACGGCAACGAATACCCAGTTTACAAGATTGAAGTGAGCTCTAACTCACACCCTTTCTACACTGGTAAGAAAATGCTTTTGGATACTGCTGGTAGAGTTGAGAAATTCAACAGAAGATACAAGAAGCAGTAATTTCTGCTATTCAAAGAGTTTAAAAGTCTCCCGGAACTTGTTTTCCGGGAGACTTTTTTATTTTTGTGCTTATGGAAAACATTATTTTATTTGATGACCCTGCCTTCCGAGGCACTTTGTTACCTTTTACCTTCACCAGGCCCATTGCCGACATCCGGGTGGGCATATTGACCATCGCCGAAAAGTGGGAAAAGCACCTCAATGCTACCACCGGCTTCATCACTCAGGACTACCTTCAGGAAAAATTCAATCATAATGATAAGCCTGCCCTTATCATCAACGGCATTCTTTGCCCAAACCCCAATCTCCTCGAGGCCATCAAAGGCCTCGGACCAGGTCAGGCTCTTTGGAAAGAGCAGACACTTTTAGCCACTCATGAGGTAAATCCCAAGGACTTCCAATTGGAGGCCGCCAAAAACAAGGACCGAGTAGAATATGAGGGTGAATTTACCGCCATTCACAAGCCCTGGCACATCTTTCAATACAATGGCTCCGAAATCAGGAATGATTTTGAAGTAGTGACCAAAGGGAAAATATCCGCTGACATTAATGACCCACACACCAAAACGTACGAGGCAGATAATATCTTCATTGAGGAAGGTGCCAATATCAAGGCTGCCATCCTAAATGCTGAGGACGGTCCCATCTATATAGGCAGAAATGCCGTGGTCCAGGAAGGCTCCATCATCAAGGGGCCATTTGCACTTTGTGAGCACGCCACGGTAAATATGGGCGCAAAAATGCGCGGGGACACCACCATTGGCCCCTATAGCAAGGTAGGCGGGGAAGTTTCTAACTCGGTAATCTTCGGCTTCAGCAACAAAGGCCACGACGGTTTTATGGGCAACAGCGTGCTTGGCGAATGGGTAAATCTGGGCGCCGACACCAATACTTCCAATCTTAAAAATAACTACGCCACCGTCAAACTTTGGGATTACACCCGGGGGGGGTTCAGCAACACCGGGCAGCAGTTTTGCGGCCTGATGATGGCCGACCACTCCAAATGCGGCATCAACACCATGTTCAATACCGGCACGGTGGTCGGCGTAGGCGCCAACATTTTCGGAGATGGCTTTCCTAGAAACTTCATCCCATCCTTCTCTTGGGGAGGGGCGGCGGGATTCACCACATTCCAGTTCCGCAAATTCGAGGAAGTGGCCACCAAGGTGATGGAAAGAAGAAAACTTGAGTTTGATGCCACAGAAAAGGCTATATTGCAAAAGGTATTTGAACTGACCAAGGCATACCGCATTTGGGACAAAGAAGCCTAGAATTTAAACCTCAATCATGTTATTTGCATCCATTCCCGGCTTGGAAGAAACCAAGCAAAGGTTAATCACAGCGATCAAAAACAACCATTTAGCCCACGCCCTGTTGTTTCACGGGCCAGAGGGTTCAGCCAACCTGGGCATGGCCCTGGCCTTGGCCACCTATGTCAACTGCGAAAACAGGGGCGAGGAGGATGCCTGTGGGGAATGCGGCTCGTGCCAAAAAATGGCCAAGCTCATCCATCCGGATGTAGGTTTCACTTTCCCCGTACCCGGAAACCTCATCAGCGAGGGGGATGACGGCAATAAAAAGAAAGTGGACATCCTGTCACCATGGAGGACTTTTGCCCTAAACCAGCCCTATGGAAACATCCAGGACTGGAATTACCATAGTGCATTTGAAAACAAGCAGCTCAACATTTCCAAAGCCGCTGCCAAGCAGATCATCAAGACCCTTTCGCTGAAATCCTTTGAGGGCGGGTACAAGATCATGCTGATCTGGGCTCCGGAATACATGCACGTGACAGCGGCCAATGCTATTTTGAAAATACTGGAGGAACCAGCCGAAAAAACGCTATTCCTGATGGTGACCAGTCATCCGGAAAAACTTTTGACGACTATCCTTTCCCGCACCCAAAAGATATTGGTTAGGGCATTTAGGGATGAGGAGATAAAGGCCCACCTGACCAATTCAGGCATTGCCTCTTCGGAGGCAGCTGCACAGATTGCCCCTTTGGCAGATGGCAGCATGAGGGAGGCCTTCCTCCTGGCCGATCAAGTAGCCGATGAAAACACCTCCAAGTTCAGAAACTGGATGCGGAATTGTTTTTCGGTGGACATCAATGAGATCCTTTCCCAATCTGACATTTATGCAGCCTCGGATAAGGAGGCACAAAAGGCCTTATTGCTGACCGGGCTAAACGTATTGCGGGAAAGCTTGTTAAAAAGAAGTCAGCTGGACGATCTGATGAGAACGCCCCCGTCTGACCAGGATTTTATTGAGAATTTTTCATTAAAGGCCATGACGGAAAATAAAATCTTGGCCATCTACCAGCTTTTGAATGATGCACATTACCATTTGGAAAGAAATGCCAGTCCAAAAATCCTGATGACTGACCTTTCATTTTCTATTGCGAAGGTGCTGCGAAACAAAAATCTATGAAGCAAAAAAGAATCATCGGCAGAAGAGAAAAGATCACATTACCCAAATGGGGGCTAAACCTAATTTCGGCAAAAGTAGATACAGGAGCCTACACCAGTAGCATCCATAGTGAATATGCGGAGGAGAAAACCGTCAAAGGAAAAAAGGTGCTGGAATTCAGACTTTTGTCGCCAGGCCACATCAAATACACCGGGGAAACTTTCCAAACCAGCAACTACACCCAAAAGAAAGTAAAAAACTCTTTTGGACAAGCCGAGATTAGGTATAAAATCATCACAAAAGTGCTTATGTTTGGCGAAGAATTTGAAGCTGAATTCACCCTATCCGACCGGTCCAAAATGCGAAACGCAATCCTTATTGGGAGAAAAACCCTGAAGGGCCGGTTTTTGGTAGACGTAGATCAGGTCAACCTTTCTCATCATTTCAAAAAAACAACCCGATGAAAGTCGCCATATTATCCAGAAACAGTCACCTATATTCCACCAAGCGTCTTCAACAAGCCATTGTAGCAGCCGGACATGAAGCAGTTATTGTGGACCACTCCCTATGCGATCTTATCATCGAGCAGGAAGGTCCTTCCATTATTTACAAAGGCGAAAAACTTCACGGGATTGATGCCATTATTCCACGTATCGGGGCTTCTGTTACCTTTTATGGTACGGCGGTAGTGCGCCAGTTTGAGCTCATGGGGGTATTCTCAGCCGTAGAATCCCAGGCCATCGTGCGCAGCCGCGACAAGCTGAGAAGCTTACAGATCCTTTCCAAGGCAGGCCTGGGCATGCCCAAAACCGCTTTCACCAACTTTTCTAAAGGAGGCGAAAAACAGCTTATCGAGCACGTGGGCGGCGCTCCACTCATCATCAAACTTTTGGAAGGAACCCAAGGGCTGGGAGTTGTTCTTGCCGAAACAAAAAAAGCCGGACAGTCGGTAATTGAGGCTTTCCATGGACTAAAAGCAAGAATAATAGTCCAGGAATTCATTAAAGAAGCGAAGGGGGCAGATATTAGGGCATTCATTGTGAATGGCAAAGTGGTTGGCGCCATGAAGCGACAAGGGGCTGAGGGAGAATTCCGCTCAAACCTCCACCGTGGCGGAAAAGCAGAGGTGATCAAACTGTCCAAAGCAGAAAGACTAGCTGCGCTAGGTGCAGCCAAAGCCTTGGGACTTGACATTGCAGGTGTGGACATGCTGCAGTCAGCTCGAGGCCCTCTTATATTGGAGGTAAACAGCTCTCCGGGACTTGAGGGCATCGAGAAGGCCACCGGGATCAACATTGCAGGAAAAATCGTGGAATATATCGAGGATTCGGTGGGTAAAAAAAACAACAAAAGGAAAATCAAAGAATAATGCGAGCCGTAAGAATCGGAACCAGAGGCAGCAAATTGGCCCTATATCAGGCCTACCACATTGCTGACTTACTGAAAAACACTGGACTTGAGAGTGAAATTGTCATCATTGACACCAAAGGTGATCAGATCTTGGATGTTTCTATCGCCAAAATCGGCAGCAAAGGCGTTTTCACGGAAGAATTGGAAGACCAGCTTTCCAGCGGAAAAATCGACATCGCCGTTCACAGTGCCAAAGATATGCAGTCCTCATTGCCTGAAGGATTTGAGATTATCGCTTTTACCGAAAGGGAAAAAGTTAACGACATCATTTTAAGTCACAGTGCTGACATTGACTACAAGGACAGCTCCAAGCCACTGCTTTTGGGCACCAGTTCAACCAGACGGGTGGCGACATTGAAACATTATTATCCCCATATCAAAACTGTAGAAGTCAGAGGAAATCTTCAGACTAGAATCGCCAAAATGGAATCGGGAGTCTGTGATGCTTTGTTGTTGGCCTATGCCGGGGCACACCGTATGGAATATGACCACCTGATCCGCCATGAATTATCCTTGGATGAGTTTACCCCAGCAGTGGGCCAGGGAAGTATCGCGGTGGAAGCTGCCAACACCCTGGATAAGGAGATTAGGGAAAAAATCATTTTGGCTTGCCACCACGAAGAGACCGGTTACCGATTGAACGCCGAAAGAAGCTATTTAAGAGTACTTGAAGGCGGTTGCAGCATTCCTGTTTTTGCCCTTGCCGAGGTGGAAGGAGAAGATGTGCAACTTAAAGGGGGGATTGTCAGCCTGGACGGCCAGGAAAGGATTATTCACCATGTATCAGGCCCTAAAAAGGAGGCTGACAGGCTGGGTATAGAGCTTGCGGATGCTGTGCTCAATTCCGGTGGAGACCGCATCCTACGGGAAATCAAGGCTGAAATAAAGAAATAATGAGAAAAAATTTATTGTTTTTGGCCTTGTTGGGCCTTATGGTGGCTTCATGTGCCACTGAAAAGGATTATCTGGTCACCATCGAAACACGCCATGGTAACATGTACGCGGTTTTGTTTGACGACACCCCTAGACACAAGGAAAACTTCGTTTCCCTTGCGGAAAACCAGCGCTACGACTCCACCGAATTCCACCGCATAATCAAGAACTTTATGATTCAAGGTGGGGATGTATTTGGGAAAGAAGAGCTGCCTGAAGAGCAATGGTACACCATTCCAGCAGAGATCCACAAGCACCGCATACACTCCAAAGGTATGATTGCAGCGGCTAGGCAAGGGGACAACATCAATCCGGAAAGAAGATCCAGCGGAACCCAGTTTTATATCGTCCAAGGCAGGGTGTACGACCAGTTGGAGCTGACTACTGACATGAAGCGTCTGCAGGAAAATTTCATGCGTTATACACAACTGGAAAGCAACCGTAACTTAAGAGAACAATACACCCAGCTGTATGAATTTGGAGATTTTAACGGGATAAACAAACTCATGCTATCCCACAAGGAAGAAATGGAAAGGTTCTTCAATACCAATTTGGACAAAAAACTGACCTCCCAGCAGATAGAAAAATACACCACAGTAGGTGGCACACCCCATTTGGATGATGCCTACACCGTATTCGGAAGAGTGGTGGAAGGCCTTGAGGTATTGGACAAAATTGCTGCTGAGCCCACTGGACCGGGTGACAAACCTAGGGAGCCGGTATTTATGAAGGTGAAAGTGGAGAAGATTTCGAAAGAGCGGATAACCCGGGATTATGGTTTTGAATACATTGACTAAAAAAGTCCTGGTAACAGGCGCAAATGGGCTATTAGGACAAAAACTGATAGCCCTTTTGCTTGCCCAAAACTATGTGGTTTTAGCTACAGGCAGAGGGGAAAGCAGGCTGCCTCAGGATTGGAACTGTCCCTACTCCTCCATGGAAGTGAGCGATCAGGAAGCTGTGTATGACGTTTTTGACAACTTCAAACCTGAGGTAGTGGTCCATGCAGCTGCCATGACACAGGCCGACCAGTGTGAGGAAGACCGGGTGGGGTGCCATTTGCAAAATGTCATCGGCACCAAAAACATTGTGGAAGCTTGCAAAGACCATGAGTGCCATCTTATATTCCTTTCCACCGATTTTATTTTTGACGGGAAAAACGGTCCCTATTCCGAAAACGACAAACCAAACCCTGCAAACTATTACGGGCAGACCAAATTGGAAGGTGAAAAACTGACTCAAATGTCAGGGTTAAAGCTATGGTCAATTGTGAGAACGGTGCTTGTATACGGCACCATGCATCGTGGTAGCAGGTCTAACATCATCTTATGGGTGAAAGAAAACCTAGAAGCCAAAAAACCTATCAAAGTGGTATCAGATCAATGGAGGTCGCCTACTTTGGTCGAAGATCTATGCGGGGGCATTTTGGCCATCATCGAGAAAAAGGCCTCGGGAATCTTCAACATTTGTGGCCCGGACTTCCTAACCCCCTATGAAATGGCGTGTGTTACTGCTGATCATTTCCAATTGGATAAAAGCTATATGGAAAAAGTCAGCGGTGATACATTTACACAAACGGCAAAGCGGCCACCAAAAACTGGATTAATCCTAGACAAGGCCCAAAAAGAATTGGATTATAGGCCGAAAAGTTTTGCAGAAGGAATTGGTATTTTAGCAAAACAACTTAAATTAGCCAATTCTTAAAAATCGACAATTTTAAAATAATACAAATTTTATAAACATTTATGGCAACGAGTACGGATACTCAAGGTAGGGGCCAGTGGGGCTCTAGTTTTGGATTTATTATGGCAGCGGCCGGATCAGCAGTTGGATTGGGCAATATCTGGAGGTTTCCTTACATTACAGGTGAGAATGGTGGGGGAGCCTTTGTTTTTATGTACATCATCTGCGTTTTATTGATTGGCTTGCCTTTATTGCTCAATGAAATCGCATTAGGCAGAAAATCTGGCAAAAACCCGGTTGGCGCCATCCGTTCTACTGGGGGCAATAAATTCTGGCAAGCAGCCGGTGCCCTTTGTATCCTTGTTTGTTTCTGTGTACTCAGTTACTATTCCGTCATCGCAGGTTGGACTATTGGCTACATCTTTACGGAGCTTATCGATATTCCCGTAAATTTTGAGGAGTTTCAAGACACCCCCATGTATGTGGTGCCGCTTTGTTTCATGTTTCTTTTGATGACCATCGGAATTGTATTGGGAGGTATTTCGGGAGGTATCGAAAAGGCGGCTAAATTCCTTATGCCTGTCCTGTTCTTGATCATCCTTTTCATCGCTGGACGTGCAGTAACCCTTCCAGGCGCTAGCGAAGGCATCAGCTACTACCTTTCTCCAGACTTCTCTAAAATCAACGGCGAGGTCATCCTTGCCGCATTGGGTCAGGCGTTCTTTTCCATGTCAGTGGGTTGGGGGCTTATGATCACATATGGTTCCTATTTGCCTAAAAACAACAACATCATCCAGTCATCCGGTTGGATTGCAGGTATGGACAGTGGTGTGGCTCTTTTGGGTGGTTTGATGATTTTCCCGGCGCTATTCGCCCTTCTTCCTGGTAAGGATCCCGCAGCTGGGCCAGCTCTGGTATTTGAGGTATTGCCGGCGGTATTTGATGCCATGCCAGGCGGAAATTTTATCGGTGCTTTGTTCTTCCTTTTGCTTTTGGTAGCAGCGCTTACCTCTAGTATTTCCATGCTTGAAGTACCTGTTTCCTATTTCATTGATGAGAAAAAATGGTCTAGAAAGAAAGCCACTTGGGTGATTGGTATTGCCGCTATGGCCTTGTCCATCCCTTCAGCCCTTTCATCAATTGAAGGCAATTTCTTCCATGAAATGACTGTCAACTTCTTCGGGATCGTCAAGTCTGGATTCTTCGACATGATGGACTTCTTCTTTGGAACTTTGGCTGTAGTAGTGATCTGTTTGATGCTGGCCCTTTACACGGGCTGGGCGCAGAAGATCGAGCTTTACGCAAACGAACTTGCCATGGGATCTCCTATTTTCCAGGGATTTGCCAGAAAAGCATGGATCTTCTTCATCCGAATCGTTTGTCCTGTAGTGATCCTCCTTGTATTGTTGAACATGGTAGGTCTATTGGGAGAGCCAGGCGAAGGCGGGTGATCCGTATTAAAACTTTAAGGAAAAGGGAACTGGGAAACCGGTTCCCTTTCTTTTTTGGGTAAATTCCACTCCCTCCAATTTTTAAAATCCTTTTTTTAACATTTTCCGTTCAATCCATTTAAACTTTCAAGCACTCTTTTTGCTTTATTCGAAAATGGAAACTGGTCTATTAGCCACAACTAAGGACTTTAAAACCAACTACACTTAATTATTTGACACTAAAAAACTTTACAACATGAAAAAGTTATTAATTGCAGCATTTTGCCTTTTCTTTGCGGCGAGCACGCAGGCGCAGGATTTCTCCATCGGACCAAAAGTCGGAGTAAGCCAAGGGAACATTAGTGTGAACGGAGATGGTTATTCATCTGGTTCCAATAGGCTAGGGTACCATCTAGGTGGTTTTGTTAGATTGGGAGGCAGATCCTTCTTTATTCAGCCTGAGGTGCTATACACCAACACTGGAGGGGAAATCGAGCAGACCTCTGGACCAGGAGGACCTGTTAGCTATGAGGCTACTTTCAACAGATTGGATGTACCGGTGATGCTTGGTTTGAAATTCGGCAATGTGTTCCGTGTGCAGGCCGGTCCGGTTGCTTCCTTCCTTCTTAGCTCGAGCTTTGATGGTAACGGGGTGGAGTATAACAACAACACCATAGGTTATCAAGCGGGTATAGGTCTGGACATAGCCAACCTTATCTTGGACTTGAAGTATGAAGGTCCATTGGGCAACACCAGCGACAGTGTGGCAGGTTTCCCAACCGACCAAAGGATGAACCAGCTGATCCTATCATTGGGTATCAGGTTGTTTTAAGATCTAAACATACAAAGCCTTCCCTAACCGGAAGGCTTTTTTTATGTATTGATAGATGAAAAAGCCTATTTTTGGGTATGCTTTCCAAAAAAACCAAATATGCGCTCCACGCCCTTACCCACTTAGGGCAGAAGGAAGAGAGGACCCCTGTCCAGATACAGGAAATTTCTGAAGCCTATGGCATCTCGCACAAATTCCTGGAAAACATCCTTCTAGAACTGAAAAAAGCCGGAATATTGGGAAGCAAAAAAGGCAAGGGAGGAGGATATTACCTTATCAAAGAACCCAAAGACATCCCCCTGTCAAAAATTATCCGGCTGCTCGATGGCCCAATTGCGCTTGTACCCTGTGCCAGTCTCAATTATTATGAAACCTGTGTGGAATGCAAAGATGAGGCTACTTGCGGGATTCACAAGGTGATGATTAAGGTAAGAGACGAAATGCTTAAAACTCTGGACAACAAAAACTTAGAAGATATTTTAAAAGAGTAAAGAATTTTTTTCCCTACTTACCCTACTTTTTTTATAGGTTTTATATACTTTTGTCTTTCCACCTAGACATTGACCTATGATTTTGGACCAGCCCATAAAAAAATGGTTTGTAGATACCACCGGACAAGACAGCAACTTTAAAAGTTTTGTGAAGTCTGTCTCCTGGAGGACAGTGGGAACCATTGACACCATCGTCATTTCATACTTTGTCACCGGCCAAATCACCATGGCACTTTCCATTGGTTCAGTTGAAGTAGTAAGCAAAATATTGCTCTATTATCTACATGAAAGAGCATGGGAAAAGATGACTAAGGTGAAAGTAAAAGCATAACCACAACCGAAAGCCAAAGGAATATGAAAAGCACAGTAGCCAAACTCAATACCGCCCTTACAAGTCTTTCCCCAGGGGATGGCCTGCGGGAGGTTGCCTCCCTTTTTCCCCAAGGTGTGGTGTTTTCGACTTCACTTGGCCAAGAAGATCAGGTGCTTACGCATTTAATTGCAAAAGAGAATCTTCCAATACATATTTTCACCTTGGACACGGGAAGGCTGTTTCCGGAGACTTTGGATCTACTGGCCCGTACAGAAGCTAAATATGGAAATAAGATCCAAGTATATTATCCGGAAAGCAGGGACCTGGAAAGCTTAGTGGCCCAACAAGGAATCAACGGCTTTTATGCCTCTCCGGAAAACAGGAAATCCTGTTGCTACGCCAGAAAAGTCGCCCCTTTAAAGCGGGCACTGAAAGGCCAGAAAGTTTGGGTAACAGGTTTGAGGGCTACCCAGAACCAAAACAGGGGTCAGATGAACAAGATCGAATGGGATGAAAGCAACCAGATCATCAAGTACAACCCTTTGCTTGACTGGTCTTTTGAGGAGGTGCTGACCTTTATTGAAGCACATAAAGTACCATATAACCCTTTGCACGACAAAGGCTTCATCAGCATTGGCTGCGCTCCCTGTACCAGAGCCATCGGCCCAGATGAAGATCCCAGAGCCGGAAGATGGTGGTGGGAGAGTTCCAGTAAAGAATGTGGATTACACACTAAATAATTTTGACCATGAGCAACATTTTGATACCGAATCCTAAAGAAGCAGAATCCATACATATCATCAGGGAGGTGGCCGCACAGTTTGAAAGACCGGTGCTGCTGTTTTCGGGAGGAAAAGATTCCATCACCTTGGTGAGGTTGGCTCAAAAGGCTTTTTATCCGGCAAGAATTCCTTTTCCGCTTTTGCATGTGGACACCGGCCATAATTTCCCTGAAACCATTGCATTCCGGGACCAGCTGGTGGAAGAATTGGGCCTTGAGCTTATAGTGAGAAAGGTTCAGGACAGCATTGACCAGGGAAAAGTTAGGGAGGAAAAGGGCAGATATTCCAGCCGTAACACCCTGCAGACCACTACCCTGCTGGATGCCATTGAGGAATTCAAGTTTGACGCCTGCATTGGTGGCGCCAGAAGGGACGAGGAAAAGGCAAGGGCAAAGGAAAGGATCTTTTCTGTCAGGGACGATTTTGGCCAATGGGACGAGAAAAACCAGCGCCCCGAACTCTTCGACATGCTCAACGGAAGGATCCACCAAGGCCAGAACGTGCGGGTGTTTCCAATTTCCAATTGGACAGAATTGGACGTTTGGGAATATATCAAAACAGAAAACATCAAGATCCCTTCCATCTATTTTGCACATAAGAGAGAAATATTCATCCGTGACGGAATGATCTGGACGGCCAATGAACATGTGTACCGTGAGCCGCACGAGGAAGTGCTTGAGGAGATGGTTCGGTTCAGGACTGTGGGAGACATGACCTGTACGGCAGCTGTACTTTCCACCGCCGACACATTGGAAACCGTGGTTGAGGAGATCAAATCTTCCACCATTTCCGAAAGAGGGGCCAGGATCGATGACAAACGATCTGAGGCAGCCATGGAAAACCGAAAGAAGGTCGGTTATTTCTAATCATCTCCCCCCCATAAAACCATTTAAAGCACAGGCTTTATCACTCAAATTGAACTCACTATGTCCGACAATAGAAAACTCATCAAAATAGCAACCGCGGGATCTGTGGACGATGGAAAAAGCACCCTGATCGGAAGGCTGCTCTACGACACCCGATCCCTTACCAACGATAAGCTTGAGGCAATCGAAAGAAATTCAAAGCAAAAAGGATTTGATTTCCTGGACTTCTCCCTGGCCACCGACGGGCTGGTGGCTGAAAGGGAACAGGGCATCACCATTGATGTGGCGCATATCTATTTCTCCACCGAAAAGACAAATTATATCATTGCAGATACACCCGGACATGTGGAGTACACCCGCAACATGGTGACCGGAGCAAGTACATCCCAAGTGGCCATCATCCTGGTGGACGCCAGAAAAGGGGTGATCGAGCAGACTTATAGACACTTTTTCATTAACAACCTGCTTCGTGTAAATCATGTCGTGGTAGCCATCAACAAAATGGACTTGGTGGATTTTGACGAAGACACTTACCTTAATATCAAAGGCGATTTTGAAGCCCTGATCGAAAAAAGCAATTACAGCTTCGAGCAGGTGACCTTTATTCCTGTCAGCGCACTGAAGGGTGACAATATTGCCGGCAAGTCGGAAAACATGCCCTGGTATGTGGGCAACACCTTATTGGATCACATGGAGGTTTTGGAACCTCAGGATCTGAAGGAAAACACTGCCGCAAGATTTGCTGTCCAGTATGTCATCCGGCCAAAAACTGACCAGTACCATGATTTCAGGGGTTTTTCCGGAAAATTACATGGGGGGCCATTTGCTGTGGGCGATGAGGTAACAGTATTGCCTTCATTTACCAAAACCAGAATCAAATCCATTCACTTCTTTGACCAAACCTATGAAGTGGCCCAGCCGGGGAGCTCCGTCACCATTACGCTGGAAAATGAGGTCAATGTGAGCAGAGGGGACATGTTGGTCAAATCAACTGAGTTGCCACAGTCGGCAAAGGAGCTTTCAGCAATCATTTGCCAAGTGAACCATACCTCCTTACAGGTGGGCAGCAAGCTTATCCTCCAACATGGCGTCAATAGCGTCCTTGCAAAAGTTCAGAGCATCGAACATCTCATCCAAACGGATTTCAGTGGAGAAATTCCAGCAGACAGACTCCAATTGAATGATATTGGCAAAGTTAATTTCAAATTGAGCAAACCCATCCATTATGATCCTTACACGGAAAACAGGGACAACGGCAGCTTTATCCTCATCAATGAAGGCAGTCTGGACACCGTAAGTGTAGGGTTCATTCAATAAAAGAGGGTGGGAATCCACCCTCTTTTCATTAATAACAACCTATTAAACCACCACCATCATGCAAAGCTTTAGAACCGAACTGGAGAACCCTCTAGTTCAAAAAGATATTATTGAATTAGAAAAAAAGATAGCCCTCTTCAGAAACGGGGCCATTGATGAGGAAAAATTCCGAAGCCTTCGATTGGCTAGGGGAATCTACGGTCAGCGCCAACCGGGCGTGCAGATGATCAGGATCAAACTTCCCTACGGCAGGTCCACCTCCGAGCAGTTGAAGCGGATAGCTGACGTGGCCGACAAATATTCCACCGGCCGCCTCCACATCACCACCCGTCAGGACATCCAGATCCACTATGTAAGCCTGGACAGGACACCCGAACTATGGGCGGAACTCGAGCAGGACGATGTAACCATCCGAGAGGCCTGTGGCAATACCGTCCGGAATGTCACCGCCTCCGAGAAAGCCGGCGTGGATCCCAATGAGCCTTTTGATGTGACCCCATATGCCGATGCCACTTTCAAATATTTCCTGAGAAATCCCATCTGCCAGGAAATGGGCAGAAAGTTTAAAATGGCGTTTTCATCAAGTGATGAGGATACGGCCTTGAGCTATCTGCATGACCTGGGTTTTATCCCTAAAATCAAATCCATCGACGGCGTCAAAACAAGAGGTTTTAAAGTACTGCTAGGAGGCGGACTGGGTTCCCAACCAAGACATGCCGATGAGATCACTGACTTTCTGAAGGCTGATCAGTTGATCCCTTTTATTGAAGGAGTATTGAGGGTTTTTGACCGGCATGGTGAAAGGGCCAAGAGGATGAAGGCCCGGATGAAATATCTGGTCAAGGATCTGGGTATAGAAACCTTTCTGGGGTTGGTAAAGGAAGAACAGAAAGCCTTGCCTTTTCAGGTCTATCCAATTGATTTTGCCTCCTATGAAGCATCCCGGAATTTGCCTTCCCCTGCCATTCCAGCAGTGGAAGAAAAGCTTGACCTTACCTTTGAAAAATGGAAATTGACCAACGTCCTTCCACAAAAGCAGGAAGGTTATGTCAGCATCGGAATCAAAGTAAAACTTGGAGATTTCTACACAGATAAGGCGCGCCAATTGGCCGATCTGGTGAAAACCTATGCCAACAATGAACTCCGGTTTACTTTGAGGCAAAATATCCTAATTCGAGATGTCAAAGAGGAGCTGACCCCATATTTCTACCAAGAGCTGAAAAAATTGGGTTTTGTTGCCCACGGCTACAATTCCTTTGGAGATATCACCGCCTGCCCGGGTACGGACACCTGTAACTTGGGCATTGCCAGCAGTACAGGGATTTCCACCGTCCTCGAGGAGCTGATCCAGGAGGAGTACCCACAGTACCTTTCCAATCACGATCTGACCATCAAAATCTCCGGCTGTATGAATGCCTGCGGGCAGCACAACATGGCCTCAATTGGCTTTCAGGGAATGTCTATTAAAGTAGGAAAATCCGTGGTGCCTGCGCTTCAGGTGTTGCTGGGAGGAAGGGTTTTGGGGGACGGCAAAGGTGTATTTGCCGACAAGGTCATCAAGATCCCGAGCAAAAGAGGCCCTCAGGCGCTAAGAGTTTTGCTGGATGACTTTGAGGCCAATGCCAATGGTTTTGCCTTCCCTGACTACTACGACCACCAGGGCCAGAAGTATTTCTACGATATTCTCAAGGATCTCTCTTCCACCGATGACATTCAGGATTCCGATTTTGTGGACTGGGGCAATGACCAGCCATATGTCAAGGAAGTGGGAGTAGGCGAATGTGCCGGTGTGGTAATCGACTTAGTCGCCACCTTGTTGCTGGAGGCAAGGGAAAAACTTGCCAACGCCGAGGAAGCCTTGGAAGAAGAAAGATGGTCTGACAGCATTTACCACTCCTATACCGGGATGATCAATGCGGCCAAAGCCCTTTTGCTGTCAGTTGGAGAAAGTACAAATTCGTATGCCAACATCATCTCCAAGTTTGAAGAAGCCTTCACAGAGACTGCCAAATTGGACTTGGGGGACTCCTTCAGCTACATTGTCTACCGAATGAAGGACAATGAGCCAACACTGGAATTTGCCAAGCAATATTTCACGGCTGCTATGGAGGTATTCGGATTGATCAATGAGTACAGAAGAGAGGAGGTAGTAAATGAGAAATAACATCAATCCAAAAGTAACATTGGTTGGCGCAGGACCAGGGGATCCGGAACTGATCACTTGGAAAGGAATCTTGGCCCTAAGCAAAGCTGATGTGGTATTATACGACGCTTTAGTGGATAAAAGTCTCTTGAACCATGCTCCAAAAACCGCTATCAAGGTATATGTGGGGAAAAGGAACAAAGTAAAGGGTAACCCGCAGGAGGAGACCAACCACCTCTGTGTCTACCACGCCAAAAAACACGGACACGTGGTTCGCCTAAAAGGCGGGGATCCGTTTGTTTTTGGAAGAGGGTCCGAGGAGGTGGATTATATCCAAAGCTTTGGAGTAGCCACGGAAGTTATTCCCGGGATCACTTCAAGCGTGGCCGTACCGGCGGCGGCCGGCATTCCGGTCACCAAAAGGGGAGTCTCGGAAAGCTTCTGGGTCATTACTGGTTCCACCACAGCAGGCAAACTCTCGCGGGACGTGGAACTGGCCGCCCAGTCGACAGCCACAGTGGTTGTACTGATGGGGATGGGCAAATTGCCTGAAATCGTCAAGCTTTTCAAAATGTCCGACCGCGCCTCCACTCCTATCGCCATCATTCAAAGCGGTACCACCAAGGAGGAAAAAATTGTGGCTGGAAACATTGAGGACATTGAAGAAAAGGCGACCCTTGCCGGAGTAGGAACTCCTGCCATTATCATCATCGGAGAGGTAGTGAGAGAAAGCCCAAGGCTGATGGATGTGTACAGGGAGGCTGTTTATATTGACCACCACTAATATCCAAACCATGAACGAGTTATATCCCATATTCCTTAAGGTCAACCAGCTGAACGTGCTGCTGGTCGGCGCTGGAAAAGTAGGGCTGGAAAAGCTCACTTTCCTGCTAAAATCCAGTCCAAACGCACATGTTACCGTGGTAGCAAAGGAAATCAGCGAGGAGGTAAGGCAGCTGGCCAAAGGGAAGTCCCATGTCACGCTTATTGTGGATGCCTACCAGACCAAGTATCTCGGAGGCAAGCATATTGTGATCGCTGCCACCGACGTGACCGAAACCAACCATGAGATCTATCATGATGCCAAGGAAAGGTATTTATTGGTCAATGTGGCGGACACACCGGCCTATTGCGATTTTTACCTCGGCGGCATCGTGACCAAAGGAAACGTCAAAATCGCCATCAGTACCAATGGTAAATCACCCACAACGGCAAAGCGGCTACGGCAGCTGCTAGAGGAGGTGATCCCCGAGGACATTGATGACCTGGTGAATAACCTCAACGAGTACAGAAAAACTTTAAAGGGTGACTTTGAGGAAAAAGTTGAACTGATGAACAAGATCACCGAGACTCTGGTCAGGAGCAAAAATTAACCTTACTAATTAAAAATTAACCGCAAAGAAATAAAGAAGCGCAAAGGTTTATGAAAACTCTATCACTTTGCGATTCTTGTTGTCTTTGCGGTTATCTCTCTGCAGGCTATCCTACTTAAGCTCCTCCATGGTCACTACCGGTACATCCTTGCGGTTGAGGTCTTTCAAAGGGTTTTGATCGCCTTTATAGGCATATCCTTCCTCGGTGAGCTCCCACAGCAATGGAGCAAGATTGAGCACCGTGGCTTTGCAGCCCTGCATGATGGCTCCCATATTTCCGGTGCCTTTGCTCAGTGCCGCTTCATTTTCAATTTCAAATGGGCCGCTGAAATTTTTGGCTTTCAATGTATTGATGAACTTTCTCCAATCCATGCTGTCACCCACTCCGAATCCAGGAAGTGTGGCTTCATAGTGGTGGCGGTCCCACTCATTCTGGCAGGTGGGAACTCCCGCCCTGTCCGCAAGGGATTGATCCACCTGGTGCATAGGGTACATGTTTCCCCAGAACACGCTGTTGCCGTTTCGAGTGGATTTGACATGAATGCGCTTCAACCTTTGCATATCGGTATTTTCGATAACCAGGGAAGGATCCACATGCTGCCATACATCGTGGGAAGGATCGTAAATTTCCCCATGGGCTTTGCTTGGGATCAGTTCGTACATCAGCTTTCGCGCCGCCAATACGCCTGGAAGGTTATTGTAAGTGGTCGAATACCCAGCAGAGCGCCAGCCTTCCATGGGGCAGTTTTCATATAATATCGTCACACCCATATCCTCGGCGTACTTGATGATGGGTCCAAATACCTTTTTATATTCCTCAAGGTTTTTCTCAAAGCCCCTTTCCTCTACACCCAACTCGTGATTATAACCTACAAATGTACCGACTTTGATATCATTTTCGTCCCCACCCATCAGATGGGCCATGTGGATAAGGCGAAGCAGGTGGTTTTGGTTGTTGATTTTCTGCTGCTCATCGCCACCGATGAGGTTATCAAAAGCACCCAGCGACATCCTCAACTTGGCGCGGTTGAATTTTTCGATCATTTCTTTGGCCGTATCCGTGGAAAAATTCTCATAGTCCATATGGGTGGCCACAAAATCATCACGGGTCCCGTCTTTTCTGAACACGCAGACATCAAGCCCCTGCACTCCAGCTTCGTGGGCCTTCTCGATAGTCTGATCCAGGTCCAGTTGATCAAAAGCAGAAGTCATAATCCAAATAGGATTGTTCATAGGTCAATTATTTAAGGTTTGAAAGTGTAATTGGATAAAGATAAAAAAATAAGCCGTGCTATCCATCAGCCGATTAAATTTTCAGCGTGCCAAGAATACTAACATCATTTTTCACCTCTTTAAAAGGAGAATTAAATTGTGTATATTGTAGTTTGTAAAAGCAAATTTACCCATGAAAAACACACTCTATACCTTAGTGCTTTCCGCTGCCCTATTTTCCTGTGCGGAAAACAACAACGGGGAAATAAACGACCCCCTTTCACCCACCAACATTACTGAGTCTGACATGCTCAATTTCAGCGTGGATACCCTCTACACTGACTTGGAGAATCCCTGGGGGATGGTGTGGCTGGAAGATGGCCGCATGCTGGTAACCGAAAGGCAGGGGGAAATCCTGATTTTCGAAAATGATGAATTTACCGGTGAAAAGGTCCAAGGAATGCCTGACGTGTATGCCAGAGGGCAAGGGGGTCTGTTGGACATCCAGCGAAAAGACGACTGGCTATACATCGCCTATGCCAAGCCTATGCAGGGTGGCGGGGCGACCACCATTATGAGAGCCCGATTGGAGGGCAACAACCTTGTTGATCAGGAAGAATTGATCCAAACCACACCTGCAACCGATTCTGGGGTCCATTTTGGATGCAGGATTATTTTTGACAACGAGGATTACCTCTACTTCAGCTCTGGTGAACGGGGCACCAAGCCAAATGCGCAAGACTTGACCAACTCCCATGGGAAAATCCACCGCATCAACCTAGACGGCAGCATTCCTGAAGACAACCCCTTTGTGAACGAACCGAATGCCGTGAAATCCATCTGGACCTATGGCAATAGAAACCCGCAGGGGATGATCTATGATGCAGAGAATAACCGCATCTGGGCCCACGAGCATGGTCCAAAAGGAGGCGATGAGCTTAACCTTATCGAAAAAGGAAAAAATTATGGATGGCCTTTGGTGACCTTTGGGGTAGATTATGACGGCAGTGTGATTTCGGAAGAGACAGAAAAAGAAGGCATTACGCCTCCAGTTCATTATTGGGATCCATCTATCGCGCCTTGCGGCATGGTGCAAGTGACAAGTGACCGATATGGGGCTTGGCAAGGCAACCTGCTTATCGGCGCCTTGGCCCACCAGCACGTCGCCAGAGTTGAGCTAGATGGCACCACTTACGCCGGTGAGGAAAAATTGCTGCAAGACATCGGTCGTGTAAGGCATGTGGCCCAAAGCCCTGACGGCTACATTTATGTAATAACCGAAGGAACTGGCCTAATGGTCAAACTGATTCCAGAAGAATAGACAAAAAAAAAGAGGTAGCCGATCGCTACCTCTTTTTTTATGACTTAATTATTTTTTAAAACACATATCTGACAGAAAGTGCAAATCCATCTGCCCATAATCTCTGGTAACCAATCACGTCAAAAGCAGGTTTCCAGTCAAAGGATAAGTTAAGTGGAATTTCTACAAAAGTATATTCCAAACCTAGAATACCATCGATACCTACTACTGTGTAAGACCTGTCTGGATCACCCCAGCCCCGGTACCTTCTATCAGCGGCATTGAAGAATCCCACGTGGGCACCGGCACCATAATACCATCTCAATCCGCGGGCCTCAGGGATGTTGCGGTGAACTTCCAAAAGACCTGTCAACATCATACCTCTCCAACGGCTATGGATCAAACCTTCAAAAGCAACATCATTGGACAGAAAATGCTTAACGGTAACTCCGGCACTGTTCCCTGCCCTTAAACCGATCCCGGTATTGTAATCTTGGGCTTTCACCTCGGTGCCTAGACACATTCCTGCACATAGCAGGGCAACAATCATGATCTTTTTAAACATAGAAGTATAAAATTTAACAATAAAGAATTTTCTAAAAGATATAAAGCTGTTCAGGGCTGACACAAAAATCCAGCCTGATATCATGCTCTTCAGCGGGTATGGACTCCTCCGGAGAGAAAAACGACAGCCCCACTTTTATCACCTCATGGCCAAGGGAATCCAAAAAGCGGTCATAAAAACCTCTCCCGTAACCAAGCCTGTTTCCTCCCAAATCATATGCCAAAAGGGGGATTAATACCAGTTGTATGGCATTTCCATTAGTTGTGTGAGCGTGATGGGGCACCGGAATTCCATAGGAATCCAGCTCATACTCAAAGGGAATCTCCAGTTCAATCGTCTGCATAGCCCCGGTGGTAAAATCGCTGACTGAGGTGTAAAGATGGCAGCCCTTTGCGGCCAATTTTTCCACCAATTCAAAAGTGTCAATCTCGCTTAACTTCTCAATGGGAAGAAAAACATGGATATGCGCAATTTCCGGATGCATGTCTAAAAAAGTGAGGAAACGGCTGGTAACCGCCTGCGATTTTTCAATCCTTTCCTCTGGCGACAAGTACTTTCTTTTGGATTTATAGACTTTCCTCAGTTCTGATTTATCCATCCTAATACCTTAATAGAATATAATTGAAATCTAAGGGGTCAAAATGTTGGAATAGCTTTTCTATGAATTGCTCATCTTGCAGGTAAAACTGAAGAAGATTCACATATCTTTCTTGGGGCACGCCCTTGGGGAAAAGGGTGTTTTTGATTGCCTGCATCCTGCCCAAATCTTCCGAAAAATTCTTTTCCTCGGCTTTTACCACCTTTTTGCAGAAATGATCCATTATTTTCAGCATCCTGGTTTTGGTGCTTTCTGAAGTGGTTTCCAACGTGGGGTGAATACCTTTCACACTCATTCCCATTTCATCCATCAAGGCTTCCAGAGCCTCCTTTTTATCATTTAAAGTCAAGTCATGTGAGGAATGCTGTTTGACATAGGCTTTTTTCCAAACCGGAAAACTCATAAAAATGTCCTTTAAAGGGATCCCCAACTTTTCAATTTTTCGGGAAGTATTGGCATCTATCACCATGGCAAAATTCCTGGGCATAATTAAAGGAAAATCCACTTTGTAAAGATCGAAGCTTTTTTTCAGCTGCAGCCAATAAACCACTTCCGCCGGTCCCCCCAAATAGGCTAGGTTAGGCAAAATCACCTCCTGATAAACCGGCCGCATGATCACATTCGGACTGAATTTCTCAGGGTTTTTCTGGATCAATTGTCTAAGCTCAGTTTCTGTAAATTTCAATTCGGTATTTAATACCTCATAAGCATCCCCAACTTTTACAATCCTTTCCCTCAGCCCTTTGTCCAAATAGAAGAAATTGATCTCCCTCGAATACACCTGGGTTTTATACCCCAATTCCTCAAGCTGCTCAGTACTTTCCTGCACCAATTCACTGGCCTTTCCTTCCAGAATGTCAGCTTCCATAATCGGCGCAAACATTTTTTTCAGCTCCGAATCGTGCCCATCTACGATCACCAAACCTTTTTCGCCAAACAGGTGATGGACATATTTGCGAACCGCAGTGGCCAAATTATCAGAGCTTTCATAAGCCTCTCTTAAAAAATCTGGCAAAAAGCGCCATTTCTTAAGCATTGCTTTTAATTCACCATCAAGTACAAAATCTCCAACAGCACCGGTTTGCTGGCTTTCCCAGCGATACTTTTCCCCATCAAAGTTGAAATTGTTGATTTCAGCAAAATCGTGGTCCTCAGTGGCCATCCAATACACCGGGATGAAATGAAAATCAGGGTATTCTTTGTTGAGCCTATCGGCTAAATTGATGGTAGAGACAATCTTGTAAATGAAATAAAGCGGTCCGGTCATCAGGTTTAGCTGGTGACCGGTGGTGACGGTGAAGGTTTTGGAATCCCTGAGCTTTTCCACTGCTGCACATTCCAAACCCGCTTTTTGATATTGCCCGGTCAAGGCAGTTGCCAAGACCTCCCTTTTTTCTTGGGAAAAGCTTCTCTCCTGCACCGCTTTTTTGAAATTTTC
This sequence comes from Litoribacter ruber, assembly GCF_018500185.1. Classification (GTDB taxonomy): domain Bacteria; phylum Bacteroidota; class Bacteroidia; order Cytophagales; family Cyclobacteriaceae; genus Litoribacter; species Litoribacter ruber. Next base: position 98,653 of record NZ_JAHBGI010000009.1, on the reverse strand, counting down.
CAGTGAGGGAAATAGGTTATAGAAAGGTTTTAAGGAAGGTTTTTGGTGAAGGTAGTCTAAAAAGAAAGCTGAAAACTGGCCGGTACACTCGGGCTCAAGGGTGGCTTTGATCATGGGTTTATTTGTCTGATTCAAAATTTCATCAAGAGGCTAACGGCCCCGCTAGTGGCAAAGTTCTAAAATTAAACGGAAATACAGGAACGGTCAATCCATTGTTTAATAAAATCAAAAATTATGTAAAGCACCAGCTCTATATATGTTTTAATTTTGGTATATAGATAATATGGCTATGAAAAAAGAATTTCCTGTCGGCGGAATGAGTTGTGCGGCCTGTGCGGTGAGCGTGGAAAACACACTCAAAACATACCCTGGAGTCAAAAAGGCTACCGTCAATTATGCCACCCATTCTGCAATAGTGGAATCAGAAGGCAAACTTGACCTGGACCACCTCAAAAAGGCCATCCAAAATGAAGGCTATGACCTGATTGTGGAAGATGTCAAGGCGGAGGAACTGGAGCTGCAGCAGCAGAAAGACTTGGCCAAACTCCGATTCAACACCATTGCCTCAGGAGTATTGTCCTTACCGGTGTTCATTATCGGGATGTTTTGGATGCACATGCCCTATGGAAATGAGGTGATGTGGGTCCTCACCACCCCCATCCTGCTGTTTTTTGGCCGTTCGTTTTTCATCAATGCATGGAAACAGGCCCGGAATCTCAAGGCTAACATGGACACGCTGGTGGCGCTTAGCACCGGTATCGCATATATTTACAGTACATTTAACACCTTTTTGCCAGAATGGCTTTTGAGCCGTGGACTAGAGCCACACGTGTATTTTGAGGCCGCTGCCATCATCATCTTCTTCATACTCTTGGGCCGCTTGCTGGAATCCAGGGCCAAGGCAGGCACGGGAGAGGCACTCAAAAAGCTGATGGGCCTACAGCCCAATGAGGTCACGGTGATCCATAACGGGCAGGAGATCCTCAAAAAAACCGAAACGGTGCAGGCTAGCGAGGAGATCTTGGTGAAGCCTGGCCAAAAAATCCCCTTGGATGGCGAGGTAATATCAGGCAGTTCTTATGTCAATGAGAGCATGCTCACCGGCGAGCCCGTTCCGGTACAGAAAACGATCGGCTCCAAAGTTTTTGCCGGCACCATAAACGAAAAGGGAAGTTTCAATTTTACCGCAACCCAAGTTGGCAACGACACGTTGCTCGCCCAGATCATACAGCGGGTAAAAGAAGCCCAGGGTAGCAAGGCCCCCGTGCAGCACTTGGTGGACAAAATTGCCGGAATTTTTGTACCCATTGTCATCCTACTGTCCATTATCACCCTTTTCGTATGGGGCTTTACGGGAATTGAGGACAGCTGGCTTCGGGGGATGCTTTCCATGATCACCGTGCTGGTGATCGCCTGCCCCTGCGCACTCGGTTTGGCTACCCCTACGGCCGTTATTGCCGCCATAGGCAAAGGGGCCAAAATGGGCATCTTGATCAAGGATGCTGAAAGCCTTGAAAAGGGCAAAAAAGTGGACACCCTGCTGCTGGACAAAACAGGCACAATCACCGAAGGCAATCCTAAAGTGGTGGATGTCTTTTTTCCCGGGAGCCAAGAGGATAACTTACCTGCTGTCATCGCAGCCATAGAAGGGAAAAGTGAGCACCCCTTGGCCAAAGCCATTGTATCTCATTTTGACCTAAAGGAAAAACCCGTTATTCAGGATTTCCAATCCCATACCGGAAACGGAGTGAGTGCAAGCTTTGAGGACAAGCTTTATAGGATTGGGAAAAAAAGCTGGATGGAGGAACAAGGGGTAAGTATGGCTGAAGGAATTTTGGCTGATGCTGAGGAAAAATTATCCCAGGGCAAGATTGTAATCTTTGTAGCCAAAGAGAATGAACTGATTGGATCCATCACCATTGCCGATCCTGTCAAAAAAACCTCGAAAGAAGCAATCAAGCATCTCCAAAAAAGAGGCGTGGAAATCCACATACTTTCCGGGGATCAAGACAAGACTGTTTCACATTTGGCCGATCATTTGGGTGTCCCCCATTATCAAGCGGCCATGATGCCTACGGATAAGGCGGAATATGTTAAGCGCCTTCAGCAAGAGGGTAAAATTGTGGCTATGGCCGGGGACGGCATCAATGACAGCGAGGCATTGAGTCTGGCAGATGTGAGTATAGCGATGGGGCACGGCTCCGACATCGCCATGGATGTGGCCAAGGTTACCCTTATCCATTCCGATCTTGGGCAGATTTCCAAATTCTTGGAACTTTCCAAAAAATCCGTCAGCGTGATTCACCAAAACCTTTTCTGGGCCTTTATTTATAATATCATAGGCCTTCCGATTGCTGCTGGAGTACTTTATCCCGCCTTCGGGTTTCTCCTCAGCCCCATGATCGCAGGTGCAGCCATGGCACTGAGCTCGGTCTCTGTAGTCACCAACAGCCTTAGATTAAAGTAAATGGTAAAATTAAAATGGTCACTAAGGACTTCCGTCATCGGTGCAAAAAAATCACATAAAAACATAAATAGAAACCATGAACGAATTGAAATTCAAAACCAACATCAAATGCGGCGCTTGTGAGGCTGCAGTCAAACCTAAGCTGGACAATTTGGAAAATACCACTTGGGCTGTGGATTTGAAACACCCAGATAGAATATTGACCGTAAAGGGTGATACTGACAGCCAGGCAGTTGTGGATGCACTGAAGGAGGCCGGCTATAAAGGGGAGCCTGTTTGAAACAAATTGAAAGGTTAACGGCTTTATTTTACTAAATTTGTTATTGCCTTAAACTTACCCACATGGGCCAGCTTTACGCTGCGCCCTTTGTCGGTTTAAACCCTTTAATATGATCGCATACGAGAGATTTGTACTTGATAATGGCCTGGAGGTATTGGTCCATGAGGACCACACGACCAAGATGGCCGTGCTTAACATTTTGTACAAAGTCGGCTCACGCAATGAGGTGATAGGCAAAACGGGTTTGGCCCACTATTTTGAGCACCTCATGTTTGGGGGGTCCAAAAACGTTCCCGTATTCGATACCGCTTTGGAAAAGGTGGGAGGGGAATGCAATGCCTTCACCAATACCGACATCACCAATTATTACACCACCGTACCTGCCATCAATATCGAAACAGCTTTCTGGCTGGAGTCGGACAGGATGCTGCACCTCAACCTGTCGGACAAAACCATTGACACCCAGAAAAAGGTGGTCATTGAGGAATTCAAACAGCGGTATTTGAACCAACCCTATGGAAACGCTTTCCACTTGGTGCGGGATATGGCCTTTGACCGACACCCCTACCGCTGGCCAACCATTGGCCAGAGCCTGGAAGATGTGGAAAACTACAACCGCCAGGATGTAGAGGAGTTTTATCTCACCCATTACCGCCCTGACAATGCCGTGATGGTGGTGGCCGGGGATATAATGTTAGAGCAGGCCAAGCAGCTTTCCAAAAAATGGTTTGAGAGCATCCCGAGTGGAAACATCCCCAAAAAGACCATTGAAAAAGAGCCGGTCCAAATTCGGAAAAAATCGAAAATCTATACAGCAGATGTCCCAACGGATTCCCTTTACAAGGTCTACCATATCCCGGGCAGGCTGCAACCCAAATACACCGAGTGTGACCTGATCACCGACATTCTCGGCTTTGGCAGGTCTTCTCTGCTGGAGCAGCAACTGGTCAAAAACACGGATGTATTTGCCACGGCCAATGCTTACGTGATGGGGAATGTGGATCCCGGCTTGATGGTTTTCAACGGGAAGATGGAAAAAGGAAAAACCGCCGAAGAAGCCGAGCAGCTATTGGATCAGCTGGTACAGGATTTTATCCAGACACCGATTGAAGAGGCTACGCTTGATAAGGTGAAAAACCAGGCAGAAGCCATGAAGACCTTTGAAGGCGTTCAGCTACTCAACAGAGCTATGAACTTGGCCTACTATGCCCACTTGGGTGATGCAGAACTGTATCAAACCGAATACGAAAAAAAGACAGCAATACCTGCAGCCGACATCCAAAAGGCCGCTAAGGAAATACTAACGGAGGAAAATGCTTCCGTTCTTTATTACAAGAAATCATAACACGTAAGACGATTTATAAAATGAGCAATTTTAGAGTTGGTTTTGGATATGATGTCCATCAATTGAAAGAAGGTGAAGAGTTTTGGTTGGGCGGTATCAAGCTGGAACATGACAAGGGAGCGGTGGGCCATTCGGATGCGGATGTCTTGATCCACGTGATTTGCGATGCCTTGCTAGGCGCTGCAGATTTACGCGATATCGGGTTCCATTTTGCCGACACCGATCCAAAATACAAAGGAATAGACAGCAAGATCCTGCTAAAGGAAGTCATGAAATTGCTTCGAAACAATGGGTACGAACTGGGCAACCTGGACACCACCATCTGCTTGCAGCAGCCAAAGGTCAATCCTCATATACCGATCATGAAGCAGTGCCTCGCCGAAGTGATGGAAGTGGAAGAAAACCAAGTTTCGATCAAAGCGACCACCACGGAACGCTTGGGTTTTGTAGGCCGTGAGGAAGGTGTTTCGGCCTATTGCGTGGCCTTGATCAACAAAAAATAAGTAACATGGAAAGGGAAATCAAAATCATCACCACCGAGGATGGGTCCCACTCCCTCTATCTCCCCCACCTCAACGAGACCTACCATTCTTTTCACGGTGCCTACAAGGAATCAGTCCATGTATTTTTGCTCTATGGACTTGAGGCCTGGGCAGCCAAAAATAAGGGAGTCCAACCGATAAGGATATTTGAGGTTGGCTTTGGTACCGGATTGAATGCCTGGCTGGCATTGGTATGGGCTGAGCAGAATCAAATCCCCGTGCTGTATCACACCATTGAACCTTTCCCATTGAAAGAGGAAGTTTACGATCAGCTAAACTACACCGGGATTGAGGAAAACCTGGAAAGGTTTAAGCCTTATTTCAACCTTTTGCACAAAGCGGAATGGAACCAGGGGGGAGCTCTATCGGAGTATTTTAACATGAAAAAGGATTTGACGACGTTGGAGGAAGTGCAAATGTACGCTACCGATGTGGTTTTCTACGATGCCTTTGCCCCAAGCAAGCAACCCGAACTCTGGGAGAAGCCATTGCTGGAAAAAGTGGTGGAAGCTATGAATCCGGGCGGTGTGTTTGTCACCTATTGCGCCCAAGGACAGCTAAAACGTAACTTGAAGGGTTTAGGACTGGAAGTGGAAACCCTGCCTGGCCCTCCGGGCAAGAAGGAGATGACTAGAGGGGTTAAAGTTAAGTAAGATGTGAAAAGTGAGAGGTTAGAAAGGTGAATATACCCTGTCTAACCTCTCACTTTATAATTTCATATCTCAATTACCACCTAGCATTCCTACCAAGTTCTTCCTCCCCCAGGCCTCATCATTCGCATTGGTCCTCCTTCCTGTCTTTGCTGAGGCTTGAAGCTTCCAATATGATAGGTAAAGCTCAACATGGCGTATCTAGTCAAAACTCTAGTAAAGACATCATCAATGGACACATCCGATACCGTTCTGTTGATGCTTTGGTTTTGGCCGAGGATATCAAAAATGTTAAGCTTCAATTCTCCCTTGTTGTCTTTGAGGAATCTGAAACCTGTCTCGACATTCCATAGCCAGATAGATTGGTCCATTCCTTCGGAGAGTCCTCTGTACAAGGCATTGTTTACCACATTGGATATGAACAGTTTTCCGTCATTGGGGCTATAATAAAACCTCACGTTGGAGTTTTGTACATAAAAATTATTATTGAGTGTGGTCTGCAGGGAACTGTTCACGATATTATAAGTACCGGTGGTCTGAAAAGTAAAATCGACATCCTTGCTGATATTACTGGTCAAGGTAACACCCTGGCTCAATCCAATATTATCGTTCAAATTGAGGTCATCATTGATCAACCCAGGGGTACGATTGAAGCTAATACTTGAATTCATGTTAAACTGCGACCTCAAAGGCGCCACCGGAGCACCGTAAGTCACAAACAATCTGCTGTTAAACTGCCCATCCAAATTCACAGGCCTCACCAGCTGACCACCCCTTCTCAATATCACGTCCGGGCTGATAGCTGTATCCTGTTGGGCGACAAAGGTACTGTTGCCCATAAAGTTGTCGGTCTTGGAAGCAAAAAGGAATAGGAAGAATGTCCTGGACTTTTCCATGTTGATTTTCGACATGTTGGCAAAAATCGTGTGGTTAAAGCTTTGGCCCAGGTTCGGGTTACCCACGGACATCATCAGCGGGTTGGCGTTATTGACCACGTTCTGCAGCTGGATCACATTTGGCTCGTTGGTGCTTGTGCGGTATCTAATCCTAAATGACGTCCCATTTTCCTTTCTATACTGCATATTCACAGTGGGCAATATGTTGTTGAAAGAGCGCTGAAACTCCGCAGGCACAGGGAAGAAGGCCGCGTTATCCAAAGTTGCATTTTGATAGTCCAAGCTGGCATTTAAGTTCAATCCTTTTTGGTTGTTATATCGGTAACCAAGCCCTGCTCTCTGGGTCAAAAACTGGTTTTCAAACTGGTTACTTAAAGCTGTATCCAATACTACTAAGCCCTGCTCGGCAATCTGGAAAGTCCTTTGGTCAGCGGAAGTCTTGTTGTTCCCAACTTGATAACTTACCGTACCGATAGCTTTGCTGGTCAAAGGCTCCGTAAATGTCAAATTTGCTCTGTAGTTGAATCCATCGGAAAGCGCAAAAGTTTCCTGATTGATGGTGTCAAAATCATTTTGGATGTAATCCCTATTGGCAGCCATCAATTTAGTAAAATCATCCGTCTTATTGAAGGAGGTGAAAAGGTCCGTTGACAAGGTCCTGCCTTGCTTGTCAAATTTATACCGGTAGGTCAAATTGTTGCTGATGCTATAAGAATCCGCTGTACCATCGGTAATCGACCTGGTGCTACTGAGCGGATCAAATGCTCCTGTCAGGTTGATGGCATCCCTGTCCATGAAGCTCGAGTTTGATCTAATATTCGCTGATGGAGCTATGATCAAGGCATTCTTTTCATCAATATCATATTCCATCCGAGCATTTACACGATGGGTATTGCTTCTTACATTTTCCAACAAAGTCTCGCGATAAAGCTGGTTTGACGTGGCCAATACCAACTCCCGGTTGGTGTTCTGAAAAACGTTGTTCTGCGTAGAATTGAAGAAATAGCTACCGGTAAAGTTGATTTTATCACCCCATTTGTCGCTATAATTCAAACCCAAGGAGTTGGTGGTGATGATCCCCTGATCCTGTCCAACGGCAAAATTCTGGTTGCCACCCATTCGGCCACCTCCGCCGCCCCAGCCGCCGCCTCCACGGCCACCACGACCACCGCCGCCACCTTCAATTCCCACCATATCTTGGGAAGAAAAGTTTTGCTGGTTGATGTTGTTAAAAAGCCCGATTACAGAGATTCGCTTATCCCCTTTAAAGAAATTGATGTTCCCGCCTGCAGAGTAGCGGTTGTCGGTTCCGTATCCACCATACACCCTTCCAAACTGGCCATTCCGCTTATCCTGCCGGGTCACGATATTGATGGTTCGGCTATAGTTCCCATCGTCAAAACCCGTAAGTCTGGATTGGTCTGATCGCTGATCGAGGATTTCTACTTTGTCAATTACATCTGCTGGAAGGTTTCTAAGGGCCAAAAAGGGATCATTTCCAAAAAACTCTCGGCCATCCACCAGCACTTTCTGCACCTGCTCACCTCTAGCTTGGATTTCTCCATTCTGGATGGTCACCCCGGGAAGTTTCCGCACCATATCTTCAGCCACGGCATTTTCCCTGGTTTTGAAAGCTGCAGCGTTAAAGGAGGTGGTATCACCTTTCATTTCCCCTACCATAGCCTGCCCTTGCAATACAAATTCATCTAGGAGTTTGGAATCTTCCTTGAGCTGAATCACACCCAAATCTAGGCTTTCACCTCTGCTGAGGGTCTTTTGATATTTCTCAAACCCTAGGTATAAAATCTCTACCACCACGGTTGGAATTCTTGGTCTGTCAATCGAAAAAGTCCCATCCAGATCCGTGATGGCCGATGTCACCAAGGAGTCTGTCACAGTTTTTATTAATACATTCGCCCCTATGAGCGGCTCGTTGGTATTCCCTTCCATTACCTGGCCTCTTATCTGGCCTCCTGGCCCCCGTTGTCCTGTCCCCCTCTGTTGGGCAAACCCATCATTCACACACGCTAACAACAGCAAGAGCCCCAACACTTTAAGTGTAGAAATTTTCATATAAGTAGTTGATATTCGTTTTCTAAAAAATCAGAAAATTGAGATTATTGACTTTTAGACTGCGAATCCAGATGAAGGTTTAATCGGAAATTGAGGGATGTTTTGAATGGGGAATGCGGGTTGCGAGCGGTTAAAAAATAGTTTAAAAAAAGCCCGGCTTTTACACCGGGCTTTACTTCAATCTACTCTATTTACAAACTGGAACTTTCTGATAAAATCTCCTTATAGTTGATTCCCATATGGCTGGTGTCATAGACCGCTTTGCCATCTTTGACCAAAATAACCTGAGGGGATTCATGCTGAACGCCAAACTCCTCGGCGATTTGATTTGAGATTTGCCTGTAGCTGATCAAATCAAGGTAATAAGGCTTGATATGGGAAGTTTCGGATTCCTTCCAACTTCTGGTCAATCGGTCAATGGCCATGCCGCTAATGGAGCATCTGGTGGAATGCTTGAATATCATGATGGGCTGGCTGTGGCTTTCTTTTTTTATATCTTCTAGTTGCGTGGTGTTCTCTAAATTGGTCCAGTTCATTTGTGCATTTTTATGATAACTAACTGCTAACAAAAGTAGCAGGGTTTAAAATTCCCTCCAACCGCAAAATCATGCGATACGCTGGATTATAGTTTTTTAAGAAAAAAGAAACCTTTGAAATTTGACTATTTTGCGCCACTATCGTTATTCTTGTGAATTAGATGACGATTCGCAATGATGCACTTTGATTGACTGGACGGAAGACCGAAGACCGGTGACCGAAGCCTGGCCGTGGTGGGACCGAAGACGGGAGACGGAAACGGAAGATAGCCCCAGGCTAGCAACGTGCCAAGATTCTGGCAGTTTTAAATAGCGGATATACATAATTAGAAAAAAGACAATGCGCAAATTCTTATATATAGCTTTAATTACTTTTGCATTCAGTGCCTGCAAAGGTATCAATCCTGAAAAACCCAAGTCCTCCCAGCAGGCAGCCCCTTTGCCAGAGGCCAAATCATCGATTTATTTTCCTCTGGAAATACCCTTGAGCTCTATCGAACAAAAGCTCAATCAGGAATTTAAGGACCTCTTGTTTGCCGAAAAGCAGATCCCTGTAGGCAGCGGCCTGACCACAGATGTGGAGGTGACCAAAACCGGCAATGCCAAGCTTTCCCCTTACATGGACAAAAAGCTGATGTTCCAGTTGCCCATGCACTTAAAAGGAAAGCTTAATGTGGAGAAAAAGTTATTTGGCCAGACCATTTCCACAGCCATTCCTTTTGACGAAATGCTGGCGCCGGAGATCAGTTTCCGTCCGGAAATTGGAGAGGACTACAGCATACAGTTTGCCGATGTGCAGATTGAGGGATGGGGCCGACCTTTACAGTATGAGCTGTTGGGATATAAATTGGATCTGGATCCCCTATTGAGAAAACACCTGCAAAAACTGCTTGAAAGCCAATTGGTGGCCAATAATTTCCAAGGCGTGAATTTCAGAGGCGTATTGCAGAGTGCCTGGCAGAATTTCAGCGAGCCGCTGCCCTTTTCCCAAAATGGCCATCAGGCTTTTGTGACCACAAGACCTCACACCTTATTTCTCACCGAAGAGATCAGCGGGCAAAACCTGAAGCTGCATGTGGGTCTGGAAGGAGATGTAGCCACCACCGTTGGCCAAAAGCCAGCGGTAAAAAGCAACCAGTTGCCAAAATTGGCAAAAAATAACCTGTCCAAGAAGGGCGCAGACATCACCCTGCCCATCAGCATCGGGTATGCCCAAATTGATCATTATCTGAACACAGAACTAGTTGGCGAGCTATTTCAGATTGAAAAAGGCACGGTTTTGATACCAAAGAAATTTACGACGCAGGATTTTGGAGACAGGGCGCTTGTCAAAATGAATTTTACCGCAAAAAGAACCGGAAAAAAAGACCTGAGTGGAGATTTGTACTTGGTGGGCAAGCCGGCTTACGACAGTGAGCGCGAAGCCATCTATTTTGAAGAAATTGAGTTTGACCTCAACACCAAAAACTTGTTGGCCAACTCGGCCAACTGGCTTAAGCAAAACAAAATCACGACGGAAATTGAAAAAAGAGCCTTTTTCCCAATAGGGGAATATCTTGAGGAGGCAAAGACTGAAATCAGGAAACACAGCGACATTCAAACTGATTTTGCTTCCATTTCAATAAAAAACCCTAAATTGGATGTACTTGGAATATATACGACTCCTGAGGATGTGCGCTTATATCTACATTCTACCGGAGACGTTGATGTCAGGATTAAACAACTTTAAATGAAAAAGCATTTTTTACTCATATTCGCCATACTTTTTCCCTTGATGAACATGGCGCAATCCACCACCAGTCAGCAGGAAAAGTTGACTAGGATGAAAACCGTCAACAACGGGGAAAAGGCACCATTGGGTCCCTTGGTGGATGTGAATGGAAACTCAATTAACTTTTCCGAGTTTGAGGGAAAATTGTTGGTTTTGGATTTCTGGGCAAGTTGGTGCGGCCCGTGTATTCAGCAAACCCCATATTTCGAGGCTTTGGCCGAAAAATTCGGGGATCAGGAGGTGGAGTTTGTTAAGATATCCATTGATGACAGGCAGGAATATTGGGGCGATTATGTCACCAAGCGCAATTGGACCACCAACAGTTATTGGATAGGCACCGATGAGTCAAATCCCATTTACCCATTCGTTTATTACAACTATAAAGAAAAGGATTTTGAGGGAGTGGTGATTGCAGTGCCCAGATATGTCATTATATCCAAAGAAGGCAAAATCCTAAACAACCAAGCCTACAATCCAAGCCATCCCAGGCTGGAAAAAGAAATCCAGAAGTACCTCAAGAATTAAATTACGTATTCGGACAGAATGGCGAGGCCGGCTGCCAGCATAATAATGAGCAACTTTTGGAGCTGAAACTTATGCTGCGGGCTACTTTCAAAGATAATGGTGGTAGAAATGTGCAAAAAGCCTCCAGCCACCAAGCCAAACAGCATATTGATGGTGCTTGGTCCGATGATCGCCTGGCTATAAAGTAGGTCTGTGGACAGCATGCCAAAAGGCGAGGCCAGGGAAAAAACCACCAAAAGAATCAGCACCAGCCGCTTTTTCAGCCTAGTGAGCAATACGGCCACCAAGGCAAAAGCCTCAGGGATTTTATGCAAAATCATCCCTATCAGCAAGGTCTCACTCCCATGGTGATGACCTGAAAGTTCGGGTTGCTTGGACAGGAGTGTACCTTCCAAAAAGGCATGCAAAAAGAGGCCTACCATCAGCGTGGTAACGGTATTTCCCTTATGCGAATTACCATGCGTATGCAGGTGTCCGTGCTCAATCCCGGAAGACATAAATTCCAATAACTGCTGCAACAGAAAGCCCAATAGAATGTAAAGCCCCATATAATAGGCAGATTGCCTGTCAGCAAAAAGCTCCGGGAAAATATGGAGAATGGTGATGGAAAACAGGTAGGAACCGGCGAAAATCAGGACCTTTTTAAAATCCTGTTCACGCCAATGGGGCACCAAAATCGCCACTAGGCCGGCCAGCAAGGCCGAAAAGAAAAGCAAACCAAAATTAATGAGCATGCGTTGGTTTTTGAGCTATAAAAATCATCCTGTCACTTTCGTGAAAACTAAAGGGATTCAAATCATAATCCCCATAAACTACTTTCAAGTCCAACCCTACTTTTTCAAAGAAGTGCTCAAACTGCTCTTCTCTCAGTACCTGTACTCTCTCCTGAAAATGGTATTCACTGCCATCTTCAAAATTAATATCTTTGACGATAAAGCCATGCTCAACCGCTTTGCGGATTTCAAACTTGACGCCATCCACGTTTTTCACCTCATAAGCCTTCATGGAATCGATCACCTTGTCAGGATTCAAATAATCCAGAAGAAAGTATCCGCCAGGCTTGAGGGCTTCACACACAGATTGGAATACGCGGAGATTATCCTCTTCCTCACTAAAATAGCCAAAGCTGGTGAATAAATTGACTACATGGGAAAATTTGGATTTTGCATACACCTCCCGCATATCATGCACATCAAAATCCAAAAGTTCGTTTTCAAAACTCTTGGCATAGGCAATGTTTTGAGGAGAAAGGTCCAGTCCCGTTACCCGATGGCCTTTTTGATTTAAATAAATGCTATGTCGTCCCTTGCCACAAGCCAGATCCATCACGTGGGCAGAACTGTCAAACTTGAAATAACCATCTACATTATCAATAAACCTTCTGGCTTCGGCAAAATCCCTGTTTTTATATAAAATATGGTAATATGGACTGTCGAACCATTTACCGAACCAATCTTTCTTGTCAACCGCTTCAATTCTATCCATTAATCTCTATCTATAAATGAAATAAATGGTTTTAAACCTTCACTGACAAAGGTCTCCAATTTTCCTTCCTCATCATTGAATATCAAAAGCATCTCAAAGGCTTGGGAGGACTCCTGCAAGGCAATAGCTTCTTCAGTTCCCATTACCATCAAAGCAGTGGCATAGGCATCGGCCAGCATGCAGTTTTCCGCCACTACGGTGGCACTAAGCAGGCTATGTCTTACTGGAAAACCTGTTTTGGGACTTATAGTATGAGAGTATTTGATGCCATCTCTTTCATAAAAATTCCGGTAGTTACCGGAAGTTGCCAACCCTTGGTTATCCAAAGCTATGATGCTGAAGAGGTCGTCTTTCGCACCCGCCTCGTCCGGCTGGTTGATGCCAACCTTCCACAGTTCCCCGTTTTCATTGACACCCCGGGCTACCAATTCCCCCCCGATTTCCACCAGCATGTTATAGATGCCCTGCTCTTCTAAAAAGTCTACCACTACATCCACCCCATAGCCTTTGGCAATGGCACTAAAATCCAAATATACCCCCGGCTTGGTTTTCCACACCTGGTTGCTATCGTATCCGATCAAGTTGAAGTCGACCAGTCGAAGTAAATCATTAATTTCCGTACTGTCCTTCCGCTGTGCACCTTCAGGGCCAAAGCCCCAAACATTCACCAAGGGGCCTATAGTGGGATCAAAAGAACCCTTCGTCAATTCAAAAACCTCCCGGCTGGATTCCAGCACTTCCAAAAAATACGGACTCTCAAACTCCAAGGTATCCTGACGATTAAATCTGCTGATCTCGGAATCCTCGATATAGGTAGACTGGGATTTGTTAAAAGCTACTAATACGGAATCGATCTGCTTTTTGAAATCCCTGGACTGCTCGTCCAGGTAGACCACTCGGTAGGTGGTGCCCATAGTTTGACCTGTCAAAATCACTCTCCCATCCTGTTCCACGGTGGTTGCCTCGCGTGGATTTTGTTGATTTTGCCTGTAAAGGAATACGATAAAGACAATCAATAATAAAATGATGGAGTAAATGACGTTTTTTCGGGCGTTGTTTCGCATATTCAAGGAAATTTCCTGCAAAGGTAATGGATTCTCAACAATTTTGCCGTTAGGCTTTTCTTAAAGCCATGTGGACGGAAAAATAGTTCCTGCCCGACATTGTTGCTGTGAATGCCCGAGCAGATGCTTATCTTTGTGGTTCCAGAATAAATAAAGCGCATGAGAGAAGATTATTTGAGCGGAGAAAATGAACACCTGAGCCAAAGCGACAGAGAAATAGAAAAGGCCTTGCGCCCGCTTTCTTTCGATGACTTTACTGGACAGTATAAAATTGTAGAAAACCTTAAAATTTTCGTGTCCGCGGCAAAAAAACGCGGGGAATCCCTCGACCACGTACTGCTGCACGGACCTCCAGGTTTGGGAAAAACCACCCTGAGCAATATTATCGCCAATGAATTGGAGTCCAATATCAAGATTACCTCTGGACCGGTGTTGGACAAACCTTCCGATCTTGCCGGTCTTTTGACCAACTTGGATGATGGTGATGTACTATTTATCGATGAAATCCACCGGCTCAATCCCATTGTGGAAGAATACCTTTATTCTGCCATGGAGGACTTTAGGATCGACATCATGCTGGATTCGGGTCCTAATGCTCGTACGGTACAGATTTCATTGAACCCCTTTACCTTGATTGGGGCTACTACCCGATCAGGATTGCTGACTTCACCGTTGAGGGCAAGATTTGGGATCAATGCAAGGCTGGAGTATTATGACGCCAAGCTCTTAACCACCATTGTGAGCCGGTCGGCCCATATCCTAAACACCCCAATCGATGAAATTGCGGCCTATGAAATTGCCCGGAGGAGCAGGGGAACGCCGAGGATTGCAAACAATTTATTGAGAAGAACCAGGGATTTTGCAGAGATCAAGGGGAATGGTAAAATCACCCTTGAAATATCGAAAATAGCCCTTAATGCTCTGGATGTGGATGAAAATGGCTTGGATGAAATGGATAACAGAATCCTGCTGACCATCATCGAGAAATTTAAAGGCGGTCCGGTGGGGCTGGGCACCATAGCCACAGCCTGTAGTGAGGAAGCGGAAACTATTGAAGAGGTGTATGAGCCGTTCCTGATCCAGGAAGGTTACCTCAAGAGAACCAGCCGCGGACGAATGGCTACCGAACTGGCTTATAAGCACTTAAATATCAAATCCAATTTTGGCGGCGCCACAGGCACGCTGTTTTCGGAATAATCATGCCCTTCAACCCTGACCATAATGCACATATCATCAAAAGCCTGGCTCAAGAGCTGGGTTTTGATTTTTGTGGCATTGCCCGAGCAGGCTTTTTGGAAGAGGAAGCTCCCAAGCTGGAAGAGTGGCTATCGCGGAATTACCAGGGCAAAATGGCCTACATGGCCAACCATTTTGACAAAAGGCTTGATCCGAGGCTTTTAGTAGACGGCGCCAAAACGGTCGTGAGCCTGATCTATAATTATTACCCTCCGGAAAGATTGCCAGAGGGCAAGGACGACTATAAAATCGCCAAGTATGCATATGGCAAAGATTATCATTTTGTCATAAAAGATAAATTGAAAGAATTTCTTTTTAACCTGCAGGAAAAGCTTGGCGGGATCAACGGAAGAGCATTTGTGGATTCCGCACCGGTGATGGAACGGCAATGGGCCGCCAAGTCCGGAATCGGGTGGCTGGGAAAAAACAGCCTTCTTTTAAACCGAAAAATGGGAAGCTTCTTTTTTTTGGCAGAACTCATCATCGATCTTGAAGCTACTCCGGACATTCCCATGGCTAAGGATTATTGCGGAAGCTGCACCAAGTGCATAGACGCGTGTCCCACGGATGCCATCACCCAGGCTGGAGTGGTGGATGGCTCAAAATGCATTTCGTATTTCACAATAGAATTAAAAGAAGAATTGCCTTCGGAAATGAAGGGCAAATTTGAAAACTGGATGTTTGGCTGCGACATCTGCCAGGATGTGTGCCCTTGGAACAGGTTTTCAAAACCCCATCAGGAAGAACAATTTTTACCCCACCCAGAATTAGAGGACATGAATAAGCGGGATTGGGAAGAAATAACGCAGGAGACTTTTGGAAGGCTTTTTCAGAAATCCGCCGTGAAAAGAACGAAATTGGCGGGATTGAAGAGGAATATTGATTTTTTGAAGTAAGGAAGACGGGAGACCGAAGAATTTTAAAGACCGAAGACCGACAAGCATAAAAAAACCTCCTTTTTAGGGGAGGTTTGAAAGTTATTTATGCTGCTATTTGCGTAAAGTGTTTGTTTAGTACTGGTCCGTAAAGGTTGGAGAAGGTGCCGTAACACCATGTTTTGAACTCTTGCACTTCTGACGGAACCAATAAACTTAAGCCTTTTTTCAATTCCTTTTCAAAAAGCTTTTTGTCAAAACTCACCTTTAATAAAATGGTCTTAACGTACTCTATCATGGCTCTCTAAATTTAGGTTTATATTAAATAATATTAAAATCTCATACGGCTTCCCGAACAGTTTGTTACGTTTAAAATATACTTATTAATTTGCAGTTAATAAGTGTAAAGCCGGCTATGAACATAACGTATTTGAAACCCATACTATTACTCCTGATATCCTTTTATTGTCTGCCTCTGCTGGGCCAGGATGTTCGGATAGAACTTGGACCGGATGAAATCGGGGTCAATGAAACGTTCAGCGTAAAAATAGTAATTTCCAATGAAAAAATAAAATCATACGATCAATTTCCTGAAATAAATGGATTTCAAAAGCAAGGAATCTCACAATCCTCTTCCATGAACATCGTGAATGGGCAGATGACGAGCACCAATAGCGTGATCCAATATTACAAACCTATCAGGCAAGGAACTTACCGCGTGGAGCCCTTTAGCATGACAGTGAACGGCACTCAGGCCCGCTCGGACGGAAAAAGCGTCACCGTGTCCGACGCCAGGCAATCCCAAAGAAGGGGAAGAGATCCTTTTGACGATTTTTTTGGAAGGGAGGAAGAAGTAGAATACGTGGAAGTAGATGATGAGGCTTTTTTTTCCATGGCAGTGGACAAAAATGAAGTATATGTTGGGGAAGGCTTTAATGTCTCTTTAGCATTTTACATGGCCGAATCCAATCAGGCCCCATTCCAATTTTATGAGCCAGGCAGGCAACTTGAAGAGATTATTCGGAAAATCAAACCTACCAATGCCTGGGAGGAAAATTTCAACGTAACCAATATTCAGCCGGAGCGGGTCGAAATCAACGGGAAATTCTGGACACGCTTCAGGGTTTACGAGGCCACATTTTACCCTTTTGCCGAAGGCCAAGTAGAACTCCCACAGGTAGGCTGGCAGATGATCAAATACAAAATCGCCAAAAACCCCTCCTTTTTTGGCAGCAACCGCCAAGAGGATTACAAAACCTTTTATTCCTCGGCCAAAGAGGTTAAAGTCAAAAAACTACCTCCACACCCGTTGAGAAATGAGGTAAGTGTGGGGAATTTCCGACTTCGCGAAAACTTTAGCCGCAAGGAAGCCCAAACCGGCGAGGGCTTGACCTATACTTTTGGCATCACCGGAGAAGGAAACATCAACTCCATCCAGCCACCGCGCAAAAACAACCTTCAAAAACTCAATACCTACGATCCAAATGTGCGCCAGCAGATCAACAGGGGACGAGGCAGAGTGACTGGCCTGAAGGAGTTCAGCTACTTCATGAGCCTTAACGAACCTGAGGAGATCCATCTCAAGGACCATTTTGAATGGATATTCTTTAACACGGCCTTGGACAGATATGACACCCTCCGACCGGGAGCCATCCTTGCCGTGTCGGGCGAGAGCAAAACCAACCAGGCTATATCTACAAACCGACTGGGGGGAATCTACGATTTAATCGAAGTAGAGGACAATAAACTTTTAAACCATCGATATAAGTATTATTTTTCCACCTTTATTAATATTCTGTTAGTTGCAGCCGTAATTCTATTGGCTGTGTTGATAGTGAGGAAAAAATAAACTAGATGGGCAATTCATTTGGGAGGGTATTTAGAATCAGCACTTTTGGCGAGTCGCATGGCAAAGCTATAGGTGTGATTGTAGACGGTTGCCCGGCGGGCTTGGAGATTGATGAGGCATTTATTCAGAAAGAGCTGGAAAGAAGAAAGCCAGGCCAATCCAAAATCACCACGCAGCGCAAAGAGGGAGATGAGGTAGAAATCCTGTCAGGGACTTTTGAAGGAAAATCAACCGGCACCCCCATTTCCATGCTGATCCGAAACCAGGATCAAAAAAGCAAGGACTATTCTCATATTGCCGAGAGTTTCCGCCCTTCACATGCCGATTTCACCTATCAGGCCAAATACGGTCTGCGCGATTACCGCGGCGGAGGGAGAAGCAGCGCGAGGGAAACTGCTGCCAGAGTTGCCGCAGGGGCGATAGCCAAGTTATTACTCAAGCATTATGGCGTGCAAATAAACGCCTATGTAAGCCAAGTAGGAGAAATCAAACTCGACAAACCCTATCAGCAACTCGACCTCAGCCAAACCGACTCGAACATTGTAAGGTGTCCCGATGCCGCCCTGGCGGAGCAAATGATTGGCTATATTGACCTGATCCGAAAAGAAAGGGACACTGTGGGAGGAATCGTGAGCTGCGTAGTGAAAAACACGCCTGTCGGCCTTGGCGAACCGGTATTTGACCGGCTACACGCCGATTTGGGCAAAGCCATGCTAAGCATCAATGCGGTAAAAGGTTTCGAATACGGAAGTGGATTTGCCGGGATCGCATTGAGAGGCTCCCAGCACAACGATGAATTTTATACCGAGGAAGGGAAAGTAAAAACCAAAACCAACCATTCCGGGGGCATCCAAGGAGGCATTTCGAATGGCGAGGATATTTATTTCAAGGTGGCTTTCAAGCCTGTGGCCACTATCATGCAGGATCAGGCCAGCATCAATGAGGCTGGAGAAGCTGTCACGGTGTCGGGCAAAGGCAGACATGACCCCTGCGTGGTACCCAGAGCGGTACCGATTGTGGAAGCTATGTGCGCATTAGTCCTAGCTGACCATTTATTGCTCAATAAATTGAGTAAATTGTAAACCCAATAGTAATTCAGTAAAAATGCTTAAGAAAATCCCTTTACATACCCAGATCATCATCGGTCTGGTCCTTGGTCTTATTTTCGGATTGGTGGTCATCAAAACAGCCATCCCGCCGCAATTCACCTTGGATTATATCAAGCCGGTGGGTACTATTTTCATCAATGCCCTCAAGATGATCGCGGTTCCATTAGTATTGGCCTCCTTGATTGTGGGGGTTTCAAATCTGGGGGATATTTCCAAACTGAGCAGAATCGGAGGAAAAACCATTTTGACCTACATGTGTACCACGGTGCTAGCCGTTACCATTGGTCTTTTGATGGTGAACATTTTCAAGCCTGGAAAGAGCCTTCCTGAAGACACCCGTGAAAACCTGATGAGTCTTTACGATGACACCGCAGGTTCAAAAGCTACTGAAGCCGAACTGCTTCAGCAACAAAGCCCGTTGCAGCCTTTGGTGGACATCGTGCCAGAAAACGTGTTTGCGGCAGCTACTGACAATGCAAGCATGCTCCAGGTGGTTTTCTTTGCCATCATTGTGGGAATAGCCTTGCTTCAATTGCCAAAAGACAAGGCCACTCCGGTGATCGCCTTCTTCGATGGACTCAATGATGTGATCATTAAAATTGTAGGCTACATCATGATGATTGCACCATACGGTGTCTTTGCATTGATGGCTTCCCTGATTGTCGAAATTGCCGGGGACAATCCGGATTCGGCTGTGGAGTTGCTGTTGGCTCTACTTAAATATAGCTTGGTAGTACTGGGAGGCTTGTTTTTCCTCATCTTGGTGGTTTACCCAGGCATTCTCAAATTATTTACAAAAGTACCTTATATCGATTTTTTCAAAGCCATTCGTCCAGCACAGCTTTTGGCCTTTACCACCAGTTCTAGCTCCGCAACTCTTCCTGTCACCATGAAGCAGGTAGAAGAGGAAATTGGCGTGTCTGAGGAAGTCAGCTCGTTTGTACTCCCATTGGGGGCCACCATCAACATGGATGGAACCAGTTTGTATCAAGGCGTGGCAGCAGTATTCATTGCCCAAGCGCTTGGCATGGACCTTACACTAACACAGCAATTGATGATCGTATTGACCGCCACTTTGGCTTCCATTGGTTCAGCAGGTGTACCAGGTGCGGGGATAATTATGCTTATAATCGTATTGGAATCCATCAATGTGCCGGCAGCAGGTATTGCCCTGATCATCGCCCCGGATAGGATTTTGGATATGTTTAGAACTATCGTAAACGTAACCGGTGACGCCACCGTATGTACAGTAGTGGCAAGTACGGAAAATGAGCTGCCTGACGGGCTGATTAGAAGATCAAATCCCCTTACGGCCAACGCTCCCGAGGAGCAGACCACCCCGGTGGAAGTCGGAAATTCCAAATAAGCTGGGCATTTGCCGGAACTAAAACCGCCATTCTTTCATTAGATAAACTGAATAGATTTTAACAAACAAATATATGCTTCAAGCACAGAAAAGACCGGTACAGATCTACATGGAGGAAAATCCAAACCCAAACTCTTTAAAGTTTGTGGTTAATTTCATGCTGGCCGACGATGGAATCAGCTTTGACTACCCCGATGCGGAAAGTACCGAAAACTCGCCCCTAGCCAAAGAGCTTTTTAATTTTGCTGCAGTGGACCGCGTGTTTATCGCTTCCAATTTTGTGACTGTTACCAAGAAAGAGGATGTTGCTTGGGAAGATATCAGGGACCATGTAAGATCCCAGATAAAGGGATACCTGGAATCTGGTAAGCCAGCGGTCACTCAGGCTTTTGATAAGGATCCGCTATTCGATGAAAACGACAGTGAGACTGTCAAAAAGATTAAAGGGATTTTGGATGAGTATATCAGACCGGCCGTGGAGCAGGATGGTGGAGCGATAGTTTTTCACAGCTTTCAAGATGGGGTGGTGAAGGTGTTGCTGCAAGGCTCTTGCTCAGGCTGCCCATCAAGTACCGTTACCTTAAAGGCTGGAATTGAAAATCTGCTGACCCGTATGCTTCCCAATGAAGTCACGTCAGTAGAAGCCGAAGGCGTCTGATAAAAAAATCTAAGCCGATGCAGTCACTGACAGCATCGGTTTTTCACCCTTTAGCCCCGATTATCCCAAATCTATGTTTAGAAAAGACTGGGCATGGGCCCTCCTAGGATTGCTTGCCCTCGTCATCCGGTATTTTGCAGCGCAAAACCCGGAGCGTACGGAGGAGATATATTCCAGGACATTTTTCCCTGTAGTCAGAAATGTGATCGACCTCACCGTTTCCAGACTCCCATTCCCTACAGTCTACCTTTTCGTACTTTCTATATTTATTGCAGTTGGCATTTATTTTTATTATTTGCTGACGCAAAAGCCGGGGGTGAAAATGAAAGTGGCCTACACTTTCCGCTCAATTTTCAATTTTTCAGGTGCCCTGATTTTCTTTTTCCTCATCCTGTGGGGGTACAATTATCAACGGGTGCCGATCTTTCAGCAGCTTGACCTCTCCCCCCGCCCCTTGAGCGAAGAAGAGATCATGCGGGAAATTAATTTGACCAGTAATATACTTGTGCAACTTCGTCAAAATCTTACCCTAGATGAAGAGGCGATTGAAGAGACACTGCCTTACGAGGAAGTGGAGGATATCGTGAGGGCCAACATCCGGGAAAACCTGTACCTGCTTGGGCTCAATTTTACCGGACATCCTCGAACAAAGCTTTTTTACCCTGCTGGATTCATGACTCGCATGGGCATATTGGGCATTTATTTTCCTTTCACTGGGGAAAGTTACATTGATGCTGCCCTTCACCCCCTTGAGCGTCCCTTTACCGTGGCCCACGAAATGGCCCATAGCTACGGGGTAACTGATGAGGGGGAGGCCAACTTTATCGGCTGGGTGATTTGTGCAAACAGTAATGACCCCTTACTCCAGTACAGCGGGCAGTTGAGGCTATTGCGGTACCAGCTCAGTGATCTCTACCGTATTAGCCCAAATCTTTATAGGCAGACATTTTCTAGGCTTAATAAAGGCATCAAAAACGACCTGTCTTCCATCCTCAAAAACAAGGAAGAGGTCAAACCAATCTCCAATGAACTGAGTAAAAGATCAAACGACATCTTCCTGAAAACCCAAGGGGTAAAAGCTGGGGTGATGAGTTATCAGCAGCTGCCCATGCTTGCCAATGCCTGGCGCAACAGGCTCAAAGGCGAGTAAATAGAAGCTTACATGTAATCAGTTCCATTTTTTCTTACCTTTGTATTTTACTTGAGCCATGGTAGTTACTCCCGAAAACATCCTTTTTATCTCTTCAGTATTGCTCATCTTGAGTATTGTGGCTAGTAAGACCGCCGGGAAGGCGGGCATTCCTATTCTCTTGCTCTTCTTGGGAATTGGCATCCTTGCCGGCTCGGAAGGGCTGGGCGGGATTTATTTTGACGACCCTAACCTTACCCAGTTTCTCGGAATTACAGCTCTTACCTACATCTTGTTTTCAGGTGGTCTAGACACCAAATGGGAATCCATCAAGCCCGTACTGGGGCCTGGATTAACTCTATCAACGCTAGGAGTTTTGCTAACTGCCCTTTCGGTCGGGCTTTTTGTTCACGCAATAAGTTCATTCTCCCTGCTGGAAGGCCTGCTAATGGGAGCCATTGTTTCCTCCACTGATGCAGCTGCCGTATTTGGGATTTTAAGGGCCAAAAGCATAGGACTGAAAGGTAATCTGCGACCGATGCTAGAGCTGGAATCAGGAAGTAACGATCCAATGGCTTACTTCCTCACTATCGGCCTCACCTCTATTCTCGCCATTGACAATTTCACTTTCTCAGACCTTATCCCCGTATTCTTCATGCAGATGGCTATTGGCGGAGCCGGGGGCTATTTGCTGGGCCGGGCAATCGTGCTAACCATCAACCGCATCAACTTGGAATATGAGGGTTTATACCCTGTTTTTATGTTGGGATTGGTGGCCATGCTTTATGCAGTTATTGATTTTGCAGGTGGTAATGGCTTCTTGGGAGTTTATGTGGCAGCCTTGGCCATAGGAAACGGCAAAATGGTGCACAAGAAGAGTTTGATCAAATTCTTCGACGGTGTGGCCTGGCTAATGCAGATCGTCATGTTCATCACCTTGGGCCTACTGGTATTTCCTTCCCAAGTATTACCGGTGATTGGTCTTGGAGCTTTAGTATCACTTTTCCTGATATTTGTGGCCCGACCGTTAGGGGTTTTTATATCCTTGGCTTTTTTCAAGTACAAAATACGGGACAAGTTGTTCATCAGCTGGGTTGGTTTAAGAGGTGCAGTACCTATTGTATTTGCCACATTCCCGTTGATTGCCGGCATTGAAAAATCTAACATCATCTTCAACATTGTCTTTTTCATTGTATTGACCTCGGTGGCCCTGCAAGCGACTACGCTATCATTAATGGCCAAATGGCTGTCCCTTGCCGTCCCGGATGGTTTGAAAAGAAGATCATTGTTGGACCTGGAGCTTTCAGAGGATTTCAAAAATGCCTTGGTAGAAGTGGACTTACCGGAGGATTCTGAAATAGATGGGAAAAAGATCTGGGAGCTGGATTTCCCCAAGACTTCCCTGATCGTTCTGATTAACCGAAACGAAAAATTTATCACCCCAAATGGACTCACTGAGTTGAAGGGGGGCGACAAACTGTTAATAATGATGAATACCGAAAGTGAGGAAAATAAGGTGAAGGCTACTTTGGGAGTATAATCACTTCCGATTGCCCACCCAAACGCCCAGAATAACCGCCGCTATGCCCCAATAATGGCCTAAAAGGAGGACTTCACCATCCCAAACTCCCCAAATAATAGCGACTATGGGAATTAAGTAGGTGACTGTGCTTGCAAATACCGGCGAGGCAATCTTCACCAACATGTTGAACAAGATCAGCGCAATTGCGGTACCTAACACACCCAAGATGGTAATGTACCCCGCTGCCAGCATCGCGCCCTCCTCATGGACCAGCTTGAAAGAAAAGTCCGTCCCAAGAAACAAATACAGAGCGGCTACTGGCAAAACCATCATCAGGGAAATAGCCGTGATCTCCACCGGTTTAAGCATGACAAACCAATGCTTGATGAGATTAAGATTTACCCCATAGCAGAGGGTGGCCAAAAGCACAAAAAACGCATAGAAATTGATATCCAACAGGCCACCTACACTGCCGCCTTCTCTGGATAAAATCAACAGGTTCACCCCCACAAAAGCAATCAAGAGTCCAACCGCATTGCGCTGGGTGATCCGGGAATTGAAAAACAGCGCCCCTACTATCACCACAAATAGTGGCGTAAGTGCATTGAGCACACCTGTCAGGGAGCTGGAAAGCTGGGTTTGGGCTTTGGCAAAAAGAAAGGCGGGGATAAAGCTTCCCACAAATCCCACCACTATTAGGTTGAAAACCTGTTTTCTATTGAGCCGCCTCAAGCGAGGGATGGACAGGGGTAATAAAAAGAGCCCAGCGGAAACAATTCTATATGCTCCAACTTCACCTGGCGAAAAAACGAGCAAACCCCTTTTGATCAAAATAAATGAACTCCCCCATATCAGGGCCAATAAAATTAGAAAGAGCCAACTTTTGAGGGCTCTTTCCGGATTAGTTTGTGGTGTCAATATTTTTATAGACTAAAATTAAAATTGATAATCGGCATATACCTCGCCTACCTGATCCAAGATCGAGCAAACATGGTCATACGACTCCGCTGTCACCATTTCGGTTCGGAACGGCTTGAAATTGGGCATACCTCTAAAATAATTGGTATAGTGCCTTCTCATTTCCAATATCCCAAGTTTCTCCCCTTTCCATTTTACGGAAAAATCAAGATGCTTTTTGGTCACTGCGATTCTTTCATCCAGATCCGGGGCAGGCAAATGCTCCCCTGTTTTGAAATAATGCTTGATCTCATCAAAAATCCAAGGGTAGCCTATGGAAGCCCTTCCGATCATCATGCCGTCCACATCGTACTTTTGACGGTACTCTGCCGCCTTCTCTGGAGAGTCAATGTCCCCATTTCCAAAAACCGGAATATGAAGTCTCGGATTGGCTTTCACTTGATTCAAATAGGACCAGTCGGCAGTCCCTTTGTACATTTGCTTCCTGGTACGCGCATGGATACTGATGGCCTGGATGCCAACATCCTGAAGCCTTTCGGCCACCTCCACGATACGGATGGTGTTTTCATCCCAGCCTAGGCGGGTTTTCACCGTCACGGGAATTTTGACGCTTTTCACAATCTCAGCGGTCATGGAAACCATCTTATCGATATCCAGCAAAATCCCGGCACCGGCCCCCTTACAGGCTACTTTGTTTACCGGACAGCCATAATTGATATCCAGAATATCGGGACCAGCCGCTTCGGCAATTGCGGCAGCTTCCCTCATGGATTCAATTTCGTTTCCGAAAATCTGAATCCCGATTGGCCTTTCGTACTCAAATATATCCAGCTTCTGCACGCTTTTGGCGGCATCCCGGATCAGCCCTTCCGAGCTGATAAATTCGGTATACATCAGGTCCGCACCATTCTCCTTACACACCGCTCTAAAAGGCGGATCACTCACATCTTCCATCGGTGCAAGCAAAAGGGGAAAGTCCCCTAATTCCAAGTTTCCTATTTTAACCACTACTGATTTGTAATTTTGGTGTAAATTTACCGCAATTATGGAGATTTACGAAACCCGAAGCGAAATTGGCAAAAAACACAACTGGTTGTTATCTCTGGTTTTGCTGGTTTTGATCATATTTGGCAGCATGGCCATCATGCAGGGTTTATCCCTGTTTCTGGTCCCTCCCCTGTTTGGCATTCCCGTCGATGATATACTCTATATCTTTGGCGGCAATTACGAACACCCAAATGCGCGACTGGCCTTTCTTTTCATGCAAGGCGTTGGCAGCGGGCTGGGGTTTTTGGTCGGCAGCCTGATTTACATCAAATTTATCGACCGCGGCACGCTGCGGTGGAAACAACAATTGAAGAACACAAAGTTCAACCAATCCATATTAATTGTCCCCATCCTACTGAGTTTTGTCACCGTCAATTCCCTGGTAATCTACTGGAATACCCAGATTAGCTTTCCGGATTTCATGAAAAGCTTTGAGATTTATGCCCAAACCCAGGAAGCGGAAATGATGCGCCTGACTCAATATTTCACAGATTTTGCCAACGTTGGCGAATTTCTTTTGGGAATCCTGGTAATCGGCATATTGGCAGGGGTGGGCGAAGAGTATCTCTTCCGTGGGTTGCTCCAGCCCAAGCTGCACCAATACACCGGCAACCCCCACGTGGCCATCTGGCTCACAGCGGCGATTTTCTCGGCCATTCATTTCCAGTTTTACGGTTTTTTCCCCAGAATGCTTTTAGGAGCATTATTTGGTTATCTTTACCTTTATTCCGGCAGTCTGATCTACCCGATAGCCGCTCACGTGCTGAACAACGCCTTTACTGTGACAATGGTTTATTTCAGCAAGATAGGCTGGGTGGAGTTTAATATCGAGGACAGCAGCCAGCTGGAATGGCATTATCTAATCATCGGCTTGGTCATCTTTCTTTTCAGTTTTAAAAGATTTATAGATCAAAGCCACAATTCACCTTTTCATGGGAAGATGGCAGACCGTCACCACCATTGAATCGCCTGTAAGGGCAGAAATCATCAAAGGCGTGCTAGAGCAGCACGGCATTATGGCCATGGTGGTCAACAAAAAGGAGTCCGTGTACCATATTCACGGTCATTACGAGATCCTGGTCCCGAGAGACCATGCTCTCCAAGCAGCTAACATCATTAAGAATGAGATCACGTTTTAATATTAGCAATTACAGCAACCTTGCCCAACGCGTCATCACAGCCATTATTGGAGCATCAGCCATTATTGCCGGCACCATTTACAGCGAATGGACCTATTTCCTGATCTTTGGAGTCATTCTGGCTTTCTGCCAAATGGAATTCTACAAACTCTCCGGTCTTGACGGCATGCTTCCGCTCAAGAGTTTTGGAACCTTTATCGGTCTTTGCATATTTATTCTCGTCTTTTTGGTCGAAATGCAAAACCTGCCCGATAAATACTACTTCATTATTTTTCCACTTGTCGCTTTGGTATTCTTTGTAAAGCTTTACCGAAAATCCGACAAGAAACCATTTACAGGAATTGCCTATACATTTTTAGGGATTTTCTATGTAGCCATACCTTTCTGCTTGCTCACCGTGTCGGCATTCGCCATAGACGACACCTTCCATGCGGAGATCATCATAGGCGCATTGCTGATTTTGTGGGCCAGTGACACAGGAGCCTATTTTGCTGGGACAAAATTCGGCAAAACCAAGCTCTTTGAAAGGGTCTCCCCTAAGAAGAGCTGGGAGGGAAGTTTGGGCGGCGCCGTAGCGGCATTCATCACAGCCATGATCTTGGCAAGGTTCTTTCTTGCTTTAGAGCAGTGGCAATGGTTCTGCATCACAGCCATCATTGTCATTGCAGGCACTTATGGGGATTTGATAGAATCTTTGTTTAAAAGAAGTATTGCCATAAAAGATTCGGGAAACAAGCTACCTGGACATGGGGGATTTATGGACCGTTTTGACGGCTTATTATTGTCCTCTCCGTTCATTGCAGCTTTTTTGAAAATCTTTTGAAATTGGCCCTATAGATAATAAAAAAGTGCTTAATATTGTATAGTAATTTCAGTTATCAACAAACCAGAACCCAATATGGCTTACATTGAACCGGCTCCGATAAAGGATAAAGAAAATCCTTTGGAGTCAATGATGGAAAGGTTTAACATTGCAGCAGAAAAGTTAGGACTATCAGACGAAGTCTATAACGTGCTGAAGAATCCCGCCAAACAAGTAATCGTCTCCCTCCCCATTACCATGGACAATGGTAAAATCCAAGTCTTCGAAGGCATCCGAGTGATTCACTCCAATATCCTTGGCCCGGCCAAAGGTGGTATCCGATTCGCCCCAGACGTACACTTGGACGAGGTAAGGGCTTTGGCAGCTTGGATGACGTGGAAATGTGCAGTAGTAGATATCCCTTATGGTGGGGGTAAAGGTGGTGTAAGATGTAACCCTAGGGAAATGTCGCCCGGCGAAATCGAACGATTGATGAGGGCTTATACCCTATCCATGATTGACGTATTCGGACCGGACAAGGATATCCCAGCCCCTGACATGGGTACTGGGCCAAGAGAAATGGCTTGGTTGATGGATGAATACTCCAAAGCACATGGCACTACAGTAAATGCTGTGGTAACAGGTAAGCCTTTGGTATTGGGCGGTTCTTTGGGTAGAACCGAAGCCACCGGGCGTGGCGTGATGGTTTCGGCCCTTGCCGCCATGGAAAAACTTAAAATCAACCCTTTCCAAGCTACCTGTGCCGTCCAAGGTTTCGGCAACGTAGGCTCTTGGGCTTCCACTCTTTTGGAGGAAAGAGGCTTGAAAATCGTTGCAGTTTCTGATATCTCCGGCGCTTATCACAACAGCAACGGAATAAATATCCAAGAAGCAATCGCATACAGAGATAGTAATAACGGAACCCTTGAAGGCTTTACCGGCGCTGAAAAACTTTCAGACCCAATGGAACTTCTTGAACTGGATGTAGACGTACTTGTACCTGCAGCAGTGGAAGACGTGATTACCATCAAAAACGTAGAAAAGATAAAAGCTAAACTAATCGTAGAAGGGGCCAATGGGCCTACTTCTGCCAGAGCTGACAATATCATCAACGAAAAAGGGATCATGGCTGTGCCGGATATTTTGGCCAATGCAGGCGGTGTGACTGTTTCTTACTTCGAATGGGTTCAAAACCGTTTGGGTTACAAATGGACTGCCGAGCGGGTGAACAGAAGATCTGACAGAATCATGAAAGAAGCTTTCAACAATGTTTATAAAGCTTCTGTGAAATATGATGTACCTATGAGAATCGCTGCCTATATCGTAGCCATTGATAAGGTTGCCAAAACATATACCTTCCGAGGTGGTTATTAAGCTAGTAGTTTAATCGAAATAAATTTGGGATGCAGTTTTCGGATTGCATCCTATTTTATTTTAAAGGGGATCCGAAATAAGAACCCATCTTTTGGCCTCATTTTCAGCAAAATAATGATATTGGTCAATTTTTTATTTTAACATACCGCAAAATATTCACAAATTGCAGGGTTATTATAATTATCCAAGGATTTCGCAATCTAGGGAATCCAACCAAAAACTGACAAACTAAACGGTTTTTGTTAACATCAGAATAAAATGACTATACATAAAGAAGGCAAGAAATTACTGTTTTGGATGTTGATGATCTTAGCGGGAATCAATGTTGCCCTTCATCAAATATTCCCTGGCCAAGACACATTGCTCAATGTTGTCTTACTAGCCAGTATTGTCCTGTTTTTGTTGATTCTCCAATTTTTTAGAAATCCAAAAATCTTCACCAATGAAGACCCTACCCTGGTGTATGCGCCGGCAGATGGGAAAGTAGTAGTGATCGAAGAAACGGAGGAGCAGGAATACCTACATGACCGCAGAAAGCAGGTTTCGATCTTTATGTCCCCCATCAATGTCCATATCAACAGGGCACCGATCTCAGGAACTGTGGAGTATTTCAAATACCATCCGGGCAAATATTTGGTAGCCTGGCACCCAAAGTCCAGCTCTGAAAACGAGCGTACCACCATGGTAGTGACTAGAGAAAGCGGTGAAAAGCTTCTAATCAGACAGATTGCTGGAGCCTTGGCCAGAAGAATCAAATGGTACGTCAAAGAGGGCGACCCGATTCAGCAAGGCGGCGAGTTTGGCTTTATCAAATTTGGCTCAAGAGTCGATGTATTTTTACCTCTCGATGCGGAAATATTGGTAGAGCTCAACCAGGTCACCAAAGGAGGTAGAACTCCGATTGCCAAATTAAAAAACTAATAAAAAAGCCCTTTGAAATTATCAAAGGGCTTTTTTATTAAAACTTTTACCTGAACGTATACTTGATGCCGATTCCGGCTCTAAATGAACCACTTCCTGAATCCGTACGGAGAATTGGGCTGGCCTCTAACAGGAATCCAAAATTTCGCGCTTCCGAAAAGGGTTTCAACAATAATCCAAAAGGTACCCCCAGATAGAAATCATCACGGTTGCTGTTTTTTACCCCAAGATGGAATCCACTGTAGAAATTGACCTCCTCCCTTTGCACAAAATTGTAACCTAGCGTACCCTCCAAGCCGATGCGGCTGCTGGTGGCTATTCTGGCCTCACCAAAAACCTTACGGTCAGGATCACTCCCAATCGCTGCAAAGGTATTGGAAGAAAACCTGTACACACCGGCACTGATCTGGGCTTGAGACTCTACAATCGCAATTAGGCAAAAAGCAATAGTTAAAATGGTATACTTCATAGTATTTTATATAAATAGTAAAGAATGTAAGGCACAAACTTACCTAAAAAAATAAAAGGAGACCAACTTGGTCTCCTTTTACTTCTAATCAATTTTCAGCTGTTTGTTTGGCTTTGGCAAAATCACCGGCTTTGATCACATGCATGGCATCCGGATTCAGATGTCTCTGCATGGCGCCATTTATATCTTCAGCGGTCAACCCTTCGATTTTTTCCTCAAGTTCGGCATCCCATTCCATTTTCCTGTCTAGATATAGGTAGTTGTTCAAAGCAGAAGAAAGGTAGCTGTCTTGCGCCCTGCTCACAGTTCTGGACTGCAACCAGCCAGACTTGGCGGCTTTTACCTCATCCTCAGAGAATCCTTCGGTAACCACCTTTTGGATCTCTTCAAAATAAGCTGCTTCCAATTTATCCGCATTTTCAGGCGCGTAAATGGCATAGGCCATGAAGTTTGCTATTGGATCCAATGTACCTGCACTGAAATTGGATCCTACTCCGTAGCTCAATCCTTCTTTCTGACGGATTCTGGTTGCCAATCTGGAGTTCAAGAATCCACCGCCCAGCATATAGTTGCCCAACACCAAGGCCGCATAATCATCATGGCTATCATCCATTTCAAACTGATATGTAGACACAAAGAAAGCATTGGCCTTGTCAGGAGTTTCCATGTTTTCTCTCAAAGGCTTAACGTCCGCCATTCTGGATTCCATTCTGGTGTACTTCCCTGGGCTTTTCCAGTCTGCAAAAAGCTCTTCTGTCAAGGACTCAATTTCATCCTTATCAAAATCACCCACCACTGCCATGGTACCATTTGAACCACCATAGAAGTTCTTATAGAATTCTTTTACCTGATCCAAGCTCACCGCATTGATATCTTCAATCGACTCATCAAAAGTACCCACATAGCGTGGATCGCTTTTCTCATATGGGGAAGTATGACGCTGCATTCTATTGAACGCCACCGCCTGCGGCTCGCTTCTCTGGGACTCGATGCCGGATATTCTTTCAGCTTTGGCTTTTTCAAACTCATCTTCAGGAAAAATTGGGTCCTGAAGCATTTCAGCCACCAATTTCATCACCTCTGGAAGGTTCGGTCTTGTAGTAGTGATGTTAACAATAGCACTGGATGCCCCCCCACCTACATATACATTGGCTTTCAATTTATCCAACCTGGATTTGATTTCCTCACGGGTATGATTGGATGTGCCTTTGTTCAAAAGACCACCTGCAAATGATGCAACGGTTGCTTTATCCTGCAAAGATTCCAAATCACCGAATCTGAAGACCATTCTCGCCTCCACGGATTCTCCTCTGGTTTTCTTTGGCAGCATTGCCAGCTCCATTCCGTTGGAAAGCGTTGTTCTTACTGTTCTAGACTCGATATTGGCTGGTGAAGGGTCAAAGTTTTCACCGGCAGCTACCAATTCACGTCCTTTGTAGTCTTTCACTAACTCCGCCACGTTGGGTGCGGCAGGAATCTCTGCTCTCAAAGGCTGCTCAGTCGGGATAAACATGCCGACAGTTCTGTTATCCGGCACCATATATTTGCTAGCTACTCTCTTCACGTCATCGGCGGTAACGGCTTCCACCCGGTCGCGATTTAGGAAAAACAACCTCCAGTCTCCAGTTCCGATAGCCTCACTCAATGCCAAGCCTACTCGCTCAGAAGAGTTTAGCATCAATTCAGTTTGCTTCAAGATCTCATTTTTGGCCTTTTCAACCTCGTCTTCGGTCGGTGGATTGGTGGAAAGATCTTCAAAAGTGGCCAACATGGCCTCCTTTGCTTCCTCCAGATCTTTCTCCTTCAATACTTGGGCAAATGCCATCAATAGTCCCGGGTCCTTCCATTCGTAGCTTGAGGAACTAGCAGACGTTGCCTTTTTAGTATCCACCAACGATTTGTAGAGCCTTCCGGAAGGATTGGCACCCAGTACCCTGCTGAGCACCTGCACAGCAGCATAGTCCTCATGAGAGCCAGGCGGGATATGGTAAGCAGCCATTACCAGCTGCACATCTCCCACTCTCCTTACGGTTACCGTTCTTTCACCATCCTTTACCGGGTCAAAGGTGTACATTTTGGGAAGCTCACGCTCAGGTCTTGGGATCGGGCCGAAAAACTCATTCACCATAGCCAAGGTTTTCTCCTCATCAAATTTTCCCGCCACTACCAATACCGCATTGTCGGGCTGATAGTACTTTTTGTAAAAAGCCTGTAGCCTGTCAATATCGACATTTTCAATGTCCGCTCTTGCACCAATGGTAGATTTACCGTAGTTGTGCCAATCATACGCTGCAGACATGGTTCTCTGCATCAATACCCTAAAAGGGCTGTTTTCTCCTGATTCAAACTCATTCCTCACCACGGTCATCTCGCTTTCGAGATCCTCTTTGGCTATGAATGAATTGACCATCCTATCCGATTCCAGGTCAAGAGCCCATCTTAGGTTATCCTCGGTGGCATTGAAGGTTTCAAAATAGTTGGTGCGGTCGGTCCAAGTGGTCCCATTGGGTCTTGCTCCTCTTTCGGTGAGCTCTTGTGGGATGTTGGGGTGCTTGGGCGTGCCTTTGAACACCAGGTGTTCAAGCAAATGGGCCATACCGGTTTCACCGTAATTTTCATGCTTTGAACCTACCAAATAGGTCACATTCACCGTGGTGGTCTGCTTCGACTCATCCGGAAACAACAGGACACGAAGTCCATTGTCAAGTTGATACTCGGTAATGCCTTCCACGCTGGTAATCTTTTTGGGAGAGGGCAATTCCTTTTGCTGGGTTGTAGTGGCCGGGCTAGTGCTGACACTGGCTGTCTGCTGAGCATAAACAGCTCCCGAAAGGCCTACCCAAAGAAACAGGGCATAACGCTTTTTCATTATAAAACAGTTTAGGGATACAATAAAACAATACCTCAACCCAGCTCACCCATAAAATGTATGGCAAACTGATGTTAAAGCCATTAAAACTAACCTTTTAAAATTAAATTAAAAAGCTTCGTATAAAAATTATTGCATTAAATGTTAAAAAATTTCATGGGCGTAAATTCTCCGGCCAAGATCATGACTTTTCAAACAGGCTTCAATTATTAGCAAGCCCTCAACAATTTGGCTTGGAAGCACCTCCAGACCGGACTTACCTTGGATAGCCTCAGCTATGTTTTGATAAAACTTCCGGTAGTCACCGGGTATAGTGGGAATCCTTTCCTCAAGGATCTCCCCGTGAAAAATTCCATATGCGCTTTCCTCTTCCACACCCCAGTCAGGAGAATTGGGAATTTTCCCCTCCTTCAGTGCCGCTTCTTGGATATCCAACCCAAATTTGCTGTAGCTTCCCTTTTCTCCTAATATAAGAAACCTGGGAATGGGCGCATTGACATAAATGCTGGCAGTGAGTCTCACCTTGAGCTGGCCAAACATCATACTTATCTCAAAAAAATCATCCATGGCAGCATCAGGCCTTTGCTTGAGAATTTCCGCATACACCCAATCTGGACGGCCAAAAAGCCCCAACGCTTGATCAATCAAATGCGGGCCAAGATCATAAAGCATTCCGCTGCCTGGGTGCTCCTTTTCCTTCCAATGGTTTTTGGGATTAGGCCTGAACCTGTCGAAATGGGACTCAAAATGCACAACCCTTCCCAAACGATCTGAGCTCATGAGCTTCTTTACAGTCAAAAAATCCCCATCCCATCTCCTGTTTTGAAAAACTGAGAGGATCAATCCCTTTCTTTCGGCAAGTTCCTTCAACTCATTGGCTTCCCCAGCAGTGACGCACATCGGCTTATCCACCACCACATGCTTATCTGCCTCAAGTGCAGCCTTGGCCTGATCAAAATGCAGATGGTTGGGCGTGACGATCACTACTAGCTCGACTTCGGAGGCAAGCATGGCCTCCAGCGTTTTGAAAACTGTAACCTGCGGGTAGGCTTTCTTGGATTTTTCGTGATGCCTCTCTACCACAGCGAAAAGCTCCAAGCTTTCATTCCAGTGGATCAAAGGAGCATGCATGCCCTCTCCGACTGACCCAAACCCTACTAGTCCAGTTTTGATTTTTTCCATTAAAGAAAGTTTTCAATAATTCTCATGAGCTTTTCCAAATGCTGAGCATCCTCCTCATCAAAATCATTCAATTTATCGCTGTCGATATCAAGTACCAGTGCGACTTTTTCATTCTTAAATGCAGGCAAAACAATCTCTGACTTTGAAGCCGAACTGCAGGCAATGTGCCCTGGGAATGCCTCTACATCAGGCACCAATTGCGTCTTGCCTTCTTTCCAGACCGCACCACATACGCCTTTTCCAAAATTGATCCGCGTACAGGCAATCGGACCTTGGAATGGGCCCAAAACAAGTTGCTCACCTTTTACTAAATAGAAACCAACCCAAAAGAACCCAAACGACTCCCTCAATACTGCGCTGATATTGGCCAAGTTGGCGGTGATGTCCTCTTCCCCTCCGACCAATGCTTCGATTTGCGGGAGGATAACCTCATACTTCTCAGCCTTTGTAGCGGCTTCTGGTATATATAATGATTCTGCCATGTTAATTTTAAATTATGCTAGTCAACATTTTCCTTCTCATGGAGACGGAAGGCCGAAGACCGACTAATGATTAAAGTAATATTCAAGCCTGTCTCCAAAAACACCCTCAATCTTTTGGGCAGGCTTATCTATAATTGGCGCGGGAATTCCGGTGCCAAATGTAGGGCTTCCGGTGAAAACACGTGCTTCGTCCCATAAGTTTGCCGAGATGAGTTTTTGCAACAGAAAACTGCCCCCTTCCACGAGAACGCTCTGAACCTTTTTATCATAAAGGTCCCCAAACAGAGCCTCCATTGAAAATTCTTCCTCCAGCCTGACAAAGGTAAGGTTTTCCATCTCCTCATTCTTCACGTGATTGTAGCAAATCGTCGGAATACTTTTGTCAAATAAATGGCTGTTTGGGTCCAATGTAAGCTTTTTATCAATCACGATTCTCACCGGATTCTTTCCCAGCAAGCCTCTCACGTTTAGTCTAGGGTTATCAAAGTGAGCGGTTTTGGTGCCGACCATGATCCCCTGTTCCTCAGCCCGCCACTTATGGACCTGTTGCCGGCTGTGTGAATTGCTGATCCATTTGCTGTCATAATTGGCCCTTGCCACGAAGCCATCACGGGTCTGTGCCCACTTGAGCAGAATATAGGGCCGCTTTTTCTCCATGAAAGTAAAGAACCTGCTGTTTTGTTGTCTAGCCTGCTTTTCCAACAGCCCCCATTCCACTTGGATTCCGGCTTTTTCTAACTTTTCAATTCCTTTTCCCCCTACCAAAGGGTTGGAATCCACTGCGGCGATTACCACTTTTTTCACCCTTTTCTCTACCAGAAGATCGGCACAGGGTGGGGTTTTCCCAAAATGGGCGCAGGGCTCCAAGGTGACGTACACAGTTGATTCGGTTAGCAAGCGCTGGTCCTCTACATCCCGAATGGCATTTACTTCCGCATGTGGTCCGCCATACTTAATATGATACCCTTCTCCGATGATGCGATCCTCATAGACAATTACACAACCCACCAAAGGGTTTGGACTTACATAGCCCCTTCCAAGCTCGGCAAGCTCCAATGCCCGCCGCATATACGTCTCATTTTTCATCATGGGGCAATGGCTCTCAGGTTGATTTCCCCAAGGGCATTGGTGGAGTCAATGAAAACCGGAAAATTGATCAGGGTATCAGCAAACCCGCTTCGAGGCTGAATCAACAACTGGTACTCCCCTTGGGTCAAACCACGTATTTGAAACTGCCCGGTGGCGAGATTAGTCACCGTACCTAATGTATCTCCTTCCCGAACCGCAAAAATATAGGGAGCGGCCTGAAAGGGCAATACAGTGCCCGAGATGGCAGTCATCCCCCGACTCAAGAACGCGCGACCCACTGGATCAAATGTATATATTTCAGCAGCCGCCCTTGTGATAGATCTGCTCATGTCCAAATCAATATAGTAGTCATAGCTCAACCCACCTTCAATCGTCAAATCCGCAGGAAGAGTCAGTCTCCTAGAGTCGCTATTCAAGAATTGCATATTTACACGCTGGCCATTCCGAATCACGTATATCTCCTCGCCCATCAACAGGGTAATCTCAGTCATTTGCCCTACGGGAACTGTACGGCGCCCTACCTGCAGTGAAATACCATTTACCAAGTCGCTCACATTTACCATCTTTCTGGCCGTAACATAGTCTACGAAATGGGCAGTGCCATTAATGACCACTTCAGCGCCCAGCACTTCTACCCAGGCTTGGTCAAAATCTCCTGGAGCATCGATGAGGTTGATGTTGATCAAGCCCTCTGCACGCTCATCATCCTGTCCACAACTGGCAAGGATAAATGGCAGGAAAAAAGCCGATATTAAAGTTTTTAGTTTCATCTCTGCAAATCTGAGGTATAGCATAATCAAACTTAGGAAGGTTTCCTTATTTAGCCAAATCCAGAACCCCTACAACACAAAAAACCCGGCTAAAGTTAACCGGGTTTTTAGATTTAGAATATTCCTTGCATTATTCTTCTGGCGCTGCTTCCAACTCCAACTCCAATTCTCCAAGATCGGTCACCTCGCCTCTGCTTGCAGCTACTTCAGTTAGAATTTTTGAAGCAAATGGTGTTTGTGGATGAATATCTACCTGATATGCACCATTGGTAAGACCCCTTAGCATAA
This sequence comes from Litoribacter ruber, assembly GCF_018500185.1. Lineage (GTDB taxonomy): Bacteria > Bacteroidota > Bacteroidia > Cytophagales > Cyclobacteriaceae > Litoribacter > Litoribacter ruber. The sequence continues at coordinate 61,925 of NZ_JAHBGI010000009.1, read as the reverse complement.
ATACACCATTCTGATCTGTGAAAGTACTTACTGTATCCTGATCCAAAATCCCATGTACCAATACGGGCTCTTCACTTGCCTCGACCGGCAATACTTTACCTCTAATTGTCGCAGACTCTTCCGTAATCACACGGATAACCGGCTTCAGGATATGCTGTCCAGAATTGCCAGCCCTCACGATTGAGCGGTCAGCATCAAAATCCAGCATCATATCATATTGTATACCTGCCTGAAGGTCTTTGTTCACCTGCAGCTTCAACCCGCTCTGCTGTGCACTCGGTGTTGTCAAATCATATCTTTCACCATCAATAACAATATAATTGTTGTCTCCTAAAAGCAACCTGATCTGGGAAAGTCTGCCCGCAGGCACCTCTTCCGAACCAATATAAAGGATCTGATCACCTACCAAGGTCAACAAATCCACCTGTCTGTCATCGGCCTCAGGCACATATGGAATAGAAATCCAGGCCGATCCCTCATTTTCATTTCTGCCGTTTGGCAATACTTCCACGCCTAAGACCTCAATCCACACCTCGTCGTAATCAGCAGGTGCATCCACTAAGGAAATGTTCAACATGGCGTTTCCGTTAAATCGGTCTTCATCCTGGGCACATGAGGCAGCCATAAACAATACAGCCAAACCCAAAATCATACTCTTAAAATTTATTTTACTCATATTGGTAATTTTTTAAAACTTTTTGGCTCAGCACAAGTTTCATGCCACCCGAATTCCTAATTCATTAATGAGATTAGCAAAGAGTTCCCTATTTTTGGGCATGATGAATTGGGAAAACTTATTGAAACCGGGACGTTTTGATCTCAAAGACAAACAGGTAGCCACACTTGACAACTCCAGAAGTGAATTTGAAAGGGACTATGACAGGATCATTTTCTCGGCACCCTTTCGAAACCTGCAGGACAAGACCCAAGTTTTCCCCTTGCCGGAGCATGATTTTGTACACACCAGGCTCACACACAGCCTAGAGGTTTCCAGCGTGGGGCGCTCCTTGGGAAAAATCGCTGGCGAATATTTGCTCTCAACCTACCCGACCCTTTCAGAGCAAGGCATTACATCAGCGGATATTGGTGCCATAGTCGCTGCAGCAGCTTTGACCCATGATATAGGCAATCCTCCATTTGGCCACTCTGGAGAAGATGCCATTTCGGATTTCTTCAAATTCCACCAAGAAGGTCAACAGTGGAAAGGTCACCTTTCCGCTTCCCAATGGGCCGACATGGTCAATTTTGAAGGGAATGCACAGGGTTTCCGCATGCTTACCGCCAAAAACAGTGGACTTAAGATAAGTTTTGCAACTCTAGCGGCATTTACAAAATACCCAAGGCCATCTGACCTTCCCGATCCAGAAAAGGGGAGGAGAAGCCAAAAGAAATTCGGATTTTTCCACGATCAACTTGCCTACTATTCCCTGCTGGCCGACAATTTGGGAATTACGGAGATTAGGCCTCAGGTTTGGCTCCGACACCCCTTGGCCTTTCTGGTCGAAGCCGCCGATGACATCTGTTACAGCATCATTGACTTGGAGGACGGCTGTACGCTGGGATTGGTAAGCCTGGAGGAAAGCATAAGGATGTTTGCTGCCATCTTGGGAGACAGGTTTTCTGAAGAAAAGTTGAAAGAATACAAAGGCACTTCACAGAAACTTGCCATCCTTCGAGCCATGGCCATCAATAAGCTGGTCAGGGAAACAGCTGATGCCTTTATTGAAAAAGAAGAGGCTATCAGAAAAGGGACCTTTGACCAGGCCTTGACTGATTATATCCCATCTGCCATAGCGCTGGAGGAAATCTCGCGGATCTCGGTGGCCAAAATCTATAGAAGCAAGCCTGTTTTGGAAAAAGAAGCCGCGGGCTTTCAAGTGCTGGAAGGACTGCTGGATGTATTTTCCAAAGCCCTTTATCATAAATTTTACCAACCTGAATTATACTCCGGGCAGGATAAAAGCATCTTGCGCCTACTCCCCGAAGCAATGGACCTGAATGAATATGACGGCTCAGATGCTTATGCCATCCTCCGCGGACTGGTGGACTTCATTTCAGGCATGACTGATAAATATGCCCTATCCCTATATAGAAAAGTTAAGGGAATTTCCCTACCGGGAGCCTAGGGCAGATAGTCTTTTCTAAAATATTGCTTTAAAAACCAAAGTTGAAAGGCAGGGTCCAAAAACTCATAACCTGAGCCGGTTTCCTGGATCACATCATTGTTAAATAAGATAGTTTTATTCTTGGAAACGTTGCGGGGAGTGCCGAGCCTGTACCTCTCCATTACCGCCGTGCTGGTCAGTTGATGCTCCCCCTGTACCACAGCCTTCAACAGATTCAGCTGGGTGGGGCTGAGTACCTCTACCTCCTTTTGGTACAAAGGCGTATTGGCAAAAATCAACTCTTCCAACGCTTTGTATACAAATGATTTTTCGGCTTTTTCCCCTGTCAGCTGCCAAGTGTAATGCGCCAGTTGCTGCACATACCAGGAATGGTCCTTCATCAACTCAGGGATCAGCGTGGCGATCTGCTTGTCAATAGTTTTTCCAGTCTTTTTAAAGCTCTTGACAATAAAGCTCACCCAGTCGGCCGTGGAGATTTTCTGCAAAAGCATTATATCCCCAAACCTGTAAAACGGCTTAGATGGATTGTTAAAAATATCGGTCATCATATGCCTTTTGCTTCCATATAGGCAATAGGTCACTTTTTTGTGCCTTTGCCAATGGGCACGCATCTTCTTTTCCAATATTTCATAATCTGGATAAGAGGCCAGGTTCTGAAATTCATCCAAACAAATAATAAATTGGATGTTTTTCTGGGTGGCCAATTCTTCGGGAAGGTTTAAAATCTCTTCCTGATGCTGCCTAAGCCCCTCCCAGTCAAAACTCAGACTGAAGTCCCTAAAAGGGTCCACCCCCATATTAATTCTCGGTACCAGTTGCTTGAAGAACTTACGGGCGGCCACTACCCACTCCTCCCATTTGGAGGAAGAAGCTTTGATGACTTCTTTGGCAAACATTTCCAAAAACTCTTCCTCGCTTCCCACCGAAAACAAATCGATCACGATGGTTTTGATCCGCTTCTCTTTTTTGTTGATATCCTTCACGACTTTTTCCACCAACGAGGATTTCCCCCATCGCCGGGGAGAAATCAGCATGGTGTTTATCCCTTGGGTAAGGTTATCATAAAGCTTTTTGGCATCCTTTTCCCGGTCAGTGAAAGCCATTTGGCACACGGTGACGCCATATTTGAAAGGTGACTGATCCATAATTAAATTTTTATACCATTTGGTATTATACCTTTTGGTATTATACCAAATGGTATAATCAAAGGTAATCCTTTTCCTCGGGATTTACAATGTTCAATTTTCCTTTTATTAACTCCCATTTAACCCTTAAAAACCTTAACTTTGTGCCTGCTTTTGAAAGGATTAGGGAATTGAAGCCTTTCTTAAGATGTTGAATGATGGAAGTTTAGCTTCCCAACCTATTGACTTAGCAAAAGAAAACAACGTGAAAACATATCAGGAGTACAAGCAAGTGGATTACCCCGGCATAGGGGAAAGTGTGTTGAAGTTTTGGAAAGAAAATGACATTTTCAAAAAATCAGTTGCCAACCGTGAAGGTGCGGAGACCTTTACTTTTTTTGAAGGCCCCCCTTCCGCAAACGGCACTCCTGGTATCCACCACGTGATGGCCCGTACCCTAAAGGATATCTTTTGCCGGTACAAAACCCTTCAGGGCTACCAGGTCAAGCGAAAAGGCGGATGGGACACCCATGGTCTGCCCGTGGAACTTCAGGTGGAAAAAGAGCTGGGGCTCACCAAAGAAGATATCGGCAAAAAAATCACCGTAGAGGAATACAATAAGAAGTGTAAGGAAACGGTGATGAGATTCAAAGATGAGTGGGACCAGATGACCGAGCAGATCGGCTATTGGGTGGATTTGGATGATCCTTACATCACTTTCGACCCAAAGTACATTGAGACGCTTTGGAGCCTTCTGAAAAGACTTTATGACAAGGACCTTTTGTACAAAGGTTACACTATACAACCCTTCTCTCCTGCGGCAGGCACAGGCTTGAGTTCGCACGAACTTAACCAGCCAGGTTGCTACAGGGATGTGAAGGACACCTCAATTACCGCCCAGTTCAAGGTAAAAGGTGAGGAAAACACCTATATCCTAGCCTGGACCACCACTCCTTGGACACTTCCATCAAATTCGGCTTTGGCCATTGGCGAAAAGCTGGATTATGTAAAAGTAAAAACCTTCAACCCTTACACTTTTGAAGCTGAAGTGGTAATCCTGGCTAAAGCCAGAATGAGCGGCTATTTCAACGCCAAAGCCAAGGATATACAGATAGAAGATTACAAGCCTGGAGACAAGTTGATCCCTTACCATGTGGAAGAGGAACTGAAAGGATCAGACCTACTGGGCATGGAGTACGAACCGCTTTTCCCGATCGAGGGAATCAAGTTGCCACATCCTGCCTACACCATCATCTCTGGAGATTACGTGACTACCGAAGACGGTACGGGTATCGTGCACTTGGCCAAAGCATTTGGTGCGGATGACTTTAGAACATTGAAGCACCACAACATTCCAGGTGTGTTTGTGAAGGATGAAAACGGAACAGATATCCCAGTGGTGGACAGACAAGGAAAGTTTCTACCAGTAATAGGGGAGTACTTGGCGGCCAAAATGAAGGAGCATAACATCGCGGCCCATAAGGAATTTGGCGCCGATGATTTTTATGTAAAGAATTACACCAAAGATGATGAGAGTGCCGCGGATTATAAAAACACCGACATCGTCATTTCCATCATTCTAAAAAATGAAAATAAGGCCTTTAAGGTAGAAAAATACGAGCACAGCTATCCACACTGCTGGAGAACAGACATGCCTATCCTTTACTATCCTTTGGAAAGCTGGTTTGTAAAAACCACGGCCTACAAGGAAAGATTGGTTGAGCTAAACAAGACCATCAACTGGATGCCGGAATCGACCGGGATCGGTAGATTTGGTAACTGGCTGGAAAACCTGGTTGACTGGAACCTTAGCCGTTCAAGGTTCTGGGGAACACCTCTTCCGATCTGGAGAACAGAGGATGGCTCTGAGGAAAAATGCATTGGCTCTATCGATGAGCTAAACGCAGAAATCGCAAAATCAATTGAGAAAGGATTTATGAGCGCCTCCCCATTTCCCAATGGGGAAGCGGACCTGCACAGGCCTTATGTAGACGATGTGATCTTAGTTTCTTCCAACGGAGAAAAAATGCTAAGAGAGCCAGACCTAATTGACGTATGGTTTGATTCTGGAGCCATGCCTTATGCGCAATGGCATTATCCATTCGAAAACGAGGATATCTTTAAAGCCAATTATCCGGCTGATTACATCGCGGAAGGCGTGGATCAGACTAGGGGCTGGTTCTTTACCCTGCACGCACTGGCAGTGATGCTATTTGACAGTGTGGCGTTCAAAAACGTAATAGCCAACGGCTTGGTGCTGGACAAAAATGGCAACAAGATGTCCAAACGTCTTGGCAATGCCATTGATCCTTTCAAAACCCTGAAAGAATTTGGACCGGATGCTTTGCGCTGGTATATGCTTTCCAATGCAAATCCCTGGGACAACCTGAAATTCAACCTTGACGGTGTGGGTGAGGTACAGAGACGTTTCTTTGGAACCCTCCAAAACACCTATAACTTCTTCGCCCTGTATGCTAATCTGGACTCTTTCACCTACGACGAATCCAAAAAGATTGCCGTGGCGGAGAGACCTGAATTGGACAGGTGGATCATTTCTAGACTCCAGTCATTGATCCAAGAGGTGGAAAACGCCATGGACAACTATGACGCTACTAAAGCCACTAGAGCTATTATGGGCTTTACCGTTGACCAACTTTCCAACTGGTATGTAAGGCTGGCAAGAAAACGATTCTGGAGAGGCGACCTCAACCACGATAAGCAGGCGGCATATGAAACACTTTATGAATGTCTATTGACTCTTTCCCAATTGATGTCCTCATTTGCACCATTCTATTCGGACTGGTTGTTTAGAAACCTAACGTCCGGAGCCCGTGATGCAGGACAAAGCATCCCTGAATCCATCCATCTTACCGAGTGGAACAAAGCTGATGAGGAATTGATCAATGAGGATCTTTTACAAAGTATGCAGCTGGCTCAGGACATCTGCTCGTTGGTTCACAGCCTAAGAAAGAAGGAAAAACTCAAGGTAAGGCAGCCATTACAAAAAATCCTTGTACCGATCTTGGCTGAAAAAACCAGAACCCAGATCCAGCATGTGGAGGAATTGATCAAAGCAGAAGTGAACATCAAACATATCGAATACATCGATGATACTTCTGGTATTTTGGTAAAAAATGTTAAACCTAACTTTGCTAAGCTCGGTAAGCAGTTCGGCCCTAAAATGAAGCTGGTAGCTGCGGCGATCGGCAAGTGGGGCAAGGATGAGATAGCTGAAATTGAGAAAAACGGTGCCATTTTCATTGATCTGGATGGGGATAAAGTCACCCTTACCTTAGAAGACGTTCTCATTACTTCTGAAGACATTCCGGGCTGGTCTGTGGCTACAGAAAATGGGGTTACAGTAGCTTTGGACGTAACTTTGACGGAAGAATTGAAGCAGGAAGGCATAGCCAGAGACTTGGTCAACAGGATCCAAAATTTAAGGAAAGATATGGGCCTTGAAGTGCAGGACAAGATTAACATCAAAGTCGCTAAGCATGAGGACCATGTAAATCAGGCGTTGGAAAACTTCTCCAAATACATTCAGGAGGAAACTCAGGCCCTGTCTTTGAGTGTAAATGGCAACCTGGAGCAGGGAACCATTTTGGACATGGATGACTTTGAATTAACGGTTAAGGTGGAAAAGGCTTAGGTCTTTTCCGCATTTGATAAAATAAAAAAGTATATTGGCCCTGCATCCCTGAGAAGCACGCAAAGAGACCTTATGAAGTATTTAAAATATTTTGGCATTGCCTTGTTGGTGATCATCATCGACCAGGTGGTCAAATTACTAGTCCACTACCAAATGGATTTTGGTACCCCGGGCCAGATCAAAGTGATTGGCGACTGGTTCAAGCTCCATTACACCACAAACCCGGGCATGGCATTCGGCATGCAGCTTGGATCCGAATATGGCAAGTTGATTCTTACCAGTTTTCGATTAGTTGCCATGTTCGGCATAGGGTATTACTTATATTATTTGATAGATAAGAAGGCTCACGTGGGCTATATTGTCTGCATAGCCATGATCCTAGGTGGAGCCATTGGCAACCTGATTGACAGTATATTTTACGGCGTACTACTTCAAAACGCCCCTTACAATGCACCATCCCCGTGGTTTCACGGGCAGGTGGTAGACATGTTCTACATTGATATTTGGGAAGGCTTTATCCCGGAGTGGGTTCCACTATGGGGAGGCAGCTATACGGCGCTTTGGCCGATCTTTAACGTGGCGGATGCAGCCATTTTTGTAGGAGTAGCCATAATCCTGATCTTCCAAACCCGATTCTTCGAACACGAAAAGGCACAAGCCGAAAGAGATGTAGAAGAAGAAGATGAAGTCCAGAAACAGTTTCTTAAAGAATCTTGATCAAAATAGTAAACCTCAGCAGAAGCTGAGGTTTTTTTATCCCTTATTTTGTCCAGTTTTCTACCCTTATATTTTGAAGGCGATTGAAATGCTTTTCATTATTTGTCACTAAGGTCAAATTATTCCCAATTGCCGTGGCCCCTATAAGAAGATCCAATTCATCAATGGTTCTCCCTTCTTTATTTAACCTTACTTTTTCTTTGGCGTAAATATCCAAACAACTGATTATTGGAAGAATTTTGAATCTGGCTATAAGTCCGTCAATAATAGGCTTATTTCTTTCTGGATTAGAGCTTTTCTCTACACCATATTTTAATTCCGCAACAGTTATTTCTGAAATAAAGAGATTTTCAAATCCTACCAGCTCCATTTTGTCAACTAGCTCATATCTTCCCTTTAAAAAATAAATACAGATGTTAGTGTCTAACAAATACATCCTTATAAATCTTCTATATCACGCTTCGTATACCTATTCGCTCGAATACCCTCAATTATTTCTTCCGCACTCTCTTCCGATTTCCAAGCCCCAAATAAATTCTTCCAAGAATCATCTGTTTTATCCGAATCTTTTAAAGACTCTTTAATTTTATTAATTAAATCAAGTTTGACATCAGGGCCCAAATCTTTAACCATTTTAAAGATGTTTTCCGCCATATCTATTTTATCTGTTTCCATAATCAAACACATTTAAACTACCTTAAATTAACAAATAATTTTGAGATTTAGATTCTTGAATTAATAAACCCTATCTCTTAGGCCCCCAAAAACATTTAAATAAAAAAAAACACCCCGGTTTCCCGAGGTGCTTTCCTAACTAACTCATCTAAATTGAGGATAATCTTAATGCTTGAAATGTCTTACACCTGTCAGCACCATGCTCATTCCTGCGCCATCGCAGAAGTCTATGCTGTCTTGATCCTTAATAGACCCACCTGGCTGCACCACGGCTGAAATCCCTTCTTTGGAAGCAATCTCCACACAGTCAGGGAAAGGGAAGAAAGCATCAGAGGCCATCACCGCGCCGTTGAGATCAAACCCGAAGTGCTTGGCTTTTTCGATAGCTTGCTTAAGTGCATCAACTCTTGAAGTTTGTCCAACACCGCTGGAAAACATCTGGTTGCTATTGCTAAGAATAATTGTATTTGATTTGGTATGCTTACAAACTTTCGCTGCAAAAACCAATGCGTCCTTTTCCTCTTCAGTTGGCGCCTTTTTGGTCACCACCTTGAAGTCTGCTTTGGTTTCGGTCTGAAGGTCCTTATCCTGCTCAATTATGCCGTTTAGCAACGTCTTGATCTGCTTGGTACCTTCCAGTTTGGCCTTCTGCTCAAGTAGGATTCTATTTTTCTTTCCTTTCAGCAGATCCAGGGCATCCTGATCAAAGCTTGGTGCAATAAGCACTTCAAAGAAAAGACTGTTCATCTCCTGCGCAGCAACCAAATCAACCTTTTGGTTGGTAATCAACACCCCGCCAAATGCCGATAAGGTATCGGCAGCAAATGCTTTTTTATATGCGTCCTGAACAGATGACCCGGTGGCCACGCCACAGGCATTGGTATGCTTAAGAATGGCAAAAGCAGTTTCCCCCTCAAATTCAGCGATCAAGTTAACCGCCGCGTCCACGTCCACCAAATTATTGTAAGAAAGCTCCTTGCCGTTCAACTGCTCGAACAGGTCTTCCAGTTTTCCATAGAAATGAGCCTTTTGATGGGGGTTTTCACCATACCTCAAAGCTTTCGCATTGGATTCTGAAACCTTGAGGGCCGGAATTTCCTCTGATTGGTTGAAGTAATTGAAGATATGGGTGTCATAATGGGATGACACTTTAAATGCCTGTGCGGCAAAATACTTCCTGTCTTCCAGAGTGGTCCCGCCACCGTTGGCTTTCAACCTCTCCTCCAACTCCCCATATTGGTCTTTGGAGGCGATGATAGTCACATCCTGGAAGTTTTTGGCTGCAGCCCTGATCAGGGAAATACCACCTATGTCAATTTTCTCAATAATATCCGCATCAGAGGCACCAGAGGCAACTGTTTCCTCAAATGGGTACAAATCCACAATGACCAAATCGATAGGAGGAATGCCATATTCGGCAGCCTGATCTTTGTCCCCATCATTATTCCTACGGTGTAGAATCCCCCCAAAAACCATCGGGTGAAGCGTTTTTACTCTTCCTCCAAAGATGGACGGATAACCGGTAAGGTCTTCAACTGCGGTAACCTGGGCTCCCTGCTCTTCGATAAACTTCTGGGTGCCACCCGTAGAGTAGATTTTCACCCCTTGCTCTTTAAGCAAAGCCACGATGGGCTCAAGGTTGTCCTTATAAAAAACAGAAATGAGTGCGGATTGGATTTTTTTAACAGCCATGTTTCTTTTATTTACCGCAAGGTGACAAAGGTTCTAAACCTTAATCAAGCGGTCTTTTTATTTATAAATAGAAATAACTTAACGCAGTGCCTCTGCGGTTAAATTTTAAGATGCAAAGGTAAAAAAACCAACTCATTAAAGCAGGCTTTCTATGACTTTCGGGAAATATTTGTGTTCTAAGGCATGGACTTTTTCGGCAATGGACTCCGGATCGTCATTTTGGCTAAGTTCCACGCTTTCTTGAAAGATCACCCTTCCCTCATCATACTTTTCATTGACATAATGGATGGTGATGCCAGTCTCAGCGTCACCCGCTTCTTTTACGGCTTGGTGCACCCTCATGCCATACATACCCTTCCCACCATACTTGGGCAATAGGGCCGGATGGATATTAATGATCTTATCGGGAAAATCCTGGACTAGCTGATCGGGTATTTTCAAAAGAAATCCCGCCAGAACAATCAGATCCACGTGCATCTTGGCAAGTTGATCGCCTACGAGCCCTTCCTCCAAATCGGATTTATCGAAATGAAAAGTGGGGATGTCGTATTTTTTTGCTCTTTCAAGCACAAAGGCATCTTTCTTATTGGAAGCCACTACAGCCACCTTGGCCTTTTCGGAATCCTGGAAGTATTGGATGATTTTCTCGGCATTAGTGCCGCTGCCCGAGGCAAGGATGGCTATTTTTTTCAAAACGTAAGGATAAAAAGGTTTATAGAGACAAATTTAAGAAAAATGGGCACAGGAGAGAAACTTATCATCTTTATCTAATATCAAAGCAACCATCTTACAATTTAAATTTTGTACCAATTTTTAAATCAAATTTTGGTAAATTAAAGTAATGAAAACAAAGGGTGAGAAAAATATCCTCAAAGAACCTGACGCCTCATACAGCAGGTATACTTATGCCGATTATTTGACATGGGAAATGGATTCAATGGTGGAACTGATCAAGGGTAAAATTTTCAGGCAAGCTGCTGCACCTAGAAGGATTCATCAAGAGGTGGCCCTAGAAACTGCAAGAAAGCTAGCAGATTTCCTTGATGATAAAGCCTGCAACATTTTCATTGCACCGTTTGATGTAAGGTTGCCAATCAAATCCCAAAAAGCCGAAGACATCACCACTGTGGTCCAACCTGATATCTGTGTGGTCTGTGATCCTTCAAAGCTGGATGATTTAGGTTGCATAGGTGCTCCTGACTTGATCATTGAAATCCTTTCTCCCGGAAATAACCAAAAGGAACTTATTCATAAATTTGATATCTATGAGGAATGTGGTGTAAAGGAATACTGGATAATCCACCCCACAGAACAGACTTTATTGATTTATACCCTCACTGATGGCAAATTCATACCTTCAAGGCTTTTTACCATCGGTCACACGGTGAGTTCAACAACAATCCATGGTTTTCAACTGGATTTAAAGGATATTTTTAAATATACAGAGGGTTGAAATCATAGCCCTTCAATAAGACTTTTTCTTATACGTCTAAGCGTCTGCGTGACCCTTATCTCAAAGAAACGCCATGCTCAAAATCCCCGTCAGCATCAAGATTTTAGCCAGGAGGCTGAGTTGGGTAAAATGCTTCTTCCTATCCGCATAATATATTCTATACATAAAATAAAAAAACAGGATGCTCAAGCCACCAAAGTAGAAATACAGCAGGTCACTGCCCACCTTGAAGGTGACCACAAGTATAGACATCACGAATAATCCCGCAATGGCAAATATCACCTTTTTGGTAGCCCTGAAGCCGATTACAATGGGCAAGGTGCGGCAGCCATGTTTCCGGTCGCCCTGTCGGTCCTCGATATCTTTGATGATTTCCCTGATCAGATTGATGAAAAACGCAAAAATAGCGTAGGTGAGCACATATAGCTTGGTGGTTTGGTAATAATACCCGATGATCCAAATGGCCATCCCTCCCAGCAGCGCCACGGTCAGGTTGCCTATAAAAGGCATTCTCTTAAGTGTGTTGCTGTAAAGCCAGAGCACAAATGCCGCAAAGAAATTGATTATGGCGATCCTGGGACTGACTAAAAATCCAATCCCTATCCCGGTAAAATTAAAGATGGTGTGCAAGGTCATCACTACCCGTCTGCGCATTCCTTTGCCCACCACCACTTCATGGGGCCTGTTTACATAATCAATCTTTACATCGTAATAATCATTGATCATATACCCTGATGCCGTAAGCAAAACAGTGGAAATGATGATAAGATAAAGATTTGGATCTTGAAGTATAGGTATGCCCGTCCGGGTTTCTTCAATTAGGAAATAGGCGGTCAAAAGCTGCGCCAACGCCACTATCAGCAGATTGGCAGGTCTAATGATCTTCCAAAATGCCTCCATCGTAAACTTCTTAGCACGCCGCTGTACTTTCATGCCCGTAAATTACAAAAAACCCTATTTGAATCAGCGGGTTACCAAAATTAAAATATCCAGTAAGGTCCAATCCAAGGCTCACGGATTTGCACGAAAACCAATCACAATTATATAAAAACCCAAGAGGGCTAAAAATAACGCCATTTACTATATGTACATAGTACTCATACAATATCAATTGCTATCAATAATATCCTGACTCACTACCCTATAAATTTCAGCTATGTTTTCATTAAAGGCCAAGAACCTATGGTGATTTTCCAAAGTATCCATATCCTCCCTTTTTGCGGGACCTGTCTGGGCCCGTTTGGCACCGAGTTCAAGGGTTTTGGTCATAGATTCTATGATAAGGGGTTTGAGCATTTCAAAATCCAATCCCTGCCGGTTCATCAACTCCTCGGCAATCCGAACCATGTGGTTGGTAAAATTACTGGCAAAAACAGCCGCAATATGCAAAGCCTGCCTGTCTTTTGATTTCACCACATACTGAAGCGGGGAAATGGACCGCGCCAGTTTCTTGAGTTTGCGCAAAGTATCCGAGTCGTCAGATTCCAGCAAGATGGGCACTTGGTGAAAATCAATTTCTTTGCCTTTGGTGAAAGTCTGGAGCGGATAAAAAATCCCGGTATAGGCTGCAGAACTGTAACCAAGTACCTCCAAAGGAACACTGCCTGAAGTATGCACCAAAATGCTGTCTTCAGGGAGAATGATCTGATCTGCAATATCCGAAATGGCACTGTCACTTACTGCCAACACAAATATTTCGGCTTGGCTATCCGTAAAATCCAGGCTATCCGTAGCCTCTCCCTGGTACACCCGCTCTGTCCACAGTTCGGCTTTGTCGATATCTCTGCCATAAATTTCGGTGATCTCATGTCCTGCATCCTCAAAAGCCGAGGCCAAATGCCAAGACACATTTCCTGTACCTATAATTGCTATCTTGAAATTCATGGTTGAATTTAGGGAATTTTCTGTTGTGAAATACATTTTAACAGCCCCTAGGATGCCAAATTAACTTTAAAACTCGATAAAGAGGTGATAGAAAGAGCTAAGGAGAATGCTCAGGATCATCAGGTGAGTTTGCCAAAAATGGTTAAATCTTATCTTGATGCGCTTACCCAACCAAAAGACCTTCCGACCCCATCCCAACCTACATTCTATTCTCCAGCATATTTGGCTATATGTAAAACCTACTATTCAATAACTATTAAGAATATATTCCTTTAATCCAGCCCCATACCACTAGGCCTACAACCCATTTCCACTTCCAATCCTCTCCGTTAAAATACCGAGTGGAAACGAAGAGGAATGGGAGTGGATACGGAGTGGGTCGGGAGTGGATGGCCTTAAAGCTTCTCTAAGACCTGTTTTTGGGTTGTCGTCAACTCTTCTAATACCACAGCAAAACTTCCCTAAATCCTTACCCTTACCCCAATAAATAACCTCCGGGGACGCCGGAGGTTTTCATTTATCATTTGATTGGAGGTCTATTCCAACCCTTTGTCGCGCATTTTCACAAACTCATCATATCGCCGGTAGATGGCCACTGCAAATCCGATCAACATGAGGATGGTACCTGCCCAAAGCACGTTTATCTGAGGCTTGACCATGGCTTTCATCACCACATAATCTTTCTGGTAGCGATTTACCTTAAAGCTGAATTTGTTCTCTTCAGGGATGATATTATTCAACTCCACCTTGATACCAAGCTCTTGGTCAGTCACGGGAATCCGCCCCACTTGGTTGCCGCTGATGATGAAAATCGGCTTGATCCTCTTTTCTATATCGTTGTCATAAATCAACAGGTTAGCCTGGACGGCAACATCTCCTTCTTTGAGATCAATGCCTTCCACTTCATCCAATACCTCTCCGCTTTCAAAGGTGGTCACAAAATCACTGATGTGAAACTGCTCCCCTGGCGAAACTTCGTAGAACTCATCGTCTTTCCATTCCGGCTCATCATAATCGTTGATGGCAGAAATGTGGGTGTATAGATCCTTTCCTAAAAACCACTTGGAGTCTGGTGAGGATATCAATCCCATGGTAGGGTTTGGCTGCGACATTGGGTAAAGCGTGAATTGATAGTCATCGCCTTTGTAGTACTCAATCTCAAAATAGCTGTTTTCCTCCAGGACAATTTCAACCTTTTCACCCTTCTTATAATAAGTTTTTCCTTTGGCCTCAATGTCCGCCAATGCAATGGCTTCATTTACTTTTTCAGTACTTTGCAGCTTATTTACGCTAACATAACCGGGAACACCCACCACTTTTTTATGACGGCCCCTATAGATTACATCGTATTCCTTCATCTGGATAGGTTTGTTGATCCAAAGAAGCACGTTCTCCTTGTTTAGCTCATCTTCCCAGTCTTTCTTGTAGGTCAAGCCTGACATGTTGGTAGAAATCACCTCGGAATATCCGGATGAGAACATCACCCCAATAAGGATCATCCCCAAACCGATGTGGGCAAGCGAGCCCCCAGTAAGCTTGAAGCTGGACTTTTTCAACAATTGGAAGAGGATGGTGGCATTGGCAACAATGGTAAAGGCACCTGCTACCACAATGACGATATAGCTAAGGTTATAGACTTTGCCTAAGGTAATAATCACCGCAGCGGCTATCATGGCCAAAACATAAGGAACCGTCAAGGCATCCTTCAGGGCTTTTGTATCCATTTTCTTCCACCAGAAAAACTGGCCCACACCTGTCAAGATCGCCAGGGCCACGGCAAACCACAATTGGAATTTGCTGTAAAACTCTTCCTGATCGGCAGGAGGAGCCATGTTGGAAATACCCCCGAAGCTTTCGATGATGGCATTGAAAACCGGTATTGAAGTCGGCAATATTACCTGGAAGGCCATAAGCCCCAATGTGGTGGCACCGATGAAAATCCAAAACTCTCTAGAATATACCGAAGCCTCTTTTTCCGAAGTTGGAATATGTTTCCAATGCTTGGCTGAAATAAAAATGGCTATGAAGAGGAAAAACAATAAGTAGATCAGCAACTGACCAGAGAGCCCCAAGTCGGTAAATGAGTGCACGGAAGTATCTCCCAACACACCACTTCTTACCAAGAAAGTCGCATACAATACCAAAATAAAAGAAGTAATCACCAGCACAATGGAAGTTTTCAAAGCTGTGCTGCTCTTCTTATAAGTGATCATGGTGTGGATAGATGCCACTAGGATCAGCCAAGGCACATAGGAGGCATTCTCCACGGGGTCCCAGTTCCAGTAACCACCAAAATTAAGCGTTACATAAGCCCAGTAAGCACCCATCATAATTCCCATTCCCAAAATAAAGGCGGAGAAAATTGTCCATGGAAGGGCCGGACGGATCCATTCTTTATATCGGCCAGTGGCTAAGCCGCCCATCAGATAGGCAAATGGGATTAATGTAGAGGCATAGCCTAAAAACAACGTAGGTGGATGGATTACCATCCAGATATTTTGAAGCAAAGGGTTAAGCCCTGTACCGTCTTCAGGTACGAAGTTGGGGTCAATGCTGAAGATCGGTGCATTGGATACATCTCTCAATAGGATAAACGGGGAGCTACCGATTTTCAGGTCGCCGATCACTACGCCCAGGATCATGGAAACCAAGAAAGCCTGCACCAAGGCAAAAACGACCATTACGGGTCCTTCCCAAGTTTTATTGGTATGGACGAGCACAATCCCCAATACAACATTCCAGAAAATCCAAAGAATAAAACTACCTTCTTGGCCTTCCCAAAAACTGGAAATCATATAGTGGACCGGCAGGGCACGGCTGGCGTGTGAGTAGGCATAAAAATACTCAAACCGGAAATTATAGATGATGTTGAATAGAATAGCTACTACTGCAAAACTTGCTAAGGCGTGCACATAAAAGGCAACCCTACTGAATTTCCGCCAACTCGCTTTCTCAAGTTCATTAGCCAGGGTGTACTTATAATAAGAAAAGGCCGTCACGATCGAACTTACAAATGCTAAGATCACCATGAAGTGGCCCAGGTTACCAACAAAGGTATTAATCATAATTATATGGGATATGCCTCAGGTTTGGGAATGCCCTGAGATATTTTTGACCAATATTAATTTTAAACTTCCTCCTGATACTTGGAAGGACATTTCATCAAGATCTTGTCTGCCACAAAAAGGTCGTCCCTTTTGTAAGACCCAATTACCACCACCTGTTCGGAACGGTGAAAATCTGCGGGAACAGGCTCGTTGTAAAACACCTTTTGCTCCACACCGTCATTGTCCACCATCATAAAATGGAAAGAGGTCTTGTCCTCCCCCACTTCGATGCCTACCACATTGCCGGAGGTATTTTTCTTCAATTCTCCTACCACGTGGATAGCCTTGTCATTGCCATTGATGGCCATGGTGCGGGCGGTGGTGAAACTCTCATAAGTACTGGCGCTGCCCATCATGGTGATGATGATGACAATTGCGATAGCGATGACGCCAATTCCTAAAATATGTCCTTTTTTCATAATTATACTGGGATATAAAAACCTCTAAAGGCCTCAATTATTCAAATGCTCTTCAAGTTTGGCGATCTTTCTTTCGGTGTTGATCAGATATAGGAGTATGCCCCCCATAATGATTCCGATGATGCCCACTACTACGTAGATTTTACCTTCAGAACGCATCACATCGGCCATTTCGATGCGGTCGTTCTGGTAATCTTCTTCTGTAATTCCGATCTTTTCCTGTGCCACTGCGTTCAGGCTAAAACATAGGAAAAGGATTATAAACCACTTTTGCATTTATACTTGGTTAATAAGTTTGTCTTCTAATTTCCTTTCAATTCTTCTGTACCTTACCCTCACCGTGGCAATCCATGCCCCAAGAAGCGTCCATCCAATGATGGCCGGATAGAAAACCATCCTCAGCTTGCTGTCCAGGTCATAAGCATTAAATCCCGGGTTGCCGCCATTGCCAGGATGAAGGCTGTCGGTGAGTCTTGGAAGAACGAAGATCAATGGGATATAAGCCGCAAAGGCAAAGATGTTGTACACCGCCCCAATACGGGCGCGCTGATGAACATCGGTAAGGGAATTGCGAAGGATGAGGTAAGCAAAATACATCAAAAGGGCTATAGCGGAACCGTTTTGCTTTGGATCACCGCTCCAGTAGTCGCCCCACGTATATTTGGCCCAAAGCATGCCGGTAGCAATCCCCAACACCCCAAAAAGGATTCCTGCAGAGGTGAATTCAATGGCTAAATCATCGTCACGAAGATCCCCTTTGCGGAGATACTTGATGCTGTAATAAACAGCCACCACGAGCATGATGATCATTCCAAACCACATCGTGACATGGAAATACAGAGCCCGGATCGTTTCATTGAGAATGGCCAAACGGGGTACGTCTAAGAGTAGGCCGGCAATCAGGGTATATGCCAGAAGCACAATTGCCAACACTTTCCACCAGTATGCTTTCATTGTATTTGTTTTGCTTACTAATTGCAAAAGTACGGCATAAGTTCCTGATTTCAGCCCTTTTTGGCTAATATATTACCAATCAACAACTTACCATAAATATCTTAATTTTTGCATTTACTTATGGAAAGTATTTAGGGCTATTCTAATTTAAATCTCTAAATCCATGGGAGCAGGAAAATCAATAAAATCTTCTGATTTTGAGTTTACCAGCCACTTTTCTTAATGTTCTTTAAAAATTTTAACAGAAATGAAAATATAATAATTTATTCTACAAATATTTCTAATCAGCTTCGCCAAATGTAGGGAAAGAGAATATAAGCTACCGCAGTGACAATGGCATTGATGGCCAGAAGGGTGATCAGTTTGTCGTAACTCACTCCCCGATCCAGACCATCGATGGCATTTTTCGATATACTGATTGCCATCAAAAGAATCGGGATGATGATGGGAAAACTCA
The DNA here is from genome assembly GCF_018500185.1 of Litoribacter ruber. Taxonomy (GTDB): domain Bacteria; phylum Bacteroidota; class Bacteroidia; order Cytophagales; family Cyclobacteriaceae; genus Litoribacter; species Litoribacter ruber. Next base: position 43,665 of record NZ_JAHBGI010000009.1, on the reverse strand, counting down.
AGATTGCCATAAGGGTGGCATTGTTGCCGGCTTTGGAGGCAATTCCCGACACCATGGTCAGGCAAGCGGAAAACCCAATTGCCCCTAAGGCCAAGTTGACGATAAAGAGCCCCTGGTCCTCCACCGGGTTTCCCAGGATAACAGAAAACACCAAATACCCCAAGAGGGCCAGTACCAATGTGAGAAGGGTGTTGTAAATGATTTTGGAGACGATAATAGCTTCAGGTGATGCGATCATGTAATAATACAGCTGCCTACCCTGATGCTCTTGCACAAAGCTTTTTGCCACCGCATTGACAGCCGAAAAGAGTATAATGATCCAATAAAGGGCATTCCAAGTGGGGATAGAAAGCGCCCCCTGTACGCTTAGGTAGGTGATAAAAACAGCACTGACCACATAGAGCAAAATACCGTTGAGAGCATATTTTTGCCTCCACTCCAGAGTCATCTCTTTTTTGATCAATACGGTTACCTGATTCCACATGGGTGCAAAGATAAGAAAGTACGGGGTGGTGACAAACCAAAAAATTCCCCGCCAAAGGAACAGGACGCCTCCTAATATTTGACCGTCCATATAATAAGCAAAGGAAAAATATTAGCTGACAAAATTAATCATTAGTTTGTATTTGCATGGCTAAACTAGTAGTTTAGCCAACCCCATGTCCGGTTTAAGCTCATTTTGATGAATAGAATAATTTTTACCCTCCTGTTTTTCGGTCTTTCTTTCAGTTCCCTTTTTGCCCAACACATTACGGATGAAAAGGAAAAAGATTTTATCAAAGCCGTCCAATTGCTGGAATCCAGTACCGGAATCAAAGTATTGTTTCGCAAAGATTACCTCAGAAGGCTCAACCTGGAACAGGAACAATTCTCCGTATCCATGGAGTTGTTGGACCAAGTGACGGAAAACACATCCATGTCCTATTTTTTGATTGAAGATGCCTATGCTGTAATTTATCCCCGTGCCATGCGTGACCGGTATTTGGCAGGTCGGGCAAGGCGGAGAGCAGACCCTACGGCTTTGCATCAATTTCAGGGAAGGATAATGGATGAGGAAACAGGCCTTCCCATTCCGGGAGCTTTGATGTACATTCCTTCGATGGAGCTGGGTATCACTACGGATGAGCGGGGGCGATTCAGCACAGATCTGCCGGAAGGTACCCATGTGGCGGTATTCAGTGCCATGGGAAAGGAGACAGAGAGACGAATAATCAGGGCCTACGATCCGGTGGAAATGTCCATTTCCCTTTTTGAATCCATGACCCAAATGGATGAATTTATCGTAACCGATCGTTCGATTGACCACAACGTAAGAAGTATAGAATTGGGAGTAAACAGACTCAACATCAGTGAGCTCAAACTCATGCCTCCACTTTTGGGAGAGGTGGACATCATCAGAAGCATTCAGCTGCTCCCGGGCGTTTCTACCGTTGGTGAAGGCGCCTCTGGATTCAATGTACGAGGTGGTGGTGTAGATCAAAACCTGATCCTGATGGATGGGGCGCCAATTTTCAACCCTTCACACATGTTCGGTTTCTTCTCCATTTTCAATGCCGACATGGTTGAAAATGTGGCCCTTCACAAAGGAGACATTCCTGCCAATTATGGGGGCAGACTTTCCTCGGTGCTGGACGTGACCATGCAGGAAGGTAGCAGGGAGAAAATGAAAGCCGAGGGTGGAATAGGTTTTCTCAGCAGCCGACTGAAACTGGAAGGCCCGGTAAACAAAAACACTACCGTGGCCGTGGCCGGTCGTGTGGCCTATCCCAACTGGATCATGCACCGGATCAGAAGTTCTACTTTGCAGTCTAGCAGTTCCTACTTTTACGATGGCAACATCAAGATCAACCATCAGATCAACGACCGCAACAACCTGAAGCTGTCAGGATATGCCAGTAATGACTATTTCAGAGTTGGCGCCGATACAGCATATAGCTGGCAGACCCATTTGGCTTCCCTCAAATGGTCCAGCATAATCAGTGAAAGCCTTGCTTCGGATCTCACGGTGGCTTATTCCAATTACACCTACAGTGTAGAAGGTACGGGAGCACCGCTTCAGTTTCAGATGCAGTCAGATATCGACTACATGGGTATTGACCATAATTTTGAGTGGAACCAGAGCGACCACGCCAACTTTATCTTCGGCTACAACGTGAGCCATTACGCCATGGGCATGGGAGCCATGGAGCCCACCACGGAAAATTCCACGATTCTACCTGAAGTGATCCCCACCGAAAGGGGGCTGGAAGCAGCCCTCTTCGCCACCTCAGAAATCTTCCTCACCGATAAATGGGCAGCCCAACTAGGGTTGAGGTATTCCAACTTTTTCGCATTGGGCCCCAATGAAACCGGCATGTATGAGGAGGGACAGCCCAGAAACCAAAACACCTTTATAGGAAATAGAACTTACGAAAACAACGAGGTAATTACCCGCTATGGAGGTTTGGAGCCCCGATTGGGAATCCGATTTGCGACCGGCGAAAACAGTTCATTGAAACTTTCTTTCAACAGAAACCTTCAATACATCCACTTACTTTCCAATACCATGGCTTCCGCGCCAGTGGATTTGTGGAAGCTTAGCGACTACCATGTCGGGCCACAGGAAAGTTTACAGTATGCATTGGGCTATTACCAGAATTTCAAGGAAAACATCATTGAAAGCTCTGTGGAAGTATATTACAAAGACTTCCCAAACATTTTGGAGTTTAAGGATGGGGCCACTTTGCTGATGAACCCCAACTTGGAGCAAGAGCTTCTCGGAGGCATCGGCCATGCATATGGCGCAGAGTTTTTCCTGAAAAAACGCCACGGTAAGCTTACAGGCTGGATTTCCTATGGATTTAGCCGTACCATGAGACAGGTTGTGAGTGAATTTGAAGAAGAGACCATCAATCAGGGAGAATTCTTCCCGTCCAATTGGGACCAGCCGCACGACCTAAGCGTGGTAGCCACCTACCAGTTGACCCGAAGACTTTCCTTTTCGGGTAATTTCAACTATAGATCCGGCCGTCCCATCACCCTTCCAACGAGCATTTACACCATCAATGACAATATTGTAATCGATTATAGCCACCGAAACCAAGGAAGAATCCCGGATTATCACCGTATGGATCTTTCTCTTACCTATGATGGCAACCAGAGAAAAAGCAGTACTTACAAGAGTAATGTAACTTTAGCTCTTTACAATGTTTACGCTAGGAGAAACCCGTTTTCCTGGTTCTTCAGCCCCACTGGTGCAGGGACGGTTCCAAGATCTTACCGTCTAGCGGTGATCGGAACGATGATCCCTTCGGTGACTTACAACTTCCAATTTAAGTAAGATGAAAAAGTTGCTTTATACAATTGGGATTATTTGCCTTAGCATGACTTCCTGTATTGATGAGGTCAATTTAAGGACCGAGACTCAGGACACCAAGCTGGTCATTGACGCGTGGATTTCAAATGATCCGGAGATGTCCTATGTCAAGGTATATGAATCCACCCCATTTGTGTCTGGCGATTTTCATTTGCCACTGGAGGATGTACCCATTAGCGGCGCTTGGGTGGAAAACCGGAATGGCTTTGTGACAAGCTTCAGACCGCCGAGTTATCCAAGCCATGGGTTGACAGTCTATTCACCTTTCGAGGAATACGACTTTGAGCCTGGGGATCAATTCAAGCTGATTGTAATTCTTTCAAATGGAGACCGAGTGGAATCTGATTGGCAGGAAGTGCATAATCCAGCAGGTAGAATAGCATTTGATTATGAGTTGTCTTTTCAAACCGTTTTTATAGACAGATGGAACGGGGAGCCCTTTCCCCAACGAAGGGAGTATTGGGATTTCAATGCTAGGATTGAAAAAGCCAATGCGCAAGAAAACCACAATTATTACGTAAAAGCCTCGGGAATTGAGCAGCTTTACACAGCAGGACTAGTGGAAAATTGTACCTGTACTTGCTATTTGTCATACCCAAATCTAAATTATTCGCTTACAGCGGTCAATTCGTCCTCGCCTGCGAGTACTTATACTGTACCCATGGGCCGCATGGAGGCCGGAAGAAATACCCGGTTTTACCTCAAAGCTGATGTTTACTCAGTATCGGAGCAAGCCGCGGCCTACCTTTCCAGCATAGGGGTGCAGCAGACCAATACGGGGAGCATTTTTGACCCCATGCCATTTAAGATTTCTGGTAATCTCCGAAATACAGACAACCCAGAACAAGAAATCTTGGGGCAATTTTCTACAGCCTATCATACCTCATTTGATGAAATGATCAATAGGGCCACCTTATTTTCCGAAAATAGAGATAAGAACATCAAACTCATTTATCCAGCCTCCGTTACAGGGTCTTGCTTAGAGGAATACCCTGAAGCTGACACCAGTCCGCCGGCCCCTTTTAGAATGCAATAGAATGAAGACCTTATGAAATTACGAAAGATAAATATCCTCCCCCTAATTTTCCTTTTGGCTATGACCATGGCAGAAGCCCAGACTTCCAAACCTACAGGTTTTGAAGACATGGCCGAAACTATGAAGATCATGACTAACCAAGACCTCTATTTTGCAGGAGATAAGGTGTGGTTTGGGATGAAGCTGCTCAAAAACCACCATAATTATAAGTACAGCAAACTTTCCTATGTAGAAATCTACGATCCTGAAAACACGATGATCCATAGGGAAATGCTACTTCTGGATGATAAGGAGATGGCCTACGGTGATTTTATCTTACCCGATAATTTGGAACCTGGGGAATACAAAATTTTTGCTTATTCCCAATGGATGACAAATTTCCCCTCTTACAGAATCCCCCAGAAATCTATTTTGGTCACCCAGCTGGGACAGGACCATGAATTGAAAGAAGGCCAGCTCTACTATACCACCAAAGGAGGCGATATGGCAGAACTTACAGTTTTCCACACTTTTGAAACACCTTTAGTAATTGAGGTCGAAGAGTTGGACGGCACGGGCAAGTTGGTGCTGGAGGAGATAGCGCCTTTCGAAATGAAAGATACCAAGGTGATATTTGAGACACCCAAAAGGCTGAAATTTGGAAAGCAAACCATCACCATCCAGCCTGAAAAAGTCAATTTTGACCCCTCCAGGTTTTCGTTGAGTATGATTGAAAAGAATACCCAGGCCACCTATCTGGTAACACATACTGACTTAATGGTTATCGACACGTTAAAAAAAGCCGACTTTTTAGAGAATAAGCTGGCCCTGAAAAGAGAGAATTATACTCGATATCCAGAGTTTCAGATAAGTATTTTTGACAAGGACGACAAGTTGCTAGGCCATCAGCACTTTAACTTGGAAGGCCAAAACAACCTTCAGGTGAATGTAAGTCGTAGCGTTGCCACAGGAAATAAAAGCTCAGCTGTGATAAAGGACGAAGACGCCCAATTTGGCCATGCATTCGCCTGGGTGAAAAGACCAGAACTTCCAGAAGTAGAAAAACTGGCTCAAGTCATAAATGGTCCTCAATGGCATTTGGCAGAAAGAAAGCAGGATTTAAAACAAAACTACTTACTCAGCAGAAAAGAAATTGAGCAAAATGCCAACCCCGAAAAGCAAAAAGATTATTTGCCTCTACTACATTATAACCCTCTAAAAACCAGCCTAAAATCACTTAGACCGGATTTATTTACCTCCAGCTCGGGGGTAAATCTTCCCATGATCGAGGATTATGAGGATTTTGAAATTAAAAGAAGGGTCTTTCATGAGCATTTTGAATATGACACCCGAGTGTCGGTGCCAGTATCCCCTTATAGGGTTGATTTCAGTTACCTGGTCCCCGATTACGAGGGGTATCGGGACATGGAAACATTTTTGAAAGAGATAGTCCCTCAGGTGAGGATCAGGGCAGATAAGGACGGGAATACGGAAATCCGGATGTTTAATCCAAATATGGACAAGGTACATTTCAAGAATCTTCCCCTACTGATGATCGACCTCCACAGGGTAGACGATCCCGATTTCCTGCTCAATTATGATTATGCGCAAATTGAACGGGTGGAAGTAATATTCCTCAGAAACACCATCGATGAAACCAACTTGGGAAGCAAGGCGGAAAACGGGGTTTTAGCCCTTTTCACCAAGCAGAATGATTATAAGATCAAGCACAACCCCGATGCATCCAAATATATTCTAAGGGAGCTAGAGGTCTCAAGGATCCCGGCAGGCAACGTGCCCCACTTAGAGGCCAACTCAAATGTGGCCCTGAGCAAGCCGCAGTCTTGGAACCCCAGTATAAGACTGACTAGGGGACGCTCAAGAATTAATTTCCAATCCTTGGAGGAGCCTGGAAAACTCCAAGTAGAGGCCTATTTCTTCAACAATGCCAATTGGGGAAGAAAATTTAACCAGGTAAATGTAAATTGACCCCACTGATGAAGTACAGGATTATTTGTGCGCTGCTGGCCATCCTTGTTTTTGGCTGTATTGATGAAGTTCATATACCTAACGATCAAATAGAACCTAAGCTGGTGGTGGACGCATGGGTATCTGATGATTGGAACATGTCCTATGTGAAGATATATCATTCCGCGGTGTTTCAGTCGGGAAGTCGCCATCTACGCTTTGGCCATCCCAAAGTGTATGAGGTTTATGTAGAAAACCAGAATCATGAAAAAACCAGCTTTGTCTACATGGGCCAAAGCTCCTACGACCGAGAGCTGAAATTCCAGCCAAGACCCGATTGGGAATTCCAGGAAAGTGACCGGTATCGATTAAATGTCATCATGGAAAATGGGGACCATATACAATCTGAATGGCAAGCGGTGATGCCAAAGGTCAATATTGGCAGATTTGAGGAAGACATTGTGGAACGGACAATATTCATTACCCCACTCAATGGCAACCCCTTCCCCCAAAAACACCATTACCTTAGGTTAAGGGTAGATATTGAGGTGGACAACCCGCACAACGGGCACAATTATTTTGTAAAAACAAGAGGGATTGAAGAACAGGCCACCATAGGGGAAGGTGACTTCTGCACTTGCACCTGCTTTCAAGAAACTGACAATATAATGGGGTACTTAAACATTCAGCATGCGCCCAACCTGGGCAGCTCGGTAGCCCAGATTAATTTTGCAGAAATGACTTTATTTCGATTGACCCGGTTTTACCTTGACCTGAATGTATATGCAGTCACAGAACCAGCCGCGGCCTATTTGAAAAGAATTTCCGATCAGCAGACCAGCACCGGAAGTATATTTGACCCCATGCCTTTCAAAATCACTGGCAACCTGAAGAATCTCACAAATCCTGAGGAGGAAATATTGGGTAACTTCTTTACGGCAAACAGCAGTAGAAAGGAAGAAATGATAAGAAGAGTGGAGTATCATGCCAAATACCGGCACCTTAATATGCGTAGAGAGAGCCCGCCAACCGTGGAGTCCACCTGCCTGGAGTATTACACGGACAGTTATACCGAAATCCCAATTCCGTTTAGAATGCGATAGGCTGCATTAATGCTTTTTGCACAAAAATAGTCTGGGCTTGCCATCTGAGGTGGTGGTTCCAATCAGGAAGTCATCGCCTCCATCCTGAAGCCTAAACTTCTTCTTGATCTCTTCGGGCTTGAGAGGATAGTTGCGGGTGCTGATGTTTACTTTTCCGGAAGGAAAAAATCGTTTGAATACCTTCCTGTCTGGCTTTAGCTCCTCCACCACCTGAAACACTCTGCCCGGAATGGATTCTGGCAAAGTAGAAGAGGTATACAGATGGCTATTTGGGTGCAGTTTGGCCAATCCAAAATGTTCGGAAAAGGACTTAAAGCCACCAGCTTTCATAATGGAGGCATTGGGCTCGATGATATATTTTACTACTGTCCCAAAAGAAGCTTTAGCATTTTCCTCCTTGGGAAAATCGAATTGAAAAACCTGTTCCCCATTTCCGGTCAAGTTGATGCAATTGATAATGGGTGCCTGATCTTTGGCAGCGGCTTGCCTTTGGACCAACACCACTTCCTTCACCTCATTTTTGACACTAATCACCATTACCTCATTCACTTCTGGCAATTCGTCCAAAGCCGCCTTGATGTCGAGCATGGGACTGGTTTTGATCATGATGTTGTTGGCGGATTGGGAAAGTAGCTCCCAATTTTCGACCACATCTGGCTCGCAATCGCTAAGTTTATAAAGCTTCTGGTTGTGGTCTCCTCTCCTGGCGGGATCCAGATAGATCCAGTCAAAGACTGAATTTTCCAGCCTCAAATTCTCTAGGCTATCCCCAGTGACGCATCGGATTTTTTCCCCGGCCAACAGGCTGAAGTTGTGGCTGGCTATCTCGCCAAGGGCTGCATTTCTTTCCAAATAAACAGCCTCCTCAAAGTGCTCTGATAGAAAATAAGTATCGACGCCGAAGCCACCCGTCAGATCAATGAGTCTTTTTCCCTTTAGAAAATCAGCTTTATATTTTGCGGTAATTTCGGAGCTGCATTGCTCCAGTGAAATGCTTACCGGAAACAACAAACGCGGATCGCTGGCCCAAGTGGGCAATTTGCTTTTCACCTTTTGCCTGGCGGCAACCTGCTGCACGGCAAATTTCAGGTCAAAATCAACCTTGTTTTGATATTTTAAAAGCAATTGTGCAGGATCCTCATGGAGATGATCCTGCACAAAATTCTGGATTTGCTCTATGTTTCCTTCAGAAATCTTCACTTACACCAAACTGTGGTCTACCAAATACTGGGCGATCTGCACCGCATTGGTTGCCGCACCTTTTCTCAAGTTATCGGCCACTACCCACATGTTAAGGGTATTTGGCTGAGATTCATCTCTTCTCAATCGGCCCACAAACACCTCATCCTTTTTGTGCGCATTCAAAGGCATGGGATAGACATTGTTTTGGGGATCATCCTGCAGGATCACTCCTGGGGCCTTGCCCAGCAGATCACGCACCTCATCCATTTCAAAATCCTGGTGGAATTCCACGTTCACAGACTCAGAATGTCCGCCCATCACGGGGATCCTCACCGTAGTGGCGGTTACCTGGATGTTGTCGTTGCCGAAAATCTTCTTGGTCTCCTTGATCATTTTCATCTCTTCCTTGGTGTAACCGTTTTCTTGGAATACATCAATATGCGGGAGGACATTCAGGTCAATTTTGTGCGGGTACACCATTTCAGGTTCACGCCCCTCTCTCTCGGCCATCATTTGATCCACGGCCGCCTTTCCGGTACCGGTTACAGACTGATAAGTGGAAACCACGATCCTTTTGATGCCGTATTCTTCATGCAATGGGGCCAGGGCCAACACCATCTGGATGGTGGAACAATTTGGGTTGGCGATGATCCTGTCGTCAATGCGCAATGTTTTGGCATTGATTTCAGGCACCACAAGCTTTTTGCTTGGGTCCATTCTCCAGGCCGAACTGTTGTCAATTACAATGGTGCCCGCTTCAGCAAACTTAGGAGCCCAGTCCAGAGAAGTACCTCCACCAGCGGAAAAAATCGCAATATCAGGCTTTTCAGAAACCGCCTGGTCCAACCCGATGATCGTGTGCTCTTTTCCCTTATAGGTGATCTTTTTGCCCACAGACCGCTCGCTGGCCACAAGCAGCAACTCGTCATATTTAAAATCATGATTGGCGATAACCTCAAGAATCTCAGAGCCTACCAATCCGGTGGCACCCACTACAGCTAATTTCATTTGCCTATTGCTTTTGTTATTAAGTATTAATTATCTTTATATAATGCGAACCTTTTTAGGTGTATGGATTTGGTTTGCTTTTTCCATACTAGGTTTTACATTTTTTTCCAAAACCGATTTTTTCACAGGTACTCAGGATTTTGAAAGCAACTTTGAGATTACCAGCCATCCTGAGGAGTTTTTGCCATATTGGTCAGCTAACGACGTAAGATCGACAGCCGCCAGGGTTTTCCAAGCCAAAGGAGAAGGAATCAACCTTTCCAACGCCTTGGGGATTCAGGTCATCAGCACCTTTGACGCTGAAATATTCATCCAAACCTCCTCGGCCCACTTGCTGGACCCTGTGATTACTTTTCAAGCCAAAACCAAGCAGAATGGTTCCGGAAACCGTCCTGTATATCTGTACTATTCCTTCTCCACAGGACTGGATGCGCCCTTTTCTGCTCCCCTTCAGGTGGGCGATGAGGCATCTTTTCCAAACCAAAACACTGAGTATAAGGAATTCGAGGTCAAACTTACGCAGGAATTTTCAAATGTTGAAAGCCTATGGGTGAAGTTGGAGGCAAAATATGGAAATGGCTCGGGGACAGCGGCCAGATTATTTATAGATGAGTTCAGTATACAAGAGGCAGGAAGTGGCAACGAACCGCCCAGTGATGATGAGGAAGAAGAGAAAGCCCTGCAGCTTCTTGGTGTTAAAAACTTTTCTTCCCATGCCTTGGAATTGACTTTTTCATCTGAAAACATACCTCATGATGCTGGCAGCTATTCATTAAACAATCTTTACGGCAATCCTATTGAAGTTGAAGTTGAGGGGCCTAAAGTTAGGTTGAAATTTGAAGACTACCTTTTTTCAAATGAGTATACGCTGAACATTAAGCAAGAAAACCTTGAACTCATCTTTAAGTTCAAGCTGCTGACTCCCACACCAAAAGGGGCAATCTTGATCAACGAGTTCATGGCCGACCCAAACCCCAAATCCCTTACTCCACCCCAACCGACCTTTCCCATCGGATCAACGGATGAATATATAGAGCTGTATAATCCAACTAACCGAGAAATCAGTTTGGATGGGTATACTTATAACAACAGGGAATTGGAACAGACAAAAATACCGGCAAAGTCACATGTAATTTTAGTCCCCATGGCCAAAAAGGAGCTCTTTGAGCCCTACGGCAAAGTGGTTGGGATAAACAGTTTCCAGGCCCTTCCCAATTCCAGTGGCAACATCGTATTGAAAGACAAGCTGGGTTATTTGGTAGATAGCCTCACTTATGATCTTTCCTGGTATAAAAACACCCAGAAAGCCAACGGGGGCTGGTCTTTGGAAAGAATCAACCCGGAACTTAACTGCTCCGACAAGGAAAATTGGACAGCCTCCACTGATCCTAGGGGAGGATCGCCAGGAATCATAAATTCAGTTTTTGATGATAGGTTAGACCCAGATGTATTTTATATACTTGACCATTCATTTCAGGGGGATACCCTCATTGTGTTTTCCTTGAGCCAGCCAATAATAGAGGTGGGAGGAGTGACTATTAAAGTCAATGGACAGCATGCTGCCCTTAAGGATTGGGCAGAAAGAAGCATTGCCATCACCACAGGACGGCCTTTAGAAAGTGGCAAAACCTATGAAATAATCTTTGAGGGATTGATGGACTGCAATGGCAGGCAGCTGAGAGAAAAGCGGATAGAATTGTTGTTTGACAATTCGTTACCAGTGTTAAGGAGGATCAGTCCGATCAGCCCCACCACCCTAAACCTTATTTTTGACAAAAATTTAGGGCCGGTGGACAAATCAAACTTTTCCATCAGAGAAAGTCAGCCCCTTAGTGCTACAAAACTGGACTCCAATCGTGTACAGTTAATATTGGGACAGCCGCTGCGGATCGGGGAAAGTGAAAAATTGTATTTAAATAATGTTTCCGATTCTAGGGGGAATGTAAAAAAGACCCAGCAGTTTGATTTTCTACTCGACGACCAGACGGACTCGGTAATTGTAAAAAGCCCCTATTCCCTAGAAATTAGGTTTGATCAAGGCATTCATCCCAATTCAATCAAACCGCAAAACTTCTGGGTAGACAGAAATACCGGTCCTCCCATTGCTGCTTTTGCAGACCATGAGGATGAAAAGCTTATCCATTTAGTATTTGACAAAAGCCTCCCACAGAACAACCTGACCTGGCTCCAGATGGAAAACCTTCAGGATAAAAACAGGGAGTATATTTACACCCTTGCACGGTCCTTTGTAAGGGACATGCGGGCGATTAATGTTGCACAAGTTCTGGCGCCCAATGATTCCACGCTGTTGGTGACATTCAATAAGCCTTTGCTTCAAAACAAGGCAGAAATCCCAAATCATTACACGGTTGACAATGGCATTCAAAATCCCATTCGGGCAATCCAAACCAGCCCTACCGAAATTGAGCTGGTATTTAGGCAAAAGTTCAGTGTAGGCAAGGAATACCGTCTTTCCACCATCGGTCTGGAGGATGTATTTGGTGTCACTATGTCTAGAACCGTAAATACCAATTTCATTTACGACCTAGCTCCGCCTAAAATCATTAGCCATCGTTTTATTTCCCCTTTCGAATTAGCTGTAGAGTTCAACAAAGGGGTTCGTCCTTACCATCCCGACCAGGTGAGCTTCGGAGGTATTTCACCCATTGAAATTTTCAAGGTGAACCCTAGCCAATACTCCTTGCTATTCCAAAATCCCCCAACCAAGCATTCTCTACTGGAACTTTGGGATATTTCTGACTTATTGGACAACTCTGCGGATTATTTGTCAGTCGATTTGGGAGAAAACATTTTGGCTATCGGAAATGCGGAAATCTTGGATCCAAGAGTGGTCAAGCTTACTTTTTCTGATTTTCTGGACCCAAAAACATCCATTTTCCCAGAGCAGTATCTCATCCAAGGATTAAGCCCAATCAATGTGATTTTCGAGGAAAATGGATATGAAGTCTCCTTACAACTCAGGGAGGAAATTAACCTGGGTGATTCGGTAAAAGTGGTGATTTCAGCATTAAAGTCGAAGGACGAAACCCCATTCTCAGACCTCCAAGTTGAACTCATATATGATGATGGGGTGCATTTCGTAGAAATTCAGACGGCACATAGTCTTGCCCTACACCATTATGCGCCCATCAATTTAATAGAAAACAACCATTTTAAAATGGAAGAAAGTGATATAACTATCCAGGCGTTTAGAAACCAAACTACTCCGGAGCTCACCCACTTGATCCTATCAAAGCCTTTGGAAGAAAGCCAATCATACAGTCTGATAATTCCCAGAAGGAAAATTGATGAAAGGAATTTCCTGCCCGCTTCACGTAGGCAAATAGTTTTTGACCGCACCCCGCCTCGCGTAGTGGCTGCTGAGGCCTATCTGGAAAATGAGGTTATGGTGACTTTTGATGAGAACCTTGACCCCATCATGTCGACGGTGGCCAACCATTACCGCTTGGATAATTCAAGCCCGGAAGCTGTAATTCAAACAGAAAACCCAAACCAGGTCTTGCTGCAGTTTGGATTTAACCTAGAAGACGGTAAAAAATATGAGTTGTTTGTTTTTCGAGTAGAGGACCTTAATGGCAATGCTATAGAGGGTGATTACTTCACTTTTACATTTGAAAAGCCCTATACCCCTGCATTCAAGGAGCTTGTAATTAATGAGGTGATGGCTGCTCCAAAAGAAGGGCAGACCCTGCCCAATGCTGAATATGTGGAGCTTTTCAACTCTGGTAGTCATCCGGTGCAATTGGCGGGCTTTCGTTTGGCGAATTCCAGAACCTCAACTGTACTTCCAAGATATGAACTGCAGCCCGAGTCGTATATTATCCTTTGTCCCCAAAGCCAAGCCAGCAATTTCAAACCTTTTGGACCTACCTTGGGCCTTTCCAACTGGCCGGCTCTACTCAACGGTGGAGATGAGGTGAAAATTTACAATCGATCAGGTCTAGTTTTGGACAGCTTGGAATATCAAACGTCCAGTTACGGAGGAAGTGAATTTGCCTCAGGCGGTTACAGTCTGGAAGTGGTAAACCCATTTCAAAACTGCCATAGCCTAGCCAATCTCCGGCCTTCAAGTTCGCCCAATCGGGGCACTCCTGGAAAGCAAAACGCGGTTTTTGACCCAACTCCCGATCGCACCAGCCCAGAGGTTATTCATTTGGTGGTACCTGACTCACTTACGGTTTCCCTAACTTTTTCCAAACCCATGCAGGAAACACTCTATGAACAAATATTTTCAATTGAAGAAAAAGATATCCAGGAGGTAAAGTTCGCAAACAACTCCCGAACCGAAGTAATGATTACCCTAGCCACGCCATTGGATAGAAATGTAAAATATAGCCTTGCAATAAAGAACTTCAGGGATTGCATGGGAAATGGTTTGGCCTCACATCACGAGCTTCAGATACTCCTACTTCCCGGAGAGGCGGTTTTGGGAGATGTGATAATAAATGAAGTTCTTTTCAACCCCCTTACGGGAAGTCCCAAGTTTGTGGAGCTCCACAACACTTCCCAGCAATACCTAAACCTCAAAAACTGGAAGCTTGCCAATTTTGCAAATGGCGAAATTTCCAACAGAAGGCTTATCAGTGCCCAAGATCTGATACTGCCGCCCCAAGAATTTTTGGCCATCACTACGGACAGCAAGCAGCTGCTTCAAATTTATCCCAAAGGAGGGAATCTCCTTGAATTGGCTAGCCTTCCAAGTTATCCTATCAGGGAGGGGACGGTGATACTTATGGATGCAGAGGAAGAGTTTATAGAGAGGTTTGACTATCATGAAAAAATGCACAATCCCTTACTCAAGGAAGTGAAGGGGGTTTCTCTAGAAAGGCTACAACCCATTGGAGAAGGGAACAATCCGGAAAATTGGCAGTCAGCGTCAGGGAATATTGGCTGGGCAACACCCGGCTTCAAAAACTCCCAAAATCTGGAAAGTAGCCCCACCAAGGATAGATTCACGATCAGTCCTGAAATTTTTGCTCCAGACGCTTTGGGCCTGCAACCTTTCACTAGCATACATTACCATATGGATGAGCCGGGTTATTTGGTCAGTATACAGATATTGGGCATCAATGGGCGCCTGATCAGGGAAATTACCCAAAATCAGGTACTGGGTCAAAACGGCTTCTACATCTGGAATGGAACCGACGAGCAAGGTGTCAGGCAACGTCCAGGATATTATATTATTTGGATACAACTGACGCACCCAAAAGGAAGAGTAGAACAAATTCGTAAAACAGTAGCAATAGGAAGTAAATTGCGGTAGAACCATATTTGTATAATCGGGGTTTTATAAGTAACTTCAACCGTTCACCACAAAGCCCCTATACAGTTATGAGTCAAGACCTTATCACCAAAACGTTAAAAACCTATTTCATCAAAAAAGGCAAGAGTCTAAAAGTAATTCAGAGATACTTGAGCGTTAAGTACCGCATGCACATTGAGGAAAAGATCCTCCGCAAGCGGTTGCAAGACCTTAGGGTCAATTAATGGGATAAAAAAAGCCCGAAGCAATAAATTTTGCTCCGGGCTTTTTTTTCAGGATTCGGTCCTTCCTCTGCCGAGTCAGGCAGGCTCCGGTCTCTGGTCCCTTCTCACAAACCCTCATCTTCATCATTATAAATAAAGGTTTTTCCTTCACCCCTGGCCTTTATGAATCCGCGGTACATACCAGCAGAGTTAAATGGCATGGTGATGTTGCCTTCACGGTCGATAGCGATGATTCCACCCTCACCTTTTATATCCACCAGTTGTCTGTTGACCACATCATCGGCAGCATCTTGTAAGGATTTGCCTGCATAGCGCATTTGGGCGGCAATTTCATGAGCCACTACGGTTCGGATGAAATACTCCCCGTGGCCAGTGGCAGACACCGCGCAGGTTTCATTGTCGGCATAAGTTCCCGCCCCGATGATCGGCACATCACCCACACGTCCGTATCTTTTGTTGGTCATCCCCCCAGTGGTGGTGGCAGCGGCAATATTGCCCTCCTGATCTACAGCTACAGCTCCAACAGTTCCAAACTTCCTGTCCTTAAAATAAGGATCCTCAAGTTCCAACTGAAGGATTGCAGAGTGGTCAAGCTGCTGCTTTTCGGTGTCCTTGATCCGCTGAAGCTGCTTGTAGCGTGTCTCGTCCCTGAAATACTCAGGATCCACGATTTCCAAGCCCTGCTCCTCAGCAAATTTCTCCGCTCCTTGGCCCACCATAAATACATGGGGGGAATCCTTCATCACTGAAAGAGCCGCCGTGATGGGGTTCTTTACTGTTGTAATGCCTGCTACTGCCCCGGCATTCTTGTCCCTACCGTCCATAATGGCCGCATCAAGTTCGTTTTTGCCTTCATTGGTAAATACCGCGCCTCTGCCTGCATTGAACAATGGGCTGTCCTCCATCACTTTGACGGCTGCGATCACCGCGTCGATGGCCGTGCCGCCTTCATCCAAAACTGCATATCCGGCCTCCAGCGACTCTTCCAGTTTGGCCCGGTATTCCTTTTCCCGCTCAGGGGACATGTTTTCCCGCTTGATTGTTCCGGCCCCACCATGGATGGCCAAAGCCACTTTGTTTTTTCGCTCATTTCCTGCCTGCTGGGCCTGTACCGGCTCAAAGACAAAAAATAAAAGCAAAAATAAATTGAAGAACAAACTGTATTTTTTGATCATAATTCTAGAATTTTATTAAACCTTTGGGTATCAATTTTGCGTTAATTAACATTAAAGCTACGTATCACTATTTTTAGCTTTCAAGGCTTCAAGATAATCAAATATCCAATATTTTTGATTTTAAAAAGTGAAACGTATTTTAGGGAACTTTTTAAACGGTCTTTAGCTGATTTAAAAGAATTAAATTCATTTTAACGTTACGATTATGAGTCAAGAAAAAACATCCTACTCAAAGGAGGAGCTCAAGGAATTCGAAGAGTTGATCAACCAGAAGCTTAAGGTCGCAAAAGAGGAGCTCAATATGCTCAAGGAGACCCTTAGCAAAAGGAATGACAGTGGCACGGACAATACCGCCTCTACCTCCAAACTGCTTGAAGATGGTGCCGATACCTTGGAGAGGGAAAGCTTAAGTCAGCTAGCCGCACGTCAGCAGAAATTTATCATTAACCTGGAAAATGCGTTGGTAAGAATCAAAAACGGCACCTATGGCGTTTGCGTGGATACCGGCAAGCTCATTTCGAAAGAAAGACTGAAAGCTGTGCCCCACACCATGCATTCCATCGAAGCCAAATTAGCCAAAAAGTAACATTGGAGTTTTTACATAAGCATATCGAAGCACTGATATTCTGCTCCCCAAATCCGTTAGGCGTTGCCGAAATCGGGAAATGCCTAACGGAAATGTTCGAATCGGATGTACCGAAAGAACACATTGAGGATGCCATAAAGGTGCTCCAGCAAAAATACGAACACGACGATTACTCCTTCGGGTTGGTCAACCTGGGCGGAGGTTTTCAATTTTTGACCAAACCGGCCTATCAGTCGAGTATTTCTATTCTTCTCAAACAGCAATCCACCAAGCGTCTTTCCACTGCCCAGATGGAGACCCTATCCATCATTGCCTACAAGCAACCCGTCACCAAGGGAGAAATGGAGCAAATCAGGGGTGTGAACTGTGATTATTCCGTACAGAAGCTTCTCGAAAAAGAGCTCATCACCATCAAAGGCAAAGCCGAAACCGTGGGAAAACCCTTACTCTACGGCACCAGCGAGAAGTTTATGGAGTATTTTGGCATCAACAATATCAAGGACCTTCCCCAGCCGAAAGATTTCAGCCAAGATGACAATCAGATAGGGGACCAAAAAGATTAAGCCCCACCCTGCAAAATCCCCCAATTCCTCAGTATCTTTGCAGATTGAATTCATCTCAGGTGAACTTTCAGGAATGAAAGCTGTTATGGCTTCAATAAATTAAATCAAATTACAGCAGTGATGTTGCAACAATTCCCGGCACCTACAGAGGGCTGGGTTTAAGGTTGGTGACAGCAATATCCTTGTGTAGGATAATCTAACCGTATTAAAAATGAAAAGGAACAACAGAGGGGGACAGGGTGACAAGAAGTATGGACGCTCAGATTCATCAAAAGGCCAGTATAAAGGCAGCAACCCTAGAAGCGACCGTGAGGATTCTTCCAGACCAGCAAGACCGTCATCCGGCGGCAAATACAAACCAGCTCCAAGATCAAAATTCGAAAAACCCACATCCCGTGGCAAGTACGGAGAAAACAAGCCGCAGGAGTTTGGTGAAAATCCATTCAAGAAAGATAACCCTTTAAGAAAGGGCGGCTTTGGGAAATCTGACAAGCCATATGGCAGAGAGGAAAGAGATTCCGAAAGACCAAAAAGAGATTATGACAGGCCTCGTCGTGATTTTGACAAATCCGACAAGCCTTATGGCAGAGGTGAGCGAGATTCGGAAAGACCGAGAAGGGATTATGACAAACCACGTCGCGATTTTGACAAATCCGACAAGCCATATGGCAGGGGTGAGCGTGATTCCGAAAGGCCGAGAAGAGATTATGACAAGCCAAAAAGAGACTTTGGCAAGCCAAATAAGGACTTTGGAAAGTCCGAAAAGCCTTACGGAAGAGGAGAAAGAGATACTGATAGGCCAAGAAAAGATTATGACAAACCGAAGCGGGATTTTGGAGGCGAAAGAAAGCCCTACGACAAACCTGAGCGCGGTGATTTCAGAAACTCTGACGATTCAGCCGAATATAAAACTGTGTATAAAGGTAGAGGCAGAAATGAAAAGCCTCAGTTTGAAACCGTACGCAAAGACGAATACGAGCAAAGCAAGCGAAAGAGCTTCAAAAAGCCTTTCTTTAAAGAAAAAGGCAAAAGAGTGGAGCCTACGGAGCAGAAGCCAACATACAATTTCTCGAAGTTTGAAAAGAACCACAGAAAGCATGAGGCTACTGACGAGATCCGTCTGAATAAGTACATTGCCAACTCGGGTATCTGCTCAAGAAGGGAAGCTGACAGCCTCATCGAAAAAGGCCAAATCAGGGTAAACGGCGAGGTGATCACCGAAATGGGTTATAAGGTGCAGCGAAAAGACCGCATCACCCTGAACGGTAAGCCTATAAATCCAGAAAAACCGGTTTACCTCTTATTGAACAAACCAAAAGATTTTATCACCACCACGGATGATCCGTTGGAAAGAAAAACGGTGATGAACTTGGTACACAATGCCTGCGAGGAGAGAATTTTCCCTGTGGGAAGATTGGACCGTAATACTACCGGTTTGTTGCTATTCACCAATGACGGGGATTTGGCTGCAAAGCTTTCCCATCCATCCAGTGAGATCAAGAAAATCTACCAAGTGACTTTGGACAAGCCTTTATCCAACAAGGATGCGGATGATATAATGGAAGGGTTGACTTTGGAAGACGGCCCAGTAAAGGTGGACGACCTGCAGGTGCTGTCCAAAGACAGAACTATCCTAGGTTTGGAAATCCATGTTGGAAAGAACAGGATCGTAAGGAGGATTTTCGCACATCTTGGATACGAGGTGACGGCACTTGACAGAGTGATGTATGCCGGATTGACCAAGAAGGATATTCCAAGAGGAAATTATCGATTCTTGAGCGAGAAAGAAGTGATCAATCTCAAGTATTTCAAATAAAAACAATTGGAATTGAGCGTATAGCCAATTATATTGGTGTTTTTATTTCCCACCGAAGATTTAGTTTTATAACCTTTTAAAATCGAAGTTTAAAAATAGATATATGCCTTATTTATTCACCTCGGAGTCTGTTTCTGAAGGACATCCGGATAAGATATCGGATCAAATTTCCGACGCACTAATCGACAACTTCTTAGCATTTGACCCCAGATCCAAAGTCGCCTGTGAGACTTTGGTAACCACCGGACAGGTAGTACTTGCCGGAGAGGTCAAATCCGAAACCTACCTAGATGTACAAAAAATCGCCAGAGATGTAATCAACCGAATTGGTTATACCAAGGGTGAATATATGTTTGACGGAAACAGCTGTGGTGTATTTTCGGCCATCCACGAACAGTCTCCCGACATCAACCAAGGGGTGGATCGTACTACTCCAGAGGAGCAAGGTGCGGGTGACCAGGGGATGATGTTCGGTTATGCTACCAAGGAAACCGAAAACTATATGCCTTTGGCACTGGATATTTCTCATAGGTTGCTCAAAGACTTGGCTGCCCTGAGGAGAGAAAATAAGGAAATCACCTATTTGAGACCAGATTCTAAGGCTCAGGTGACCATTGAATACAGCGACGACAACGTGCCTCAACGCATTGAAGCCATTGTGGTTTCTACGCAGCACGATGACTTTGCTGAAGAAAAGGAAATGCTCGAGAAGATCAAGCAGGACATCATCAACATTTTGATCCCAAGGGTTAAAAACCAGTTGACTCCAGATCTCCAGAAACTTTTCACCGACAACATCAAATATCACATCAACCCTACCGGTAAGTTTGTAATCGGTGGACCGCATGGTGATACGGGATTGACGGGCAGAAAAATCATCGTGGATACCTACGGTGGAAAAGGTGCCCACGGCGGAGGCGCATTCTCCGGTAAAGATCCTTCAAAAGTTGACCGTTCAGCAGCTTATGCCACCAGGCATATCGCCAAAAACATGGTTGCTGCGGGACTTGCAGACGAGGTATTGGTACAGGTTTCCTATGCAATCGGTGTGGCTCAGCCAATGGCGATCTATATCAACACGTATGGCACTGCCAAAGTGGATATGACTGATGGCGAAATAGCCAAGAAAATAGAATCTATCTTTGACATGAGGCCTTATGCCATTGAGCAACGCTTGAAGTTGAGAAACCCCATTTATGAGGAAACAGCCGCTTACGGCCACATGGGTAGGGAAAGCGAAGTAGTGACCAAAAAATTCTTCTCCCCTGATGGCTCTTCCATCACCTTGGATGTGGAATTGTTTACTTGGGAAAAGCTGGATTTTGTTGATAAAATCAAAAAGGAGTTTGGTCTTTAAGACTAAAACTGACTTATAAATAAAAAGCGGCAAATTAGCCGCTCTTTTTATTTTTTCACGCTTTTATCCTCAGGTTTCAGGTCCTAGATTTGGCCGTGAAAAAGGAACTCTGCGAAACTCCGTTAAAACTCAGCGGAACCCTGCCTGCGCAGGCAGGTCTGTGTCCCATTTCTTTCCGCGAAGTGGTTTTTATACCGTTTCGGTCTTCTGTCTCTTAAAACATCTCCTCAATCAATTCTGTATAAAATTCTTTCACCTCTTTGCCAATGGCCCTCACCTGTTGGGAAATCAAGCTGGTTTCGGTTTGGCCGGGCACCGTGTTTATCTCAATGAAGAAAAACTTTCCGGTTTCATGCTCCAAAAAGTAGTCAATCCTCACCGCCCCTTTGCAATTTAACTTTTCATAAGCCTTTGCCACTATTCTTCTCACGCGCTCCACTTCTTCCTCATTCATACGTCCAGGGGTGATCTCTTCCGTCACACCTGCCGTGTATTTGGCCTCAAAGTCAAAATACTCCTTGCTGCTCACAATTTCAGTAGCCGGGAGTACGGTGGTTACCCCTTTGGCGGTATAAATCCCAATCGAAAACTCCCTTCCAGAAACAAACTCCTCAACCAACACCTGTTTATCTTCTGCAAAAGCCTTATCCAATGCCTCCTGAAGTTCCTCTTCTGTTTTTACCTTACTCATACCAATGGAGCTTCCCCCATTGTTGGGCTTGATGAACAGGGGCATACTTAGCTCATCCTTCACCCGCTGGGTATTTGCCGGACTGTTGGCAAAAAGCTGTAGGGATTTGGCCACGTTCAGTTCTGGGATGTCATCCACGATGGCTTTTGTGTAGCCTTTGTTCATGGTGATGGCCGAGGTCATCGCATCGCAGGTCGTGTAGGGCAGGCCTATCATATCAAAATATCCGGCCAGCTTGCCATCTTCTCCGGGAGATCCATGAAGAATGTTGAAGACGCCATCGAAAGTGATCTTTTCTCCATCCACCAGGATGGAAAAGTCATTCAGGTCCACAGGATGTTTTTCTCCAGAGGGACTTTCATAATACCAGTCGCCCGGATAGATCAGGATCTTAAATACGTCATACTTGTCCCTGTCAATGTGTTTTTCCACCACAGCGGCACTTTTGATGGATATGACAGACTCACCGGTAAAGCCTCCCGTGACCAAGGCAATCTTCTTTTTCATAGACCTTTCATTTGGAAGTTAAAATTAAAGGGGATTTTGGAAAGCGCAAGGTCATCCATATAAAAAACACCCCCCACTTCCCCCATATTTATTATATTGTAGCCGAAATTCATTTAACAAACCCTATGTACGATAAAAGAACCGCATACCCCCTGCTGATGGGGCTGCTATTTTTGTTGGCCGGCTTTTCCACCCAGGCGCAGGACAAAAAGCAGATTACGTTAGAAGATGTTTTTAAAGATGCCAGATTCAGCCAACAGTCCGTCACGGGCATCAATTGGATGAAGGACGGCCAGTATTACACTTCCCTTACCCGCAAGGGAGGCTACCCGAGAGTAGTCAAGATGAATATCACCACCGGCGAAGAGGAGGAAACTTTGCTCGACGGAGCCAAGCTCGAGGTCAATTTCGCCAATTTCTCCCTTAACAAAGAGGAAACCAAAGCACTCATTGAGTCTGATATCGAAAGAATCTACAGAAGATCCTCCAAAGCTGTTTTTCACGTAGTGGACCTTGCCTCTGGGGAGAAGCAGGTGCTCATGGATGGTGAAAAGATCGGGTATGCCACCCTTTCGCCAGACAACACAAAGGTGGCTTTTGTGAAAGACAACAACCTGTATTGGACAGATCTTTCCACCAACCAGACCACCCAGATCACCCACGACGGGAAAGACAACGAAATCATCAACGGTGCCGCTGACTGGGTGTATGAGGAGGAATTCTCCATGGCAAAGGCTTTTGACTGGTCGCCTGACGGGAGGAAAATAGCTTTCATCAGATTTGACGAAAGTGAAGTCCCTGAATTCAACATGCAGGTGTGGGGTGAGCTATATCCCCAGGACTATGTATTCAAATATCCTAAAGCCGGTGAGAAAAACTCTGATGTCAGCATTCATGTGTATGACCTGGAGGAGGAAAAAACCGCTAAGATGGATGCCGGTGAGGAAAGCGACATCTATCTGCCAAGAATCTACTGGACGGGGCAGAATAATACCTTGGCATTCTTGAGGCTAAACAGACTTCAAAATCAGCTGGACCTTTTCTATGCCGATGCCAAAACTGGCGGCAGCGAGGTAATCCTCACGGAGACCGCTGACACTTACGTGGACATGGATTACAATGACAACCTACTTTTCTTGGAAAACAACAAAGGCTTTATCCGAACCAGTGAGAAGGATGGTTTCAAGCACATTTATCACCATGACAGTAAAGGAAAAGAAATCCGCCAGATCACATCCGGCGATTGGGAAGTGACCCAAATGGTGGGCGTGGATGAGAAAAACGGCGAGATCTATTTTATCTCCACCGAAAAATCCCCAATGGAGCGACACCTTTATGTCATCAACCTTAACGGTAAAGGCAAAAAACTGCTAACCCCAGAAGAAGGCACGCATAGGGTAAACATGAGCCGTGATTTTAAATACTTCGTGAAATACCACTCCACGGCTGATTCTCCCCTTATCGTAACATTAAATCAGTCAAGCGGCAAGGAACTGAAAATGCTGGAAGACAACCAGGACTTGCGTGACAAACTGGAAAACACGGCCATGCCAAGCAAGGAGTTTTTTGACTTTCAAACTGTCGATGGCACTACTTTGAATGGTTATATCATCAAGCCGGTAGACTTTGACGAGAGCAAGGAATATCCGGTTTTGATGTATGTATATGGAGGCCCCGGTTCGCAGAATGTGACCAACAGCTGGGGAGGTGTGAGAGACTTCTGGCATGCCTACCTCACCACTGAAGGTTATATAGTGGCCTGTGTGGATAACCGCGGGACCGGAGCCAGAGGCCGTGATTTCAAGCATGTTACTTATGCCCAACTTGGCAAGCATGAGACCGAGGACCAAATTGCCGGTGCTAAACACCTGGCAAGCCTACCGTTTGTGGATGCCTCCAGAGTCGGTATTTGGGGCTGGTCATATGGTGGATACATGTCAAGCTTGGCCCTGATGCAGGGCAACGATGTTTTCAAGGCCGCCATTGCCGTGGCTCCTGTGACTACATGGAGATATTATGACACCATCTATACCGAAAGATACCTGCAGACCCCTCAGGAAAACCCTGAAGGTTATGACGATTTCAGTCCCATCAACCATGTAGACAAACTGGAGGGCAATTATTTGTTGATCCACGGTACAGGTGATGACAACGTGCATTTCCAAAATGCAGTGGACTTGGTAGATGCCCTCATAGGTGCCGACAAGCAGTTTGAGTCATTCTACTACCCTAACCGCAACCACGGTATTTATGGAGGAAATACCACCTGGCATCTGTACAACATGATGACTGATTTCATCAAGAGAAAGCTTTGATTACTTTGATTTAAAAAATAATGTGTTAAAGAGAACCTTTTAATGGGGTTCTTTTTTTGTTTAAAGCAGAATCTTTCCTTATAGCACTTTAAAATTTGCAATATTTCATTTGCACAAAATTGAATATCAAATGATAATTTATTAATTTAAACCTCTAACCTTATAACCACTTACACCATGAACACCAAATTCCACACTTACATCCACACCCTAAGCTTTGTGCTGGTGGTTTCCATTGCCGTATGGGCCACAGTGATGGGCACTCTGCAGACTAAAGACTTATTGACCTACCTGATTTTGGTGGTGGCTTTTCTGGAAGCCTTCAGCCTATGGGCAGGCAGAAAAATCCACTCCGAGGCCCACACTTCCTATAAATTAGGCTTGCTGGCCAGTTTGATGATTCTATTGGGAATAAAAAGCATGCTTCCTGCCTTTTTCCCTACCCTAACTGTCACCGTGCTTTCCATTAATTTTGTGTACAATTTCTACATTTCCAACAAGCGGGTAAGACGAGTACAACCCCGTGCCAAAAAACGCCTGAAATTCAAATAAGGATTTTGAAGGGCATAATTTTTGAGCAAGGGCATTGATACGAATGCCCTTTATTTATTTTATGAAAACAATCCTTACCCTACTATTGATTACCCTACCCTTTTTGGGCATGGCTCAGGAAAAACTCAACCGCCTAGTCCAAGAAAGAGAGCAATTACACCAGCAATGGAGGGAGTCTGAAGGCCAAAAATCAGGCATCTTTGGCAACCGCACCAAAAAGGATATGATCCAGACCAACGAGTGGATGGAACGCATCATCCAAAAGGACAACCAAATCATGAACGAGCTCAAGATGCTGGGAGAAATTCAACGGGTAGAAGTCATCCACGAAAAGGATGATTATAAATATATTGCCCAAAAGCAGGAACAGGACATTGGCCGATTAAAAAGAGCTTTGGCCGATATGGAAAACTCTGTCCAAGAAAAAAGAGAGGACAAGCGCACCTATGAATGGACCACCCTGATTTTCTTCATTACCACTTTAGTATTTGGAGTTTTGTTTTTCCGAAAGCTTAGGAGCTAATCTATCATCCCATCTTTGGCCGCCCCGGCGCATCTCTTCCATTTTAAAATTGATAACTATACGTTTTTACCTATTTTTGTACCTATGGCAAAACAAGAACAAACACAAGAAATCGCTCAACTGAAAGATATCATTGCCCATGCAAAGGAGTATGGGTTTGTCTACCCTTCTTCTGAAATCTACGACGGCCTTCAGGCTGTGTATGATTACGGGGCATACGGGGTGGAGCTGAAAAACAACCTCAAGCGCCTGTGGTGGGAAACCATGACCAGGCTTAACGATAATGTAGTCGGAATCGACTCCTCCATCTTCATGCATCCTACTACCTGGAAGGCTTCAGGCCACGTGGATAGCTTCAACGACCCCATGATTGACAACAAGGATAGCAAAAAGCGCTACCGTGCCGATGTGTTGATCGAGGAGAAGGCAGCCAGATTGGAAAAGGAGGGCAAGCTGGAAGAAGCCCAGCAGCTACTGGCCGCTATGGGCCGACTGCTTGAAGCCGAAGATTTAGCGGGTGTCAGAGACCTGATCATCAATGAGGAAATCAACTGCCCTATCTCCGGTACCAGCAACTGGACAGAGGTGAGACAGTTCAACTTGATGTTTTCTACACAGGTGGGTTCGGTGGCAGAGGATAGCTCGACGATCTACCTAAGACCTGAAACCGCCCAGGGGATTTTTGTAAACTTCCTGAATGTACAGAAAACAGCCAGAATGAAGGTGCCTTTCGGTATCGCCCAGATCGGAAAGGCTTTTAGAAATGAAATCGTGGCCCGCCAGTTCATTTTCCGTATGCGAGAATTTGAGCAAATGGAGATGCAATTCTTTGTTCGCCCAGGCAGCGAAATGGAGTGGTACCAGCAGTGGGCCGAAGCCAGGGTTAAGTGGCACAAAGCCCTGGGGATTCCTGAGTCTAAAATCAGAACCCACGACCATGAGAAGCTTGCCCATTATGCCAATGCAGCCATGGATATCGAGTACGATTTCCCATTTGGGTTCAAAGAGGTAGAGGGTATTCACTCCCGTACTGACTTTGACCTGAAGCAACACCAGGAGTTCAGCAAGAAAAAGCAGCAGTATTTCGATCCTGAGGTGAATCAGAACTACATTCCTTATGTGATTGAGACTTCGATCGGTGCGGACAGGTTGTTTTTGATGACGCTTTGCAATGCCTTTGTGGACGAGGAAAAAGATGGAAAGTCCAGAACCTACCTGAAATTCCACCCGGCCATCGCTCCGGTGAAAGCGGCTATTTTGCCTTTGACCAAAAAGGATGGCCTACCGGAAAAAGCCAAGGAAATCGTAGATGCTCTGAAGTATGATTTCAACATCATTTATGAAGAGGCCGCTTCCATCGGAAAGCGCTATACCCGTCAGGACTTGATCGGGACCCCATTCTGTATCGCCGTGGATCACCAGACCCTAGAAGACAACACCGTCACCATCCGTCACCGCGACACCACCGAGCAGGAGCGAGTTGCCATCAGCGATCTACATGGCAGGCTTGGAGAGGCTTGTAGCTTTAGGAGGGTTTTTGAGAAGATTTAAAAAAAATCCGACGATGAGATGACTGATGAAAGAAAAATTCAAAGAGACACAGCTTGTCCCGAGGAGCTTTTCGCGGATCGGGAGAGTTTCGCAGAGTTTTAAAAGGAGGTTCTCAGAGCTCCTTCTCGGAAAATATAAGAATTTAGAAAATTTAGGACGTGACAAAGGAAGCTGAGTGAATCCGAAGGGAAGCAAAATGATAAAAAAAGCCCAGGAGATCTTCCTGGGCTTTTTATTATATCCTTTTTATTTTATTTACATTTTCCTGTAATTTTAGCATACAAACCAAGATAATAGCTGGAGCCTGTTATGTTAGTAAATGTAACAGTCCCTCCAGTTTCAGTCATTCTTATATCATCGAAATCATCTCTTTCCAATTCCAAAATGGCAGAACTACTATAGAATGCTCCCCACTCATCGAAGGAATAGGCAGGGTCCAAAACGGTGAATGTTACATCAACTTTATAAATCGCACCACCAGGCCCCGTATTTGTTCTACTTCTTTGATAAACAGCTTGTCCAACAACATTTGAACCATCCATTAATTCAAACTTATCAGACTCAAAATCTAGTATACCTTCTCCATTATTATTTCTAGTTACACTTCTAAACCATGTATCAGTACAGGCAACATCACAGGGTTGGATTTCATAAGACATATACATAGACCAATTACCTACACCTTCTGGGTTAAATCTTCTCCCCTGTCCCCATGCAGATTCTTTCTTATACTCAAGAGCTTCCGTCATTTCTTCGTTAAATTTAGTTACATGAATAAGCTCTGCATGTACCGCTATATCAAACTCGCCAGCTTTTATTAATTTTTCCCCTATTTCTAACTCAAAAGTATATTCCTGATTAGCATCAGTGTAGTCAGGTGTGATAGATTCTTTGATGGGAAATTGACCAGGTGCGGGATTGATGATTCCTTTCTTTTGTTTACCTCTAGGATCCGCTAAAAAGTCAGTCTCAGCTTGGCCAAATAAACCATGGATTTTATGGATAAACCAATTACTCTCAGTTATACTTACCGTAACATAGAATTTTTCATTATCGTTGAAAACTGCAACTTTACCAACAGATTGGCTCTGTCCAACTATCAAATCT
The DNA here is from genome assembly GCF_018500185.1 of Litoribacter ruber. Taxonomy (GTDB): domain Bacteria; phylum Bacteroidota; class Bacteroidia; order Cytophagales; family Cyclobacteriaceae; genus Litoribacter; species Litoribacter ruber. The sequence continues at coordinate 15,783 of NZ_JAHBGI010000009.1, read as the reverse complement.
CGAATCATAGGTGTACCACAAGCATTGTAACCTGTTCCAACCCTCAAATTTGCATCAGTAGTGTTAAATTTTACTGCAATTGCTTCCTGAGCCTCTTTAAGGTCCGAAGCCTCAAAAGTTTCAACATTGCTACACGAAAAAAGTAGCGCGGCGGACATCAGCGTCAGAAATCCCTTCTGCATACTGATAAAAGTGTTTCTTATCATGTTTTCAAAGAATATTATTAAAGAATAATAATGGGTTAAAAATATGAATAAATCCTGAACAAACAAGCTCAACTGCAATTATTTTTATTCAAAATCCATTTTTATGTATTATTTTGCAAGAATGATTATATCAACCCTATCCAAGAACCATTGCAAAATCGCTAACCAACAGTCGAATTTTCTAATCAAAATAAAAAACCTGCCCCAATTAAGGAGCAGGTTCAAAGTGTATGGGTTTGTGTGGTTTATTATTATTCGCAAGTTTTAATCACTGATCTTCCTGCTTGGTTCAAAAGATTTCCGTCACCTTTTACATTGAAAGTAGTGGCAAGGTTGGCACCGCAATCACCGATGAGCTCAAGCTCAAACGTAATCGGCTCACAGGCAGTCAGGGCTCCGTTCCACTCGATAGCGTTGCCACCGTTTCTGGAGCTCCAAGCTTTACCATCCATGGACTTATATGCTACACTTTGAGCAAGTGTCATGGTTATTCTGCCGTTTTCCTCCGTTTCTGACGGGATCAAAGTGAAAGTAAACACATCACCGTTTCTTTCTACAGTTAGGCTATCTTCACAGCCATTGTCATCGCATGGCATCACGATCTGGTAAGCACTCGCATCTAGCACCAAGCAGTTACCTGGAGCACAGGCACCGTGGCCCTCACCGGTTCTTCTTATTTCAAAAGTTTTCATGGAAGCAAATTCCTCGTGGGTTACTTTCATAGCGTGAGCACCATTCTTTTTGTTTACTCTTTCACCGTTGATGTAAAGGATAGCAGTGCTGCTGGTAAAGTCAAGGTAAACAAACTCAGTATCATTGCTTACATTTAAGCTTACGGTCTGCTTGTTTTGGTAAGCACCACTGAATGTAACGGCAGAAGACACGTTACCTTCAAAACATGCTTCCTGAACAATAGCAGAAGATCTCAATACGGACATGTCTTCAGCTTCAAACGAATCAACTTGGCTACAAGCAAAAAGTAGCGATACGGACATCAGTGCCAGAAATCCCTTCTGCAGTCTGATAAGGTTATTTTTAATCATTATCTCAAAGAATTATGGCTCAAATATATGATCAAAAACTTATTTGTCAATATCAAATGCATTTATTTTTATTTAAGACGTATTTTCAAGTATATACACCTAAATAGGTTAAATTAAATTTCTCTATCATTTATCTTGAATTATTTAGAATTTCTATTGGGAATGTGCTAATTCGCAAGTTTTTCGAACAGAAAAAAAAAATCCATGTTATGTCATCATGAGTAAAAAATCCATAGTAATAGGATCTGGAATTGCGGGATTAGCGGCCGCCATCAGACTACAAACCAAAGGTTTTCGTGTACAAGTTTTTGAGTCCAACAGTTTTGCGGGAGGCAAGCTTTCCGAATTTCACCTCGGGGAATACCGATTTGATTTTGGCCCCTCGCTTTTTACCCTGCCGGAAGAAGTTGACGAACTGTTTAAGATCACGGGTAGGGATCCAAAAGATTATTTCGAATATGTACGGCTGCCTGTCAATTGCCATTACTTCTGGGAAGACGGTCAAAAGCTGCATGCCTACGCCAATACCGATAAGTTTGCCGAAGAGGTGGAAACCAAGCTGGGCGAGCCGGCCAAAAAGGTCAAGAGCAACCTGCAACACTCCGCTTACCTCTATGAGAGGCTTGCACCTTTATTCATGCACAGATCCCTCCACAAAGTGAATACCTGGACAAATGGGGATGCCCTCAAAAGCTACTTCCAGCTCAACAAACTAGGCTTGTTTGACACCATGAACGGGGCCAATGCCAAACAGTTTGACAACCAAAAGCTGGTCCAGCTCTTCAACCGCTATGCTACCTATAATGGCTCAGACCCTTACCAGACACCAGCCACGTTGAATATCATTCCCCACCTGGAGTTTAACAAGGGGGCATATTTTCCCAAAAAAGGCATGCATGACATCACCGCCAGCCTATATAAGCTGGCAGTCGATATTGGGGTGAATTTTCAATTTGACAGTCCAGTGGAAAAAGTACTGGTGGAAAAAGGCATCGCCAATGGGGTAGTGGTGGCAGGAAAAGAGCATAAGGCAGACCTGGTGGTGAACAATATGGACATGGTCAATGCCTACAAAACCATCCTCAAAGACCAAAAGCAACCCAAAAAGCTTCTCGAACAGCCCAAATCAAGCTCTGCCATGATTTTCTACTGGGGAATCAAGCAGCATTTTCCTGAACTCGACCTTCACAACATCCTTTTCAGCCAAAATTATAAAGAGGAATTTGACCATATATTCAAAAAGAAATCCATCTATGAAGACCCCACGGTCTACATAAACATCACCTCCACATACAAGGCCGATGATGCTCCTAAGGGGTGCATGAACTGGTTTACTATGATCAATGTGCCCAATAATCAAGGGCAGGATTGGGATGAGCTGATTTCAGAGGCAAGGAAGAATGTGATCCAAAAAATAAACCGCACCTTAAATACTGATATAGAAGCCCTGATTGAGGTAGAGGAAATTGTAGACCCAAGAATCATAGAAAGCAAAACTTCCTCCGCACAGGGGGCCCTTTATGGAAATAGCTCCAATAATAAATATGCGGCTTTTCTGCGGCACGCCAACTATTCCTCCGAAATCAAAAATCTTTATTTCTGCGGGGGTTCGGTACACCCCGGTGGGGGCATACCGCTTTGTCTACTTTCTGCTAAAATTATGAGTGAAATGATTGCTTAAGGTTCCACAAGAACCTTATAGCTTTCAAATAGCCCGTATACGTCTTCCACGTAATTTACCGCCACATGTCCTTTGGCGTAGCCACTCTTCACCACCGGGTCGCGGTAAATTTCTGGATTGGACTTCTGCTTCAGAAAGATGGCGACATTATCCCATTCGCTTGGATTATAGCCGTCTTTAAGGGCAAGTCTCCAGGCATCATCCACATGGCCATGGCCTACATTATAGGAAGCCAGGATAAACTTGATTCGCTCATTGACTTCCGGTACCCGCTTTTGCCAATACTTATCCAGGTACTTGAGGTAGTTTACGCCGCCCATAAGGCTTTCAAAGGGATCGTTAGGGTCAGACACCCCGAAGCGCTCCAAAGTCACCGGCATGAGCTGCAAAAGGCCAGAAGCACCAGCATAGGATATTGCCTCGGTATCGAATCGGGATTCCTTGAAAATCAAAGCTGCCAAAAGGCGCCAATCCCAGCCGATTCCTTCAGCGGCTTTTTTGATCATTTCATCATATGCGGAGATTCTATTCCCGCTGATAGAGGAAAAGGGGCTGTTGCTTCGGAAATAACTATTGGTTTTGTTGACAAAATATTTATCGTAGAGAATGGCCTGATAGGAGGATTTGTTAAAAGTGGTCAACCACTTGTTTACTCCGGCCAACAGTTTGGTGGAGTTGGATCTTACCGCCCAGCCCACCTTGCTGGCAGGACTGACCTCCAAGGATACATCCAGCTGGGGGTAATAGTTGGAATTTACGCTGGCCACATCTTCATCCACTACGGTGAAATCAATATCTTTTTGAACTACCAGGTTCACCAATCCTTCTGAATCGTAAGGCATCTCCTTGATCCTAAAATCTAGCTGCAGGCTGTCTTTCCACATCTGAAGTTGCTTTTTGTACACAGCTCCTTCACGCACATGAACCGTTCTTCCTTCCAAATCCTTCAGGTCCTGAACCGTACCCTCCTCCCCATTGCGCTGAACAAGCACGGTACGGATTTCATTGGTGGCCTTGGTGAATGAGGCCAAGTCGGTGCGATCTGCGGTCTTTTCGAGATTGATGGCAATGATATCCACCTTCCCCTCGTTCAGTTTCCTGAAAGCCTCATCTATGTCAGAGGCCACGAAGATTTTTAAATTTACACCCAGATCCTTGGAAAGGTTACGCAGCATTTCATACTCATAGCCCATCCTGCGGCCTCTGTAGATGTAGTAACTTGTAGAGGTGTTGTCGACGATGGCGCGGATAAAGCCCCGCTTTTTAATCTCGTCCAAATCCAATTCCACCGTATTTTCCCAAAAATCAACCTGCTTTTCTACGTGCTGTTTTTTGCAGCTCAGCAGGGCGACGGTGGACAACAAAAATATAATGACTCTTGTGAGTAATCTCATACGCATCCTGAATTTCAGGCTTTGGTCCGTTGCAATATTAGCAATAACAAAGCAATCCACCAAAAATCAAATATTGTGCTAATTTTATTTTGCGTAATCAGACTTCACCTAATAATATTAAAAAACCCGCTGATTTTAGATTTCAACGGGTTTTTCATTTTAGTAAATTGTCTCTTGGGGATTCTGAAAATAAATTTTCCCCGAGAGCCGCATCAACTCGATTTCTGACTCTTTTATATTATACACAGCCTCGATCAATCGGCTCTCGGCCTGCAGCCTGTTGACCTGGGCATCCCTAAATTCAAGGTAACTGGCAATTCCCAATCTAAACCTTTCCAAGGCTATCTCGGAGTTTTCCACGGCTACTTCATAGTTCTCCCTCTCGATCTCCAAAAGGCGCTTGGTATTAGTATAGATATTATAAGAACGGTGTAGATCTGACTTCATCTGGATCTCAAATTGCTCCACGGCAAACTGCTGGTTTCTTTGCTGGACCCTAGCCTGCTGGATGCGCCTATTCAGGGCAAAACCGCTAAACAGGTTGATTCCAACGGTGGCACCGGCAGTAAAACCGTCAACCCTGTTTTCTGCCAAGAATCCAGCATCTGATTCCATAATTGAATTATTATAAGCACCAGTAATAGTTAAATAAGGTAATCTAGCTGCTCTTGCCTCCCTTAATTGGAGATACGCAACGTTTTCCATTCTTTGGGTTGCCAAAAGCTGCTTGTTATCCGTGTAGGCATTTTCCACCAAATCACCCAATCTGATGTTTTCCTGAATGGTGATCGTATCATTTACCACAAACTGTACATCGGGATCTATGGCCAAAATCTCATTCAGGTTAATTCTAGTTGTTTCTATAATCTGCTCCTGGTTTACAAGTGCTGCCAAATCCGCATTGTAATCGACTTGGGCAGCCAAGAAGTCCCTTTTTGATGCCTGCCCAAACTCATATTGAGCTCTTGCTATATCCAATCGCTCTTCAGACAATTCAAGAGCCTTGCTCAACACATCATAGCGCTGCAACTCCAAAACAAGCCTGTAGTAAGAGGTGGCAATAGTGGCCACGGTGTTTTCAATCACCACCTTGGCTTCCAAGTCAGTCACTTCGGCCAGTTTGCCCAACCTTTTCAAAGCCACCACCGCTTCAGGCCTGAAGCCATAAATCGTGGCCATGGTAAAGTTTCGGTTGTAGGTTTGAGCACCAGGTATTATTCTTGGATCAGGTTCAGAAAAAAACCTCTGTTCAGTATCTTCATTTCTATATGTTCCTGTATAAGTAGCATCTAAACTAGGAAGCAAAAGACTCTGCCCCAACTGGCGGTCGTATTCTGCAATTTCAGTTTCGTTGATGGCAATCTTGACTTGGAAGTTGTTATCTAATCCCAATTCAATTGCTTTCTCAAAATCCAGCTTTTCCCTTTCTTGCTCTTGGGCAAAACCGGGAAAGGCAACAATCAATAGCGCAAGCGCCAAACAAAAAGATTTATTCATCAAACTCTGGCTAATCTACCTTCTTTAGATGTCAAATATGTATATACTGCAGGGATTACAAATAGGGTCAAAATGGTTGAAAAGGCCATACCCCCTATTACCACCACACCCATAGGCACACGGCTCTCAGCTCCTGCTCCCAAGGCCAGTGCGATAGGAAGAATCCCCAGAATAGTGGAAAGACTGGTCATCAGAATCGGCCTGAATCTCGCCCCTGCTGCTCCCACGATTGATTCATATACGGTCATACCCTGTGCTTTCCGCTGGTTGGCAAATTCCACAATCAGGATCCCGTTTTTAGTCACCAGTCCAATGAGCATAATTATTCCGATCTGGCTGAAAATATTTAGGGTAAAATCAAACATCCACAGCGATACCAACGCACCACATAGGGCCAGCGGTACGGTAAACATGATGGTCAATGGATCAAGGAAGCTTTCAAATTGGGCGGAAAGGACCAAATAGATCAATACCAGCGCAAACACGAAGGCAAAAATCAAACTGTTCGAACTCTCCCTGAATTCTTTGGAAAGGCCTTCCACATCAGTACTATAGCTTTCATCCAAAACGTCAGCAGCAATTATGTCCATTTCATCCAATCCGGATCCGATGGTATATCCAGGGGCAAGCCCCGCAGATACGGTCGCACTTACAAAACGGTTGAATCGATAAAGCTGGGGTGGCGTGCTTCTTTCGGTGATGCTTACCAGGTTATCCAACTGAACCAAGTCCCCGTTGGAGGATCTAACATACAGCGTTTGAAGATCAATCGGGTCATTCCTGTCTTCTAACTGCATTTCGCCCACCACTTGATATTGCTTACCGTTCATGATGAAATAATCAAAACGCTGCCCCGAATAAGAGAGCTGAAGCGCTCTGGCGATTTCCTGGACCGAAACTCCGATGTTTCGCGCCTTTTCTCTGTCAATCTCTACTTCAATTTCAGGTTTGGTAAACTTTAAGTTGATATCGGAAAAGCTGAACACCTCACTGTCATTCACCCTATTCATGAATTCAGGGATCACTTCCTTGAGTTTTTCCAATGTCTGGGCCTGAATTACAAACTGCACCGGCAATCCACCCCTTCTATCCCCGATAGATTGGGGCTGGGTGGCAAAGGCCCGCACGGCCGTCTTGTTCTTTAATATACCGGAGACCTGATCGAAAACCTCCTGCTGGGTGCGCTCCCGCTCGGTAGCCTCGGTAAGCATTATTCGGATAAAACCGGAATTTGTACTTGCAGTACCAAAGCCCGGAGAAGTCACGGATATAAAGCCAGATCTTTCAGGTATTTTCTCATCAAACTCCAAGGTAAGCTCATCGATTACCCTGTCCATAAACCCAAAGGTGGCACCCTCGGGGCCACTTAAGTTTATCCTCATTTCACCCCTGTCTTCCACTGGGGCTAACTCTGTGGGGATGGTGTTGAAAAGCGCATAGATGATAATGCCCATGCCGGCGATGATCACAAATCCTACCCATCTGACTTTCATAAAGCCCACCAAGGCTCTTTCATATTTCTCATTCAGCCAGACAAAAATGGGCTCTGTTTTCAGGTAAATCCAGTTGGGCTTGTCTCTTTTGCGCAGCAATCGGCTACTGAGCATTGGGGTCATGGTCAAGGCCACAAAGGATGAAATAATCACCGCTCCGGCCACCACGATTCCAAACTCCCTAAACAATCGACCTGTGGTTCCCGTCAGGAAAATTACAGGCAAGAATACCGCTGCCAAGGCTACAGTAGTAGCAATTACAGCAAAGAAAATCTCCTCTGCTCCCTTAATAGCCGCAGCCATGGGTTTTTCCCCTTTCTCGATCCTGGTATAAATATTCTCCAGCACCACAATGGCATCATCTACCACCAATCCGATGGAAAGAACTATACCAAGCAAGGTCAAGACATTGATGGAAAAATCCATCAAATACATGATGAAGAACACCCCAATCAGTGAAATCGGAATCGTCAGCACAGGTATAAAGGTAGTCCTCCAATCCCTCAGAAACAGGAAGATGATCAATACCACCAGAATAAAGGCGGTGAAAATGGTCTGCTGCACTTCGCTAATAGAGGAGCGGATGTATTTGGTGGAATCAAACCCGATTCCCAATTTCACATCCGAAGGCAGGTCTTTCTCTATAAAGGCAAGCCTCTTATAAAATTCATCTACAATTTCAATATTATTACTTCCCGGCAGCGGCACTAGTACTACCCCCACCATAGGGATGCCGTCCCTTTTCAACACAGTCCGCTCATTGAGAGGCGCGAGCTCTGCCCGGCCAATATCCTGAAACTGAACGATGTTATTCCCATCATCCTTGATGATCATGCGGTTGAATTCATCCGGGGTGGCAAGTCTACTTTTGGTTCGAACCGAAAGCTCAATAGAGCTCCCTTCAATTCTACCGGAAGGAAGCTCCACATTTTCACTCTGCACGGTGTTTAGCACGTCCGTCGGAGTGATCCCATAGGAAGCCATCCTCAAGGGATCCATCCGCAACCGCATAGCATATTGCTTTTCTCCCCAGATCTGGACCGTACTTACCCCAGGAATGGTCTGCAATCTTTCTTTGAAAATGTTATTGGCAAGATCAGAGAGTTCCAAAAGATTTCTTCTATCACTCTGCACATTCAGGAACACAATCGGCTGGGAATCCCCATCGGCTTTGGAAACTACCGGAGGATCTGCATCGGGTGGGAGATTTCGCTGGGCGCCGGAAACCTTGTCCCGAACATCATTCGCAGCTGCCTCCAGGTCACCCCCTACATCAAATTCAACGGTGATGTTACTCGTACCGTCGTTACTGGTAGATGTTAGGGATTTGATCCCAGAGATACCGTTAATGGCCTCTTCTAGGGGCTCGGTAATTTGGGCTTCGATTACGTCGGCATTGGCACCCACATAGGTGGTGCGCACGTTGATCACGGGAGGGTCCACGCTGGGATACTCTCTCACACCTAAAAATGATATGCCTATTATCCCAAACAACAGAATTGTCAGGGAAAGCACTATGGCCAATACCGGCCGTTGAATACTTATCGTGGATAAGCTCGCCATGATTTAATTGATTTTTGTGACTTCTACGGGCATTCCCGTCCTTACTTGCAACACTCCCGTAGTCAATACCAGGTCTCCTTCATTGAGCCCTTCCAATACCTGTACTTTCCTTTCGGTACGGGTACCGATCGAAACTCTAGCTTCCTCTACTACACCATCTCTGGCCACAAAGACTTTATAACCGTCCAACTCCGGAATAATGGACTCTGCCGGAACCATCAAAGCATTTTCCTGCACATCTAGATTTAACCTTACCCTTACAAACATTCCCGGCAAATACCGTCTTTCCCGGTTAGGACTCTCGGCCCGTAGCTTCAGTGTTCGGGTAGCCGCATCTATGTTTGGTTCTATTGCATACACTGTCCCCACAGACTCCCCTTCTGAGGCATTGGTGGAGAAGTGAACTTTTGAACCTGTCTTCACCCTGTTGGCATAGCGCTCAGGGATAGAAAACTCGATCTTAATGGGATCAATGTTGACTATGCTGGCTATCATGTCTGAAGAACTAATGAAGCTTCCCTCCGAAACCTGCCTCAATCCCAAAACTCCATCAAAAGGAGCCCTGATCACCGTTTTGCGAAGCTGGGCATCAATCAACTGGATGTCTGCTACATTAGTATTAAACTGATTTAGGACAATATCATATTCCTCCTGAGAAATTGCCTCCCTGTCCAAAAGCTGCCGCTGACGGTTTTCTTGGCCTTCAAAAAGCTTTTTTTGGTAATTCAACCTCTCTGCCTGGGCCTTCAATTCATCATCGTTGAGGTACAGCAAGGGGGTGCCTTTCTTTACGTATTCGCCTTCCTTGAAATTGACCCTTTCGACCAAGCCAGAGATTTCTGGCCTTAGGCTTACCATTTCATTGGCTATGATTGAACCAGTAAGGTTCAGGTTGTTTTCCAGTCTTTCAGGCCTTATCTCTACCACATTTACGGGCAAATTGCTGCTCTGACCTTCAGCCGCCTGGGTTTCCGGGTCGGCACTCTCTTGAAACATCTCTAATCTGGGGTAAAAAAACAGCCCCGCTATCACTAAAACAATGACTACAATTAAAGTGATTTTCGTTTTTCTATTCATTCTTGAACTTTATGATGGGCTGCCCTCAAGGCCGCCATTTAGGAATTCTAGTGTTAACCGGTTAAAGGTTTGGGGCTGCTCCACATTTACGACGTGCCCACATTGATGCACGATCTGCAGGAAAGCGCTCGCATGATCCTTTACGATTTTTTTGACAGGCTTAAGGAACATGAAATCCTCCTCGCCCATAACATATAGCGTGGGTATCCCCAGATCTTTTTCCTTGAAGTACCTAAGCAGAGGATTTACTTCTCCGGTCAGTTTAAACCAGCGGATAAACTCTTTTTGACAGAGCCTTTTGGCCTCCCTCACAAAGAGGTTTCGGGATTCCGAATGCCTTTTTCTAGGCATGATCACCCAAGCAAATAAACGATAAAGCCACATATAGGGGATTACGCTTTTGAAAGTATTTCCTAAGCTTACCAAAATCCGGCTTTTCACATTCAGCCTGGTTACGGCCCCGGCCAGCACCATGCTTTTGACCCGCTCAGGTGCCATTTCCGCAAGTTGTCTCACCAGAATGGTCCCCAATGATACCGCCATGAAATGTGCCTGTTGAATTTTCAGGTGGTCCAGCACCTGGATGATATCCTTGGTGACAGCAGGAAAAGTATACTCCTCCTTCCATAAGCTACTTAGCTTGTTGGCAGACCTCCCGTGACCTCTCAGGTCGATCAACAGCAAATTGTAAGATGCTTTAAACTCCTTGATTTGCTTATACCAAATAGCCGACGAGCCGCCGGCGCCATGGATGAGCACAAGCCATTCCTGACTGGTAGGATGCTTATAGGATTTGTAATACAATAGCTGTTTATTATCAGTCATTTCAGACAATTATGGGGAACTTTATCTGATAAGTAAAGGGCAAATTACCTGATAAAGTTCGGAGAAAAAATAAAATAAACACAGGTGGCAAAAGTCAGCTATCAGCGGTCATTATGGTTTAAGGGTTTAAGGCCTGTGGCCCTGATTAAAGGATTAAGGGGCACAGTGCACCCCTCAATCCTTAATCCTTTAATCTGTTAATCCTTTAAACTCATTTCAACCCTCCGGTCATATCCTCCGGCTTCACCCAGGCGTCAAACTGCTCGTTGGTCAGCAGGTCTAGGGCGAGGGCGGCTTCACGGAGGCTGGTGCCTTCCTTGTGGGCTTTCTTGGCGATTGCCGCCGCATTTTCATACCCGATATGTGGGTTCAAGGCAGTAACCAGCATGAGGGAATTTTCCAAGTGGCGCTTGATAAATGGCGTATTGGGCTCTATACCCACCGCACAGTTGTCGTTGAATGAAACGCAGGCGTCACCGATCAACCTTGCAGACTGCAACAGGTTGTTGACCATCATCGGCTTGAACACGTTGAGTTCAAAATGACCATTTGATCCACCTATAGACACCGCCACGTCGTTACCCATCACTTGGGCACACACCATGGTCATGGCTTCTACCTGGGTTGGGTTTACCTTACCCGGCATGATAGAGGAGCCAGGCTCATTTTCAGGGATTAGGATTTCCCCGATTCCGGATCTAGGGCCGGAAGAAAGCATCCTGATATCGTTAGCGATTTTCATCAAGCTTACCGCAAGTTGCTTAAGGGCGCCATGCGTCTCCACGATCGCATCATGAGCGGCGAGTGACTCAAATTTGTTTGGGGCGGTTACAAATGGATGTCCTGAAAATTCAGCGATTTTCTTGGCTACCAGCTCAGAATACCCTTTTGGAGTATTTAATCCGGTACCTACAGCGGTCCCTCCAAGAGCAAGCTCGGAAAGGTGCTCCAAGGTGTTTTTCAACGCCTTCAACCCGTAATTCAACTGCGCCACATAACCAGAAAATTCCTGTCCCAGTGTAAGTGGAGTGGCGTCCATGAAGTGGGTTCTACCGATTTTCACCACATCCATGAATTTGTCTGACTTATCTTTTAAGGTGTCTCTCAATTTTTCCACCTTTGGGATAGTCGTCTCCACTACCATTTTATAGGCAGCAATGTGCATGGCAGTGGGGAAGGTATCATTGGAAGACTGTGACTTGTTCACGTCATCATTTGGGTGGATCTTCTTTTTCTCATCCTCTAGGCTTCCCCCAAGGTTGACATGTGCTTTATAGGCGATCACCTCGTTGGAGTTCATGTTGGACTGGGTACCGGAACCAGTCTGCCACACCACCAATGGGAATTGGTCATCCAGTTGGCCGTCCAAGATCTCATCGCACACTTTCCCGATGGCCTCCGCCTTATCCTGGGCCAACACGCCCAATTCGGCATTGGTGAAGGCCGCGGATTTTTTCAGGATGGCAAAAGCCCGGATAATCTCGATTGGCATCCTGTTTTTTTCACCACCGATTTTGAAATTATTAATGGACCGCTGTGTCTGCGCTCCCCAAAACTTGTCGGCTGGCACCTCAACAGGCCCCATGGTATCTTTCTCTATGCGGTATTTCATGAAAATTTTATATTTAGGTTATCGTATTTATTCGGCGTGCTAAATTACGAAAAAAAATTTGGGTACTAAGAAATGGGTACCAAGTACCAGGTACTAGGTACTAAGTATTTCTAGGACAGAAGTGGTTTCTGCATTTTTGGGCTTGTTTTGATATTGGGTGCCATGAATACTCGTGGGTGCTGCTGCCGAAGTTTACTTCATTTTTCATTATTCATCATTCGACATTCATTATTGGGATACCCAGTACCAAGCATTCCAGGTCAGACTGGCATTCAGCCATTTGGGCCATGTTTTGATATTGGGCGTCTCCATTACAGACGGGGGGGGTAGTGAAAAAATAAACTTCGTGCTACTTCTTTTAAACTTCGTGCCCTTAGTGACCCATTTTCTTCCGCGAAGAAGCTCTATGAAACTCCTTTTAAAACTCCCCGTAACCCAGTGTCCCTTTACCTTCCGCAATAAAGCCTTTCCCGATACGCTCCGCTACTCGGGACAAGTCGTGCGACTTTTAAACTTATTCGACTTGGTGACCCCATTTTTTTATTCGAGAAGAGTGCTTTGTGAAACTTCTTGTAAACTTTGTGCCCTTCGTGGCCAATTATTTCTACAAAAATATCAACAACAACATCAATACCGCCAAAGCCACCGCTACCCACGCATACGCCTTGTTTCGTTGTGGAAATTCAAATTTGCATATGGGGCAGATGGCTTCTTCATGCTCTACGGGCATGGCGCAACCAGGACATTCTTTAGTATTCATGCGTAAGGGTATAAAATCTTCTCATTCAATTGATTTTGCAATATGCTTAAAACAGTTACAATTCGGCAGTTTCTCGCTTTTTTATTCTTTAACATGCAGAAATATCCTGACAAAATACAACGCTAACCATTTTATATAATATTCTTTCGTCCCTAAATAAAATATAAGTAAATTTGCAGGAAATATTTTTGTATGATTTTATTCTTAGCTACCTTAACCGCCTTTTTCTTCGGGTTCTTAGTTACACCGATCATTATATTTTTCTTTAGAAAAAATAATGTATTGGACGCCCCGGGAGGAAGGAAGATACATAAAGGAATGATCCCCTCGATGGGCGGAATTTCCATCATGTTGGCCACATTCATCGGCCTGGCCACCTGGTTGTCCCTAGACCAAATGGCGACTACCCGGTATTTTCTAATCGCCATGGGCATCATGTTTACCTTGGGCTTAAGGGATGATTTGGTAGAACTCACCGCTTTGCAAAAACTTATCGGACAGTGCATTGCTGCCTTTTTGGTCATCGGCATGGCCGATATCCGTGTCACCAGCTTTTATGGCTTCCTGGGCGTTTACGAAATCCCATTGGCAGTCAGCTACTTCCTGACTTTCTTCACCATCATTGTATTGACCAACGCTTTCAACCTCATCGATGGACTCGATGGTCTCGCTGGCACGATAAGTACTATTACCCTCACCTTTTTAGGCTGGTGGTTTATCACCGCAGGCATGCTTCCTTACGGTATCATTGCCTTTACCATGGTGGGTGCGATCTTGAGCTTCCTGCTTTACAACTGGCACCCGGCCAAAATCTTCATGGGTGACACCGGCTCCCTAAGTATCGGTTTTGTTCTTTCAGTGTTGGTGATTCTCTTTATTGATAAAAACGGCACTATGCTAGGCGCGGAAGGTTTCAAATTCAGTGCTCCGATCGCTTCGGGTGTGGCTTTGCTTATCGTCCCGATTTATGACACGGCAAGGATCTTTACCAAAAGAGTGCTAAACGGCAAGTCCCCACTGGCACCGGACAAGAGCCACGTACACCACTTCCTGATGAGAATGGGCCTTAAACATGACCAAGTGGCTTACGTTTTGGGCGGGGTCAAATTATTGTTTATCGGCTTGATCTTCCTGGGACAATCCTACAACGACCACGTCATGCTTCCGATCGTGGTGTTAAGTGCTGTTTCTTTGGGCTTGGTCTTGGACCGATACACCCTTATCCAGATTATCAAAATCAACAAAACCAAGCCTACGGTACTTTCCACTAGAATCACCAAAAAGGCCTACAAGAAGCCGGCTCTTTCTAAAGAGGTACTGGATAGGGAGAAGTTGAATATGAATTAAAAAATTGTACTAAGTACAAAGTACAATGTACCAAGTACACCGTAGGACTGCTGCTTTTTTAAGCCTATTTTGATGTTACCCACATATTTACCGCTGAACGTTGTCCCAAGGCTGTGCCTTGGGACTTCGAAAATTGAGGCCGGCCTTTGCCGATAGGCAGGCTGTGCCTCAAGACCTCATCACCCACGCAGTGGGCTCCCGCAAATACTTCCGCCGCGAATACCTGGTACCTTGTACCCCTAAATAGTACGCTTAAGCGCTTCCTTCAAACTATCCCTCCAATGAGGAATTTCAATCCCTAACGCCTGCTTAATCTTCGTCTTATCCAACACGCTGAAATGCGGCCGCTGGGCTGGAGTGGGGTATTGGGCAGAAGGGATAGGCTTTACTTTAACTTTGAGGCCAGCCAAATCAAAAATGCTGTGTGCAAAACCGTACCAGCTGGTCACTCCTTCATTGCTGAAATGATAGACCCCGGCAGGAATCCCTCCCCGGTCCACAATCTGGATGATCGCCTTGGCAAGATCCCCCGTATAGGTGGGCGTACCGATCTGGTCGGCCACCACATTGAGTTCCGACCGCGTTTCTGCAAGCCGCAACATGGTTTTCATAAAATTATTGGCATAGCTCCCATACAGCCAGGAAGTCCTCAAGACCACGGCATTTTTGGCTGTTTCCAACAATGCTTTTTCCCCATCCAATTTCGTTTGGCCATATACACCCAAAGGACTGGTAGCCACATCTTCTTTGTAGGCGATGTGAGAAGTCCCGTCAAAAACAAAGTCTGTGGACACATGGATGATGAGCTTGTCTTTCGCCAGTTCAGCAAGATTTCTCACCCCATCCACATTTATCGCTTTTGCCATTTCTTCATCCTCCTCAGCTTTATCCACAGCCGTATAAGCGGCACAGTTGACAATGATATCGGGATTGACTTGCTCGAAAAATGTCTCGAGCTTTTCCCTATCGGTAATATCCGCCTCCTGGCTTGATGCAAAAATCCAATCCCCATCATGTCCAGAATCCCTCACTAGTCCCTCCAACTCCTGGCCCAACTGACCCTTACCACCTGTTACTAATATTTTCATATCGTTAAAGTTTTAAAGAGCCACAAAGGCTCCAAGATACCAAGATTTTTTCTTTGCGCCTCCGCGCCTTAGTAGCTTTACTCTGTGAAATCCGAGTAATCTGTGTTTTTTTTTAGCCACAAAGATTCAAAGACGCTAAGTTTATTCCCTTTGCGCCTCCGCACCTTGGTGGCTTTACTCTGTGAAATCCGAGTAAT
>NZ_JAHBGI010000008.1 GCF_018500185.1 Litoribacter ruber | reverse complement strand
TGTGCCTGAGCAGGAAAGAAAAATAGCCGTGGATGGCTGGGTGTCCAATG
The DNA here is from genome assembly GCF_018500185.1 of Litoribacter ruber. Classification (GTDB taxonomy): domain Bacteria; phylum Bacteroidota; class Bacteroidia; order Cytophagales; family Cyclobacteriaceae; genus Litoribacter; species Litoribacter ruber. The sequence continues at coordinate 193,906 of NZ_JAHBGI010000008.1, read as the reverse complement.
ACCCCAACATGACCTATGTGAAGGTCTACTACCCTGCCGCCTTTCAGTCCGGCTCATTTAACCGCTATACCGATAGGCCCGAGATCAGGCGGATGTATGTGGAAACCGAAACTGCGGGGCGAAATATCGAGTTTGAATTTTCCCTGGCCCTGGATTCCCTTGTAGGGAGTTATCTGCCCGTGGGTGATTTTGAATTGGATGTAAATGAAAGGTATCGGTTGAATTTTATCCTTCAGGACAGAACGCACTACCAGTCCACCTGGCAGGAAGTGGCGCCGGCGCCAAAAATTAAAGAATATCATTATGAGGCAGAGGAAAAGCTGGTATTTATAAATCCCGTATTTGGTGAGCCTTTTGGGCAGACTCAGGTTTTCTTGAATGTCAATGTTGAGCTCGAAACACAGTCAGAGAATGCGTATGGTTATTATTTTAAGACAAAGGGAATTGAGGAAGTTCATACCCAATTCGACCCTGAGGAACCACGGCCTTTGGAATGTCAGTGTACCTGCTATATATACTATGATATTTTAAGTCCTAAAATTAATATCAATCCATATTATTCAAATACAGAGTTGGGAAGCGAGGGACGTTTTAATGTGGTAGCTCTGCCCATGAATAGGCTGGGGAGGTTTTATGTAGAAATAGATATGTATGGTCTGAATGAGTTTCAAACTTCATATTTTGGCTTGATCCAAGCTCAACAGGAAAATACGGGGAACATATTTGATGCAATGCCTTCAAATATAAAAGGTAACATAACCAATCTCTCCGATGAAAAAGAAGTCGTATTGGGCACCTTCTCCACTTCCAATTATAAATTTGATTTTAGGATGGTGAGAAGGGTTAATTTCTATGCTTCTCAACATGGTTTTCGCTACAGGGTAGAGGCCATTCCCATTTTGAGAGAGGGGATGAATATTTGCGTGGATTATTATACCGAAGGCACTATGGAAAAGCCGGAAATTTTTGACCAAGTTATTTTTGAGGATTAAATTTAAACATACTAAGTGTATTTAAACGAGTTATTTAATTTGAGATTTTGAATTTCATGATTAAAGCATCATCTTTAGTTGATGGATAGGCTCGGTAAGCTATGTGTGTTTTTTATTTTTATCCTACAGGTTTCCTGTATAGATGAGATCCGCATCAATGTGCCTGAGCAGGAAAGGAAAATAGCCGTGGATGGCTGGGTGTCCAATGACCCCAACATGACCTATGTGAAGGTCTACTACCCTGCCGCTTTTCAATCCGGCTCTTTCAATCGCTATACCGACAGGCCCGAGATCAGGCGGATGTATGTGGAAACCGAAACTGCGGGGCGAAATATCGAGTTTGAATTTTCCCTGGCCCTGGATTCCCTTGTAGGGAGTTATCTGCCTGTGGGTGATTTTGAATTGGATGAAAACGAAAGGTATCGGTTGAATTTTATCCTTCAGGACAGAACGCACTACCAGTCCACCTGGCAGGATGTGGCGCCGGCGCCTGAGATAAAGGATTATCATTATCAAGGAGAGGAAAAGTTGGTATTTATCAATCCTGTTTTTGGAGAGGCTTTTGGGCAAAAGCAAATTTTCTTGAATGTAAATGTGGATTTGATAAGAAAATCAGAGGATTCGTACGGGTATTATATGAAAACATCTGGGATGGAAGAGGTTCATACGCAATTTGATCCTGAAGCTCCCCCAATAGAATGTAGATGTACCTGCTATTTGTTTTTTACTTATTTGGATGCGAAGATCAATATTGAACCCTATCCTACAAACATTGCTTTGGGGGAAAGTGGAAGATTTAACGTGGTAGCCTTACCCATGAATAGGCTGGGAAGATTTTTCGTAGAGATTGATATTTATGCCCTAAATCCATTCCAAACCACCTTCTTGGCTTTAATTGAAGAGCAGCAAGTCAATACCGGTAATATTTTCGATGCTATGCCCTCCAACCTAGCAGGCAACATTGTTAATCTTTCGGATGAAACCGATAAAGTGTTAGGCACATTTTCAACTGCCCATCATAAATACGATTACAGAATGGTGAACCGAACCAATTATTATGCGGCCAACCGGGATTTGGCATATAGAGTGGAAGCATTGCCTATCAGCAATTATTGTGTATCCTACTACACCGAAGGCACCATGGAAGTGCCCAAGCCTTTCCAGCAGATTATATATGACTATTGAAAAATGTACTAGGTACTAAGTACGATGTATTTGGCAGGTTTAAATGGATTCTTGGTAGGATATCCTTCTTTTAGCGTGGTGATAACCTCTGAAATTTTTTACCTATAAGTTTAGGAAAATTAAAAGTTTTATACCTATCTTCGTTCAAAGAAAAAAATATGAAAAGATTATTACCATTGATTTTTGCCGTACTTCTATTGGTTTCCTGTCAAGAAAATGGAGAACCAGTGATCCAGGAGGAGGCAACTGAGGAGCTTGTGTGGGAGTTTTCCTATACCATTGATGGGGTGGAATATACCGGCAATTCCGTAAATGGAAATGGAACAGGGGTTCTACAAGCTTATTACGTTTCTCACAAACCCACCTTTGAGGAGTATGATTCACTGTTCTTCATGGTTTCAACAACTATGAGAGAAAGATCAGGTGATGGAAGTTTGAAAGTTATATTAGGTAAAAAGTATCTAAAAGAGCAATTAAAAATCAGAACCGGGAATCATTATACGCTATATGAGGAAGATAGAAGGGATTTTATTCAAGAGGGTATGTATCCTTTTTCCTTTGACTATGACAGACACAATTCCCAAGATGGGGTAGCTCTAGAATTGGCTATGCTAGATGAAAACGAGCATCGCCATTTCCTCACTACACATTCTACCGCCCCCTATGGCTTTGAAACTCTGGTAAATGATGATGCACAAGCTGATTCAAGTTTTGAGATTCTCAAAGTGGGCACTACTCCAAATGGAAATACCTATATAGAAGCAAAATTTGAGGCTACCGTTTTTGGTTTTGAAGGCAATGGTGTTAAAACCAGCATTCAGAGAGAAGTTACCAATGGCTTTGTCAGAATGCCCATAAGCTATTTCGATTTTTGAAATGATGCTTTAACTACTTTGTACTAAGTATTATGTACTATGTACAAAGTAGTTTAAAGTAAATACCGTTATTTATTTTACTTTTAGTTGCTCCCTCAGTAATTTACCCACTATCCACGAAGTGGATAGATCGTAATCTCGCCGCGAATACTTAGTACTTAGTACATCGTACTTAGTACCCATTTTTTCTTCTACATTAAAACCTAAACATCGTCACCGACTTATTCATCCCAAGGAATTTTTCCAGGTAAACCTCCCCGTCAGGGAATAGGGTTTTCATTTCCTGGATGCTCAGGAGGCGGATTTCGTCGAGGTATTGGCGAGCCATGGAGGGCTCCCAGCGATTGAAGCGGCTGAGTTTTGTTTTGGTAAGGATGTTGAAGGCCAGGCCTTTTGGCACAAACTGAAAAAGTGGAAGGGCATAGTGGGGCTCGATGACAAAGTTGCGGTTTGGCGTCTGCACAAAATAACTCTTCCCTACCCTACTGATTTCCTTGGCCATTTTGACCTGATTTTCCCAGGAGTAGAGGTGCTCAATCACGGAGTTGGAAAAAACCAAGTCAAAGCTGTTGTCTCCAAATTCAGGCATATGGGTGGCATCTCCGGCCAGAGCCCTGAAATTGGGCAGGCTAACGGGAAATTCGATCAGGTTCAATACCGTAATTTCAAGGTTTCTTTTCTTGAGGATGCTTTTTCCCTCCCAATAGGCCTGGGTGCCCCCCACATCTAGAACCCTGATTTTTTGATTTTCAGGAAATTTTTCTTCCACCAGCTTCTCAAAGAACCTAAACCGCTCCTCCCTGAATTTCTTACCCAGCGAGCCGTCTGTTTCTGATGAGGCTAATAGAGATTTTATTGGTAGCATTATATTGTTGGTTTGGAGCCTTGCGGCCAGAGGACCGAAGACGGAAGACCGAAGACGGGAATACTTTCGGTCTACAGTCTCCGGTCTTCCGTCTTATCAATTTCCAAATATCGCAATAATTGGCGGTCAAATTGCAGGAATGGGTTGACAAATCTGTGCGGATTAATCAAAGATAATGGTAGTGAGTCATCAATATTTGATTATTTTTGCATTGAAATCTAACTAGGTTTTCATAAAACCTTGAAAGAACAACATTGAATTACCCTGCTTGTGCGGGAACAAGTCGGTCTGGATTTTTATGGCTAAACGCTTCTATAAAAATTTCCCATGGCTTTTTAGCCTGGGAGATGCTTTCATAATTGTACTGTCACTTTTGCTTTCGAAAGTGATCCTAGGCTCTATTTTTAATACTGAGCTTTCTTCGGATGTATTTTACCTCGGGTTTCTGATGGTATGGCTGGGCGTGACCCTGTTTAGGAAGGATTACAAACTCGGCAGGACGACAGACTACAGCCAAACCCTGAAGCAGCTTTTTGGCTCCGTGCTCTGGTTTGTGGCCATCATCTCGGTATTGTGGGTGTTGTTCCAAACCTATCACCTGAGCAGGCTGTATCTTTTGATCAATGTGCACATGATGCTTATCTTGTTGAGTGTTTACCGCGTGGCTGTGCATATTGCCCTGAAGCAATACCGCATCAAAGGCGGAAATTACAGAAATGCGGTGATCATTGGTAAAGGTGGGGCCAGCAACCGATTGGCCCAAATGCTTTCGTACCGCAGGGATTTTGGGATCAACTTTCTGGGTTATTTTGACGATGCCTTTACCTGTATGGAAACGAAAGGCAAGGTATCTGATTTCTTTGATCAGGCCGAACAGATGGAGCTTGACCTCATCTACATCAATGAAAATCTGGAAGCGGATAAAATCAAGCAGATTATCAATTACGCCGACGATAAGTGCATCAAGGTGAAAATCATTCCTGATAAGAGCCTTCAACTTGAAAAAAACCTTTCCTTTTCGAAATATGGCGACTTTTTGGTCATCAATGTCAACGACATTCCATTGGACCATGTAGTCAACCGTTTTGCCAAAAGGGCTTTTGATATTATTTTTTCTTCGCTGGTGATCGTGTTTATCCTGAGCTGGCTGATTCCTTTGGTGGGTTTGTTGATAAAGTTGGAATCCAAGGGGCCAATATTTTTTATACAGGAGAGAAATGGGGAAAACAACCGGGTATTTAGGTGCCTGAAGTTTCGCTCCATGACACCAAACGACTATGCGGATACGCAGCAGGCGGTAAAGGATGACCCACGGGTGACTACCATTGGGGCACTATTGAGAAGTACCTCATTGGATGAAATGCCGCAGTTTATCAATGTACTTTTCGGGGAGATGTCCATCGTGGGGCCTAGACCGCACACGGTGCCGATGAACCAGACTTTTAAGCAGAGCATTGAAAAGTATAACACGCGGCACAAGATCAAACCGGGTATTACCGGCTTGGCGCAGGTGAAGGGCTATCGTGGGGAAATCGAGATGCCCTACCAAATCCGGTCCAGGGTGAGGTTGGACTATTTCTACATCCAAAACTGGTCTATCTGGCTGGATCTCTCCATCGTAGTGAAAACGGTGCATGAGTTGATGTTTAATAGGGAGAATGCGTATTAGGAGACCGGAGACGGAAGACAGAGGGAAAAGGGACACAGAGTTCCACTGAGTTTTAAAGGAGTTTCACAGAGTTTCCTTCTTCGCGGAGACAAATGGGTCACCCGCCACGGCGGGCAGGCAAGGGCACCAAGTAAAAAAACAAGTTGCACAAAGTTTTATTTTAAGTAGCTCTTTGACTTACCTGCCGGCCCCAATGAGCGCAGCGAATTGGAAGGCTCCCGAAAGTAAAAAACGGTCAATGGCAGAACAACCTCGGCATTGCCCCGAACAGGACTTGTCCTAGAAATACTTAGTACTTGGTACCTGGTACTTTGTACCCTTTAAAAATACCAAACACGTTAAAAATCTAATTTTAGCGCTTAATTGTACTACCCCCCATGAAACAATTCCAAAAAGTACTAGTAGGTCTTGACCTTACGGAGATGGACCAGATCCTGATAGAGAAGACAGGCAAATTGGTGGACCTGTTGGGCATTGAGAAGATTTATTTTGTCCATGTGGAAAAAGATTTGGCTTTGCCAACAGAGGTGATCAAAACCTATCCAGACCTGCTGGCGCCCGTGGATGAGGCCATAGAGAGGAGCATCCGAGAGAAAGCCCAGAAGTTTATCCCCGCAAAGGTGGAGATTGATATCAGCGTGAAGGAAGGAGATCCCATGGCTACCATCTTGAGGTGGTCAAAGATCAAAAACATCGATCTGCTGATTATGGGGCGCAAAATTGTGCTGGAAGGAAGCGGTACCCTATCAAAAAACCTTGCCCAGAAGGCTCCCTGCTCGGTGTTGTTTTTGACCGAAAACCTGAAGGTCAAAGAAATAGATAATTTCTTGGTGCCGGTGGACTTTTCCGAATATTCCCACCTTACTCTTAGCCTGATGGAGGAATTGGCGCAGAAGTTTAAGGCCAAAATCACTTGTCTGCACATTTATGAGGTGCCAAAGGGGTACTATAAAACCGGCAAATCCTATGAGGAATTTGCCCAGATCATGCTGAAAAATGCCCAGAAGGAATACGGGGAGTTTATCAGAAAAAACAAGTTGCCTGAATACGACTGTAAATATGTGCTCAAGGAGGATAAACATGCCTCTAAATATATTTTGGAAGTTGCCAAAGGCCTGGAAACGGATATGATTCTGATGGGCAGCCGGGGAAGGACAGACTCTGCGGCCCTACTCATTGGGAGTGTAGCCGAGAGGTTGGTGCATCTCAATTATGAGATTCCGATGCTGATCTACAAGACAAAAGGGGAAAACATGGGCTTTTTGGAGGCATTGTTTAAAGTGTGATCCATGCCCGATTACGCCAAATACTATATAGCAATTGTACCGGAGGGTGAAATCCAGGAGAAAGCTACAGGGCTGAAATTGGCCGTCAGGGAAAAGTTTAACTTCAAATATGCCTTAAAGTCTCCGGCGCATGTGACGCTAAAAATGCCATTTAGGTACAATGAGGCAAAGGAGCAACAACTGATAGGGAAGTTATCCACATTTTTAGCCGAGCAGCCGGCTTTTGAGCTAGAGCTTAAGGGGATCGGTCGTTTTGGGCGGCGTGTCCTCTACATCCGCGTCAGTCAGCCCCCTGAATTGATGACGTTGCAGCATGAGCTAGGGGGCTTTTGCAAGCGGGAACTGAAGACCATAGAAGAACTGGCCGACAAAGCTTATAATCCCCATATGACTGTAGCATCCAAAGATGTGAAAGATGCACGATTTGATGAATGCCTGGCGTATTTGAAGGAGACAGGTTTTTTTGAGCGCCTAAATGTGGATAAAGTGGCGCTGTTGAAAAAGGAAGACAGGAACTGGGAGGTGGTGGTTCAAATTGTACTAGGTACCAAGTACCATGTACCAAGTATTTCTAGCGATTGACGTAGTAATCAATCCTCAGACGTTTCTTATTTATATATGAAACCTGCCAGGTCTCGTGATTTTTGCTAGACTGGCAGGTTTTTTTTTCCTTCGTACCTCGTACCCCTAATTTCGTCCTTTCAAAGTTACTTCCTGGTATATACCAAAAAGTCCCCATGAGAACGGTGGCCACCGTTTGAAAGGCTGTTGTCATTCCGCAAGCCTAATACTTCAAAATTGTCAACACCGTAAATATACAAGTCTACATATGCCCGATTCGAACCTTCCTCACGATCCAATATAGCTTCGTATTGATCACTATCAAAAGTTAGAATAAGCTGTCTGACCAGCATTGGGTCAAACCTGTCATCAGGATCAACTGGAACTGTTTCATAAGTTCCTGAAAGTTCCATTTCTGCACGTGTGCTGAATTTTGAAAAAGTCCCATTTTCCCTGAAATGGTAGGTTTCGGTAAAATCAAGTTCGGCTGCTGTGATCACTTCTGTGGAACGCACAGGAGTCAACTGCTCAAGTTTCCACTCCCCAATCTCAGTCAATACGGTTGGGTTTTCATCGTTTTGGCAACCCGTTAAGATCAAAACGGCAAAGGCCAATAATAGTAGGTTTTTCATTTATAGTAAAGTTTAGTATAAGTATTAAGTTAGCCACTAAGGCGCGAGGGCGCCGCAAAAAGGTTAGCCACTAAGGCGGTAAGTAATGAAATTCTTTCAGTTTATTTTCTAGTGTAAAGCATGGCTCTTCCATGGAAACGCTGGCCAATGTTCATGAGAGTATGGTCTACTCTTAAGGCAATTACTTCCATATTATCACTTCCAAAAATGTATTTGTCAACATCAGTGCCGCTCATGCTGTCCTCCATTGCCAAAATTGCTTCATATTGGTCTAAGTCAAAGGTGAGTGTTAACCATTTAACCGTTAAGGGCTCAAATCTATCATCGGGCTCTGCGTCTTCTGCCTCATAGGTACCGGAAAGGTTCACACCTGTTTCTGTGCTGAATTTTGAAAATGTGCCATCGGTCTTGAAGGTATAAGTTTGGCTGAAACCTAGGTCTGTAGCTGAAATAACTTCTCCTGAGCCTGGTAGGGTAACCTGCTCAAGCTCCCAATCCCCTATTTCAGTCAGCGGCATATTGGGGTTGTCATCGTTTTGGCAAGCGGCCAAAAGGAGGATGGTGAGGGAGGCAAGTATTAATTTTTTCATATAGATGGGGTTTATTTGATTTTGCAACAAAGGAGGCGCGAAGACACAATTGGAAAGCTTAGTAAATTAAAATGGCACGTTAAACCTGCCAGATCTTGTGATTTTTTGATAGATCTGGCAGGTTTTTTCCTTCGTACCTCTAACTTCGTACTTTTCGTTTCTACATTCTCTTATAAATATAAATTGATCCATCTGCTATTCTATAACCGGCATTGGCTAAGGTTCCATCTGCCAGTAGGATAAGTTCTTCAATATTGCTTTGGCCATAAAACACAGAAAACTGATGTTCCTGGTTCCAGCCATGGAGGTTGCCGGCTTCATCGGTTTCAAGTACCTCCTCTAAATCTTCAGGGTTGAATGATAGTTTTAATCTTTTAATATAATTGACGTTTACCTCAGCGGCCGGGATGATTTCCTCAAAGGTTCCGGATAATTCCGATCCCAATACTGAATTAAACTTGGTGAAAGAACCATCAGCTCTAAAGGTGTAACTATCTGAATAATCCATTTCATCCACAGAAATCATATCATCAATCCAGTTGCTTCTAAATCCCTGAAGCTCCCATTGGCCTTCAACGGATGTTTCAGTGGTGATACTGTCATCTTCCTGGCATGCGCTAAAAAGGATTACTGCCATCAAGCATATAAATACGGAGTATTTCATCATAATAAAATTTAGTTGTAAAGACCATACGGGTTATTGCCCCAATCCGCTACAATAAAAGTAGGGATATTATCTTTTATTACCTAAGGTTTCCGTAATTGATAAGTTTGGGGATAATGAACTCACCAAATTATAGAGTGCTTTCCAAAGCTCCGTTAGGAGCGGCCGATCTACTGGCCCTGGGGTTTACCCCAGGGATCTGGAAGTCGGAGCGGTCGCATAGTCCCAGAGGGACGGCCGATATGGGTACGTTTTAATATGGTACAATAAACTCCTAACCCTCTAAACCCCAGAGATGTACAATTATATTAAAATCTATTTAACCTAGGTACAAAAAATAATTTTTTGGTATTTTAACATTATAAAATGGTATAAATCAAGTTGTTAAGATTTGTTAATGTGGTTAATTTTAATGGTTCAAATTATTGTGTTTCACCTTAAATAAAACTGCATGAAAAAAAGTTTACTAGGCTTTGTGCTTGCCGTATTTACAGTGTGCTCTGTGGCGGCGCAAAGCAGGACGGTTTCCGGTACGGTGACCTCCGCCGAAGAACCTGAAGGGGTGCCCGGCGTTAACGTGCGGGTGAAGGGCACTACTGTGGGGACGATCACCGATATCGACGGGTCGTACTCCATAGAAGTGCCAGAAGACGGTAATACCTTGGTATTTAGCTTTGTGGGTTTCTTGACCCAAGAAATAGGCATCGGCAACCAGTCTACCATCGATGTGCTGCTCGAACCGGATGTGAAAACACTCGGTGAGGTGGTCGTGGTTGGTTACGGTACCCAAGAACGACGCGAACTCACCGGATCTGTGTCATCCATCGACAACCGGGCGATTGAAAACCTGGTGACCCCCTCCTTTGACCAGCAGCTTGCCGGCCGCGCTCCGGGGGTAAACGTAACCACCCCGGGCGGTGTGCTGGGCCAGGCCCCCGTGATCAGGATTAGGGGTGTCAATTCCATTACTTCCGACGCCAATCCGCTGATCGTAATCGATGGGGTGCCGGTGGTGAATGCGGATAGGGCGGCCAACTTCCCGAGCAACCCCCTAGCCCAGATCAACCCAGCCGATATCGAATCCTTTGAGGTGTTGAAAGACGGTTCAGCTACGGCCATTTTTGGTTCCAGAGCGGCAAATGGGGTAATACTTATCACTACCAAAAAAGGTATTGAAGGGCGTGCCCAGGTTGATTATAATGTCAGTGTGGGCTGGAATGAGGAAGTGGACCGATTTGACCTGCTCAATGGCGACCAGTTTGTGACCATAGCCAACGAGAAAAGGAGCAACGCCGGTCTTGGTGACCTTGCCCAGCCTGGAGTAAATACCGACTGGCAGGACTATATCTTCCGCAAAGGCTTGGTGACCCAGCACAACCTTTCCATCCGTGGTGGTTCGGCCGATACCAAGTATTTCTTCTCTTTGGGCTACACCGACCAAGAGGGTTATATCCGTGCCAATGAGCTGACCAGGTATTCCTTAAGGGCCAATGTGGATCATAATGTGTCCAATAGGGTGAGGATCGGTACCAACATGAGTTTCTCCTTCACCGAAATCGAATCCTTGAACAACGGTGAAAACTCCCTGTCCGGGGCCACTTATAACGTGACGAGGGCCTTTCCCAATATCGAAATCAAGGATCCAAGCAATACCTTCTATGACGGATTCAACACCACACCTGATGGTGCCGCCCTTGGTAGGGGTCCAAACTTGGGTAATATTGACAACAACATTCCCAACATCGGATTTGTATTGGCCAACAACGTGTTCAGGGGCCGAACTGCCAGGCTATTGGGAAATGTGTTTGGTGAATGGGATATTTTCCCAGACTTGACCTTCAGGACCCAGTTTGGTGGGGATATGACATTCGCGGATGAATTCCTATCTTGGGATGCCCGTCATGGGGACGGTCGGGGTAATGCCGGTTTGATGTTGCAGGCGTATAGGCCAGTATATCGCTGGAACCAGCAGAACACGCTGAACTATCAGGCCATCTTGGGTGAAAGCCACAACCTGAATGTGACCGTGGGTGCGGAGTTCCAATATACCAACCAGCATTTCTACTCAGCTACTGGTACCCAGATTGCCGACGTATTCTTCCAGCAGTCCAATATCGTGACCGGTTCGGCTGGTGTGCAGCAAATTGGTGGTGGTATGGATGAACAGGGTTTCGATTCTTACTTTGCCAGGGTAAACTATAGCTTTGACGGACGCTATCTTCTATCTGCATCGGTAAGAAATGACGGGATTTCTGCCTTACCGGTTGATAACCGAAGAGGTACCTTTGTGGGTGGTTCCGTCGGTTGGAGGATTTCCGATGAAGGGTTCTTCAACAGCGCCTTGATTTCTGACTTTAAGGTAAGAGCCTCCTATGCGGAAGTGGGTAACACGGAGATTGGATTCTTCCCCTATGTAGGTGGTTTTTCAGCCGCGCTATCCGGCTTGGGTCCTGGTATTGGGTTCAACCAGATTGCCAACCCGAACCTGCAATGGGAAACCTCCCGTAAACTGAATGCCGGTTTGGACTTCACTGTAGGAAATGTAACAGTGGCTGCCGACTACTTCAGAAATGATATCCGGGATCTGGTATTGGAGCGTATCACCGCTTCCTCTTTTGGTGTACCCCAAAACAGGATTTTTGAAAACGTAGGCGCCATGGTCAACCAGGGGGTGGAGTTGCGTGTGATGGCCGGTATTATCGAACGGGATAATTTCAGCTGGAACACCGATTTTAACTTTACCTGGTTGCACAATGAGGTGACCAACCTTATAAGCCCGATCACTACTACCTTTAACCGGACGGAAGTAGGCGGGCCTATTGCCCAGTTGTATGGCTATGAGTGGTTTGGCGTGAACTCGGCCAATGGGAACCCCATCTATGTGAAGGGTGATGGTTCGCTGGTTCAATATAACCTTGAGCAGGATAATACCGGATGGAGGGCCTACAATGAAAACAACCCCGGCGATATCTCCCAAACGGCGACTGGTCTGGGGGGAGGCGACTTGCGAATACTTGGCAATACCCTCCCCAGATGGCAAGGGGGTTGGACCAATCAATTTGTGATAGGCAATTTCGATGCGGAGATTTTTTTCCGCTACTCGGGTGGTAACTACATTATGAATGAGACCAGAAGGGGTCAATTGGGTATGGGCTTCTCCAACAACAATGCGGAAATCCTTAGCCGTTGGACTGAAAGCGGTCAGGTGACCGACGTGCCCAAGCTCTATACCGGTCAGGATGCCAACATTTGGGCCGCTGGAGCTGCCAATAGCCGCTTTGTGGAAAAAGGAGACTTCCTTAGGATCCAAAACATCGTGTTGGGTTACCGGATTCCTGCTGACTGGCTGGACCAGACCTTTAACGGCGGCATTCGTAGCGTGCGGATTTTCGGCCAGGTGCAAAACCCACTCATCTTCACCAATTATACCGGTGTGGATCCTGAGTTGAACACCTTCCCTGGCAGCCAGCTGCAGTTTGGTGTAGACTGGAACTCTGCTCCTATTATCAGGACATGGTCATTTGGGCTTAATGTGGGATTCTAATTGGTGGACTTAAAAAATTTAATGTTATGAAAATCATAAAGCAAAGAAATATATTAACTGCCGCCATATCCGCCCTATTGCTGTTTGGGTCCTGTGATGTGACGGATCAATCGCCTGTAACCTTGGTGCCGGAAGAGGAAGCGTTTGCGGATGCGGGAAAAGTGCTGGGGAATATCCTCGGTGTTTATGATGCTGCCCAAAGGGGTTTTTACCTGGGGGCTCCAGATCGAGGATATCCGTTTGGAGCTGCTTCCATTCAGCAAGGGGATATGCGAAGTGGTGATATGTACAATGACCAACTTTTCTATGAGATTACTTATATAGGGGGTTGGACGCCCTCCACAGCCAATCAAGAAGGCATGTGGATAGGCACTTATAGGTTAATCAACCGGATCAACGTAGTGTTGGAAGGACTTCAAACCGCCTTAGCCAACGGTGTGATAGATCAGGAGGAGCATGACAGCTATAGGGCCGAAATGCTATTTCTGCGGGCATTTTCCCATTGGCAATTGGTGACGGATTTTGCCAGGCCCTATGCGGACAATCCGAGTGGAAATTTGGGAGTGCCCTATCGGGATATTCCTATAAGTAATACTGAAAGGCTGGATCAAGCTGCCGATGTGGGTCGGGGCACCGTGGAAGAGGTATATACCCGTATCTTACAGGACCTGGATGAAGCGGAGCAGCTAGGCACTGAGGCTGGAATACCTTTCAGGGCATCCCGTTCTGCTGCCATTGCGTTTAAAACCCGGGTAAAATTGCATCAGCTTGATTGGGCCGGCGTGCTGGAAGAGGCAGCCAAGTTGACCAATTTTGAATTGGCGGCTACGCCTATGGCTCCCTTTGATAGCCCTGACGGCAATCCGGAAAGCATATTTTCATTGAACAATACGGCTGAATCCAACCCGGGTGTGAATGGGGCCTTGCCTGCCATGTACGGTAACCCGGCCTTGGGCGGAAGAGGATTGGTGAAAATCAGCCCGCTGATATGGAATGAGCCATTTTGGCTGGAGGAAGATTTAAGGAGAACTGAACTGACAACCAGCAGTCCGGATGGTTATTATACTGGAAAATACACGGGCTATATCAACAGGGATGATCCTGCCCCTTTGATCCGGTATGCTGAAGTGGTACTGAATACCGCTGAAGCCCATGCCCGACTGGGAGATGAGGCTACTGCGCTTACCCTGCTAAACTCTGTGAGAGACCGCTCCACTCCGGAAGGGACTCCCTCCTATGATGCGGGTGCTTTGCCTGATGGCGTTATCCAGGGAATCTGGAACGAAAAGCGTGTGGAGTTTTTGGCCGAGGGGCTCTGGTGGTATGATATTCATCGCCTATCCGGTATGGGCGAACTGCCAGGCATACCTCCCAAGGCTGCCTCAAGGTCGATAAGCTCGATTGAACAGTATGAGCCGGGAGCCAGTATCACCTTGGACCACAGCGTACCTTATAGCAGTCACCTGTTTGTATGGCCTATTCCGTTACAGGAGATTGTAAATAACCCTCTGCTAGCCGGACAGCAAAACCCGGGATATTGAAGTGTGGAGTACGAAGGATGAAGAAATGAGAAATTAGAAATTAGGTATGAAAAATGGACTGCCACGGCTCATTTAATTCCTAATTCCTAATTCCTAATTCCTAATTATTAATTCAAATGGGTCACTAAGGGCAGAAAACTCGCCTGACTGGAGTCAGGGTATAACTAACGATTGGGTAAAAGAGCTAAAGGTTAGCCCCAGACCTAAAAATACTTAGTACATAGTACCCATATATTACCCTAAATTCCTATGGTCTATGGATTATCGTCTGTGGACTGTGGACCATCAACCTGCTAAGCATCACGCCTAGCAGGTTTTTTTGTTAAAGTACTGTAAATCAGTTGTACTTGATTTTTTAAAAGATCAATAATTAAAAAGTTAAATGTCGGGTGACTGGTAGATAGGGAACGTTTTTGGTGTGGGGAATGGGGAATTGAGGGGTAGGAAATTTGGTGGAGTTTCCATTTGCCAAATCAGGGAATTTGGATGAAATCATCTTTAATAGTGGAAGTATTTGATAAAAGGATCTATTGCCATGGAAACTCCCATTTTTGAGAGTATTAACGGCACAGGCTGATTTTTTAAAAAAAGTGGGAATTAATAGAAAGTTTTTTCAATGCCATCCATCTCGGTATTTTTTCCCATTTTTAAGATGTTAACCTGATCAGTTTTTTAGAATAATCTCCTGATATCTGGGAGATAGTTTCTTAATAATAAAATAATATAAGCTTTTGCGGTTTATTTCCGTAATAATAATTTACCTAATAGGATTAACAAGGGTAAAGGAATTCTTATATTTTTAATTAATTTCCATTTTATAAGGTAAAAAAAAATTATAATAATACCATTTAATGTTTTTTTATGTATTTCTTAACTCTAAAAATCTCTTAATATCTGTTAAAATCCCGTTAAACGGCCTTAAATCGGAATTAAATTAGGTGGCTAAATTATGGGTATTATATCTTGTTTTGGTTTTTTGTTTAAATGCGTTTATCATTGTACCAAATGAATTGTTAATAAACCTTAATCAAAGACACATGAAGAAAATTTTACTCAGCTTTGTGCTTGCCTTTATTACAGTGGTATCTGTAATGGCACAAAGCAGGACCGTGACAGGTACTGTCACGTCCGCGGAAGAACCGGAGGGTGTGCCGGGCGTAAACGTCCGGGTCAAGGGTACTACTGTCGGTGCGATCACCGATCTTGATGGATCTTATTCTATCGAGGTGCCTGCTGATGCAAACACTCTAGTTTTTAGTTTCGTAGGTTTCCTTACTCAGGAACTTCCTATTGGTAACCAGTCTCGCGTAGACGTTGTTATGGAGCCGGATGTGAAAACATTGGGTGAAGTAGTGGTAGTTGGTTACGGTACGCAGGAAAGAAGAGAACTTACCGGTTCTGTTGCTTCTATCAAGAATGAGGCAATCGAAAACTTGGTAACGCCTTCCTTTGATCAGCAGCTTGCTGGTAGAGCTCCAGGTGTGCAGGTAACTACTCCTTCTGGGGTATTAGGTGCTAGACCAATCATCCGTATTAGAGGTGTGAACTCCCTTTCTGGTGGTGCTGATCCTTTGATCGTAATTGATGGTGTGCCCGTAGTGGATAATGACAGGTCTGCTGTTGCATCTGCCAACCCACTTTCCAACATCAACCCTGCTGACATTGAATCTTACGAAGTGTTGAAGGATGGTTCTGCTACTGCTATCTACGGTTCTAGAGCTGCTAACGGTGTGATCTTGATCACGACCAAAAGAGGTCAAACTGGTAAAGCTCAGGTAAACTATAACGTAAGTACTGGTTTCAATGAGACTGTTGACAGATTTGATCTATTGAACGGCGATCAGTTTGTAACTATCGCAAACGAGAAAGTTAGAAACACTAACCCAAATGCTGAAGGTAACGCTAGACCAAGCGGTATCAACACGGATTGGCAAGACCATATCTTCAGAAGAGGTGCTACTCAGCAGCACAACCTTTCTATCAGCGGTGGATCTGATGCTACCAAGTATTTCTTCTCATTAGGTTTCACTGATCAGGAATCTGCTATCAGACCTAACGACTTGAAAAGATACTCTTTCAGAGGTAACGTAGATCACTCTATCTCTAATAGTGTGAGGATCGGTACCAGCATGTCTTATGCTTATACTGAGATCAATTCTTTGAACCAAGGTGCAAACTCGCTTTCTGGTGCTGTATATAATGCTACAAGAGCGCTTCCAAACGTTCCGATTTATGACCCTGAAAATACTGCATTTAATGGGTTTAATATTACTGCTAACGGTGCTACTACCGGTTTCGGATCTAACTTAGTTGGTCCTGATAACAATATTCCAAATATTGCTTATGTTATTGAAAACAACCGTTATAGATCTAGAACTCATAGAATATTGGGTAATGCCTATGCTGAGGTGGATATCGTGACTGGCTTGACTGCAAGATCACAAATTGGTGTGGATTTGACCATGGCAGATGACTTCCAGACCTTGGATCCAAGACACGGTGACGGTAGAAGCTCAAATGGTTATGTATACCAGGCAAGTAACCCTGCAATGCAGTGGAACTGGCAAAATACTTTGAACTATCAAACTGTATTGGCTGATGATCACTCTATTAACTTGACAGTAGGTACTGAGTACCAGTATTTGAATCTTTACAACTTTGCTGCATGGGGTACTGATCTTTCAGATGATTTCTTTAGACAAAGAAACTTGATCTCTGGATCTTATAACAACCAGTTCTCTGGTGGTGGTTTCTCTGAATATGGATTTGATTCTTACTTTGCCAGATTTAACTATAGCTTCAGAGGTAAATACTTGTTATCATTTGCAGTAAGAAATGACGGTATTTCTCAACTAGCGGCTGACAACAGAAGAGGTACCTTCCCAGGTGGATCTATAGGATGGAGACTTTCTGATGAAGACTTCTTCAATTCTGCCTTGATTTCTGATTTGAAATTGAGAGCCTCTTATGCTGAGGTGGGTAACACTAACCTTCCAGGTGGTGCATTCCCTTATGCTGGTGGATTTAACCCTGTTTTGGCTGCAGCAGGTGCTGGTATTGGTTATGGTAACGTATCAAACGTAGGTCTTCAGTGGGAAACTTCTCAGAAGTTCAACGTTGGTTTGGATATGACCATCGGTAATGTGACCATTGCTGCTGATTACTTCAGAAATGACATCGACGGAATGGTACTTCAAGCACCAACTGCACCGTCTTTAGGTATACCTTTGAACCAGATTAGCCAGAACGTGGGTTCGATGACAAACCAAGGTGTGGAATTCAGGTTGTTGACCAAAGTTCTTGAAAGAGGAAACTTTGTTTGGAATACTGACTTCAACTTTACTTGGTTGCACAATGAGGTTACCAACCTAGTACAGCCATTGACTAGTACTTTCAACAGAACTGTAGAAGGTGGTCCGGTTGCTCAACTCTATGGTTTTGAGTGGGCTGGTGTTAACGCTGCCAATGGTAACCCAATGTATTACAGAGGAGATGACGAAATCGTACAGTTGAATCTTCAGCCAGGTGCGATTGCTTGGAGACAATATGATCCAAACAATCCTGCTGATGTTTCTCAAGCTGCTGCTGGTGGACCTACTCAAAGATTCTTAGGTAATACACTTCCAAGATACACTGGTGGTTGGTCAAACAATTTCAACATGGGTAACTGGGATGCTGAAATTTTTGTAAGATACGGCGGTGGAAACTATGTGATGAATGAATCTTTGAGAGGATTGCTAGGACAAGGTTTCTCTAATAACCATGCTTCTATCATGAACAGATGGACAGAAAGCGGTCAGGTAACTGACGTGCCTAAGCTTTACTCTGGTCAGGATGCCAACATGTGGCAAGCATCTGCTGCTAACTCCAGATTTGTGGAACGAGGCGATTTCGTAAGAATCCAAAACATTGTAGTGGGTTACAGACTTCCTGCTGAATTCTTGAACAATACCTTCAACGGTAATATCAGATCTGCAAGGTTCTTTGCTCAAGTTCAGAACCCAATCATCTGGACAGGTTACTCTGGTATCGATCCTGAATCTAACCAATATGGTCCTGGTGATGTATCTGCTCCACAGCTTCAGTTTGGAGTTGACTGGAACGTTGCGCCAATCATCAGAACTTGGTCTTTAGGTCTTAATGTTGGATTCTAATTAAAACCTTAAAAAAAGAATAAAAATGAAGAAATTTTCATATAAAATAAAGACTGCATTTATAGCTTTGGCTATGGTGGGTATGTCCTCTTGTGAGGTGACCGATCTGCAGCCGGCTACCATAATTCCAGATGAGGAGGCATTTGCAGATGCAAATAGGATTAATGCTGCCGTATTAGGTATCTATGAAGCTGCCCAAAGAGGTTTCTACCTTGGAGCAGTTCAAAGAGGGTATCCTTTTGGAGCCGCATCTACACAGCAGGGTGACATGAGAGGTGAAGATATGTACAACGATCAGTTGTTCTATGAAGTAACTTATATCAATGGTCATACACCACAATCAGCTAACAATAACGGTCAGTGGATCTCTCTTTACAGAATGATCAACAGAGCCAACATTGTGATTGAAAACCTTGATCAAGCTCTGGCTGAAGGTGTGTTAACAGAAGCCGAAAGAAATAGATTCCGTGGTGAAGCGCTTTATCTTAGAGCTCTTGCTCACCATGAATTGGTGGTGTTCTTTGCCAGACCTTATGCTGATAACCCTTCTTCTATGGGTATTCCGTATAGAACTTTCGCAATCAACGATGTGTCTTTGGTTGAAGAAGGCGAAGGTGTAGGTAGAGGTACTGTAGAAAGTGTTTATCAGCAATTATTGGCTGATTTGGATGAAGCGGAGGAACTTCTTCCGACGTCTGGTACTGCTTTCCGTGCTAGAAGCCAAGCCGCAATTGGTTTGAAATCAAGAGTTAAATTGCACATGCAAGATTGGCAGGGAGTAATTGACGAGTACAATAAACTTGCCGGTGAATTCGCAGTAACTCCAGATCCGTTAACTCCATTCCGTGGAGGAACATCTTCTGATAACATTTTCTCTTTTGAAAATACTGAATTATCCAACGCAGGTGTGAACGGTGCATTGCCTCAAATGTATGGTAACCCTGATCGTGGTGCCAGAGGCTTGGTTAAAATCTCTCCGGTTATCTGGACAGCTGATTTCTGGTTAGAAGAAGATGAAAGAAGAAGTGTAGCTAATGGTGCGGATGGTATGGTGACTACTAACCCTGGAGGGATATTTACTAACAAGTATATAGATCCAGTTACTTATAATGATCCAACCGTTATCCAAAGATTTGCTGAAGTTGTATTGAATGCTGCTGAGGCACAAGCTAGACTTGGAAATTCAGGTGAAGCTGTGTCACTTCTAAATGAAGTTAGAGACAGAGCTATTCCAGCTGGAAACTCCTTCACAGCAGCAGCTTTAGGCGGAATGGATGAGATTATCGAAGCTATCATTCAGGAAAGAAGAATTGAATTCCTGGCAGAAGGTAGAAGATTCCCAGACATCCATAGATTGGCTGGTGAAGGTAGAATTCCAGGTATACCTGCGAAAGCTGCTTCTAGATCTGTGAATAGCCTTGATTTCTATACAGGCGAAGCTGAAATTCAATTTGATCACGCTTTGGAATACTCAAGCAACCTATTTGTTTGGCCAATTCCTCAAGAAGAGATCTTGAACAATGCTACTGCTCCAATAGAGCAAAACCCTGGTTACTAATCAGCGTAAGCATATAATAAAAAGGCGGTCAATTGGCCGCCTTTTTTTTATGTCTCAAAGGGACACAGAGTTTCGCTGAGTTCTACACGGAGTTTCACAGAGTCCTCTTCGCGGAGGCAAATGGTCTCTAAGAACACGAAGAAAAATAAGGTGCACTGCTTGTCCCGAGTAGCGAAGCGGATCGGGAAAGACTTCTTTGCGGGTAAAAATGGGCCACTAAGGGCATAAAGTTTTAAAGAAGTTGCACTAAGGCTTCTTCGCGGTCAAAATGTCTGATGAAGAATAATATCTAATGTTATTTTAAAATTTTAAACGAATATGAAAAAATTAATTCTTGCCATTCTGATGATGGCTACGGTGCAGGTTTTTGCACAGGATAATCAGCAGGCGCCCAGAACTCCTGGATCGGAGACCTTTTGGGAGAATCTTAAGGCCCATTGTGGGAAGGCTTATGAGGGGGAATTGGCCTCTGAGGCTACCAACGATACCTTCGCGGGTAAAAAACTGGTGATGCACGTAAGGGAGTGCGGGGACAATGTGATCAAGGTTCCTTTCTTCGTAGGGGATGATAGGTCCAGAACCTGGGTTTTCACCAAAATGGAAGATGGAACGATCGAATTGAAACATGATCACCGTCACGAAGATGGCAGCCCTGATAGGGTAACCATGTATGGCGGTACCAGCACCAGCACCGGAAATGGCAAGATGCAGTTCTTCCCCGCCGATCAGGAAACCACGGATCTGATCCCTTACGCTTCTTCAAATGTATGGTGGGTGACTCTTGACGAGGAAAACTTCAGCTATAACCTCAGAAGAGTAGAACGCGACAGCCATTTCTCGGTTAAATTTGATCTGACTACTGAGGTAGATACGCCGGATGCTCCTTGGGGACATGAGTAGGAAGTACGAGATACTAAGTATGCCTAACTATATCATGGGTTAAACACGCGATAAACACGGGATAAACACGGGATGTAGTACGAAGTGGAGATAACCGTGTAGGGATAGATTAGGCTTTTTCCTCTGCGCCCTCTGGTCCTCTGCGGTTATTTTGATTTCTAACTCCCAAACGCGGTCAACACCAGCTTCCTATTTCCTCCTCGATTTCGGAATTCGCAGAGGTAGATTCCCTGCCAGGTGCCGAGGTTGAGTTTGCCCTGGGTGATGGGGATGGTGAGGGTGTTGCCGAAGAAGGCGGTTTTGATATGGGCGGGCATGTCGTCCGGCCCTTCTGCGGTGTGGATAAAGTGTGGGTAAGTATCGGGGATGAGGTCCCTGATGAAGGTTTCGAAATCTTTTCGTACATCCGGGTCCGCATTTTCATTTATGGTTAACCCCGCAGAGGTGTGTTTAAGGAAGATTTGGAGCATTCCCTGCTCAATATTCCTGATTTCCTTGAAGTTATTAACAATTTGCTCCGTAATAAGATGAAACCCTCTTGAATAAGAGGGTAGGGTTAAGGTTTCTTGATAAAATTTCATCAGTAGGTTACTTGTTCTTAAGGGTCAGATAGTTTAAGATTTCCTGAGTGGTAAACCATTCCCCCTTCTTGCATAATCTCTCCACCTCTTCTGCCACCCGCTTGATCTCTTTGGGGCTATACGGGTCCAATGGACTCAGCAGGTTGTTAAGCAGGTCCTCGAGGTTGTGGATAATTTCTTCATCATCGATTTCGAGTAATCTCTGTACTATGGTTAGTTTTCTTGCGGCTATATCCATGGCTATTGTGTTACTTGGGTTAATAAATGGATAAGATAATAACCTGTAATTCAGAGGGAATGTTTTTGAAAATTGTACTAGGTACGAAGTACTATGTACTAAGTTTGATGGGGTATTGGGGTACCAGGTACCAAGTACCACGTACCAGGTATTTGGGTACGGTTGCTCGCTTCGCTCGTGATGTGATTAAGTACGAACCACTGATACCCCATCCAAAGAGCGCAGCTCGAAGGGAGGGCGGCGAGAATACAGGCGGTGGGTTGCTTCTCAATGCGGCAAAATGGCTTCCAGCCGTATTGATGCTGGTGTTGTGAAATACTTGGTACCTGGTACCTTGTACTTTGTACCCATTCCTAAGTACGAAGTTCTAAGAAACCCCTTAAACCATAAACAATCCCGCAGGGATGATAAGCCTTAAACTATCTCCTGATACATCTCCTCCAGTCTACTCACTGCCACTACCTTGATGTCAAACTTGCTCAAATCCACCCCCTTGATTGCATATTTTGATACCACGATCTTTTTAAACCCAAGTTTGGCGGCTTCTGAAATGCGGCTTTCCATGCGGTTTACCGCGCGGATCTCGCCTCCGAGGCCTACTTCACCGGCAAAGCAGATTTCGTGGCTAATAGGGTTGTCCTCATAGCTTGAGATGAGGGAGGCGCACACGGCAAGGTCCAAGGCCGGGTCGTCGACTTTGAGGCCGCCTGCCACGTTGAGGAAGACATCCTGCTGGCCAAGGCGCATTCCCCCACGTTTTTCCAGTACAGCCAATAACATGTTCAGCCTTTTGGAATCGTGACCCGTGCTGCTCCTTTGGGGAGTGCCGTAGGTAGCAGGGCTGACCAGGGACTGTATTTCTATCAGCAATGGCCTGTTTCCCTCCAGCATGGCGCCAATGGCTACCCCATTGAGTTGCTCTTCTCGCTGGGATATGAGGATCTCTGAAGGGTTGGAAATTTCTCTGAGGCCTTCTGCGCGCATTTCATAAATCCCCAACTCATGGGTGGAGCCAAAGCGGTTTTTGGAGGTGCGCAAAATCCGATAAGACATGTGCCTGTCGCCCTCAAACTGAAGCACAGTATCCACCATATGCTCCAACACCTTTGGCCCCGCAATGCTGCCATCTTTAGTGATATGGCCCACCAGAAAGACCGGTGTGCCTGTTTCCTTAGCAAATTTCATCAATTCCCCCGTACACTCCCTTACCTGGCTCACCGAACCTGCAGCCGACTCCACATGACTACTGTATAAGGTCTGTATAGAATCGATGACCAGCAATTCGGGTTTTAGCGCTTCCACTTGCTGGAAAATCTGTTGGGTGTTTGTTTCTGAGAGCACAAAGCAGTTTTCTGACTTGAATGGCATCCTGTCGGCTCTCATCTTTATCTGCGATTCACTTTCCTCACCGGAAACGTAAAGGATTTTCTGTTGGGTGAGGGTAAGGGCTATTTGGAGCATGAGGGTTGACTTCCCTATTCCCGGTTCACCGCCTATGAGTACCAAGCTACCCGGCACAATGCCGCCGCCAAGTACCCGATTGAGTTCATTGTCATCGGTGATGAGCCTGGGTTGTGCCTCAAAATTGACTTCGTGGAGCTTCTTGGGGGTGGAGGCCCTTTTCAGCTTTGCGGGTTCCTGTTTCCAGCTGCCTCTAGGGTTGTCGTCTTTGTGGATAACTTCTTCCACATAGGTGTTCCACTCCCCGCAGGCCGGGCATTTCCCCACCCACTTGGGGGATTGGGAGCCGCAATTTTGACAGAAAAAGGTTGTTTTAGTTTTAGCCATAATTTATAAATGGTCACAAAGTCACACAAAGTTTGGCACGAAGTCGCACAAAGTTTTTTATGAATTAAAGTGGTCATGAAGTCGCACAAAGTTAGGCACGAAGTCGGACAATGTTTTAAATGGTCACATCGGGATCAACTCCCCCTTTAAAGGGGGCAGGGGGGATGTGAAACGAAAATATAAATGGTCACAAAGGGCACAAAGTTAGTCACGAAGTCGCACAAAGTTTTTATTTTTAATAGAATAGCCAGTTAGATTGGTCACTGAGTTTCACAGAGCTTTGACGCTCTTTTTCGTTACCTCGACTGTAGCTTTTGCGGAGTGGAGAGGTCTCGTTTCAGCGATTTCGCTGGGTGAACCTTTCAAGTGGCATATAGAAGCGGTGGTCCTCCGATGTACTTAGTACATAGTACCTAGTACCTAGTACATCAATCAATGCGCTTCCAGCCAATCCTTCCCAGTCCCAGTTTCTACTACCAGCGGGACTTCGATGGTGATGGCGTTGGCCATGAGTTCGGGAATGTGTTTTTTGAGCAAATCCACTTCGTCTTTATGGGCATCAAATACAAGTTCATCGTGTACCTGCAGGAGCATTTTGGATTTGAGGTTGTTTTCCTGCATCCAGTTGTGCACCTGAACCATGGCCACTTTGATCATATCCGCGGCGCTTCCCTGTATGGGGGCATTGATGGCATTTCTCTCGGCAAAGCTTCTCATGGTGGCGTTTCTACTGTTGATATCTCTCAAGTAGCGTCTTCTGCCCAGGATTGTTTCCACATATTCATGCTTGTGGGCTTTTTCAATACTGGCATCCATGTATTTTTTGACGGCCGGAAACTCCTCAAAGTATGCCTTAATAATATCACTCGCCTCTCCGCGCGGAATATTGAGGCGCTGGCTCAGGCCAAATGCTGAGATCCCATAGATAATTCCAAAGTTGGCTGTTTTGGCTTTTCTCCGCATATCTGAAGTCACCTCCTCCAAGGGCACCTTGAAGATCTTGGCAGCCGTGGTGGCGTGGATATCCCTGCCCAATCTGAAGGCCTCTATCATCGATTCGTCCTTGGCAAAGGAAGCCATGATTCTCAATTCAATTTGGGAATAATCAGCCGCCAAAATCACATAGTTTTCATCTCTTGGTACAAAAGCCTTACGGATTTCACGCCCCCTTTCCGTACGGATAGGGATGTTTTGCAAATTGGGGTTCGTGGATGAAAGACGTCCTGTGGCCGTTACGGTCTGGTTATAGGAAGTATGTATTCTGCCGGTTTTCTCGTTGATTAGAGCAGGCAAGGCATCCACATAGGTGGACTTAAGCTTCACCAGCTGTCTGTAATCCAAGATTGCCTGTGCTATTTCGTGTTCGTTGGCAAGTTTGCTTAAAACCTCCTCTCCGGTGGCATACTGGCCCGTCTTGGTTTTTTTGGCTTTAGGATCAAGGTTCATTTTGTTGAACAGTATTTCACCAAGCTGCTTGGGAGAAGAAAGGTTGAATTGCTCTCCGGCGATTTCGTACACCTTTTGCTCAATTGTTTTGCTCTCCTGCTCGAGTTCTTTGGATAGCTCGGCCAAGCTCTCGGTATCTATTCGGATGCCCTCAAATTCCATTGCCGCCAACACCTTGATCAAAGGGACTTCCACGTCATAGAGGAGCTTTTCGAGTTGGTTTTCCTTGATCTTGGGATCTAGGACATGCTTTAGCTGCAAAGTAATATCCGCATCCTCTGCCGCATAATCCGCGATTAGATTAGCATCCACATCGCGCATGTTCCCCTGGTTTTTGCCCTTCTTTCCGATAAGTGTGGTGATCGAAACAGGCTTATAATTTAAATACAGTTCGGCCAGCCAATCCATGGAATGCCTGCCTTCCGGGTCGATGAGGTAATGGGCCAACATGGTATCATAGATAGGCCCTCTAAGCTCCAGGCCGTAATTTTTAAGCACAAGAAGGTCATATTTGACGTTCTGACCGATCTTGGTGATTTTTTCATTCTCAAATATTGGTCTTAGCAGCTCCAATAAGGCCTTCGCTTTCTCCTGATCTGCCGGCAAGGCTATGAAAAAAGCCTCTAGGCTCACATAGGCAAAAGATATCCCTACCAGTTCCGCAGCATTTGGATTCAGTGAGGTGGTCTCTGTGTCAAAACACAGCTCTTCCTGCGCCTCCAGATAAGGCAGAAGCTCCTTGATTTCTTCTTCCGTTTGGATCAAATGGTAGCTGTGTGCGGTAGTTTCGAGGGTTTGGATGAGCTTTGGCGTTACCGGTGCACTTTCTTTTTCCTCTTCCTTGGGCTCATGCTGGCCAGTGAAAAGGCCCAGTTGTTCATTTACGTTGATCTGAGGTTTCTTCAGGCCCTCCCCAAACACCCTTTTGCTAAGTGTTCTGAATTCCAGTTCCGCAAAGAGAGCCTTTAGCTTTTCCTCATTCGGCCCATCATAAGTATAATCTTTCGGATTAAATTCAATGGGTACTTCCTGATTAATGGTTGCCAGTTCCTTGGAAAGCAGGCCTTGCTTGCCAAAATTGATTACGTTTTCCTTTTGCTTGCCCTTGAGTTGGTCCGTATTATTGAGCAATTCCTCAAGGGTTCCGTAGAGTTTAAGGAGCTTGGTGGCTGTTTTTGCACCTATTCCGGGGATTCCCGGGATGTTATCCACACTGTCGCCCATAAGGCCCAAGATATCCCGCACCTGGTCGGGGTTTTCGATATCCCATTTATCGCACACCTCTTTGGGGCCCAGTATTTCCACCGAATTGCCCATAAAGGAAGGCTTATATAGAAATATATGGTCCTCGACAAGCTGGCCGTAATCCTTGTCAGGAGTCATCATATATACCTCAAAACTTTTGTATTCGGCTTTTTTGGCGATTGTGCCGATGATATCATCCGCCTCATAGCCATCCAGCTCCAACACAGGGATATTAAAACCCTGCACGATTTCCTTCACCCAAGGGATGCCTACCTCAATATCCTCCGGCTGCTCGAGCCGATTGGCTTTATATGCCTCAAACTGCTCATGGCGGAAGGTAGGGGCCTTGGTGTCAAAGGCTACCGCGATATGAGTTGGCTTTTCCTTTTCGATCACTTCCAGCAAGGTGTTGGTGAATCCCAGCATGATGCCGGTATTGAGTCCTTTTGAATTGATTCTGGGGTTTTTGCTGAAGGCAAAATGGGCTCTATAGATAAGGGCCATGGCATCCAGCAGAAATAATTTCTTACCGCCTTTTTGAGACATATTGGTTTTTTTCGGATTGGTGATAGGTGGGCTAATTTACGAAAAGGAAAGGGGAATTGTATTGCAGGGGGATATGATAATTATCACCGGTGGGGAGTGGGGAAATAAATTTACCTGATTGATTTATTGAAAATGAACGGGTTGTGAAATTATTTTAGAATTTCATCAAAAATATTTTAGCCGATTATGGAAATGGTCTGATTATTGAAACTATCCCTAAATATAAATAAACAATGTATTTTCTGCATTTTATAATTATAAAAAACCTAATCACCATGAAAAAGATAGCATATTTTTTATCAGTATTGTTTTTGATGACGGCATTTGTGCCAGCTGCTGTGGGTGCTCCTACTAAGGATAAAGAGAAGAAGGAAATGACTGCGGCAGAGAAAGAAAGGCTTGTTGAAATTGAAAACAGAGTAGAGGAAATCAAAGCGATGGATTTCGCTGATATGTCCAAAGAAGAGCGTAAGGATGTGAGGAAAGAGTTGAAGGAAATGAACAAAGAGGCTAAGCAGCTTTCTGGCGGTGTTTACATTTCTGTGGGTGCCATTATCATTATCTTATTGTTATTAATTCTATTGACCTAATAACCACTTATAACCAATATACTTATGAAAAAAATAGCATATTTATTATCGCTGATGATGTTGTTCACTGCCTTTGCTCCAGCTATGGCAGCAGACAAGAAAGAGAAGGAAAAACTCGAATTGACTGCTGAGGAGAAAGAAAGGATGACGGAAATCGAAAACCGCGTGGATGAGATCAAGGCAATGGATTTTTCGGATATGTCCAAGGCTGAGAAAAAGGAGGTCAAAAAAGAATTAAAAGAGCTTAACAAAGAAGCTAAGCAACTTGCCGGAGGGGTATATATCTCTGTCGGTGCGATCATCCTGATCTTGATTTTGATCTTGATATTTGCCTAATATTTTCTGAAAGTTATGATATGAATGAAGCCGTCCAAGGAATTGGGCGGTTTTTTTGGTTATACACGGTTAATTGGCCAGAAAGGGCACGGGATATTAATGAGAAATTAGAAATGAGAAATTAGGAATGGAGAATAAGATTGCTGCGATTCATTAATAATTCCTAATTATTAATTCTTAATTCAAATTGGAAATGAGGAATTAGGAATGGAGAATGGGATTGCTGCGATTCATTAATAATTCCTAATTATTAATTCTTAATTCAAATTGGAAATGAGGAATTAGGAATGGAGAATGAGTTTGCTGCGGTTCATTAATAATTCCTAATTATTAATTCTTAATTCAAATGGGAAATTAGGAATTAGGAATGGAGTATGGGGCGGAATATCATTTGATAACCAATAGATACATTTTCTTTACCTTCCGGGATATTTGCTTCGCCCATGCAACGCACCCGCTACGCTCATGCAACTGACCTGCGACGGTTAAAAGGCGTCCCAAATGTGTTGCATCTGTGTTGCGGATAAGTTGCACAACACATGCAATTATCCCAACGGGTTAAAAAGGGACCCCAACGGCTTCTTCGCAGAAATAAGGGGCCACAAAGTACACGAAGTTTAAAAGAAGTTGCACGAGGGCCACTTCGCGGAAACAAAGCGACAACATAGTATCGTAGAGATCACTCTAAAGGGGGGACTAACATACATTCCTAACGTGAGTAAAATTCCCCCTTTAGGGGGCTGGGGGGCAGAGACGGGGACCATAAAACGGAAATGCATTTCCACCCCAAAATGGTGTAAAATAAGCACTGTCCTAGAAATACTTGGTACCTGGTACCTAGTACTTTGTACCCATTTAAAAATACGAAATACAGAAATTTCAACAAGTTAAAAAAATCTTATATTTTATCTAAATGGTTCTAGATATTCCCCAATTTGTGGAATTTATCTCCCTTTTATGTTATTTAATCGGCAAATAAAGCTGATTTTGATGGTTTTGAATATTGGATGATTTTATGTTAATGATTGGTTTTAGAATGGAAATTCAAAATTATATTTGTTTAATTCTGTTAACGAGAAAGGATTGGTCTTAAAGGGTGTTAAAAGCTTGACAATCCGACATCTCTGGCCTAATATTCTCGTTACTATGGGTACAAACCAACTAAAAAGGAGGAAGCCATGAAGAAGTTGATATATATATTAGTCGCAGTATTTGGAGCAGTTTTGATGACCTCATGTACAGGTTCAGCCCGAATTGCGGGCGGTGGTGGAGTAGGATATGGATATTATGATG
This sequence comes from Litoribacter ruber, assembly GCF_018500185.1. GTDB lineage: Bacteria > Bacteroidota > Bacteroidia > Cytophagales > Cyclobacteriaceae > Litoribacter > Litoribacter ruber. Next base: position 164,827 of record NZ_JAHBGI010000008.1, on the reverse strand, counting down.
ATATGTATTTTTACGGCCACCCGGGAGTTTATAGAAATACTGTGATTGTCGATAGAAGACCTGTAATCATTAATAACGGTAACAACCGTCAGAGTAACCGACAAGTTGCCCCAAAAAATAACGCTAGGAGAGAAGCCAGAAGAGTTCAGGCTACCCAAAACCAAAGACAGGGTAATGCCAGAGTAAATACCAGGACTAACAGTAATGTTAGACAAGCCGCTCCTAGAACCCAAACCAGGACTGCAGCGCCAGCCAGGAGTACAAGAAGTACTGGTGGCGGTACAGTAAGATCCGGTAGAGGTGGAAGATAATTCGCGTTGCTAGTGAAATGAAGAGAAATTCCCTGAACCATTTTGGTTCAGGGAATTTTTTTTTATACTGTAAAAAATTTGCCACAAAGGGCACAAGGGAATTGCACGAGGTAGTTTATAATTCAGCCACGCTTTTATAATTATGAATTATGAATGATGAATAATGAAATATGAATAATGAAGTATGTTCACGTTTCACTGATGCCCCATTTGAAGAGCGCAGCTCTGAAGGAGGGCGGCGAGAAATAGTGCTGTGGATTATTACATTTCTCCGTCCAAAATGCCCCAAAAACCTCTGATGCTGTGAAATTACTTAGTACATAGTACATAGTACCTAGTACAAATCACTTTTCCTCATATAGCTCTCAACTCTCCGAGCCTTTAGAAAAGATAACGTCAATGGCACAATCCAGATCAGTTCATTAAAAAATAGGTGAAAACCGGTGCGTTTGTTCCAGCCTAGGGTGTCCATGAAGACTACGGCGAACCAGATGGCCATGATGGCCTTTCCAGCGATGCCGATTAATGTCAGCCATTTCCAGTTGATAGGGTAGAAGCCGGAAAGGAAGATCAGCGTACCTACAATCAGCCCCACACTTCCATATAAATTGGTGCCCAACCCCACATCCTGACCTGGATTCATGGCAAGCCAACCGGTGAGCGCATCTCCAAACCATTTGAAAAATGCACCCCAAGCGACCGTATACATTCCTGTAATTAATACTATGCCGCGCATGGTCATGCTATATTGGGGAAAAGGGGCTTGATTCATAAAGGTTTAAGGTTCGATCCCATAAATTAGCGGGATCTTTTTTAGGTTATTTATACTATATTTATTCCGGTAATTCCGAGAAAGCGCAAATTACAAAGTATCTAGAAAAGTTGTGTCCTTGGGCTGTGGATTATGTGTAAATCTAAAAATTAAACGATGAAGAATAAAGTGATTACCATGGTATGTGTCGCCGGTGTTGGTTTCTTGGGATTGGGTTTTATGCTGGGGAAAAATTACGAGAAAATTTCCACTGAGACCATTTCCCACGCCGAACATATTTTGGGGATGTCTTTCAGCCCTGCCGAAAAAGACAGCATGATAGGCAATCTCGAGCGGCAACTCCAAAGCTATGAGGCCTTAAGAAAATACACCCTGCCTAATGAGGTGGCACCTGTAATGGCATTCAACCCCTTGCCCAAGGATTTTTCCCCGTCTATTGACCAGCAAGCCTTAGATTGGAATTTTGAACGCAAAAGTGTATTGGAAATCAATGAAATAGACATAGCTTTTACTCCGGTCAGTACTTTATCCACATGGGTCAAAAATGGGGATATTACATCCGAAAAATTGACTTCGATCTTTTTGGACAGGCTCAAAACACATGGTGATACGCTTCAATTGTTGATAACTTTGATGGAAGACGAGGCTCTGGAGCGGGCAAGGGAGATGGATAGGGAAATTCAAGCGGGAAATTATAGAGGTCCCTTACACGGGATTCCTTACGGGATCAAGGATTTGTTTGCAGTCAAAGGGACTAAAACAACCTGGGGCGCCACACCTTTCAAGGATCAGGAAATCGATGAGACGGCCACCGTAGTGGAAAAGTTGGACGAGGCAGGAGGGGTGCTTCTTGCAAAATTCACCTTGGGGGCTTTGGCAATGGGTGATGTCTGGTATGGTGGGGTTACCAAAAACCCGTGGAATTTAGAGCAAGGTGCGAGTGGTTCATCAGCTGGCTCAGCAGCTGCGGTAAGTGCCGGTTTGATTCCCTACGCCATCGGGACAGAAACACTTGGGTCAATCGTTTCCCCTTCAACGAGGAATGGAGTTACAGGCCTTCGTCCCACTTTCGGCCGGGTGAGCAGGCATGGCGCCATGGCTTTATCTTGGACTATGGATAAAGTTGGACCTATTGGAAGAACGGCTGAGGATAATGCTATCGTATTGGCAGCAATTAATGGAAAAGATGAAAGAGACCGGAGTACTATTCAAGCTGCATTTAATTATGATGCTGCCAAATCTATCAAGGACCTGAAGATCGGTTATTTCGATAAGTTTTTTGAAAAGGCCCATGAAAATGACAAGCGGGTTTTGGAAGATCTGAGAGAGCTGGGTTTGGAGCTTCATCCTGTTGATCTGAAAACTAGCGTGGATCCATCTGGGATGAGTATAATGCTTATGGCGGAGGGGGCTGCAGCTTTTGATGAGCTTACAAGGAGTGGTCAAGATGATTTACTGGTGGCCCAGCACAAGAATGCCTGGCCGAATCTATTTAGAGCAGCGCGATTTATTCCTGCTGTGGAATATATCCAAGCCAGTAGACAGCGCGCTGTATTAATTGAAGAGATGCATGAGCTTTTTAGCGAGTATGATGTTATTATTACGCCCACCTACGGAGGCAATCAGCTGCTGATAACTAACCTAACTGGGCATCCGGCTTTATGTCTGCCAAATGGTTTCGGGGAAAACGGAAGCCCTACTTCCATCACATTTTTAGCGAATCTTTTTGATGAGGAAAAGCTGATAATGCTGGGGAAGGCTTATCAGGAAAAGACGGAGTGGGAAGAAAAAAGACCGCCACTTTTCAGTGAAAATTAAATCGAAAAAGCCTGCAAGGATTATTTTCTTCCAGGCTTTTTTAATTGCTCAAACCTAAAGCAATCCACCAAATGATCATTGATCAAGCCCGTGGCCTGCATGTGGGCATAGAGAATGGTGGAGCCCAGAAATTTGAATCCCCGCTTTTTCATGTCCTTTGCCAAGGCGTCGGACTCCTTGCTAGTGGCAGGCACCTCCGCCAATGATGGCCAGGAATTGTGGATAACTTGGTTGTCGACAAAGCCCCAAATGTAATTGGAAAAGGAACCGTGCTCATCCTGGACTTCCATAAAACGCTTGGCGTTGTTTACGGCTGCCTTGATTTTCAGGCTGTTTCGGATGATTTCTGGATTTTTTATCAAGTTATCCACATGCTCATCAGAGAATTCCGCCACTTTTTGATAGTCAAAATCCGCAAAGGCTTTCCTGTAGCCTTCACGTTTTTTGAGGATGGTGGACCAGCTCAATCCGGCTTGGGCCGATTCGAGGACCAGAAACTCAAAGTGAACCCGGTCCTCATATATCGGCACGCCCCACTCTTCATCATGGTAGCGGATATATTCTTCAAACCCCAAACACCAAGGACATCTATTTTTGCTCATGTTGTATATTTTTGGATAAAGCTTTTCAGTCCCATCACGTTGATGTTCTGGTCAATTGGGAAATCATCCTCTCCCCTGTAGATTACCACGCCTTCTGCAGCCTGCATATCCTCCATGCTGATTCGGAATCCTTTCGTGATTTTGGGAGCCAGGGAGTTTTTGATCTCCACGGCAGCCATTACTTTCCCGGATTTTACCAGGACCAAATCGCACTCAGAACCTTGGTGGGTTCTGTAATAGAAGTATTGGTAGGCATCACCGAGGCAGTTGATGATTTGTTCAATCACGAAACCTTCCCATGAAGCCCCGACCAGCATTCTGGTCTGCAGTTCCTCCAAGGCTTTGATGCCGGCAAGGGCATGCAAGATACCGGAATCCCGGATATAAACCTTTGGGCTTTTTACTAAACGCTTTTTAATATTATCGTGGTAAGGCTGCAGTACCCGAATCATAAACGAGCCTTCCAAAAACTCCAAGTATCTATTTACGGTCGGCCGCGTTAGACCGAGCGCTCTTGATATCCCGTCTCCATTCCATATACTTCCCTGGGCATGGGCCAAAATCATCCAGAATTTCTCCACCTGCCGAGGATCAGTGTTCAAGCCGAGCATCCCCAGGTCTCTTTCGATGTAAGTTTTAATGAAGTTTTCTCTCCAAATCAAACTGACCCTTTCCGAGCTTGCCAAGAACGAAAGTGGAAAACCTCCCCTCAGCCACAAGGTATCCATTTGGTCCACTTCCTGTACGGTAAATGGCGGCAACTCAAGGTACCCAATCCTACCAGCCAGAGAATCTCCACTGTTTCTGATAAGATCTGGGGAGGCAGACCCCAACAGGATAAACCTTGCCGGCACCCGGTTTTCGTCAATTAAGCTCCTCAATTCGGCAAAGAGTTCGGGCATAAACTGGATTTCATCGAGGATCACAGTTTTATCCTGGTGAGTTTTCAAAAACAATTCCGGATCCGATAGCTTAAGCCTGTCGCTCGCTTTTTCCAAGTCAAGATAAAAAGCTTCTCGATCAAGGTTAAGGTTTTTGACGAGCGTAGTTTTCCCCACTTGCCTCGGTCCTAAAATGCCAACGGCAGGGAAAATACTCAAAAACTCCTCGAGGAGCGGAAAAATAGCACGATCTTTAACCATGACAAAGCTGTTTGACTTTCGATTTTCATGGTAAAGATACAAAATTATCCATGAAAATCGTAAGTCCAACTTTCGATTTTCATGGTAAAATTATTTTTTATCCATGAAAATCGTAAGCCAAAGTTTCTATTTTCATGGATATTTCCTGCGTTTGTCAAAAGCTTTTACCAAAACCTATACCTCCTGAAGGTATAAATCTTGGTGCTGGGCCGTCGGGGGCGTATACTTCGTGAAAGGGGTAAGTTGTATTAAATCGATATAGTGGCGTGAAAGCTACTTTAAATAAAAAACCTTTGGGGCTTTCATAGCGGTAGCCCAACCGAGCCGTGGAATAATGCTCAAAATAAGTTCGTTTGTCTGGAACCATATAATTTAAAAAATCCTCTTCCCTATAAAAGCCCGTGTACCCCAACCCAGTCTCTAATGAACTATTGCCTCCTCCAAAATAGGCCAGCATCATGACAGGTATGCCGGTAGCATTTCTACCCACACTGGTAAAGCCAACTGATGGGCTCAAAAACACCTTTTCCGTGGCTAATATGTTGCGTTCATAATTGATGGAATAGAAAAGTCCATTGCCTAAGACTTCACCATAAATGCTATTTCGGAATTTTTGGGCATGGCTACCGTAGGGCAGACTCATCAAGAGGATAATGAAGAGTATTTTTATGCAAGATTTCATAATATGTGTTGCAGATACATACTATAAAATTAGTATAAAAATCCAGCTATTCAAGCCCTTAGCCTAAAAAGTAAAAGTGTGGGTCCTAACGGATTCGAACCGATGACCTCTGCTCTGTCAAAGCAGCGCTCTAAACCAACTGAGCTAAGGACCCTGGAAGATGGAATACGGTGGCAAATGGGTCACCCGCCACGGCGGGGACACAAACCTGTCTGACGGCAGTCAGGGTTTAAAAGAAGTTCCACAAAAATTGAATGGCTTGCAAAACGTATCAAGTAAAATTAGCTGGTAACACGGGAGACCGAAGTTCGAAGGTATTTATTGAATTGGTGAAAATATAGCGTTGGCCAATATCAATTTTCCGTTTTGCCAGAAGTTACGGAAACTTGGATTATCCACAAAGTATACTATTTGACCTTTGCCGATTTTTTCAGTCCCGATTACAAGGGATTCGGCAACTTTTTCCTTGGCTTTATACCCCACAAATCCCGTACGATGGCTTTCCGTGCCAATAATCACCCCAACATTGTGCCCTTTCTGAAGATAGGAGTATCTATTGTTATTGTTTTTCAACGTATAATAGGTGTCACCTAGACCGTAAGAAAGGGGATGAGTTTTGTCCATCTTCACTTCATATACAGCTCCAGTAATGTTGTCGGAAATGGCCATGCGTTCTGCCTCTTGGAATGGAGAGGTCTGGGTTTCCTTTTCCCACTGCTTAGATTTCTCCTCCCATTTTTTCTTCTCTTCCTCAGTGGCATAACTTTTCAAGCCAAAACCCTCTTGATCAGCAAAAAGCTTTAAGGCGCTTTCCATGGCTATCAACTTGCCGCCATTCTTCATCCATTCCTGAAGTTTTTTGGTCAACTTTTCCTCCTTGATATTGTAGTTTCCTGCAGGGAGTATCAACACCGTATATGAAGAAAGGTCTACATTTTCTAGTTGTTCTTTTTCCAACGTAACGAGTGGATAATCAAGTTCCTGCTCAAAGAAGTGCCATATTTCTCCATAATTAAGTGAAGAGGTGCCTTTTCCACCTACTAGGGCCACTGTTGGAGGTTTGATATAGTGGACGTGGGGAGAACCGAAATCCTTACCCTTATCCACAAAACTGGTTTGGGTGGTGGAGAGTTTGACCTCGTGCTTGTTGGCCAATTCGAGTACCTTCTCATCAAAATCCCTCTTGGTTTCATTGCCTCTTCTAGTTATCAACAATGAGCCAGCAGGATATTTATTTTCTCCAATCTCAAATTCATAACCCGTATTTCTCACCCTGATTTTTTCGTTTAGCAGGGCGGCAAGGAAGGCTGCGTGGGCAGTATTATCCCAAGGTGCGATATACGCCAATGGCTCCCCATCTAACGAATTCTGCTCAAAAGCTGGCTTTTCGAAAGTTCCTGATACCTTTAAATTGGTCTCCAAGGCATATGCATCCAATCCATAGGCGTAAGGAAGTGCCCAGCTGGTGATGTCATAAGTAATGCTGTCGGCCAATACGGGATTGGGTTCAAAGAGTATTTGTGCCAAAATGGACTTGGGCTGGTCGGCACTGATCAGGATGTCATTTTCCTCAAGATTAAAGGACCGGTTTTCGCCACTTTGGAAATGGTAACCCCTCAGGCTTCCACGGCTGCTGCCTTTCCCATACTGGATCCCGTTTTTATCAAGTAAATCCAGCAGTTTTGTCAGATTGCTTGGGTTATCCACATTTTTGATGACAAAGCTTTTATATTTTCCTGCTGGGGCGGTTTTGCTTTCCGTGAAATAATCCTGGAAGGAGGAAAGTACTTTATCCACATTTTCGGACGTGACCTCCAAAATCGCCAAGCCTGTGGTGTGGTGGTGCTCTATTCTATCTTTGAGGGTTAGCGTATCACCTTCTGCGGTCAAAACCCCTACTCCGGCTCTGCCTGAACCGCCCTGCTCTATGGTCATTCCGATTGCCCCATTATACATGGGATAGCTGTCTCCATAGCTTGGGTAGAGGATGTCAAAGCGCTCTTTCGTAAAATAAAACCAGTTTTCCTGATCAAAATATTTGGCTATGTTTCTTCCCACCATGTTTTGGAATTCATGCTGAAAGGGCGAAAGCTGCTTGTGCAGAGGCTCTGCCGCCGGGGGGAAATAGTAGGGAGAGTCGATGTTCTGCTCGTGAAAATCGGTGTGCACATGCGGCATCCACTGGTTGTAAAGGGCAATTCTGGCTTGAGATTCCTTTTGTGTTTGCCAAGCCCAATCCCGGTTGAGGTCAAAAAGGTAATGGTTGGGTCGGCCGCCCGGCCAGGGCTCGTTGTGCTCCATGGATTGTTGGTCGGGCTGCAGGCGTTTGTTCATCTTTTGGTTGTACCACTGGGCATAGCGGTCGCGCCCGTCGGGGTTGATGCAGGGATCCATGATTACCATGGTATTTTCCAGCCATGCTTTGGTGGTTTTATTTTCAGGATTTACCAGTTCAAACAGGGTTTTCATGGTGGCCTCTGAAGATACAGCCTCATTTCCGTGCACGTTGTAGCTCAGCCAGTTGATGGCGATGTTGGTGTCGGGGTTCCCTTCCATCATGCCTGTCCGGCGGAGATTATCTTCCCTGATCTGCTCTTTGTTACGGATATTTTCAGCCGAAGAGATAAAAGCAACGATAAGTGGTCTTAGCTCATAGGTTTCTCCATAATGATACACTTCCACATTTTCGTTTTGTTCTGCCACATGTTCAAAGTAGGCGACGATTTTATGGTGAGGGGTAAATCTTTCACCCAATTCATAACCCAAAAATTCTGCGGGGGACTTTGTCTGTGCAAAAAGGCTCGCTTGTAAAATGGAGAATGTGAGTAACAGTAAAGTTTTTTTCATAAGGAACGGGTAAAGCTGGGATTGGCCAGAAAATCAGCACAAGATAATGGCTTTCCATAAGGCAATCAAACCAGAAATCATAAAATGCTACAATAAAATGGGAGAAAATAAACATGCAAGGTAATAAAGGGTTAAGATGATTACCATAAACCATCCAAGCATGAAGAATATTTGCATCATCGGCGGGGGAGCCTGCGGCGTGGCGGCCTTTATTGAACTTTTTGTCCAGATTAGCACTCAGAAGTTAGAGGATCAACTTAGCATTACCATAATTGAAAAATCAAAGAAAGTCGGTTACGGGCTGGCTTTTGGCACCACGGAAAAAAGCCATTTGCTCAACACCCAAGCCGAACTGATGGGGATTTTTGCCGATGAGGTGGAGCACTTCAGTGAATGGCTGCATGACAATGCCTATAGGGCGCGGGGACGCGTGGAGGAGGAAAACGGGGATATAGACCATGCTTACACCTCCAGGATTTTGTACGGGGATTACCTTCACGAGCAGTTTGCTTCCCACCTTAAAAAAGCCAAATCCATCAATCTGAATGTGGAATTGGTCTGTGACAGGGCTGATGATATTGAAGTGGACGGGGAAAGGTTTAAGGTGATTTTGGAAAAGGGTAACCCTATCCAAAGCGATTATGTGATATTGGCACTGGGCAATCCAGAGGCTACAAATTTCAAGGATTTTCAACGTTATCCACATTTCATCAATTCACCTTGGCCAGCGCATAAGATGTTGGAGAAGATTGATAAAAAGGCCCATGTGGGTATCCTGGGGACAAGCCTGAGCTCCATAGATGCGGTGGTAGCCCTAATGGATCATGGTCATGAGGGAAAAATCTCCCTGTTCAGTCCCGAGGGAATGTTGCCAAGGGTGCAGCCAATAGAAAACAATGAGATTGTGAGATCATACTTGACACTTAAAAATGTGCATATGATCAAAAGAAAGCATTTTCGGGCACCAAAGGTAAAGGAGCTGTTTAGGCTTTTCATGAGGGATGCCGAAAATGTCAAAAAAGGACCCATTGATTGGAAAGAGCAGGATAGGCTGGGCAAAAAAGCCGATGATTATCTGGCCAAAGATATTGAGCTTGCCGAAAACGGTGGAGATGCTATTTTGAACGTAGCTTATTCCTTGAGGTATGACGCGGCGAAACTTTGGAGCTGGCTTTCTGAGGAAGAAAAAAACCGTTTTAAGAAATGGCTCGGGCCGCACTGGGCTGTCAATCGGCATGGGATGCCTTTGAGCAATGCCAAAAGACTTAAGGCATTAATGGACAAAGGTGTTTTGACCGTCCATGCCGAAATCGGGGATATTAACCCACATGAAAATTCATTTGAAGTTGAATTTGGAGAAAAAGGCAAAAAGACTGTGGATAACTTAATCAATGCCACCGGTAGCCCTTCCCAAGTGGAAGATATGGACTGCACATTGACTGAAAACCTCCTGAAAAAGCAACTTATCCACCCCTATCCCTCAGGAGGCATATTGGTCAATGAGCTCACTTTGGAGGCAATCAATAAATCCAAAGTCTGCGGTATCTATGGTACGGGGCATTTGCTTAATGGAATGATGCTGGATGTAAATGCGGTCTGGTATAATGTGAGATCCATTGCCGCGCTATGCCAAGATATTTTATTTAAAGCTCGGTATGGAGAAAATTGCTGAGTTTTTGGGCGGAATTGGCCCCTACTTATTGTTTTTACCTCTTGGTTTTTGGCTTAGTAAAAAGGAATGGGTACCCAAGAAATATATTACAAGCCCGCTAATCTATGTCTTGATGCCAGTCTTGGTCGTCAATCATGTATTGGAGGCCGAGGAGGATACCATCATGGTATTGCCCGTGATGTCCTTTTTTCTGGCTTTGCTGATGAATGTACCCGCCTTACTTGCAAATAAAACTTTTGCCTCAGAGGAAAATCCATACCTGGTCAAAAGCTCGTTCTCATTCTTTAATGTAGCGTTTTTTGGGATTCCTACCGTGATGGCCCTTTTTGGCGAGCAAGCCGTCACAAGCTTGATTACCATTTATGTGGGTACCGCGCTATATGGTGATTTAATTGGCTACTATCAGGTGTCCAAATCCAAAAATGGCACGAAGGAGTCGATCATCAAAACCTTGAAGGTTCCGTTTCTTTATGCCTTTATTATTGCCGTGATTTTGAAAGTATTAGATGTGGAGCCGCCCGAGGAGGCTGAGCCGGTGACTGATGTTTTTAGCTATATTGTGTCGGCTGCTGGTATGCTCATCATCGGAATGAATGTCAGCAACTTAAAAATCAAGGGTATTGACTGGAAATACCTCAACAAATTTATGGCTTTGAGAACTGTGGGAGGAATAATCATCACAGCAGCTATATTGGCTTTAGAGTATGCTTTTGTGGATAAATTGGATGAGGAGGAAAGGCAATTGCTGGCCCTTATTCCCCTTTTTCCGATTGCAGCTAACATAACCGTTTTTGCCTCCTTTTTGGGAAGTAAAGAGAAGGAATCAGGGTTGCTGGTTCTTTATTCCATGGCAGTCAGTCTGGTGTTGATCTGTATAGCTATACAGTTTTTCTAATGTTGCCTCCAAGGAAATTCATCCTCTGGCATCACAATCCACAGAATGACATAAACCAAGATGCCCGGGAAAGCCGCGCTTATAATGGAAATCAGAATGTAGCCAATGCGGACCGCGGTGGGGTCCCAGCCAAAATATTCGGCAATGCCGCCGCATACTCCAGCAAGCATTCTCTCATTTAAGGATCTGGTGAGTCTTTTTCTCATACTTCAATAATTATAGATTTTTGATGACCTCTTTTTTGGGCAGGCGGATGCTCCACATTCCTCTTAGATCCCCTTCTGTGTGGCCTGTGGCTTTATCTTGGGGGTAAAGTTGGTTGATTTTTGCCAAAACATCCGGGGCTATATCGCTTTCCGGGTCGCCATGGCAGTTAAGGCAAAGCTGACTTGGGATGGTAATCGCTTTTGTATACAACAACACCTGGTCGTTCTCGATTTTTTGGATATTGGGCTCACTTTTTATGTCGTTATCCACATTGTACTCGTAGGCCGAAAGGAGCATTTCCTCATCTTGGTCCGGTCTGTCATTGGGGTTCCTGTATCTATTGGAAACCCTCCTAATCTTGGCATTGTATTTCTGTCCGACACTTTCCAAAAGTGGCAAGGCTTCCAGGTTACAAAATTCAACCGCTCCCGCTACCCCACTTTCCTCAATAACCTTGGTGAGCGTGGCCAGCAATTCTTGCTGGGCTGCCGTGCTGATCTCATCTCCCATTTCGAAGGCTTTTTGGGTCACCTCAGCCTCATTGACTTTCCTTACCTCACGGTCCCTTCTTCCGCTTTCATAATCTTCTCTATTGATTCGCCTATTGTCATCACAAGCGGTGAGCAGGGCTATAGCCAATAGTATGATTTGAATTTTCTTGTTCATGTTTTGGTCTCTATGAGCAAATAAAGATAGCAGATAATCTTCAAAGGTCAGAATTGGGTTTCCAGATTCTTTTGATAGCCTTCGGTATACGACTTATTTTCTTAATTTTGCAAGTTCAAACTACAGAAAACATGCTTGATAAGTTAGCAGCGATTAAGGAGCGATTTGAAGAAGTGGGCCAGTTGATCATTCAGCCGGACGCCATGTCGGATATGAGCAAATATACCAAGCTGAGCAAAGAATATAAAGACCTGGAGAAGGTGGTGGCCGTGTATGATGAGTATAAGCTGGTCATGGACAACATCAAGAGCTCCAAGGAAATATTGGACAAGGAAAAGGACCCGGACTTCAGGGAAATGGCCAAAGCCGAACTGGATGAGCTTCGGGAGCGTGAGACCGAGCTTGAAAAAGAACTCAAGCAGATGCTGATTCCAAAAGATCCCAACGACTCCAAAGACTGTATCTTGGAGATTAGAAGTGGTACAGGAGGGGATGAGGCGGCTATTTTTGCCGGTGATCTTTTTAGGATGTACGAGCGCTTTTGCGAAAAGCAGGGTTGGAATCTTACCGTATTGGATTTAACATTTGGCTCTTCGGGCGGTTATAAAGAAATAATCAGTACCGTGACAGGGGCTGACGTGTACGGTATGTTGAAATACGAATCCGGTGTGCACCGGGTACAGCGTGTGCCGGCCACGGAAACCCAGGGTAGGGTTCACACTTCCGCCGCTACGGTGGCCGTGCTCCCTGAAATGGAAGAAGTGGACGTCAACATCGACTTGAATGATGTGCGAAAAGATACCTTCTGTTCATCCGGTCCGGGGGGGCAGTCTGTAAACACCACCTATTCGGCGGTCAGGCTTACCCATATTCCGACTGGGTTGGTAGTGACCTGTCAAGATCAGAAGTCGCAGATCAAAAACTTCGAGAAAGCGCTGAAAGTACTTCGGTCCAGGATTTATGAAATTGAGCTTGCCAAACACAATGAGGCTGTAGGGGCGCAAAGACGCTCTATGGTGGGAAGCGGTGACCGTTCGGATAAGATCAGGACATATAATTACAGCCAAAGTCGGGTAACGGATCATAGGATCAATAAAACGGTCTACAACCTTCCTGATATCATGGACGGTAATATTGAGGAGTTTATCTCAGCTCTCCGTTTTGCTGAAAATGCTGAGAAGATGAAGGGTGGCGGCATGGAAGATTAAGTTTTGTTGCCAAATTAAATAAGGATTAAAGCAGCTTGCCGTTATTTCTGTAGAACTTTGTAAACCAACCTTACACTTACTATATGAGAATCACCGGAGAAAATGGAGTCAGCTTGACCACTTGGAAAGATACACATTTTCATAAACTATATCCTTTGGCCAACAACCCCAAAATTGCACAAAATCTAAGGGACAGTTATCCTCAGCCATACACCATCCACGACGCAAGATACTGGATAGAGTACAACCAAAAATTCAACCCTCCTCAGAATTTTGCCATAGAGCTAGATGGTCAATTGGTGGGGTCGGTGGGATCTGAAAGGGGAAAGGATGAACTCAGGCCCAATATGGAGGTCGGTTTTTGGATTGGGGAGCCTTTTTGGGGAAAAGGGATTGCTTCGGAGGCGGTGAAGATTTTCACGGACTATTTATTCAGCAAATTCGATGTCCACAGAGTTTTTTCCCAAACCTACGATTTCAATGTAGCCTCTATGCGGGTATTGGAAAAAGCGGGATTTCAGGCTGAGGCGATTCTTAAGAATGCCTTTATCAAAAACGGTAAAATGGGAGACCTTTTTCAGTATGTGCGATTGAGGGAGACGGAAAAGATTTAAGAAAAGGCCTGCTAACTGCAGGCCTTTCTTTTTATAGCGTATTTAGATTTGCTCTAACGCTTGCTCAATATCCCAAATGATGTCGGAATAATGTTCTACACCAATGGAAAGCCTCACGAGTTTATCGGAAATATGCAGAAGGTCTCTATCCTCATCCGACACATCAGAGTGGGTCATGGTGGCAGGATGCTCCGCCAAGGATTCCGTGCTACCCAGTGATACTGCCAATTTCATAAGCTTGAGGGAGTTTAAGAACTTAAATGCCTCTTTTTCTCCGCCTTTTACATCAAATGAAACCATCGCTCCGGCACAGGAAAGCTGGTTTTTGTAGGTTTTATAAGAAGGGTCGCCCTCTGTAAGGTGACCTAAATAATATACCTTTTCCACTTTTGGATGGTTGAGTAGGAAGTCAGCCACATGCTTGGCATTTTCTGCCTGTTGGGTCATTCTGATCTTCAGCGTTTCCAAACTTCTCATCAGCAACCAGCCTGTCCAAGGTCCTGCCATGTTTCCAAGGAATGTTCTCAGTCTACGCACCCTTTGCATATGGGCACTTTTACCCAATACCGCACCGGCGATAAGGTCACTATGACCGCCAATATATTTAGTGGCAGAATACACCACCAAGTCGGCACCATGCTTCAAGGGCTGTTGCCACAAAGGACCCATGTAGGTGTTGTCCACCACGATCACTACCTCTTGATCAGGTGTGGATAACTCATCAGCGATCTCCTTGCACATTTCTATATCGAAAAGGGCATTGGTAGGGTTGGCGGGGGTTTCTATGTAGATAACTTTTACTTTTGAACGGAGATCTTTGGATTTAATCATTTCCAGAACCTCGTCTTTGGACTGCTCGCTGGTGAAGCCTAATCCATTTATGCCGTACTCAGGCAATACTTTGTTGACAAAATGATCGGTACCGCCGTAAACTGGTTTGGAATAAAGAATGACATCCCCGGGACGCAAAAATTCTAGCATAACCGTAGAAATGGCAGACATTCCGCTTTCAAAAACGCAACATTCGTCGGCTTTGTCCCAAAGGGAAAGTCTTTCTTCCAAAATCTGCAGATCCGGATTGTTCAAGCGGCTGTAGATCAAGCCAAGCTCCTCGTGTGGGTCCTTTTCCCTTTTTCCATAAGCCACTTCAAAAAAAGCTTTACCTTCTTCGGCATTTTTGAATACAAAGGTTGAAGTCTGGAAAATAGGACACTTGATGGCGCCTTCTGATAGTTCTGGCTTGTAGCCATGGGTCATCATTAAGCTCTCCGGGTGGAAATCTCTATTATGCATCGTTATTTGGGTTTAATTTGACGCAAAGGACATGATTTTCGGGATATTTTGCAACCCGTGTCATAAAATAATGTCCTGTAAAATAAAGATATGCTTATCTATAATTTTATTAAATTGAAATAAAAAATACATTATTTTAAACACGCCAAATAAAATTTGGCTAGGCTATTACTTATTTGAGGCGAAACACATTTAATATCGAATCCTCCTTAGGTTAATTTACTACCAACTTCTTAATATAATCTTGGGTTCTGCCTATTACACGAATTGTGAATAAGCCCTTCGGTAAATTTTGCAGCTCAATCAGCTGCTGCGGACTGGTGAGGTAGATTTCTCTAACAATTTTTCCCGTTGAGCTGATCACTTCGATTTTCCTGGGATCTGAGATTCCATTGAGGTCAAGATTAACTGATCCATTCGATGGGTTGGGGTACATTTTCCAGTGTAGATCCGGTGTCCTTTCGGTGGAGGTAATGAAATCCACATTTACCGATTTTTCCCTCGCCTCCCCGGTTCCGCAGGAGTTTGTAGGGATTACGCTAAGGGTGAAATCACCTTCTTCCGACCATTTTACTTTTATTTTGGGAGTCCCCTGCCCCGAGAGAATTTGTCCCGGCCCATCTACCTGCCACTGATAGCTCATGTCAGCAATGGCGGCTATTTCATATTCCTCTTCCATTCCCAACCCGGTCATGGCGGCACCTTTTATTTCACTTGGCATATCCGGTTCACGGTTGATTTTAATGGCCTTTGAAACGGTGGAACCCGCTCCGCATGGATTTACGGGGGATACTTTTAGGTTGTAATCATTGAGATTGGTCCATTCCACAGTAATTTTTCCAGTTCCTTGGCCTTCCCGTATGATTCCGCCATTGGTCTCCCAGTAATATTCCGTTCCTATCAGCGAATCCACTTCATAGGTTTCAAATGAATTGATGCATACTGAGCCATTCCCGATAATCTCACTGACCTGGCCTGGCTCACTTGAAACGGCTATTTCCATGGCCCTGGTGGCACTGTTGCCGCAATTGTTTTGTCCACGCACCATTACGGCATGGCGGCCTGGGCTATCCCATCTCACTACGATTCGGGTGCCGCCCTGGCCTTCTAGTATGGTACCACCGTCCACACGCCATTCATAAGTAACCCCAGGTTCGGATGTTCCTTGAATTGAATAGGCCTGCTGGCTGACACAGATGTTGTTTTCTCCAAAAATTACGACGGGACTTTCAGGTACCAGACAGCTGTATTTATAGAATGTACCCGCTTCCCCAACAGCATAACCTGTACTGAGGTCACCAAAACTTATTCCCGTAAAGTTCTGATAGGTCCCAGTATGGATTTTCTCCCAGTTCTGACCCCCATCGGCAGTCTTTATGATATGCCCTTTATCCCCAGCAATAAATCCGACCTGTTCGTCCAAGAAGGAGGCATCGTTAAAATGGATGGAATATGGGGTTGAAATTTTGGACCAAGTGTCGCCTTGGTCGGAAGTTTTCCACAATCCGCCATTATGCCCTGTGATGATGGCGGCATTTTCGTCGAGAATTTCTATGGAGGTGAGGTATTCAATAGCGGGAAAGCTGATTTGCTCCCACTTTTCGTTATTCACAGTTTTGGAAAGAAAACCGTTTTCTCCGATAATCAAACCTACTTTGTCATTGAAAAACTTGATGTCATTGTATTTGATATCCTTGTTTCCTGGATCTATGGTGGTCCAATTTACGCCTCCATTTTCGGTTTTGCTGATAAAACCCCGGCTTCCAATGGCGTAGCCTTCATTATTGTTGAAGAAATAAAGACCAAAAATATCCCTGTTGGTCCCGGCATTGAGAGCGGTCCATCCTCCGCCGGAATTGGTGGTTTTAAGGATAATCCCATTTTGCCCCCCTATGTATCCCAGTGTATTAGTCGTAAAGTAAAGGCTCAAAAATGAAACAGAAATGGGCCTTGAGCGGTTGGCCAGGCTGGTTCCTCCATTGTTTGTGGATAAAACCAACCCATTTTCACCTACTATGTAGCCGTGGTTTTCAGACTTGAAGTGGGTGGCATTGTAATCGTTGCGATTGCCGGATAGCCGAATTGCCCAGCCGCCTCCGCTGTTGGTGGAGGAAGTCAGGGTGCCGCTATTGGAAACTGCAAATACTGTATTGGTATTGAACCTGAATTTAAGATCGTTAATGGTTTGAGGAGTTCGGCTATTCACTGCAGCGAGCGTGAGGCCTGCATTGGTGGTGCGCATGAGGTATCCATCATTTCCCGCAAAGAGCCCAATGTTTGGGTTCACCCTGCTGAACGCCACCATGGTGTAATCGGTATCGACTCCACTGTTGATAAAAGTCCAATTTTCTCCACCATCAATAGATTTGAGAATTGTCGCAGAAGTGCCCGCTGTATATCCCAAGGTGTCATTGACGAAATAAATGTCCTTAAGATTGGAATCAAAGCCTGTGTTTATGACCTTCCAATTTTGGCCACCATCGGTGGTTTTTAAAACCTCAGCATTTGAGGTGGATGAATAGCCAAGGGAATTATCGACAAAGTGGAGGGAGTTCAAATCTGCATTGGTGGCCACTGAGACTTGATTCCAGCTGTTTCCTCCATCGGGTGAATGAAACATTCTTCCATTTTTCCCCGCCACCAACACTTCATTTTCGGAAAAATAATGGAGGTTGGTAAAAGTTTCTTGAGAAGGCAGGTCGCTTAATGTCCAATTATCCCCACCATCGGTGGTACGGAAGATTTTCCCCTCCAGACCCACCATCATCCCAATGTTGGAATTGAAAAAGGAGACCCCAAGCATGGAGGTTCTAAGAGGCGGTTCCTGCTCCACCCAGCTCAGTCCGCCGTCAATACTTTTGAGGATGATATTTTTTCCCGCAATAAAACCGACCTCTTCATTCACCCAGTGTATGGCGTTGTAATCATTGCCCCAATGGGACACTCTTCTCCAAGTTTGGGAAAAGGCCAGGTTGATGCAAAAGCAGAAGACTAGGAGGAGGTAAAGTTTTTTCATGCAGAAAAACAACAGGAAAAATGAATTAAAAAATAAATTTAGAAATAATGCTTTATTAATTAGCGGTTTGGCCAAAAATAATTTGCATAAAAAAAGGGGCTGTTAAAGCCCCTTTTCAAATTATTATTTATTCTTGTTTTTCACCCATTTTTCCAGCCATTCATGTTGTTCGTGAAGGGTGTGGAGGATAGATTCCATGGAGGCATACCCGTGGCTCTCATGCGGAAGGAACACTAATCGCGTAGTGGCGCCGTGTCCCTTAAGGGCATTATAATAGCGCTCACTTTGGATAGGGAATGTTCCTGAGTTGTTATCCGCCTCTCCGTGGATCAAAAGGATCGGGGTTTTTACCTTGTGGGCATTCATGAAAGGGGACATGGTGTTATACACATCCGGAGCTTCCCAGTAGGTTCTCTGCTCGTATTGGAAGCCAAATGGTGTCAAAGTCCTGTTGTAGGCACCACTTCTGGCAATTCCTGCGGCAAATAGATCAGAATGGGAAAGCAAATTAGCTGTCATGAAGGCTCCATAAGAGTGGCCTCCTACAGCGATTCTATCACGGTCACCGATACCTCTTTCCACAATGTAATCAATAGCTGCTTCGGCATTGGCCACCAGCTGGTCTACAAAGAAATCGTTAGGCTCCTCATCACCCTCGCCTACAATCGGCATTTCGGTGCGGTCCATTACTGCATATCCTTGGGTCACCCAGTACAAAGGCGAGCCCCAGTTTAGGCGGGTAAATTCATGCTTGGAGCCTCTGACCTGCGCAGCGGTGGCGGCTGATTTGTATTCTCGTGGATAAGCCCACATCAAAACTGGAAGCGGGCCGTCTCTTTCTGCATCATAACCTTCGGGCGTGTAAATGGTAGCTGAAAGATTCAAACCGTCATTTCTTTCATAGTTGACAAGCTCCCTGTTTATACCTTTTAAAGACTCATATGGATGCTCAAAATCTGTGATCTGAATTGGCGCGATTCGCTTTCTGGTGTTTCTCACCCAGTAGTTTGGCTGCTCATCCGTACTTTCTCTGATGGTAATAAACTCTGTTCCATCCGTGTTGAGGACTTTTGTAACTCTTTCGTAATATGGGGCTTCGCTTCTCCATATGATATCTTCTTTGCCGTCTTTGACATTGAATGTGGATAAGTAAGGCATGCTTCCTTCCGGCGAGCCTCCTTCACTGGTCATGAAGATCTTGTCACCTTTTCTGTGGATAACTGATCTACCGTATTGGTTGTCCACAAATAGTGGGCTTCCCGGATCGTTGTAAATATCATCATAAGAGCGCTCTATGATCACCTTGCCTTTTTCGCCAGGCTTGGAAGGGTTGATAAGTGAGCGTTTTTCTTTTCTGGAAGCAAACCATCTTTCATTGAGGATCGCAAACTTGTCATCAGACCAGTTGATGCCTGCAAAACGAAGGGAAGTAGAACCCAACTTGGTTTTTTCCCCATCGAATGGAGCATCCTGCATGAAGATGATATCTCTTTCCTCAAGGTCTTTTCTGGGATCTCCGCCGTCCTGTGCCTCCGCCCAGTACAGTGTGGCTGGTTTGTCGGCTCTCCAATTGATGGAACGAGGACCAGTAACTGTAGCATCGAAACCAGTGGGTCTTACCTCATCCAATGGAATTTCGGCTAAGGTTTTTACTTTGTTTCCGTCTCTGTCCAAGATATCCACATTGTATGGGAATCTTGATGCTGGCACCAAATAAGAAAATGGCTTTTGGATGGTTTCAACCATAATGTATTCGCCATCGGGAGATGGGCTCATGGATTTGATCATTCCAGCTTCGCCGATTTCTGTTTTTCCTCCGTCAAGATCAAAAATCATCAGCTGGCTATCCATGTAATAAGCCAAAAGGTCTTCGTCATGCGGGTTTGTGAGCAAATCCTGGTATGTCCTGGAAGGTGCCGCATCTCCAGTTGACTCCTGGATGGTCGGTCCTTTTGGAGCCAAAGGTGCTTTTGGCTCATCGCCTCTGTTTGGATTGACTGCTTTTACCAGGATTTTGTTGTCAGGAAGCCATTGGATCGAGCGACCGTAAACTTGGTTTACGATATTGCTTGCCAATTCCTTTGCCTCCAGGGTGGATAGATCTGCTACCCAAAGACTAATTCCTTCGCCGGTATTATGGGTAAAAGCAAGGTGCTTTTCATCCTGGGAAACCGTGATGTTCCCCAGTTTTGGGTTTTCCGGAAGCCCTGAGAGGGATTGGGCCTCAGAGTCTTTTATCTTTTTAAACTTGATGTTGTTGAAAGATGATGTCCTGCTCTGTCCGTTGGTGGCAGGGTTGATCCGGATGCCGCCGATTCTTAGCTCTGGCTGGGCCAAATCTTCAATTGAGCCATATCCGGCTCTTTCAAGTAACAACATGAAGTCCCCACTTCTGCTAAACGTTACCGCTGGGGTAATTGGGGCTTTTACTAATTCCTCAATTTCACTTGGAGGGGTTTGGTAGCTGGTTTCCTGGGCATGGATCTGGGAGGTAATTCCCAAGGCCACACATAGGAGCAGGCTGACTTTTCTGATGAAAGTAGTTTTTATAAGCATATATCCTGAGGTTTAATTCAAGGTTTTAAGATAATAAAAAACTGGCAAGAGAAAGCTGAAAATTAATCCTAAGGCGGGTATGCGGGCTGAATGGTCAAAAAAAAAGCCGGATCCTTAAAGATCCGGCTTGAAGCTACTTGTGTTTTTCTTATTTGTTTTCGGCACCTACTCTGATCATGGCGCAACGGAAACCGATGTGGTTGGTTGCTGAATCTTGGTGCATAAATCTTCTTGTTCCAGGGGATAACCAGTAAGCAACATCTTTCCAGGAACCGCCTTTGTAAACTCTGAAGTTATCATCGATCAAGGAAGTACCGTAAGTTTCTTCTTCATCATAAATACCATCTCTTCTCAGAGGGTTAAGATCATCAAAATCTTGGAAGGAAAGTGGACGGTAAACATCCTGTACCCATTCGTTCATGTTTCCAGCCATGTTGTAAAGACCGAAATCATTTGGAGGGAAGTCATAAACGTTGGTCGGGATGATTTCACCATCGTTGGTCATACCACCTGCGATACCAGCGTAGTCACCTCGACCTCTTTTAAAGTTGGCCAAGAAATCACCTTGTCTTCTTTTTCTTTTGACATTGTAAGGGTTTCTCATGCCTCTACCATCCCAAGGATAGATTCTGCCATTTTCCTGGTTTTCATCTAAATACTGCGTACCGATCATGGCTTTTGCAGCGTATTCCCACTCCGCTTCATTTGGAAGTCTATATTGAGGAAGTACCACGCCTCTTTCGATAAGTTGGTTTCTAGTCAAAGTGGTATCCAACTTCTCTCTTTCCCTCATCAATTCGTTTACTCTTATCGTTCTCCACTCCGAGTAAGCGTTTGCCTGAACCCAGCTCACACCTGCTACAGGGTAGTAGTTGAACCCTGGGTGACGGAAATAGTAGGTGGAATAAACGTCATTATAGGACATGGCTCCCGCCCAAACTCTCTCATTTGGCTCTAGGCGAAGGATGGAGTCTTGGCTGACCCTTTTGCCCATGTCAAAAAGAAATTCCTTGTAGTCAAGGTTGGTTACCTCGGTTTCATCCATGTAGAATGAAGCGATGGTAACAGTTCTTTCCGCATTGTCTCGGAAGGCCATCACGTCTTGCTCCTGTGAACCGATCACCGCACGACCGCCTTGGATAAGCTTAAGTCTTGGCCCGACTACTTCTTTATTGACACGTACTACTCTAAATTGAGTGGTATCTCTGTCGTTAAAACTGAACTCGGCGCCCGTGGAGGCACTTTGCTTGCCTGGCTTACCGGCCGTTCTTCTGCCATCCCTGCTGCATGAAGACAAAGCTGTCACTGCCACTAGGGTCAGCACAGTTAAGAATAATCCTAAGTTTCTGTTTCCAAATATCATTTGACAATCAATTTTTGCTGCCTATTAAAGTGCTAATATATAATCTATAAAACCGTATTACAACTAAAAGAATTTTTTGTGAAACGCCCAAAAACCTGAATATTTCCTATTCTTTGGAAATTTAACATAAATATATGCTGAAATGACAAAATTTTACTTGTGAAAAAATTTTAAAAATTTCAGCTTTTCATGTCCTGTAGCCATTGCTTGGCTTTGCCGACTGAAGTTACTCCGCTGATTGTAAGTAACAAACGATTTTTGTGTTCCTTTATTTTACAAAATTTAGGCTGTGTTTGTATATAACCCAAAACTTTGCCAAAAATATCAGATTTGAAATAAGATTCTTTCGAGGAGGGCACAAAATAGCATTTCATCACCCCGTTCTTCAAAACCAATTTCTCAAAGCCCAGCTTTTCAGCCAGCCATCTTAACCTAACCGTTTCAAGCAAAGACTTGACCACTTCGGGAATTTGGCCAAATCTATCCTGAAGACTGGCGCTAAATTTCTCCAGCTCCTCTTCAGTCTTAATATTATCTAATTTTGAGTACAAACTCAACCTTTCTGAGATATTTGATACATAAGATTCAGGAATTAACAGTTCCATATCGGTTTCGATTACGCAATCCTGAACCAGAACTTCCACTTTTTCTTTCAAATCATCTTCAAATAAAGCAGCAAATTCATTCTCCTTCAATTCCTGAACTGCCTCATCAAGGATTTTGTGGTACATCTCAAAACCCAGATCTGTGATAAAGCCGCTTTGTTCGGCACCCAACAGATTTCCTGCGCCACGTATGTCAAGGTCACGCATGGCCACCTTGAAGCCATCGCCAAGATCTGAAAACTCCTCTAGGGTTTGCAACCTTTTTCTGGCTTCCGGGGTAAGTCCGGAGGTTGGAGGTGTCAAAAGATAACAGAATGCTTTCTTGTTGCTTCTTCCCACCCTTCCGCGCATTTGATGTAGATCGCTGAGCCCAAACATATGGGCTCTATTGATGATAATGGTGTTCGCATTCGGGATATCCAGCCCCGATTCAATAATATTGGTGGAGACCAGCACGTCAAATTCACCCTCGATAAAGTCCACCATAATCTTCTCCAGCTTCTTGCCATCCATCTGCCCGTGCGCACCGACCACTTTTGCGTCGGGTACCAAGCGCATAATGAGGTTGGCTATACTGTCAATTTCTCCCACCCGATTGTGGACAAAAAACACTTGCCCACCTCTTCTAATTTCATATGCGACTGCATCCCGAATCACTTCTTCCTGAAAAGTGTGGATCTCGGTAGTTACCGGCTGTCTATTTGGGGGAGGGGTGGCAATCACAGAAAGATCCCTGGCTCCCATAAGTGAGAAATGCAATGTCCTTGGTATCGGCGTGGCTGTCAATGTCAACACATCAACATTCACCCTCAATTCTTTTAGCTGGTCCTTGACCTTAACTCCGAATTTTTGCTCCTCATCAATTACCAAAAGGCCCAGATCCCTGAATTTTATGTCTTTGTTGACAATTCTATGCGTGCCGACCAAGATGTCGATTTCCCCGGAAGTGACCTGTTTGGTGATTTCCTTGATTTCTTTGGTGGTCCTGAAGCGGTTGATGTAATCCACCTTTACTGGGAAGTCCTGCAGCCTTTCCTTGAAAGTCTGATAATGCTGCATGGCCAAAATCGTGGTGGGAACCAGTATGGCAACTTGCTTGCGGTCGTTTACCGCCTTGAAAGCGGCCCGGATGGCGATTTCGGTTTTCCCAAAACCCACGTCACCGCACACGAGCCTGTCCATCGGATACTGCTTTTCCATGTCGGCCTTCACATCAGTGGTAGCCACGGCCTGGTCGGGGGTGTCATCATATAGGAAAGAACTTTCCAGTTCCACTTGCAGTACACTGTCCGGCTTGTATTGGTGCCCAGGGGCGTTTCTTCTTTTTGCATAAAGGGAGATGAGGTCTTTGGCGATATCCTTGACCTTTTTCTTGACCTTGCTTTTTTTGTTTTCCCATTCCGGGCTCCCAAGTTTGGACATACTGGGGGCGGTGCCTTCCTGACCGGAATATTTGGATATTTTATGCAGGGAGTGGATGTTGACATAGAGAAGATCGTCATCCCGAAAAATCAGCCTTACCGCCTCCTGGAAATTACCGTTGACATCCACCTTTTCCAATCCTGCAAACCTGCCCACCCCATAATCGACGTGTACTACATAGTCTCCTGGGTTGAGTGATTTCAGTTCCTTTAGGGTCAAGGCTTTTGTCTTGCTGGCTTTGGCCTTGGTTTTATAACGGTGGTACCGGTCAAAGATCTGGTGATCGGTATAGCAGGCTATTTTTTGAGACTTATCCACAAAACCCTGCCGGAGATTCATGGAAAGGGTCTGTACTTTCAAGGTTGGGTCCAGCTCCTCAAAGATATTGAGCAGTCTTTCGATCTGCTTTTCACTTTCAGAGCAAATGATGTTTATATAGCGTTTCTCAGCGTTTTCGCCCAAGTTATCCACAAGCAGGTCAAAATTCTTATTGAACGAAGGCTGCGGGGAAACATCAAATTCGTAGGTTTTTTTGGCCGACAGATAGAACTTGTTTCCAAATTCTATCTTATTGAATGGCTCAAGCTGCTTTTTGAATGAGGCTGCATTTTCAAAAAGCTCAGCAGGTGTATTCAGCAGCTTTTTAGGTTGGCCGTCCTGGGTTAGACTTTCATACTTGTCCACAGTTTTTTGATAGGCCGTGTCAAGCATGTCCAGGTTTTGCTGAAAGTCTTTAAACCAAATGATGGTGTCCTTTGGTAGAAATTCTATAAAGGATTGCCTTACTTCCTGAAGCAATTTGGTCTGTACATTGGGAATAATGTTAATCTTGTCGATTTCGGCAATGGAAAGTTGCGTTTCCGGATCAAAAGTCCGGATGCTTTCTATTTCTCTTCCAAAAAGGTCAAGTCTATAAGGCTCATCGTGGGCAAATGAAAAGATGTCAATAATCCCACCTCTAATGGCAAATTGGCCCGGCTCATACACAAAATCGGTTTTCTCGAAATCATAGGTAGTCAAAAGCTCCGAAATAAACTCCACATCCACCTTTTCCCCTTTTTGGGCTGTAAAGGTGTTTTCCTTGAGGGATTTTTTGTTGATAACTTTTTCAAATAGCGCCTCAGGATAGGTTACGATCAAAAGTTTTCCCTTGTCTTTGTCCGAAATGAGGTTCAAAATTTCGGCCCTCATCAGCACATTCGCATTTTCCACTTCATCATGCTGATAAGGTTTTTTATAGGAAGTGGGGAAAATATAGATTTCTTGGTCAATCAGGGAGGAAAGGTCACTGGCCAAATACGCCGCTTCTTCCTTGTCGTGGGCCACGATAAGCTGGTGGCTGGATAGCTGCTCAAAGAGTGTGGAAGCAAGCACCATGTCCAGACTTCCATAAACCCCTTTGAGGTGAAAAGTATCGCCAGTATGCTTTTTGAGATCCGCGGCAATTGTTTTGACAACTGGGTCGTGTTGATAGAGGGAAAGAAAAGCCTGTTTTTCCAAGGTATATGGTTTTTGAGGGTTAATTCTGCAGGTGCAAAGTTAGGAATTCATTTTTTACAATGGATTATCTTTCCACTTCAGAACCTATGTTATTTTTAAATGTTTTATATATGAATTGTATGATATAGGCGTGGCTACATGGTTTAAGAAAGTGGAAGATATGCATCCGTACCAAACATTGGTTTATTTGGGGATGTTCGGCAGCGGGCTGATATTTTTGTATCTCAGCATTGCATTTGTGTTTTCCTTCCAGCAGCAATTCGTATTGCAGGCATTTAGGGTGCCCATCTCTTTTTTGGCTAGTCTCGGGGTGATGGTTGTCAGCGGGGTGGCGGCTTCTAAATTGCTGGATCTATATATTCGGGATGAATTTGTGAAGCTCAAGGAGATGGTGCTGAGCATGCTGTTGTTGGGGCTGATTTTTACACTATTACAGCTTTTGGGTTGGCTAGAGCTGCAAAATATGGGAGTGAGGTTCAAAGGAGTAGCCTCAGAGAGTTATCTGTTTTTGCTTACGGGAATTCATGCGATTCACCTTTTAGGAGCGCTGGTTTTTGCGGGCATGCTGTATGCACAATTGAAGCTTTCTTCCAAAGATGCATTCAAAAGCATGCTTTTTATGATCAACCCATTTGAAAAAATGAAAATCCGGCTCTTCGTGATTTACTGGTACTTTATGGATGTGATTTGGGTGGTACTTTTTCTTTTGATTTTTGCCTCATTTAGCTAACTTTTACCTGCGTTAAGCAATTTATCGTTACCTTCACCGAAAACAATAAGTTAGAAAATGTCAGAAAGAGAGTATGAGATCAATATCAATCCAGACTGGATAAAGATGTATCTCGGCAAAATTGTGCTAGGGCTGTTAATCCTGGTGGGGATCTTCACGGCCGTCAAGACTGTAGGGCCCGAGGAAGAGGGAGTGGTGGTCCGGCTTGGGGAATTTGACCGGGTGGTGGAGCCAGGGCTTAATTTCATTTTCCCCTATGGAATAGAAACCATGCATAAAATCCCTGTTCAGCGTCAGTTGAAGCAGGAATTTGGTTTCAGAACTGAATCGGCCAATCAGCGTTCGGAATATTCCAAAACAGCCTATGGGGATGAATCCATGATGCTCACCGGCGACCTCAACCTCACCGATGTAGAATGGGTGGTGCAATACAGGATCATCGATTCTTACAAATTTTTATTCAGGGTGAGAAATGCCGAAAAGACCCTTCGTGACATGTCCGAAGCGGCAATGCGGAAAATCGTCGGCGATCACACCGTAAATGAGGTGCTGACTGTGGGTAGGCAGCAGATCGCCACAAGTGTGGAAGTCCTGCTACAGGAGCTTTGTGACGAATATGAAAACGGCATCCGTATCGACCAGGTGGTGTTGCAGGATGTGAACCCGCCAGATCCGGTAAAACCCTCATTTAACGCAGTGAACCAGGCTCAGCAGGAAAGGGAAACCCTGATCAACCAAGCGGAGGCTGAATACAACCGGGTGATTCCCAGGGCCCGAGGTGAGGCAGATGAGACCATCCAACTGGCAGAGGCCTTTGCCCTGAACCGGGTAAACCGCGCAAGGGGTGAGGCTGAGCGTTTCAATTCGCTTTTTGAAGCTTACCAACAAGCACCCGAAGTGACCAAGCAGCGGATTTATCTGGAAACCATGGAGAAAATCCTTCCCAAAATCGGCAACAAAGTCATTACTGATGAGAAGGGCAACAATGTATTGCCACTCTTGAACCTGGATAAAAAGAATTGATATGAGAAAGAATAATATTGGCTGGATAGTTTTGGCGGCGGTAGCTATTATTCTACTGACGAGCAGTATTTATATTTTGGATGAAACCCAACAGGCTATCGTGACGCAATTTGGTAAGCCCGTGGGCCAGCCAAGGACGAGCCCAGGCCTTCACTTCAAGACGCCATTTATCCATAAAGTGCAGTTTTTTGACAGGCGCTACTTGGAGTGGGACGGAGATAAAAACCAAGTACCCACCAAAGACAAGAAGTTTATCTTTGTGGATACTTATGCCCGCTGGGAGATCACCGACCCCCTGCAGTTCTTCATCAGGCTGCGGGATGAGCGATCAGCGCAATCCAGGCTGGACGATATTTTGGACGGAGAAACCAGAAATGCCATTGCTAGTCATGAATTATTGGATCTGGTGAGATCAACGAACAGAGATCCAGAGGTGACGGAGGATTTTATGGAGGAAATAGAGATTTTGGAGGATATCAACGTGGGGCGTGCCCAGATCGAGCGGATCATTCTGGAAAAGGCCAACCAGCGTACCACCGATCTCGGAGTTCGGATCTTGGACTTCAGGTTTAAAAGAATGAACTATGTGGATGAGGTGAGAGATAGGGTGTATGATAGAATGATCAGTGAACGAAACCGGATCGCAGACCAATTCAGATCCGAAGGACAGGGAGAAGCTAGAAAAATCGAAGGTAATAAAGAGCGTGATTTGGCACAAATCCAGTCGGAGGCCTTCCGTGAGGCGGAGGAGATCAAAGGTAGAGCAGATGCTGAGGCTACCAGGATTTATGCCTCAGCTTACAACAAGAACAGGCAATCGGTGGATTTGTACAAGTTTTTGCGAACTATGGAGAGCTTTGAGAAGTCCATGGATGATAAGACAAGCTTGATCATTTCCTCTGATAGCGAGTTTTTCAAGTATCTGAACAAGCTGCCTTAAAAAGGTTGTGTAATATAAAATGTTGATTAGTCCCCTTAAGTAAAAATATGCTTGAGGGGACCTTTTTTTGTGGAAAACAAAAGATTAAATTTTTGACTTTATATCCCATGAGAATCAGCTTCAAAACTTTGGTAAATCAGGACTTGGGCAAGGTAAAGTCCCAGTTTAACAGTAGCCTTCTGGAAAAATTAAGCCCCCCGTTTCCAAAAGTGTCCATCAAGCGCTTTGACGGGATCGATTTGGAGGACCAGTTTGAGATGGAGTTGAACTTTGGGTTTTTCAAACAGCAGTGGAAAGGAAAAGTTACCCGCTCTTATGAAGGAAAGGAAACCTTTTTCTTTATCGATGAGGGCAATAAGCTTCCGTTTTTTCTAAAATCCTGGAAACATCAGCACCTGCTTTTGAGCAAAAACGGAAAAACGGAAATTGTGGATAACATCACTTTTGAGGGTAAGGTTTTTCCCCTTACCCTGTTGCTTTATCCAGCCATGTATTTGCAGTTTTTGTACCGTAAGCCTATCTATAGGCGGCTTTTCCGTTAGCCGAGCTTTAGGTTTTCACAATCCGGAATCTGGCAGTCCCCATAGAGAACCAGGGAATGGCTGGAAATGGCCGATTGGAATTCTTTTCCCATGGCTTCCTTGATCAGGTTGATCCTTTCGTCAGAAAACTCACGGATCTTCCGGCATTGATTGCAGACATGGTGGTCATGGTGCTTGTAAGTAAGGGCCTGCTCGTAGAGGGCCACTTTGTCTTTGAACTGATGCTTAACCGCCAGGCCACATTCCACCAGCAGGTCGAGGGTATTGTATATAGTGGCTCTACTGATGGAGTAGCCCTTGTTTCTCATCAAAAGGAACAGCCCTTCGACGTCTATGTGTTCATCCTGCGGTAGGGCGTATAGCTCATCGATCACCGAAAACCTTTCCGGTGTTTTGCGGCTCCCCTGCCTGCTGAGGAAATTTTCAAAAATCTTCTTTGCCTTTTCTAAAACCGACTTTTCTGCCATAAGAAATTGTAATAATCAATAAAGATGCAGGATTTTTCAATTTTTTCAAACCAGGAGGTTTTAATATGCTGTTATTTGCTATCATTCTAAATAATCGACTAAAACTTGCATGGGAATTAGGCTTTAGGAATGGGAAGACAAAAAATATTTATATATTAATGGGCAGGATTAAACCCATTATGATCAAACCCAGACTCTTATACATCATTTTTCTATTGTTTTTTGCCTTCGAAAGCTTTGGCCAGGTGCCGGGGTTTTTCATGGAAGAAGAGCAAAACCGGGTGGAAATGCAGTTTATTTCCAACAACAACCTGATCATCCTGCCTGCCTCTATCAATGGAGGACCCAAATTAAACTTCCTAATTGATACCGGGGTAAAGTCCAACCTGCTTTTCAGCAAAACCATCGGCGATCAGCTTGACCTTTTTTATTCCCGAAAGATCAACCTCATGGGAGCCGATGGCAAAACCGTGCTCTCGGCCTCCATCAGTCCCAATAATGAAATCCAAATGGACGGTGTGGTAGGCAGGGTTCAAGCGTTATTGGTCTTGGATGAGGATTTTGTGGAACTGGAAAGAGTGGTGGGGATTCCCATTCATGGGGTGATCGGGCATGAGTTTTTCAAGCTTAACCCGGTAAGGGTGGATTACGACAACAATATCCTCACTTTTTTCAGGGAAAACAGATTCAGGAGGAAGCCCTTTGGTTACAAAAGAATGAAGATGACCTTGGAGAATGGCAAGCCCTATGTCACCAGCATTATTAGGCAGTCTCCTGGGCCTACCCTGCAGGCCAAGCTGCTCATAGATACTGGGGCAAATCATGGGCTGCTTTTGAACCAAGAAACCTCCGAGGAAATAGTATTACCGGAAAGGACTTTGGAAAGTGATCTCGGAACAAGCTTAGGAGGGGACCTGACCGGCGAAGTTGGGAGGGTGAGAAAACTGACCGTGGGTCGCTTGAGGTTCAACGATATAATTACTTCCTATCCTGATGAAACGCAATTTTCGGATATCATTATTGAAACGGGAAGGCTTGGCAGCTTGGGCTCGGATGTGCTCAGCCGGGCAATCATCATCTATGATTATCCGCAGGAAAGGCTTTATTATAAGCGGGGCAGGGCTTACCGGCAACCTTTTGAGTTTGACATGAGTGGGCTTACGATCCGAATGCCGATGATAGCCGAAAAGCGCTTTTTTATTGAGCAGATCAGAAGCGACTCCCCAGCGGAGAGGAGCGGCTTCAAGGTGGGGGATGAAATAGTGGCCGTCAATGGCATTCCGGTAGAGTTTTGGAACCTGCCCGATGTCACAGAATTGTTGAGAAGCCGGGATGGCAGAAGGGTCAAGGTGGAGGTGCACCGGATCATTAAAGATGCCAAGGTCAATTTGGTAAAGGACCTGAGGCTTGAGCGCCAGATTTAAAGAGTAAATGGCCTATTTCCCACAAAATAATATATTCAATATAAATTGTTGAAGTCAAGATAAATAGGCTATTTTTGGGAAACTACTTGTGTAATTGATTAGATAAAATGGTGGTAGAAGCCGACTTAAATATTGAGAATATACTTTTAACTCTCAAAAAACATCCAAATCAGCGTTTTGAGTTACTATATCTTTCTACAGCCCTTAAGAAATTTCTGAATGAGGGTGAGAAAGAGATGCAGGATTCCTTTTTCGAGAGGCTCATGCCTACTTTGGACCGGCCCTTCTTTGCCAAAATGTTTGCGACAGTAGGAAGTGGGGTTCAGATCTGCACCCCATTTGTCCTCAATCCATACATGTTTACTTTTGCGCAGCTGGAAGGCTGCGTGATTGCTCAGGAAGACAAGTCTTATCTGTGCAACATCCTGATATTTCAGCAACCCGCACCGAAGGAAATCCACCTCAGCTGGTTGCTTACCCCTACTGGGGAGGTGATATGCTATGAGAAAAATCAGCTGAAGAAAAAGCTGAACACCCTCCGCGAGATTCAATACTTCCTTTTGGAAAGGTTCAATTTTTTGAACAGCAATGATCTAGAGCGCTTCCTTCAATCTGAAGCCAATTCCAAGTTTGAAATATTCAGCAAGCAATTGTTTATAAAGTCCGAAATGCTCCAAAATGGGCACAGGATGATCTCCATTTGCTATGGTTCGGCAGACAATGAGCTGGATATCGTGGATGAGGAGGTTTACGATCAGGTGATCAAGCAGCAATCTGGGGCCATATATTACGAGCACGAAATCGGGAATAAGGTAGTCAGATGGTCAGGTGCTATTGAAAAAGTATTAGGGTACACTCAGGCCGAATTTAAGGATTTTTCAGTTTTGGATTGGTCTGATTTGATCCATCCCGATGATCGTGGTTCATTGATAACAGGTTTTGATGAAAAACTTGATCTCGAGCAGACCCTCGATGTGGTCTACAGAATGAGAAACAAGGCTGGGGAGTATATTTATGTTCATGATTTGGCCAAGCCGTTTTTTCAATCTGCCACGGGCAAAATGTTTGTCCTTGGAGCCATACGTGATATTTCTGAGCTTAAGCAGGCCGAGATGGACCTTTTGGACAACAAGTCCAAGCTCAAAGAGCTCACCGGAGTAGTGCCAGGCATGGTGTACATGTTGAAAAGAGGCGTGGGGGGATTCCGACAGTTTATGTTTGTGAGTGAGGGGTCCAAGCAGCTTTTTGAAGTGGATGCTTCGGTTTTCACAGATTCTGTACAAAGCCTTATCGAACTCATCCACCCGGAGGATGTGGAGGAAGTTTTGAGAATTGATGAGGAATCTTTCTTGGCGGGGACCAAATTCGAATCGCATTTCAGAATTATTACTCCAAGCGGACAGACTAAGTGGATTTATGGAGCTTCCAACAAACTAGAGCAGTATGAAAACGAATACATTTGGGCGGGATTTTTCATTGACATTACCTATACCAAGGAGAAAGAAACGGAAGCTCAATTTAATTATTTAAAATACCGCTCCCTATATGAGGAGAGTCCATTGGCCATTATACAGTTTGATTCCGGTGGGAAGATTCAGGGCCTGAACAAAAGGTTGCTTCAAAAGCTGAAACTGGATAATGAGGATGTTTTAGTGGGAAAAGATCTGCGTGAAATTTTGGATGGGAAACCTGCTTATAAAGCGTTTCAGGATGCCCTTCGTACCGGGGAAGGCTTTTATGAGGGCCCATACTTGACCTATTACCATAAGATAGGCTACTATGTAAGAATCACGGTCAAATCCATTGAAAACAGTGAGATCCTTTTGGCCACTATTGAAGATTTGACTGAGCAGGAATTCATCCAGAATATATTAAACAAGGTAGCGGACATTTCGGCCCAGCTCAAAGGGACGGAGTTTTTCAATAAGCTCTGCGAATTGCTCACCCAAAGGCTGGGTATCAGATACTGTATGATAGGGGAATTTTTGCCCAAGTCAGGTGACATCCGCACGCTGGCGGTGGCCAAGGCTGGGCAATTATTGCCCAATTTCAACTATCCACTGGAACACACGCCTTGTTCCACGGCGATTTACCATGCAGAACACTATCCGGTCATCATCAGGGATGGAGTGGCTGACGAATATTATAAGGATAAAATGCTGGCTGATCTTAAGATCGTGTCTTATGGGGCCATTTCGATTCTGGATGCAGAAGATAACAAGATCGGGATATTGACTTTTATGGACGATAAGCCAATGGAGAATGAGGAGAACATTTCCAAGATCCTCAAAATCCTTGGTGACCGTATTGGAGTGGAGATGCAGCGCGTAAAGTATGAGCAAGAGCTTGTCACCACTAACCACCTGCAGCAGGCTATTCTGAATGGCGCCGATTATGCCATTTTCTCTGTGGATAACCATTTCAATATTAATCTGATCAATGCCAAAACCCTGGAGATTTTCAACATTGATAACAAGGATCAACTGTTGGATATCAGGCTGATTGATAAAAATAAGTTGATCAGGCTGAAGAGCCTGATCGCAAAGGCGTCTAGGTCAAAGAATTATTCCTCTTATTTCCACCTGCCGATACCGGAAGGTGAACATAGAGAGCTGAAAATTTCTGTAGTCACCCTTGGGGATGATCGGGATAGCAATTATGTGATTTTTGCTGACGACATCACTGAAAGAACCTCTGCGGAGAAAAAACTTATAGAATCAGAGCAACTTTACCGAAGCATTGCCGAAAACTTCCCGAAAGGAACGGTAGATGTGCTGGATAAAGACTTGAGGTATATTTATACCGAAGGAAAGGAATATCAGCACCTGGGCATGAACCCTAAGGAGCTGATCGGTTCTTTTCATCTTCTCAAATACGAAGCAGAGGTAGCCGTGGAGGCAAAAACTCATTTGGATGCGGTGCTCCATGGTGAAACGGTGATGTATGAAATCACGTATGGCGGCCAATATTATCTGAAAAGTGGGGTTCCCTTGACCAATGCGGACGGCGAAATTGACCGGATACTATTGGTAACCCAGAACATCACCGAATCCAAGAAATCCGAAAAGGAAAGGGAAAAGCTCATTAAAGACTTAAAGTCCCATAATGAAGAGTTGCAACGGTTTGCATATATCGTTTCCCATAATCTGAGGGCTCCGATTGTCAACATTTCGGCGTTGCTGAATCTTTACGATGAAGAAGATCCTGCTGACCCTGAAAATAAAGAGGTGATCGAGAACCTGAAGATCTCCACCGAACTGCTCAGCGCCACCCTCATGGATCTCATCGAGGTGGTTTCCATTAAGAAGCAGAAGGTTCCAAAAGTGGAGCATCTCAGCTTCCAGCATGTTATCAACAATGTGGAAAGAAGCCTTTATCAGCAAATTGTTGAATCTGGGGTGAAAATCACCACAGATTTCAATGAAGCGCCTGACATTAATTATGTTTATTCGCATCTGGAAAATTTCTTCTTGAATTTCCTGACCAATGCCATCAAGTACAAGCACCCGGAGCGACCGCCTGCCCTGCATGTGGAATCATATAAAATGGGTGAATTCCATGTGATAGCTTTCTCTGACAATGGTATTGGGCTTGACCTAGAGCGGTATGGAGACAGGTTGTTCGGACTTTATCAAAGGTTCCATTCCCATGTCGATGGGAAGGGCCTGGGGCTTTATTTGGTAAGAGAACAAATCAGGGCTTTTGACGGTGATTTGACCGTGGAAAGTGAGCTAGGAAAAGGCACGACTTTCAAGGTTTTCCTGAAGAGCATGGCGCTCAAAGACCCCGTAACCGAACCCTCAATTAACTCATAAAAAGGCAACCCTATCGGCTTTCTTCCGTGTTTATTGCTAAATTTGAGTGAAATTTAGCATTGATATGAAAAAAGCATTAATTCCGATTATTGTGGTGGCCTTAGTTGGCCTTTTTATGTACACCAAAGCCGTTGGGGTTTACAACCAGTTTGTACAAAAAGAAGAAACCATCAACGGGCAATGGGCTGAAGTGGAAACCCAGTATCAGCGCCGGGCGGATCTTATCCCCAATTTAGTAAATACGGTGAGAGGATATGCTGACTTTGAGCGTGAGACGCTCGAAGGGGTAATCAACGCTAGAGCCAGAGCCACTTCTGTAAATGTGAATGCAGATAACCTCACTCCTGAACAGATTGCCGAATTCCAAGGCGCCCAAGATCAATTGAGCGGTGCGCTGAGCCGTCTTTTGGTAAGTGTGGAAAGATATCCGGAACTCAAAGCCAATGAAAACTTCCGTGACCTACAGGCCCAACTGGAGGGAACTGAAAACCGGATTGCCGTAGCCCGAAGAAACTTTAACCAGTCGGTGCAAAGCTACAATGCTGAATTGAGAACTTTCCCCAACAACATATTTGCTGGATGGTATGGATTTGACCGCAAAGGCTACTTTGAGGCCACTGCAGGTGCAGAGCAGGCTCCAACGGTACAGTTTTAAATTCACTTACTATGCCTGAAAAACTCTTTTCCCCCCAGGACAGACAGATAATCATAGATGCGATAAAGCAGGCCGAAAGAACCACTTCCGGTGAGATACAGGTCCATCTGGAGAACCATTGCTCCGCAGATGTGATGGATCGGGCTGCGGAGGTTTTTGAATTGCTGAAGATGCACAAAACCCAATACAGAAACGCGGTGCTATTTTACCTGGCCGTAGAGGATCACAAATTTGCCATCCTTGGTGATGCAGGGATCAACCGGGTGGTTCCCCCACATTTCTGGGAGGATATTAAGGAGGCCATGCTAGCCCAATTCAAAAACAAGGAATACACTGAAGGTTTGCGTATAGGCATAGAAATGACAGGCCAGCAACTACAGGTGCATTTTCCTTATGACCAAAAAGGGGACGACAACGAGCTCCCTGATGAAATCTCTTTCGGATAAAACATGTCTTTATTTCCCAAATACTTCCTATTGCTTTCCTTATTCTTGGTTTTCGGAAATGTCTTCGCCCAATCTGAGGGTGATTTTCCTCCGGTGCCATCTCCCCCCAGGCTGGTAAATGACTTTGCCGAGGTTTTATCCAGTTCTGAGCGCAATCGATTGGAACAAAAGCTGGTGGCCTATGCTGACAGCACCAGCAACCAGGTAAGTATCGTGCTCATCAAATCCATCGGGCCTTATGATATCAGCGATTATACATTTCAGTTGGGCGACCGATGGGGCATAGGTACGAAGGAAAAGGAAAACGGGGTTTTGATTCTGGCAGCTATGGAAGACCGAAAGGTGTTTATCGCTACCGGTTATGGGCTGGAGGGTGCCATTCCCGATGTGATGGCACGCAGAATCGTTGACCAGGTAATTGTGCCAAATTTCAGAATGGAGGGTTACTATCAGGGACTGGACAAAGCCACCGATATGATCATCAAGCTGGCAGCTGGAGAGTACCAAGCTGACCGTGCCCAGCGCCAAGGTAATTCCGGAGGGGCAATCTTTTTCTTTTTGTTCTTCCTATTTCTGTTTGTCATCCTTCCGATGATTAGAAACAAAAGCGACAACAACAACCACATGGGTGGCCGTGGAGGCGGGGTGGATGTCTTTACCACCTTGATGTTGATGAATATGCTCGGTGGAGGCAGAAGCCGTGGCAAGTACGGGGATTTCTCATCCGGTCGGGGCTCATTCGGAGGCGGCTCCTTTGGCGGGGGTGGCGGCTTCGGTGGTTTTGGCGGCGGCAGCTTCGGAGGGGGCGGTGCCGGAGGAAGTTGGTAATTTTCCACTTGTCATATAATTGATAATATAAGCAGGTAAACTTTTGAGGTTTGGCGCTTAAATGATAATATAGCCGATTAATTTAACCTGCTGTTATGCTAATTAGTAATATCGATTGGGCTATCATAGCCGCATTTTTTGTTGTGTCCATGCTGATAGGCGTGATTACCTCCCGACAGGCGGGTAAAAACGCCAAAGAGTTTTTCCTTTCGGGTAGAAACATGCCCTGGTGGCTTTTGGGGGTTTCCATGGTGGCCACTACCTTTTCTGCCGATACTCCAAACTTGGTAACCGATATTGTAAGAAAAAACGGGGTGTCAGGAAACTGGGTTTGGTGGGCATTTCTGCTTACCGGCATGTTGACAGTCTTTGTTTATGCCAAATTGTGGAGACGGTCCAAAATAACCACTGACTTGGAGTTTTATGAAATTCGCTATGGCGGGAAGCCTGCTGCTTTTCTGAGGGCTTTCAGGGCGCTTTACCTGGGAGTGTTTTTCAACATTGTTATTATGGCTACTGTATCTCTGGCGGCTATCAAGATAGGCGGTGTGATGCTGGGGCTCACCCCTATCCAAACCATGTTGATTGCCTCCATTGTAACCGTATTTTATAGCTCTTTGGGTGGTTTGAGGGGAGTATTGTTGACAGATTTCTTTCAGTTCTTTATATCCATCGCCGGATCATTTGGAGCGGCTTGGTATATTTTGCAACAACCTGAAATAGGCTCCCTGGATGCCTTGTTTTCCAACCCACAGGTTTCGGATAAGCTTAACCTGCTTCCGGATTTTTCCGATTCCACTACGCTGATCCCGCTTTTGATTGTGCCCATTGCGGTGCAGTGGTGGGCCACTTGGTATCCTGGTGCTGAGCCGGGAGGTGGGGGCTACATTGCCCAAAGGATGCTTTCTGCCAAAGATGAAAAGAATGCAATTGGAGCCACCTTGTTTTTCAATATCGCCCATTATGCACTCCGGCCTTGGCCGTGGATAATTATCGCCCTTTCTTCGATAATAGTATTTCCTGAAATAAGTGATTTAAAGGTGGCTTTCCCGCACCTTCCGGATGACAAGCTGAATGATGACCTGGCCTATCCCGCCATGCTTACCTTTTTGCCTGTAGGCCTGTTGGGCATAGTGCTCGCTTCTCTAATCGCCGCCTTCATGTCCACCATTTCTACCCACCTCAACTGGGGGAGTTCCTATGTGGTAAATGATTTTTATGTGCGCTTCATCAAACCTGATGCATCTGACAAGGAACAGGTGATGGTGGGCCGACTGAGTACCGTGCTTTTGATGGTATTCGCCGCTTTCTTGGCTCTTGAACTTCAGAACGCATTGCAGGCATTTGAGATCTTGCTTCAAATTGGAGCAGGGACGGGACTGATCTTTATTTTGAGATGGTTTTGGTGGAGGATCAATGCTTTCACGGAGATCACGGGTATGGTTGTTTCATTCGTGGTGGCCATCTATTTTGAGCTTTATCACGAAAAATTGGGCTTTGAAGCGCTGTTGAGCCATGAAAAGCTGCTTTGGGGTGTAACTATCACAAGTATTTCATGGATCTTGGTTACCCTATTGACTAAGCCGGAAAAAGATCAGGTGCTCAGAGGTTTCTATAAATTGGTACACCCTGCGGCTTATGGTTGGAAAAAATTTCTGCAAAGAAACCCTGACATCCAACCGGAAAAAGGGCAGCTACCATTTGAAATCAGCCTGATGCTGGCAGGATGCATTACGGTGTACTGTACCCTGTTTGCCACCGGATTTTGGATTTATGGGAATGTAGCCGCAGGGATGGTCTCCACTGGGGTGGCCGTTGCAGGTGGCTTGTTTATGTTGCTGGGCTGGAAAAAAATGAAGGTGGATTAACTATCCACCTTTTTTCTTGACCTGCTGAAAAGTCTTACCAGTTTTTTTTCCTTTTCCCAAAAGAATGAAAACTGGCCGAAGACGAAGCCGTAAAATAGAAGTACAATCTGATAAAGGGGAAGCACAAACAGGAAATATAGGGTGCTTTTCCAAAAGCCCCCGGTGCTCATATCTATGCCCATCAAATCTAGTAGTGGCTTTTTGATCACCATAATGGTAGTCCCAGTAGCGGCAAACACCAACAATACCAAAACCACTTGCCACATACTTTCCAAACCCCATTTGGCTTGAAGTTTTTGAAGGAAAGAGGGTGATGATGTCTTCTGTTTATTCATATCTTTAATTTTCTATTCTATATATAGGATAGCGGTTGTGTGCTTTTTCCTTCCAAGGGCTATTCTCAAATACCCATCTAAGCTGGGCCGCGCCATTATCGGCAAATTCCGGATCATTGGCCTTGAGCTCCTCCAGCTCATTTTTAAGCTCCGGGTTGTCGTCCAAATACGTTGCGGCCAGGTCTTCAAAAACATAGGCCGAATATCCTTCCTTAGCCTGCAGGATCATGTCGAAATAGTTCCAAGAAAAGAAACTGTCCTCGGCTTGCGGTTCAAGGACCTCCATAACAAAACGATTGCTTTCTTGATTCATTTCAAGTAAGATATCTCCTTTTTTTATCAAAACTGTTTCCTCCTCTTTGGACACCTTCACTTTGCTGTGATTGAAGTGCCCCTCATAAGCCCTTTTGGAGGTTTCAAAGTCCTCTATGTGGTAAACCTGCACCTTCATCATAGTGTCGGCTTTTATTTCTTTTAAACTCACCTTGTTTCTTTCTAGATGCCTGATCACATTGTGCCAACCTTGGGGAATGATATAGGCCTGTGGCTTGCTCAAAGTCAAGCTGGGCTCGTAAGTATTGTAGTACTTTACTTCTGCTTCAAAGGGTTTGCTTCGGTCGTAGTATAGACGGTCCTGGCCGGAAATTAAGCTTTTCTTTGTCCCAGACTCAAATCCCAAAAACTTGATCAACTCAAACTCTTCCCGATTTGGGATGTGGTTAAAGCCGAAATCTGGTTTTTGCCGGGTTTGTTCCTTGGCCTCACGCTGCAGAGCCAATATTTTGTCTCCGTCCTTTTCCACCTTCTCAAGAAAAACCTGAAGCAGGGCATACATGCTTTCTACTCTATCTTTGTAACTTTTCAGCATGTGGGCTTCCGGCATAAAGCTCAAGGTATGAAATAGCGATGCATAGCCGCTGCTATACCTGGGGCCATCCTTAAACTGGACCCAGCCGTTTTCCGGTGGC
Source organism: Litoribacter ruber (assembly GCF_018500185.1). Lineage (GTDB taxonomy): Bacteria > Bacteroidota > Bacteroidia > Cytophagales > Cyclobacteriaceae > Litoribacter > Litoribacter ruber. The sequence goes on along the minus strand of NZ_JAHBGI010000008.1, from coordinate 125,595 downwards.
CCACCCCAGGCGTTGACATAGGGGACCAATGGATATTCCCGCTCTTCCATTTTTTCAAAGAGGAAAGGTATCATTTCGGTTTTCAAATAGCTTCCCAAAGGCTCGGCCATGCGATCGTGCTGGGTAGGAATCAACGTCATGATATGCTGATAATCTGCCCCATTGCTGGTATGGGTGTCGATGAAGACTAAAGGACTCAAAAAATGGAAAATCTCATGAAAGGAAGCCGCGTTTCGTGTGTCTGCTTTGATGAAATCCCTATTTAGGTCATAATTTCTGGCGTTTCCCCTAAAGCCGTACTCTTCTGGTCCATTTTGGTTTACCCGGGTAGTGGAGTTGCGGTTGAGATGCCCCCCTATGTTATATACCGGAATAATGGCCAGAATAATGTCCTCACGGAGGGCAAACTTTTTCTCGGCCAAATCCCGAAGCAACATCATAGAGGCGTCTATGCCAGCTGGCTCCCCAGGGTGGATGCCGTTATTTATAAAGACAATCTTCTTGCCTTCCAATTTCCATGTGGCTGAGTCAAATGCCCCCGATTGGTCGTAAATTGCCAGATGCAAGGGAAAACCACTGTCGGTTAATCCTTTTTCCAATAATTTTACGTGCTCATGTGTCTCGGCAAGAGCCTCGTAAAAGCCAATAATCTCAGGATACGGGGCCGTTTGATTGCCTGAACTTGCCTCGTACAGTGTGGTTTGTGCTACCGCGGAATGAGTTATTAGCGAGCAAATAGCAAAATATAAAAAACGCATATTGTCCAAATTTTGGATAAAGATACTAAATAACCAACATTCTTCGCCTATTGGAAAACCTAAGATTATAACGTAACTTACGTGACGTAAAATGCGTGACGTAAAGTACGTGACGTAAAGTACGTGATGTAAGTTGCGTGACGTACTTTACGTGATGCTTAGATGTGGATTATCATATAAAATAGGCTTGAAATGAGCAAAAAACCATTTAACCCTTTTCCTCTTCTCTCCTACAGGGGCAAGAAATACTTCTGTGATCGGGAAGGGGAGCTTTCCACAATGCTTGATCATCTCCAAAATGACCGTAATATTGTGCTTTATTCATGGAGGAGAATGGGTAAATCTGCCTTAATTTATCGCCTTTTTGATGAATTGGAGTCGGGTAATTTTGAGTGTTTATATGTAGATTTCTTAGCCACAAGGAGTGTAGAGGAGGCCATAAATACACTTACACAAGCCCTTTATGAAAAATACGGGAAGACTAAAACCGGAATTTCAGCTACCATCCAGAGGCTGTTTTCCATTCTGGGCGTGACTGTTGGGTTTAACGCACTTACGGGGGTTCCTGAAATCAATTTCAAGGTGAATTCCACCGCTGTTTCCGAACATTCCTTATCGGCATTAGGCCAGTTTTTAAGCGAAAGAAAAAAAAGGGTCGTTGTGGCCATAGATGAGTTTCAGCAAGTGTCAAACTATGAAAACGGGCATGCAGAGGCGGTTTTTAGGACATGGGTGCAGCAGTTTCCAGACATTAGGTTCATATTTAGCGGCAGCCACAGAAAAATGATGGTCAGTATGTTTGCTGAAAAGAACCGGCCATTTTACCATAGCGCCCAATTGTTGGCTTTGGACCCCATACCATTTGAAAAATATGCGCCTTTTATCCAAGGGCATTTTGAGGCAAGGTCTAAAGAAATATCCCTGGAACAAATCGAAACAATCTACCAATGGGCTAGAGGGCAGACTTACACCATTCAGCTCATCTGCAATTTTTTGTTTTCACACTGTGTGAAAGTCAGTGATGGGGATATAATATTGGTGCTGGATGAGATTTTGAACCAACACCAGGCGATGTTTGGCAGCATGGCTAAAATGCTCACCAAGACGCAATGGAGGCTTTTTAAGGCCATAGCCAAGGAAGAGCCTCTCCATTCCCCCCAAAGTAAGGATTTTCTGCTGAAATACGGGTTGGGGGCTGCCAGTACCGTTGGCACGGCCCTAAAAGCCCTGGAAAGACTTGAGCTGGTAGTCGAAGAAGATGAGGGTGGATATATCGTCCACGAGGTACTATTATCCAGATGGATGGCTAGGTTAGTCTAGTTTTACTTAAAAAGCCAACCCGAAGGCTGGCTTTCTTTTAATTGAAGGTGAACAGGCTCTTGTTGAGGGTTCGGAGCGCATCATTTTTGATGGACGTATTTACCAGCAGAGACACATTGTGGCGGCTGCCGCCATAGGATACCATCCGGATGGGGTATTCGATCATGGCATCCATGATATCCTTCAAGGTTCCTTTGCTTTCTGCGACCATGTTGCCGACTATGCAAATGATACTTTGGTTCTGATCCACTTCCACCACACCAAAGTGCTCCAATTCTGCAATCAGCTCCGCAAGATGGGTTTCGTCATCAATTGTCACCGAAAGGGCTACCTCTGAAGTGGTAATCATGTCAATCGGTGTTTTGAATTTCTCAAAGATTTCAAAAACCTTTCTCAAGAATCCGTAAGCCAGAAGCATTCGGCTGGATTTGATTTTAATGGCCGTAATGCCGTCCTTGGCCGCAATGGCTTTCACCCCTTGCCCTTGTTCCTCAGCGGTAATGGTGGTTCCCAAAGCCTCGGGTTGCATGGTGTTGAGCAGCTTTACCGGCACATTGTACATCTGGGCAGGCCAAATGGAAGCAGGGTGTAGAATTTTGGCTCCAAAATAGGCCAATTCAGCCGCTTCATCAAAAGACAGCTGCGCAATCGGTTTGGTCTGGTCTACGATCCGGGGGTCATTGTTATGCATCCCATCAATGTCCGTCCAGATTTCGATCACCTCGGCATTGAATGCCGCGCCTATAAGGGAGGCGGTGTAATCACTTCCCCCTCTTTTTAGATTGTCGATTTCCTTTCGGTGGTTTTTGCAGACAAACCCCTGGGTTATAAACAGCTTCTGGTGAGGATAGTCGGACAGAATTGCCTTTAGCCTTTCCTCAATTTTGAGCAGTTCCGGCTCCTGGTTTTCATCTATACTCATGAAGTCGATGGCAGGCAGGAAAACGGCATCTATGAACAATTCATCCAGCAAGGTGCAAAACAACTTCGTGGACAACAGTTCCCCCTGTGCCAGGATGTCACGGTTGATGGCCTCGTTGAAGTTAATTTTTAAGATAATGTTCAGAAACTCGAAATGCTCTTGGATGATGCTGAGCGCTTTGGCCCTTCCGGCATCGGTTCCCAATAGCTCAAGGTAGAAGCTTTCATAATGGCTTTGCAGTTCGTCAATTATGAGCTTTGCCCCTTTCTTGTCGGCATGGCTCAAAGCCTCCCCGATCTGAACCAGGGCGTTGGTGGTGCCGGCAAGGGCAGAAAGGACAACTATTTTTGGGGAGTCATCCTGAATAATGAGGTCTTTGACCTGGTGCATTCTTTCGGGTTTGCCGACAGAAGTGCCACCAAATTTCATGATTTTCATAGCTGAAAGACTTCCGTTTTTGAAAACGGAAGGGATAGGGTTAAATAAATAGTTGGTTAAAAGCCCAGCATTTTGATGGCGGTGATGGCAGCTTCGTCGCCTTTGTTGCCATGTTTGCCACCTGCGCGGTCCAATGCCTGCTGCTGCGTGTTGGGTGTTAATACACCAAAGATGACCGGTTTGTTGTATTTAAGGCTCACATTTGTGATGCCGTGGGCCACGGCGTCACAGATGAAGTCAAAGTGCTTAGTCTCGCCTTGGATCACACAGCCAAGACAGATCACCGCATCGATCTCCTCGATTTCGGCCGTCCACTGGGCGCCAAGCGATAGCTCAAAGGAGCCCGGTACGTCTTTTCGGAAGATGTTTTCCTTCTTTGCCCCATGCTTGAGCAGGGTGCTGATAGCTCCTTCATAAAGGGCTTCGGTGACATCCTCATTCCACTCTGACACCACCACGGCAAATTTCTTGTCACTGATGTCCGGGATGTTGCCTGATGAGTATTCGCTGAGGTTTTTAAGTTGGGTAGCCATAAGTTGGTGAGTTTTGATGGGTAGTAAAAACAAAAAAGAGTAAGACCAATGGGCCTTACTCTCTCTAAAATGCTCTGCACAGCAGCATTACCTAGAGGCAAGGCCTTCTAAGCGCGCTTTATGCTTTCGTGCTGCAGTAAATTCATATGACTCGAAGTATTTCTCTTCGATTTGCTCGTAAGTCTTGATTGCATTGTTGATATCACCGTTTTCCTCATAGGCAATTGCCAGTTTGTTCAAATAACGAGGGGTGAAAAACTTGTTTTCCTTGTAATCAGCAGCTCTTTTGTATGAGCTGATGGCATCGCCAACCTGTCCAAGTTCCATCTGGGCATCGCCGATCAAGGCATAAGCTCTGGCCTGAACAAAGAAGTCGCTCGAAGAGAATTTCTTAAGGTGATCGATGGCTTTCTGGTGCTCGCCTTCGGCCAAATAAAGAGATCCGGTGTAGAAGTGCGCCAGGTTTGCAGCGTCCGTACCGCTGTACTTGTCAATGATAGTTAGGAAACCGGCATGCTCACCGTCACCGTTCAAAGCCAAGTCAGCTTCGTCCTGCTCCCAGTAATATACTGCCTGGAACATTTCGGCTTGGGCCACTTTGTTTTGGTTTGCTTTGTGGATCTGAAAACCGATAACACCGGCGATGACCAAAACAATAGCAATGATTATCCCACCTACAATTTTGGAATTCTCTTTCAAGAACGCCTCTCCTCTTCCTAACCTGTCGGCAATCACATCTGGATTTTCCAAAAGTTCATTTGCCTGCTCTTGTTGTGCTTTTACGTTTTTAATGTCTGTCTTCGCCATTTTTACTAATTTTCAGTCGCAAATATAGAGGATGTTTTATTTAATAGCAATATCTTATTTCCCCTCTCATTCGCCAATAACTAAAGGAGCTTGGCAAATGAAGCCCTAATATTAGGACATTCTTTTGTCTAATAAAAAAATAACCCCCAAAATGATTTCATTTTGGGGGTTAAAATATCTTATATGGCCAATTTATTCCATCACAAAAGGATAATCTTCCTGAACATACACGTCCTTGAAGGCATCCTGTCCATCAGGCCAAGGTGATTCTTCGGCAAATTTCACCGCATCTTCTACCTGCTTTTTCACTTTCTTGTTGATTGCCTCGATTTCTTCTTCGGTCAGGATGTTGTTGTCCAAAATGGTTTTCTTCACCTGCTCGATTGGGTCACGCTGCTTGTATTCTTCCACTTCCTCCCTGGTTCTGTATTTCTGGGGATCGGACATGGAGTGCCCTTTATACCTATAAGTTCTGAATTCCAACAATGTTGGTCCATCACCTTTTCTGGCTCTTTCCGCTGCTTCAGCTACTGCCTCGTGAACAGCTTCCACGTTCATACCGTCCACTGGGAAAGAAGGCATATCGTAAGACTCACCAATGGTAGAAAGGTCTTCCACGTTAGAGGATCTCTTCACGGCTGTACCCATGGCATAACCGTTGTTTTCTATGACGAAAATCACCGGAGCTTTGTAAAGCATAGCCAAGTTGAATGCTTCATGGACGGCACCTTGTCTCACCGCACCATCACCCATGTGGCAGATGCAAAGGTTTTTGGTTCCTTGGTATTTTTCGGCAAAGCCGATTCCAAGACCCATAGGCACCTGGGCACCCACGATACCGTGTCCACCTACGAAGTTAACTTCCTTGTCAAAGATGTGCATGGAGCCACCTTTACCCTTAGTGGTACCGGTAGCCTTGCCATAAAGTTCAGCCATTACAGCACCCGGGTCAGTGCCTAGTCCCAACGGATGGGCATGGTCACGGTAAGCAGTGATCCACTTGTCATCCTTTTCAAGTGCCGTGATGGCACCGGAAGCGCAGGCCTCCTGGCCAATATATAAGTGACAGAAACCTCTGATCTTCTGCTGTCCATAAAGTTGGCCTGCCTTTTCCTCAAACCTTCTCATGAGCAACATGCTCTCATACCAATAGGTATAGGTCTCCTTTGAATATTTTGCTTTCGCCTTGGTTTTATTCGAACTCTTCTTCGCCATATCGAATTTTGTATAAATAGCCTAAGTTTGCGGGTCAAATATAGGCCATGTTTCGCTGATTAGCAAAACCTTTCCATGTTTTGGAGCCTGCCTTGGACCTATTAGCAAAGGCTTTTCCGTTTTCTATATTGGTACATTAAATGTACTTTTATGCTCCCAAACCATTCCTTATGCACCTGAAAAACATCAAGCTCAACCAGTTCAAGAATTATAAACAGGAAAGGGCTGTGTTTTCAAAAGAGATCAACTGCTTTTTGGGAATGAACGGAAGCGGGAAAACCAATCTGCTAGATGCCATCCATTACCTATGCTTTACACGCAGTGCTTTTAATTCCATTGATTCCCAAAACATCCTGCATTATGAAAGCTTCTTTACCATAGCAGGGGAATTTGATAGGGAGGGAAAAGATCTGGAGCTGCGGTGCATTTTTGAGGCGGGAAAAAAGAAGCAGCTTGTCTTGGCCGGAAAGGCCTATGAGAAAATGAGTGACCACATCGGGCAATTTCCCGTAGTGATGATTGCCCCCGATGATATACAGCTGATCAAAGGCGGAAGCGAGGATAGGCGGAAGTTTGTCGACAGCATGCTTTCGCAGCTAGACCGTAATTACCTGCAATCTCTGGTGCGGTACCAGCATTTTCTCAAGCAGAGAAACGCGCTTTTGAAACAGTTTGCTGAGGGTGGTAGATTTGATAAAGAATTGTTGGAACCCTATAATATAGAGTTGATTTCCCTCAGTAAGGTGATTTCCCAGAAAAGGTTGGAGTTTATTGAAAACTTCAGTCCTAAGCTTGAGCATCATTACAGGGTGATTTCGGATAGTAAAGAGGCGGTTTCGGTTGGCTATGAAAGCCATTGTGAACCGGAGGGCTTTGAAAAAGTGTTTAGGGACTCCCTGCACCGGGATTTAGCTTTGAAAAGAACTAATAAAGGGATTCATCGGGATGATTTTGCTTTTGAAATAGATGGGTTTCCCTTAAAAAAATACGGCTCTCAGGGTCAGCAGAAAAGCTATTTGATTGCCTTGAAGCTCTCCCAATTCCAGGTTTTGGAAGAGGGGATGGGCGTGAAGCCGATTCTGCTTTTGGATGATATCTTTGACAAGCTGGATGATGCCAGGATAGAAAAAATGGTCAGCCTGGTGGCCGACCATCAGTTTGGGCAACTTTTTATCACCGACGCCAGACCGGAAAGGTCCAAGCAGATTTTGGCATCTATTGATTCCGAAAAGGCCTTTTTCCGAATTGATAACGGGACCATTCGGGCCGAAGATTAATATTTTTTTCGTTTCATCATCTGCCCGTCCATGGAGTAGATGCCTGCTCCCCGCAAGAATAAAAATATCCAGGAAAGCAAAAATAGGAGAGGCAATTCTTTGTCCGAAAATCCCTCCCCAGCATGGACGACAAAGGAAATCACGAACATGTTGATGATTAAAGGGATCAAAGCCAATCGGGTGGCAAAACCCAGTGCTACTAGGATGGCGCAGAAAAACTCCGCAAAAATCACCAGCTGAAGGGAGAATGCAGACCCTATGCCCAATGGATCAGGGAAGGAGCCCAGTCTTTCGCTGAAGTTAAGGATCTTTGCCCAGCCATGGGTCATCATCATCAATGACACCCCAACGCGGAAAATCAACAGTCCAACATCGGTGAAGAAGGGTCGGGTGGAAAATATCAATTGTTTCATGAGCGTGTTATTTAGAAAAACTTCCCCGCAATAAATATTCCGTTTAAAGAATACCAATTTTAAGATATTTATGTTTGAGTCTCAAGGCCGTTTATCAAACAATTCCCTTTAGGGCTTAGTTGGGCAATAATGATGACCGAAAAGCCTATGCTAAAAATAGAGTCTTACTTGCCGATGGATGAGCTGGATGCCTTTCTTGATAAGATAGGCTCTGAAAAGGTCCTGAACATTAATTTTTATCAGGTAAGCAATGTATCCCTGATCAAAGGCAAAGGCACGCAATATCGGGGAGTGCCTTCTTCGACAAATTTTTCTGATAGGATCAAAATCGAATTGATTATCCATTCCGAACAGCTTGACGAGGTCATCAGTTTAATAAAAAACCATTTGGAGCCCAATGTGGGAATAGCAGTGGTAGAAATCAGGGAATTTCTTATCCCATCCAAAACAGAGGCGTAATGGGGGAAAACCTGATGCTAAATAACCTCTGGATGATCATGGCCACCATTCTGGTCTTTATCATGCATATTGGATTTGCGGCCCTGGAGGCTGGGTTAACCCGGCAGAAAAACACGATCAACATCCTTTATAAAAATTCCATTATCCCCTCCGTTGGCATTCTTACCTATGCTTTCATTGGGTATAATATCATGCATGCCGAAGACTTAAAAGGACTTCTCCGAATTGGGGTCTATTTTCCCGACGGAAATGACGGGTTTGATACTATTGATGATCAATATACCAACTACACGCATTTTATTTTTCAGGCTATGTTTGCGGCTACCTCCGCCACTATCGTTTCGGGAGGAGTGGCGGAGCGGATAAAATTACGGCCCTTTTTGCTTTTTTCCACCTTTTACATCGGCCTCTGTTTTCCTATAGTGGCCCGATGGAAGTGGGGAGGTGGCTTTATGGATAATTGGGAGGTTCCTTTTTATGATTTTGCCGGGAGCACCCTGCTTCACAGTGCGGGAGGCTGGGCGGCCCTGATAGGTGCCATAGTGGTAGGGCCAAGACTGGGGAAATTCACCAATGGAAAAATCAAGGCTTTTCCTGGGCACAACATTCCCTTGGCTACTTTGGGCGTATTTCTTCTTTGGTTCGGCTGGTTTGGGTTTAATGGTGGTTCCCTGGGCTCCGCAGAGCCGGGGCAGCTTTCCAGGATCTTTGTCACCACGGGTGTGGCTGCTGCGGCCGCATCGGTGGGGGCGCATTTTACCTCTTACTACCAATTCAAAACCTTTGACGTGACCATGGTCCTCAATGGGATTTTGGCTGGACTGGTGGCCATTACTGCCGGGGCCGATGTGATGAATATTTGGCAGGCAGGGCTGATAGGCTTTGTGGCGGGGGTGATGGTGATATTTGGGGTGATTTTTATGGATAAAATCAAAGTAGATGATCCCGTGGGTGTGGTCCCTGTCCATCTTTTGAGTGGGATATGGGGCACTCTGGCAGTGGGGCTGATTGGTGAAAAGGCTGGTTTGGGCCAGCTTTTGTCTCAAGGGCTGGGTATATTAATTGTGGGAGGATTTTGCGTAGGGTTCAGTTTGATATTCTTTCTTGCCATCAAAAAAGTCTTCGGCTTGAGGGTCCCCGAAACTGTGGAAAGAGAGGGACTTGATATCCATGAGCACAGCATGCATGCTTATCCGTATTTTGGCAGGAAGGAATAAAAAAAAGCCATGCTATTGTTCGCATGGCTTGAAGGTGTTTAGTTCCACAAGTTTTTGGGATATTCCCCTTCCTCGTGAAGTTTTTTAAGTGAGCTGATCACCTCAGGCTTGTCGTCTGTGTAGGTAACGCCAAACCAGGTCTTGCCGCCGGCAAGGATTTCCACAGCAGCCTTGTTTTCCTGAATCAGGTGATTGGCCACAGTGGGAATATAAAATTCCGACTTGGGATTGGTGTAGTTGTTTTTCAAAAACTCCGACCACATGTCGTTGATGGCCTCCATAAAGGAAGGATGAAAGCCCCAGCAGTTCATGGAAGCTTGGGCAGTAGGCGCTAACTCTATAGCCTCACCGTTCATCTTGGTCACGATTTTATCACCGTCTCTACCGATATCGGTCGTTTCTACCATGCCCAATAACTGGTTTTCCTCGTTGGTTTCGCAGATGCCTCTAGAAACGGTTCCGTTTTCGGAAAGCACGTTTTGAAGCTCATACCCTACCATGCAGTGGAGGTTTGGCTGCACGCCATTGCTCAGAAACTGCGAAAGCACTTTGAAAGCCTCCTGTCCATAGAAATCATCTGCATTGATGACCGCAAAAGGCTCCTTGATCACATCTTGAGCGCAAAGCACTGCATGGGCCGTTCCGTATGGCTTGGACCTCTCTGGATTGTTGTATTCAGAAGGAACAAACGAATCCAGGGATTGAAGCACAAATTCCACTTCGATCTTTCCTTCCAGCTTTGGAAGAAATTTCTCCTTCACTTCTTCCAATATTTCTTTTCTCACAATAAAAACTACCTTGCCAAAACCCGTGCGGATGGCATCGTAAATGGAATACTCGATGATGGTCTCCCCATTTGGTCCGAATCCGTCTATCTGCTTATTTCCTCCATATCTGCTGCCCATTCCGGCGGCCAGTACTAAAAGTGTTGGTTTGCTCATTTTTCTATATCTTATTTTCGTTTTCTGATCAAAAGCCCAAAACTAAAGAATTTATTCCAAGCTAGGAATCCATTAGGGACTTTAATAGTGCACCATTCCCCATAAATTGCGCCAAAGGTGTCGCTTGTTGCAGAGTAAATATCCGTATTGGTACTAGCGTGAAATTAGCGATTATTAACTTTCACATACTTTAATTCGGTCTATCAGCTCCTACGCCTCCTCTTTGCCTCCTCTTCGCCTCCTCTTCGGGTCCTCTTCGACAAAAAGCATTTTTAATGCTTAATTGAGCATTAAAAGTTTGGAGCTGCTGGGGTAAATGACTTTTGACGGGGAAAGCTATAAAAATAAAGGCGGGCCCCGAGAGGTCCGCCTTACCTGGATTAGTTGGTTTATGTAATCAAGGTATTATCTTCTTCTGGCCCTTTTCATGGGATTATCTCCCGTGGATGCGCCCCTTGCTCCTGAGTTTTGCTTGAAAAGCTCAAATCGGGAAGGCAACTGTTGTCTTGGCCAGTAGTTATTTGCTTCGTCGATATCAGCTGTTTCCCTATATGGATCGAGGACGATGCTTTGGACCTCTTTCTTTTTCGGGAATACTTTGGTAACCTCCGACTCGTTCAATCTCCAAATTTCAGCAGGAATTCTTTCAATTTCTGAAGTTCCGTCCCGATAGTTGAATTCAATGATCAAGGGCATTACCAAGCCGCCGATGTTTTCGAAAGTTATTTCATAAAAATTCATGCCAGAATTCAACAATTCCCTTTCTTTTTCAGAAAGTCTGGCCATAAATTCCTTATATTCTTTTTCATCCTCAGGAGTGACCCTAAATCTGTCAAAAGAATTGTAGAAATCCCTGGTTTCAGGATCTGATTCCACCACCGTTTGGGCAATGTCATTACGGTTGTGGGCTTTGCTGATGTAATCCTCTTCTCTTTCAAAAGCCTCTTTTTGGCGGGCTTTGATCTCTTTTGGATCCTTGCTGTCCATTTTGTAATGGTTCACTTCGCTGATGGCCATGTCCACTGGCTCTGTGCCAAAAAACCATCCTCTCCAAAACCAGTCCAAATCAACTGCCGAAGCATCTTCCATCGTTCTGAAGAAATCCTCCGGTGTAGGATGTTTGAATTTCCAGCGTTGGGAATATTCCTTGAAGGCATAATCAAATAATTCCCTTCCCATCACAGTTTCACGAAGGATATTTAGCGCCGTGGCTGGCTTGGCATAGGCGTTTGGCCCAAACTGGATGATGTTTTCAGAATTGGTCATGATGGGCTCCAAAAGGTGCTTTTCGGAGCGCATGTAGGGCACGATTTTATGCGCTGGGCCTCTACGGGAGGGATAATCCCTGTCCCATTCCTGTTCTGCCATAAACTGCATGAAGGTATTCAGCCCTTCATCCATCCAGGACCACTGTCTTTCGTCGGAATTGACAATCATGGGGAAAAAGTTGTGGCCTACTTCGTGGATAATCACGGAGATCATCCCATATTTCACCGCTTCCGAGTAGGTGCCGTCTTCATCAGGCCGGCCGTAGTTGAAGCAGATCATGGGGTATTCCATGCCATTGCTGCCTTCCACGGAAATGGCCACCGGGTAGGGATAATCAAACGTCTTTTCGGAATATGATTTTAGCGTGTGTGCCACTACTCTTGTAGAATATTGCTCCCAGAGCGGGTTGCCTTCTTTGCCATAGTAGGACATGGCCATCACATTCTTGCCGCCAAGTTCCACTGCCATGGCATCCCAGATGAATTTTCGGCTGCTGGTCCAAGCAAAATCGCGTACGTTTTCGGCATGGAATATCCAGGTTTTCTTGTCCTTGGCCCGGCCTTTTTCGAGTCTTTCGGCCTCGGCCTGGGTGCGGATCACTACTGGCTTGTCAAAAGCCTGTTGCGCCTGGTTCCATCGGTCAAGTTCCGTTGGGCTGAGCACCTCCTCAGGATTTTGCAACACGCCTGTGGAACCCACCATATGGTCAGCAGGTACGGTGATCGATACTTTATAATCCCCAAATGTCAGGGCAAATTCTCCCCTGCCATAAAACTGCTTGTTTTGCCAGCCTTCAAAATCAGAATAAACGGCCATTCTTGGAAACCATTCGGCCATGGTATAAAGGTAGTTGCCGTCCTTTTCAAAATACTCATAGCCGGGGCGGCCACCGATGAAGCTCATCCTGTCATGGATGTTAAAGCTCCAATCCACACGAAACTCAAATGTCTCCCCTGCTTTCAACGGTTCGGGCAGGTCTAACCGCATCATGGTTTTGTTGATGGTGACCGGGATGTCGTTGCCCTGAAGGTCTCTCACCGAATTGATCTTGTATCCCAGGTCCAGGTCATGCCAGAGAATCGTTTCCAGCTGCCTGAGCGACATGCGGGAATCTATTTTGCTTGGGGCAATTTTATGGGTGTCTGAATCTTTAGCCCGCTCGTTTTGGTCGAGCTGAATCCAGAGGTAATTGAGCTGGTCAGGTGAATTGTTGAAATAGGTGACTTTCTGGGTACCGGTTATGGACTGGTTTTCATCATCCAGCTCCACTTCGATCTCATGGTCGGCCTTTTGTTGCCAATACATGTGTCCGGGCGCCCCAGAGGCGGTTCGGTAAACGTTTGGGGAGCGCAACATGGGGCCGAGTTGCTCGAATCGCTCGGCATGGTTTTGTTCGCTGTGCTGTCCTTGGGCCAATGGGGAAAGCATAAAGCCCATTAAAACGAATAGAATTGTTTTTTTCATAGTGTGATTTATAAATATTCCCCCTCAGCCTTCCCTCAATATATTTGCTTTCGGTCTCCGGTCTTCGGTCTTCCTTTACCAATACCTATTCTCCAGCACCATCATCACGGCCATACCCAATACTACCGCCGAAGTGACCAGAGTCCACTCCTTGCGGTTGCCAAATATGCCCACGAAGATGGATCCGATGAGCAGGAAAATGGCGACGATGGCCAATTGCCCAACCTCAAGGCCGAGGTTGAAAGCCAATAGAGGCTGGAAGATGGAGGCTTCCCTGCCCAAAAGGGATCGCAGGTAATTGGAAAAACCCAAACCGTGGATAAGTCCGAAGAAAAGCGCAAAGAAATAGTTTATCTGAACTCCCCGACCGTTGGTAGGGCGCGGTTTGAAGATGTTGAAAAGGGCGGTGATGGCAATGGTGACCGGAATGAGGAATTCGACCATTGCGCTATTGACTTTGATGATGTTCAAGGTGGCAAGGGCCAAGGTGATGGAGTGTCCGATAGTAAAGGCAGTGACCAGAATGATGATCTTTCGCCAGTCTCTTCCGAGATAAATTGCACAGAGCGCAATGACGAAAAGAATGTGGTCAAAACCCTCTAAATCCAGGATATGGGCAATACCTAATTTGAAATAAACTTCAAATTGACTCATAATTGTATTTTGTATTATATTTTTTTAAGATGGCCCTTTTCGGGATTGTAATATTAATGTATAATTTGCACAAAAATAGCAAAAGCCATAAGTAAATGCCTGTCCATTTTATTTTAACCGCCATTTTAGGATGGATGGTAAATTTTCACCCCTTTTACATCAGCCTAACCGAAGCTAGGTATAATTCGGACACCCAACGGTTTGAAATCGCACAAAGAATTTTCTGGGATGACTTGGAGGAGGCCCTTGCCGGTGAAAGCGGGGAGTCTATCAATTTTCTCAATCCTGCGGATAATGTGACTTTGGAGAAAATGGTGGAGGATTACCTTTTGAAAAACAACAGCCTTGAGGTCAATGGCAACATTCTGCGATTGTCCTATCTGGGTTTTGAGGTAGAGGAGGATGCGGCTTGGTTCTATTTGGAAAGCGAAAAAGCGAAAAGACCTAAAGAAGTGAGGTATAAGAACACTTTGCTGCTTAAATATTTTGAAGGTCAGCAGAATATTGTCCACGTTTATTCAGGCAGCAAACCTAAGTCCCTGATGCTCGATAAGCGCAAAACGGAAGGGGTTGTAAAATTGGTTAATTAGTCTTTTTTGAAGTCCATGCTGTAGATCCTCATCTGGTCGTTTACTTCACGGGCCTTGATGAGCACTCTGAATGTACACTCTTGACTGGAGTAGTAGCCAATCATATATTTGATGTTTTGGAGGGATTCTCCCTTGTGCACGACCTGAAAATCCTCGGCTGGATAGCGTTTGAAAAAATCTCTGAAGACCAATTCGGCTTGGCTCCTTGAAAAATCGCCCTGGCTGCCGTTGACATTCAGCTCAACGGTGTTTTCGAAATATTTAGCCAAATCCCTGCTCGATCCTATCTTGAAGGAAGTTACGATTTCTTCCACAGCCAAGCCGTTTGCCACGACTGGAAGCAGGAGCAAAAAGGATAAAACTAAAGCAGAAAGGGCATTAGGGGTTTTCATTACCATGGCTTCTTCAAATACTTTGCCAATTTAACTAATCTTGAAAAAATAGGACTCTGGATGTTTTGGGTGCAAAGCAACCTAAAATATTTCAATTTCAAAAACCATTTGAACCTAAAATGATTCATAAAAAGGTAACCTGAGGAAGGATTCTAGCCTTGAATCAAAATTGCTATATTTGCCATATGAATAAGAAAGTGTTACTGATGATTCTGGATGGTTGGGGTATTGCCACCAACCCGGAGGTTTCTGCCATAGCGAAGGCCAAGACGCCTTTTATCGATTCTCTTTTTGAAAAATACCCTCACTCCAAACTGGAAGCTTCCGGTCTTGCTGTTGGTTTGCCTGAAGGGCAGATGGGCAATTCTGAAGTTGGGCATATGAATATAGGCGCAGGAAGAGTTGTTTATCAAGACCTGGTTAAGATTAACAATGCTGTAAAGAACGGTGAGCTGGCCAGCAATCCAATCTTGGCGCAGGCATTTGCCAATGTCAAGGAAAGAGGCGGCAAGGTGCACTTTATCGGGTTGGTATCAGATGGAGGTGTGCACTCCCATATTGATCACCTCAAAGGCCTCTGCGATGCAGCCAAGGCCAATGGGGTGGAGGAAGCGTTTATCCACGCCTTTACCGATGGCCGGGATACCGATCCCAAAGGCGGAGTGGCATATTTAAAGGATTTGCAGGCTCACCTGGAGCATTCGACCGGAAAAATTGCTTCGGTAATTGGCCGATACTATGCCATGGACCGCGACAACCGTTGGGAAAGGGTAAAGCTGGCATACGATGCCATGGTCAAAGGTGAAGGAGAAAGATCCAAAAACATCATTGATGCGATCCAAAAATCTTATGACAATGGGGTGACAGATGAGTTTATCCGTCCTATCATAGGCATGAACAATGAAGGCAAGCCATTGGGTGTGATTGAGGATAAGGATATGGTGGTGTGTTTTAATTTCCGTACCGACCGTGGTAGGGAAATCACCCAGGTGCTTTCCCAGAGGGATTTTGATGAGTACCAGATGAGAAAACTTGATCTGGATTACATCACTTTCACTAATTACGATGAAACATTCAACAACGTGAAGGTCATCTTCGACAAAGATAATCTTCAACAGACGCTCGGTGAAGTGTTGGCAGCAGCTGGAAAAAGCCAGATAAGGATTGCTGAAACAGAGAAGTATCCACACGTTACCTTTTTCTTTTCTGGAGGACGTGAAACCGTGTTTGAAGGAGAAAGCCGTATCCTATGCAGCTCGCCCAAAGTGGCAACTTATGATCTAAAGCCTGAAATGAGTGCCTTTGAAATCACTTCCAAGATTAATACCGAATTGGAGCGTGAAGAGGTAGACTTTGTTTGCCTGAATTATGCGAACCCGGATATGGTTGGACATACAGGGGTTTTTGAGGCCGCCGTCAAAGCATGTGAGGCTGTGGATAAGTGTGCTGAGTCAGTGATTGGCAATGCTTTGGCACATGGATACACCACCATCGTGATCGCTGATCATGGCAACAGCGACATGATGATCAACGAGGACGGTACGCCAAATACTGCACACACCACTAACTTGGTGCCTTGTATAATGGTGGACCCTGTGGATAAATTGGAGGTAAAAGACGGTAAGCTTGGAGATCTTGCACCCACAATTCTCAAACTGATGGGTGTGGATATCCCAAAAGAAATGACCGGAGAAGTGCTTTTGAAATAGTATGTGGAGAAAATTAGGAATTTGTGGAGTTGTATGGATGCTGGCTTCCTGTGGAAATCAGGTGGAAAAGTCCATAAAGAACCCCACACAGATAGATACTTATTTCCCCATATCTGACTTTATCAACAAACAGATAGACGGATTGGAGGGGGTAGACTTGCGGAAGGATCTGTATGTGAATGGAGATCATGAACAAGTAAGGCAGCAACTCACTAGGGAGCAGTGGAGGAGTGAACTGGATTGGTTTATTCAGGCCGATATCAATAAAGCATCTTTGGCCACCGCTTACGATATTGTGGATGAAAACGGGACTACAAGCTATAGACTCAAGCCAGGTGAAAATTCAAACATCGAGGAAATGACGGTAATATATGATGGGGATCGAGTGGATGAAATATTGGTGAAAGCTTTCGACAAGAATACTTTTTACCAGTCCGAAACCATGGCAAAGTTATCCACAGACCCGGTTTCGGGAAACTTATCCACATATGAGCTTGAGACTACCCAAAAGGTCTTGCTGTTGAGCCCCAGGGTTTTAAAGGTGAAAAGCCAAGTGGAGCAACCATGATTCTTTTAATGCAAATTATAAAAAAAGGTCGCAGGATGTTTTCTGCGACCTTTTTTATGAGGTTGTATTCCGCTTTAGACAAATGCGAAGAACATCAGCCAAGTTATTATCAGGATTGGCAGCAATAAAGGAATTGAAAACCTCAGGATATAGCCAAAGAAGGAGGGCATTTTTATGCCGTTTTGTTCCGCGATAGATTTTACCATGAAATTGGGTCCGTTGCCTATATAGGTCATGGCGCCGAAGAATACGGCAGCAATGGATATAGCCATCAATTCAAATGCTGAGTCCTCGTACCTGTTTAATGCAAAATCCTGTACCATGGTCACACTGTTGATATCTGCCCCTTGAGAGGCCATTGCAGCTGCCAGGAAGTTTAAATAAGTAGGTGCATTGTCCAGAAACCCGGAAAGCAATCCTGTGCCCCAGTAAAGCGTATTGTGTGTAATCAGGGCGGCTCCTTCAGGGGATTTGGCAAAATTACCGACGAGTTCAAGGGCCGGCATCATGGTGCCAAATATGCCGATAAAGATAAAAGCAACTTCCCGGATAGGCTCGAAATTGAATTCGTTGCCCTTTATGGCTTCTTGGTTAGCAAATTTGTAGGATAAAAATGCCACGCTGAGCATAATGATTTCCCTTAGAAAGGAAAACTTCTGCCCATCATAATGGATGGCAGGAACCCAGTCCAGCACATTTGGGTCCAAGAAGACCGATAGGATCACAATTAGGAGCCAAAGGAAGTTTTTTGCCCCTACCATTCTGAATTTATTGGTGTAGGTCACTTCCTCCTCCAAAGCCAACTCATCTTCGGTTTTGCCAAATTTGCGGTCAATAAAGTAGAAAGCTGTGGACAACAGGGCCAGAGCCAGTACCCATGCCGGCCAGTTGGCTTCCAGCGTCCAGAAAAAGGGTACTCCTTTTAGGAATCCCAAGAATAGCGGTGGATCACCAATCGGAGTCAATGAACCGCCCACATTGCTCACCATGAAAATGAAAAAAATGATATGGTAGGCTTTAATATTGTTTTTGTTAAGGCGTATAAATGGCCGTATCAATAGCATGGAAGCTCCTGTGGTACCAATTAGGTTGGAAACCAAAGCCCCGATCACCAACAAAGCCACATTGGCCAGTGGTGTGGATTTCTTGTCTATCTCAATCAAAATCCCGCCCGATGCTATATAAAGTGAAGCCAAAAGGGCAATGAATTGAATGTATTCCGCCATGGCATGCACGGGGTGGTGCACATTGTGGAGGACAAACAAGTAATAGCAAACCACTATGAAAGCCAGACCCACGGCTACTTTGGGGTAGTGGTGATGCCAAAAATGCTCATAAAACAGTGGGCCTGTGGCGATCATCAGCAGCAGAAGCACAAAGGGAATCACCAACCAACCAGGAGCATGCCCATGTTCATCCAGATGCTCAGGCTCCAATATGGATTCGGGAACCTCATCTGTGTCTAAATCTTGGATATTTTCTTGGTACTCGGGGGTGGTTTCTTGCGATGGGGTTGTTTGCAGTGCCAAAAGTTCTTGTCCGGGTGAAAGACAAATGCCCAACAGCAGCATTACAACGGCAACATAGTTTTTCATTAAGGTTTGATTCTATAATAGAATCCAAATTTAGAAATTCGAAGCGTGTATTTTTACATTTAGAAAAAAAATTGTGTGAGCGGAAAATAGAGGCTCCATAATCTTCTCCGCAGTCATTTAAAAATAAAACCAGGCCTGTGGAGGGGCCTGGTTTGGATACTTTAATTTATACCAGCTGGTTGAGCGCAATTTCAAATGAGGATTGGGCTATTCTGGTTTTGGATGGGTTCTTTTCATAGGTCTTTTTCATGGCCTTGGCGATGGTCCTGCTCACGTCTTTGAAGATTCCGTCATCGGTCAACACCGCTTTTTCAGACATCAGATAGGCAAAAACCCTTGCCATCCCGCAGTTAGCGATGAAATCAGGGATAACTGCCACGCGTTCATCCGCGAAAACGCCCGTAGGACCAAAGAAAATCTCCTTATCCGCGAAAGGTACATTGGCACCACAAGAAATAACCTCAAGGCCGGCATTGGCCATTCTCTCTACTTGCTCCTTGGTGATCAACCTGGAAGCCGCAGCAGGAATAAAGATCTCGCTTTCAAGATCCCAAACCCTCTGGTTCATTTCCTCAAAGGAAACCATGTTTTCCGCCACCAACTTGTTACCTTCTCTGTTTACAAACAGCTCGCGAACCTCGTCAAGAGTGAAGCCCTTTTCGTTGATCAATCCACCCTCTCGATCGATGATGCCCACGATTTTCACGCCTTCTACGGCAAGGAAACATGCGGCCGCAGCCCCTACGTTGCCCCATCCCTGGATGACAGCTCTCTTTCCTTTCAGGTTTCCGCCCCAGGTTTTATAATAGTGTCTTACGGCTTCTGCTACGCCATAGCCTGTGATCATATCGGCTACGGTATATTTTTTTGGTCCGTTAGGGGTATAGTGGGGATCTTCCAAAACTTTGGAAACTCCTTGGCGCAGTTGGCCTATCTTTCTGATTTTTTGTGGTTCGGTGGCGTGGAAATGCCCATTTACTACGCCCTCCTGTGGATGCCAAAGGCCGTAAGATTCGGTAATTGGGATCACCTCATGGATTTCGTCCACGTTGAGGTCTCCCCCTGTGCCGTAGTAGTTTTTCAACAATGGCATCACCGCCTTGTACCATCTTTTCAATACCTCGTCTTTTCTTGGGTCAGCGGGGTCGAAGTTGATACCCGATTTGGCGCCGCCAATTGCGGGGCCGGATACGGTGAATTTTACCTCCATGGTTTTGGCTAGGGATTCTACTTCCCTTTTGTCCAAACCTTTTCTCATACGGGTCCCTCCGCCGGCTGCACCGCCACGGAGTGAATTGATGACAACCCAGCCTTCCGCTTCGGTTTCGCTATCGCTCCATTCAAAAACAATTTCAGGTTGTTTGTTTTCAAACTTGGCTAATAATTCTTTCATTACATTTGGGTTTATAGTGTTCAGGCAAAAATATTAAAATTGTTTACATATATAAGAAGGGTGCCGGCAATGGGCTATAATTTTTCTTAAGGAAGATCGTTCAAAAGCTCCCTGCCATAACATACACCGCCGATATTGTCCCTGCTAGCTCCTGTCACGCTGGCAAGGCAATTAGGCTCGTTTCTCAGGTGTAAAGCCCCCATGAAGGCAAAAATCAAAGCTTCTTTATATTCTACCACATCGGCGTCAGGCACCACTACCTGGATACTGGGCGCTAACTTTTCTTTAAGGCATTCTATAAAATAAGCATTGTAAGCACCCCCTCCCGTCACCAGCAAGCGGCTTTGGTCTTTTACGGGAATAGCCTCGGCGAGTTGTGTTACAAAATGGGCATTTAAAGTAGCCAGCGTGTCCTTTGGGGCTAGGCCAGCAGCCTTCAGCAAAGGAAGAAAAACCTCTTCAATATCCTCCCGGCCAAGGGATTTGGCGTTTTTGGAAGTGTAAAAGGGAATATTGTTTAACCTTTCAAGCAGAGGGTTATCCACATTGCCCTTTTTGGCCAACTGCCCGCCTTCATCATAGGGCTTCCCAAGCTTTTGGGAAAAATGGTTTAGAAGCAAATTAAAAGGAGACACATCGAAGGCCTTTCTTTGTCCATCAGTTTCAAATGAAATATTGGCAATGCCACCCAGGTTGAGGCAGTAATCGTATTCCTGGAAAAGCAGCATGTCGCCGATGGGTACCAAGGGGGCGCCTTGTCCGCCTAGCTGCACATCGCGCATCCTGAAATCATTGATCACAGGCAGGGCACAGCTTTCCTGCAGGCTCCACCCATTGCCGATCTGAAAAGTATTGCCTTGATCGGGACGGTGAAAAACGGTGTGTCCATGGGAGGCTACTGCTAGAGGTTTGATGTTTTCGGCCTTGCAAAAAATGCTAACCTGTTCCCCCATCCATTTTCCAAAACCGACATCCAACATCCGTAAATCTTCGGCACCCAATAGATGGCTTTTGGAAAGCTTTAGTCCCAAATCTGTTGGGAATATGGCCGTTTTTGCTTTTGCAATCCTGTAATTCCAACCCTGGTTTCTTTCAAATTCACAATAGGCGATATCGAGTCCATCGCCCGATGTGCCTGACATCAGGCCGATAATTCCATAGGTTTTGCGTGTAGGCATGCTGGGTTAAAGTTTGTTAAATACAAGGCAGTAAAGTTAAATTTATTCTATTGAAAACCCGCCCCTTTTTATTATTCCTTAAATTTAGAGCGAACTTTCGGATATGGCCAAAATCTACTCCAATTCGCAATTTTGAGAAACCTAATCATTGACATTGGTAACACGCGCATCAAAACCGGGCTATTCTGGGGCAACAAGCTTCAGGAGGAACGCTGGTTTGGCCTGCTTTCCGAAGTGACACAATACGTGGAGTCGCTGGAAAAAGACCAGGTGCTGGTGAGTTCCGTGAAAGATGATATGGATACGCTGCAGGCCGAATGGTCGTTTGACTTTCTGTATTTCGACCACACCCTCCCATTGCCTATTAATAACAACTATGGCACACCGGAAACTTTGGGCTTGGACAGGCTTGCTGCCGTGATCGGTGCGTTGGATTGGGCAGAAGGCCCGGTTTTGACCATTGATTTGGGTACTTGTATCACTTACGACCTATTAGATGAAAAGCAATCTTATTTGGGAGGGGCTATTTCACCGGGTTTGTTGATGCGGGCCAGGGCCATGCACGAGTTTACGGTCAAGCTTCCGATGGTTTCGGTGGATCCGATGGTGAGGGAAGTGGGTGACACCACTGTAACCTGTCTACAGAGCGGAATCTATCACGGGGTAAAGGCGGAAATTTTGGGCTTCGTGGATCAATATGCTCAAAATCATGCAGGTTTGAAGGTGTTTATTTGTGGTGGAGACGCAAATTTCTTTGAAAGTCTGACAAAAGACCACATATTTGTAATCCCCAATTTGGTCCTTCATGGATTGAATAGAATTTTAACTTACAATGTCGAGAAAAACTAGACTGAATTTCCTAGGTGTGATGAGCACCTTTTTAATACAATTTACCGTGTTTGCCCAATCAGGGACGACTACCTACAGCTCTTTGGGCATAGGCCAGCTCAATACCTCGGGTTTGACACAAAACCAGGCAATGGGAGGCTTGGGCATCAGTTATGGAAACAGCTTGGGAGTCAACCACGTCAATCCTGCCCTTTCGGTGCAGAATTATGCATTTAACTTTCAGGCAGCTTTCAATTATAACAGGCTGACGGCCACTTCTGGTGACAGGACGGCCGAACTTGATGGAGGCGGATTGAGCTATGCTGCCATGTCCCTTCCGGTGAGCCCTTCGAAGATGTCAGTTGGAGTGGGCTTGAACCAAATTAGTGCGGTCAACTATGACTTATCCCAAAGGGGACCTGTACAGAATTCGGACCTATTCAGCAACAATGTAATCCAAGGGAATGGCGGGTTGAGCGAAACTTATGTGAACACCGGGTTTAAGGTGGCCAAAAATTTCCATCTGGGTTTACAGGCATCCTACGTTTTTGGTTCTACTGTCAGAACAAACCAGCTGAGGTTGGAGAATGAAAATGGAGAAAGAGTCGGTGTGGAGTCTGAATATTATGAAAGATTAACATTGAACGATATCGCTTTCAAGGGCGGTGCCCACTACATGTTGCCCTTGGGAAAACAGCGTTATATGCACTTTGGGGCCATTTATCAGGCCTACGGAGACATTAGTGGAAAAGAGTTTGCGAAAGTTGGCGATTTTGGCCAAGCTAGCAACCCGAATGCGCCGGGCAGCGTTTTAAGAGATAATGTGGAAGGATCCATCTATTTGCCTAACAGGTTAGGTTATGGGGTCAGTTATGAAAAACTCAACAAGTTCGTAGTGGGACTTGAAGCCCAGCATCAGGATTTCTCTCGATATAGATCTTTTGATGGCGCAAGCGGAATGATGAACAATTCGTTCAGGGTAGCCTTGGGAGGTCAGTACATCCCGGATTTGTTTTCTTTGGAAAGTGTGTTTGCCCGCTCTATGTACCGAATGGGGGTAGAATTTGAACAAACGCCTTATTTAGTTAACAACACCGCGATCAATGACCTTGGCATTAATTTTGGAGCGTCGATTCCTATGAATCAGCTCTCCCTGATGAACGTCGCAATGAAGCTGGGAACTCGAGGAACTGCAGATAATGGTTTGGTAAGAGAGAACTATTTTAAGGTTTCCTTGGGTTTTTCAATAAATGACAATAGTTGGTTCTATAAAAAAGTATTTGAATAAAGTATGAAAAAGATGAAAGCAAAATCAGCCTTATTAGGCGTGCTGTCCTTCATGGTAGTGGGGATGGTTCAAGCTCAGGGAACTTGGAACTGGCCAGAAGATCCAGAAAAGGAATCTAAAGCCAGAGAGTATAACGCTGCCTATAATGACTATTTGAAGTCCGGCGAATTCGTTGCCGCGACAAAACCTTTGAACTGGTTGTTGACCAACGCACCAGATTTGAATGAAGCGCTTTACATCAACGGTGTGAAAGTGTATGATGGAGCTCAGAAAGCTGTAGAAGATGCTGATCAGAAAAAAGTTTATCAGGATTCTGTAATGGTGATCTATGACAAGAGAAATGAGCTTTATGACAATGAAGACAGATGGATCGAGAATAAAGCTTACTATGGCTATCAGTACTTCAAGGATGACAAAGACAGAGTAGGTGGTGCTGTGGAGGATTTCGACAGAGCCATTGAAATACATGGTAGCATTAGCCATACTTTGACTCCTGCATACTTTGACTTGGTAAGAAGACATTATCTGATGAATAAATCCTTGTCCACGGATGATTTGCTGGATAAGTTGGCCAAAGTGACCGAAATCATTGATAATGCTGAAGCTGAGGGTACCGATGTGGCTACTCAAAGAGGACAAGTTGAGCAATTGGTAGTTGCGATGGATTTGATCGATTGTGATTTCATTGAAAACAAGTTGGGTCCAAGATTGAAGGCCGAGCCGGAAAACATCAAGCTTGCCCAGCAGATTTTCCAGTATTCTGTGAAATATAAGTGTACAAGCACTGAGGCTTTTACAGCTTCACTTGAAATCATCGATAATGACGATCCAACTTTCTCCACATCTCAAGTAAGAGGTATGAGATATATGCAGAACCAGGAGTATGACAGAGCAATTGAGCTATTCGAAAAAGCTTTGACTTTGGCTGCTAACGATGAGCAGAAAGGTGATGTGCATTATGATATTGCTAAAGCTTATTCCCAAAAAGGACAAAAGTCATCTGCAAGATCTTCTGCTAAGAAAGCTGCTGAACTCAACTCCAACAAGGCTACTGAAGCTTGGACGTTGATCGGTAAC
This sequence comes from Litoribacter ruber, assembly GCF_018500185.1. Classification (GTDB taxonomy): domain Bacteria; phylum Bacteroidota; class Bacteroidia; order Cytophagales; family Cyclobacteriaceae; genus Litoribacter; species Litoribacter ruber. The sequence goes on along the minus strand of NZ_JAHBGI010000008.1, from coordinate 101,290 downwards.
CTATACATGCAGTCATCTCAAGAGTGTAGAGGTGGTCAGAGTAGAGTGAAAGATTACTCTATCTTTATTGCTGCCTATGACGCATTCCGCAGAGCTGGTGACAACTCTGGCATGTCCAATGCCAAAGCTAGATTCCCTTCTAAAGAGGAATTGTTTACTGAAGGCTATGAAGTAGGACAGACCATCAATACTGGCTGCTGGATAGGTGAAAATGTGACCTTGGCAACAAGAGATTAATTGCAAAAAAATCATAAATTTAAAGAGCGGTAGGAATGCCGCTCTTTTTTTTGTGGTTGAGGCACAAAGCTTAGTTTCCTGATTTATTTTCTAAATTTGCATCATGAGAATTTTCTTCGTGCTTATGCTGGTAAGTATAAGTTTGTTTTCTTGTAGGGAAGATGTGGATCCCAGCCAGTTGGAGGATTACACAGGACCTACTAGCGTGAGTTATAACATCGTCCTTTATCACAGCGATTCAGCCATCGTGCGGACCAAGCTGATGGGTGACAAGCAGATGGAGTTTGCCAATGGGGATTATGAATTTCCTGAAGGTATTGAAATCCATTTCTTTGAAAAGGATGGAGAGATGTCCAGTACTATTCAAGCCGATAAAGGCTTTTATGATAGGCAATCTAATCTATATAGGGGCGAAGGGGATGTGAGGGTCAACAACCTTCAGAAAAACCAGAAGTTGAACTCTGAAGAGCTTTTCTGGGACCCGGATAAGAAGATCATTTATACTGAAAAATTTGTCACCGTTCAGGAAGAGGGCCGTATTATCAACGGTACCGGTCTAGAGGCCGATGAAGGTTTCAATGAATATCAATTCAAAAAAGTAACGGGGATTTTGCCAATCCCTGGGGAAGAGTAATGGGAATAAAAGAAGTTTTACTGCTGGCCCTTTCGGCGGCAATGATTATTATCGGGGTTCATCTTTCGATTACGCAGGGTGTCGGGGTCTCCTACCCGATGTTTATGTTTGCTGTGGCTTTGCTGTTTTGGTTTAAGCTTAGGCGCAACAAGCAAGAGGAGAATAACCCTGACCATAAGCCTGAGGAAAGGCTTCAAAGGAAAAAGAAACGCTAAATGGACTATTCGTATTTGGGCTATGTGTTGGTCACGCTGTTGTTTTCGGCCTTTTTTTCTGGCATGGAGATAGCCTTTGTTTCAGCAAACAAACTTCATATAGAACTTCAGGGGAAGCAGGGGGATTTTACCGGAAGGGTCCTATCCAGGTTTAATAAAAAACCCGGACAGTTTTTGGGAACTACTCTTTTGGGAAACACCGTCTCACTGGTGCTTTATGGTATTTTTATGGCCAACCTATTGGAACCTGCCTTATTGGGTTGGTTGCCGTCAGCGTTCGAAAACCAAGCCTCTCTATTGATATTGCAGACAGTAATTGCCACTCTGGTAGTGTTGATAACTGCCGAGTTTATACCTAAAAGTATTTTTATGTTGAACCCCAACAGCTTGTTGGCGTTTTTTGCAGCCCCTTTTTTGGTAATCTATACTTTGATGTATCCCGTTGTGTGGGTGGTAGTCTGGCTTTCTAGGATTTTTATCGTTTATGTCTTAAAGCTGGAATACAGTGAGGATAAACCGGTTTTCAAGATCACCGATCTAAATTCTTTTATCCAAAATAACCTGGAAGTGGTGGGAGACGATAAAAAGATGGATCTTGACACCAAGATTTTCGACAATGCCGTGGAGTTCAAGACCATTAAGGTAAGAGAATGCATGGTGCCGCGTACCGATGTGGTGGCTGTGGATATTGAGGATGATATAGAGGACATGAGAAAGACTTTTGTTGAAAGCGGGCATTCCAAAGTCATTGTTTATAGGGACAGCATTGATGATGTGATCGGATACTGCCATTTGCTTGAGCTCTTTAAAAAGCCCAAAAGCATTTCTGATATTCTGACTCCCATTATCATCGTGCCTGAGTCAGCGCTTGCAAATGACCTTTTGGTGCAGTTTATTTCTGAGCGGAAAAGTTTGGCCTTGGTGGTGGATGAATTTGGGGGCACAAGTGGAATTGTGAGTATGGAGGATATCATCGAAGAGATTTTTGGGGAGATCGAAGATGAGTATGACAATGACGATTTGATAGAGCAGCAGATTGGCGACAATGAATATTTGCTCAGCGCGAGGCATGAAATAGATTATTTGAACGAAAAATATTCCTGGAATCTTCCCTCTGGCGATTTTGAAACTTTATCGGGTTTTATTTTGTCAATTACGGAAGATATACCCAAAAAAGGAGCTTCAGCTACGTTTGGACCTTATCATTTTACGGTTGTATCCAAGCAGGAGCACCGGATTGATACGGTAAAATTGAAAATACTCCCCGTATCTTAACTCAATTTATAATTATTGAAGGCATATAATTTTGAATTTACGGCCAGATGTAATTATTTTGCGACACTTCAAAAACTAGAAGAATGGCATTAATTAAAAAAATCAGACAGAGAACGAGTCTTGCAATAGGTGTTATTGCGGTAGGTTTAATATTTTTCCTTGTAGGAGGAGATATATTGAGCCCGAATTCAACGCTTTTGGGCAGAGGCTCAAACACCGTAGGTGAAATAGCGGGTGAGAAAATTTCCTATGAGGAATATGTGCAGAAGATAGAGGAAGCAAAGTTCTCCTTTCAGCAAAACACTGGAAGAACCCCTTCTGAGAATGAAATGTACAGCCTTCGTGAGCAGGCATGGCAGGCGCTTATTGTAGAGCGTATGTTTGCTGAGCAGTATGAAGAACTGGGTATGATGGTTTCTGACGCAGAGTTGGTGGACATGGTACAAGGTAGAAATATCGTAGCCGAGTTGCGTCAGCAATTGACCAATCCGGAGACGGGCGAGTTTGACAGGGAGCAATTGATCGCCTTCCTTCAGTCTCTTGACGATGCAGACCCACAGCAGAGAGCCTTCTGGGCCCAGCAGGAAAGATTGTTTGCCGATGCCAGATTGAGAATCAAGTATGACAACCTTCTATCTACCGCTGTTTACGCTTCTAAGGCTGAAGGTAAATTGGAGCACAAAATGGAAAACACTGTAGCAGATGTGGACCATTTGTTCATCCCTTACTACGCCGTATCTGATAACGATGTTCAGGTTACTGACAGTGAACTGAAAGATTACATCAAGAAGAACAAGGATAAATTTCAGGTAAGAAATTCCAGAGACATCGAGTATGTGGCCTTCCCGCTTACACCAAGTGCTGAGGATTCAGCCCAGGTGAGAAGAGAGATCGAGAGATTGACAGAAGAGTTGAGAGCTACGGAGTCTGATTCAGTTTTTGCCATCAGAAACTCAGAGACCAACAATGCCTTCAGAACTTACCAAGCAGGTGAGACCCTTCCAAACACTTTGACAACAAATGTGGAAAACTTGGAGAAAGGTGCTGTTTATGGTCCATTCCTTACACAAAGATCCACTTTCGTAACTTATAAAGTTTCAGACAAGTTTGATGGTACTCCAAGAATGAGAGCAAGCCACATCCTATTTGCAACCGAGGGAATGGATGAAAACCAAAAAGCTGAAGTAAGTAACCAGGCCGAGGCAGTATTGCAGCAGGCCCGTGGAGATGAGGATTTCGCCACTTTGGCCATGCAGCACGGTCAGGACGGCACTTCCCAAAGAGGTGGTGACCTAGGATGGTTTGGTAAGGATGATTTTATCGAGGAATTCTCTAACGTGACTTTTGCAGCCAAGTCTACCGGGGTGATCCCAAGATTGGTAGAAACAGAGTATGGTTTCCATATCATCAAGGTAACTGAGATGCCTAAAACTCAGGCTCATAAAATAGCTACCGTGGAACTTGAACTTATCGCCAGCGATATGACAAGAAACGAGGCTTACAGAAATGCCGATTATTTCGCAGCTAGCAGCTCAAACCAAAAAGAATTCAGAGACAATGCTCAGCAGGAAAACTATAGAGTATTGCAGGCTAATGGCCTTGATCAAGGATCTAGAAACTTGAACAACATTTCTAATGCAAGAGAAGTGATCAGATGGGCATTCAATGACGCCTCTGTAAACAAAGTCTCTGATGTGTTTGAATTGGACAATGCTTACGTAGTAGCAGTATTGACTGATAAAACCGAAGAAGGAACTGCTTCCTTGGAGCAAGTGAGAGAAGAGGTTACCACTTTGGTGAAGAACGAAAAGAAAGCTAAGATCATTGCTGACAAATTGCAAGGGAAGAACTCTCTTGAAGACATGAAGGCCGTTTTTGACGGGGATGCTTCTTTGGGTAATACGCCTGATTTGAGACTAGGTTCTACTGTAATTCCAGGTGTTGGATTTGCTCCTAGAGCAATCGGTAAAGTATTTGGTATTGAAAGTGGAAAGGTTTCCCAACCTATTAAAGAAGATGTAGGTGTGATTTTGGTAAAAGTAAACAATGTGACCCCAGCGGGTGAACTTTCTGATTACTCCAGATACCAGAGTCAATTGACTACGAATTCTTCTCAAAGAACGGCCTACATGCTCATGATGGCCATGGAGGAGTTGGCTGAAGTGAAAGATTACAGATACAGATTCTTCTAAGAGAATCCTACATATACTAAGTCCCATCCTCTTGCTGAGGGTGGGATTTTTTTGTTGGTGGGATTTTATTTGGAAGCCAGGGCGTTATGAGGGGACGGCTTCGCGGAAAAAAGGGGCACAGAGGAGTTGCACAGAGCTCCTTCGCGGAGAAACATTCATAAAAGTGATAAGTAAAGTTAGCACGTGGTAGCTGGGATAAATGCAGATTAGTACATTTATTAATTAAAGAAAACATGCAGAAGAAATTTGATAAGGAGAGTTTTAAGGAAAAGCTGGAGGCTCAAACCAACTTTCCTTCCATTTATATGTTTAAATTTATCCTTCCTAACGGCAGACAGGATGAGATAGCGGCCTTGCTACCCAATTGTGACATGACGGTAAAGGAATCCACCAAGGGGACCTATGTGAGCGCCACGATCAAGGCCATGATGCCTAGCAGCGATGCTGTGCTGGAAGTGTATGAGAGAGCCTCATCCATTGAGGGAGTTATTTCACTTTAACCTAAAAAAATGTAAACCTATGTGGGCTGAAGAAAACAACAGATTAAGAAAGAGTTTTGAATTCAAGGATTTTCAGGAAGCGTTTGCTTTTATGACCCGAGTGGCATTTTTGGCCGAGCAGCATCAGCACCATCCCAATTGGAGCAATGTATATAACAAAGTGGATATAGAGCTGACTACTCATGATGCCGGCAATACTGTAACTGACAAGGACCGCAAATTGGCTGAGGCCATCGATAAGCTTTAAGTATGAGTGAAGCTACCAGGCCTGACCTCTATTTGGTCCCTACCCCCATTGGCAATCTCCAGGATATCACCTTACGCGCATTGGATGTGCTGAAATCTGTGGATCTTATCCTGGCAGAGGATACCCGCACTACGGGGAAGTTATTAAAGCATTTTGAAATACAAAGACCTTTTCAAAGCTATCACATTTTCAATGAACACAAGACTGTAGAAAAGCTGATTGATAGGATGAGACAGGGCCAGCAATTGGCCTTGGTCAGTGATGCGGGCACGCCTGCTATCTCCGACCCGGGGTTTTTGCTGGTAAGGGCCGCTAGGGAAGCAGGCCTTGTGGTTAACTGCCTGCCCGGAGCTACAGCATTCGTTCCCGCTTTGGTCAATTCTGGACTGCCTAACGACCGTTTTGTGTTTGAAGGCTTCCTTCCCCATAAGAAGGGTAGAAAGACCCGCATTGAGGCGCTTATCGAGGAACAGCGCACGATGATCTTCTATGAGTCACCTCACAGGCTCATGAAGACACTGGAGCAGTTCAAGGAAGCGTTTGGTGGTGATAGGCAGGCCTGTGTTTCCCGGGAGCTTACCAAAATGTTTGAGGAGAACATCGCTGGCTCATTGGATGAAGTAATAGCGTATTACACCCAGCATCCCATCAAGGGAGAAATTGTACTTACTGTGGCTGGAAAAAACCCCAAAGCATAATGTTAGACTTCAATGTCATTTTAGAAAGAACAAAAGAAACAGCTAAAAAGGCCGGTGAGTTTATCCGGCAGGAAAGCGAAAGTTTTAATGTGGATAAAGTAGAACACAAGGGTTTCAATGATTTGGTATCCTATGTGGATAAGCAGGCCGAAAAGATAATTGTGGATAACTTGAGCCAAATTTTGCCTGAAGCTGGTTTCATTACCGAGGAGGGAACTGCAGAAAGCAATGGGGAGGCCTACAGTTGGATCATAGATCCTCTGGATGGCACTACCAATTTTGTCCATGGCATCCCTGTGTACGCTGTAAGTATAGCGCTTATCCACAAGAATGAGCTACAGATAGGTGTGGTATATGAAATAAATCGGGATGAGTGCTTTTATGCCCAAAAGGGCGGGGGCGCTTTCTGCAACGGTAAACCTATAAAGGTTTCTAAGGCGCCTACTTTGGAAGACAGCCTGGTGGCTACGGGCTTTCCCTATTACGATTTTGGATTGATGGAAAGGTATTTGGCTTTATTGGCCAACATGATGAAGAAGACCCACGGGGTGCGTAGATTGGGTAGTGCCGCTATGGATTTGTGCTATGTAGCGTGTGGACGTGTGGAGGGCTATTTTGAGTATAACCTCAACTCGTATGATGTGGCCGGAGGAGCGATCATTGTGTCAGAAGCTGGGGGTAAAGTGACTGATTTTGACGGAGGTTCCAATCATGTGTTTGGAAGAAATATCATAGCCAGCAATGGCAATATTCACGAAGAAATGTTGGAAGAGATCAAAATCTTCAAAAAATCCTAAGGTATTTCACAGGCAAAATTAAGGATTTCTTGAATGATTAATTGTATTGTGCTATATTTTAACCATTTTATCGGTAATTAATTTGGTATTATTGGTGTATTTCGCTACATTTCAGAAGATTAACGAAAAGGCTATGAGGCAGTAGCAAAAAAATCTTTGAGGTTTTTATTCACCTAATAACACAATACTCAAAAGACAGCGTTAACCAATAGAGCTTAGTTAAATTTACTAAACTAGATTAGAATGAAATTAGCAATAATAGGAGGAACGAAATTAGCCGTAACATTAGGGAACAAATATATGTCCCGAGGTGTGGATGTTATTTTCGGTGTGCGGGACGAGTTTGAGCCAAAGCAGATAGAATGGAAGATTCTTGAAATGCAGAAAGACAAGCTCTTTGGATATTGCCAAGCTATAGAAAGTGCCGATGTAGTAATGTTATGCTGCGAAAATGAGTACTTACCCAAAATAGTTTCCTGCCTCAACAACTCCAACAATTCAGAAAAAATCATTATCGATTGCACCAACGGACAGTATTGCCCGGATCTTGGATGCAACACTACCTACATTCAGCAGACTGCCGGCCATCAGAAGATATATAAAGCTTTTAACAACCTCGGATTGGATTACCCAAAATCAGATCCATTGGAGCTGTTGAAGGAAACTTACTTCTGCGGCGACTGTGAAAATGAAAAAACAAGGGTGAAAAAGCTTATCGAACTCATCGGTTTCAAGGCTATTGATGCCGGAAAACTTCAGAATGCGTTCTTGTTGGAGGCGTTTTATCACCTGAGAAAAGAAATTACTCATGTAAAAAACAGTTCATCAGATTATCACTTCAAATTAATGTCTGTATAAGCTCGCAGCATTGAAAATATTAAAGCCTTCCAAATCATCTGGAAGGCTTTTTACGTTATAGATGTTGGCCTCTTTTTGGCGATAATCCCTTAAACTACACGTGTTCTCATGAAAAAAGCACTCATAATTACAGGAAGTATTTTTTTATTCATCATTCTGGTTTTGATTGCCATTCCCTTTTTCTTTAAAGATAAAATCCTTGCACGCATAGACCAGGAAATTGCGGCCTCTGTAAATGCCCAGGTTTACTATGACTACGACAAGGTAAGCCTTAGCTTGCTCCGTCGCTTTCCCAATGTAAGCGCGACAATTAGGGAGTTTGGCATTCGGGGCAATGAACCCTTCGAAAACGACACCTTGATGCACCTCAATTCCCTGCAGGTTGATGTCAATCTGCGTTCGGTACTTTTCGATGATTATCCTGAGTTAAGCGGCATACACCTTCTGGGAGGTTCCATGTACATTAAGGTGCTGGAAGATGGCAGGGCTAATTATGATATCGCCGTGGATACCGGTGATGAAGCTATCGCCGAGCCGTCGGAGTTCCGGATGGGCATCAACCTAATTGAGGTAAAAGACCTGAACTTCGTGTATGATGATCGGGAAAGGGACTTCTTTATGGCTTTGGCCAATGTGGACATGGACGGGGAGGGGGATTTCACCCTTGATGTTTATGACTTGTATGCGGATGCCCGTGCAGATATCGTAAGAGTGGATTATGAGGGGGTAAATTACCTCCAGCATAAGAGGTTCAAAGGTGATACGAAGATCAATGTGGATATGAACCAGATGAGGTTTGCCTTCTCAGATGGTGATTTCCGGCTCAATGATTTTAATTTTGATATGACCGGCTGGCTGGCCATGCCTACCGATGCCATTGAAATGGATTTGGCATTTGGGGGAAAGGATAATTCCTTTAGAAGCATACTTTCACTTGTTCCCGGTATTTATAATGAGAATTTCCAAGGTTTGCAGACCTCAGGCACCATGGATTTTGCGGGATTTGTGCGAGGTGTTTATGATGAGCAGAATATGCCATCCTTTGAAATGTCGCTAAAAGTCGAGGATGGGATGTTTCAATACCCAGATCTTCCACGGCCTGTCAGCGATGTGAATATGGAAATGCTGGTAAGGAATAGCACCTCCGATGTGGATAACACACAAGTCCAGATTCCTGTATTTAGGATGAATTTTGGCCAGAATCCCGTTTCAGGCCGTTTGGCTGTGGATAACTTGAGGACTTATGATATGGATGGGCAGCTAAAAGGCTCTCTTAACCTGGAGGAGCTGACCAGTATCTTCCCAATCGAAGGGACAGAGCTTCGCGGAACCTTATCCGTGGATGCCACTGCCAAGGGGAGATACGACAGTGCCTCTAATAGAATCCCCGCCATCAATGCGACGATGAACTTAAGAAATGGCTTTGTGAGAAACGCTGAATATCCTGCACCTATCGAAAACCTCCAGGTGCACACCAGTATTGTTAACAATACCGGGAACATGGATGACTTGCAGGTCGATATTAGCCAGTTTGGTTTTGATCTAGAGGGCGAGTCTATTAGTGGCAACATGAAAGTGTCCCATCTTAAGCAACTCAATTGGGATGGTAGCCTGCATGGGACCGTGGATTTGGGTAAAATGATGGCTATTTTCCCAATGGAAAATGTAATCATGGAAGGTAAGATCCGCGCGGATATTGATACCAAAGGAAGGTATGTCGATGTAGAAGCCGGGCGATATGACCGTGTGGATACACGTGGAGATGTGGAAATCATGAATCTATATTATACTGATCTGGACCTTCCACAAGGTGTGCGGATCAAAAATGCCAAAGCAGATTTTTCCCCTAACAGTATCAACCTACGAAACTTTGACGCAAGGCTAGGTCAGAGCCCCGTGACTGCCTCTGGTAGCTTGAGCAATTATATCGCTTATGCCATGAGTCAGGATCAGGTGCTGAAGGGACAATTGGATATCAAGTCGCCAAAATTTGATGTCAATGAATGGATGACTGGAGACGATGAAACGCAGGATACTGCTTCTTTGTCGGTAATCGAATTGCCGAGAAATATAGATTTTGCCATGACGGTGGCAGTTGATGAGGTATTGTATGATAATTTGGTCCTGCAAAATGCCCGTGGGAGGATGGCCCTTAGGGACGGGGTGCTTTCTCTTCAGGACGTGGCCACGCAGACACTAGGTGGCCAAGTGACTTTTAATGGTACCTACGATTCACGGGATATCAAAGCCCCATCTTTTGACATGAATTTCAAGGTTGATGCTGTTAGCATTCAGGAAGCCTTTGCCTCCCTCAACACGGTGCAGGCCTTTGCTCCCATAGCCCAAAATGTAAAAGGAAATTTCAATACTAATTTTGCCCTGAGTGGCGACCTTGGGCCTAATATGATGCCGGTACTGTCCAGCTTGGATGGCAGCGGTTTGATTAAAATTATTCAAGCCGCTGTGGAGGATAGCAGACTGATTCAGGGGATTACATCTTTGACGCAATTGAGAGATACCCAATCCATTAATTTCCGTGATGTAGTGTTGAGTACTAAGATTGAGGACGGTCGACTGTTGGTGAGTCCTTTTACTGTGAGGTTGTGGGATTATGAAACCAGCATAGAGGGAAGCACAGGTTTTGACGGGACTATTAATTACCTTTTGAACATGAAGGTTCCTGCAGGACGTTTTGGTGGGCAGGTGAACAATTTGCTTTCAACCATTTCAGGTGCCGGTGCCGGTGCTGAGTCAACTATAATTCCGGTGGCCATAAATCTCGGTGGTTCTTACCAAAACCCTAGATTTAACTTGGCTGGGGGGAATAGTATTGAGAATCTCCTTACCCAAGCCGTTCGCTCACGAGTGGACGCAGAAAGGGGGCGTGTGGAGGATCAGATTCAGCAGGTGCAAGCTGATGTGGTAGAACAATACAGAGCCAAGGAGGATAGCCTCAAAAACGAACTGAAGCAAAAAGCCGATATGGCCCGAGACAGCGTACGTCGTGAGGCCGACCGCCAAGTGGAGGAAGCCAAAAACAAAGCGGCCAATGAGGCAAAAAACCTTTTGAGGAGAGGGCTCGGAAATATTTCCCCCGCCAAAAAAGATACAAGCGATAGGTCTAATCCATAGACCTATCGTTTATTCAGAATAATACACCCTTCTTACCCTGCTGCTGATATTGGTTAGCAATTCATAGGGAATCGTACCGATGGAAGTTGCCAGTTCCTTGAGAGAGATGCCTTCGCCGTATATTACCGCTTGGTCGCCTTCTTTGACTTCCAGACCGGTGATGTCTACCATGGTCATGTCCATACACACATTACCTATCACAGGGGCCATTTGACCGTTAATTAGAACATGCCCTTTGCCGTTGCTAAATCTCCGATCATAGCCATCTGCATACCCAATAGCCAAAGTGGCAATTCGGCCTCCATTGGGCATTTGGCCTTTTCGGCTATAGCCAACCGTACTTCCTTCGGGCAAGGTTTTAATTTGGGAAACCGTCGTTCTCAGCGTACTAATGGCTAGCAGTTGGGGTTCATGCTTACCTGTGACTTCCACTCCATATAGCCCAATTCCCAGCCTGACCATATCAAACTGGCTTTGTGGGAAATTAATGATTCCAGCAGAATTAAGGGCATGCAATAAGGGACGGTCGGGCAGTGTTGAGCAAATTTGCTCAGCCATTCTGGAAAAGGTATCCAGCTGGTTTTGGGAAAATGTCTTGAAATGATCGTCATCGGCTCCCACCAAATGGGTGTAGATGCTGGCCACTCTCAAATTCGGGTGCTGCATCAAAAAGCCATTCAGTTGATCTACCTCATTTTCCATGAAGCCCAAACGGTGCATGCCTGTATCACAATCCAAGTGAATGTTTATAGCACTTTCCTTATCCTCCATAAAAGCCCCCAACTGCTGAAGCATTGAAAAGCTGTAGACCACAGGTTCGAGCTGATGGGTGAAAAGAAGGGGAAAGGATTCCGGAGAAGGGTTGAGTACCATGATGGGAAGGGTGATGCCATGGTTCCGGAGGTAAATGCCCTCATCCGTATAAGCCACGGCCAGATAGTCAGCCTTTACCTGCTCGAGCATATTGGCAATTTCGGCCGAACCGCCCCCATAGGCAAACGCCTTCACCATCACCATGACCTTGGTGTGGGGATGAAGTTGCCTTTTGTAATAATGAAAATTGTGGGCTAACGCATTCAGGTTGATTTCCAAGGACGTGCCATGAACTTTCTGTTCCAATTGGTGGATAATCCTTTCCAGCTGGAATTTCCTAGCTCCGGTTATCAGTATGAGATCTTGTCGGAAATCTTCTAGAGAAAGGTTTTCCAAAAAATCCCCTGTGTCTTTGAAAAAAATGCAGTTCAAATCCTCATAATCCCGCAAATGGGTAATCCGCTCCCCAATCGCATAGACTTTATCCACTCTATGTTGTTGTATGAGATCGGCGGCTGCGGCGTAGGTATCTGCTTGATTGGTTTGGAGAAAGTCGGAGAGAATTAAAACTCTACGTCTTTTTGGCCGCTGCAGCTGCATAAATTCCAAGGAGACTTTTAGGCCTTCTAGGTCGTTGCTGTAGGTGTCGTCTATGAGTGTGCAATCATTTATCCCTTGCTTGATTGACATGCGCATATCCAGCGGCCGGAGGTTTTGCAGTCCCTTCTGTATTTCCGGAGGAGTCATGCCGAGCGACAAGGCTGCTGCTATCACATGGCGGATATTTTCAAGGCTTGCCTGATCGCTGAAAAGTACCGTGAAAGTAAACATCTGGAGGTTGGGTTGTAACAAAACAATCTTGGATTGCTCATCCTGCTGCTTTACCGTAAGGCAATAATCTACTCCCACACTATCCGACCAACAGATCAAGTTGGCATCCGCAAAATTGCCCTCCAGAAAGTGGGCTACCTCTGCATGTTCTTTTCGATATATAATAAAATCCGCATTTTTGGCAAGCTTGGCTTTTTCTTTCAACTTTTGGGATTTGCTCTCAAATCCTTCCGCATGGGCGGAACCCAGGTTAGTGAAAATTACCAAGTTGGGCTTGATGATAGTCTCGAGATTTTCCATCTCCTCTGGCTTGGAAATTCCTGCTTCCAAGATAGCCAATTTATGCCCTTCCTTGATTCCCATAATAGATAGGGGGACCCCCACTTGGCTGTTGAAGCTTTTTGGGCTTTTATAATGAAAATATTTTTCGCCCAAAATCTGGCTCAACCATTCCTTAACAATAGTTTTTCCATTGGAGCCGGTGAGGGAAATTACCCGTCCTTTGAAATGTCTCCGCTGATAGGCAGCGATCTGTTGGAGGGCTTTTAGGGTTGACTTGACTAGAATTAAGGTGGCTTCCTTTAAGCTCGAAGTGTCAGTTGGTTCCTCTTGAATCAAAAACATCCTGATCCCTTTCTCATATGCCTCGGCTAGGTAATGTACAGCATTATAATGGGGGCCTGCGAGGGCGATGAAAAGGGAATTATGGCTTGCCGTGATTTTTCGGGTATCCGTGACGATATGGTCAATATCGAAGGTTTCACCTTGAAGGATGACTTTACCTTCCACCACGGAAAGGAGCAAGGGCTGGGGAAGTGGTTTGATCATTGGTTAATGAAGTTTGGACCCGTTGGGCACTGGTTGGTCAGAGGAGGCAAGTATTATTGCGCCGCCTTCATCACTAAAACCTGTAACTAGCACCTCTGACATAAAGTTAGCAATTTGGCGTGGTTTGAAGTTGCAGATGCAGATAACTTGTCGGCCGATAAGGTCATCTTTTTCATAAAGGTCCGTGATCTGCGCAGAGGATTTTTTTATCCCTAATGGACCAAGATCAATTTTTAGCTTATAGGCTGGTTTTTTGGCCTCAGGAAAGTCCAGAGCCTCAATTATAGTCCCGATTCTGATCTCAACCTTTTGGAAATCAATAAAGTCAATCGTTTGCATCACATTTTATATTTTGTATATTTGGAAACTTTCATTGCTAGGTTGGCGTTGGAAATATATAGAATTCAGAACAAAAATGGTTGTACAGAATAATATTTCGGTTTTTTGGCAAAAAGTATTTACATTGAGTGCGGTGTTTTGCACAGCTCTGGCGGTAACTTCCATGGCGCAAAGCCATGAAGGAGATAGGAATATGCCGGAGCCACGTGTTGAAGAACATTTCGGTATGGAAAGCCCAGAAGCTATTCAGGAATATAATACGCCACGGGTGTCTGAAAGAGTTAATCCCGTAAAGGAAAAGCAAAGCACTCCAAGGGCTAGTAACAATATCTATAAGCAAGGCGGAGAAAAGGATGTAAGGAAAGATAATGTATCCACCTTATCCTTCAACCTCTTTCTATACATTGTGGATAAGTTTAAAGAAAATGATTGAGGTAAAATAATAAAGCATAAAAAAAGGAGATTTAATCTCCTTTTTTTATTTCTCCACCTTTTCGGACATGAACTTGTCGATGTCGGCCAAGCTAATTTTTTCTTCATAAAACGCCCTTCCAAAGACCACCCCTTTAAGGTCCATGTCTCTAAGTCTTCTGAAATCATCCACATTTCTCACGCCCCCACTGGCAATCAGGCTCAAGTCGGGGAATTTGGTCTGGATCTCGGTGTAAAGTTCAAAGTTAGGGCCTTCCATTACACCATCTCTGGTAATGTCAGAACACTTGAGGTACTTGAGCCCTCTGTCATAGAAATATTGGATATGGTCGAAAAGATCGATTTCTGTCTTTTTCAGCCATCCACGGATTTTTATCTTGTGATCTACAGGATTGGTATCGGCGGCAAGGTTAATTTTTTCGCGCCCATAAGAGACCATCCATTGGGTAAACTTATCAGGATTTTTAACTGCAATCGAAGCAGCTGTAAGGGTAAGAGCTCCATGTTCAAACACCTTGATCACATCGCCATCTGTGGAGATACCCCCCGTAAAGTCAATCTTTAGATTGGTATATCCTGAAATAGTTTCAAGTATATGATAATTCTTAGGTTCCCCTCTTCTTGCTCCATCAAGGTCCACCAAGTGCAACCTTTCGATGCCATGATCTTCGAATGCCTGCGCAATTTCCAAAGGGTTGTTGGAAATCACCTCCTGTGTGGCAAAATCCCCTCTCTTCAAGCGGACGCACTTGCCATTAATTAGCCAAATAGATGGAATTATTTCAAACATAATTACGAATTTACAAGGTGATAAAATGGGGTATAATAGGTGACCGATAACAATACTGTTCGAGTCATAAGGGCATTATTTTCCTATTACAGTATTCTAAATATAATACAAAAGAAGCAAAATCAATAATTTTAACAACAAAACTTTAGTGTTTTTCCAGATTTCGCAATAAAGAAGTCTTAAAACATGCTAAAGATCATGTTTTTGGCTCAAGGAATTGAAAATATGAAAATGCTTAAATTACACCAGCGGTCATTTTGCCAAAAAAATAGGTAAGGACACCACTTTTGTGGTCTTAAAAGGCAGGCTCCACCTCAAAATAATCTAAACTGAACCCTACTTGGGTCAAGTTGCTCAGATCCAAATGTGGGGAAGTCTTGATGCTGACACGCTTGCCATCCTCATCTGCAAGTTTAACAATTTGATGATCACCGTAATAAGAAACCTTAAAAATCGACCCATTCAATACTTGACCCACCTCGTTATATAGTGTGGCGTGCTCGGGTCTGAAAAGCAGCCTGACTTTTTCGGAATATTGTTTGGAGCGTTCGTCGGCAATAAAGCCAAATGGGGTATAAAAGCCATCCACAGTTGGGGTAGCCAGGATTTCATTTCGCTTGCCAAAAAAATTAGCTACATAAGCATTCACCGGTTTTTCGTAAAGGTTGCGGGGAGAGTCGATCTGCTGGAGACGCCCCTTGTGGAGAATGGCAATTCTATCGGCGGTGGAAAGCGCATCTCTGGTGTCGTGCGTTACAAAAATGGCCGTCACACCGGTTTTCTTGATAATCTGCCTTATTTCTTCCCTTACCTGATCTTTGAGCATGGCGTCCAGATTACTGAAAGGCTCATCCATTAACAATATCGAGGGCTGGGGAGCGATGGCTCTTGCCAGGGCTACTCTTTGTTGCTGTCCACCAGAAAGCTGGTGCGGGTATTTGCTGAAATTTTCGGAAAGCCCCACCAGTTTGAGGGTGTCCTTGGCCACTTTTTCAGGGTCTGGGAGGTTTTTGGGAAGCCCAAACTTTACATTTTCTAGTATGGTGAGGTGAGGAAAGAGGGCGTAGTCCTGAAAGACCATTCCTACCTTCCTCTGATTGGAAGGTACAGACTTTCTGCCTTCGACGATCTTGTTGCCTGAAAGATATATGATGCCATTGTCGGGATGCTCCAGACCTGCTATTAAACGTAGCAAAGTGGTTTTTCCGGAACCACTTTCTCCTACCAAGGCGAGGATCTCCCCAGAAGTAACCTTAAAGGATACATCTTTGACCGCAAAATTTTCGGCCTGGCTATATTTTTTTTCTACAGACTGTAGTTCTAAGATCGTCATTTTTTATCCTAAGCTTCTTTTCTTCTGATCATCCGGTTGAGAAATATAATCGGGATAATACCGGTTAAAATGATGATCAGGGCAGCATTGGCCGATTCGGCTATCATCTCATTGGTGGCCATGTCAAATGCCTTGGTGGCCAAGGTGTGATAGTTGAACGGGCGAAGGATCAAAGTTAAGGGTAATTCTTTTAAAACATCCACAAAGACCAGCAATATCCCGCTAAACAGGCTGGGCTTGATCAGCGGCAAATCGATTTTCCAAAGTGTTTTGGTCGAGCCTTTGCCGAGTAGGCGGCTGGCCTCATTGATATGGATGCCTATTTTTTGAAATCCGGAATCGATTGGATTATATCCCACGGCCATGAAGCGCACGATGTAGGCGAAAACCAGTCCGAAGAGGGTTCCGGAAAGCAGCAACCTCACATTGTCAGGAGAAATGATCCCGGTTACCCATTTATCAAACCCCAGCAAGGGAACCATTATGCCCACAGCGATCACCGCTCCCGGGATGGCGTATCCAAGTGTTGCAATTTTAGTCACATTTTTCATCCACTTGAATGGGCTCAAGCGAAGGGCGTAAAGCAACACTACGGCCAATATGACCACGGCAATGCCAGTACCTGCTGCCAGACTAAAACTGCGGAAAATCAGCAGGAAAAAATCATAGTTGATAACTTTTTCATAGGTCAATAAGACCCAATAGATGATCTGAATCAGGGGGATAAGAAAGCTTATCAAAAACAGCATGGTGCAGAAAGTGGTAAATACCGCTTTCTTTTGCCAATTGATCTGCACTCTTTCCAGAGGTTTTGTCAGGGAGTTTGCGTTTCCAAACTGTCTGTTTCCACGCTGAAGACTTTCCAGATATAGGATGGTGAACACAAACAGCATCAGGATTGCGGAAAGATAAATGGCCGTGGTGGCATCTCCCATAGAAAACCATGCCCTGAAGATTCCGGTAGTAAAGGTGTTGACTCCAAAATACTTCACCGTGCCATAGTCGTTTAAGACTTCCATGGATGCCAAAGCGATCCCGCCTACGATGGCCGGTCTGGCCAGAGGAAGCGCCACTTTTTGAAAAGTCCTCCAGCGACTGCTGCCCAATAGGGCCGAGGCTTCCTGGAGCGTTTTGGATTGCTGAAGAAATGAGGAGCGGCTGATGACAAATACATAGGGAAATAGGGTGATGGACAGGATGAAAACCGCCCCAGGCAAATTCATGATGTCCAAAAGGCTTCCGGTAATGTGGATGTCCAGACTGTTTCTGAGGAAAGACTGAATCGGACCCGCATAATCGAGCATGCCCGTGTAGGTGTAGGCCATGATATACCCGGGAAAGCCCAAAGGTAAAATCAACAACCATTCAAAATATCTTCTGCCCGGAAAATCATAATTGGATACCAACCAGGCAGAGGTAACACCTATTAGAAAGGTGAAAAATGCCACCCCCAATAAAAGCAGGATGGTGTCGAGAAAATACCCCGCCAGGAGGTTTTCTGACAAATGCCTCCAGCTGTTTCCCGGAGGCTCAAAGATTTTAAAAAAGATCGTAAATACAGGAACTGCAATCACCATCAATATGATGACTGCAGCTCCTGACCATTTATTCCACCAATAATAGTTTTGTTTTGCTATGTCCAAGACTACTATATACTTTCAGATTAATACTTATTTCCAGCCCACACGGTCAAAAATGATGACCGCATCCTTGTTTTTGGCTCCCAACTGGGCCAAATTGATTTCGTCGGCTTTGAAATCCCCCCATGACTTGAGCAGTTCTGAATGATCTACCGCCGGATTCACAGGATATTCAAAGTTGATGTTAGCCAAAATGCCTTGTGCTTCCGCTTCAGAAAGGAATTCGATGAGTTTTATAGCGTTTTCTTTATGGGGAGCATGCTTTGTCACTCCCGCTCCAGAGATATTGACATGCGTGCCTCTTCCGTCTTGGTTAGGGAAGAAAATTCCAACTTGCTCTGCCGCTTTTCTTTCTTCAGCATTGGAGTCATTCAGCATGATGCCGATGTAATAGGTGTTTACAATGGCTACATCACCTTCCCCAGCCGCAACTGCCTTCACTTGATCACGGTCGTTGCCTTTTGGAGATCTTGGCATGTTGCCTAAAACATTTTTGGCCCATTGGCTGGCATTTTCTTCACCATTTGCCAAAAGAATTGAAGCCAATAAAGACTGGTTGTAGATGTTTTCAGAGGATCTGGTCAACACTCTGCCTTTCCATTTTGGGTCAGCTAAATCTTCATAGGTTGAAAGCTCTTCTGGATTGACCCTGTCTTTGCTGTAGGCCAGAATTCTTGCTCTGTAAGTCAAGCCAAACCATTTTCCGGAAGGGCTTCTGTATTTTTCAGGGATGTTGCTCTCCAGTACATCCGAGGAGATTTCCTGCAATAAATCCTTGTCTTCGGCGCGGTAAAGCCTGCCTGCATCCACTGTGATCAAGACATCGGCTGGGGAGCCGGCACCTTCTAATTCAAGTTTCTGGATCAATTCATCCGCGCTAGCGCTTACTACATTTACTTTTATTCCTGTTTGCTCAGAAAATTTATCGAAAAGCTGCTGGTCGGCTTCGTAATGACGGTGGGTGTAAACATTTACGATGTTTTCGTCACTGGATTGGCAAGAGAGTAAAAACATCCCCACACCGGCCCCAAGTACAATTTTTTTGAGTGTTTTAAGCATGATGCGATTTAATTTGAGGCGAAATTAATCATTATTTAAATCAAATCTAAATAAAAGGAAAAAACATTTTTATATTTACGCCCTGTAAGTAAAAAACCCTATAGCATGACTATACAGCAGTTAGAGTACATCCTTGCCGTAGATAAACACCGTCATTTTGGACATGCAGCAGAAGCCTGTTTTGTGACCCAGCCTACCTTGAGCGCACAAATCAGCAAGTTGGAAAAAGAATTGGAGATCATCATTTTTGACCGCTCCAAGATGCCTGTGATACCTACTGAAGTCGGTGCCCAAATCTTGGCGCAGGCCAAAAGGGTAGTGTCGGAAAGCAAGGGGATCTACGAAATGGTAGCTGCTCTGAAGGGTGATATTAGTGGGGTGATCAAGCTTGGGATTATTCCGACGCTTGCCCCTTATCTTTTGCCTTTGTTTGTAAGACAATTTATCGAAAAATACCCCAATGTGCAGCTGGAGGTGGAAGAAATGGTGACCGAAGAAGTGGTAAAAAGACTTCGAAACGATGAGTTGGACTTAGGGATTGTGGTTACTCCTTTAGCAGAACAGGGGATTCTGGAGAAGCCCATGTTTTATGAAAACTTTTATGCCTTCCTTTCTCCTGGACATAAATTACTGGAAAAAAAGCAAGTGGAAATTGAGGAGCTTTTGGATGATGAACTGTGGGTGCTTCAGCAGGGCCATTGTTTCAGGGACCAGGTTTTGAACCTTTGCGACCAGGCAAAATTTCACAGGATGAATTTTCACTATGAAAGCGGTTCACTTGAAGGCCTCAAAAATATGGTAAACAGATACCAGGGGGTGACATTATTGCCTGAGCTGGCCACGCATGACCTCAATGAGGAAGAAAAATCCAGGTTAAGAACCTTTGTTGGGCTCGAACAGCCGGTGCGGGAAGTTAGCATAGTTTTGACCCGCTCATTTTTAAAGAAAAAGCTTGTGGAGCTTCTCTTTGAAGAAATCACAGTGGCCATTCCTCATGCCATGACTAGCAAAGCCCATGGCAAAGTGGTGCGATTTAAATAATTGCTTGCCTCGCAGGGTAAAAAAATAACTATTCTGTTGGTCCAACAGTTAAGAGAGAGTTGTAATTTAGCAGCCTAATTCTCTTTAATGAAATTTCGGTTTACACTTTTACTGGTCCTAATTGCTCTCTTTGTTCAGATTCCCAACAGTTTTGGCCAAAGTCTTTTCAAGCGTTATATCAATAGTATTCTCATGGATACCAGCGATATTACCCGTCCACAGTTTTTGGTGTATCCCACGCTCGCCTATGCACCGGAAACAAGCTGGGAAATAGGCCTCAGCTCACTTTACGTGTATTATGCCAATCGTGATACCACCAACCGACTGAGTGAGGTCAATGGTTTCACCTTCGTTACCTTGGAAAATCAATACGGCCTTTGGTTTGACCACGCTTTGTATACCGATGAGAATAAATGGTTGTTTTTAGGGAGAATCAGGGTCCAAAGCTTTCCACTGTTTTATCATGGCATTGGAATGGATACCCCCGAGGATTACACCGCCAGGGTAGATGCCAACCAGATTATCATAAAGGAGAGGGCCCTTAGAAAGGTGGGGAAAAACTTTTTCGTGGGACCGGAATTGGACTTTCAACGAACCTCCTCTGTGAATTTTGTGCCCAGGTCAGAGGACACCGTTGCCGAATTGCCACTGGGATATGAAGGGAGCAATAATTTGGGTTTAGGGCTTGGGTTGGTATATGATTCACGACACAATGTATTGAATGTCCGTGATGCTTTCTTTTCGGAACTGGCTTTGTTAAAATTTGATGGGGCCTGGGGGAGTACCTTTGATTTTACCAGCGTGATATCTGACACCCGGATTTATCGGCCTATGGGCAAAAATAACGTTCTGGCGGCCCAATTGCTTGGTCAATTTAATTTTGGACAGGTCCCTTTCAATCAGTTGGCCCTGCTGGGAGGTGAAAGTATCATGAGGGGTTACTATTATGGCCGGTTTAGGGACAATCACCAATTGGCAAGCCAGGTGGAATATAGGTTTTTACCTTTGCCGTTGGGTTTTACTGATAGGATAGGAGCCGCGGTTTTTGCAGGGGCGGGCACTGTTTTTCCTGAATTTGATGCCTCCGCGTTCAAAAAAGTAGTCTTTTCCGCTGGGGGTGGCTTGCGGTTTCTGCTTTTTCCCAAAAAAGATATATACACCCGGCTTGATGTGGCCTTCACGCAGGAAGGAACCGGGTTTTATATATTCATCGGTGAGGCTTTTTGATTTATTCCTCCAATATTTCCTTTACCCTACCCACCGTGCCATCTTCAAGTTTGACCTTGATGCCATGTGGATGAAAGGGAGATTTGGTCAAAATTGCCTTGACCACCCCCTCGGTAAGGTCTCCGGACCTCTGGTCCTGCTTTTGGACCACATTGACCAGCTGGCCAATTGATATGTCTTTTCTGTTTTGTCCGTTCATTTATACCTCCCCGACCACGAGCTTAAACCCTTCGCCATGAAGCGTGATGATCTGCACTTTGGGATCTTCTTTCAATAGCTTTCTGATCTTACTGAGATAAACATCCATACTTCTGGCATTGAAGTAACTGTCATCCCCCCAGATCTGCTTTAGGGCATGGCTTCTGCTCACGTTGTTGTTGACTTCAGCGGCAAGAAGGCGGAGAAGTTCGTTCTCTTTACTGGTGAGTTTGTTTTTGCCGTTCGGGCTTTCGAGGATCTGCTGATCGTAGTGCAGGGTGAAATCTCCGAATTTGTAGCTTTTGAGGCTGCTGGCAGCACCGCTACCTCGCATGGTCCTTTTCAGAATGGCCGAAATCCTCAACAGGAGCTCTTCCATACTAAAAGGCTTGGTGATGTAATCATCCGCGCCTACTTTGAGGCCCTCGATCACATCGTCCTTGAGATTTTTGGCTGTCAAATAAATAATGGGGATGTTTTCCTCTACTTTTTTGATCTCTTTTCCCAATGTGAAGCCGTCCTTTTTAGGCATCATCACATCCAAGATACAAAGATTGAATTTGTCCTTTTTGAACTTGTTCCAGCCTTCTTCCCCATCTTTGCACAGGGTGGTGTCGTACCCTTTCATGGTTAGGTATTCCTGCAATATATCCCCTAAATTAGGATCGTCCTCTACTACTAAAAGTTTTGCTTTGCTCATTTCTTTTTGGGTAAATATATAGTGAAAATACTTCCTCTCTCAGGTTCGCTCTCTACAAAAACCTCCCCTCTATGTGCCTCAACCATCGTTTTGACATAAGCCAATCCAAGTCCGAAGCCTTTTACATCATGTACGTTGCCAGTAGGCACTCGGTAAAACTTATCGAAAATCTTTCTTTGTGCTTCTTTGTTCATCCCAATCCCTTTGTCCTGGATCTTGACCACCACTCTGTGGTCATCTTCAAATGCCGATAGCGTGATCTCAGGTTTATCCTGAGAATACTTGTTGGCATTGTCCAATAGGTTGTTGATAATATTGGCCAAATGGAAAGGATCCCCCTGTACATAAGGGTTTTTGAGATCTATTTCCGACTTGATCACCCCATCCCTCTTTTCAACTTGCAGGGCGATATGTTGTTTGGCTTTCTCTAAAATTTCCGCAAGGTTGACTTTTTCAAACTTGAGTTTAAAATCCTTTTTATCAAGTGCCGCCGCCTGTAATACCTTTTCTACGTGCACTCCCAATCTTTTGTTCTCCTCCTTGATGATGCCCAAATAGCGGTTGCGGAAGTTTTCAGCATTCAACAAGTCCGGATCCTGCAAAGCTTCCACTGCCAAACTCACTGTAGCAATGGGGGTTTTGAACTCATGGGTCATGTTGTTGATAAAGTCGTTTTTCGTCTCAGAAAGCTTCTTTTGGCGAATTATTACCCTGATGGCGTATACAAAACAGCCGATGATGATCACGAGAAATGCCAATGAACTCATCAAAGGCATCCATACCTGCTTGAGCAAAAACTTTTGCTTTTCCGGGAAATGGATCAGCAAGTAATTTTCCCGTCCCACAATATCACTGGGGAAAAGTCTGGCTTTGATACCCCCATATAGCATTTCCTCTTTCAGGTTGGGGTCGCTCAATCCAATGATAGAATCGGAATCATCCAATACTGCAAGTTTGAAATGCTGGTTGATGCCACGCTGGGCGAGTTGCGAGGTAATGGTATGTTTTACTTCATCGGAATCGATCCTGTCCATGATCTTTTTCTGCCCTTCCATCATCTCATTCCACACCTTTTCCATCACTTCAATTTTGAGGTTGGCCTTTACGATACGGTCTGCAGCATCCTTGGGAAGCCTGATATCCTCTACGATTTCACTCTGAAAGACTTCAGGTCTAGAAGCCCGTCTGTTCCTGTTGCCTCTGGATTGATCCTGCAGATACTGGTATTCCCTCTCTTTTTCGTTGAGCAGGATTTCCAATTCATCTGGGGTTAGATGCTGCTTGGCTACGGAGGGAGGCATGTAGGTGAAAAAGCTTTCCACATCCACGATGAGCTCGAGGTCACCACCGTATGACTGGATCAGCTTTTCAAAGGAGGAGGAAATCTCCGGCATGGTGGTCGTAAATATGCTGTCGACCATAGATGGGCGCTTGCGGCTCACCTGCCGCCTTCTCACTGTAAATTCAATTGGCTCTATGCGTTGAAAAAATGACTCCTGCATGGCCGTGTCCTGAATAAGGTTGTTAAGAAACATGTCCTTGGCCTCGCTTTTCTCCAGTTTGTCCACCGTGGAGGCAAGGGATTGATAGACATTTTGCTCAAACCTTTCCTGGTTAATCTTCAGTGCGTCGTTGACCCAGTAGTACTGGAAGGCCACCAGCCCCAGCGTGGCGATGGACATCAAGACGATCACTATGTTCATTTTGGTTTTGGACATGTTACAAATTTATAGTATAAATCCACTGGGGGCTATTGGCTTAACAATATTTAACCAAGGTTTTGGGTTGAATTGGAAGACAGGAGACCGAGGACGGAAGGGGTAGAGAGAATTCACAAACTATTTTTTATTCCTGTAGGGCAATCTATATATTTGTCGGCAAATAAGGAAATATGGAAATCAGCAATCAGCAATTTGAAATTCAGGGGGTGTCCCTTTTGGACTTGACCAAAGAGTTTGGTACACCATTATATGTCTATAACGGGCAAAAGATCATAGACCAGGTCAATCTGCTCAAACAGGCCTTTTCCACTGTCAACCTGAAAATCAAATATGCTACCAAGGCCCTTTCAAACATCAATGTGCTAAAATTGATGAAAAAGTCGGGTACCGGTGTGGATGCGGTTTCCATAGAGGAAGTCAAGTTATGCCTGCATGTTGGTTTTGAGCCTAATGAAATTATGTACACGCCAAACTGTGTTTCGTTTGAGGAAATCCAGGAAGCCGTGGATTTGGGCGTAATGATCAACATTGACAACATTCCCATGTTGGAGCACTTTGGGACGGAGTATGGCAGCAAAGTGCCGATTTGTATCCGCCTCAACCCCCACATTTTGGCCGGTGGCAATGCCAAAATCTCGGTAGGACATATTGATAGCAAATTTGGCATCAGCATTCTCCAGTTAAAGCACATCCTAAAGATAGTGGAGGCTCACAAGCTAAATGTGACGGGTCTGCATGTGCATACGGGTTCGGATATTCTGGATGCCGAGGTGTTTCTGAAAGGTGCCGAAATCCTTTTTGATGCTGCTAGGGAATTTAAAGACCTGACTTTCCTTGATTTTGGGGGAGGTTTTAAAGTGGCCTACAAGGAAGGAGATATCGCTACGGATATTTTG
This sequence comes from Litoribacter ruber, assembly GCF_018500185.1. Lineage (GTDB taxonomy): Bacteria > Bacteroidota > Bacteroidia > Cytophagales > Cyclobacteriaceae > Litoribacter > Litoribacter ruber. The sequence continues at coordinate 76,657 of NZ_JAHBGI010000008.1, read as the reverse complement.
GAGGTAGGAGAAAAAGTGTCGGCTGCCTTCAAGGAGTTTTGTAAGGAATACGGGCGGGAGCTTGAAATCTGGTTTGAGCCGGGTAAGTTTCTAGTCAGTGAATGCGGGGTATTATTGGTAAAAACCAATGTAATCAAAGCCACGCCTGCCTCGACATTCATTGGTGTGGATTCCGGGTTGAACCACCTCATCCGGCCGATGATGTATGATGCCTACCATGGTGTGGAAAACATTTCCAGACTGGAAGGTCCTGAGCGTGTGTACACTATAGTGGGATACATTTGCGAAACAGACACGATTGCTGCGGATAGAAAATTGAAGGAAGTGAAAGAGGGAGATATCTTGGCGATCAAAAATGCGGGAGCTTATGGATTCAGCATGGCATCTAATTACAACAGCCGCCTAAGGCCCGCGGAAGTCATGATTTTAAACGGCAAGGCCCATTTGATACGGAAAAGGGAATCATTTGAGGATATTTTGAGGCATCAGATAGCAATTGAGCTATAAATTGAATTATTCATATTTATAGATTTTATTGAAATTTTAACAAGATTTTGCTTTGAGGATTTAAAGCAAATTGATATTTTTACAAAACAAGTTGACCACTGCAAATAGCCCTGGTAGTTGTAACTATTTCATGAAGCCCCGGAGCCAACTCTCCGGGGTTTTTATTTTGCCCTCCCCATCCCGTTTTTTGCTTTAAGTCCCACGAAGTTTTCCTCCTGATATACACCTTAGAAAATATAATCACAAGATTATTTGGATATTACGTCTATTATTTACTTTATTTCTAAGTTAAATGAGGTTAATCCAAATATCATTTTATAACTAGCAAAGTGCAAAAAATGATATTTGAAAACACCAAATCCAAATAAAATTAAGTAAAACGCCAATTTTCATATCCAAAAACCAGTGGGTTATACGATAAATTGGGGTTTCGGTAGTGAAATTATTATATGGAGAACTTTTACGGTAGTATTTTTTACAAGTTTTTAGTCGCCACCCTCCTTTTAGTAGGTTCGGGGACAATGGTGTACAGCCACTTCAGCTCTGCCACTTTTGACGACATCCCACTTCAGGTGGATCACATGTCTTTTACCCAATGCGCAAGAACGGCCGAGCTTAGGGTGAGAGGTGGCTTGCCGCCTTATCAATACGTGTGGCAGAAGGACGGTGTGGAGGTGCAGGTCGATAATATTTCTGATGGCTCCATGTCTATCCTGTCCATGGCCCAATCCGGGACGTATACGGTTACCGTTTTCGATAACAGCAGTCCTATCCAACAGCTGACCCAGACTTTCAACTTTGTCGACAGCAGAAATTTCCAATATGATCTGTCTTTTGACAAGGATCACTACTGTGAGGGGCAGTCTTATGGCAAAATTGTGGGAAATATTGTCGGGGGTGCCGCCCCCTTTGCCTTTAATCTTTATGGGGAGCATTCCTCCAGCCCGGTATATTCGAAAAGCGGAGTGGGACGGGATGTCTACCTGGATGAAATACCTTCGGGTTCCTACACCTTGGAGATTATTGACAATTCAGGTTGTAGGGAGATTTTGGAGGTGGTTTTTGAAGAAATTGAGACATTTGAATTGGCCTTGGACAATATACACCCTGAGGACTGCGATGCTAACGGTTCCTTTAGCTACTTTGTGGAAAATGGTGGGGAAAATATTCAATATAGGCTTTTTAGGATTACAAGTAGAGAAATAAATGGCGATCATCCAGCCTCAAGTTGGGTGTCAATTGACGGTAATCATGTAGAGGTTGGCAGCTTGGTAGCGGGTTTATATGAACTTCACGTAATAGATGAGTACAGAAGAGAGGAGTGTCCTGAAATAATCAGTATAGAAATTCCTGATTGGCGAAGAATTGAAATTGGTGTCCGGACCTCCCCCGTGACCTGTTATGGAGGAAATGATGGTACAATCATTCTTGACTTCCATAGAATAAATAGGCATTTGGATAAACAGTTAGGGGTTCCACAAAACTTGAGAGTTTATAGGACACCTCCTGGTGGAACAGAGATTCATGATCCTAACCAGTCGATAGGGTTGGGTAATAACCCATATTGGGAATATACCAATATGGAGGCTGGTATTCACAAATTCCGGATTAGACAAGGTGGCAATCAAGTAACCGACTGTTGGCTTCATTTTGAGGTAGAGGTAATGGCTCCTGATGCGCCAATTTCGGCTGGTGAGATTTCGAGTACCCCAGTCTCCTGTTTTGATGGGGCAGACGGTACTGCTACGGTGGTTGCTGAAGGAGGTTGGGGAGGTTTTACCTATAAGTGGAATGATCCAGCTCAACAGGAAACCTCAACTGCCAAAAACTTAAGGGCAGGTACGTATGAAGTGACTGTGACAGATAAAGAGGGCTGTGAGGAAATTTTTTCAGTAGAAGTGATAGGTCCTCCTGGTCCGATTACAGCTGTATTTGACACAGATCCGGCAACTTGCTTGGGTACTGCTGATGGAAATGCTACAGTGACAGCATCAGGTGGATGGGGTGGCCCTTATACCTATTTGTGGAGTAATGGCCAAGAAGGTCAAATAGCCACGAATCTCCCCCCTGGAGAAAACTTTGTTTTGATCACAGATGAAAAAGGCTGTACCCAAGAATTTCCTTTCAATGTGCCTATCGCCGAAATTCCCGAAATAGAGGTTAATCCAGTCGCACCCATATGTTATGCCCAGGACAATGGGGAAATTCATGTACGGATTGATAATAGTGATCACAATTTTCTAACCACAGTAAACGGAGAGACCAAGCCTGGCAACAACATCGCTTTTAATAACCTTTCTCCAGGCACCTATGAAGTAGTGATCAGCTATGGAAATGGTTGCGAAATTATCGAATGGGCTACAGTTCCCGATATTGCCGAGCTCCAAATCGACAATAATGAGCTTAGAAGGGAGCACGTACTTTGCTTTGGTGAAGAGACAGGCTCAATCACCGGTATTAAGGCCATTGGTGGAAATGGTGGGTACCAATACGAATGGAGAAAAAATATCGGTGGCAACTTCGTCAAAATAGAGGGTGAAGACCAGTCTGATATTTTTGGAATCGGTGCAGGATCTTATAGATTATATGTTACGGATGCAAAAGGCTGTTCCCTTTATGAGGTATTTACGATCAACCAACCCGGCGAATTCAAACTAGTAGACAAAACCTTTACCGATGCAAGCTGCTTTGGGGCTAGGGATGGGAGTGCGGCCATTGTTATTTCAGGCGGCGTGGCTCCTTATACCTATAGTTTTAACGGTGGTGCTGAAGTCACCACCTCAAACGTATTGCTTTCCATCCCAAACCTTCCGGCAGGGGATAACAATGTGATCCAAATCCGGGATGCCAACAATTGTCAATTGGCTCCGATCGTTTTCGAAATCGAGCAACCCGAAGAAATCATTATCGAAAAGCTGGATCTGCAGCCGGAAAGTTGTTTTAACGGCCGGGATGGGTTCATACATCTAGACATTAGTGGCGGCACCGGGAATCTTGACATTCGCTGGACGAGAAGAGGCAGCAACAGTACCATTGGTACCGATCAGGAGCTGAACGGTCTGGGGCCGGGTGAGTACGTGGTGAGGGTAAGGGACCTGAATAACCCTTCCTGTGAAATTAGCCGTGAATTTATTATTGAAGGCACTCCTGAACTTTTGGCCGTGCCGACCATAGAGCATATTTTATGTCACGGCGAGCAGGACGGGGCCATTAACTTGGCTATAACCGGAGGTACCTTGACTCCAGGTGAGGATTATTTCATCACGTGGGAAGGGCCGGATGGCTTTAGCAGTGTGCAGCCAAATATATCCGGACTGAAGCCGGGAACTTACTCGGTAACTATTCTGGATTCCAAGTCCTGCCAATTCTCTATGAGCAACCTGGTGGTGAGAGAGCCTGCTGGTCCTTTGGCCATCAACCTGATCAACGCTGTAAACCCGAGTTGCCACAACGGTGCCAATGGTCGAATAGAGATCAATGTAAATGGCGGCACAGGGGTGAAAACCATCTCTTGGTATAAATTCAACGGCAGCGCATATGAGCAAGTGCCGGGGACGACCTCAACGCTAGCCGGATTAGCGCCTGGAAAATATATGGCGGAAGTAGTTGATCAGAATGGCTGTATGGATGATTTGGAAGTCGAATTAATGAATCCTGATCCATTGACCATTACTGTATTAGAGGTAACCAACCCGACTTGTTTTGGTGTAAATGATGGAAGCATCAAAATCGATGTGCAGGGGGGAAGCGGCGGCCCTTACAATTACTCCTGGAGCCATGGTTCCAGCCGTCAGGATCCTGTAAACCTTGGCGGTGGTACCTATACCGTCACGGTAAGGGATGGGTATGGTTGTGAAGTCACTTCAGAGGAGATTACCTTGGTGGAACCAGCTCAGCTGGGCATCACGGTGGCTGAAATCCTGGATCCCCAGTGTTTTGGCTCACCTTCCCATATTGAAGTTAACTTATTGGGAGGAATTGAAGGGCAGAGAGCCACGAAGTGGACCAATCTTACTACTGAAACAGTGGTGGCTGAAGGCGAGGGAATCAACAGAATCGACAACCTTACTCCAGGTTTTTATGAGCTGAGGTATTCAAATAATGGCTATTGCGAGCTGGTAAGAATTTTCCAAGTAAGAGGACCTAGTGAGGCGCTTGAGTTGGTTATTGATATGGAAGCCAATACCTGTGGACCTGAAAGCATCGCGCTTTTTGCTAAAGGCGGTATCCCGACCTATAGGTTTGAGTATTTTAACGGCACTCAGTGGGTTAGGGCTACTAATGCGGTGATTGCTTCCCTGATTGCTGGGGATCATGAATTCCGCGTGGTGGATTCCAAAGGCTGTATAGATGAAAAAACCATCACCCTGACTGACAACGCTCCCGCATTTGTCCATGCCGAAAAAGTGCAGGATATCAGTTGCTGGGGAAGAAATGACGGGGAAATCCTATATGAAATACGTGGTGCAACCCAATACAGCTGGTTGAAGTCTGCCGGAGGCTCTGTGTGGGAAGTGGTACCGGGATATGATTTTATCAAAACTAAGGAGGGAGAGCAGAGGTTGCCAGATTTAGGCGAAGGTTATTATAAATTAAGAGTATTCTATAATAATGTGGATGACTGCTTTGAAGACAGCGAAGACATCGTCATCATTGAGCCGGTTGAGTTTGAGCTAGTGAAGGCCGATGAGGTTCAGCCAGTATGTTGGGATGAGAAGGGGACTTTCACCATCTCTGTGGATGGTGGAAATGCGGATAAAAGAATCATCCTTACCTATCCGGATAATACTTTCCAGACCATTGAAGATGTCAATAATAGAACCGACTACATCTTCACCGATTTGCCAAGTGGGGATTATTCCTATGTAGTTGAGGATGTCAATTGTGATCCGCTTACCGGTTCCTTCCATATTGAAAGCATTCAGCGACCTGCAGTGGATCAGGTTATTGTCGATGATGTGACTTGCCAAGGGGCTGCAGATGGAAGGTTCATTTTTGTCAATCCTGTGGTTGAAGAAGGCCGGAGTTTCCAGGTTTTGGTAAATGGAACGGCTGAATCCCCAATTATGGACGGCAACCAGATGATTTTTGGTCCCAAGACTCCTGGGCGCTACATCGTTGCCATTGTTGATGCTTTAGGCTGTTCTTCCGAGGATTTTGTCATCGACATTGAGGAGCCCGAAAGAGAGCTGGAGATTACCTCCTTCATGAAAACCGACATCACCTGCTTTGAAGCCGGTGACGGTAAGGCCACCTTTGAGATTTTTGGGGGTAGGCAAACCTACCGTGCGGTCCTGACCAAGGTTGGGGACAGCTCTTTCAGCCAAGAGATCGACGGTATCAGTGAAGGAAATCCTGTGCTTTTTGAAGGACTGGAAGTGGGAGATTACCATATTGAGGTGACCGACCAGCAGGAGAACTGCATGGACACCCGGACCTTCACCATAAACACACCTGATCCTTTTATCGCCCAGGAAAATTACGGGTCAATCCTATGTTTGGGCGGAACCACATTTATTGAGGTAAACCTTAGCGGTGGCATTGCACCTTTCGATGTGAAATATTTCTCCCTCAATGAAAATGGGGATAAGTTTGAGGAGTTTTCTCACCTGATCAATGGCAACCGAAGCGTATATAATAATGTAGGTGCCGGCACCTATGTTTATGAAATCACTGACCGCAACGGATGTTTGGTTGAGTCAGAAACACCAATAGTGATTGATGAAGGCCAGGAGCTAGAGCTCACTTTCCTTTCTGACGATGAAACCTGCTACAATGGCTTCAACGGTCAAATTGAAATCGCTGCTGAGGGAAGCAATGACGGGGCATATATATATTATGTAAACAACCGCGCCTACACCAATCCCACCATCACAGGTCTGGGTAAAGGTGAATATCAGGTGTATGTAATGAATGCCGACGGCTGTATCAGTCCTGCACAAACCGTCGTAATTGATGGTCCTGAGCAGGCCTTCTCCTATACCCATTACAGCCAGACAAACCTGAGTTGCTTTGAGTCCGAAAATGGTACGATTAGTCTGCAACTGAGTGGTGGCACGGCGCCTTATACCGTATCCTTTGAGGGTATGGATTATTCCCTTGCGGAAAATGAAATGAAAGTTTTTGAGGGCCTGGAGGCTGAAAAACAGTATAATTTCGATGTAGTTGATGCCAATGGTTGTGCGTTGGTATTGTTCCCAAGAACGCTGACCCAGCCTGATGAACTTAAGGTCACCCATCGGTTCCAGGATATTCTTTGCTTTGGAGGCACTACTGAAATCCAGCTTTCCGTGCAGGGGGGTACACTTCCATTTACTGTCTCCTGGCAATACTCCCAAGATAACGTCACCTTCACCCAACTTGCAGAAACTGGGCGTACACTTTCCAACGCTTATGCGGGGTATTATAAATATGTACTTACAGATGATAAGGGGTGTGAATTTGAAGATGAAATCCATGTGCCACAGCCTGATTTGCTTGATTTCAATTTTGATGTCACCGATGTGACCTGTTTCCGCGGGGAAGATGGCAGTATCCGTTTTACACCTGAGGGCGGTCTTGCCGGGGATTACCGACTTTTTGTCAACAACAGAGAAGTTGCAGCCGTGGGTGGGGTTTTTGAAATCAGGGATCTCAAATTCGGTGATTACACTGCCTATTTTACCAGAGGTAACTGTATCAGTGAAACAAAGACAATAAGAGTAAACCAGCCTTTGGCGGGGATTTCCGTCAACCTGCAGTACCAAGAAGATGTAAGGTGTTTTGAGGGTACCACCAATGTGGTGTTTAACATCCAAGGTGGAAACGGCATCTATACTGCTTTCCTCAATGAAAGGGAAATCACCTTGGAAGGCAACCAAATCATGTTTGATGAGGTGCCTGCCGGACAATATCAACTGAGAGTTGAGGATCAAAAAGGTTGTGACTGGGAGGGAGAAATTACCATCACCCAGCCCGATCCTATCCAGATCAGCCAGGCAAAAGTCACTGAAACCACCTGCTTTGAAGGAGGTGATGGCCAAATTGAAATAACAGTCACCGGAGGCACTGGCGTGATCCGTTACGAATGGACAAATCTGGCAACTGGTGACATGATCGGAAACACCAACCGGGTAAGCAACCTAGCGGAAGGTGAGTATGAGGTGAGGGTTTATGATGACAGGCAATGTGATATTGTTGAAAGATATGAAATCACAGCTCCTGAGGAAATTACTTTTGAGGTGGATGTGGAGGATGTACTTTGTTTCGGAGGCAATACGGGAAGTATCATCATCAAAAATCCCCAGGGCGGAAGAGGGAATTACCGCTTGATCATTGACGGAATTTCCAGAACCGGGCTGTCGGTTAATAACCTGCGGGCAAAACAGACTTATCAGGTTTGGTTGATGGATGGTGCAGAATGTAGCTCAGATATCATCGAAGTTGAAATAAAGGAACCGCCTTTATTGACTGTAAGCGCAACGGGAACCCCTGAAACCTGTTACAATGCTAATGACGGAACGGCCGCTTTGACCATTGCGGGTGGTGCAGGCGGCGCGATTGCCAGATGGTCTGACGGTGGCGTTGGTCCGGTAAGGACAAACCTTTACCCTGGCATGTACCAATATGAAGTAACTGACGCAAATGGTTGTAAGGTCTTTGGTTCGGTAAGAATTGAAAGGGCTGAGCCGATCCAGGTGGATTCCCAGATTTCAAACATCTTGTGTTTTGGAGAAAGTACCGGAAAAATCGAATTGGACATCTCTGGAGGTACTGGTACGTATTCATATGAGTGGAAAAACCTGGCTACAGGCCAAGCGATTTCTTCCGAAAAGAATTTGACCAATGTGCCTGCGGGGGATTATAGGGTTACGATCACGGATGCGAATGAATGTACAATTGGCAGGACTTTTACCCTCACCCAACCTTCTCAGGCCTTATCAGTGGATGCCCTTGTGTCTGATGTCCAGTGCCATGGGGATACAAATGGCGAAATCAGATTGCTCTTGGAAGGTGGTACGGGATTCCGTCACGTAAGATGGCATGATCTACCCACCACGGATGAGTCTCATGTTAGAAACAGGGAGGAACTGCCAGCCGGAGATTATACAGTTACAGTGACCGACGCGAATAATTGCCAGGTGACCGAAACTTTTACAGTAGAGGAACCCGCCAAACTTATCGTCAAAACTGTGGCGCAAGAGGATGTTTCCTGTAAAGGTGGGGAAGATGGCTCTGTGAAAATCTCCGTTGAGGGAGGTGCAGGGGCGCCGATCATCACTTGGCTTCATAACGGGAGCAGAAGTTTAGAACAAACGGGACTAAAAGCTGGGACCTATATCGTCAATGTGACCGACAGCAGAAATTATTGCTTGGTGCAGCATGCGGTAGAAATTAAGGAACCTGCAGCGCATTTGGCTGCTGAAGTAAACTTGGAGCTTGAAACCTGTGGTGACCAAAATACCATGATTGCAGAGGTAATTCCTTCCGGCGGCAATGGTGGCTATAGATTTGAGTGGAGATTTGCCGGTACCGAAACGGTGATTGACAGAAACCAAAGAGCCCTTGGATTGGCTCCTGGAGATTATGAGGTTACCGTAATCGATGCCAAAGATTGTGATATTGTCAAAACCGTTACCGTATTTGATGCCAATCTGGAATTTACGGCTACTCCTGCTCCAGCACTCTGCTTTGGAGATGCCACAGGCGCCATCACCATTTCCGACATCAGAGGCGGCACAGGTAATTATACCTGGGAAGTCAATGGGGTAGAAGTGACTACCGGCTTCACCCAATCAGGGCTAGCGGCCGGCGTTTATACCGTTACGGTGCGAGACTCTATGAATTGTTTTGTGGTGGAAAATGACGTGGAAGTAGGACAGCCTGATCCGCTTGGTTTTGATTTTGATAACCTCCAGCACGAAACCTGTTATCTGGCCAAGAATGGTTCGGTAACAATTGTTCCGCAAGGCGGCACCGGAGATCTTAATATCCGCTGGGATAATAATTCCACCTCTTTCACTAGAAATAACCTTGCTCCGGGAAGGCACACATTTGTTATTACTGACCAATATTGCCGATTGGACGGTGAAGTGTTTATTGAGGAGGCTACCCAAATTTCTCTCACGCAGGAAATCGTATCGCCTGTTTTGTGCTTTGGCGACTCTACCGGAGAGGTGGAAATTACAGTTGAGGGCGGAGCAGGTGATTATACTTTTAAGTGGTATAGAACCTCCGACATGGAGACCGTCATCAGCGAGGAGCAAAGCCTGACCGGCGTAGTTGCCGGCAATTATAGACTACATGTTTCTGATGCGAACGGCTGTACCATTATTTCTCGAGTGTATCAAATCACCCAGCCTACTGCAGCACTTTCTGCACGTGCAGATGTCACACACATCAGCTGTTTCAGAGCCGATGATGGCCAAATCAGGGTTATTGCCAACGGCGGTACGGGTGACAAAACCGTCACTTGGGAGGATACCGATTTCGAAGGGGAAACCAGAAGTGGCCTTTCTCCCGGTACTTATAAGTATACCGTCAGAGACAAAAACAACTGTGAAATCCACGGCGAAGAAACCATACTTGAGCCTGAATTGCTCGTGGTTGATCCTGAAATTACAGCTGTATCTTGTAAAGGTGGCAATACTGGAGAAATTGAACTTCTCGTCACAGGTGGAAGCGGAGATTACTCCGTAATCTGGGAAAACAGTGGCAACAAGGAACTTAAAAGGTCCGGCCTAAGAGCAGGAAGCTATACCTATACCGTTTCGGATGGCAAATGTGAAGTTTCCAATACCATAGAAATTGCAGAACCGGAATTTGACCTTTCTGCTGAAGTGATGGTGAGGCTGGAAACATGCGGAGAGCAATCATCCATGGTGGTGGAAGTCACTGCCCAAGGTGGAAATGGCGGTTATTCCTACACGTGGTCTGATCCATCTTGGACGGGTAGCAGACAAGAAGGCGTACAGCCGGGTAGTTATTCTGTTATTGTCGAAGATGGGAAAGGCTGCGATATCACCAAGACATTTGATGTTTATGATGCCAACATCACCTTTACCGCCACCCCAACAGATGTTCTTTGCCACGATGGCAACACCGGATCCATTACTTTAAGTGACATCAAGGGTGGAGTGTCGCCTTACAAGTTTTTTGTAGCAGGAGTACAATTGGATGAAGGGTCATTTAGAAGATCAGGTATGGTAGCCGGTACTTACTCGGTGGTGGTTGAGGATGCCAATGAGTGTAGGGAAGAAGTTGAAGTGGTCATTGGCCAGCCGGAGCAGATCGGTTTTGACTTCGAAACCTTGCAGCATGAAACCTGCTTTAGCGCTGGTGATGGTGTGGTGGAGATTAGAGCTTTTGGAGGCGTTGGTGAATTGAGTATTGTCTGGGATAATGGAAATAGAGATTTCCTCCGGGAAAGCCTGAGCCCAAGAACCCACACTTTCAGAATCACCGATGAAAACCAGTGTTTCTACGACGGGGAGGTGACCATTCAGGCGGCAACGCAAATGAGGTTTACCCAAGAGGAGCTGGTTCCTGTGTTGTGCCATGGTGATGAAACTGGTGGTGTAAACATCAGCGTATCCGGTGGCAGAGGTGATTACAGCTATAACTGGTATTTGGCTTCCGACACCCAAAGAGAAAATGTAATTAGCACGGATAGAAATCTAGCCAATGTAGAGGCAGGCAGCTATCTGGTTGTGGTAACGGATTTAAGTGGATGTTCGATTGATAGGACTTTCCAGGTCACCCAGCCTGCCGCGAAATTGACGGCCAGCCATACATTTAAAAATATCTCATGCTATATGGCGGGAGATGGATCGATCACAGTTTCGCCTTTTGGTGGCACAGGGATCAGAGAAGTTAGCTGGGAAGATACGGATGTGAAAGGGGCCACCCGAACTGGCTTAGAGCCGGGTACATATAAGTACACGGTGACGGATGCAAATCTTTGTACCACGATGGGACAGGTGACCATAACTGAGCCTACCGAGCTAACAGTTACCCCCGAAATTAAGGATGTGACCTGTAAGGGAATGACCAATGGGGAAATTGAGCTTAAGGTTGAAGGTGGAAGCGGCGATTACTCAGTGATTTGGGAAAACAGCGGCAACAAGTCCTTGAGGAGAACTGGCCTAGCCGCCGGAACCTATACCTATACCGTTTCTGACGGCAAATGTGAGTTTTCCGAAACGATTACCATCGAAGAACCGGAATTGGACCTAACCGCCCAAGTGGTAGCAAACCTTGAGGCTTGCGGTGAGCAATCCAGTATGGTGGCGGAGGTGACTCCTATCGGTGGCAATGGTGGATACCAATATGAGTGGAGGCTAAAGGGAAGCTTAGAGGTACTATTTACGGATGCCAGAGTTGAAGGGATTCCTGCTGGGGAGTATGAAATCAAAATCTTGGATGCCAAAGAATGTTTTATAATTGAGGAACTGACCGTATTTGATGCCAGCCTCAGATTTGAAGCATCTGCTACCGATGTCAGCTGTCATGATGGGTCAAATGGTACGATCTCCATCAGCAACCGGGCTGGAGGTATAGGGCCTTATAAATGGTATGTAGTAATTGACAATCAGGAAGTTGAAGTAGGCAGTGGTTTGACAAGGGGAGGCTTAAAGGCCGGCACCTATAAGGTGATTTTGGAAGATGCCATGTTGTGCCGTGTAGAACAACAGGTGGAAATTAAAGAGCCTGAGGCCTTGGGTTTCACCTCCTCGGTTCGAGACCAAAGCTGTTTCAATGTTCAGGATGGCAGAATAGTGATCTTCCCAAGTGGTGGGGTGGGCAACTATTCCATCGTGTGGGATGATCCCGCCGGCAATGACTTTATACGTGAGGGGCTTGTTCCAAACCGCTATACCTTTACACTTTATGATGCCAACAATGGGGCGCAGTGTAGTATCATAGGTGAGGTCTTTGTACAAGGAGCAACCCAGGTTACTATTGAAAGCGACCAAGTTCAGCATGTGCTGTGCCATGGCGATCAAACTGGTGGTGTCGAGCTGGTGGATATAAAGGGTGGCACTGGCGACTATGAATTTGTATGGGTGAGAATCAACCAGGATCTATCAGAAACTGAGGTTGCCACCTCTCGCAACCTTTCTGGGCAGGTAGCCGGCCGTTACAAAGTTTATGTGAAAGATGGCAATGGATGTGGAATCAACAAGACTTTCAACATCAACCAGCCTGATACCAAATTGTCTGTGGAACCATTGGTAATGGATGTGAGATGCCACAACGGTTCGGATGGAAGTATCCGCTTAATGCCGTCCGGTGGATTTGGTAACAAAACAGTGAAGTGGGCTGATCTTTCCGACAACCATGAAGACCAGGGTAAATTGGAAAGAAGAAACCTTGCGCCCGGCACCTATGAAGCAACTGTCACGGACCAAAACGGATGCTTTGTCACTGAAAAGTATGTCGTAGAGAACCCTGAGGAAATTATTATCAAAGTAATCGACAAAAGGGATGTGCTTTGTTATGGTGAAAAAACTGGCATGATAGAGATCGAGGTGACCGGAGGAAGTGGGAATTATGTTCCTAACTGGGGTCCATTTGGACAAGGGTACAAATTGGAAAATCTTGCCGCTGGGGATTATATGGTGACCATTTTTGATGGAAACTGTCAGAAGTTTGAAATCATCACAATTGAGCAGCCAGCAAGACGCTTAGAGGCAGAAATCACCGTGAAGGTAGATATCTGCGGCGATTCCAAGGAGATCTATGCCGAGGTGGAGCCTGATGGTGGGGTGGGGCCATATACTTTCCAATGGAATGATGCGGCCCAAAGCACCACGGCCAAAGTAGTAGATCTTGCACCGGGTACTTATAAAGTGGTCATTACGGATGACAATAAGTGCGTCATTGAAAAAGAAGTGGTCATGCCTGAACCTCAGGAGCCGATGACACTCACTTTAGTAGGTAAAATGTCTGTATGCTTCAACGGAGATCAAGCCGAGATTGAAGCTAAAGTGGAAGGCGGTAGCGGAGACTTTGAATTCAAGTGGAGCCACAGTTCATCGCTGATTGGCGAAAAGGCCACCGACTTGAATCCTGGGACTTATACCGTAAGAGCCATTGACAAGGAGACAGGCTGCTGGGTTGAGGAAAGCTATTACATCGTCCCTATGGATCAAAAGATAGTCCGCCAAGCTGCCTTGCAGAATGTTAGTTGTGAAGGTGTAAATGACGGTACAGTCACATATGAAATGACCGGTTATCAGGCTCCTTTCACTGTAGATTTGATTGTCAATGACAATGTCATCAGAAAAATGAGGTTTACAGAGGATGTTTTTACCATCGACCAACTTTCTCCAAGGGGGTATGCAGTAAAAATTGAGGACGCCCTAGAATGCTCTGTAAACAGAACCTTTACTATTGAGGCGCCACAGCCGCTGAAGATTTCAGAAAATAGAGTTACTCAGCACATCTCCTGTCATTTCGCCAATGATGGCAGAATATTCCTTCCGGTGACCGGAGGAATTGGAAGCTATGTGTATGAGTGGCAGAAAGAAGGCGAGGAGGAGATCTTTACCACTACCCTGCCCGAAAGGAAAAACCTGGGTCCTGGCATTTATTCCGTGACAGTTTCCAGTGGGGCTTGCTCCATTACGGAGGTGATCGAAATCATTGAACCTCCATTGTTGGAAATGACGGAGCAATATTCTGAGATGCTGGAATGTAATGGCAGCCTTGAAGGATTTATCCATATAGACGCGAAAGGTGGCTGGGGAACCAGGGAAATCTTCTGGTCGGATGATGAAGATGAAAAAAGCTACTCTAGGTCTGGTCTTCCTGCTGGTGTCTATGAGGTGAGGGTAGAAGATGAAAATGGCTGCTATGTTGAAAAAACAATTATCATCGAAGAACCTGAAGAAATTGATGCCTACCTCACTACCTCTCTTGAGGTAGACTGTGAGGAAAGAACAGTGGTTGGGAAAGCCTATCTTACTGTTACAGGCGGTACTGGAGAATACCAAATCAACTGGAGCAATGGAGAGCAAAATGTGGATGAAATTTCATTCACCCAGGACGGCAAATTCTCGGTAACCATACTTGATGAAAACGGCTGTATGGAATATGTGGAAACGGTAATTGAATTCCCTCCATCTTTTGCCACTGCAGACTTCAGTTATACGGTTATAGAAACCCAGACCACCAACGGCGAGGTGCTGCTGGGCGACCATATACAGTTCAATGACCTGTCCTTAGGAGATATCGTTTCGTGGGAATGGGAATTTGGAGATGGCATCACCAGCAATGAACAGGAACCGAAGCACAGTTATGCCCAAACTGGTTTCTACACCGTGAAGTTATCTGTGGTAGATCAATTTGGATGTACTTCTATTCACGAAATGGAAATCCAGGTGTTGGCATCCTACAGTGTGCTGGTGCCGAATGCCTTCACACCAAATGGTGACGGGCTGAATGATACCTTTAAGCCAATGTATCGTGGCGTCGAGGATATCGAATTCCATATCTTCAATAAGTGGGGAGACTTGATTTACTCTGCTTACAGTATGGAAGATCCAGGATGGGACGGTAGGGTAAGAGACCGCATGAGCCCTAACGGGAACTATGTCTACAAAATCTACTTCACCACCAAAGAAGGTGACCGCAAATCCCAATCAGGTGTATTCCTTCTGATCAATTGATAATTTTCACAACCACCAACCAAGTAAAAAGAGCCTATTTAGGCTCTTTTTCGTTTCAAGTCAAATTTATTTCTAGCAGAGCAAATGTGGTTGGTCCCTAGGGAAATGCAGATAGAGGTAGGATGTAGTAATTGGAGCATATAACTGGTAAACCGATAATTGCAGTTTTTTAATATTATTTGTTGCGTTTAAAAACTTTATTCTTTTAATTTATTAAAAATCAGGCTATTGAAGAATATCATTTTATGTAATACGAATTGCATAAAATAAAATAGGTAATCACAAAAAGCTTTATTTTTTCTTTAAAATTCAAAAATTCATATAGGAACTGTGCTAAAATAGTTGGCTTTTACCAGAGTCTGTGACCATGAAGCTACATATTAATCGAAACTGGATCTTAATCTGGATGGCTGTGATTTTTTTCAGCCTGATACAGAATTCGTATGGGCAAGTTTCAATTATTAGAACATCTATTGATGACTGTTTGCAGGAAACCACACTGGTAGCTACTGGTGAAGGGCCGATTACTTTTAGGTATCTGCGTGATGGGGTTTTGGAGGCTGAGGATGTAGTGGCAAGCCCTGATGCTAACAATTATTATATTTCCTCCAAAGTGGTTCCAGACGGGAGTTATATAGTTGAAGCTATTGATAGGCATGGCAATAAAGCCACTCGAAGCTTAAATGTAAATATTGTCAATCCGGTAGGGGTGGAAATAGTGACCGTTATCGATGCTAACTGTAACGGGGTAGCTAATGGTCAGGCTATTTTGAATATCAGCAGTAACCTGAATTTTACTGTAAAATTATTTGATAAATCTAATCCGACTGAACTGATCCCGGAGTATGAAAATACGGGTCAGCTAAATAATATTCCTGCAGGCGAATATATAGTGGAAGTCAGGGACATCGCAGGATGTGTGGCCTTTGCCGAAATCATCATCGAAGAACCCGAGCCGCTCGAGCAGGCCGATGGCAACGGCCCTGAGGTGACGCATCCTGTATGTGAAAATGACCTTGGTTCCGCCACTACGCGAATCCTTGGTGGAAACGGTCCTGAATTTGGCTACCAATTGTGGAAAGATGGGGCGCTCTATCGCGATAACCGCCAGACTCAAAACAACGGGCAGATTACCGAAACCGACCTTGAGCCAGGGACCTATTTCTTCAGGGTTTTTACTGATCAGGCTACCGATGATACCTGCTTTGAAGACTATGCTTTCCAGATCGTCTATGCCCCCAAGTTTACTATCCAATCCGCTCCCACAGCTATCACTTGTTATGGAGAAGATGATGGTTCTGCCAGGTTGACCCTTTCGGGCACATTGGATGCTCCTTTCTCCTACAGCATAAATGGCGGAGCAGCCGCTCAGCACAATAGCGTCGATCCTTTATATTTAACCGGTCTGGAGCCAGGAAACTATACAGTTGCCATCACCGACGCTGACGGTTGCCAGATGAGCACCACTTTTTCCATTATCGAACCCGCCGAACTTGGCGTAAATGTGGAATTGGTAAACGATGTCTGCTTTGACAGCGTGGATGGCGCTATCCGGGTAAGGGCACAGGGAGGCACAGCTCCATATATGTTCAGCCTGGAAAATAATTTTGCCGGACTTCTTCCTTCATCCTCTTCTGCCGAGACTTTTGAGGATCTTGCTCCAGGTAGCTATACCGTGTATGTCATGGATGCAAATGGCTGTCTGACCAATACTGACATAATACAAGTGAGGGAGCCGGAAATGGATATCAGCTACACCCTGATTGACCTTACCGACCCCAATTGCCCGGAAGCGGCAAGCGGGTCTATCGAGATAGAGGCAGTTGGCGGCTGGGGAGCCCCTTGGACCTACGAGTGGGTGAGGACTGGTTCCACAAACGTGTTGAGTCAAACCCAAAAACTGGAAAATGTACCTGCCGGTGACTATACCCTAACTTTGATAGATGCCAACGGTTGCCACGAAACATTCGAATTTACCCTTACCGATCCCGAGAGCCCTATTATCGAGGAGTTGAGTTCAGAACCAACCAGTTGTCATGGTGATAGAGATGGGTCTATTTTTGTGCGGCTTCAAGGCTCAGAACCCTATTTGATTGGGCTGAACGGTGAGGAATATATGGGAACTGAGGCTGAATTTACCGGTCTTGAGGCTGGCGAATATACCGTTACAATTCAGATTGCAGAAGGCTGTATGCTCTACAGGGATATCACCGTGGGGCAGCCTGACCCTTTGGTCATTATTTATGACAATAACATAAGCCCTTTACTTTGTTATAATGACCAAGATGGAGGTGTTGCCGGACTCCGCGTGGAGGGCGGCAACCCTTCTTATGACTATCAATGGGAAAAGCAGCTTCCAGGTGGGCAGTGGGAATCTCTGGCCGGTGAAACTTCAATTGACATTTCCGGATTGGGTGAAGGGACTTACCGTTTGGTGGTGACCGATAGAAATGACTGTGAAATAATCTCTAACCCATTCACCTTTGAGGCGCCAAGCCGACTTGATTACTTGGAGCATGCCACTACTGACCCGCTTTGTTTTGGAGAAACGGGCTCCGTTGAAATTTCCCTGGAAGGAGGCACAGCTCCCTATTACTATTCATTTGAAGGAAATAATTACCAAAGGTTGGGGCAAAACGGTCGGATTGACGGTCTCGCCGCTGGAAATTACGAGCTGCACATCAGAGATGAAAATGGCTGCACCCTTCCCCAGACCATCAGTTTTGCCATCAACCAGCCAGAGGAAATAAGGCTCGAGGAATTAAATCCAATCTTGCCAACCTGTGAAGGCGGCAATGATGGAGGTTTTGAGGCGACAGTCACAGGCGGCTCATCCCAGATTTTGACATATGAGTGGTTTTTGCAGGGCTATCCAAATCAGGTTTTAGGTACTTCTTTAACTATTGACGGGCTGCAGGATGGGAATTATTTTTTGAGAGTCATTGATCCAGGAAATGTCAATTGTTATAAAATCTTCGGTCCCTTTGCTATTGAATCCCCTCCGGCCATACAGGCTAATGTGAGGATCACCGATGTGGTTTGCCAAGGTGATGAGAGCGGGGTTTTGGATATCCAAAGCATTACCGGTGGAAATTTGGCTGATGGAGGAGATTACCAAGTGACATGGACCGGGCCGATTGGGACTTCCTCCGAAAGGACCCTTACTGCCCTGCCTGCAGGAACATACGAACTTACCATCACCGACGGCAATACTTGCTTGTTTGAGCAAACCTATACGGTCAACGAACCTGAAAACCGGCTTACGATAAATACACCGGAAGTAACTCAGCCTGGTTGCTCTGGCAGTGAAAATGGCAGGATTGAAATTACGGCAAGCAATGGAGTAGGAAATTACGATTACTCCTGGCAGTATTTCAACGAGGACACTCAGGAATTTGAAATAATTCCTAGTCAAACCTCCCGAATCTTAAGCCAAAACGTAAAAGCCGGGACCTATTTGGTGACTGTTGCCGATGGATTCTGTGAGGCGCAAGAAACCATTGAGGTTAGCCAGCCCGAAGAACTTCAGGTGGTACTTTCCCAAAAAGAGGGCATCAGTTGTTTTGACCGAAACGATGGCTTTATAGAAGTGGACATCCTTGGCGGCAGCGGCGATTACCAATTCAGATGGTCCAATGGCCAGACCAATCAGAACATTTACGACTTAAGACCAGGTAACTACACCCTGGAGGTATTTGATGCCAATGGCTGTAAGGCCACTTCCGAAACCTTTAACATTGCCCCGCTTCCCCGTCCTTCCATTCAGTTGTTGGATAAGAGCGATGTAGTGTGTGAGGAAAACAGTGGAAAGCTTCAGATAGGCTTGGGCAATGGGCTTGATGCCGCTGATTTCAATATTCATTGGCTAAACCTGCAGACCAATGAGCAGTTTGGCCAGAACCAGACTACAGTTGAGGGCCTAAATGTGGGATTCTATCAGGTTTTTGTGTCGGCTGGGGAAGACTGTGTGGTTGACCGGGTGCTCAGAATTGAAGGGCCGGAATCTCCACTTACCATTTTGACTTCTCAGGTGGATCCAACCTGCCCTGAACAAGAGGGAGCTATTTACTTGAATGCTTCCGGAGGGTTTGCCCCGTATGACTATTTTTATAAAATAAATGAAAGCGATAACTGGTCACCATTGAGTGGGTCAGTATTGACTTCACTTGATGCGGGTGATTATCTTGTCATGGTAAAAGATGCAAAAGGTTGCGAAGATGACAGTACCCTGACCATCACCCAGCCAAATGCCCCGTCATTTTCGGCCAGTAAGGTGCAGGATGTCTCCTGCTACGGGGGGAATGATGGAGTAATCGATTTTTCGGTGACCGGCGCTTCGCATCAATGGTATAAAAGGCTTCCTGGCCAAAATCCACAGCCGATTGCCGATAATCAATTGGATGAGTTGGAGGCAGGTACCTACTTTATGGAGGTGACTTTTGCTGAAAACTGTACCGAAAGGACCAATGATATCATCATTCAGCAGCCAAACGTCATTCAGGCATCCTTGTTGGCAACCCAGTTAGTCTGCTATGATGACTTGGGCAGGGTCACCTTTACGGTTTCCGGAGGGAAATCCGGGAAATCCTTACAGCTAATTTCGGGCTCAGAGGTAATCGATATCAAGGAAAATCTTTTTGAAGGTAACTTCACTTTCAGGGATTTGGCACCAGGTGATTATGAGCTTTTATTGACGGATGAAGGTTGTGGCCAAACGGCCCATGTATTTACCATCCACGAGGTTTTGGAGCCTACTTTTGCCGATGTGGAATTTGATGACATTACCTGCCGTGGTGCCCACGATGGCGTTATCCGCGTGCTTGACCCTCAAGTTGAAAGTGGCCGAAACTTCACGGTTCGGATCAACGGGCAGGCAATGCCAGCGGGTCAAACGGTATTCACTGGGCTTGCACCGGGGCAGTACAATGTAGCGCTGGTTGATTCGGAAGGTTGTGGGCAGCAGTCGAAAAGCTTCACCATTAGCCAGCCAGAAGATTTGGAGCTGGAACGCTTCGACTTTGAAGATCCAACCTGTTTTGAGGGTGACGAGGGCTGGTTGAAGTTTAGAGTCTCTGGCGGAAATGGAAATTATGAAGCCAAGCTCCTTCACAAAGATTCCGGTGAGGAACTAACGCTTTCCGGCTTATCTGCCAGTGCCACGCATGAATTTGAAAACCTTCGTCAAGGGGAATACCTGTTTACACTTGTGGATGAAAAACTCTGTGGCATTGAACGGGAGTTTGAACTTGGCCAACCCGATGGCTTTACCGTTGCGGTGAATCCCGGTACCATCATCTGTATCGGTGGAGAAACTACCGCCCAAGTGAATTTTGAAGGCGGCACAGCCCCCTTCATTATGGAACTGACCAGAAATGGAGAAGCTTTTGAAACCTATACATTTAACCAAAGAATCAATACCATTTTCAACCTTCCTTATGGTCGATATGACTATGAGGTGACCGATGGGGAAAATTGCTTAGTATTGAAGGATAGTTTTGAGCTTGAGGATGGAGAGAAGATTGAAGTGGAGGCTGATATAATTCCTGTTTCTTGTAGGAACAATATGGATGGAAAACTAATCATAAAAGCTAGTGGCAGCAAGCGAGATGGTCAACTCAATTACTCTTATTTTGTCAATGGTCAGCAGATTTTTGAAAATGAATTGAATGTGCGGGCGGGTAGATATACCATAAAAGCAGGTATTGGAAACTCAACCGTGGGATATTGTGAGTCAGAGTCTATTGAGGTAGTGGTAGGGGTGACCGATCCTATTCTGGTTAAGGAAGAAATCATTGACGTTTCCTGCCGTGGGGGAGATGATGGTTCCATTCTTTTAGAAGTTACAGGCGGAACCCCATTTGAGGGAGACTCTCCATACCGATACCATTGGGATCATACAGATGAAGATACGCCGTTTTTGGAAGGTCTTACAGCTGGGCTTTATCGGGTTGAAGTTGAGGATTTTAGAGAATGTAGAAGCAATTATCTAAGCTTCTATGTTGGTCAGCCCGAGGAGGAACTTTTGGTGGTGGCGACCCCTAATTACATTCTTTGTAATGAAGATGGCGAACTCTCCATCACTCTCGAAGTGAGCGGCGGCACACCTGATTACACTTATGAGTGGTCAAATGGCGCCACCACCAAGGATATTTTTGGAATCGAGCCGGGCATGTATGAGGTGACCGTAACAGATGATAAAGGATGTACGGAAACCATCACCGTAGATTTGCCAAATCCTGCCCCATCTCTTGAAATTGAATCTGACGGCAAGCTTATTCTCTGCAGTCCCCAAGAAAGGGGGAATGTTCAGCTTACGGTAAATGGTGGCACAGGCAATTATACCTACAAATGGTCAAATGGCTCTCAGGCCTCCAACCTGATCAATCTTCCTGCTGGAGATTATACTGTAATAGTGAAAGACACCGAGACCGGATGTGAAGCCGAGCACACCGTAGAGATTGTCATTGCCGATCCAATAATCGTTGAAACCGTGGAATTGGAGCCGATTTCCTGTTACGGTATGCGGGACGGTAGGATATCCGTCAATGTATCAGGTGGATTGGGAGACCTGCTACTTTCCTGGAGGTTTGGCGATCCGCAAACTGGCGTCCAGTCACCTTTATATGAATTTGACGGTGCTACTGAGTTGACCAACCTTAAGCCGGGTAATTACATATTGGATGTTGAAGGAGAGGGTGGCTGTAGAACTTCACGTGTGTACACGGTGACTGATCGTGCCCCATTAAACATTGTGCCTTCTCATCAAAACCCAACCTGTAACGATAGCGAAAATGGTTCGATAAATTTGGAAGTCACGGGTGGAAGCGGGGCTTACACCTACCGTTGGGAAAATCTTGACAACCCGGATCATTGGATCAAGGACCGTACAACTTCTGGCATATCTGGTTTGGAGACGGGCCGGTACCGTGTAAGGGTTGAGGACGGTAGCTGCTCCATCAGCGAGATCATACAGATCCAAGCCCCTGAGGAATTAACGATTACTTCTTCCCATACGGAAATGCTGGCTTGTAACGGGGCTAAAAATGGTGTCATCAATAATGTCATCAGCGGCGGGGTGCAGGATTATACGATTGAATGGTCAGATGCTTCCAACATAAAAACCTGGAATAGGGTGGATCTGGAAAAGGGAGAATATACGCTTCTTGTGACTGATAAAAACGGTTGTACCATCAGCAAAACCTACATCATCGATGAGCCTGAGCCATTGGTGGCTGATTTGTTCACCAGGATTGATGTGGATTGTGAGACGCGGGAAGTGGTTGGTACGGCTTGGGTGACCATCGCCGGAGGTACCGGTGAATATGAAATCCAGTGGAGCAGTGGGGAGAAAAATGTCCGCGAAGTGACTTTCAATAGCCCGGATGACATCTCCGTTTTTGTAAGAGACAAGAGAGGTTGCAACATTGACCTGTCGAGGGTGATCGATTTCCCGCCTGTGTTTGCCGATGCTGATTTCACTTATTCTGTGATCAGTTTGGATATGGAGGGAGAAATTTTGGTCAATGATCCGATTCAGTTTAATGACGAAAGTGAGGGCCACATTATCGCCTGGGATTGGGATTTTGGAGATGGCAACAAGAGCAGTGAGCAAAACCCGAAACACACCTATTCTGGCCCTGGTACTTATGAAATTGCGCTGCGGGTATATGATGAATATGGTTGCAGTACATTGAGCCGCATTGAGGTGGAGGTGACCGACTCTTACAGAATACTCATTCCAAATGCCTTTACACCAAATGGGGATGGCCTGAATGATACCTTCATGCCGAAATTTAGGGGCTTGTCGGATTTCGAGATGCATATTTTCAACACCTGGGGCGAGTTGCTATACACCACCACCTCCATGGAAGATCCGGGATGGAATGGTTTCCACCAAGGAAAGCCAAGTCCAAACGGGAACTACGTCTACAAAATCTACTACACCACCCGCGAAGGCAAACGCTCCAGCCGCTCCGGCGTATTCTTGCTTATCAATTAACAAAACCAGCCCTGTCTCCTCCAAGTGAGACAGGGCTAGGGTTTTTTTATCCTTATTGTGGCTTTACTAACATTTCTCTACGAAGAGGAAAACTCCCCGAAACTCCTATTAAACTCCGCGAAACTCCGCGTCCCTTTTCTTCGTAAAACAAAAGTTTTTTCCATCCTTCCCACTTTCAATAAAACCCCAAAAAAAGCACCTCATCTCCAGATAATTGTTTATTGCATAATTTTTAGAAAAATTATGTTTTTCGATGTTCTGTTTCGCTGGAAAATAAATCAATTAATATTTTGCAAAAACCAATAATCTTTCATTATTTACTATGAATCAGATGATTATAGAAATATCATTTAGGGGTATATGAAAAACATAAAATTTTATTCCTAAAGATGAAATGCAAATATTCCGATTTATAGTACATAATTTAAACCTTGAATAATTAAGAATTGCAAGAGTAAAAGTAGGCCGGCAGAGAGTGTTGGTAAAGAGTATTTTTTTAAAGACTTCTAGTTTGTTCACCGCTTACTGGAAGGATTACTTAACCACCGTGAAGATGAAAAAAATTCTATTACTCATTTTACTTTTAGGCACCGCCTTTCAGGCAGCGGCCCAGGATGTGCAATACTCACAGTTTTATGCCAATCCTATGTACCTAAATCCTGCCTTTGCGGGATCTTCGGAGGTGACCCGCGTGGGGGTAAATTACCGTAACCAATGGCCAGGGCTGGACCATTCCTTCAATTCCTACACCGCCTATATAGACCACTACATGTTTGATATCAACAGTGGGATAGGCTTGATTTTCAATGGCAACAGAGAGAGCATGGCCCATTTAAGCACCATGGAGGTGGGAGCCATTTATTCCTATAGGGTAAGGCTTAACATGAATACCTTCCTGCGTTTTGGCGGCCAGGTGAGTTATGTTGGCAGGGATGTAAACTTCAACAATCTGGTTTTCGGTTCCCAGCTGGACATTCACCGCGGTGCTATTGATGATTTTAGCGGTGAACTGCTGGGAACGGACAGTAGGCACAGGTTTGCAGATTTCAATTTTGGGATGCTGCTCAACGGGGAAACCTACTGGGTGGGGATCTCCGGTCACCATGTCACCCAGCCCAACCAGAGTTTTTTGGATGACAACATCAGCCGTCTGCCCATGAAACTTTCCGCACACGGCGGAATTCGCTTTGATTTGGGAAACGGCAGTATCAACAACTTCTTTAGCAATTCCAGGCAGGAAAGGGAGATTTCCTTTGCTTTCAATGTAAAACATCAGGATCCTTTCAACCAATTGGATATCGGTACCCAGATTTATCTGCAACCTATGGTAATGGGGCTGTGGTATAGAGGTTTGCCCTCCAAATATTCTCTGCCTAACAATGAATCCATCGTGGCGCTTTTCGGCTTTTCGCTTGATAGTGGAGTCGATATCGGATACAGCTTTGACTTTACCACTTCAAAGCTTGGTCTTATCAATGCCGGAGGAGCACATGAGATTTCCATCCGATATAGCTTCCTTTTCGGAGACCCTAACCAAAGGGACCGCCGAAGCAGGATCATCCCATGTTTCAGATATTAAAAACAGTGTGTGGTTAACTTTTTTATCTAGGTGAACAAATTGTCCTGAATTAATCCTCGGACAATTGGATGCCCGGGCCGAAAGGTCCGGGTTTTTCTATTTCCCCAAAACCCCCATTTTACTGACCAAATCCCAAATCACAATCCCCATGGTAACCGAAATATTCAGGGAATGCTTGGTTCCCAGCTGGGGGATTTCGATGACCTTGTCGGAAGCTTGGATCACCTCCTGCTCTACCCCAAACACCTCATTGCCAAATACCATGGCGTATTTTTGTCCCTCTTCAGGCTGAAATTCATGAAGCATTTGGCTTTTGTCCACCTGCTCAATGGCCAGGATTTGATAGCCCTCCTGCTTGAGCTTTTCCACAGCCTCCAGGGTAGATGGCAAATGCTCCCAATCTACCGATTCGGTGGCGCCCAAAGCGGTTTTCTGGATTTCCCTGTGCGGGGGAGTACCTGTAATGCCACAAAGCATGATTTTTTCCAAGCGAAAAGCATCCGCGGTACGGAATGACGACCCCACATTATTTAGGCTCCTCACATTATCTAGTACCAATACCAGGGGCGTTTTGTCCTTTTGCTTGTATTCTTCGACAGACAGACGGTTTAATTCGTCCATACTTAATTTTTTCATCTGCTTTTTGATTAAAAACCTTTAATTTCAAGGTTTAAATTGAACCTCAAAATTAGCACAAAGAATTAAATCCCCCTTAAAATGGCCAAAACCAAATCCAAAGAAACCCCTTTGATGAAGCAATATAATGCCATAAAAGCCAAGCACCCTGGCGCATTGTTATTGTTTAGGGTGGGTGACTTTTATGAAACCTTTGGGGAGGATGCCATCAAGGCTAGCAAGATTCTGGACATTGTGCTCACCAAGAGGGCAAACGGCTCAGCCTCCCATATCGAACTGGCAGGTTTCCCCCACCATTCTCTCGATTCTTACTTGCCCAAGTTGGTTCGAGCGGGAAATAGAGTGGCGATTTGCGATCAATTGGAGGACCCGAAAGAGGTAAAAGGGATCGTCAAAAGAGGTGTCACGGAATTAGTGACCCCCGGTCTTTCCTTCAACGATAATGTGCTGGATAAGCGCCGAAACAATTATTTGGCTTCCATAAAATTCGGCAAAACCGAGCATGGGCTGGCTTTCTTGGACCTTTCCACCGGGGAGTTTATGACCAGTCAGGGAAGTACTTCCTATATAGAAAAGCTGCTTCAGAGCTTTGCCCCTTCTGAGGTAATTTATTCCAAGGCCCAAAAAAGCAGTGCTGCTGAGATTTTAAAAGACCAATTCAACACTTTTCACTGCGAAGACTGGGTCTATCAGTATGATTATGCCTATGAAAAACTGACTGAACACTTTCAGACCAGCAGTCTAAAAGGTTTTGGTATTGAAAACTTGGATGAAGGCATAGTGGCCGCCGGAGCCATTCTGTATTATTTGGAAGAAACCGAACACAAAGAGGTCAAGCATATCGCCTCCATCTCCAGGATCGCTGAGGAAAAATTCGTTTGGCTGGATAAGTTTACCATCCGCAACCTGGAGTTGGTTTATTCGCAGCAGGAAGGTGGGGTTCCATTAATTCAGATTTTGGACCAATCGGTCACCCCAATGGGTTCGAGGTTGATGAAAAAGTGGATGGTGCTGCCGCTAAAGGAAAAAGAGCAGATTGAGGAACGGTTAAATGTCGTGGAGTATTTCTCCAAGGAAAGCGAAATGAGTGAAGAGATCCTGGGGCATTTGAAGCACATTGGGGATTTGGAAAGGCTGATTTCCAAAGTAGCCGTGGGTAGGATCAACCCGCGGGAAATGAATCAGCTGAAAAGAGCGCTCAAAAGCACGCTGCCCATTAAGGAGTTGCTCAAAAAGCAAAAGAACCCATCCCTCAAGAAAATAGCTGACCAGATCAATTCCTGCGAGTTTTTGCTGGAAAAGATAGAAAATGAACTTCTCGAGGATGCCCCTATGCTCACCCACCAGGGCGGCGTGATCAAAAACGGTGTGGATCCCGATTTGGATGAATACAGGAGGCTGGCCAATTCCGGTAAGGATTACCTGCTTCAGATGCAGCAGAGGGAAATACAAAAAACCGGTATTTCTTCTCTTAAAGTAGCCTATAATAAAGTGTTTGGATACTACCTGGAAGTCTCCAATACCCATAAAGCCAAAGTTCCCGCAGAGTGGATCAGAAAGCAGACGCTGGTAAATGCGGAGCGATATATCACCGAGGAACTGAAAGTTTATGAGGAAAAAATCCTGAATGCCGAAGAAAGGCTGATTTCCTTAGAGCAAAAATACTTCATGCTGTTGGTGCAGGATGCGGCCGAATATGTGGCCAGTATCCAGCAAAACGCCAGGATGCTGGCCATGGTGGATTGCTTGTTGTCTTTTGCCCAGGTGGCCCAAGCCAACAATTATTGTAGACCCAAATGCAGCGATACAGATGTGATCGAAATAAAAGATGGTAGGCATCCGGTGATCGAAAGACAGCTGGGGATCGGGGAGGAGTATGTTCCCAATGATATATACCTTGATCACTCCAGCCAGCAGATCATCATTATCACCGGACCCAACATGGCCGGTAAATCGGCCCTTTTGAGGCAGACCGCCTTAATCGTGTTGATGGCCCAGATGGGTAGTTTTGTACCTGCCAGCTATGCCAGGATTGGGCTAATTGATAAGGTGTTTACCCGTGTGGGGGCATCTGATAACCTGAGTAAAGGGGAATCTACATTTATGGTCGAAATGACCGAAACGGCCAGCATCCTAAACAACCTTTCCGACAGGTCGCTCGTGCTCATGGATGAGATCGGCCGGGGTACTTCTACTTATGATGGTATATCCATAGCTTGGTCGATTGTGGAGTTTCTTCACAACCATCCAAAATTCAGGGCCAAGACGCTTTTTGCCACCCACTACCATGAGCTTAACCAATTAGCTGAAGACTTTGGGAGGGTCAAGAATTTCAACGTTTCAGTGAAGGAAGTGGGCAATAAGGTGGTCTTCATGCGTAAACTCAAGGAAGGGGGCAGTGAACACAGTTTTGGTATCCATGTGGCGCAGATGGCCGGTATGCCCAATCCGGTGGTATTGAGAGCGTCTGAGATCATGTCCCACTTGGAAAAAGATAAAAGCCTGCACCAGCAGCAGGAAAAACTGAAGGATGTTCCGAAAAACAACTATCAATTGAGCCTTTTCGAAATAGATCCAAAGTTTAAGGAAATTCAGGAAACGATCGAAAAACTTGATATTAATACTATATCCCCAGTGGAGGCCCTTATAAAACTCAATGAAATCAAAAAAAAGCTGGAGTAATCTTATATAATTGAACGATTTTAGCTATTATAGCGCTATAGGAAGAACGAATAAGAATATGGGTGTAGAGTTATTGGAAGCGCTAAAGACTCAAGACAAGTATAGGAAGCTATTCCATGCTTGGTCAAATAGAGAGTTTGGGCGCCAGGAAAAGGAAGAGAAATTCATTCAGGAGCTTCGAGAATTCAGTGAGAAAGTAGGAGTCAAAGACAACCTGATTGTGGGAAGTTTTGATTACAGGGATTTTAGCCTCGCTTTCTTTACGGACAATATATTTGATGTGTCGGGCTTGCCGGCAGAATACTTCAAGCGGTATGGCTTGGAGGCCACCATGTCGATGTTTCATCATGAGGATAGAGAGGAAGTGCTCAAATTCCAGAAGATGAATATCGATACCTATGATTCATTAAGTCTTAATGAAAAAAAGACCTTTGGGGCGAGTTATACCTACAGGTGGATCCACAGGCTTACCGGTGAGGAGATCTGGCAGCAGACCAGTATTGTTCCCTTTATGACGGATGAAAATGGGAATATCATTTTG
Organism: Litoribacter ruber; assembly: GCF_018500185.1. Lineage (GTDB taxonomy): Bacteria > Bacteroidota > Bacteroidia > Cytophagales > Cyclobacteriaceae > Litoribacter > Litoribacter ruber. Next base: position 48,062 of record NZ_JAHBGI010000008.1, on the reverse strand, counting down.
GACCTTCAGATTTGCATGAGATTGAATGCTCCGCCAGATCCGGCAAAGTTCCATTGGGAATTCCACTATACAGCCGATAACGGTGCGCTGATCAAAATGGCCAAACAATTTGAAGATGTGGCCAAAAACAAGCTTTCCAAACGGGAATATGAAGTGGCGCAGCTCATCGTTAATGGGGTTCAGGCGAGTGACATTGCCAAGGAATTGGGGATTAGCCCAAATACACTGGTGACGCACCGAAAGAATATCATGAAGAAATTGAAGATCAATTCTTCCTTGGAGCTTGTGAGAATAATGATGCATAAAAGCTGATAAAAAATAAGCTTCTGAAAATCAGTAAATAGGGCTTAAAAGGCGAAAATTATTGATTTTTTTTCAGCGGGGAGTTTGCAAATCAGGAAAAGTGCTATACCTTTGTATCCACAATCGCACGAGATTGAAAGCAAACAAAAAAACAAATAAGCGAAAGTAGCTCAGCTGGTAGAGCACGACCTTGCCAAGGTCGGGGTCGCGAGTTCGAATCTCGTCTTTCGCTCTAAAGCCCTTGAAAAAGGGCTTTGTTGTTTTAGCCTTTCTGTAAAAAGAAATGCTGCCGGGATGGTGGAATAGGTAGACACGCAAGACTTAAAATCTTGTGGCCGTAAGGCCGTGCGGGTTCGATTCCCGCTCCTGGTACAAAAGCCGCTCAGATCTGAGCGGCTTTTTTTTATGCCCTCCCGTCTTCCGTCTCCGGTCTTCCGTTTCCCGTCTCGTAAATACCAATCCCAATTTAAAACAGTCCAAATCCCTCGATGAATCACCATTTTTGCACTATTCAAATATTTAATATTTTTTCCGACTGTATATCAGTAGGTTGTTGGATTGGAGTCGAAAAAGTTAGGGTTGTGCCAGTTTTTGGAACCGTAATTGCATAAATGCTCAATAACAATGCGAAAGTAGCTCAGGTGGAAGAGCACAACCTTTCCAAGGTTGGGGTCGTGAGTTCGAATCTTGCCTTTCGCTCCATAGCTTGCCTTATAAGGATGCAAGCTGCTTTTTCAACTATTTTTTCAGCCATATTTAATGGCATAGGGAAACTTTTTTGAATGAGTTTTTAGTGTACAAAAGCGAAAGTAGCTCAGTGGCAGAGCACAGTCTTTCCAAGACTGGGGTCGTAAGTTCAATTCTTGCCTTTCGCTCAATACAACTTCATACGGAAGCTGTAATTTTTTAGAACTGATTTTTTGATGCCTTTTTGGCAATCTGGGATTTTTAGGGATATTTTTTAACGTACAAATGCGAAAGTAGCTCAGTGGCAGAGCACAGCCTTTCCAAGGCTGGGGTCGTAAGTTCAAATCTTGCCTTTCGCTCAATAAAAAATAGGCTGGTTTTACCGGCCTATTTTTTTTTGTCCATAGCCGTAAATTATCCAATTTTACTACTTAATCTCTAGATCTTCTCTGGTGCCTCTGCTGCTCAGTGGTTTTTTTATAATTTTCATCCCATTGACTGTAAAAACAAAAAGGCCGACTTTCGCCGGCCTTTAGGGGTGATTAGGATAAAAAAAATGTTACTTTACAAACTCCACAGAAGAGTCTAGGTTGGCTCTGATGGCGGCGTGAATGTCTCCATTCCCGTCCACGTCATTCGGTCCAATATCAATAAATCCATCAGCATCAGCATCTGTGGCAGCGGAGAAATCCACTCCATTAAACATGCTCTGCAGATCGAAATACAACCACAAGTCGGCATCTCCGTCGATGGCATAGCCTCCGGTATCTCTGGAGGTGGCTCTTAGCTCCTCTTCGGTTTCAAACCAGATTCGGGTCGGCGTGTTGTTCACTTCTCCAATGATGTAAAGGGACTTGCCATAGGCAAAATGGTCCTGCTCCACATTGGTGTTCTGATACAGATCAAAGGTAATTTCTGTGTAGGTTCCGTCGGGTGTGCGGCCTTCTCCGATCACGGCTGTTTGATGTTCGCCGTTTTGGATCAAAAGATTAGACTTTGGCTGGGAAGCGGATGTGCCCAGTTCAGCATTCAGATTGGTGGACAGGCTGATGTTGCCCAAGTTGATGCCGGCGCCAATCTCACTTTTTGCGGCATAGCGCATTTCCACATCTTGGGTGCCCACCTGAAACTCTGTCACGGACATGGCTCCTACATCCACACGGCTGTTTTCCCCACCCACATTCTGGTCAGCGGTAGCCCTCAGGGCCACACGGCTCTCTGATTCCACAGGTGTGCCGTCCTCGGTAGTCGTACAGGCAATCATGCCAAAGGCCAAGCCAAATGGCATCATTACTTTTGCGATGTTCAAAAATGATTTTTTCATAAATGTATTTGTTGGTTTATCTCCCCGATTTTTACAAATGCTATGCCACTATAGTACAATTATTTTTAGTTGGTCAAACTGGGTGTTTGCTAAGTGTCTATTTATTAGTGTTTTATATGGTGGTAAAAAATTGCTTCAAAGTCTCAATTGTACAGCGTTTAAGTACAAAAAAATAGCCTGGGAATTTGCTTTTACGCAAAACCCCAGGCTAAGTATGCTTGGATTTTAGAGTTGGGTTAGCCTTTTAGGCGCTCATATCTTTCGGAGATTTTAGCCCAATCGACCACATTCCACCAGTTGGAAATGTATTCGCCTCTCTCATTTTGATACTTCAAGTAATAAGCGTGTTCCCATACATCAATGCCCATCAGGGGAATGCCCTGGAAATCCACATCGTTCATCAGTGGGTTATCCTGGTTTGGCGTGGAGCCTACAGCGAGGTTTTTATCCCTGTCCAGTACCAGCCAGGCCCATCCAGAACCAAACCTGTCCTTGGCTTCTTCCTCGAATTTGCTCACAAACTCATCATAGCTACCAAATGAATCATTGATTGCCTGGGCCAGGTCCCCTTGGGGTTGCCCACCTCCGTCGGGAGACATGATTTTCCAAAAGAGCTCATGGTTATAATGTCCACCGCCGTTGTTTCTCATCTTGTCAGAGTAGCGAGAGATGTTCATCATCACCTCTTCCAAAGGTTTGCCGGTGTCCACATCCTCCTCTTCGGCGGCTTCCTGCAGCTTGTCGGCGTAGCTTTTGGCATGTTTGGTATAATGGATTTCCATTGTCTTGGCATCGATATGCGGCTCAAGGGCAGCAAAGCCATATGGCAGGTCTGTTTGGGTGAAGCCAGTTCGGAGGTTGTCCAGGACTGTGTCCTTTTGCGGGCCGGTGCTGCAGGCCATCAGCGCAGATCCCATCGCACTAGACCCGATTCCTATGGCCAGGGTAGCTTTGGTGGTGCGGGAAAGAAAACTCCTTCTCGAAAAATTGCTCATATTATAATTTATTTATGTTCATATTATTGCATAAAATTGTGATCCAAAACCAACGGGGCTCTCACACTAAGGTAGCCATAATTGCCCAATACAAAAAAGAGGTCGGCCATTAAGTCCGAATTTCTGACAAGTTTGGCCGTATTTTATAACTCATCCGACTTGGTTTGGTTTTTGAAAATATATTCTTCGCTTAATAATCAAAGGATTTGAATGAATTTGGAGTTCTATAAATATCAGGGTACGGGCAATGATTTTGTTATGGTGGACGATCGCCAGAATGCCTTCGGTCTACAAAACTTGCCCTTGATCAACAGCATCTGTGACCGAAAGTTTGGAGTAGGGGCAGATGGCCTGATTCTGATCAGAAATCATCCGGAATATGATTTTGAAATGGTGTACTTCAACTCTGACGGAACTCAGAGCATGTGCGGCAACGGTGCGAGATGCGCGGTTGCCTTTTCTCATTTTTTGGGGATAATCAGTGAAGAAACCCATTTCTTGGCCATCGACGGCCCGCATAAGGCAGTCTACAAAGATGATATCGTCCATCTGGAAATGAACGATGTGCCGGGCATCGCCAAGGACGGCGAGGAATATTTTCTCAATACCGGTTCCCCCCACCATGTGAAGTTTGTCGCCGACGTGGCACATTACCCCGTGGTGGAAGAAGGTGCCAACATCAGGTACAGCTCCAAATACTCCCCACGGGGCACCAATGTCAATTTTGTGGAAGTGCTGGATGACCAGGATCTTAACGTGAGGACCTATGAGCGGGGGGTGGAAAATGAGACGCTTTCCTGCGGTACCGGTGTGACGGCCTGCGCTTTGGTACATGGCAGCCTTTCTGGACAAAATCACATCCGGATCAAAACCTTAGGGGGTGCCTTGGAAGTTAAATTTAAGAAGGAGGATGAGGACCGCTTTACAGAGGTGGTGCTATCCGGTCCTGCCCGCCAGGTATTCCAAGGAAGCATTGCAATCGATTAAGAATACAAGATAAAACCATCAAAAGAGGACAATAATTTACTATTCTGCCAAAAAGAAAGTAATTTTAAAGCCATTTTAATTTGATCAAAATATATGTTAGATATTATAGCGAAAGGACTGGCAAAGGTTTTCGGGACCAAGTCAGATAGGGATATAAAGGAGGTTTTGCCCATCGTTGACCAGATCAACCAAGAGTTTGGCAAGCTTCACCAGCTTACCGATGATGAGCTCAGAGCCCAAACAATTGAGCTGAAAAGCATCATCAACAAGGACTTGGCTTCATTTGACGACCAGATCAAATCCATTAAGGAAAAAATCAACGCGATGGAGGCCGACAAGGTCCATGAAAAAGATGCCCTTTTCAACGAGATCGACAAAATCGAAAAAGACCGTGATCAGGAGTTGGAAAAATCTTTGGAGAAAATACTTCCAAGGGCTTTTGCAGTGGTAAAGGAAACGGCCAAAAGGTTTAAGGAAAACGGCAAACTTGTAGTGATCGCCAATCCTGAGGATCAGGTAATGGCCGCCAACAAACCCAACGTGGAAATTGACGGGGACAAGGCAATCTGGCACAACAAGTGGCTGGCTGCCGGGACCGAAATCACCTGGGACATGCTTCACTACGATGTGCAGCTGATCGGGGGTATCACCCTTCACAAGGGTAAAATCGCCGAGATGGCCACTGGTGAAGGTAAAACCCTGGTTTCAACCCTTCCTTCTTTCCTCAATGCGCTTTCCGGCAGAGGCGTACACGTGGTAACAGTCAACGACTACCTTGCCAAACGTGACTCCGAATGGAACGCTCCACTTTTTGAATTCCACGGTCTCAAAGTAGACTGTATCGACAAATACCCCCCTAATTCCGCAGGAAGAAGAAAAGCATACAACGCTGACATCGTATACGGAACCAACAACGAATTCGGCTTTGATTACCTCAGGGACAACATGGCCAGGGATTCCAATGACCTGGTTCAGGGCAAGCACCATTTTGCCATGATTGATGAGGTCGATTCTGTATTGATTGATGATGCAAGAACACCTTTGATCATCTCCGGCCCAGTGCCAAGAGGGGATGAGCATGAATTTTATGAGCTCAAGCCAAGAGTATCCACACTTGTGGAAGAGCAGCGAAAACTGGTGCAGGGCTATCTTACAGAAGCCAAACGCCTGATCAAAGAAGGAAACCAAAAAGAAGGTGGTTTATCCTTGTTTAGAGCCTTCCGTGGGATGCCTAAATACAAACCATTGATCAAGTATCTTTCTGAGCCTGGTATCCGAGTGGTTCTACAGAAAACGGAAAACTATTATCTCCAGGATAACAAAAGGATGATGCCAGAGGCGGATGAACCTCTTTTGTTTACCATTGACGAGAAGTCCAACACTGTAGACCTTACCGACAACGGTATCGAGGTGTTGACCAAGAAAAACGAAACGGTGGATTTCTTCATTCTTCCTGATATTGGGATGGAAATTGCCGAAATGGAGAAAAATGAGGAGATTGATGAGAAGGAAAAGCTTATTCGCAAGGAAGAAATCATCAAGGATTACGGCGTAAAAGCCCAGCGTATCCATACAGTAAACCAGCTGTTGAAAGCTTACTGTATGTTTGAAAAAGATACCGAGTATATCCTGGTGGACGGCAAGGTGAAGATTGTCGATGAGCAAACCGGTCGTGTGATGGAAGGAAGGCGTTATTCTGACGGTCTTCACCAGGCGATTGAAGCCAAGGAGAATGTGAAGGTAGAAGATGCCACGCAAACTTATGCCACGGTAACCCTTCAGAATTATTTCAGAATGTACCACAAGCTTTCCGGTATGACCGGTACAGCCGAAACGGAAGCGGGTGAATTTTGGGAAATCTATAAATTGGATGTAGTCGTAATCCCCACCAACCGTCCTATTTCAAGGGATGACAGGCAGGATAAAGTTTATAAGACCGTAAGGGAGAAATTCAATGCCGTAGTGGACGAAATCAACGAATTGACCACCGCTGGAAGGCCGGTACTTGTGGGGACCACATCAGTGGAGATTTCGGAAGTTCTCAGCCGTATGTTGACCCTGCGCAAAATCAAGCACCAGGTATTGAATGCCAAGCAGCACGCCAAGGAAGCGGAAGTGGTGGCTGAGGCAGGTAAGCCGGGCACAGTGACTATCGCCACCAACATGGCCGGTAGGGGTACCGATATTAAATTGACCCCGGAATCCAAGCAGGCTGGTGGTTTGGCCATCATCGGTACGGAAAGACACGAATCCAGGAGGGTCGATAGACAGCTTAGAGGTCGTGCCGGCCGTCAAGGGGACGTGGGTTCTTCCCAGTTCTTTGTTTCCCTAGAAGATAACCTGATGAGGTTGTTCGGTTCCGAAAGAATCGCAAAACTTATGGATAGAATGGGGCTCGAGGAAGGCGAGGTGATCCAACACTCCATGATTACCAAATCCATCGAAAGAGCCCAGAAGAAGGTAGAGGAAAACAACTTCGGTGTTCGTAAGCGTTTGCTTGAATACGATGATGTGATGAACTCCCAAAGAGAAGTAGTCTACAAGCGGAGGAAAAATGCCTTGATGGGTGAAAGGCTTGAGTTGGACATTCTCAACATCATGTATGATGTATGTTCGGATATCATCGATATGGCCAAAGCTTCCGATGATATGGAAAACCTGAGAATGAACATATACAGCTCTTTGGGTATTGACCATAAGTTTACCGAGGAGCAGGTTAAATCGAAGGATGCCCATACCCTCACTCAGGAGCTTTTTGAAGCAGCTTATCAGAATTATAGAGCCAAAAACGAGAGAATCCTTAACAGGGCGCTTCCGATCATCAAGGATGTGCATGAGCAAAGGGGCGGAACAGTCCGGGATATTATGGTGCCTATCTCTGATGGTATCAAGCAGATTGGCGTAGTGGTAAACTTGGAGTCTACTATTGAAAATGAGGGTAGAGATTTGATCAGGGCCATTGAGAAGAATGTTACATTGGCAATCATTGACCAAAACTGGAAAGAGCATCTAAGAGATATGGATGACCTCAAGCAATCCGTGCAAAATGCGGTGTATGAGCAGAAGGACCCATTGCTTATTTACAAGTTTGAGGCATTTGAAATGTTCAAGCGTTTTGTCGGCAAGTTGAATGAAGATATCATTTCCTTTATCTCCAAGGCCGAACTGCCTAAGCAAAATCCTGATCAGGTAAATACCGCCCAGCCACAAAGAGCGCCAGAACCAAAAGTTCAGGCTTCCAAAGAAGAAGTTGGCAGCTCAATTGCAGGCAACCGTACACCGGCTGCTACCGCCCCATCAAGCAGGCAGCAAGTGGTAGAACCAAGGAAATCTGATAAGGCTTATGGAAGAAACGACAAGGTTTCTGTCCAGTATCCGAATGGCAGCGTGAAAAAGAACGTGAAATTCAAAAGCGTGGAAGATGACCTGCAAAACGGTCGATGCGTAATCATCGAGAACTAATCCTGTGATATGAAAAATGCTTTAATTGTAATATTGGTTTCCATGTTTGCTTTCAGCTGTGCCGCCATCAAAAGGGGGCCGGCTGATGCCTATAGGGATTATTCAGAAGACCTATCCGAAACTCGCGTAACCTTCCCTGAACTTCCAGATCCTGATGAGATGGAAAAAGAGTCCTCCGTGTCAAAAGGCTCCGGCGCTCCGGTAGACAAGGACTTGGAAGAAGCGATCAGCTATTTCAAGCGGGACAATGAAGACAAACAGTATTACAATGGCTTTACCATTTTGGTATATAGCGGTGTGGATAGGGAGAAAGCCTTTGAAACCCGAAATGATATTTATACGGCCCACCCAGACGTGAAGGCGGATATGCAATACCAGCAGCCCCGCTATTTGGTCAAGGTTGGGAAGTACATCAACAGAATTGAGGCCCAATCGCTCTATCATAAACTGAAGGATGATTTTCCCACGGCGAGAATCATCCAGGAAAGGTTTGAACGGGATGGGTTTGAAGAAGAAAATGATATAGAAGACGATTTTGATGCTGAAAGATAAAATCAAAACCCTCGCCCAGAAATACAAAAGCGAGGTGATAGATAACAGAAGACATTTACACGCCAACCCTGAATTATCCTTCAAAGAATACAATACGAGCGCATTTGTGGAAACACAATTGCGCTCGTATGGCATTACGGAGATAGAGAAAAAGGCTGATACCGGTTGGGTAGCTTTGATTAAAGGGAAAAATCCTGATAAAAAAGTGGTTGCCCTGCGCGGAGACATGGATGCCCTCCCCATAGAAGAGCAAAACGATGTCTCTTATAAATCCCAGAACCAAGGTGTGATGCATGCCTGTGGCCATGATGTGCACACCGCTTCACTTTTGGGTGCTGCCAAGATCCTTCAGGAACTTCGGGATGAGTTTGAGGGAACCATTAAGCTTGTTTTCCAACCTGGAGAGGAACTGCTTCCCGGTGGCGCTTCTTTGATGATCAAAGATGGGGCTTTGGAAAACCCCAAGCCTAGCGGAATTGTTGGGCAGCATGTGATGCCCTTGATTGATGTCGGGAAAGTGGGTTTCCGCAAAGGAATGTATATGGCCAGCACGGATGAGCTTTACCTTACGGTCAAAGGAAAAGGCGGACATGGAGCCATGCCTGAAAACTTTGTGGACCCGGTGCTTATTGCCAGCCATATCATTGTAGCTCTACAGCAGATTGTGAGCAGAAAAGCTAGTCCCAAGACCCCAACTGTGCTTTCTTTTGGGAAAGTGCAGGCCAATGGCGCCACCAACATTATCCCTGAAAAGGTGGAGATTGAGGGTACTTTTAGAACACTGGATGAAAAATGGAGATCTGAGGCCCACAAGGCTATGGTCAAAATAGCGGAGGGCATTGCCGAGGGAATGGGCGGCTCGGTTGATTTTGAGGTTAGAAAAGGGTATCCCTTTCTGGTAAATGAGCCGGAATTGACCTCACGCGCCGAAGAGGCTGCCAAGCAATACCTAGGGGAGGAGAATGTGGAGGAGCTGGACATTTGGATGGCTGCCGAAGACTTTTCCTACTATACCCAAGAAATGCCGGGATGTTTTTACCGGTTGGGAATCCGCAACGAAGCCAAAGGAATCACTTCAGGTGTGCACTCACCAACTTTTGACATCGACGAAGATGCGCTTGAGGTGGGATCTGGCTTGATGGCCTATATTGCTGTCAATGAATTGAGCAATTCTTAAAAAAGGATGCCTAATTATTGAACTCGGAGAAAAACCTTATATGTAATTTCTTCGCATTCAAAAGTTGGGCATTCTTCTAATACGAGTTCGGTGTTGTTATTTTGCAAAGTGAAGTTTATACTTTGAGTATTAACACCAAAATCTGTCTTTACTAATTCTTCTTTCGGAGAATACCAGCCCTCTTGGATATCACTTAGGGAAATAAATAGGACTAAGTCCGTTAATTGCAGGGCTTGATTTTGAATATGGAAGTTCCCGTATCGGTAAGTAGTATAGCCTAATTCCACATCGCTACCAGGCTCCTTTGCGATTAGGGAATGTTGAAATGAACCGTTTGGCTCAAAATGGTAGGTTTCAACCCAATCTATATCCCATCCGGACTGATATTCTCGGTTTTCCCATTTCCCATGTAAGGTTGTGACATCTGGAGTAGGGTCATCACTACACGCAAATACTAAAAAAGATACTACCAGCAGGGAAAAAGTCTTAATCCAATTCATGACGCTTCAGGTTAATTGAAACGTAAATTTACGTTTTTATGCCGGAAAACCTAATTTCTATCGGCAATTAGCTTATAAACGCCATCCCTTTGCTTTCTGTACAAATCTCTCAAGGCAGGAATTTGGATTAAAAGCTCCTCAAAAACCCCCTCTTCGTCAATGATGAATTCAGGCTTCTCATTGTTGAAATACTTAAAAGTAGTGGCCATGTCATTGAGATCCTCAAAATCAGTCAAAACCCTCTTGGAAAGGTTGTAATTCAAGAATGGCGTGGAGGGATAGGCATGTTGGTAGAAGCCCATGTCGGTACCTAACACGACCACCCTTCGATCGCGGGTAAAGTTATACTTGGAATCAGAAGCCACCCCGTAAGCGGTAATCCTTCCCGATTGGATCTTTTGGAAAGTCCAGGCATATCCCACCAGGGGCACGGCCACGATAAAACCATAAAAGAAGCTCTTGAGCACCACCCTTCTTTCCACATTCATAAAAATCTGGTTGATAAAATAAGCCATGGCGGGCAATAAGGGCAGCATCTGGTAAGGTGTCCTCCGATTGGAAATCAGCAAGGTCAACAGTGCAAACATCATATAGAGCATCATCAGCTGCTTTTGCTTTTGCTGGTTGATCGTCTGGCTCCGCATTAGGGAACTGAATAGAAAACCACTGGCGGCAAACCCAAAGGGCACCAAAAACAGGATCAACATATCCAGGTAGGTGACGTGAATGTAGGCCTCGATGATTCTGGTGGCAAACACAAACTCCAGGAGGAATTCCGGTAGGCCGTCCTGCCAAAAATAATACAGACTGCAAAGCAAAATTGGCTGAAAATAGCCAACCATGGATAATATAAATTGATTGAAGCTAAAGCCCGAAACGGCAATTCCTGCCACGATCAAAAAGGGTAGGAAGAATACCAAGGGAAAATGGAAACAAGCCGCTATCCCACCAAATACGCCCACCATCAGGACCGATTCGGTACTGTCCTCACTGAGCAGGGTCAGGCTGAAAACCTTTCCCAGCGCCAAAACCAGAAACATCGTGCCTAGCAGAGCTGGTGAGAGGGTAAGGAAATCAAAGGAAAGGTGAAATAGTACCCCCATTACCAAAGCGGGGAGGTAGGTGGTGTCGGAAAATGCCCTATACCTGATGAAAAGGTGGTTGATGTACACGATCTGGAAAATAATGATCAGACCGGCTATGATATGGTAGGCCAAAAGCGATCTTCCAAAGGCCAGATCAATGAGCCAGTAAACCCCAGCCGAAAATGGGCCGTTATCATCAATGATGTCCAAATACATGTGATAGCCCTGTGACATCCTTTCCCCTGTCAGCATCCACATCAGCTCGGGTGTGAGCAATGGGATATCCATCAACAGATAGGGTACCCGCAGGATAAGCAGGATTACCAAGATGCCGGCAATCCGAAACGGGTCATTTACTTTAAAAAAACTTAACAAGGGCGATTGGGGTTGAATGTTTAGCAATCAGCAAACACGAAATTAAACCTTACGCATTTAATTCACTACATTTGTAACGATAATTATCAATTATGGAAAGCAAAAGACAGCAAAAATATTCAAAGTTGATCCAGAAAGAGGTTGGGGAAATATTCCAGCGTGAGGGGCGACATTTGGTGGGAAGTGCCATGGTGACCGTGACGCGCGTGCTGATGAGCCCTGATCTGGGTGTGGCCAAAATTTACCTCAGCTTTTTGCTGGCCAACAACAAGGAGACCTTTGAAAAAATTGACGACAGCAAAAAAGAAATCCGTAAACATCTAGGCCGACGAATCGGCAAAAGCGTCAGGGTGATTCCTGAGCTTATTTTCTTCCCGGATGATTCCGCCGCTTATGCCCAGCACATGGACAAGGTGATTTCCGATTTGGATATTCCTGAAGCCGGTGAGGAAGAAGATGAAGAGGATGACAAATAATTAACTCCAATACCGATCTTGAACCTATCCTTTTTCATAGCTTCCCGATATTTCAGAAGCAAAAAGAAGCGTAATTTCATCACCATTCTTTCCCGGATCTCCATGATCGGGGTAGCGGTAGGCACTATGGCCCTAGTCATAGTGCTTTCGGTGTTTAATGGCCTGGAAGACCTTATCCGAGGCCTGTATGCTTCATTTGATGCTGAATTGAAAGTGGAGGCAGCGGTAGGGAAATCTTTTCGGGTGGAGGAGGACTGGCTCTCTACCATTCAAGCTGTGGAGGGCGTTGAGGTGGTCACAGAGGTGATCGAGGATAATGCACTCTTCGGTTATAAAGGCGTACAGAAGGTGGCCAAACTGAAAGGTGTATCGGATAATTTTTTGGATCAGGGCAGGTTTGAGCAAGGCTATTTTCGCGGGCAGCTTTCACTGGGCACAGAAAAGCAACCGGAGGCTATCTTGGGTATGGGAGTGGCCAGCTCCTTACGTGTGGACATCAACAATGACCTGGAGTTTTTGACCGTGTATTATCCCAAAGCCAGCCGGTCAGGTTCCATTGATCCACGGCAGATGTACAACCGGGAGATCATCCGGCCAATTGGATATTTCAGCATTGAAAAGCAGTTTGACGATGAGTACATCATCGCGCCCATCTCCTTTGTGGAGGAATTGCTTGAATATGGCAATAGGCGAACCGCTCTGGAGATCAAAGTGCTGGAGGGCTACAGGATTTCCCAAGTGAAAAGAAACCTCAGACAACATTTGGGTACTGATTTTCTGGTTAGGGATACCGACGAGCAGCATGCCTCTCTATTGCGTGCCATCAAGATTGAAAAACTATTCGTTTATCTGACCCTTACTTTTATCCTTGCAGTGGCCTCGTTCAACATCTTTTTCTCCTTGAGTATGTTGGCCATTGAGAAAAAGAAAGATATTGCCGTACTGAAAGCTTTGGGGGCCAAAAACAGCCTCATTCAGGCCATTTATCTAAAACAGGGGGCAATCATCGCCTTCTCTGGAGCAATCATTGGGCTGGTGCTGGGGTTTTTGATCGTGTGGCTTCAGGACACCTTTGGACTGGTGAGTTTGGGAGTGGCCAGCTCCATCATCGACAATTATCCGGTCAAAATGGTGTGGACGGATTTCCTGTATACCTGTATCAGCGTGATCGCCATTACCCTGATGGCCTCCTATCGACCTGCCAAAATTGCTTCAAAGGTCAAAACAGTTGAGCAACTGTAAGCAGCCATATTTCGGCTAATTTATGGGGCATTTTTCCTAAATTTTCGTTATTTTGCGAGCTATTGTATTATGGATTTTGAGCCATCGCCGCCCATTTTCCTTCGTTGCTTGTAACTTGGTTGATTATGAAAGTTTCTTCGGAGAAGCCCTTTGAGATTGTTTACGCCCTATTTATCCACGAATACTTTGGGATTCTTTTTGAATCTTTTGTGGTGCAGCTGGATGAGAAGGGTAGGCTTTCTTATGCCAATCAAAACATTTCTTTCAAAAACGCCAAGGACTTTGCCTCTGGGCTGGATGATACGGACTATGAGCTGATCAAGCTTATGGACAACATGCAGACCGATGCTATTTCCAAGAAATTCAACACCAAAAACCTCAAACCGAAGGATTTTATCCGTAAGATTTACGATGAGAAAACAGGTAACAAGACGATTCAGGATCAGATAGAATTGAAACTGGAAAGTTTGCGGGCGCAGGTTCTGGAAAAGCTTCAGGGAAAGCGGCTTTTTGAAATGGGAAATGACGGCAATCCCATATGGAAAGAGATCCAGGTGATGCCCAATAAGGCCTCAGTGCTATTTCATTTTAGAAGAAATGAGGAAAACACCCATTATTTCCCAACCATCAAATACGATGGAGAAAAGCTCGAGTGGCAGTATAAAAACGGTTATTTGATTTGTAAAGAGCCGGCTTGGCTGGTCGTGGATCAAAAACTTTACAGCTTTGAGAAAAATGTAGACGGGAAAAAGCTTAACCCTTTTCTCAACAAGAAATTCATCGTTATTCCCAAAAAGGTAGAGCAGTCTTATTACGAAAAGTTTGTTACCCAGCTGGTCAGCTCATTTGATGTGTATGCCAAAGGCTTTGACATCAAGGTGGAGCGTAAGCAGCCGGAGCCCTATTTGAGTCTGAGTGATCTCCCAGGAAACGGTCCCTCCCAGGATCTGTTTGGCAATACCAATGCCGGAGAGGGGGAGTCAGAGGACAAGATCATTTTTGACCTCAAATTCCAATACGGCAATTACTCCTTCCGCTCGGATGAAAAGCGCCCCAATGATGTGAAATTGGAGCAGCAAGGGGACAACTATATCTTTTATAAGGTGATGAGGGACCTTGAAAAGGAAAAAAGCTACGGCGATTATCTGAAAGAAATGGGCCTTCCCGTGAAAACTTCCCGTTTTTCCCTCGAAAAAACCAAAGCATTTGACTGGATCAACCACAACCGCGAGCAGCTGGAGTCCATGGGCGTGAAAATCCTGCAGAACAACAACCTGGAGGGCAAAAAATATTTCATTGGCCATGCTTCCATTTCGGTTGAGATCAAGGAAAACATCGACTGGTTTGATGTAAACGCCATCATCAAGTTCGGCGAGTTTGAAATCCCTTTTCACAAGATCAGAAAAATGCTGATCCAGGGTAAAAACGAGCTGGAGTTGCCTAATGGGGAGATTGCCGTTATCCCCGATAGCTGGTTTGTTAACTATTCGGAGATTTTCTCCTTCCTAGAAGATAATGATGCCACCCACCAGCATCTCAAACTTAAAAAGCACCATATAGCCCTTGCACAGGAGCTTGAAAAAGGCCAGCTGATCAACCTAACACTGAGCCGCAAACTGGAAAAGCTGAAAGACTTCTCCAACATTGAGGATTATGAGCTTCCCGCTGGCTTCCAGGGAGAATTGAGACCTTATCAAAAGGCTGGTTACAATTGGCTTAGATTTCTGAATGATTATAGCTTTGGCGGTTGCCTTGCCGATGATATGGGTCTTGGTAAAACGGTCCAAACCCTTGCGATGCTTGCCCATGAAAAAGAGCTGAACCCAGATAGCACTTCACTGCTGGTAATGCCGACTTCCCTGATTTACAACTGGGAACTGGAGGCAAGGAAATTTACGCCAAAACTCAAAATATTGACCTATACCGGTTCATTCCGGGTCAAGGACACTTCCCAATTTCACAAATATGACCTGGTGTTGACTTCCTACGGCATCACCAGGCTGGATATTGACGTGTTGAAACAGTTTTACTTCAACTATGTGATTTTGGATGAATCCCAGGCAATCAAAAACCCGGGAAGCAATATCTCGAAGGCTGTCAATAATTTTCACTGCAAGAATAAACTCATCCTCACGGGTACGCCTGTGGAGAATGGCACCATGGACCTGTGGTCTCAGATGAATTTCATCAACCCAGGTTTATTGGGCAACCAGAGTCTTTTTAAGAAGCAATTTCTATTGCCTATAGAAAAAAAGAACGACATGGACAAGGCCCAAAAGCTGCATGCCACCATCAAGCCTTTCATCCTGCGCCGACTCAAAACCCAAGTGGCCACCGATCTTCCAGAGAAGCTGATCAATGTGAAATATTCCTCCATGACCAGCGAGCAGGAGAAGGCTTACGAAGAGGTAAAGAGCTACTATAGGGAGCAAATTGTCAATGAATTAAGCATGCCAGGGATGGCCAGGAAGCAATTTACCCTGCTTAGAGGCCTTACCCAGCTCAGACAAATAGCCAACCACCCCAAAATGACCGACAAGTCATACGGAGGCGGTTCAGGCAAGTTGGAGGATGTGACGCACATGCTTCATTCCACTGCGAGTGAAGGGCACAAGGTTTTGGTGTTTAGCCAGTTTGTGAGGCACTTGGCAATAGTTAAGGAATTCCTGGATGCTGAAAATATCCGATATGCTTATCTGGATGGTACTACCAAGGACCGTCAGGCCCAAGTGAAGGAGTTTCAGGAAAACGATGAGGTTAAGATCTTCCTGATTTCCCTGAAAGCCGGTGGTGTGGGACTCAACTTGACCAAAGCTGAATATGTGTTTTTACTTGATCCTTGGTGGAATCCTGCCGTAGAGGCACAAGCTATTGACCGTGCGCACAGGATAGGTCAGCAGAACAAGGTCATGATCTATAAATTTATCACCAGAAATACGGTAGAGGAGAAAATCATGGCTTTGCAGGAGAAAAAGATGGCTTTGGCTGGAGAACTTATCAGTACGGAAGAAAGCTTTATGAAGAGCCTCAGCAAAGAGGATATTGAGGCGTTGTTGGACTAAGTGGTAATGGTCCGCTTAATATCTTGGGGCAGCCTGGTAAGCAGCTCGTAGTTGACTTGCTGGGATGTCTCCCCAAAGGAGGCCACAGTTAGCTCCTGTGATTTCTGTTTGCCGATAATCACCACCTCTTCCCCTGGTTTCACATTTCTAAGTTCGGTGATGTCCACCGCAATGCTATTCATGGTTACCGTGCCAACTACGGAGACTATTTTCCCATGGATGAGCACCTTGCCCAGATTGCTAAGGGTCCGACTAAAACCGTGGGCATAGCCTACCGGCACCAAGGCAATCCGCATATTTCGCGGGGCCATGTAGCTGGTGCCATATCCTATAAAATCCCCCATTTTCACTTCCTTGAGACTCATAATCTCACTTTTCCAACTTAGCAGTCTTTTAAGCGGATTCTTGGTCGTTTGGGTAAGCAGGTGTTTGTATTTGGCCATATAAGTCTCCTGGCTCGGCCAAAATCCGTACAGTAGTATGCCTATCCTCACCATATCCATCACCGTTTCCGGGTAGGTCAGGGCTGCCGCTGAGCAGGCCGTATGATATAGGGAAAACGCAAGCCCTTTGCTCTTGAAATATTCTTTGAACTTGTGGAAGGTTTCTATCTGCTCCTTAACTCGCACATAATTGCTGATACTTTCCGCACCAGCATAGTGGGTACAAAGTCCGCAGAGCACCAAATGATCCAGGTTTTCAATCAATAATTTGCTGAGCTTTTCCCTTTCCGACCACTCAAAGCCCGTACGGTGAAAACCCGTTTCTACTTCTATGTGGATTTTGGCTTTTTTCCCCTTTTGCTTGGCGATAGACAGGATTTTTTCCATCCTATCCATACCAAATACAAAAATGCTCAGCCCGTTTTCCACCACCCAATCCAGCTGTGCTTCGGTGGCCATGCCCATGATCATGATATGGCTGCGATGCTTACTGGCGTGAAATACCCTGTAGGCCTCGTCCACACTGAAGGTGCTAAAATGTCTTACGCCGGCACTTTCAGCTATTTTGACCATGTTTTCTATCCCGTGTCCATAAGCATTGCCTTTTACCACTGCCGAGATGATGGGGTGCTCCCCGATTTCCTGCCTGATGTAGCTGAGGTTGCGTTTATAGGCTGATTTGCTGATTTGGATATAGCTGGTTCCCTGCATAGGATCAATAATGAAGTTCTTTTAGGGTTTCGACAAAAATATCCACCCCTGTACCGATGATTTCATCCGGAAAATCATAGGTGGGCTCGTGAAGTTGGGGCTGTTTTTTTCCTGCCCCCAATCCAAAAAGGACTGTTTGGGTGGCTTGGGAAAAATGGCCGAAATCTTCCGACCAGCGGAAGGGGATCCGGATGTTTTTGGTCTTTAAACCGAGCCGTTTGGCTGCGTCCTTCACCAGCTTGTGCGCCTCGGGGCTGTTTTCGGTCGCGGCAAAAGATTCGGTATAGCTGATCTCTATTTGCAACTTGTTTTCCTCGGCGACTTTTTTGGCCAATGCTTCGGCGTACCCGGTCAATGCTGCCAGGGTGTCATTGTCGAAGCTCCGCAGCGTGGCCATGACGGTTGCCTCTCCAGGGGACGTGCCAAAAGCCCTTTTGCCCAGTTGGGCATGCACTACCGTGATGAGGGCAAAGTCATTCATGCTCTCGGGTAGCAAGGGCAAGCCGACCATCAAGGTGCTCATGGCCACCGCAGGGCTGAGGCCGTCTTCTGGGTGTCCTGCATGAGAGGTTTTGCCTGTAAGTTGGATGATCATGCCCGTTGACGCTGCGGCAAACGGGCCTTTTTTGATGACTACCTGCTTTTCCGGATAGCCAGGCAGGTTGTGAAGGGCAAAGGCATAATCGGGCTGGATTTCCTTATACTTCTTATCCTTAATCACACGCTCTGCTCCTTCACCCGTCTCCTCAGCCGGCTGAAATAACAAAACGACATTGCCCTTCAACGGACGGTTTGCCGAAAGATGCTTACCCACTCCGGCCACGATAGCCATATGGCCATCGTGGCCGCAAGTATGGGAATTACCCTGGTTTTTGGAGGCATGCTTGGTCTCACTTAGGTCAGCAATAGGAAGACCGTCAAGCTCACATCGGATCATGGTGGTAGGGCCGTCTTCTTGCCCCTCAAACTTAAAAGCTACCCCGTGCCCGCCTAATTTGTCGTAGACTTTGTCGGGTTTGAGCGGTTCAAAAAAATCCTTCACCATTATAGCAGTCTCTTTTTCCTCATTGGAAAGTTCGGGGTGCTGGTGAAGTTTTTGTCTAAAATCGGTCAGGCTTTCAAGTTCTTTTTGGGTCATGCGAGATGTGGTTTTTAAATTACAACACCCTGGGTCGGTTTCTGTTTGCCAACCTCCTGCTGCACCTCAAAGCAGAGAATCATGTCAGGATCAAGGCAGATGGTGCGGTAGTGCTCGGTGTCCACTTCTGCACTTACCCCCGGGAAGTCCCCATCAAAGTCCAGCATGTTGGTCATGATCTGGAAATGAAGGTGGGGCGGCCAATTGCCGTTTTCCTCCTGAATGCCTAGGTGGCAGAGAAGTTGGCCTTTTTTGATTTTCAACCCCCTGTGAAGTGGGTTAAGGTCTCTTAATTTGAGGTGTCCATATAGGGTGAAGAAGGTTTGGCCCTCCAATTCATGCTGCAGGATAATGGTAGGGCCATAATTGCCATAGCCGGCATTGTCCCGGAAGCTGTGCACCACGCCATCAAAGGGCGCATACACCGGGGTGCAGGCCTCTGCCCATATATCTACTCCCAAATGAATGTTGCGGAAAGCATCATTCTGGGCAAAAACATCGGAACGCCGGTAAATGTCCCGCTTCTCCATATAGCCCCCTAAGCCGTACTTTTTGCCGTTGAGCTGTCTTTTTATAAACTTATCAAAATCACTTGTGTCCTGTAGGTTGACCCCTTCCAAGCCTTTGTTATTGGCCGTGAGGTCCAGTAGTTCCGTGTTGTCTTTGTTCAGGGCCTCCCCCATCAAAGGGTGGGCTTGCTGGCGCTTAAAAAACTCTTTGTAATCCATAGAAATAGTCATTTTACCCTTTCAATATAAGCAATGTGGTTCGAAAATGTTAATTTGCCGCAAATAAGTAAGCCGAACCATGCCGACCTTCTCACTGCCAAGTTTAGAAAATATCCGTGAAGCACACACTGCCATCCAGCCATTCATCCACCGCACACCGGTGATGTCTTCTTCTGCGATTAATATAATGGCGGGTTGCAGTATTTTCTTCAAATGTGAGAACCTCCAAAAGGTAGGGGCCTTCAAAGCAAGAGGCGCTGCAAATGCCGTGCGAAAACTTTCGGATTCACAAAAATTGAAGGGAGTGGCCACCCACAGTAGCGGCAACCATGCTGCCGCATTGGCCAGGGCGGCGCAGGTGGCGGGGATACCCGCCTACATCGTGATGCCCAAAACTGCCCCCGAGATCAAAAAGGCGGCCGTTGCTTCTTATGGGGGTGAAATTATTGAATGTGAGCCTACCCAGCAGGCCAGGGAAGAAATGTTGGGAAAGGTGGTGGAAAAAACCGGAGCGACCTTTATCCATCCTTATGACTTTATGGACGTCATCGAGGGGCAAGCCACTGCTGCCTTGGAATTGATCGAAGATGTGGAGGGGCTGGATGTGATCATTACGCCTGTAGGTGGTGGAGGCCTTTTGGCGGGGACCCTTCTTACGGCCGGATATATGAACCCCAGCCTTGAAGTATATGCCGGCGAACCCCAAGGTGCCGATGATGCTTTTCGTTCCCTTCAAACTGGGGAGCGACAACCCAGTTTGAAACCCAATACCATTGCTGATGGATTGCTTACCTCATTGGGCGAGATAAATTTTGCGATTATCCAAGGTAGAATTAAGGAGATAATTACCGTTTCGGATGAAGAAATCAAGGCTGCCATGAAGCTGATTTTGGAAAGGATGAAAATAGTGATTGAGCCTTCCAGTGCAGTGCCTCTGGCTGCCATTTTAAAGAAAAAGGAGACTTTTGCAGGGAAAAATGTCGGGGTTATCCTTACAGGAGGAAATGTTGATTTAGGAATTTGAAAAGCAGTCAGGCCCAAAAGAATACAGCTTCAGAGTGACCATAAAAAAACACAGATTTCACAAAGGGATTTGGATAAAAAATAAGCTAAGCGTTAGGTGCTTTGCGCTTCACTTTACGGTCGTTATGAGAAACCTTTTAGAGACCTTACAGGGAATTTATAGGGACAATATAGGGACCTTATAGGGATATTGAGTTAGGGGTGAGTTAGGTCTTCGCTCATAGCCGGTAAACCCAAATATAGAGCTTGTCCATACTTACTCCATACCTGATCCGTACCATGTTTACTGGGAATATGGATAGAAGAAGAGTAAGACCCGCCCCGAGTTAGGCTGGCTTCGGTCTCTCATCCCAATAAGGGTGCGAAATGAAACTACCTTCCCTTCTTTTCTTTCAGCTTGATGGCTTCATTGATTGGCAAAGCCTTCACTTCATGCCCATCTCGCCCTTTCATATCCTCGGCCGCAAAAAGGGAGTTGATGATCGCTTCTTCAGTGGCCTCAATAGCAGCCAGGAATAGGGCGCTCATGTCGTCGTTTCGTAAAGTGGAGGTTGGGGATAGGGTGAGGGGTTTTTCACTGTGAGAAATGCGCAGTTCCTTGGCAGTGGAAAAGGCAATCACATAATCTCCCGAACCGTTGGAGGCAATCCCGCCGGTTTTGGCCAGTCCCATCATCCCGCGCTTGGCAATTCTTTCCAGGTTCCTTTCCCCAACCGGGGCATCGGTAGCTATTACAATCATTATTGACCCGTCGGCAGATTCCAGCTGGTTTTTGAAAGAATATTGTTCAAGATGCTTACCTACCGGCAGCCCGTCCACGGTAAGGACCCCACCAAAATTGCTTTGGACCAATACGCCAACCGTATAGCCACCCAGATTTTCTGGAAGCTTCCGTGAAGCTGTCCCAATTCCCCCTTTAAAACCAAAAGCCACAGTGCCAGTCCCGGCACCCACATTTCCTTCCTCCACCTCGCCTCCTTTTGCATCCTCGATTGCCTGAAGCACATGGCTGGGCTTGACGGCTCTTTTCCTGATGGCATTTAGGTACCCATCATTGGTTTCCCCTACTACCGCATTCACGGAATAGACGTTGCTGTTTTCCTCAAAGGAAAAAGTATAGTCAACCACACCTTCAATGCCAGCCGCCACGCTTAGGGTGTTGGTTAAAATAATGGGGCCTTCCAGGTTGCCCAGCTCCTTGACTTGGCTATAGCCGGCCAATTTTCCGAAGCCGTTGCCAAGATATATGGCAGCCGGAATCTTATTTTGGAAGATATTTTCATCGTGGGGAAGAATGGCCGTGACGCCTGTCCGGATATCATCGTCTTCCGCCAGGGTGATGTGACCCACTTTCACGCCTTCCACATCCGTGATGGCATTGAGTGGACCAGGAGACATCACCCCAAATTCAAAACCGAAATCCCTTGCCCTTTGCTGGGCATTTGCATTTTCCATAACCAATAGAGCGGCTAGGGCGAAAAAAGCTTTCTTCATTTAGCCAAATATCTTCAGAAACAGTTTGGAAATTCTCTTTTCGGCAAAGCCATAGGGAGGATAGAACATTTTGGCAGGCGTCATCCCAACGCGCTGTTTGAGCACGGCTTTTTCATTGCTGAAGGCCTTAAAGCCAAAGTGGCCATGGGCTTTTCCTATCCCGCTCTCATTCACCCCGCCAAAAGGCAAATCGGGCGACATGTAGTGGACGATACAATCGTTGATGCAAACACCGCCTGAGGAAGTGTTGCTCAATACAAAGTCGATCACAAACTGTTCGTCGGAGAAAATGTAAAGGGCAAGTGGTTTTGGCTTGCTGTTGATGGTATGGACGATATCCTCGATGTCGGTGTAGGTCACTACTGGGAGAATTGGCCCAAAAATCTCCTCGTGCATGATATCCATGGCTTCGGTCACCTGGGTGAGGATGGTTGGTTCCAGGTAGTTTTCCTCTTCATCGGTATCTCCGCCAAAGAAAATGGAAGCCCCTTTTAATCGAGCATCACTTAGTAACCTGGAGAGTTGCTTGTGGTGCCTTTCGTTGATGATGCGGGCGTAATCCTTACTTTTAGCAATAGCTTTGCCCTTTGAGCCATACATTTTATGGATCTGGTTTTTGACTTCAGCCAAAAACGGATCCACAATGCTGGAATGCACCATCAAATAATCAGGGGCTATGCAGGTTTGGCCGGCATTCATGAATTTCGCCCATACGATCTTTTGGGCCGCATCCTCCAGGTTGGCGTTTTTATCAATAATTACCGGACTCTTTCCTCCCAGTTCTAGAGTAACTGAGCTCAGGTTTTCAGCTGCAGCTTTCATGACTATCCGGCCTACTTTTGGGCTACCGGTGAAAAATATATGGTCAAAGGGTTTTTCCAAAAGCATGGTGGCCACTTCCACCTCCCCTTCAAACAACGCCACGTCATCTCTGGAAAAAACTTCCATTACCATTCTTCTCAGCAAGGCACTGGTGTGTGGCGAGCTTTCCGAAGGCTTCATGATAGCGGTGCATCCCGCCGCAATGGCCGATACCAGCGGGGTAACAGCCAGCTGAAAGGGGAAATTCCAAGGGGAAATGATCAGCGAGGTGCCTTTTGGCTCATATTGGATATAGGCAGAACTGCCGGTAAGGGTGATCGGGTTTTTGACCTTTTTGGGCTGCATCCATTTGCTGAGGTTTTTTAAGGCCAAGTTGATTTCTGACAATACCAGGTAAGTCTCCGTCAAATCCACCTCGGTGGCCGGCTTTTTAAAATCGGCATAAAGAGCTTTTCGGATCTCCGCCTTGTTCTTTTTGATCCACTCCCGCAGTTTGGAAAGTTTGCGAGCACGCTCCTCTTTGGTGCTCAGCCTGAGCTTGAGGGCATGCTGCCTATGTAATTCAAAAGTTTCGTTTATTTCTTCCTGCAACTTCGATAAGTTTCTGTTTTCCATGAGTCAGTGGTTTGTTTTCAATTTAGTCAAAATAGGCCAATAACAAAAATGGGGATGCCAAATGGTTTTAAGTCGTTAAAACCCTTTATAGGGGTATTTCGTTTTAAAATTAGGACAGAAATTAAATAAACAAGGTTATGGTGTGGAGTTTAGAGAAGCTAAATCTGCAATCAAGACTGTTGGAAACCTATAAACGTGAGGTTTTAGAAAAGTACATCAGCCGCTTGGTGAAAGATAAAAAGGCTAAAAACAAGTAGAAAACAATTGAAAAGCAGGTGAAGCCACCTGCTTTTTTTATGCCTCTACATGCCTTTCATCACATTTTTTGGCGGTTAAATTTATTTTATAGAAAATAATCACCTAGATAAATGACATTTTTTGCATTTTAATTTATATATTGGTCACAAGGATTTAACGATAGTTTCTGTCTCAATAATCCCAAAAAGAGTGATGAAACATAGTTTCGGGTACTTTTTTAGTTTTTAAAAAGGTTTTTTGGTTGCTTGATGTAAGATTCACGGATAAACTTTTTACCTATGAAAAGAATCTTTACTTAGTTCCCGGTACTGCCGCAGCCAATTCGGCAGGTTTTGATTTTAGATAGTAAGAACGGGTTTTACCTTCTTCAATTTTAAGGATTCCGGTCTCCTTGACCGACTTTTTATTAGCGTTACTATTTGATTATGAATACTTTCTGTAGTACCCCAAGGGTGATTTTCGCTTGGTTGCTGCTGGTCTTTATGATAGCAGGCCTTGCCCCCGCTCAGGCACAGGTTCAGGTGCCTTTTTCTCCCCGCACAGCCGCTGCGAGCCCGGAGAAAACCATCTATAGCATCAAAGGTGATTTTACCATGATTGGAAACACCAACCTCCAAACCGAGGACCCCGATGCTACCAATAACAACACCTCCATGGTCTATGTCGATATAGACGGTGATCCCACTACCCTCAATTCCTCCTCGGCCACCCTGTTGTTTTCTCAGGAAAACGGTGCTGACCCTAGTTGCTCGGAAGTGGTGTATGCCGGCCTTTATTGGACGGGTCGGGCCTCAGCAGGTCCGGAAAGCCCCATTTCTTTTGAAGTGAGCAAAGACGGGCTTACCAAGACCTTGAATAAAAGACAGGTTTTGTTTAAGCATGCCAACGGAAGCTACCAGACCATTACGGCTGCGCCAAACAACATTTATTTTCCAGAAACCTCCGAAAGCCTGATGTATTCAGCCTATGCTGAAGTCACTGATCTGGTTAAGGAGCATGGCGGTGGAGAGTACTTTGTTGCCGACATGGCTCTTAATGAAGGCTCCGACGAGCAAGTGGGCTTTTACGGAGGCTGGGGTCTGGTAGTGGTGTACCAAAACTCCAAAATGAACTGGCGGGATGTAACCGTGTTTGATGGGCATGCCTACGTGACCGGGAGCCAGGTGCTGGAATATCAGATTCCGATTGAAGGTTTCCAAACCGCGCAAAACGGTGAAGTCAACATCAAGTTAGGCGTGATGGCCGGTGAAGGCGATATGGACCTTGATGGCAACTATTTGGAAATCGAAAATGGCCTAAACTCGGGTGAATTTATCCGTCTGAGTCATGAGGGAAATAGTCCTGACAACTTCTTCAATTCCTCCATTTTTACAGGAGGCAATCCCCGAAACCCATTCCTAAAGCATAATGCCGGGATGGATATTTCCATGTTTGAAATTCCCAATGAAAATAATGAGGTGATCGGAAATAGCCAAACCTCAACCCTGTTCCGATATGTATCCGTGCGTGACCGTTACATTATTTTCAACCTTACGTTTTCGGTGGATGCCTATGTGCCCGAAGTTGTGGGGATCAATAAGGTGAGTCGGATCAATGGGCAGGAAGTGACCGAGGAAAATGCCGAAGTGGAGCCAGGGGAAGAGATTGAATTCACCATTGAACTCTTTAATAAAGGCACCGAGCCTATTGAGGATGCCCAAATTGTTATTCCCCTGCCTTTCACCGCCTCCCATGCGACGGTAGAAGAGCAGTTATTCTTTAGCGGGCACAATTCGTCTGGCGCTACCTATGAGCCGACTATGGGGCCTAACGGTTCGATCGTTTGGAAAGTAGGGGACCTTCCCATGCCGTCCAGTATCGGTGAGGCCAGCGATTTTGTACTGGCTAGGCTCAGCTACACCGTCAAAGCCACAGAGGATTGTTTCATACTTACCAATGAGGAGTGTAACCCGTCCATATCTATAGAAGGCGCCATCTCGGGCACAGGTAAGGTTTCCGGTACGCCGTTTAAGGAAATTTCCCTAATCCAGGGTTACCAGGATGGTGGAGAATGCAAGGGTGAGATTATGACCGGGCCTATGGTCGTTTGGGTTAATACTGAAAACTTTGATGCAACCCAATGCAAGGATTACTCCCAGAACAGGGTGTTTGAGTTCTGCTTGGCTGAAGGGGAAGAGATTCCTTTCGACCTGATCAAAGACGCTTTCCCGGCAGGAATCAAGTTTTACAAGGAGATTCCAGGTCCTAATGTGGAGTTGATGGAATTTGATGCCAATAATCCTTTCCCTTCAGAATCGGGGACATACTTTGCCCTGCCTGTGGGAATGGACCATGAGGTGTGTGCCTTTGCCTTTGAAATCAAGTTCAATGAAGTGGCGCCTCCCAAGGTGAAAAACAGGGTGGTCGACATCGATTATGGCACCACCACTTACATCGTAGAGGCTTCTCCAAATCATACCCTGGTGTGGTATGACTTCAGGGGCAATAAGCTGGACGAGGAGCCAGTGGTGCAACTCTGGTTCCCAGGTGTCCATACGGCCTATGTAAGCCAGGTAAATGAAGCTGGGTGTGAAAGTGAAAAGGTGCCAGTGGTGGTCAAAGTATTGGCTGACTTCGCCCTTTCCCTGACCAAGGTAGCCGACCGAGCGGTTTTCAGCGAAGCGGGTCAGGAGATCAATTATGTGATTGAGATTGACAACGACGGTGACTTTGCTGCAAACAATGTCAAGGTGGAAGATCCCCTTACGGGACTAGAGACCATCGTGGCCGAGGTTCCTCCTTTCAGCAAATACCATGTTTATACCTCCTACACGGTAACTGCGGCCGATGTTGAAGCCGGAAAGGTGAGAAATACGGCCTTTGCTGTTACCGTGGATGCCGGTGGGGTGGAATTTGCCTTGGAAGCCAGCGCCTTGGTAACCTACAGGGCGGGTGAGGGCCCTCCTCCGGGCGACAACCCGACCATCATAGCTAATGATGATCATTTCGGTAATTTTGAGGCCAAGGTTGGAGGGCTTTTGGGAAATATTCTGGACAATGATCTCCTAAATGGCCAGAAAGTGAAACCTGAGCAAATTGACTTCATTTTCACGGATTTGGACGGCCTCCTTGGCTTGATCATCGGGGAAGATGGTAAGTTGAGGTTGATGGGTGGCGTGGCTGAGGCGAGAGCGTATACTTTGGAGTATGAACTTTGGGAACTAGGCAATCCTCAAAATCGAGATAAGGCCATTGTTACCTTCCAACTGCTTTCAGGTGATCCTGAAGTTGATTTCACTAAATCAGTGGACCGCACCGAAGTGATGGTAGGCGATATGGTGACCTATTCCATTTCCCTGACCAACAATGGGAATCAGACTTTGGAGAATATCAGGATTGAAGATTTTCTTCCCGAAGAATTGATGTATATCTCCTCAAATATTGAAAAGGAAGATGAGAATTCCTTGGTGTTTATCATAGCCGAACTGGCTGCCGGTGAAACAGTGGAGCTGGTGATCGAAGCCATGGCCATTGCCGAAGGGGAAGTGGTAAACAAAGCGCAGCTCACTATTGGGGATTTTGAGAAAGAAGCAGAATCCGAACCAGTGATCGTCAAAAATGCTCAAGTTGACCTGGCGATATCCAAAACTTCCTTCAATCAGGATATAGTGGAAGGGGATGCCTTTGAGTATGAGATTGAGGTGAAAAACATCGGATCGGAAACAGCTCATGCGGTAATAATCACAGACCGGCTACCTTCAAAAGTAACCTATCTGGGCTATAGCTTTACGGCTGATTTTGATGCCGAGATCAGCGTTCAGGTCAGTGGTCAACAGGTTCAATGGCAGGTGGAGCGTTTCCCCGCCGGCGGTACTTTGACCCTGACCATGGAGGTGAAGGCCCACAATAAAGGGACTATTATCAACGAGGTGGAGGTAAGCTCCAGGGAGGAAGATGTAGACCTGTCCAATAACAAGGCTAGGGATGAAAATGAAATTAAAGAGGTGTTTTTCCCCAATGTAATCACTCCTGGAGGGGATGGGAAAAATGATTTCTTTGTCATCAAAGGGTTGGACAAATTTGTCCAAAATGACCTGACCATTTTCAACCGCTATGGGGATCATATCTATGAAGCCACCAATTACCAAAACAACTGGGGGGCTCCGGGACTGAATTCGGGTACCTATTACTATGTGATGAAATCCACCGATAGTAATGGTCAGCAGACAATTTTTAAGGGTTGGATACAAGTAATCAAAGACGGAAATGGAAAAGATTTTTAGAATAATAGCAGTATTTGGTTTGCTGGGGCTGATTTTTTCCCAGCAGACCCAGGGGCAACAGTTGCCCCAGTTTAGCCAGTATATTTTCAATGGGCTCCACATCAATCCGGGATACGCCGGCTATAAGGGTGAGCCCTATGTACAGAGTACCTACAGGAGCCAATGGATGGATTTTCCGGGGGCGCCACGTACGTTTACCGTGACAGCAGATCTCAGTGCCAATGAGGGCAGGATGGGTTTTGGGGCGTCAATTCTTTCTGACAGGCTTGGGCCTTCCCAGACCTCTGGGGCCTTGCTCACCTATGCCTACCGGCTACAAACCGGGTATGATTCCTTTTTGGGTTTTGGTGTAAGCGCCGGGGTGACCGAGTACGTGATTGACGGATCTATATTTAACCCCAATGACCATGGGGATATCCATGTTCCGGAGGGCAGAAACAACATGTTTGCTCCCAATATGAATGCTGGGGTGTTTTGGCACAATTCAAAATTCTATGCGGGCTTGAGCGCCTTTAATTTGGTGGGCAGACAGGCTTTGGAAAGGGAGGATTTGGCACTTGCCTATCACAACTTCCATTTTTACTTCACGGCCGGGGCACTTTTTCCGGTATCTGAACAAGTGCAGTTTAAGCCTTCCTTTTTGATAAAAGAAGAAACCGGCGGGGCCCCTACCAGCTACGATTTGAATGGGATGTTTCTTTTCATGGAGAGGCTGTGGCTGGGTGCCAGCTATAGGTCCAACGTGGACCTGGATTCCGAACAGTTGCAGGCCAATCTCAACCGTAGAAATGCGGTAGCCTTTATCGTGGAGGTTTTTGCCCTGAGCAACCTTAGGTTAGGTTACGCTTACGACCACAATACCAACGTGCTGAACAACTACCGGAACAACTCCCACGAGTTGTCTGTGGGCTATTATGTCACTCCGCGCAATGTCAGAATGAAGAATCCTAGATGGTTTTGATTATGAAGAAGTTATTGTTGATTATCGTCTTTTTTGCCATGGGGGTACAGGTGTTTGCCCAAAACTCCATGCTTAGATATGCCGACAGGCAGTTTGAAGAGTTGAATTACCGGGAAGCTGCCAAGGTTTACAGTGAAGCCTACCGAAAGAAGGCCAGATACAGCACCGCCCAGCGTGCTGCCCAGTCATTTGAGCAGATGCGGGATTATGGGCTTGCCTATAAGTGGAGGCAAATCGCAGCCGGACATCCAGAGGCCAGTACAGAGGATTGGAAAGCCTATGCCATGGCTGCCCAGCGGGCCGGGGAAATGGACAGGTATTTTGAACTCAAAAAAGAGCTTGAGGAAAAAAATGTAACGCTGGTCTCCTGGGAAAACCAAAATCCCAACCGCCTGGTTGAGGCCAAGCCTTTGGATACGCTGAATACCGGATTTGCGGATTTTGGATGGGCAGAGGATTACCGGGGTAATATCTATATCACCTCTGACAGGGGTGAAATCGGGAAGGGCAAGAGGCCAATCAGGATAGATGGGCGAAATAGGTTTAGTCGGGATGCCTATGGATGGACTGGAAGGGACTTTTTAACGGTGTATAAAGTTGATCAGAATTTTCAGGTCTCTGAGGTGCAGTCCCCGGTGCCCGATACCTACCACTTTTCTGATCCATTTTTCTTAAAAGAACAGCCGATTGTGTTTTACACGGTCACTAGGGAAGTGAAAGGAGTAAAGAAAAGGGAATACGACATCAATCCAGAGCTTTATTACAGCCGAATCGACAGCAAAGGTGAAATGGTGGGCTATGAGGCCTTTCCGTACAATTCATTTTTGGAGCATGCCATCATCACTCCATTTGTGGATGAGGAAAGCAAGATGCTTTATTTTGCCTCCAACATGAAGGGTGGGCATGGAGGCCTGGATTTATATTATGTGGAATATGATGATGACCTCAAATTTGGAGAACCTGTCAACTTGGGCCCTGCTATCAATACTGCTGAGAATGAGCGAAACCCCTTTGTAAAGGATGGGCATTTGTATTTCAGCTCTGAAGGCCATGAGGGGCTTGGGGGGCTGGATATTTTAAAGGCTGCCATGCTGGATGATGGCTTTGCTGAGGTCGAAAACCTTGGCCTGCCCTATAATTCTCCCCAAGATGATTATGCATATTTCCATAAGGAGAAAGGCAAAGCCTATTTTTCATCTGACCGCTTGGGCGGTAAGGGGCTGGACGATATTTACACAGTGGAGGAAATGTATAAGCGCTTTCTGGCGAATTTATTGGATTGCGATGGGAATGAGGTGGTGGAAGAGTTTTTCTTCGTCCTGCAGGATAGAAAGCTGAAGTCGGATATACATACTGACCGTGACCGGATAGCAAAATTCACCGCCGAGCTCAACCATGATTCAGATTACCTGGTTAAAATCCACCGTGAGGGTTATTTTTCTAAAATTGACAGCACGATATTCACCAAGGATATTGAGGATGAAATATTGGAAAGGTTTTACACCATGATACGCATACCATACAGGATGCCGGTTTTTGTGGACCTGATCTATTATGATTTGGATAAATCTGAGATCAGAACCGAGGCCAAGCCTGCCTTGGACAAGTTGGCTGAAATGATGAATGAAAATGATTTTTTGGATTTGCAGGTGAATTCCCACACCGACGTGAGGGCATCAGAGGCATACAACGAGAAGCTTAGCCAAAAAAGAGCCGAGTCGGTGGTGGATTACCTGGTAGAGAAAGGCGTTTCGAAAAGCCGGATCACACCAGAGTGGCATGGGAAGAAAAAGCCTGTTAGGGATTGCGGTGAGGGTCAGCCTTGTTCGGAAACTGATCATCAGCTAAATAGGAGGAGTGAGCTCGTGCTGAGGGCTTTCCCTGAAAGTGGCAAAGATTACGATTTTCCCATTGATCTAGCCGCTGCCGACTGCGATGAAAATACCCTATTGGCAGCCATTCAGGATAGGCTGCAGGAAAATGGGTTGCTGGCCCTTCCCCGGGTTTACTTTGACTTTGATAAATATACCTTGAGGCTTCCTCATAAGATGGAACTGGAAAAACTTGCCTTATGGATGCAGCAACGTAGGGATTTCCAGTTGGATCTGCAGGGACATACGGATATCCGTGGATCGGAAGATTACAATAAGAGGCTTTCGGAGAGAAGGGCGCAAGTGGTGTTTGATTACCTTAAGGGGCGTGGAGTGGATGAAAACAGGATGGCCTTCCAGTGGTTTGGCAAAACCCGTCCAGTCGTGGAATGCAGCCAGTGCACCGAAGAGCAGCACCAGGCAAATAGAAGAACTGAGGTGAGATTTTCATCTTCTGACTTGGCTCAAGAGGAACTCCCCAAGGAGAAAGCAACTGCTTTTACTGAAGCTAATAAGTAAACCGCCAAGCAAAAGGGACACAGAGTTCCACAGAGTTCTAAACAAAAGAGTTTCACCGAGTCTGCTTACCGGCAAAAGCAGGTTTTCTCTTCCACAGAGAATTTTAAAAAAATGAAGGCGCAAAGTCCATAAAACTTTGCGCCTTCGTTTCTTTGTGGCTATTTCCTTTATTCCGCACTTGTCAGCAAAGGTTGCTCTTCACCTGCATATGGGATATTGGCCAGTTGGTCCAGTTTTTCCATAAGAAGCCTTTCGTAAGCCATGCGGTTGTCCTTGGCAATTGGAGCGGAAGGTGGGATTTTTTCTTTCAACCAGTCTTCCTGCTTGCCGTTTTTCCAGAATCGGAAGCAAAGATGCGGTCCGGTAGCCAAGCCTGTGCTGCCCACATAGCCGATTACCTGGCCTTGCTTCACGCGAGTACCTGCAGCGACAGCTCTTTTGGACATATGAAGGTATTGTGTGGTGTAGGTGCCGTTATGTTTGATTTTGACATAGTTGCCATTGGCACTAGTAAACTTGGATTCCACTACTGTTCCGTCGCCTACAGAGCGGATTTCTGTGCCAGTTGGAGCGGCATAATCCGTGCCTAAGTGCGGCTTGTATCTTTTCTGTACAGGGTGAAATCTCTTCAGGTTATACCTCGAACTGATTCGTGTATATTTTAAAGGGTCTCTCAAAAATGCTTTTTTCAAGCTGTTGCCCTCTTGGTCAAAATAGGCGATTTCCCCATTTTGCTCAAATGGAATGGCATGATAGGGAGTGCCCAAATGCTCAAAATACGCCACTTCGATATCCTCAACCCCAACAACGTGGTCATCTACCACTTTTTCGTTGTAAATTACTTTGAACTTGTCTCCTTTGTGAACCCTCTGGAAATCTACCGTCCAGCCATAAAGATCGGCAAACTGGTCAATCAGGTCAGGCGTTACGCCCTGCTCCACCATGTTGACATAAAGGGATTTGGTAATGGTGCCGGCCACTTCTCTTTTGCGAAGCTCCATAGGCTTGGCCTCTTTGTAGATATCTACGGAATCGAGTCTGAATACTACAAATTCTGCGGGATTAGGCTCATAAATGAAAAACTGCGCCTGTGCGGAATCTTTTGGAGTGAGTACGGTGTATTTTTTATTGAAAGCGATCTTTCTGACGTCAAAAATATCCTTGGATTTCTTGGCCAGCTCATCGATGATTTGATAAGGGACATTGAAAGGGGAAAGGATGGTGGAAAGGGTTTGGTTCTTCCCTACAAGGCCCTCGGTGATATCCAGGTCGTTGATAGTGATCCCATAGAGGATTTCCTCTATTTCTTCAATGATTTCATCTTCTAAATCAACCTCATTTTCAAGGTCTTGATGGGCAAGGAGCTCTTTGTCTTGCTTATTATATTTCAAATAGCTATACCCCGCCGCTACCAGTAGGACGAATCCTACAGTCATCCAAATTTTCTTCATGGCTACTTAATTAGAGCGTATCGTTTAGTACAAAATAAGTTCATAAAATGCTGAAAAACTAAGCGTTCGTCTTTATTTTTTTATATTTTTCTCAATAAATCTCAACTAAAAAAGATAACGCTGAGAGCCGGAAACAGGTATTTTTTCATTGAAAAGTCAAAAAGGTTATTTTAAATATACTAAAAAGGACTTGGTTAAAAAACTTTTATGGGTTTCAGTCTTGAGGTCGGATGCCAAATCTTCTTTGATTGGCGGGGTGGAAGACCGAAGTAGAAAATGGCCACAAAGGCCACAAAGTTTTCACGAAGTATCACAAAGGCCACTTCGCGGAGAAAATTTTAAAAGCTTGAGAAAAAAGTGTCAAGTTAATTTGGGACGTGACACCGAAGACGGAAGACGGAAGACCGAAGAAAAAATATTCCAGTAAACAAATAATCATCTCCCAAAAAACTGCAATCTGCTGGCAGAACCTTTATCTTTGCACCTTTGTGACCGAAACTATTGATAGTTATGCTAAGAACACATACCTGTGGAGAACTCCGCGCGGAAGATATAAATACAGAAGTGACGTTGGCCGGATGGGTGCAGCGTGTCAGAAACAAAGGCGGACTCATTTGGGTGGATCTTCGCGACCGATATGGCGTGACGCAATTGATACTTGAGGAAGGCAGCACCGATGAGGCCCTGCTTAAAAAGGCGGCCTCCCTTGGACGCGAGTTTGTGATCCAAGTGCAGGGAACCGTGATCGAAAGGACCTCCAAAAACGATAAAATTCCAACCGGGGATATCGAAATCAAAGCGACTTCCCTAGAGGTGCTGAACAAGGCCAAGGTTCCTCCCTTTATCATCGAAGATGAAACGGACGGTGGCGAGGAATTGAGGATGAAATACCGATACCTGGACCTTCGCCGCAATGTGGTGCGCAACAAGCTTCAGCTCCGCCACCGCATGATGCAGGAAACCCGTAAATTTATGGACGGGCAGGACTTTATCGAGGTAGAAACGCCCGTGTTGATAAAGTCCACACCAGAGGGTGCAAGGGACTTTGTGGTACCTAGCAGGGTGAATCCGGGGGAGTTTTACGCTTTGCCGCAGTCCCCTCAGACCTTCAAGCAACTTTTGATGGTAAGTGGATTTGACCGCTATTTTCAGATTGTGAAATGCTTCAGGGATGAGGACTTGAGGGCAGATAGGCAGCCTGAATTCACCCAGATTGACTGCGAGATGTCATTTGTGGAGCAAGAGGATGTGCTCAATACTTTTGAGGAATTGGTACGCCACCTTTTCACCCATGTGAAAGGGGTGGAACTTGGTGAAGTGGAGCGGATGACTTTCGCCGATGCCATGAAATATTATGGCAACGACAAACCTGATTTGAGGTTTGATATGAAGTTTGTGGAATTGAATGACGTGGCCCAAAACAAAGGCTTTGCCGTGTTTGATTCTGCTGAACTGGTATTGGGAATCTGCGCCAAAGGAGCCGGTGAGTATACCAGAAAGCAGCTGGATGAGTTGACCAATTGGGTGAAGCGACCACAAATCGGCGCCAAAGGTTTGATATATGTGAAGTGCAATGCGGATGGAAGCTTCAAATCCTCTGTGGATAAGTTTTTCAACCAGGATGACTTGAAGGCTTGGGCCGATAAGTGCGGTGCCGAGGCGGGAGATTTGATTTTGGTATTGTCTGGAGACAAAAACACAGCAAGGAAGCAGATGTCAGAGCTTAGGCTCAAGATGGGTGAAGATTTGGGGCTACGTGATCGTGAAGTATTCAGGCCACTGTGGGTGATGGATTTTCCATTGCTGGAGTGGGATGAGGAGACGGCAAGGTTCCACGCCATGCACCACCCTTTCACATCACCAAAAGCCGAAGATATCCCGCTTCTCGAAACGGACCCGGGAGCTGTACGTGCCAATGCCTATGATTTGGTGATCAACGGTGTAGAGATAGGTGGAGGTTCGATCAGAATCCACGACCGCGCTACCCAGCAGCTAATGTTTAAGCACCTTGGTTTTACCGACGAGGAAGCACAAAAGCAGTTTGGATTCCTTATGGAGGCTTTTGAGTACGGTGCCCCGCCACATGGTGGGATTGCTTTTGGATTTGACAGATTGTGTGCCATCTTCGGTGGATCCGATTCCATCAGGGATTACATTGCCTTCCCTAAAAACAACTCAGGCCGCGACGTGATGATTGATTCGCCGAGCAGTATTGCTGAGGATCAGTTGAAGGAGTTACATATCAAGCTGGAAAGCAAGGGGATTTAACCGCAGAGAATTTAAAGGAGCGCAAAGTTTTGAATCTTGATGCACCTAATACAAACCCGCGAGGCTAATGGCTTCGTGGGTTTTATTGTTAGAAAGGGGTTTCAACTCTTGCGGGATATTTTTGGTTAAAATAGAACTTATAGCCATATTAATGGAATTAAAGAACCGCTATGAAAAAAGTTACTATTAATGTTCCGGATGATAAATATCTCTTTTTTTTAGAGCTAATTGAGAGCTTGGGGTTCGATCAAGAGGAAACAGAGATTCCTGAAGCCCATAATTCCCTGGTTAGAGAGAGGATTAAAAACTCTGAAGAGGACAAGCTGTTGACTTGGAAGGAGGGGAGAAAACAGCTTAAACTGAAATAAGGAGTTTACCGTATTTGTTGAGCCGCTTGCTCTCGGAGATATCCAAGAGGCATATGATTACTTTGAAGAGGTTCAAATAGATTTGGGGAATCGATTTTTAAGTAATTTAGATCACCATTTTTCAGCATTAGAAATTAATCCATATTATCAGGTTTCGGTATGATAATGTTCACTGTGTTCCATTAAGTCAATTTCCCTACATGATCCATTTTACAATTGATGAAAATTATCGAAAGGTGATTGTTCGAGCGGTATTGATACATCAAAGAATCCGGACAAGTGGGTTAAAAGAAACTCTTAAACCTTTAATCCTTTCGCGGCCGCGAAACATAAACTTATAAACCTACTCCGTAGGATGCGACACAATATGACTGCGGATCCCCATTACGATCAGCAGCTGAGCTAAAATATAGGTCCCCATCACCAGGGTGTCGCCATCCACCATGGGGTAGCCAAACATGTTGAGGGCCAAGATGCCATCGGAAACCATGAAGAGCATGGCCCCGATGAAAACCTGCCAAAAGCTGGACGCATTGGTCCGGCCAAATCTTTCCCGAGCCAGGGAAGCCATCATCAGTATCACGATCAGGTAAACTACAACGGGGATTTTTAGATCATTGAGGTTGGGTTGAATCAGGAAATATATGATTGCCCCGGGGATGTAGATGGGGAGGTTGTAGAAAAACAGCTTTACAAAATTAACTGTGTAGAAGCTAAACTGAAAATGCTGGGTCAGCTTGAAAGCTACAATGTAACATAGATGGGCCATCAGAAAAGCCCCCAAGCCATATAGAAACAGATTTGGAAAAAGCAGGAAGATGTCGCCAGCCAAAGAAAACAGCAGGGCCGCACCCATGCTTTTGCGCAGCAGGCTGCCCTTGATCAGGGAAGTCTGCGTGATGAAATAGAGGTATAGAGAGAGTAAAAGCAGGGGTTTGCTCACATATCTATAAGTATCAGCACTGTTGGCGACGAATGCCAAATCTGCGATTCCTGCCATTAAATATACATATAACCAAACTATTCCTTTGCGAGCCATCCATTTTTTATTTGAGCCAATAAAGATAGGAAAATCTTATTTAGAGCCTAATAATTGCCCTTCTCACGTGATTTAATTGTAAAACCCTAGAAATCAAAAACTTTTAGCCCGATCCAATGTTAGTAAAATGTTTTGAAAACGTGAAAAAGTGTTAAAAAATTAATCTTGGGATTACGTTTTTGAATAATAACTACATTAATTTTGTATAGCGTGGCCGGCAGTCCACGGTCAACAGTCGACCGTGGACCGTGGGCCGCTAACTATCACCTACGAACTATTTAACGAATGTCATTTGAAGCAAAATTCTACAATTATGAAGCATTTCCTACAGTGTGTAGTAATACTTGCGCTTGTCCTGGTGGGCAGTGGGCAGGTAATGGGACAGGGGGTCACCACTTCGGGGCTCTCGGGTCGGGTAGCTGAATCTTCTGGGGAAACCTTACCAGGGGCAAACGTGGTGGCAGTGCATGAGCCATCCGGAACAAGATACGGTACCACCACCAATATGGAAGGGCGGTTTTCTATACCAAATATGCGCGTGGGCGGGCCCTATACCGTCACCATTTCCTACATTGGCTTTGAATCATCCATCTACGAAAATGTCAACCTCTCCCTGGGCCAAACCCAAAACCTCAATATCACCCTACTGGATGACGCCTCTGAACTTGATGAAGTAGTTATTTCCGCCAGGCGGGACCAGGTCTTTGACGGTAACCGAACCGGGGCCTCTACCAACATAGGCTCAGAAAGAATCAACAGTTTGCCATCAATTGAGCGGGGAATCCAGGACTTTGCCAGACTTACCCCTCAGGCCAACACCCGAGGAAACGGGATTTCCTTCGCTGGGACAAATAACCGGTATAACCAGTTTGCCATTGACGGAACAGTAAACAATGATGTGTTTGGTCTGGCTGCCGATGGTACCAATGGTGGACAAACGGGCACCCAGCCTATTTCCTTGGATGCCATTGAGGAAATCAATGTGGAGCTTGCGCCTTTTGATGTCAGGATGGGCGGGTTTACAGGAGGCGGTATCAATGCCGTGACCCGTAGCGGAACCAATACCTTTAGAGGGTCTGCCTATTATTTTGTCAACAACCAAAACCTAACCGGTACCGGGGTGCTTCCGGCTACTGAAGGAGAAAGGGTTCCAGACTATACTGAAAGGCAATATGGGTTTAGAGTCGGCGGTCCCATAATCAAGGACAAACTGTTTTTCTTCCTCAATGGGGAGTTGACCGAAAGAACCCAGCCGCAGCTGTTTGGGATCGGTGAGGGCTCCAACATCACGCAGGATGAAATCAATCAGGTAACCAGCGTCATTAACCGGATTTCTCCAAATGCCGATATTGGTGATGCAGGGCCGTTTAACCAGACTACCGATACCGAAAAGATCTTTGTGCGTTTGGATTGGAATATCAACAACAATAATACTTTTTCCATCCGCCACAATTACGTGAATGCGGAAGCGCTGAGTGTGTTTAGAAATGCGAATACATTTGTATTGTCCGGAGGGGCGCAGTTTTTTCCAAGTACTACCAATACTACTGTGGCAGAACTGAATTCCCGTTTTGGAAACAGTGCGTCCAACGAATTGAGAATTGGGTATACTACGGTAAGAGATGACCGGGGCTTTGTGGGTACCCCATTCCCTTATGTGCAGGTCGACCTGGGTGGGGGTAGAAATATTCAGCTGGGTTCCGAGCAATTTGGTACCGCCAACACCCTAAACCAGGATGTGTTTACGCTGACCAATAACTTCAGCGTCTTCAAAGGAAAGCATACTTTCACTTTGGGTACGCACAATGAGTTTTATAATATTTATAACCTGTTCATCAGGCAGGCATTCGGGTCCTATCGTTATGCCAGCTTGGATGATTGGTTGACGGTGGGTACTCCAGGGGAGGTTTTTCCTTTGACATATGACCTATCCTTTTCGAATGTGCCCAATGAACCCAACTGGGGGGCGGAATTCCGTGCTGTGCAGTTAGGATTCTATGCGCAGGATGAATACCAGGCTACCGATGATCTGAAGCTGACCTTTGGAGTGAGGGTGGATGTGCCAATTTTCCCGGATGACCCATCAGCTAATCCAGAATTTAACAATTCTCCTATTGCCAACAGGTTTGATGTGGCTACTAACAGGATGCCTGGATCGAATCTGCTTTGGTCCCCAAGGTTTGGGTTTAACTGGGACGTCAACGGTGACGCCACCTTCCAGCTTCGCGGTGGGGTGGGAATTTTCTCGGGAAGGCTTCCCTTTGTTTGGCTTTCCAACCAGTTTTCCAACACAGGTGTAGAAATCGCCAGACTCCAGGCCCAGCGGCAGCGGGGTGACTTTCCGGAAGGGTTCACTTTCAACCCTGACCCCAACAACCAGCCCAATGCTGCGGACTTGGGGCTGCCTACTTTCACATCAGAGATTAACGTGACCGACAGAAGGTTTAGATATCCACAGGTGTTGAGGCTGAACCTGGGTGCTGATTATATGATTGGCGATGGATATGTATTTACCTTTGACGGTATTTATACGCAGAATTTCAACAACATCCTTTATCAAAACCTGAATATTGCTGGTTTGGAAGATAATCAGTTTACCTTCTTTGAAGGTGCAGATAACAGAAGGCGATTTGATGGAGCATTCATCAATCCAAACTTCACCGATATTGTCTACCTGACCAACACCAATGAAGGGTATACTTATAATTTGACAGGGCAATTGAGTAAACAATTTGAAAACGGGCTGATGGCCAACATTGGGTATACTTATGGTGTGGCCAAGGATATCAACCCGGGCAACTCTTCCCAGGCTATCTCCAACTGGAGAAACGTGCCGACAGTGGGAAATCCCAATAACCCAGAGCTTTCTTTCTCCCAGTTTATGGTGCCCCATAGAATCGTGGCAGCCATTAATTATAGAAAGGAATATGCCGGATTTCTGGCTACCTCAGTGGGGATATTTTACAACGGTCAATCCGGTGTGCCGATTTCATTCACTTATCAGGGGGATATGAACCGTGATGGTGTATTTGGAAATGACCTAATTTACATTCCTGCCAGTAGAAACGAAATCGTGCTCTATGATCGATATGTGGTGGAGAATGATCAATGGGTGTTGGTGGAAACTGCCGATCAGCAATATAATGCCATCAACAACTTCATCAGCAACAATTCCTATTTGAATGGTAGAAGGGGAGATTATGCCGAGCGAAACGGAGGCAGGACGCCGTTTGAGCATCGATTTGATGTGAGGGTGGCCCAGGAGATCATTGTGAGAAATGCCGGCAGGCTGGAAGTGACCTTTGATGTGCTGAATGCGGGCAACTTGCTCAACAACGAATGGGGAAGGTCCTATGCGATCCAAAACGCCCAGTTTATGACTGTAGCACAATTTGGTACCAATCCGGTGGCCGGGGCTGAGCCACAAACGATCAATGGGGTGCCTGTGGCTGTGGATCCGAATATCCCGGCCTTTAAAGCTGATGTCCGTGGCGATGAGGCCTGGCTCCCCAATGACTTTTTCTCAAGATGGCGAGCGCAATTGGGTGTGAGGTATACATTTTAAAGTTGGATGTCCGATGTCGGATGTCGGATGTTGGAAAAAAATGGCCACAAAGGCCACAAAGTTTTCACGAAGTTTCACAAAGGCCACTTCGCGGAGAAAAATTTAAAAGTTTGAGAAAAAAGTGTCAAGTAAATTTAGGACGTGACAACCGCGGAGGCGCGGAGGATCAGAGGTTAATAACTCACCGCAAAGGGCGCTGAGTGGCGCAAAGGAGGAGTTGGAAGTAAGGGGGACATCTACTATCTGCTAACTAAGCGTTTCTTTGAGTTCTTAGCGGTTAAATTTTAACAGTCATACATAAAGCCTGCCTGGTCGCGAGAACCAGGCAGGCTTTTTACTTAGTATCTAGTACATAGTTCTTTGTACAACCGATTTTAACATTCCCCCAACCTTGGTGTTACCTTGGCTAAATAAACTGGAATTTTATCATTATTGGGGCTGGGTGTTGGAATAAAATCACTAAAAATTAGAATAGTGAAATAAGAGGTTTTTAAGTTTTGCAATGTTAAGCCAATGTTAAGAAAGCCTGTTAAAAAACCTTAATTCTTAATGTTTTGTAAACATTGGCATGTCAATCACTTAGCAAATCAAATCTATCTTTGCTGCCGGAAAAGAAAATTATATAACCTAACTAAAATCCATTTTCCGACAAAACAAAATATTATGAGGAATTCCTTACTTAAATGTGTGATTGCGCTTGCAATGTTTATCTCTGCTTCAGGGACATTGTTTGCACAAGGGGTTACTACTGCAAGTATGCAGGGTATAGTGACCGACGAGACAGGAGAGTCGCTTCCTGGCGCTAACGTAGTTGCCATTCACGAGCCTTCTGGAACCCGCTATGGCGCGGTGACAAACATCGAAGGTAGATTTGTATTGGCTAACGTAAGAGTGGGCGGTCCTTACCGTGTCGCTATCACTTACATTGGCTTCGAAGACAGAATCTACGAAGGCATTCAGCTTGCCCTAGGTCAAAATTATACCATCAACGCCAGAATGAGCGACGGTATGGACCTTGATGTGATTGAAGTAAGTGC
This sequence comes from Litoribacter ruber, assembly GCF_018500185.1. Classification (GTDB taxonomy): domain Bacteria; phylum Bacteroidota; class Bacteroidia; order Cytophagales; family Cyclobacteriaceae; genus Litoribacter; species Litoribacter ruber. The sequence continues at coordinate 7,262 of NZ_JAHBGI010000008.1, read as the reverse complement.
TTCAAAGGATAAGGTGATGAACTCTGACAGAACTGGTGCTGCTTTGAACCTTTCTAACGAGACTATCAACTCTCTTCCTACTATTTCTAGAAGTATCAACGACTTTACCAGATTGACTCCTCAGTCTAACGGTAACTCTTTCGCTGGTACAAGCTCTAGATTCAACAACTTTACCATTGATGGTAACATCTACAACAACAACTTCGGTCTTGGTTCTGGCCAGTTTGCCGGTGGCAACCCAGTATCACTTGATGCGATTGAAGAAGTTCAGGTAAACCTTGCTCCATATGACGTTCGTCAGGGTGGTTTTACTGGTGCAGGTGTAAACGCCGTAACTAGATCAGGTACTAACCAATTCACGGGTTCTGCTTATTATTTCTTAAGAAACGATCAAATGATCGGTACAAAAATTGGAGAAACTTTCTTGAATCCTGGTGATTCTAAGAATGAAACAATGGGTTTCAGACTTGGGGGTCCAATCATTAAAGATAAATTGTTCTTCTTCGTCAACTACGAAAAGGAAACTGAATCAACTCCAGCAATTTTGAGAAGAGCTGCTAGAGAAGGAGAAACTCCAGATGGTCAGTTTATTTCTAGAGTTCCGTTGTCTCAAGCTAACTTCGTTAGAGAGCAGATGATGAACATTTACGGATATGATACTGGTGCTCCTGACTCCTATCCATTTGCATCTGAGCAAGAAAGATTCAACTTGAGATTGGATTACAACATCAACAACAACAACAAGTTGACGTTGAGATACAATAACTATACTGCCTTCACGGATATACCTACTAACGTAAACTCTATACGTTACAACCAGACTAGATATTTCAACACTAGTAGAATTGGTGTAGAAGGTATCAACTTCAGAAATGCCAACTATACCAACGACAGAAGAGTACAGTCCATGGTAGCTGAATTGACTTCTAGAATCAGCAACAACATGTCTAACCAGTTGAACATTGGTTATACTTCAATCACTGACCCTAAAAGAGGTGTTCCAGGTGGACAGGATTTCCCATTCATCGAAGTAATGCAGCCAGATGCTTCTGGAAACCCACTTTACTACATGTCAATGGGTAACGAATTGTTTACAGTAGGTAACCTGCTTGAAAACAATGTATTGAACATCACCAACAACTTCTCAATTTACAAAGGAAGACATACTTACACTATCGGTGGTAACTTCGAATACATGACGTTTGACAACGCGTTTAACCCTGTGTTCAACGGATTCTACAGATATGGTTCTTATGACGATTTCGTGGAAGGTGTTATCAACAGAAACCCGAACGTTCATCCAATTGCATTCTCTAAAGGATTTGCTTTGGACGGATCTACAACTCCTCCAACTGATGAGACAAGATTTGCACAGCTTGGTATCTATGTTCAGGATGAATTCCAAGTTACTCCTCAATTGAAAGTAACAGGTGGTTTGAGAGTTGATCTTCCTTTCTACCCAGTAAATATTCCTAATAACCAATTGTTGGATGATTTGAACAAAACTTTCACTGGTCCTGACGGCAACACATTCGTTCCTGATGTTAGCCAGTTCCCTAAAGTTAACCCATTGTTCTCTCCGAGAGTTGGTTTCAACTGGGATGTAACAGGTGACAGAACTACTCAAGTAAGAGGTGGTACAGGTGTATTCTCCGGACGTATACCTTTCGTATGGATGTCTAACCAAGTGAACGGTTCAGGTGTGATCAGAGGTGGTTACGGTCTTGAAGGACAGGATGTAATCGATGCTGGTATCATTTTCAACCCAGACGTAACAGCTTATACTCCAGAAAATCCTGCAGCTACTCTATCTAACGAGCTTAACTTGACAGATAGAAACTTCAGACTTCCACAGGTTTGGAGAACCAACCTTGGTGTTGACCAAGTGCTTCCTTTCGGAATCATCGGTACGTTTGACTTCATCTACTCTCAGGATGTAACTACTCCAATTGCCTATAACGCAATTCTTAGATCTCCTGATGGTACATTAGCTGGTCCTGATAACAGACCTTTCTGGAATGGTACTAACTATTCAAATGACCCTGATTTCAGAAACGTATTCTATTTGACTAACGCTTCTCAGAAAGCAGATTATTACTCTTTGACTGCTCAGTTGTCTAAGCAATTTGACGGTGGATTCTTCACTAGCATTGCTTATACAAGATCTAGATCTAGAGATTTGGATGCATCAGGTGGAAGCCAGGCGATCTCTCTATGGCCAAACACGGTACAGGTAGACAGAAATGCTCCTGAGCTTGGATATGCAGCCTTCGATCAGCCTCATAGATTGATTGCAAGCTTCTCTTATCAGACTAACAATACCACAATCGGGGTATTCTACGAAGGTGGAAACGCAGGTAGATATAGCTACACTTATTCTGGCAACTTTGGTGACGGTTCTAACAGATTGATGTACGTTCCTAACTCAGCTAATGAATTAAATTTTGAAGAATTCACACTTGATGGTAGAGCGGTGACTGTAGCGGAGCAAAGACAAGTGCTTGATGCTTACATCGATCAGTCTGAATATTTGAGCGGTAGAAGAGGCCAGTTGGCTGAAAGAAATGGAGCTGTTTCTCCTTTCGTTCACAGATTTGACTTGAGAATCCTTCAGGATATCCACGTAGCGAAAGATGGTCAGCATAGACTTCAGCTTTCTATGGACTTCACTAACATAGGTAACATGTTCAACTCTGAGTGGGGTATCCCTCAATTCCAGTGGCAGAACAACCTCTTGAACTACAGAGGTGTTAACGATGCAGGACAGCCAGTTTACAGAATGAACCCTAATCCTTCTACTACTGACTTCCCAACTGAAACCTTCAGATTGTCAAACTCTCTAGCTAACGTTTGGAGAATGCAGGTTGGTGTAAGATATCTGTTCAACTAATAACAGTATCATTATCAGACGATAACTGAAAATATTAAAGCGCTTCCACTTGGAAGCGCTTTTTTTATGAACAATTGTTTTAGTTTTGACGTATGGGAGGGAGAGAGAAGACGGAAGACTGAAGACGGAAGACGGAAGACCGAAGCAAGCCAACCCAATTTGATTAAAAGAAAACCAATTTCTAAATATATGTATAAAGTAGTTTTTGCCATTTTGGCTTTTATGGCGGTGAGTTTTTCTGCCTTTTCCCAGGGTCTCAATCAAAATGCCTATAAGAGGTGGACAGAGATTGGCGTTGCCGATTTTGAATCCCAGCTGGATGGGTTGCAGGCAATGCCGCAGATTTACAGCAAGGCCCGCGGGGTGACGATTTTTGCTGCCATCAACAATGTGAACCAGCGTGCCATGCGGAAACTCAAGTTGGAGGCTGCCATGCTTGGCGCTGATTTAGTTTACATTTCAAACAATTATCAAAAAGGGGTTCAATTTTACTCTCCTGTGCAAGTGGCCTACACGGCTACACCATACGTGAAGGAGCCCGTTACCGTCAATAAAGCCAAAGAAATGGCCCAAGGGAATACTTTCCAGCCCCGAACGAAGACGCGCTACAACCGCAACAAATTTGGTCCCACTACGGATTCCATGCTGCATGCCCAGCAGCCGATGACCCTAGATGAGCCTTATGAGGAAAATGGATTTGTATTCATTGACGTTAACTTAACCGGTTTAAAGCGGCCCTACAGAGTTGTAAGAATCACAGACCATCAAATCATCCTTGCCCGTATAATCGTACCTGATAAAGTGATTGAAAACTACGAATTGGTCGTGTTGGATGGAAAAAGAATCGAAGAAGTCACCACCAAAGACGCCAACAACAAGGTCATCAAGCAGGTGTTCCCGTTTTTGGGGCAGTAATTTAGCTTTTTGGCTGAATTGCCTTGAATCGCGCATTGTTAACTCAATAATGAGATTTCCGCAATCTTGTGGAGACCGTCATAAGGATAATATTTTTAGTCCACCATCTTATATAGGTAATAGATGAGATGGTGGATCTTTTGCCTGTAGCAACATTGAATTCCCCCTCATTAGACTCAAAATCGTAGGAATTTGAAACAGTGGAGGAATATAAATAGCCAGAAGCAGCTATTAATTCCTGAGAACTGAGGTTTTACCACAGATCCTCCTGAGGAGGATCTGGTTCCACGCTGGTATGTTTTAATAATGGTTTGAGGAGGCTTTAATGCGAGAACTGTAGGTCAAACATTTAGCCAAAAATGAAGATTTATCGTTATATTCATATATGGAAAAGATTCTGAAAGATATATTGCAACTCAGTGAGGCTGAAAGAATATTAATAGCAGAAGCTATTTGGGATTCACTACCTGAGGAGTCCGAACCTGAGTTTACTACAGAGCAAAAAGATGAGATCAAGAGGCGTATAGATAAATACGACAGAGGAGAATCAACAACTTATTCATGGTCCGAGGTTAAGGATAGCTTAAAAGAACATAAATGAATTTTCGGCTTGAATTTACCGGGGAGGCAAGGCTAGATATTCAAGATTTTTTCAATTGGTACAATCTGAGAAAGGCTGGTTTGGGAAATGATTTCGTGCTATGCATTGAATCAGCGATTAATCAAATCTTACGAGATCCAATGCACTGTTCTCCACAATTTAAAGATGTGAGAAGAAAGCTGGTGAAAAGATTTCCTTTTCATATAGTTTATATTTTAAGAGATAGCCTCATATTAATAATCGGTGTGTTTCATACTAGCAGAGCTCCTGAAGCATGGGTTAAGAGGGTAAAGAGAATGCGAGATTAGATATTCCAATCATGTTTTCTTTTCACTCCAACCCCGCAAAATCAAACGGACTCGCCGCCTCGAATTCCGCGGAGGATTCGCCAGAATAGTTTTCATTGTCGCTTAGGGATATTTTTTTGACTTCGGCATTTTCGCTGAAATCTATGTTTTCGAAGGCTACCCATATCGCATTAGGGTTTAACACATTCTCGAAATAGTAGACCAGGTTCTTGTGGTCGGCCACAGTTCTCCACCGGGTGGAGGATATGTTGGGCTGATCAGGGGTGGAGATCCCAAGAGGAACTGAACAGTTACGGATCACGCTGAACACGCTGGCGACTGCAACCCTCCTGTCCTCTGATTTAGGAATTGCGTCTATGTAATAACTGGCCCTGACATACCTGTCGGCGGCTCTATTTGTGCCTGGCAGCATGATCGTGCCGGGGATGCTTTTCCAGTAGGCGTTGATGGCCAACTGCTCCTCAAAAATAGGTGAGTTGGTCATCACCACATGAGATTTATCATGGTGAATGACAAGCTTTCCATCTATGTATTCAAATATAGCGTTGTCGCCATGTTTGTCGGATAAGGAAAGGTGTACGGTGGCAAAGGTTTCCGTGCCTGGAATATGGGAGCTGACCACCACAAACTCCTCCTTGGAGAGTTCGCCAACTGCTTCTTTCACTGTTTCGAAGTTGTCCAGTACATATTGCAGCCACATTGAAATAGAAAGCCCTGGTTGATTGCTGTCTTTTTCGAACTCCGGGTACTGGGATTCTACCAGCCACAGTAGGTTTCCGGCCAGCCCTTTTTCGTTCATGCCGTCGGAAGAGGCAATATCCCAAGAGCTGGTGATAATGCTTCCATGTTTGGAGCTCCAAGAAATGGAGTTATCGCCAACCTGCCCATTGCGCTGCATTCCCCGCGGGAAAATCCACAAGTTTGCCGGAATTTCCGTCTTCCAGTCCATACTTCTGGCGGTAATGATGTTGCCATTTGGTCCCTGATAGACCACTCGGGTGCAGGCCATACTTTCCTGAAGTGCGGTCCAGAAAATCCCGATGAGGAGCAATAAAGTGGAAACCTTTTTCATAATTTTAGCAATTGGGAATTAGCTAAAAGTGTAAAGTGAAAAAGGGGTAAAATGTTTTGAGTCAGGAGGTTAAATATTGTACTAGGTACTAAGTACTATGTACTAGGATGGGAGCGGTGGTGCGATATTCCGTGTCTTCATTTCGTACTTCTAATTTCGTGCATACGAGTGGGTACCAAGTACCACGTACCAAGTATTCGAGCATCAGAGGCTGGCTGTTGGCCATTTTGCCCTGATGAAGCAATCCTGCGTCTTTATTCTAGTGGCCCTCCCTTCGAGCTGCGCTCTTCGGATGGGGTATCAGCTAATTTTTCTTGAACTTTTTACACAATCCTCCGCGAAGAAGCTCTGTGAAACTCCATTAATCCTCTGCGAAACCCTGCCTGCGCAGGCAGGTCCGTGTCCCTTTTATCCCACTTCGCCCTTGGTGCTAGGTACTAAGATGGGAGCGGTGTGCGACATTCCGTGTCTTCACTTCGTACTTCTAATTTCGTGCTTACGAGTGGGTACCAAGTACCACGTACCAGGTACCAAGTATTCGAGCAGCAGATGTTGGCTGGTGGCCATTTTACTCTTGTGAAGCAATCCTGTGTTTTTACTCTCGTGGCCCTCCCTTCGAGCTGCGCTCTTCGGATTGGGTATTAGTGAACCGAAGCAATCTCGAAAAGGCCTTCGTTGTCAGTCCTAATACTAAGTGACGATTTTGATCAAATAATTCTGCCGCGATGAAGGAACTCAGTGAAACTCCATTTAAACTCTGCGGAACTCTGTGACCCTTTTCTTTCCGCGAAGAAGCACTTCGTCCTTCGTCCTTCTAATTTCGCACTTGCGAATACCTTAAGTACAGAAACTTCCTTAATTTTGCAGGATGAAAATCATTAAAACCAACTTAGAGGGCTGTTTTGAGATTGATCCGGATGTGATCGGGGATGAGAGGGGCTATTTTTATGAGTCATTCAATGTCAAAACCTTTGAAAAAGTAACCGGTATCAAGCCGGAGTTTGTGCAGGACAACCAATCCAAATCCAAGAAAGGGGTTTTCCGTGGGTTGCATTTTCAGGCTCCTCCGTTCGCCCAGGCCAAACTTGTAAGGGTAATAAGTGGTGAGGTGTTGGATGTGGCTGTGGATATCCGTAAGGGCTCCCCCACTTTTGGTCAGCACCACGCGGTAGTTCTCAGTGCGGAAAACAAGAAGCAGTTTTACCTGCCAAGAGGGTTTGCCCATGGTTTTTTGGTGCTTTCTGAGTCTGCCGAGTTTTTCTACAAATGTGATAACTACTATAATCAACCTTCAGATGGGGGGATCTATTATAATGACCCGAGTCTGAAGATTGACTGGCAAATGGATGAATCGGAGATTCTGCTTTCGGAGAAGGATAGGAACCTGCCCATGCTCGGGGATTTTGAGTCGCCCTTTGAGTATTAAAAAAAGATGGCCACTAAGGCGCGGAGACGCAAAAGAAAAAACTTAGTGTC
>NZ_JAHBGI010000007.1 GCF_018500185.1 Litoribacter ruber | reverse complement strand
ATCCAATCTGAGATATATTGTTCATGCTCCCCAATTTGAATCTGAAGCTGATAATCTTGATCACTAGGCAAAGTGCCCACCATCGCATATGTTCCATCCTCCTCCAAAGCAAATTGCCAGCTTCCTGATTCCGACCCAGTAAGAAATACGGTGGCATTATTGATTGGATTAATGGACTGCTCTGAATACACGGTTACCGTCCTGCCCAACTTCAAGGTCGACTTCCCTTCCAATTCCACATATCCTTCGGCAACTAAAAACCCAAAATCCTGGGTGATTATCTCAAGTTCATAAAACTCCCGGCAAGAAGCCAGAAGAAGAACTATTGATAGATACTTGGATACAAAAATTCTAGAGACCAGTCTATTCATGTTTTTAAAACTTAAAATTATATGTCACAAATGGAATAGGCTGTGCAAAAATGGATAGCTGATAGCCTTGCAATACACTGTTTACCGGGACAAAATAAGCTGAGTAAGGATTACTTCTTCCCAACACATTGTAAATCCCCAATGACCAGGAAGAATGGGCCAGCTTTTTACTTTTATGATTTCCCTCGATATTCACCGAAAAATCTACTCGGAAATAATCGGGTATGCGGTGGGCATTCCTGTCTGAGAAGAAAATCCTTTCCGCCCCTTGGTAGCTGAACTTGGCTATTGGTAAGGTAATGGGCCTTCCAGTGCTGTAATTTGCATTTATAGACGGTGAAACTCTCTTGGTCAATTCATAAGTTAAAAACAAAAGCGCATCATGGGGCTGATCAAAATTATTTGCGTACCAATTTCCATTATTGATTTTCTGGCCAATCTCATCTGGAGCCGAACGAATCAATGATCGTGAATACGTATAGCTCAACCAGCCATTCAGCCTACCCACATCCTTTTTTATCATAAATTCCATCCCATAAGCTTTCCCTTCTGATCGGATCACGTCCCGCTCTATGTTGTCATTCAAAATCAGGCTTGCTCCGCTTCGGTAATCAAGCAAATTTTCCATGGTTCGGTAATATACTTCCGTGGATACTTCCAGCGTGTTTTTCTTAAGATTTTTGAAAAGCCCCAAAGTCACCTGCTGTCCCAATTGAGGCCTGAGATGGGGATCACTTAACTTCCAAGTATCGGTGGGAGAAATGGCGGCAGTGTTGGTCACCATATGGAGATGCTGACGCGAATTATTAAATCCTGCTTTTAAGGAAGTGGAATTATTCAAAATGTACCTACCGAAAACCCTGAATTCAGGACCATGGTAATTTTGGGCAATCTGCCCTCCTTCAAAAACCTCGGTACCTGTCTGGGTTTCCGCGGTTTTGAGGACTCCCTCTGGATATAAGTTTACAGTAGTGGGCCCCAAAAACTGATACATAACATACCTAACCCCCAAGTCAACTGAAAGCCTATTGTTGACCTCCCACTTATCTCCAAAGAATAAGGCTGTTTCCAACGCTCTTTCTCTGCTCACATCCGATCTGGCAATGGTGGATTCCTCTGTGCCAGGCCTGATAAATCCCGGTTCCAAGTCAAAATGTACTGCCCCTATTCCGAAAGTAAATTGGTGGGAGTCGGAAAGCCTATAATCAAATTTCCCCTTAGCGTGAATTTGTCCTAAGTTAAACCCAAAATCAAATGCGTTTTCAGGCATTAAGTTACTTTCAATACCAAATGAGTACAGGTCCTGACCAATCACAAAGTCTCCTGTAAAGTCCTCATTAAATCTGTGGGTCCAGCCTACATTAAAATTCTGGTTGCTGTATGAAAATGTAGTATCCCTCTCAAACCTAAAGCTGTCTCCACTTTGGTAGGCATTTAGGCGAAGAGAATTTTTCGAATCTATCTCATGCTGAATACTTAAGTTGGCGTCATAAAAAGAAGCCCGACCATTATTGAATCCCGATCCTTCCTCCAAGAAGCCCAACAGCCAGTCAGAATATGTGGCCCTGATGCCCGCGGCAAAAGTCGTTTTGGGTGAAACAGGCCCATCAATAGAAAAACGGCTAGTCAGCAACCCAATACCCCCACTACCCTGAATTTTCTCTTGGTTTCCATACTTGCCTTTCACTTCGAGCACCGAAGATAGACGGCCGCCATATTCCATGGGGGCTCCGGCCTTATACAGCTCCACACCTTCCACCAAATCAGAATTAAAAGCCGAGAAAATCCCGAACATATGTGCTGGGTTAAAGATGGTGGCGTCATTGTACATAATCAGGTTTTGATCTGCAGCTCCACCCCGAACATTGAACCCCACACTGGCCTCTCCTACTGTTTTCACACCTGGCGTGGACAGAATTGCTCGGATTACATCTACTTCACCTAATACTGCGGGAAGCTTTTTGATGGTATTTATATCAAGTTCGACTGAACCCATATTTACCTGGCTGATGTTTTTGGGTTGCTCGGACGTGACCACTACCTCACCTAGTGACAGGTAATCTTCCTCCAGATAAATGTTTAAAGTCCCGGGTCCTAGAATATTTACATGCCTTTGGACTACAGGAAGTCCAAACCTTTGCAACCGGATATGCTGTAATCCACGCGGTAGAGCCAGGGTGTAATAGCCATTTTCATCCGTCATGGTCACCTTGCCAGTCACCGGCTCCACCACACTCATACCCTGAACTGCTTCATTTTTTCCTTCCAGCAAAACTCTACCTTCAAGCTTCACATCCCCCGCTCCTGTGGTCCGCTGTCCTACTGTCCATATCCTGTTTTCAGCATAATCACCCTTGCTCTCTACCTCTTCAGCTCTTGGACTGAGGGTATCGGCGACAGGTCTCAATGTATCATTGGAAATTGCCAAGGCAGGAAACCTCACCCGCATGGCTTTACCTTGGGTGATGAAAATTCTTTTTTGGGAATCAATGGCAAATTTGAAGTCAGTATCCTGAAAAACACTTCTAAGCAACTGCTCTACAGTGTGCTCGTCAGCTACCAGACTCACCTTGATTTGGGCTAGCTGCTCTTGGTCATAATAAAAAACATAGGAGGTTTCTCTTTCAATTTTATCCACAAACCTGTCAAAGGAATACCCGAAAAATGTCCCTGAAATTCGATCTTGATCAATTTTTTGGGCAGAAAGGAGCTTTGGAAAAATTAAAACAAATAGAAGGAAAAGTAATTTTTGTTTCATTAAACAACAAGTAAGCAATCGAAACCAACTAAAATAACGGTATCAATTTATTACTTTCTTTTTAAAAACAAAACAAATAATAACTAATTCAACCTAATCATTTAACATGATCTCTATTTTTCTCAATAGGCTTAAAAAAAATATAACTATTCCAAGAAAAGTTACGGAAAGCTCCATCAGAAATCCAGCGTTTTCGTTGTTTATGAGCTCCTACGGCCCATTTTCTAGTCAATTTTCGGAAATATCCGTAACTGATCCGTAAGTGATCCGTAGGTGATGCGTAAGTGATCCGTAACTGATACGGGGGAGGCCCGGGGGGGATAGTTTAGGATTGAGGTTTATAGCTTATTTTGAGAGAATTAGCCTGGCAGTTTCTTCAGAGGCATTTCTCCCTCCTATTCGATCCTTCACTAGCGTATACCCATCCAACATCTCCGCTTTTCTTGGAACCGATGCCAATATGGCATTCAGTTCATTACTCACCTGGTCAACATTCATATCTCCCTGGATCAGCTCCTTTACAACTTCTTTTTCAGCTATAAGGTTTACCAATGAAATATATGGGACTTTAATGAGCCTTTTGGCTATGGCGTAGCTAATGTTGCTGGTTTTATACACCACTACTTGAGGCACGCGGAAGAGCGCCGTTTCAAGGGTTGCTGTTCCGGATGTGACCACTGCGGCAGTGGCGTGATGCAGCAGGTCGTAGGTTTGGTCAAAAACTATTTTGACTCCTAAATCCAAGGCCGGTTGGTAAACCCCACCATCTAGATTTTTCACCCCTGCGATTACAAATTGGGCATTGGGAAACTTGGGGATCACACCCATCATGGTGGAAAGCATATTTGTCACTTCCTGTTTACGGCTGCCAGGCAACAGGGCTATGATGGGCTGATAGTTGAGCTGGTTTTTCTGGTGGAAAAAGTCATGGGGTTTAAACTTCTTGATTTCATCAAAAAGCGGGTTTCCCACATAATGCACACTCATATCAAATTTGCTGAAAAACTCCTGCTCAAAAGGCAGTATGGTATAGATTTGATCTGTATATTTCTTAAGCTTCAGTGCCCTTTTTTGATTCCAGGCCCACACTTTAGGAGGAATGTAGTAATGTACGGGTATATTGTTCTCCTTGGCAAATTTTGCAATCCGCATGTTGAACCCACCAAAGTCCACCAATATCAATGCATCAGGCTTGAACTCGAGGAGGTCTTTTTTGATCAGATTGAGGTATTTGAAAACTTTCCGGAATCCCAGCACCACTTCCACAAAGCCCATCAAGGCCATTTCTTTATAATGCGCACTTAACTCCACTCCCTCCCGGGCAGCATAATCCCCTGCCATACCCCTGAACTCAGAGGCCGGATCAAGTTTTTTTATTTCGTGGATCAAATTTGCCGCGTGCAAATCCCCCGACCGTTCCCCGGCAATTAAATAATACCTCAAAACCACAATTAATTATTTACTTAATGAATCAATAATAAACCGCAAAGATAAGAAGTAGCGCAAAGCCATATTGTTAAAGGAGACACCTCACATTCCATTTGCAACTCTTTTGATTCCGTCCTTGAGCCAGGGCACATTAAAATTGATTAGCAGTCCAAGTTTCAAGTTACTTAATTTTAAATATGTTAACACCTGCGCCAGATGAATTTCCTCAAAGGCTTTAATACTTTTCAGTTCCAATATAAGTTTATCTTCAATTAGTAGATCAATCCTATATCCGCAGTCAATTTTTATGCCCTCAAAAATGACAGGCATAGTTTTTTTCTTTTTCAACTTTAAACCCAGCTTGAGTTATTTTATAAAAAAGGCATTCTTGATAGGTGCTCTCAAGCAAACCTGGCCCTAAAGATTTATGTACTTCAATAGCCAGTCCTATAATCTTATTTGAGAGGAGGTTTTCATCCATGAATGAATCCATATTAAATTAAAAAAAATCAAAAAAATGATAAATCAATTTACAATTTTACCGCTATAAAAAATAGACCCTCAGAATAAAAACTTTGCGAAACTTAAAAATCTTTGCGGTTAAATATTTCATCCCCCTCTGCGCCTCTGCGGTTATTTTTTTTTCAAAACTTACTCACCGAAATACTCCACAAAATTCCTCGGCGTTTCATACAACGTCAACTTATACAACCCCCCATGCGGGGTAATTTGGTGGACTTTGGGTTCGAGGATTTTCCAGAATTCCATGATGAGGTTTTCGCAGCTGGCCATCTTGCCGGCCATGAAATCCACATCCATGTTGAGGTTTTTGTGGTCCACCTTATCAATGACATGCTCTCGGATCACATTGCTGAGTTGCTTTAGGTCAACCACAAATCCGGTATCGGCATCGGGTTTGCCCTTCACCGTCACGATCAACTCAAAGTTATGTCCATGCCAATTGATGTTGGCGCAAGGTCCAAAAACTTCCTTGTTTTTCTCCTCGCTCCAATTGGGGTTCCACAGCTTGTGAGCTGCATTGAAATGTTCCTTCCTACAAACGTAAATCATACTCCTTCTAATTGAAGGTGCAAATTTAGTAAAAAGAATTTATCTATTCCTTTTGCCCATTTTTAATGTAGAAAGATAGGCGGATTTTTAACGATAATATGGTGAACCGGTTTGCTCAAAGATCTTCCGGAAGCTGTTCCCGGTCAAAGCGCTAAATCCTGCTATCAAAAAACCAAGCAGACCGGTAGCCAAAACCAAAATAATTGGGTTCTCAAGTCCCATTATCTGGCCTATTTTGGCTGGAAGTTCGGACTCGGTCTGCAGGGTTACCCACATGGGCACCGCAATCCAAACCAAACCAACGCCCAAGCCACTAGCGGCAAATGCCACAATCCTCTTCCCTCCTACTAGGGCTGCCATTAAGGCAATAGCAATCATCAACCCATAAAATGGCAGAAATGGACCCAAAATCAGCGCTAGCACTACTGAAAATACAAAGAGTAATAAAAATTTCATCAGTTCTAAATCAAAATTATAAATTTCTTAGCCATTCCTTTGCGCCCTCGCGCCTTTGTGGCCTCATTCACATCAGTTCTGCTTCAAAGTTACTGTGTATAAAAGATCCCGTTCTTCGCTTTGAGGACGAAGGGAAACATCCAGGTACTCACCCCTAGCCCATTTGCCTATCAAGTTGGTGTAATACCGGCTGCCAGGATTCCCCGATTGACCTCCGGGATAGATCCCAAAAGCATTGGGCTGCTCACCCATTTCCACCACCATCCTCCAAGATGCCCCGTGGCGCTCACTCGTGGCATTGAGTATGCCTCGGCCTCCTCCGGTGCTCACATTCTCCACACTAAAGGACCTGAAGTTAGGCACCAAGTGCTGGATGGTCGTCCGCTTGTAATTGCCCCAAGTGAGCTCATCCTCTCTGGACTTCCACTCTTCATAATCCTGCAACATGGCCTCAAAACTCTCCCTGACCAGTTCACGGGCGGTCTCCACTTCTGCAGAATTGGGTTTGTCGAAAACCTCGTGGTCAGGGGAGTTTGTCAGTAACTTAGTGGTTTGGTATTTATTGGGAATTACGATCGGCACCTGTGGCTTTCTCCACTTGCCCCATACTTTCTCTTCCAGATTCTTCCACCACATTTCAAAAATAGGTGGCGCAGTCAATTCAGGATGGGTGTGAAAACTCCAACTCTGCAAATCCTGCACAATCCTCCGCACATTGCCATCTTCCAAAATCAAGGTATCTTCCAGCAAATAGTCCAACATCAACGGTAAAGCCTCTGAGGCGTGCAAATAGAAATTGTCAAATTGAAGATCCATCATATCCTCCACCGTGATCTTGGACATCTCTGACAGCCTGCTGTTGAGCCTGCGGTTTCGGAAATGTTCGAAGCTGTCATCAAATACAAAGTAAGGGTAGGAAGGATCTACCGAATGTTGGTTAGCCGAGCTCACAAATCCACGTGAAGGGTTTTTGGTGGCTGGGTTTTGTTCGGATGGAATAAAGTCATGCCACTCATAAATAGGGTCACTCCCGTCCATAAGATACTTTCCTTGCTGATCCCATTTCAAAGGGAAGCTACCCTGAACTTTCAGCGCGATGTCACCCGTTTTGCTGGCAAATACAAAGTTTTGTGCCGGAGCAACAAATGTCTCCAAAGCGGCTAAATAATCCTCGTGGTTTTTGGCTCTATTGAGGTTTAAGAAGGTGCTTTGCTCGTTGGAACCCAAGTGGGCTGTCCATTTGAGTGCGAAGTTTTTCAACTGGCTCTCTCCGCGGAAGCTTGGATCGTACACCACAGGACCGTAATGCGTATACACCACCGAGTCAATAAAAGATGATTCCCCTTTGATCTTGATTTCTTCCAAGCGAAGGCTGCTGTTGATCCATTGATCGTTATATAGGTATTCGGTACGGTCCTCATTTCTGAAATTTATACTATACCAATCTCTTACATCCCGGGTGGCGTTGGTCACACCCCAGGCAATATTTTCATTAAACCCTGAAATCACCCCCAAGGCACCTGGCAGAGAGGCGCCCTTCACCGAATACTCCGGCGTGGACAATTGAATGATGTACCATAAAGATGGCAAATTTAGATTTAGGTGGGGATCATTGGCAAGGATCGGATGTCCGTTTTGGGTTTTTGATCCGGCCACAGCCCAATTGTTGGATCCCACGCCCTCTTCAGGCGCTGGCATGGGGTCAATCAAGATTTCTTCATCGGGGTATACTATATTGTCCGGTCTATTTATTGGCAGAGGCGTAAAATCCCATCTTCGATTAGGCTCGATTACCGGGTCATTATCCTCCGGAAAGTCAGGATAAAGTTCTGCCATCAGCTCTTCTCCTATGAGCTTGCGTAGGTTGGTGTATTCCAAATCCTTATCTCCCACCAGCATATCCGCCATATATTTAAGAAATAAGGCAGTTTTGTAGACAGTCCAAGGCTCGGGTCTATAATTGAGGATCTTGTACTCAACAGGCAAATTTCGATAAGAAAGGCTATTGATGTATTGATTTACCCCATCAGCATAGGCTTCCATTAGGCTGAAAGTTTCAGGATCAGTTCCCCTGATGTATTGCAGGCCTTCCTCGGCACCAAAGCCCAGCCCTTTTCTCCGCTGCATCCTGTCAAAATCCAGGGCTGCACTGCCCACAATTTCAGATACCCTTCCTGCAGCAGCCATGGTCTGAAACTCCATTTGCCAAAGGCGGTGCTGGGCCGTTACAAAACCTTGAGCCCTGAAGAGGTCCTCTTCATTTTGGGCAAAAATGTGCGGGATTAGATTGGTATCGTACTTTATCTCTACTTGGGCAGAAAGCCCGGCAATTTTAAATTCATTGTCTTTGCTATAATCCTCGGAATAAGTATTCTGCCACACTCCGTGGTAGGGATCTAAAAGCCTGCCCAGGGGCGGTGTCTGCCCTATACTGATGGCCAAAGCCACGGCCAAAACCAGGGTGATGATCAGTGAAATTAAAAAAGCTATGTATTTCATTAAATAGTATTTACGATGTTTGGGTGGCGGATGTAGGAAGACTGATGTCGGATGTCGGATGACCGATGTCTTCACGCCTTATTTTACCTGTTTTTGTTTCAAAGAAGTCCTTTTTTTCGGTCCACTTTGTGCTACTTCATTAAAACTTTGTGACCTTCGTGACCATTTTTCATCCTATATTGGATGCAGGAACCAATTTAAGGTATTAAATGATAATTTCAATAAGGAGCGTGCAAAAATGAAAAAAGAGGCCGAAGCCTCTTTGGTTTAACTTACCTTGATTGGAAGTCTCAGCTTTTCCCATCTGATGACAATTCCCGGTTCCTCTACCTTGATGACAAGCTGCTCCTGGGAGTCATCCTCCCACTGGGGACTTACCTGTACCCGCAACACGTCATTTTCTTCCTTATACTGGAAGTGGCCGTGCTCCAAATCCCATTCAGAATTAAAAATCACTGTCCATGGCCCCTGTTGCTTAGGGATGGTAAAAATAGAATACTTTCCAGCTGGAAGGCTTTTACCCTCCACTTGAACCTCTTCTTTGAATTCAACATGCGTGGCTTCGTTGGCACCCGTACGCCACACCTCATCATACGGGGCGATATCTCCCCAGATCGTTCTGTTTTTCACAGACGGAGCACCATATTGCACGCGGATCTCCCGGTTGTTCACCGTACCCTCGGCCGTTCTCAATGGACTGGCTCTTTCTTCCCTTCTATCTTCCACAATCTCATCTTCACCATCCCTTTCGGTCTCATTGCTTCTCTCCCCGCAACTTACTACAAGGCTGGAGCCCAAGAGCATTAAGGCAATAAACAGAATGTTAGATTTTTTCATAGTTATACTGTATTAGTTTGAATAGTATTCCCGGGATTTTATTCCAAATAGTCCCGAAACTTAGTAAATATAGCCATAACTTCTAAATTATTATATAGCCTTGGAATAATTGGTAAATGAAAGACTGAAGCCCATTGCTATCGTAAAGTGTACCTATCACTTTTAACTCCATCTTTGCGTCCCTCAGCGACCTTTGCGGTGAAAATTAAATCTTGTGCCCACTGCACCTCTTCGGCTTCTCAATAACTGCTTACTTCACACCCCTCACATCAAAAATGGTTTGTTTTTTGAACACATACCCGTGATTTTGATTATTAAAGTGTGGTACTACATTCTATTTTCACCCAGATTAAGAACCATGCCCAAAATTTGCTCGAACCTAAAACCTATTTAAGACTAGTTTTATGGACAAACACACCTATGGCAGTGGCCTGATCGGAAACTGCGCCTATTTAGCCCATATCGAAAAAAACACCAATATCAGCTGGCTATGCTTTCCCCGATTTGATAGCGATTTTGTATTCGGCTCCATGCTGGATAAGGAAAAAGGTGGCGAATTCAGCATCCTTCCCGAATCGGAAGAATACTCTTCCGAACAACGATACCGAGAAAATACCAATATATTAGAAACAACCATTTCATACAACGGTGAACATGCCTATAAGGTGACTGACTTTGCTCCGCGATTCAGAAACTATGGACGCTACTACAAACCCCTGATGGTAGTAAGAAAAGTGGAAAGGGTAAGAGGCGAACCAAAAGTAAAAATCAAATGTCAGCCCAGGGCCGAACACGGAAAAAAGAAACTCGTTCCCACCCTCGGGAGCAACCATATCCGCTATATGGGCGTGGAACAGGAGATCAGGCTGACCACCAATGCCTCTCTCAATTATGTGGTTGAGGAAAAAAGCTTCATGCTCCAGCGTCCAATCTATCTGGTTTTTACCTATGGAAGACCCTTGGAAGCCCCAATTGAGGTTACCGCTGAAGATTTTCTCCAGTCCACCACCGCCTATTGGAGGGAATGGCTGAAATCTACCAGCATCACAAATTTTCACCAAGACTACGTCCTTCGCTCCTTGTTGATTCTTAAAATCCATCAGTTTGAGGACACGGGGGCTATTATTGCTGCCTCCACCACGAGTCTTCCCGAATCGCCAGGCAGTACCCGAAACTGGGATTACCGCTATTGCTGGATTAGGGACAGTTATTATACCTTAAATGCCTTCAACAATATCGGCCACTTTGAGGAGCTTGAAAAATACTTTGAATACATCCAAAACCTGGCTACCAACTCCAACGGCAGGTATCAACCCCTGTATTCGGTAACCGGGGAAGCCAAACTCACAGAGATCATCCATGACCTGGAAGGCTATAAAGGAAACCAGCCTGTAAGATTCGGAAATCAGGCTTACACCCACATTCAAAACGATTTATATGGGCAAGTCCTAGTTAGTTTGCTGCCGCTGTATGCTGACAAACGGTTTATTGAATCAGAGAAAAGCCACTCCAGGCCGATGATCAAAACCCTCCTTGACCGCATCGATGAGACCATGGATGAGCCGGATGCTGGGCTGTGGGAATTCAGAAACCTCAAGCAGGAGCACTGCTATACCTTTCTCTTCCACTGGGCCGGGGCAAGTGCGGGAATCAAAATTGCCAACAGACTGGAGGATGTGAGTTTGAGAAAGCAAGCTGAATCACTTCGTGACAGGGCCATCAAAAAAATAGAGTCTTGCTATGTCCCTGAACTAAAGGCCTACGCCCAGGCGGTGGGTGTAAAGCATATGGATGCCAGTACGCTCAAGATGATTAACATGGGTTATTTTGGCAATGACATAGAAAGGGCTAATAACCATCTTAAGCAATTGGAAAAAGAGCTTTTGGCAAAGGACTTCCTCTTTTATCGATACAAGCATGAGGACGACTTCGGCAAGCCTGAGACCACCTTCCTGATCTGCGCTTTCTGGTACATCGAGGCCCTGGCTTGTGTAAATAGGCTGGACGAAGCCATCGAAGGATTTGAGACGTTAATTAAATATTGCAACCACCTCAAACTCTTCTCCGAGGATGTGGACCAAAAAAGCGGTTCCCAATGGGGCAACTTCCCCCAGGCCTACAGCCACGTGGGACTGATGAACGCTGCCTACCGTATAGGCATCAAGCTTGATAGGCCGAGTTTTTTGTGAAAAAGACGGGAGACGGGAGACGGGAGACCGAAAAGTAGTTACCAAACAATAAATAACCGCAGAGGCGCAGAGGACCAGAGAAAATTTTTCTCTGTGCCCGCTACGCCTCTGGCGGTTTACAATTCCCTGTTACGGACTAATCCTACTTAACACTCTTTCCAAGCATTTCATATTTCTCCGCGATGAGGGAACTCTGAGAAACTCTATTAGAACTCAGCGGAACTCTGTGTCCCTTTTCTTTCCCCAAAGGGTTCTTCCGTCTCCTAAAAAAGCCTCTTCAACAAATCCCTTACCTGACTGGATGATTTGATGTTATAATTAGCCTTGGTATAGTTATACCCCACGCGTATCGTGTAGGCATTTTTGGGCATTGCTTTGAAAGTATCCTCATCAGTCCAGTCATCGCCAATGGCCAGGATGAAGTCATAATCCTTATCCTTCATAAAAGCCATAGCGGCCCGGCCCTTGTTGATATCGGGACGCTTGATTTCAAGCACCATGTTGCCCTCCAGCACTTGTAGATTGTGGCCACTTGCCATGTATTTGAGGTGACTGAAAAGTTCACGCATCCTCAATACGCCCAGGCCACTTTCCACTTTGCGGTAATGCCAAACCAAAGAATGATGTTTTTCTTCGATAAAGGCACCTGGTGTCCTTTGCACATAATAATCCATCACGCTTCGGATATCCTCTTTCCAGGAGTTGTCGACATCGGAAAACACATCCCACTCTTCCTCCGTGTTTCGGTTTTTCACCCAAACGCCATGCTCTGCAATCATGTCCACATCAAGTCCCTCAAACCACCTTCCCAAGGTATCCTTATCCCGGCCGCTGATGATCACCACTTGTGCTTTTTTGGAGAGCTTTTCTACAATCTCTTTCAATTCACTATCCGGATAAGCATCTTGTGGCTTGTTTTTGAAGCCCACCAAAGTCCCATCATAGTCCAAGAAAAGTATAGGATTTTTCGAACCTTTAAAGTACCCGATCAATTCCTGGATCGTCTCCTCATCCATTTCTTTGGATTGGAACTCCTCCTGCTTATCTTTTACAACTTTCAGCCTGTCCATAAACACTTTTACCCATTTGTGGATATCGTAGCGTTTGATGGTTTCCTGCATGGATACCAGACGCGTTTTCTGTTCTTCTTCCGACATGTTCAAGGCCATGTGCAGTGCCTCGGTCACTTTGTCCATATTATTGGGATTGACCAAAATGGCATCCTGAAGCTCCTTGCTGGCCCCTGCCATCTCGGAAAGGATAAGCACCCCCTGCTGGTCGGTTTTGCTGGCCACAAATTCCTTGCAGACCAGGTTCATACCATCCCTTAATGGGGTCACCAACCCAATATTAGACATCTTATAGAAGGCACTGAGCTCCTCAAACGGAAAGGCCCTATAGAAATAATGAACTGGCACCCAGTTAAGGGTACTATAGGCACTGTTAATCCGGCCCACCAGCGTGTCAATTTCTTCTTTCAGTTCACGGTATTCTTTCACGGTGTCCCTGGAGGGCACCACCACCATGATAAGAGAAACCTTTTCCTTATACTCTGGATAAAGCTTAAATAGCTGATCAAATGCCTTGAGGCGCTGGGGAATCCCTTTGGAATAATCGAGCCTGTCAATGGATAAAAGCAATTTTTGGCTTCCCAACTGTTTCTTGAATTTTTCTACGACAGCCATGGTAGTTTCGCTGTCAGCTGATTCAGAGTACTTCGTGTAATCTATGCCCATAGGGAATGCATCCACGTTGATCAGCCTGTTTTCTGCTTGAATGTAACCACTTTCATTGGAAAGCCCGAGGATTCTCCCCACAGAGCTCAGGAAGTGGCGCATGTCGTCGTAGGTATGAAAACCAATCAGGTCAGCCCCACACATTCCTTCCAGGATGGGCCTTCTCCAAGGAAGCATCCGGATGATCTCGTAGGAGGGAAATGGAATATGCTGGAAAAAGGCAATAGTAGCATTGGGTAGCTTGTCCCTCAGCATTTTTGGCAACAAGAGTAATTGATAATCATGCACCCAGATGGTGTCATCCGGATCGGCTTTTTTCAAAATGGCCTCACAAAACTTTTCATTGACCCGCACATATGCTTCCCAGAACCGGCGCTCATAAGCTATATATTGGGTAAAATAGTGGAATGCCGGCCAAAGGGTTTCATTGCTGAAGCCTTCATAAAACTCCTCTATATCCTCTTGGGTGAGAAATACAGGGGCCATTTTGTGTTCATGTAGCTCCAGAAAGATTTCCGCTCGCTGCTCTGGATCCTCCACATAATTTCCCGGCCATCCAATCCAAATATTATCGGCCTCTTCGAAGATGGAGCCCAGCCCTGTGGCAAGTCCTCCGGCACTGGTTTTAAAATCGGGTTTCCCATCCTTATAATCCAGGCTGATGGGCAGCCTATTTGAAACAATTATTGTTTTTCCCATGCTGACAAAATGTAGGTTTGATAGAAATCATAAAATAAACTCCCAAAGTAGGGGGATGTTTGGTGATTTGGTGATTTAAAAGACGTAAGACCGAAAACGGGGAACCTGAAAAGCAACCTCAGAGACACACAGATTAATATCCTCTTTCTTCTCCGCGAAGAAGCCTGCCTTTGCTGGCGAAGTAGGCTCTGTGCAACTCTGTGTTAAACTCTGCGAAACCCTGTGACCTTTTATTTTGGTCTTCGGTCAAATAAAAAAAGGTATAGAAAATTCCTATACCCTTTATAACCTTGCAAAAACACAAGTTTACAACTCAGTTGTAATTGCCGTTATCATTTCTCTTCATTAAGGAAATTAACTACCACTCTTAAGTGGTCAGGATCTTTTAAGTTTAGTCCGGAGTTCTTTTGGATCTCTTTTACTTTATCATAATCGTCCCCAAATACTTCTTTCAACTGCTTATTTCGGTTACTCAATTGTTTTACTTCATCATCCTTTACAATGAAATGAGAAACCCTATCAGAAAAAGCTTTCTTTGCAGCAGCACCATATGTGGCGTTTGGATCATCCACAATTACCTTATGCTTAAATTCTAAAAGCTTGTACTCATCCCCTTCAGCAAGCACTTTTGTAAAGGCTTTGTCTTTTAGGTGGGGAATGACATACTCGGATGTGTAGTAGGTATTTCTACCGTTTTCATTTACAATAAACCCTCTAATATCTTTTGCTCCATAAGAAAACACCTCACCTTGCTTAAGATATTCTAATCTATGGTCGTGAGCATTAAGCCTTACTTGCATGTTTTGGGCAGAATCTTTTTTACTATGGATGATGATGCCTTCGGCAAAATCATGGAAAAAATGGTCGCCATTAATGCCTGTGAAGGCATCCTTCATTACCGGAGCACCTGAGGCCATATCGTTGTAGACTCTCAGTTGGGCAAAACTCAAATTACCTACTAAACACAATAATAAACCTAAAAGAATCTTTTTCATAAATTGGACTTTAAAAAAGGCCGGCAAAGTATGCCGACCTTTAGATTTAACATATTATAAATTAATCAGCAGGTGGAGCAGGCTGAGAAATTCTAATCTGAACTCTTTTGTAGTTTTCACTTGCAGAAATGTTTGCATTACCTTCAAGCTCCAAGAGAAGATCAACCACTCCAGTACCAACACCTGTATCCAAGATCTCTACTTCCAACTCACCGAAGCTGGAATTTGCAGGGATTACCAAAGAGCCAGATGCATTGTAATGAGTACCAGCTACTGCGGAGGTACCATCACCAACTATGTTATACGTGATAGTCTCATCACTTGTTCTCTGTGCAGACACAAGGTTAACTTGCAAATTCACAGTGCCTACCGTATTTTGGACAGCTATCCTTGGGAAGGTTTGGCCCGCAGCGGGTGCTCTGGTTACCGCATCCTGGAACTCTACTTCAGCTCCATCCCAGATGGGGTAGTTCTGCTCTATGCAAGAGCCAAAAACAAACACCATCACAAGGGAAAATATTGAAATTATCTTTTTCATATTTTTATAAATTAATATCCTCTGTTTTGGTTAAGATTGGTGTTGATATCCACTTCTCTTTGAGGAAACGGAGGCAATATTCTGAAATCATCAAAAGGAACCAAAGCATTAGCACCCAAGTAACTAGTTTTATCGATGGCTTGACTATAACGCTTTAAGTCATAAAACCTGTGTCCTTCAAAAGCAAATTCTTTGAATCTTTCGATCAGAATTTCATCAAGAATAGCTTCTCCCGTAAGCTGGACTGGTTCCAAACCTCTTAATCCTTTAAAAGCATTTAGTTCATCCAAAGCTTCCGCAGTATTTCCTAGGTGAAAATTTGCCTCTGCTCTGTTCAAATGCATTTCGGACTTACGGATCACTGGAACATTATCCGCATATGCAAAGCCAGTCTTGGATATAAACTTGATACATTCAATCTGGCGACCAGCACCTCTGATATTGCTACCTGTGGTATATAGAAAGGCTCTTACATCATTATTTCTAGTAACATCCCAGTTATTATTATCCGATTCATCACCACCTAAATGAAGAGGTGCTAACCCAAAGAAATCTCTAACCCTTTGATTAGGAACGAAATCACCCCATCCTCCTTGAGAGTTTTTGCTGGCGTCGAGATTTAACAATGTAGTATAGGAACTTGACAGTGACAAGTTTACTCCATTAGACTCACCTGGGATTGCATACCTAACTTCAAACATTGCCTCAGGATGAGATTCAGCTCTCCATCCATCAACATAAGCTTGACCTGACAGCACATTTCCAGCGGAAGACCCTAAAGCTTCAGTTGCTTGATTAGCAGCCAATTCCCAGTCTCCACGATAAAGAGCTACCCTTGATAATAGACCTTGTGCGGCACCTCTTGAGGCATACTGAACGGGACCATTTCCAAGAGAGGCTATTGCATCATTTAAATCATTATAGATTTGACTGTATACTTCATCAATTGTTGCTCTCGGAGAGCTTCTATTCATACCAATATCTGATGTTATTGAGCCCTCCAATGGCATAGGAATACCCCCCTCATCAGTTAAGCCTGCAGTATATATAGCTGTAGGTATATAAGAATAAGATTTTACCAAATCAAAATAGTAAAGTGCTCTTAAGAATTTTGCTTCGCCTTCCCAAGCTGCTATTTGCGTAGCAGAGGCTCCTTCTACACCTTGAGCGATACCATCAAGAATAAGGTTGGCTTCGTTGATGGCGTAATAACTATTTTGCCAAAACACATTCCCCTCATTATTAAAATGATTATTTGGTTGGTTATTATTTTCTTGGATCAAACGCCCACTATTTCCAGTGGTCACACCAACATCAGCTAAAGCATCTGAAACTGCCATTAGGTTTCTACCATAATTACCTATGGACCTTAATCTAGCATATACTGAATTTAAAGCTGCATTCACCGCTTCAGGTGAGGATAAGGCCCCATCCGCATCGATAGACTGTCTTGGCTCCACATCCAGTATGCCATCGCAAGCGGTAGTCATCACACTACCTCCAAGCATTGCCGCAAAAGCAAGTCTATATATAAATTTCATATTTTTCATCTTATTTAATATTAGAATCCTAGTTGAACACCCATGATGAAGTTTCTGGTCATTGGCAATTGGCCTGTTCCAGCACCTACGAATTCAGGATCATAACCTGGATAATCTGCATAAGTCCATAGGTTTACACCTTGAGCATATACTCTAGCTCTGTTTAAGCCTAATCTTCTTACTGTCTGCGTAGGAAGATTATAAGCGACCATTAATTGAGCTAACCTTACGAAGTCAGCATTTAATAAAGAAGCTGACCCAAAATTTCTGCCTTGACTTCTTACTTCATTTCCACCATTAAGTGCAAGGTTTCTTGGAATATCTGTCATTTGACCTGGCTCTCTCCAAGATCTATCATTCACTTCTCTCAAAGCATTCAAACCTAAACGAGTTCCATTTTCTCTTAGGAAGCCATATTGGCCATCGGTTACAACTGCACCATATTCATAAGTGAAAAACGCAGTTAATTCAAATCCTTTAAATGAGAAAGTATTATTTAAACCACCATAATATGGTGCTAAATTGCTACCAAAGTATCTTCTATCAGCAGCGATAGGCAGATAAGTTCGATTCCCTTCAGCATCAAGCCACATTGGTCGGCCAGTTGCTGGATTGACGCCAACATATTCTGCTACAAAATGAGCTCCTGGCGCCTGACTACCAGGAAATGCTGGGTTACCAACCGGTTGACCAACTGCCAACTGAGTGCCTGCAGTACCTCCCTGAATGAACTCAAGCCCATCAAATAAAGAAACAATTTCGTTCTTAATGTATGTAAAGTTGAAACTAGTATTCCATCTAAAGCCACCTCTATCAACATTCACGGTACTAATTTCGAATTCAATACCTCTATTTCTAAGTTCACCTACGTTATTGGCAATTGCGTTGAAACCATTTGTCCAAAGTATGGGCTGATTTAACAATAGATCCTTAGTTCTTCTATCGAACAAATCGACACTACCATTAACTCTATTATTAAAGAAACCATAATCGATACCAAGGTTTATAGTTTCGTTGGTTTCCCAACCAAGATTCAGATTACCTAAAGAAGATGGCCTAATACCTGCACTTCCAGAATAGTTACCAGCACCTTGATAAAGTCCTCGCGCATCAAAGTTACCGATCTGGTCGTTACCAGTTCTACCCCAAGAAGCTCTAATTTTCAAATCAGACACAGTAGAGCTTTCTCTCAAGAAGTTCTCTTCTTTCAAATACCAACCACCTCTGATGGATGGGAAAAGGCCGTATTGTCTGTTAGCACCAAATCTGGAAGAACCGTCATAACGGGCTGTCAAAGTCAACAAATACTTCTTATTGTAGTCATAATTCACGGAACCAAAACCACCAACTCTTCTATAACCGGTCCAGAAACCAGTGATGCTTTCAGGAGTTGCAGCAGATTGGATCGTTCTGAACTGGAAAGTTGGGAAACCGATACCAGCACCAGAGAAGCCTTCTCTTGACTCATTTACAAACTCAAAACCGCCAATTGCAGACACGTTATGTACATTCGCATATGTCTTGTTCCAGTTTAAGGTATGGGTAGTAATAAAGTTAGTTCTAAAGTCAGTCATTTGAGATGCTCTACCCTGCACACCCGCTCCATCAGGAGTACGTGGATCAGTAAATCTTTCACCTTGTATGGTTCTATAATTGATACCAGCCAATGATCTCCATGTAACATTATCTGATACCTTATAACTAGCTACAACGTTTCCTACTAGTGTATTTGTTCTAGTCAACCCACTATTATAATCATTTACCAAAGCGACATTTTGGCCCAAAACACCTCCAATAGAAGTATTATAAGAACCATCTTCATTTCTTATCGCATTGTGCGGCAATATCATGGATGCCGAGAAGGCAGGGTTACCCAAGAATGATCCATCTACTGAGAAAGGGTTTGTCTGGCTAACAGTTGCAAGATTAACATTAGTCTCAATACTCAGCCTTTCATTTGCCTGATGCTTCAAGCTGGCACGGAAAGTACCTCTTTCAAAATCAACAGGTTGAAAAGTTGATTCTTGGTAATTATATGAACCCGACACAAAGAACTGAGTTTGTTTATCACCACCTGTAGCAGAAAGCTCATAGTTCTGAAGACGGCCTTGGCCCATCAATTCTCTTTGCCAATCATAAGATCCAACTCCTTGACCAAGTGCCTCAAGATCTTCTCTTGATAATGACTGCCAATTGGTTGGTAGAATACCCATACCATTTAAAGCATTAGCCTCCGGAGATGCATTACCAGAATTAATAAAGGCATCTCTTCTCATCTCATACCACTCTGGACCGTTTAACACATCTAAGTATTTCATCGGCTGAGTCACACCGGTGAAGGCGTTGAATTCAAATCTTGCTTTACCTTGCTTACCTTTCTTAGTAGTGATGATCACAACACCGTTAGCAGCCTGAGAACCGTAAATTGCAGCAGAAGCAGCATCTTTCAATATCTCCATAGACTCGATATCGTTAGGGTTCAAGAACGCAAGCGGGTTAGCCTGAGTCATGGAAGCGTTATCCTGGCTGTTCATCTGAACTCCATCCACAATATAAAGAGGCTCGTTTCCTGCGTTAATAGAACCTACACCTCTAATTCGGATGTTTACCGCACCACCTGGAAGACCGTTTGCAGATCTTACCTGAACACCAGAAGCTCTACCTTGAAGGGCTCTGTCGAAAGACTGCATTGGCAGGTTTTCGATCAATTCACCTTTTACGGAAGATACAGCACCTGTTACTTCTCTTTTCTGCTGCGTGCCGTAACCAGTTACGATTACTTCACTTAAGCTTGTAATGTCTGGCTGCATTACGATTTCAAAATTGGTTCTGTTTCCAATTGTCACTTCTTGGCTAACATTTCCAATAAAGCTTACCACAAGCACATTGTTGCCTTGTGGTACCGATAGGGAGAAATTACCATCCAAGTCAGTAGCAGTACCGACGGTGGTTCCCCTTACAACAACAGACGCCCCGGGAATGGGATAACCATCCTCAGCCGAAGTCACTGTCCCAGTAACTCGACGCTCCTGTGCAAAAGCCGTAGCTGCTGCCATTAAAAGCACGAGTCCTAGAAGTAAAACTTTCCTCATAAAATATTTTTTTTGGTTTAACGATTCCCAATTTTAGCGCATCTCTTATAATAATCCAATAGCTGAGGAAAATTAAATCAATATCGCTACTATTTTTACTTCTAAACAAAATAACCATTGTAGAAAAAATCAGAATATTATACCAAAATATCAAACCATATTTCCTTTGTTAAAAAATTCAAACGAAATACAACCTAATAATCAGAATAAAATTTTTTTTAAGAAATCTTTAAGAAAGTTAAAATCTGTTAAATTCAAATTGTATTTAGCCAATACGCCTAATTCACACTATACCCTTATTATCTATTAAAAAACATTAAAAAATCATTATTATTATCACTTTACAAATATTAAATAAAAATATACAAATTATATAAACCTTTTAACAAGTTCTAACGCTGATCCAAGCAAATAGCTTAATTTCGCTTAAACACAACATTAAATCAATTTAATTAAATTTATTGTCCAAATAATACTATTACATCGTTTGCATAAATAGAATAGATTATATTTGGTGGGATTAATTGTTTAAAGTCTAAAAAAATAGCTATTCCACTACAATTTCGATTCTTCTGTTTTTAGAGCGGTTTGAGGAAGTATCATTGGGTGCTACAGGATTTTGGTCTCCATAGCCCCTAGTAGAAATTCTTGCTTCTGATATCCCAAGCGAAATTAACTCCTGCTTGACTGAGAGGGCTCTTTTTTCACTAAGTTGCTGGTTGTAGCCCGGATTCCCCACGTTATCCGTATGGCCTTCTATCAGGATATTGACTTCAGGATTTTCCTGAAGAAAATTCCGCAACCTCCCAATAGAACTTTTGGATTCCGGCCTCAGGTCGGCCTTGTCAAAATCAAAAAATACATTTTCAAAAAGAAACTGTTCGCCCGATGCCACTGGTGTAAGTTCTATCTCCATTCCAGAACGGTCCATCAGGTTGTCCTTTTCCACATTATAGATCTTTGGCAGAAAACCCTTCTTCTCCACATATAAGCCTGAGAAGGTCTTGTTGGGGTACAGCATCATAAACTTGCCCGACTCCCCATCTGAGCGAAACTGATAAATAGTACTGTCATTGGACAAGCTTACCAAAGATAGCCTTGCATCAATTGGTTTACCCGTTTTGCTATCCAGCACCCTGCCCTCGGTGACAAGAATTTTCTCACCTAGGTCTATTTCCTGCGGGAAAGGAAACCTATACAGATAAGAGGCGTCAAGTCTTCCATCCTTAATGGAGTTCTCAGTATAATAGGCAAAATCCCGCTGGGCGGTAATGAATAAAGCAAGCTGATCTTGGTGATCGTTGATGGGGTAGCCCAGGTTTTCCGGCTCGCTAAAGACACCGTTTTCCATCCTAGACATAAAAATATCCATCCCCCCAAAACCCAAGTGGCCATTTGAGGCAAAAAACAACAGCTCATTGTTAAAGTAAATGAATGGGCTCACCTCATCTTTAGGAGTATTCACCCCTTCACCCAGGTTTTTTGCCTCCCCCCAGCTGCCGTCCATTTGACGGACAGAGTACCAGATATCATTTCCCCCGTACCCTCCTCTCCTATTGCTGGAGAAAAACAAAATACTCCCATCCGCCGAAAGTGATGGTTGGGAGTCCCATTGGCGGGAGTTCACATTTTTGCCCATGTTGGTGGGCTTTTGCCATTTGCCGTTTACTTTATATGTCACGTACAGATCACAACTGCCAAAGGAGTCCGGAGCGTCACAACTCGTATAGATCAGGATATTGCCGTCAGCGGAAATGGTGCAGGTACCCTCATTATAGTTGGTGTTCACCGTAGTAGAGATAGGGCTCGGCTCCGTCCAGCCGTCTTCCTCATAGTAGCTCACAAATATATCTTCATTGTCATGGAAGGAAAGACCGTCCCTTTTGGTGAAGAGGATCTTGCGGCTATCGGCAGTCAGCACGGGAAAGTACTGAAGATTGAAACCGTTTAAGGGAGCGGGAAGCTTCTCTTTGGTGATGTCCAAAGGCGAAGCGATATGCTTTTTGATAAAATTGAGCTGCTCCACAAACTCCTTATAATGGGACGTCATCCTAAACCGGTCCGTAAATAAGGCCTCACTTTCCTCAAACACATTGACCGCTTGCTCAAACTTCCCTACTCTCATCAGGATGTTGGCTTTCAGCCAGCCGAAATCACCTTTGATCTTTGGGTTGTCCTTTACCCGGGCGGCACCTTTTTCAGCAACAGCCATGGCCTGGTCGGGATCCCCTTTCATCAATAGCAACTGGGACCAACGGATGTAAGATTCAAAAAAATTGCTACTTCTATTAATAGAGGCCTCAAACTTCTGTATGGCCTCGTCATACCTTCGCTTCAATACCAGTTCTTCACCCTCCTCATGCAGTTTGATTGCGCGCCTATCAATTACAGAATAATCTTGCGCCTGCACAAAAAAGGCCAAAAAAATAAACACCAAAAGCAAAAGTAACTTCTTCATAATTTATGGAATATCCATAAATTTATGAGTTTGTAGCGATATTTTCCAATTTGGGTTACTTTTTACATAATTTACTATCTGCTCAGTAAAGGTCGAGGCTTTGCTCCATTCCGGCTGCAATAGCTTAACACAGCCCTCCCTGACTTTGGAAGCGTGTTTTTCAGCAAAGTCAAAATCACTTTTGTGAAAAATCACTACTTTCAGTTCATCGGCTACCTGATAGATACTTGGATGGGGTTCCTTGAATTTTTTGGGCGAAAAACAAACCCAATCAAATTTCCCCGAAAAAGGATGAGCTCCTGAGGTTTCGATGTTTGTCTGAAAACCTCTCGATTTCAATAGCTCGGTAAGTGGGTCAAGGTTATACATCAGCGGCTCCCCCCCGGTGATGACCACCAGTCTACCAGGATGCTGCTCTGCCTCCGCCACAATTTCCTCAATGGATTTTACTGGCCATTTTTCCGCTTCCCAGGATTCTTTCACATCGCACCACACGCAACCCACATCGCACCCGCCCAAGCGGATGAAATAGGCGGCATGGCCGGTAAATGAACCTTCTCCTTGGATAGTATAAAACGCCTCCATCACGGGAAGCATGCTGCCGCTTGACACGGCTTCTTTGATTTGCATATCAATTTTTGATTAAGCGGGTGATTGAACCGCTGGGTTTTAGAATAATTAAGCCTGCAAAGGTACGATTAATATTCCTTTTCTTAAATCCACAAATGCTTAATTCCCTCTCAATCTGTTTCTTTCCCGTCACATTGCCAAATCTTGAAATAATCTCCCCCATTTCCTTTTTACCCAAGCTCTCAAACATATTTTTCGCATATAGATTTTTGACAAAATATTATAATACAATTCTTGAATCATTAGCGATTATTGTCCTTTATAACTTTATCTAAAAATTAAGGAACGGGGTTTGAATTCTTAAAAGGGATTTTTACTTAGGAAGCAATAATTTCAAAAACTGTCCAACCATGAAAAACATCCAAGATAAAGTAATCGTAATTACCGGAGCCTCAAGCGGAATCGGAAGAGCCACCGTCCTGGAAATAGCCAGACAAGGAGGTACTGTCGTTTTGGTTAGCCGAAGAAAAACCGTTCTGGAAGAATTGGCCCATGAATGCGAATCCTATGGAGGAAAAGCAATGGCAGCCCCTGCCGATGTGTGCCGGGAAAAGGAACTTGCTGAAGTGGTAAAAAAAGCTATTGATAAATATGGGAAAATTGATGTGTGGGTAAATAATGCAGCGATCACATTGCTCGGCCCCTTTGAAAAAACACCCCTTAAGGACAGCAAGCAGGTTATAGAAACAAATGTCATGGGATATATGAACAGCGCACATGCGGTCATGCCCATTTTTAAAAAGCAGGGCTTTGGCAACCTGATCAATGTTTCTTCCATGGTGGCACTGACAGGGCAGCCTTTCTCCGCAGCCTATACCGTAAGCAAATTTGCAATCCGAGGATTGAGCTTTAGCCTAGAGCAGGAATATTCTGATGTGAAGGACATCCATGTATGCTCTGTATTGCCTTCTGTGATCGATACCCCACTATTTCAATCCGCCGCCAACTATATGGGCAAGGAGATCAAAGCCCCCGAACCGGTGATATCTGCACAAAAAGTTGCCGAATCAATTATTGATCTTGTCCTCCACCCTCAAAAAGAAGTAGTCGTAGGATATCAGGGTAAGGTTGCCAAACTTTTGAAGAATGCTTCCTCACCTAAATTTGATCATCAGATCAGAAAGAAAATCCTAAAGGATCACTTCAAAAAATCCTCAACAGGAAAGTCCACCGGAAATCTGTACACTACAAATGGCAGGGCGACGATCAGCGGGGGCTGGCTTCCTGAGGGTAAAAATAAAAAAGATGAGGGCGTAACGTTGGGCTGGGGCTTAGTGGTTGCTGGCTTGGTGGCAAGCACCTATATGATGGTGAAGTCCAGTATGGAGTCAAAACCCAAAACCCTTACAGAGAAAATAACTCGGCAGGTAAAGCTTAACACACCAGCATTTTTGAAAAAGGTGGCATGGTAAACTTTCAAATGAAAATTTCACGGGGCGATCGCAGCAACAGGCAGCGCCGCCGCGTGAAACTTTTCCTAAAATCTCTTTTCCCAGAACTTGAGTTTTCCTTTTGCCTCCGACTTGATTAATATAAATTGATCTGGCACTATTTCCTCCCCTCCACAATAGGTTACCACCCTCGTCCCATTTGGGGCTTCTCCCCATAGACCATGGAGAAATCTGCAATTTTCTTGATACGCGTTTTCATCGATAGAGTTTTCGCGATCCAGACTGTCAGTTAAATCAAGGTTTTCACCAAAAGAATTGAAAAAGTAGAAAGAATCGAATTCTTTGAAGCTAATGCTTTTGATGTCAGCATGAATGAAATTCACGCGAAGGCCCAGCTGAGCAGCCATTTTTCGAGATAGGCGAATTAGACTTTCCCTTTTTTCCACCCCATAGATCTGACCGCTTGAACAGCCTGCCGCTACTAGGCAAAATTTCCCCGACCCAGAGCCAATATCCAAAACTCTTGTCTCAGAGTCTCTCACCAAAAAACCAATGGCCTTTTTGGCAATTTCCATGGGTGTCCAATGGGTAGAGGATAATTTATTAATCTTTAGGGGATATAAAGCGTCGAACTCTCGGTCCGTAAGCCTATCCAATTCCAACTGCATGGATCCTGTATTTAAAACCTCATCAGGTTTATATCTGGTAAACTCCTACCCGTGTTTATCCCATGTTTAACACGTGTTTAACCCGTGTTTAACCTAAATTAACCCTGATATAAAGCAGCTTTTTCTAGCTTCTTACCGCTTACTTTTTACTTATAAATCTTTTTCTCAGCTGCCAGCAGCGTGTTGCTCAGCAAGGAGGCAATAGTCATCGGACCAACTCCACCCGGAACTGGCGTGATAGCGGAAGCTTTTTCTACAACCTCTTCAAACTTGACATCTCCTACCAATCTGAAACCGCTTTTCTTACTTGAATCCTCAATTCGGTGGATTCCTACATCAATTACTACAGCACCTTCCTTTACCATATCAGCTGTTACAAACCCAGCTTTTCCAAGAGCTACGATCAGTATGTCAGCCGATTTTGCGATCTCGGGCAGGTTTTTGGTTCGACTATGGGTTAGGGTAACTGTGGCATTTCCTGGATTTCCATTGCGGGCCATCAGGATGCTCATCGGGGAACCAACGATGTGGCTTCGGCCTATTACTACACAGTTTTTGCCTGAAGTTTCGATATCGTAGCGTTTCAGGAGCTCCATTATTCCATTTGGGGTGGCGGAAACATAAGTTGGCCAGTTGAGAGCCATGCGACCCACGTTTGCGGGAGTGAAGCCGTCCACATCCTTTTCAGGCTTGATTTTCTCGGTGACTTTTTCCACTGAGATGTGTTTTGGGAGCGGCAGTTGGACGATCAAGCCATCAATGGCAGGGTTGTCATTGATATCCTCGACCACTTGTAGCAGTTCCTCTTCACTAATATTTTCTTCCAAACGTACCAAGGTTGATTCAAATCCGATCTGCTCGCAGGCCTTTACTTTGGCATTTACATAGGTCTGGCTAGCTCCATCATCCCCTACCAGCACGGCAGCCAGATGCGGGATCTTTCCTCCCTCCTGCTTTATCTCCGCCACACGGGCAGCAATTTCATTTTTGATCGTTTCTGAAGTCTTTTTTCCGTCTATGATGGTAAGCATGGTTTGATTGATTTGTAAGGATTAAATAACCGCAGAGGCACAGAGGTCTCAGAGAAATGAAACCTTTTGATTGCCTCACACTTATGTTTTTTATGTCAAGTTTTTAGAAGTAGTTGCTACGCTTTTTACAAAAATAGAAACTAGTTCATTGCATTCTTTCATTGTATTGGTAACCAAAGCTTCATCTTTAAAAAGCTTCGACCTGAAAATTAGTTTTAAGCAAACCAAAGTCTCCCTAAGTTCCTTTAAAACAATTTTTATCTTATGAAGAAAATCCCTTTTGGACTCTCCGCTTTGCGCTTCTCCATAATTCAGAGCAGGTGAGGTTCCTGACCTCAAGAGTTGCCCAGCCAAATGATTCCCAGCTTTGCTTTGCACAATATTTTCGGTCAGGTCAATAACCATAACCGCAAAATTTATCAGCCGTTCCTCCAGATCGTATGTTCGATTCATAAAAAAATTAAGGTAAATGGATAAAAAATGAATGAGAATAAAAAAGGAGGGAAGCCCCACATTTTCTAAACTTCATTATTCATTATTCATCATTCGGGGTTCATCATTTAATAATGAATAATGAAAGTCGAATGATGAATGATGAAGATTATCAATCCAACTTGAGTACGGCCATAAATGCCTCCTGAGGGACCTCCACGTTGCCGACTTGTCTCATTCGCTTCTTGCCTTTTTTCTGCTTTTCAAGGAGCTTGCGCTTACGGGAAATGTCCCCACCGTAACACTTGGCAAGTACGTTTTTGCGGAGAGCCTTGACCGTTTCGCGGGCAATGATCTTGGTTCCAATGGCGGCCTGGATGGCGATTTCAAACATCTGTCTTGGCACCAGTTCTTTCAGTTTTTCACACAGTCTCTTACCCCATTCGTAAGCCTTGTCTCTGTGTACAATCGCAGAAAGGGCATCCACCACCTCACCGTTCAACATCACGTCCAACCTCACCATATGGGATTGCTGGAAACCTTTCAATTCATAATCCAAAGAAGCGTATCCTCTGGAGATGGTTTTTAATTTATCGAAGAAGTCAAATACAATTTCAGCCAAAGGCATGTCAAATGTCAATTCAACTCTCTCTGCGGTTAGGTAAACCTGGTTTTTAATTTGACCTCTTTTCTCCATGCAAAGCTGGATCACCGGACCTACATAATCAGCAGCGGTGATGATCGAAGCCTTCACGAAAGGTTCTTCAATATGTTTGAACATATTCGGTTCGGGCATATCTGAAGGGGCGTTTACCACCTTGTAATTCCCGTCATTCATCATGGCGCGGAACTGAACGGATGGCACCGTGGTGATCACTGTCATATCAAATTCCCTTTCCAGCCTCTCCTGGATGATCTCCATGTGGAGCATGCCCAAGAAACCGCAACGGAAACCAAAGCCCAATGCGGCGGAGGTTTCAGGTTCCCACACCAAGGATGCATCATTTAGCTGCAGCTTCTCCATAGAAGCTCTCAACTCTTCAAATTCCGTGGTATCCACTGGATAAATACCTGCGAAAACCATCGGCTTTACGTTTTCAAAACCTTTGATGGATGTGGTACAAGGGCGCTTGATATGGGTGATGGTATCACCAACCTTTACCTCTTTGGCTATTTTGATACCTGAAATCAGGTAACCTACATTACCTGCAGAAAGGGATTTTTGAGGCTTTTGCTGAATGCCCAATATCCCGATCTCATCGGCATCATATTCCTTACCCGTATTGACAAACTTGATCTTATCTCCCTTATTAATCGTCCCGTTGAATACACGGAACAATACTTCTACTCCTCTGAATGGATTGTAGACTGAGTCGAAAATCATGGCCTGCAAAGGCGCTTCCGGATCACCTTTTGGAGCCGGGATTTTTTCAACCACTGCATTGAGAATATCCTCGATGCCTAGTCCTTCTTTGCCTGAAGCCAACACGATATCCTCTCTGTCACAACCGATCAGGTCTATCACCTCATCAGCCACCACTTCAGGCTCAGCACCTGGGAGATCTATCTTATTTAAAACAGGAATGATCTCCAGGTCATGCCCCATGGCAAGATAGAGATTGGAAATGGTTTGGGCTTCGATCCCCTGGGAAGCATCCACGATCAAAAGCGCACCTTCGCAGGCGGCTATGGAACGGGAAACCTCGTAGCTAAAATCTACGTGGCCCGGAGTATCGATAAGGTTGAGGGTGTACTCCTCACCTTTATATGTATATTTCATCTGGATCGCATGAGACTTAATCGTAATGCCTCGCTCACGCTCCAAATCCATGTTATCCAACAGCTGATTTTGCATCTCCCTATCGGTCACCGTGTGGGTAAACTCCAATAGGCGATCTGCTAACGTACTCTTCCCATGATCAATATGGGCTATGATACAGAAATTTCTTATTTTTTGCATATCCATTCTGAGGGCAAAATTAGTAAATAGTTAGGGTTTTACATTGATTTCTCCCCTTAATTTCTAACTTCATAGGCTTTGGAAGGTTTTAAAACAGTAAATCCACCTTCAATGCGTTTTAATCGGCAACATACCATTTATATTATTGCAGGCCTGCTGCTGGTTTTTCTGGCGGCGTTTGGCGCACAGGCATTTCGGGAAAAGTCCAGAATCACCTTATCCCCGGACCGAAATTTAGTTTGGCGGGATTTCAAACAGGTAAAAACCATACGCAACAAACCCTCCATCAATGCCCGAACAGCAACTTACATTCAGCCTAAGATCAATTCCACCTCAGGAAAAAATGGAGTAATCCGCATATACCCCAGTGTGGAAATCGGCATTGACCCGGACCATACACAAGTGTCGCTGGGATTTCTCTCCCGCTCCGACAAGGCCACCAAAGACGCTGTACTCAACCATGAAAACGGCCATTTCAAAATTGCCCAGCTCATAGGCAAGCAAATCCTAAATGCCATAGAAGCATTTGAATTTGACAAAAGCAGGTATCAGGACCAATTTGACAGTCTGGTGCAAGAACATTATAAATATTGGAGGGAGATGGAGGGAGCCTATGACTATGAAACGACCAACCCGCGGGATCTGGAAAGGCAAAAAGAATGGGACAATTTCTTTGAAAAGGAGCTTTCTAGGTAGGAATTTGTAGTTTTGGAAGATGGGAGACCGAAAGATTCTAGGCCTGATGCTAGGATGGCGCTTTATTCGGTCTTCGGTCTTCCGTCCTGCCAATCAATGGAAAATAGGCTACTGGCATAATATTGCAGATAATCAAAAAAATCACACATTTATGAAAGATATTGCGGAAAAGAAGAAGAGTACCAATATAGGTGAATACATTATATACATGTACCAAATGGAGGACCTAATCAGGTCGTACCAGTTTAACATGGAGGATATCCAGAAATATGTGGTGTCACACTATCCGGTGCAGGAGGATAAAAAGGAAGAGATTTACGAATGGTTTTCGGATTTGGGAGACAAGATGCAGGATGAGGGGGTAGCAGAATCCGGTCATCTTTCAGATGTGCAGGCCTATGTCAAGGCCCTTGCGGAGCTTCACTGGGAGCTTTTGAAGACAGACAAAGAATATTTTCAGATCTATGACCAAGCCAAACCGCATATCCTTGATTTTATCTCTTCCTCAAATGGCCAGGATATCGGACATGAGGTACAAATCTGCCTTAACGGCATTTACGGACTGCTTTTGGCCAGGCTAACCGGCAAAACGGTGAGCGAAGAGATCGAAAAAGCCACATCGGCCTTCGGAGCCGTACTCGGCTACTTGAATTTTGTCTACATGGAAAAATAAAACCATTGCCAAAAATCATTTTCCCAAAGGGAACAAAAAAGCCTTTCAGTGTACCTGAAAGGCTTTTTTTTCATATATCATACTCTTAGTACATTCAAAGATCCAACTTCGCATTCTCATCATCTCCAGCCTGTTGCTGGTAAGATTCTCCTTTCAGAATGGCTTTAGAGATCTTGAACAGCTGCACCATTTTACTGGAATTACTGTCCCAAAATTCAGCGCTATGGGGGATTACTCTGATGAGGGCCAAATCAGGATCTTCTTTTCCCTCCGGAAACCAGGCTTTTAATATGGGATTCCAAAGCTCGTTTACTTTATTTTGGTCATGTACCAAGGATGCTTTCCCACTGATGGATACATAAGAATTGGACTCCTTGTCTGCATAGCTAAGGTTTACCTCGTCATGTTCGAGTATTTCTCCCGTTTTGGAGGAAAACTCATTGGTAAAAAACCAGAGGTGTCCGGATTCATCCATTTGGCTGGTGGTCATCGGGCGTGCACGCAGCTCTTCACCGTCCTGAGTCACCATCATTGCCAATTCAATTTTTTCTATAAGTTCACGGAGTCTTTTGAGCTCCTCATTTTTAGTCTGGGTCATGATTCTAGGTTAGTTAGTTGATGAAAACATAACATACACCTCCCTATTTTGTTCCATTTTCCCAACCTAACTTTAAACAAGATGAAAGACAATCAGGCCAAAATCATAAAGGAAGAAACGGTATTCGACAACCACTTTAAAATCAAAAAAGCCACCCTGCAGATCACTAAACCCAATGGAGAATGGAGTGAGGAGATGGAAAGGATGAATTTTGAAAGGGGTGACTCGGTGGCGGCGGTAATTTACATTCAGGATAAGGATGAATACCTTTTCACCAGGCAGTTTCGCTACCCTACATATCAAACTGACAACGGCTGGATTTTGGAACTGGTTGCCGGATCCGTGGAGGAGGGTGAGGAGCCAATCGAGACGCTCAAAAGGGAAATCATGGAGGAGGCAGGCTTTGAGACTGACGAACCGGTTCATCTAAGCACCTTTTTTGTCAGCCCGGGAGGCACCTCAGAAAGAATACATCTTTATCTTTGCAACACCAGCTCGGACCGCCAAAAAGAACAGGGCGGAGGGGCAGAAGAGGAAAACGAGCACATTGAGCTGGTTTTTCTCAGCAAAGAAGATGTAAAAAGGAGGCTGGCCGCTCAGGAATTTAATGATGCAAAAACCCTGATCGGACTGCTCCAAACGATAAAATAACCCATGGATTTTATTCAGATCAGCAAAACCCTGTTTTCTTCCCTCCAAGAAAACCTCAACCTGCACAGGCGGGAGAAAGGCCTGTTTGGGCTGAACAGTGTTGCGGACAAAGAGGTGAAAGCAACCCATTTAATTGACGAGGTGGCCTTCGAAGTCATTAGGAAAGAGCTTTTGGAGCTACCGGTCAATATTTATATGGAAGGCTTTCCTGCAATCAAAACAGAAAGCGCTGAATTTAATATTTACATCGACCCCGTGGATGGGAGCAGAAACTGGGACCGAGGAGTGGGAGACCCATCATTTTGCCTAGCTGTAAGTCCAGTGAAGGAGTCGCTAAGATTTGGTGATCTTTCCTTTAGTTTCATCGGTGGCTACCATTCCCATGACCGGTATTATATCCAAAATGGAAAGGCTATTTTCGATTCCCATTTGCTGCAAAAGCAGATAGAGATCAACACCAAGAATGCCGCTGCCAAGTTGGGTGACGCACATGCCTACCTAAAACCGGGTTATACAGCAACAAAAGCCCATTTTGATTACTGCTGGCCGATTTATCCTTTGGTAAAGGACATCCGGGCCATTGACAACAGTGGTATGGACCTGTGTGAAATCGCCCGGGGAGCAGCTGATTTTTCCATTGAGTGCCGCAAACTTTCGGATTTTTATAACCTGTTGGCATTTCCGATCCTGAAGGCCGCCGGTGGCGTAGTGACTGACCTGAACGGACAGGATTTGACTGGCATGACCTTTGAATTGGAGGGACAATACGATTTCATTGCAGCCGGCAATAGGATGCTGGTGGATGAAATAATCCAAAAGCGGGGAAGTATCTAATCAAAAATACCATATTCGTAAATACTCCTGTAAATTCCGTGCTGTTCAGTGTAGTTAAGAAATTTCTGGTAAAAGGGGTGGTTTCCTATCGTGGAACTGTCCCCCACTACGACCAGCTTTCTTTTTGCCCGCGTCAAGGCCACATTCATGCGACGTGTATCGGCAAGAAAGCCAATTTCCCCCTCAGAATTGGACCTGACCAAGCTGATGAAAATAATATCCCTCTCTTGCCCTTGAAAGCCATCAATAGAATCAATCGTAATATTCTCCTTCACCGCATTCAAATAAGGAAAGGTGCCTTCATCCTCAAATAGCTCCTTCAATTTAGCCACCTGCGCCCGATAGGGGGAGATTACACCGATTGTCCATTGGTGATGGTTGATTTTTTCAGGTTTGACCTTCTCAATGGTTTTCTCCAGCTGAGAAAGTGTAAAGTGGGCCTCATCAGCATTTAACTTACTTTGACTGTCTTTTTCTATCTGCTCTCCAAATCCGCTTCCTGCTGTGTCAATGAACAGCATGGCTGGCTCTCCATCCTCAAGCGTCCTTTCCGCAATGGAATTTTCGGCAATCAAGCGCCCCTTGTAAAACTCATCATTGGAAAAACCCATGATAATATTGGGCATTCGATATTGAAGGGTGAGCATGGTGGCCACTTCGGGTTGCCGCTGTATGGTTTTTTCAAAAAGAGTAACCTTAAACCCCGCTTCTCCGGCTTCAAAGCTTTTTACAGTTGGTGGCAGTTGGCAATGATCCCCCGCCATAACCACCTTTCTTGTTTTGAGCACGGGAATCCAGGTAGCAGGTTCCAGACCCTGCCCTGCCTCGTCGATGAAGGCTACGGGAAAACTCCTATCCTTCAAAACTGTATGGTTGGCACCTACCAGGGTAGTGGCAACCACTTGGGCTGATTGCAAGACATCCTGCAGGATATAGTCTTCCAGCATAGATGCCTCTTCCCTCAACCGGGTCGCCGCCTCAAACATTCTTTTACGCTGCATCCTTTCATCATGGCCGAAATTCCGCTTGTACTTTCTGGCCACACTTTTGAATTCACCCGCATCCCTTTTTAATTTTTTGAGGTCTTTATAACTGGGGTGTGAGGCAATCTGGTAATCAAGTGTATGCTCAATTATCCGATCCTCAATTCTGGCTGGATGCCCCAAGCGTACAACTTGGATGTTTCTGTCGAGCAACTTTTCCACGAGCAGGTCCACCGCAGCATTGCTGGGAGCACACACCAAAACCTGGGAATTCACCTTGAGATTTTCCTCTACAGCCCCTACCAAGGTGGTGGTTTTGCCTGTGCCAGGAGGTCCGTGAATGATGGCCACATCCTGAGCGTCGGCCATTTTCTGCAAGGCCTCTATCTGGGAGCTGTTCAGATGGGGATCAGGGAAGATGGTTTCCGATGAAAAAGAAGGTTTTTTATGGCCCAAAAGAATATCCCGCAACTCGGCAGTCCTACCCTTTTCTGCTTTTTGCAACGCCTTCATGGCCGCCTGCATTTCTTTATAGGAAGTTTGATCAAAAAGTAGATCCATCCCCAGTTTCCCTCCCTTAAGCCAATCTGGGAAATAGGATGTATTAAAAGTTACTGTGATGGTATTTTTGTTGGCCGAGTTCACCACTCCCCCGATTCTGCCTTCATCAGCAGTCACAAAATCCTGGAGGCTAAATAAAGAAACGGATTTGCCGGATTGGAACTGGTTGGCATCTCTCAACCCCTCCCCTTCAAAGGTCAGCATGAGCCTTTCGCCAATCAAAAATCGCTGGCTTTTGAGCTGCAGGGGATAAAGACACACCCCTTCCTGTTTTTTCTCCTGCAAGGACTTGTTTTGGGACTTTTTGATAAACTGTTTGTAGTCCTCATCCCACTCCATCTGGAGGAGACCAAGACATTTTTCCAATTCCTCTTGTAATGTCATTGAAGCTTCTTTGTAGAATCCAAAGCCCTGTTCCGGCTCAAGGATCAGTATTTATTTTTTCGAAAAAGTAAAGAACAGCAAAATTTTTGAAGACACATAAGAATGAGGACTTGAAACGCTGTTTCAAAGCCAGCTCAAACAAAAATCAACCTAGATTAGAAACGCAGTTTAAAAAAAGCTGAGGGGCAAGACAATAATTGCAAGCATATTTCTTATAAAAATGTAACTTTAGTCTTGAAAACTAATATATTTAGGTTGTCTAAAGTATAACCAACACCTTAAGTTTGTAAATTTTGAATTTTCTAGCTCACGCATACTTGTCTTTTGGAGAACCTAAGGTGCTGATCGGCAACTTCATAGCGGATTTTGTAAGG
This sequence comes from Litoribacter ruber, assembly GCF_018500185.1. GTDB lineage: Bacteria > Bacteroidota > Bacteroidia > Cytophagales > Cyclobacteriaceae > Litoribacter > Litoribacter ruber. Next base: position 160,978 of record NZ_JAHBGI010000007.1, on the reverse strand, counting down.
GGAGACCTGACCAAAACCTACGATGCCGAAGTGATTACAGGAGTGAAACTGCACAGGGCAATCGATGCCTACACCGACAGTCACCCTGAGGTAAAAGCCGTCCAGGAACTTTTAAAGCCCACCTACGCCCGTTATTCCTCTGTGATTTCGGACATGTTTTTCGACCATTTCCTGGCTGTAAGTTGGGACCAATACCATGACACCCCTATCAAGGAATTTTCCCAAGAGGTGTACAGGATTATGACACAATTCACCATTGACCACCCTTTCCCCCTTCCCGAAAAGTTTAACATCGCTTTTGATCTGATGGTCAAAAATGACTGGCTGATGTCCTACACCACCATTGAGGGAATGAAGCAGGCGATGAAAGGAATGGCCAACAGAACGACTTTTGAAAGCAAAATGGAGACCTCCCATATTTTTCTACAAGAACATTATGAAGAAATCAAAGCTCCCTTCCACAGGTTTTTCCCCCAGTTGGTGGAATTCTCCAAGCAACACCTGGAAGAGCTGAAAGAAAAAGTATGATTGACTGCAAACCCAAAACCGGAACTTATTTCTCTTTATCGATTGTAGTACTCATCCTGTTTTCAGGCTTGGTCTACATCCTCATTGATTTTGCCCAAAAGCAGACATACGGCTTCGTTTTTTATTTATTCAGCGCATCCCTACTTACAGTAGTTCTCTTAATCATTTTGGTGAAAATGATGGCCGGCTTCCGGTTTATTTCTGCCGGAAAGGAAAGTTTGCAAGTCCGGTTGCCCTTGAGAGGCCTTAAGAAAGGTTATAAGCTTCAAGAGGTTTTGGCTTGGCAGGAAGAGGTGATCGTGACCAACAAGCGCGAATTTAAGCAGATGACCATTGTTTTTGCCGATCAAACTTCCTTCAGTCTTAGCAATCACGAACACACCAATTACGACCAACTATCTTCTTACTTGGGGAAAAAGATTCCGAGAAAGAAATTGAAATAAAAAGGCTGTCTCTTCCATACAGACAGCCCATTTAGTGCAAATATACTAGCTACCGCATAAATCAATGCGTCCAGTCGTATTGGTCCATATTTTCCAAGCAGGCATTCAACAAATCTATGCTGCCTTGTATATCTTTTTTGTGGGCCATTTCAATTACCTGGTGAAGATGTCGGGTCGGGATGGAGATAGCTCCGGCGATGGCGCCTTGCTTGCCCATTCGCTGCAGTCCTGCTGTGTCTGTCCCCCCTGCGGTCAAGATTTCCGGCTGCCAGGAGATGGCTTTTTCATCCGCTGTCTTTTTCATATAATCCACCATTCTATAATCGCAGATGGTCATGGCATCCATAATTTTGATGGCGGTACCCTTTCCTAGTTCCGTGATCTTCTCGTGTCCTTGGGCCCCAGGTACGTCATAAGCAATCGTAGTGTCCAGGGCAATTCCAAAATCTGGATTGATCTGGTGGGCGGCTACATTGGCACCCCGCAGTCCCACTTCCTCCTGTACTGTGAAAGTAGCATATAAATCAAACGGCATTTCCCCAACGGTACGGAGAGTTTCAAGCAGGATAAAGACTGCTACTCTATTATCAATAGACTTGCAGTTCACACAATCACCCATTTCGATAAGTTGCCTTTCCCTTGTGATGGGGTCGCCAACTTTGATTACTTTTTCAGCCTCCTCCTTGCTCATGCCCAGATCGATAAAATAATCGGTTAGCTTGGGGAGTTTGGCTCTCTCCTCTTGGCTCATTACATGGATTGGCTTGCTGCCCATCACCCCGATGATATCTTGCTTGCCGTGTATGATCACCCGCTGGGCGGTCAAGGTCTTCGGATCAAACCCTCCAAGGGGGTGAAACCGAACGAATCCCTGATCATCGATATGGGTAACTATAAAGCCTATCTCATCCATGTGGGCAGCCACCATCACTTTTTTGTTTTCCGGGTTATTATTGCCCCTCTTTATGGCGATGACGCTCCCCATATTGTCCACTTTGACCTCATCGGCTAAGTTTTCCAAAACTTCTAAAATGTAATTTCTTATCGGTGCCTCAAACCCCGGGGCTCCAGGCTTCTCACATACGTTTTTTAATAGTTCTATATTCATTTAAGCTAGTTTTTGGTAAAAAATGATGTAAAATTTTTTGTTAACTATTTACAATAATGACGCCCTTGTGGGGAAACTGGCATATATTTTTCAAGTGTATTTCAAAATCAAAGTTATCAAATTATTGTAGGCCATAATCAATGATTCAAATCATTTTAGTCCTTATTGGGGCTTTCATCATCTTCATCTTAAGCACCCTGAGCGGCGGGGGCGCCAGTCTTCTTTTGATGCCCCTGGTAGCCGTTGTGGTAGGAGTGAAAGCCGTGGCCCCAGTAATGACCATCAGCATCGGCATGAGCAGTACCTCCAAGGTTTTCTTTTTTTGGAGAGACATCGACTGGAAATTATTCATGTGGCTCTTCCCGTCCACCATCATCGGATCCATCATCGGGGCAAGAATGTTTGCAGAGCTTTCTTCTGACTACCTGCAAATATTAATCGGACTGCTTTTGGTCTCCACGGTGATGCAGTTCAAGAAAAAAGACAAGCCGAGCAAATTCCGCATCAAAGCATGGCATTTTGCACCCATGGGCTTGGGGGTTTCCTTTTTATCCGGCCTGATCGGAGGTGTGGGCCCCTTGATGAACTCCGCTTATCTGAGCTACGGGATTTCCAAAGAGTCCCTTTTAGGCACCCGTTCAGCAAATGCCATTCTACTCCACCTCACCAAGATAATTTCTTACGCTTACTTGGGGTATGTCAACGGCGAGGTACTCAAATACGGAATCATGATTGGTGTAGTATCCATGTCAGCCATTTATGTGGGGAAACTGATTTTGGGTAAAATGTCAGATGAATTGTTTCGTAAAATAGTGGTGGCCAGCATGGTAGTCAGTGGCGTATTGATGCTTTGGCAAAACAAAGAGTTTATCGCAGAGCTTATTTATAGAGCCTAATCCCAAAATATATTTTCTTAACGAATCAAATTTCCTTAAACATGAAGCTTTCCATATCTTCCAATGTCCATCTAGTTGAACCCGGCGATTTTGAACCGGCAGACCACTGGTATCCCCGGGCACTAAATTCCCAGATCCACCCCTTGGTGGCTGCATTTTTGAATCTGAACCATGAGCAGATGGCTGCCCGCTTCTGTAGGCTAAACCCAAGAGCAGACCATGAGACGGTCATGAAGCTATTGAAATACCAGCCAAAATATTTCAGGTGGTCCGGCACCGACCTGATGCACGTGACCAACAATCAAGGCCTGAGAAAACTTACCCTAATTGAAACAAACAGCTGCCCAAGCGGGCAGAAGTCCATGCCCTTACTCGATTTCAGTTTTGAGCATGGCGGTTACAGAAGGCTCATTGAAAAGACTTTCAAGCCGATGGTGGAAAAACATCCGGAGGAAGGTGCCTTGGCGGTCATCTATGACAAAAACCCGATGGAAAACGTGGGCTACGCCGCCACTATTGCGGAAGTTTTTGGACAAAACGTTTACTTGGCCCAATACAAACTGGGTGATAAAGACGCCCCTGTAGAGTTTCGGGATGGAAAAATGTTTGTCAGAGGGGAAAAGGAAGAATGGGTGGAGATTAAGGCTGCCTTTAGGTATGTCACCCAGGAGCCTTGGACCAGAATCCCCAAGCATTCCAAAACACTTCTGCTCAACCCCATTGAGGCTTGCCTCGCAGGTGGCCGCAACAAAGAAGTGGCCAGTGAGGCCTATGACCGTTTCAACGAAGAGTTTGAATCAAAAGGTATCAGCATATTTACTCCCAAAACCTATAGAAATGTGCCTTACGGGGAGCTTCAATCCTATTTTGAAAAAATGGGAGGAAGCATGGTAATCAAAGTCCCTGATTCCAATGCAGGTCAAGGCGTATACACCGTGGTGAACCAAAAAGAAATGGATTTTGCACTTGCTGAACTGGCCCATGATCCGGATGAGGTTTTCATCATTCAGGAATTGATCCATAGTAATTACACTGAAGGTAAAGACCCGGCAGACACCTGGTACCACTTGGGCACTATTCCGGACAGTAAGGGAAGAAGTTTTGCTTTCGACCTGAGAATGATGATGCATGCCACGGAGGACGGAATGAGGCCTCTGGCGATCTACAGCCGAAAATCAGGCTTTCCCCTGAACCAGCCCCTACCAGAAGACATGAATTCATGGGAAGTATATGGCACCAACCTATCCATCAAAGGCGATGATGGCTGGACATACGCAGACGAGCGCCTGATTCTATTTGATGTGAGAAACTTTGCACTTTTGGGCCTTGGAATAGATGAACTCATCCGAGGATTTATACAGAGTATTATGGCTGTATATGCCATTGATCAAAATGCTATCCATACATTTGATAAGGAAGCCAGTATTGTTTAATTTAACCGATCAATTAACATGAACATGATAAAAAATATATTAATTGTTGAGGACGACGTGGTGTTCTGCAAACTCCTGACGAGGTTTTTGACGAAAAATAGCTACACAACCAAGGATGCCCAATCTGCTAAGCAGGCATTTGAACTTTTGAAAGAACAAACATTTGACCTGGCTATATTGGATTATAGGCTTCCGGATGACAACGGCTTGAGCATTCTAGAGAGCATTAAAGAAGGAGATAAAGTAAGCAAGGTAATCTTGATCACCCGGTATGGAGACCAAGAAGTGGCCAACAAGGCAATCGACTTGGGGGCTGATGCTTATGTAAGCAAACCGATAAACCCGGATGAATTGCTAAATGTAATTCAAAATTTATAAAACTTATAAAAAGAAAGAGCGGCCAATTGCCGCTCTTTCTTTTTATAATCCACTTTCGATGCCCATATCGATGTCAAAGTCTACCTGAACAGATCTTTCACCGTCTACGGAAAGGATATAGCTGAAAATTTTCGCATCTCTATTAATCACCATGGACCAAGTCGCGTTTTTTGATCTCGGCAGCATTTCGCCTGTTTCTTCATCTGCTGGAAAATGAACCTCCCAAGCATTGCTCTCATCAGAAGCTACCCCACCATAATTGGTTAAGTCATCCGGCGTACCATCTTCATGTCGGTGATCATGCTTTAGCTGCAAACCTTCTTCCATGAGCGTTAAAACCCAGGTTCTGGACCGATCCGTGCCTACTATAAAAGGAATCTTAACGGTATCCTCTGTACATGCGGCCACGGTCATGGAAAGTGGATTGCTGGAAAAGGGCTCACGGCCTTCCTCAGGATACACCAGCTTTCCTTCAAAGGTTTTGCCGCACAAGGGCTGCAGGTTTTCCAAAAACATCAACACTTCGCCTTGGGCAAAAGCCCCTGAGGAGATCAAAAACAATAAAAATACGCTTGCGATTCTTTTCATAACAAAATACTTAAAGGTTAAAATTTAGTAAGCTCTCACCACTTTTCCTTCCATGAAGTTGGCAAAGGACTTATTCACTACTCTCATGCCACCTTCAGTTGGGAAATCACCGGTAAAGTACCAGTCGCCCAAATGCTCAGGGCAGGCCTTATTCAGGTTTTCAACAGTTTGGTAGATCACTTTCACCTCCGCGTTGATGGATGGTGAAGTGATAATCTCGCCGATTTTGTCCGAAACCTGCTCATCCGTAAACGGTGCATAAACCTCCTTCACAAAGTTGTGGGGGGAATTCGGCTCGGCTACACATTTTTCGTAAACCTGATCCAGGATGTGGGATTTACCATGATCCCTCAATAGCTCTAAGGTGGCCCTAAATGCGATGAACTCCCGCATTTTGGACATGTCTATACCGTAACAATCCGGGAAGCGGATCTGGGGCGCGGAGGAGACAATGATGATCCTTTTGGGCTGTAGTCTATCTAGCGTCGTCAAAATGCTCTTCTCCAAGGTAGTTCCTCTCACAATAGAGTCATCGATTACCACAATAGTATCAATTCCTGAGCGGATTACTCCATAAGTGGTGTCATATACATTGGAAACCATCTCATCCCGGTCGCTATCGTTGGTAATGAAAGTCCGCAACTTCACATCCTTACTTACCAGCTTTTCCACCCTAGGACGGAAGTGCAACAGGTCTTCGATATCTCCCAGGTGCGGTTTTCCTTCCAAAAGCACTTCCCTCCTCTTGGCACTCAAATAATCTTCCAGTCCCTCGATCATACCCAAAAAGGCTGTTTCGGCGGTGTTTGGAATATAGCTAAAAACCGTGTTCTTCAAATCAAAATCAATGGCTTTGAGTATCTGGGGGATAAGGAGTTTCCCAAGGTTTTTCCGCTCAGAGTAAATATCCGGATCAGTTCCTCTAGAGAAATAAATGCGTTCAAATGAACAGGAGGTTTTCTTTCGGGGCGGGGTAATTTCATATTCACCGTAAGAACCATCTTTGTTTATGATCAAAGCATGGCCAGGCTGGATCTCTTTTATTTCTTTATAATCAATGTTGAAAGCTGTTTTTATCGCAGGCTTTTCGGAAGCGATTACCACAATCTCATCATCTGCATAATAATAGGCAGGTCTAATGCCCGATGGATCGCGAACCACGAAGCTGGCACCGTTCCCGATGATTCCGGCCATGGCATATCCCCCGTCAAAATCCCTGCAGGATCTTCGAAGGATCCGAGCTACATCTAACTCTCGCTCGATTACTCCGGTGATTTCCTGGTTGGTGTAATCCTTCTTATACTTATCAAAGATCCTTTGGTTTTCCTCGTCCACAAAGTGGCCGATTTTTTCCATTACAGTGACTGTATCAGTCTTTTCTTTGGGGTGCTGACCCAGCTCCACCAATTTGCTGAAAAGCTCCTCCACATTGGTCATGTTGAAGTTGCCTGCCATTACCAGGTTACGGCTTCTCCAGTTGTTTTGCCTAAGGAAAGGGTGGCAGGTCTCGATGCTGTTTTCACCATGGGTGCCGTAGCGCAGGTGGCCCAGCCAAACTTCCCCGCTGAAAGCAACATTGTTTTTAAGCCAATCCCCGTCTTTGGCCACGTGGTCGCCATTGGCTTTGTATGCTTTTTTGAATTTTTTGGAAATCTTTCCGAAAATCTCATTCACTGCCTGGGGCTGTATGGAGCGGTAACGGCTGATATAGCGTGTTCCCGGAGCAGTGTCAATTTTAATATTGGCAAGCCCGGCACCATCTTGTCCACGGTTGATCTGCTTTTGCATCAACACATAGAGCCGGTTGGCGGCATACATGGGTGAGCCGTATTTATCAATGTAATATTGGAGAGGTTTGCGAAGCCTTAGCATGGCTATCCCGCATTCGTGTTTGATCTGGTCACTCATTAGGTGTAGCTAGATTTTATACAAGAAGTTGCAAATGTAAATGATTTTGCCGTAAACCTGATACCGATCAGGCGATATGGTAACTTATATTTGTCGATTATAATTCAACTATGTCGCTCATTTAAGAATTTTAACTAGCCGTGAGGGGCAAACCGGGTGTGGGGAGAGAATTTTGGGCGAAATTTATATTTTTGCAAAAAAGAAACCCTTGAACTCACGCGTCCAAGGGCTATTTGCAAGCAAAGAGTGAAATTTAATTAATAACCCAAAAATACCAAATATTAGACCAAAATGAAAATACTCAAAACGATTTACACCATTTACGCCTTGTTGCTGTTTTGGATTTTCATGATAATTTTCGCCCCGTTCATTTTCATCCCGCTCTTACTCTCAAGCAAATGGGGCTATGTGACCTTTTTTTTCATCCGCTGTTGGGCCAAGGTGTGGTCTTTCTCTATTGGCGTAAAATTCAACATTCACGGGCTGGAACATATTGAAGAAGGCAAGCCCTATATTTACATTTTCAACCACACTTCCTACCTCGACGCACCGGCCATTCCGATGGCCATACCGCAGGAAATCCGCGCATTGGGCAAAAAAGAGCTTTCCAAGATCCCCTTGTTTGGATTTATGATCAGCAAAATCGCCGTATGGGTAGACAGGCAAAGCCCCGAATCAAGAAAAGAAAGCATCATAAGGTTGAGAAAGGTGCTACACTCAGGAGTGAGCGTGGTGGTAGCTCCGGAGGGGACCCGAAACCCAAGCGATTCGCTGATGCCTTTTCAAAATGGGGCTTTTCGGCTCTCGGTGGAAACTGGCGTCCCAATCATGCCGATGGCCATCATTGGAGCTGGGAAACTAATGGGACGGGATTCCCTTTTGATGAGCCCGGGCACCATAGATGTGTATTTCTCCAAGCCTATTGTCCCAATCGGGAACCATGAGGGGGAAATTGCACATTTAAAAGAGAAATCTTATAATAGGCTCGAAGCGATGATTTTAACCCACGAATAATCTGTACCTAGTATTTTCCCCAACCTGTAGAAGGCATACCCATTTTTTTATCATTAAGTTCTGAATTTTTCTTAAAAACGGCATATTTTTTTCTGGCACAATTGGTGAACAATATAACGAAACGGCTAAAAAGTATGAAAAAGCTAATCGTTATATTATTTATGGCTATTGGTTTCGTCTTTATGATTCTCCTGACCTATTTAAAATTTGAGAATTTCGAACACAATAACTTTCAAAATCAAGATTCGGATAGTGCTCTATATACATTAAAGCAAACTATGGAATATGAATAGATAGCGACCCTTAAACCAACACCGATTATGAAAAAACTGTTTTATGTACCCATTATTTGGCTTATAGCCTTAGGTTCCTGTCAGGGGAATATATCTAACCCTGATTTTGTAAAAGCAGGTTTCGGTGCGGATTCGGATTCAGTCAAGCAGGTGGACTCGAACGATATGTATGAGGACAAGCTATTAATTCAGTTGCCCGCCTCCATTGTTGATAAAATTGAAAACGACAGGCGGTTGCGCTATATGGAATTGAACAACATTATAAAATACAAGGTTCAGGATACCCAGGTTTATGACCTGACCTTCATCAGCTATGGAGGCAACAGGACCAAATCAGTGAAATTCGACCAAAAAGGAAATAAAATTTATCATTAACCACTTATTATAATACCATAACTATGAAAAAAGGATTGTTAGTACTCGCCCTTTGTGGATTTGCCTTTGTCGGTGTACAGGCCCAAACCACAACACCTCCCACTGAGCCACAGACGGAGATCAATCAGGACAGGGTAAAGATCGCACCAGATGATCTTCCCCAGGCAGTTAGAAACTCCATTAGCGAAAAAGATGATGTGAGGGATCTAAGAATCACTGAAGCTTATCAAGTAACCAATATGGAGGGCGAACTTCATTATGAGGTACATTTTGATAAAGCAGGTGAGGCGGTGACTAAAAAATATGACGCCCAAGGCAACGAAGTAAGAGAAGACTAAACCAAATACTCACAATTTCTGTTTAAATTGGCATCGGTAGGAATACTGATGCCATTTTATTTTTACTAAATTCATGAAATAGTAAGAAGACCACCCGAATACGCACTTATGAAAAGAATCCTTTTGATAGAAGATGACCTCACCTATTCAAAAATCATTAAAAATTTTTTAGAGCGAAATCAATATGCTGTACAGTCCATTCAAAAAGTCTCCGAGGCACTGCATGCCATAGAGAAAAACACCCCCCATCTGATCATTACCGATTATCGGTTACCAGATGGTACGGGAATGGAGATTTTGGAAAAAATCATTGACTCACAGTTGGCCGTTCCGGTGATCTTGATTACCAATTATTCTGATATACGCACGGCGGTGAAAACCATGAAAATGGGAGCTTTCGAGTACATTACCAAGCCCGTGAATCCAGATGAGCTATTGGCTACTGTCAAGGAAGCCTTTAAGCAGAAAAACAAAAAGAAAGCCCCTACCGAAGCCCCCTCCTCCCCTAAAACCCAATTGGCCCATGGCGACCATTATGTAGCCGGCACAACGGAAGCCTCCAGAAAACTCGAAGAGTACATAGACTTGGTGGCCCCTACTGATATGAGCGTGATTGTGCTCGGGGAAAGTGGGACGGGAAAGGAATACATTTCGAAAAGAATCCACCAAAAATCCAGTAGAAAAGACGGCCCATTTGTAGCTATCGACTGCGGTGCTCTTTCAAAGGAATTGGCGGCCAGTGAACTCTTTGGACACATGAAGGGGGCTTTTACGGGCGCTTTTGACCACAAAGTTGGAAACTTTGAAAGTGCCAAAGGAGGAACGATCTTCTTGGACGAAATCGGGAACCTGAGCTATGATGTTCAGATCAAGCTGTTGAGAGCTATACAAGAAAGAAAAATCCGAAAAGTAGGCGGCAACAGTGATATTGACATTGATGTAAGGATCATTGTGGCTACCAATGAAGATTTGATAGAGGCTTCCAGACGCGGCGAATTCAGGGAAGATTTGTACCACCGACTCAATGAATTCAGCATTCAGGCGATTCCTTTGAGGGACCGTGGCGAGGAGCTTTTTGATTTTGCCAACAATTTTCTGGAAGAAAGCAATAACTATTTAAACAAATCAGTAACCGGCTTTTCAAGTGAGGTAAAAGAAATATTTAAAACTTACAGTTGGCCGGGTAATTTGAGAGAGCTCAAGAATATCGTAAAAAGAGCGGTTTTATTGACTGGAAAAGGATTGGTGGAAAAGGAGGTATTGCCGATTCAGCTTTTGTTGCCTGAAAACTCAACCCAAGAAACGGGAGCTGCCAAAGATCTGAAAAGCAGTTTTGAGGAAAAAGAAAAGAGTTTGATTATCCAAACCCTTGAAGAGGTAAAGTTCAACAAGTCCAAAGCCGCCAAAATCCTCAATATGGACCGAAAAACGCTCTACAACAAAATTGAAAAGTACAATATCTCTTCCTAACCAGCGGAAGAGATATTTTCTTTTTTCTGGATTTCCTCAAGCACCACATGGGTCCGCTCGACTAGCCCTTTTACCATCGCACGCACTTCCGAAGTATCATCCTGCTTTACATTTATCTCAATATTCTTGGCCAGCTCAGCAGTGTCAATCCTTAATTGGCCAAGCCTGCTAGAAAGTTTGTGGGCAATTTCCATCACTGCTTGATAATCCTCCTTATCTGCCAACTGTTGAATATCCCTCAGGTTGCTCACAGTTTCTTCATAAAACTCCTGCACTACTTCCTGCAGCAGCTCTTCATCGCCCATACAGAATTTCTCCAAGTCGCTCAAAGAGTACTTGCTATTTGAATGATCGTTGTTTGATATTTTTTCCTCCATTTTCGTTGGCTCTAAGTTAAGATATGAAGCAATGGTTTCCACCAGTTTGTTCTCTTTAAACGGCTTAAGCAAAATACCGTCAAATCCATGATTGCTAAGCTTATCCCTTTCGTCGGCAAATACATTGGCTGTCACGGCCAGGATCGGTAATTGGTCGTAATGATAATTTTCCTTCAGCAAGTTTAGTACCTGATAGCCACTCACCTCCGGCATTTGGATATCCAGCAAGGCAATATCAAAAGGTTCCTTCTGGAAATTATCCCGAAAATCCACTCCACCCAGATAGCTGGAAACCTTGGCGCCATTGCTTTCCAAAAGTAGTTTGGCAAACTTTATCCCAATGGGATCATCATCGACAAGCAGTACCCGGACGCCTTCGATTGAGTAAGTGAGCTGCGCATTCAGATCCCGACTGTCTTCTATAGCATCAGTCAAAGGCACGGGGAGTTCTACATAAAATGCCGTTCCGCTTCCCAGTTCACTTTCGAAAGTAATTTCTCCCTCCTGCAGGTCCACCATCTTTTTCACTATGGAAAGCCCAAGGCCAGTACCGCCAAATTTCCTTGTAATGGAACTGTCGCCCTGGTTGAATTCTGTGAATATGTTCTCCCTCACCTCTTTGGTCATCCCCATTCCGCTGTCAATGACCGCAAGCCTCAAATTGCCCGCATCATAGCTCACATCGACCTTGATTATGCCTTTATCGGTGAATTTATAAGCGTTGCTGATCAGATTGTTCATGATCTGGTTGATCCGAAGTTCATCGCCTACCAGCCATTTATCTTGGGGCAAATCCACATCCCACACAAACTCTAAACCCTTTTCCTTGATTTTTAGCTCGAAGAAGTCCTTGATATTGCGGAATAGCAGATGGGGATTAAATGGCTCCGGGTGGAAAGTGATTTTGCCTGCCTCAAGCTTGGAAAGATCCAAAATGTCATTAACAATGGAAGAAAGCGTCTGCGAGGCAAAGCCAACCATCTTGACATAACTCTGCTGATCATCGTCCAAAGGAGTTTTCTTCAAGGCCTCGTTGTATCCCTGGATGGCATGAAGAGGATTCCGTATTTCATGGCTCATGTTGGCGAGGAAATACTGTTTGGCTTTCGCCAAATTATCAGACCGCTTTTTCGCCTCTTCCAGCCGCAGCCTGTAATCCTGCGCCTTGTTGATTTCCGAAAGAATACTATATATAAAGGCTGTGGAACCGATCACGCCTATGACGATAAGAATTATCAACAAAATCGAAACCTTAAAAGTCAATTCGTAGGCATCATCGTTTTGGGACCTTGCCTCTGCCAACACTTCCTGCTGTAGAGTGGAGATTACCGTCTGTATATCGGCAATAATAATCTTATTTTTCTCCACCAAATCAAATTCCAGGGCAGCAAGCTGTGACCTGAGCCGCTGCTCTTCGGTATTAATATCAAGGATGGTGCTTCTTACGGCATAAAGGATGGAATCGGACTGGGACTGGTTTAGTCTCGCACGGGTAGTATCCCCCCTGGCCGGGTTGATATTTAGAGTAGAAAGCAATTGTCTCAGATTTGCGCGTTCTTCCGAAGAGAGTAATTCATTGATCCCAGCAGTGGTATCCCTTCGGATTCTTCTTGGGGGTAAGGTGTCCCCCTCCGGCCTCCGGGTGGTATCCGGAAGCGCTCTTCGGGTGGTAGGTTGGTTAAGCTTTATCCGGCCAATGGTTTGCAACCTGTTCAATTCCTCTTGCCGGCGGATCTTGGTTTCAATGTTCTTGAGAGCCTCAGAGCTGAAATTCCTGTTAATCAGGTTGAACTTGACCTCATCCAGGCCATTATGGACTAGTAAGAGCTCATTGACATTGTAACTGATTTTCTTGAGCTGGTCGATTTCGGTGCTATCCGAGGCATACTCTTGAAGCTGTAGCAGCCTTTCTTCTATTTTTTGCAGATAATTGCTCCCATTTTGGGTATCCTGATCCACACGGCCCTGTGCCCTGTCAAGCTGGTAAATATCAGCCAGCAGGCCATTCAGGTGCCTTAATCTTTCACTTGGTTCTGCTAGGGCCTCCACGGTATCCAGCAGCTTTCGGACAGAAAAATAGGTTACCATGCTGACACCCACGATCAGTACCAGTGCCAAAACAAATCCGGCAATTACCCTTGCCCTAGTTTTATAGGAATTGTGTGAAGTATCCAAGTCGCTCGTTTAGAGTTTATATCCCAATATTTATACCAGTGCTACTCCTCTTCCTCATATGCGCCTTCTGTTACGGTTTCAAATACATTATATATAACAAAGGCACTGACGGGAAGCGAGACCAGCAAGCCCAGCAGGGCAGGCAGAGCAGCTAGTATATTCAAAACCAACAACAACAAAAACAGTATAAAAAATTTCCCCCATCGCTTATGAACTACTTTTCGGCTCAATTCCAAAGACTGCCAAAAATCCGTTCCTGCAAAAATGGCAAACAGGAAGGAGAACATATACCCCACCATTAGATACACCCCAGGCACGATCAAAGCCATAATGCCTAATGCCACCAAAACCTGCCCAACCAGATTGATCAGGATAAGGACAATGTAATATTGGAATCCTTTGAAAAAATCCGGGTAAACAATAGCGTCTCCTTGGCTGATCTTGTTGGCGACTAAGAAAAACCCGCCAACCAGGGCCGGAAACAGGAATATGCTGTACACGAGCGTCAGCTCTGGCACATATGTGGCCACCAAAAGCTGCACAGAAAGGATCAGCATGCTATAGGCAACACAATTGATCGCATTTTGAGAAAACATCTCAAAAGCTTTCTCAAATGCAGCCCTTATATCAAAATCGTACCCTCTTTCCAAGAGTTTCTCTATGTTCTTCTTTTCCATATATCGAAAATGACAAATGCACAGAAAACTTTCCTGTGCATTTGAATATCATAAGTTTAATTAAAATTATTTGGTAGCTGCCTCCAAAATATCATGCTTGGTGATGATATGGATTTGGTCTAGGTGGTCTCTCACCAAAACTGCCTTTTCCTTTTCAACTAAAGATGATAATACATCCAACGTGCTGTCCAATGCAACAAACTTCATCGCATTTTCCATCACATCAGAAACCTGGGCATCTTTCAATTGCGGATTTTCTATCAGTTTATTAAGCAATTTGCTGTCTGTGAGACTTCCCACCACATTTCCATCTTCCACAACTGGAATCTGGGATACACCTTTTTGGTTCATCAAATGAATGGCGGAGCGAACACTATCACTTTTCTGGGCTACTGCAAGCTCGAAGGAGCCGTTTCTTCCACCTATGATGTCTCTGGCGGTCGAATAGCTCTTGTCCTCCAAGAAACCATGGTTACGCATCCAGTCGTCATTGTAAACTTTACCTAAATATCGGGTACCATGATCTGGAAGGATAATTACCATTCTGTCGCCTTCTTTGAGGTTTTCTTTGGCATATTCGAGAGCTCCATGAACGGCCGAGCCACAAGACCAGCCTACAAACAAACCTTCTTCTCTGGAAAGCCTTCTGGTCATCACGGCTGAATCCTTATCGGTAACTTTCACAAAGTGATCGATAACCGAAAAATCAACGTTTTTGGGAAGGATGTCTTCACCTATGCCTTCTGTAAGGTAAGGATAGACTTCTTTCTCATCAAAAATCCCGGTTTCTTTATATTTTTTGAATACCGACCCATACGTGTCGATTCCAACAGTTACAATATTAGGGTTTTGCTCTTTAAGGTATTTGGCGGTACCAGACATTGACCCTCCGGTACCTACACCGGCTGCATAATGGGTAATTTTGCCTTCTGTGTCGTTCCAGATTTCCGGCCCAGTAGTCTCATAATGAGCTTTCCAATTCGATAGGTTGTCATACTGGTTTGGGTAGAAAGAATTGGGGATATCCTCATTAAGCTTTTTGGCTACAGAATAATAAGATCTTGGATCTTCAGGAGCCACGTTAGTAGGGCAAACGATCACCTCTGCGCCAACAGCCTTAAGGATATCGATTTTCTCCTTAGATTGCTTATCGGCCATGGTAAAAATGCACTTATAGCCTTTGGCGATTGCCGCCAAAGCAAGTCCCATCCCGGTATTGCCGCTAGTTCCTTCGATTATAGTCCCTCCTGGCTTCAAAAGCCCCTCCTTTTCGGCATCCTCCACCATTTTGATGGCCATACGGTCCTTCATGGAGTTACCAGGGTTAAAGTATTCGACTTTCACCAAGATTTCACCCTTGATTCCGGCATTTACCTTATTAAGTCTGACCATGGGCGTATTGCCGATGGTTTCGATGATGGAATTGTAGATCATTATGTTCTATTTTACCTTATTTGCAATTTAAATATTTCGATAATTAAAAAATAATATTCCGTACAATCAATGATTTATCTTGATCTGCAGAATTTACAACAACGCTTATTCAAAACAAGTTTGCTTACTACAGCTTATTTTGCTCCTGCCAAAAGATACAGAACGGCCATTCTTACTGCCACGCCATTTTCCACTTGATGGAGGATGATGGAATGCTCGCTATCTGCCACATCCGAATTCAATTCCACCCCCCTGTTGATTGGTCCTGGGTGCATAATCACGATCTCCTTGTCAAGTCTGTCCAGCATTTTTCTGTTGATACCGTAGTAGAGGCTGTATTCGCGCAGGGATGGAAAATATTTAATCTGCTGCCGTTCAAGCTGGATTCTTAGCACGTTGGCCACATCACACCACTCGAGTGCTTTTTGCACATCATATTCAACTTTCACACCTAGACTGGCAATATGCTTGGGCAACAGGGTAATGGGTCCGCAAACCATCACTTCAGCCCCAAGTTTTTGGAGACAGAAAATATTGGAAAGCGCCACCCTTGAATGCAGGATATCGCCAATGATCGCCACTTTCTTTCCAGCCACATCACCTAATTTCTCCCTGATGGAATAAGCATCCAAAAGTGCTTGGGTAGGATGCTCATGGGTTCCGTCACCGGCATTTACTATGTTGGCCTTGATATTTCGGGAAAGAAAATGTGCCGCCCCCGGACTGCTGTGCCTCATCACCACCATGTCCACTTTCATGGAAAGGATGTTATTGACCGTATCGATAAGCGTTTCCCCTTTTTTGACACTGGAGTTGCTGGAGGAAAAATTGACTACATCGGCAGAAAGCCTCTTTTCCGCCAGCTCAAAAGACAGCTTGGTTCTGGTAGAGTTTTCAAAAAAGATATTGGCAATGGTGATGTCCCTGAGAGAAGGTACTTTTTTGATGGGTCTATTGATGACCTCTTTAAAGTTTTGAGCGGTGTCAAAGATGGTATGGATATCTTGCTCAGTGATATCCTTAATTCCTAACAGGTGTCTGGTACTCAGCTGTGACATGTTTAGCTTTTATCTTTTTCTGTGATCCATATGGCGTCCTGTTCAAACCCCTTATCCTTCCACTCCACGCTCACATGCTGGGTTTCCAGGGTATTGACCTGTCGTCCAAAATAATCGGGTTTGATGGGATAGTCTCGGGTGTATTTGCGGTCGATAAGGATCATTAGTTCAACTTTCTGAGGTCTGCCAAAGGCAATCATGGCATCCATGGCAGCTCTTACCGATCGTCCCTTGTAGAGCACGTCATCTACAAGAACTACTTTCTTTCCTTCTATTAAAAAATTGATTTTGGTCTCGTTAGCAGTGAGGGGCAGATCCCTCCTTCTGAAATCATCTCTATGAAAAGTGGCATCCAAGTAGCCAAATGGCACCTTCACCCCACTTATCTCTTCCAACAGGGCAACTAACTTATCCAAAACAATAGGACCACGGGGCTGGAGACCCAAAAAAACAGTATTCTTAAAATCATCGTGATTTTCAATCAGTTGATGGCAAAAACGCCTTAAAATGATTGCAATCTGATTATGGTCAAGGACAAGTCTTTTTTGCATAATTTCAATTTGGCTACAAATATATCCTGCTTTTTTTCAGGATACAAACCAGCCGTCAGGTTTGATGGCATTAAATAAAGTTTGCTGACTAAAGGGCATAAAAAAAGGCCTAAGTACAGCTTAAGCCATTTTTGTTCAATAAACCCAAAACTCAAGTATGCATCTTAAATATGCTGCTTATTTTTACCCTATCAGGTTCCCTTGGTCATCCCATTGGGCTACCACTCCCCGCTGATCGGGTTTTAGATATACATCTTCCAACCTGGGATCATATGCCACCCCATATTTTTCCAAAACATGCTCGGGCACTCCATCCCATACATTTGGCCGGTTGCCCACATACCCTAAGTCATCAAAACCCATTTTGGAGGTGAAATAGCCTGTGGAAGTCAAATCCCTCAAGATATTGAAAAACCGCACGCCATTTCCAACTTCCGGACCAGCCTTGTCAGGATAAGCTATTTCATCAATGATCGAAATTCGTTGATCATTGGAGAGATCCATAAATTCCTGATCAAACCTATCCAAGGCCCGATTGTCAAGCCAGCGCAGGCCTCCACGCATATGCGTTTGATAAGACGGGATGTCTTTGACCATAAACTCAATAAAATCCGGCACACCTGCATCCAGAGCACTTCCTGAATCTTCATCAGCAGGTATGATTACCTCCACCAGATAATTCAGCTTTTCCACTTCCTTCTCAGTAAAAAATGTCTCCGACAACAACTTCTTGTCAATAGCTATTTCCTCGGGACTTCTGCCGGCTGTGGAAAAACCCGACGGGGCCGGAACTTCTTCTACCGAACTCTCCTCCACGCTGCAGCCCGCCAGCAAAAAGCCCGAGGCCCCAGTAAAAAGTAATTTCAAATTTTCACGTCTGTTCATATCGATATTACTTAAATATTTTGCTTTTTCATTTGATCCACAATATAGTCGGAAGTTCTCCAGGCCAATGCAAGGATAGTCCAAGTCGGGTTTTTGTCCGCCTGAGAAACGAACGGCCCTCCATCCACTACAAACAGGTTTTTGCAATCATGAGACTGACAGTTGCTGTTTAAGACAGAATTCGACGGATCATTCCCCATTCGCGTGGTACCCACTTCATGGATTATTCGCCCAGGAGCATGCAGCCCGTATTCGTTTTCCTTACCCGGCTTGGTTCCTAGAAGCTTTCCGCCCATACCCGTAAGCAGCTCCTCAAAGGTATCATGCATATGCTTGGCTTGATTAAGCTCCTGATCGGTCCAGTTGTAATTGAACTTCAATACCGGAATACCATATTTATCTACCGTCAAAGGATCAATTTCGCAGTAGTTTTCATAACGCGGAATACTCTCCCCACGTCCTGACATCCCTACGGTGGTTCCAAAAAACCTCTTGATATCCTTTTTGAGACCTGCCCCATACCCACCATTCGGGCTAGGCGTACCAAACTCATCTTTGATGTGGCTTCTCAGGGTATCCATTCCGGTCCCGAAACCGTAGGATGGCATGCCCATCCCACCCCAAAACTCAATATGGTAACCTCTGGCAAAATCAAGCTTTTTATTGTCCAACCACCATGGCGTATACACATGCATCCCTCCGGTGCCGTCCTCATTATACCTGTCGCGATCGACCAAATCAGGGATTACTGCCATTCTATCGGCTCCTGTAGAATCATGCAGATATCGGCCCACCATTCCGCTATGATTTCCCAATCCGTCTGGATGGGTTTTGGATTTTGAGTTCAACATAATCCTAGCCGATTCACAAGCAGAGGCTCCTAGCACCACTACACGTGATTTCAGCTTATATTCCCTCATGTCCTCTTTGCTGACATAAGAAACTCCCGTGGCCTCACCCCTATCATTAGTAGTCACTTTTCTAACCATGGAGTTAGTATACAAGTCCACTTTTCCTTTCTGCATCGCAGGCTTTACCAAGCATGTTCCTGAGGAAAAATCCGCATATGCCTGGCACGCTCTGTTACATTGGTTACAAAAAAAGCACACCCCTCTTTCATTGTTGATCGGCCTGGTAAGGATTGAAAGCCTGGAAGGGATCACGGGGATATTGGCCTTATCGGCGCTCTTTTTAATCAAAAGTTCATGCAACCTTGGCTTTGGTGGAGGCAAGAAAAAGCCATCCGGCTCATTGTAAATCCCTTCTTTTGTACCAAATACTCCAATTAATTTATCAACCCTATCATAATAAGGCTTTAGATCATCATAACCAATCGGCCAGTCATGACCCAATCCGTCAATACTACTTCTTTTGAAATCGTTTGGCCCAAACCGCAAGGAAATCCTCCCCCAGTGATTGGTCCTTCCCCCCAGCATCCTTGACCTGAACCAATCAAAACGGGTCCCTGAACTTTTGGTATAGGGCTCGCCATCAATCAGCCAGCCGCCAATAGCCGCATCAAAGTCACCGAAGGGCCGGATAGTCCCGGCACCTCTCCTTGGAGACTCCCAAGGAAACCGCAACTGTGTTCGGTGCTCTTCCTTTGCAGGATCAAAATCACCTCCAGCTTCCACTACCGCGACCCTAAAGCCGGCTTCTGATAGTATTTTAGAGGCCATTCCGCCTCCCGCACCGGATCCCACTATAATTGCATCATACTCCTGGGATCCTTCCTTTATTTCAAAACTCATACTCTATAATTGTTTATTTTGGGCTGGTCAGACGATCGACCATCAGTTTCTAAATACTAAAACGTTTTATTTACAACAAATATGTTTAATCAATCAGGTAAATCAAACATAAATTCTAAAATTTTCTCAAAACCCATGATAATCGGTTTATGAGGCGTTTGATCAGGTCTTTATAATAGAACAGCCCATTTTCTAAAAATTTATTTTTAACAATTTTTGACAAATGGTTTGTGAATTTTTAAAAATATTATGTAGTATAGCTGTCTCAAAACCATTTAATCCCTTAAAACCCAATAGCAAACATGAAGAAACAATCAAATTCTATGATAGAGCTAAAACCTTTCAGTTACATTCTACATTTTTTTAGATCTGAAAAGGAAATCGATTGCACCCCATCAAAATCTTAATTTTAATAATTCAGCGCTAAAACATTTTAGTAAAACCCAAAATACAATGACATGAACACACAACTACTAACCCCACCCGACCAGCAGAAATCCGCTGGCTGGCGGCATCTGAGAAAATTCCTTGCTATAGGGATTACTCTTGTGCCTTTACAACAAGCATTGGCAACCTCATCTGCGGTGAGCTTGGATGTTTCGTCTACAATGAATGTAGAACAAAATGACATTCAGGTTTCCGGAGTTGTTAGGGATGAATTTGGTGAAACTCTACCGGGGGTTTCTATTATGATTAAAGGAACCTCAATTGGAACGGTGACAGATATTGACGGGGCATTTACCTTAGAAGTGCCTTCGGAAACCGCTATCCTGGTTTTTAGCTTCGTTGGCCTTGAAACCAAGGAAATCCAGATAGGTAATGAAACCAACATTGAGGTTGTGCTGAATCAGGGCACAAGCGCTTTGGATGAAGTTGTTGTTGTGGGGTATGGTAGCCAAAGAAAATCCGACCTGACCGGTTCCGTGGGAACGGTTGGGTCTGAAGACTTGCTCCGTGAGCCTGTAGGGAATGTTCTTCAGGGCTTGAAAGGGAAAGTTGCCGGGGTGAATGTGAGCCTCAACTCCGGATCGCCTACCAGTAGTCCAAGAGTAATTATTCGGGGTCTGGGCACGGTAAACGCATCATCTGACCCGCTATACGTAGTGGATGGGGTGGTAATGGAAGACATCAGGTTTATGAATCCCAATGATATCGAAAGCCTTGAAGTATTAAAAGACGCCTCCGCGACAGCCATATACGGTTCTCGAGGTGCTAATGGTGTGATCCTCATCACCACAAAAAGAGGCACCAAAACCGACGGCATAGTGGTAGGCTATGAAGGTTTTGTCAATGTGGGCGTCCTGCCAAACAGGATGGACATGATGAACTCCGAGGAGTATCTGGAAGTGGTGGAGAGAGGTTTTGCCAACCACTCGCAGTATTCGGGCAGCACGCCGCCGGTATTCAGCAGGGAAGATCCCCGACTGTTTGACAGCAACGGAAATCCACTTTATGACACGGATTGGCAAAGAGAAGCCACCAGAACAGCGCTATCCCATAACCACCAAATTTCAATCCAGCAAGGTGGCGAAAGAAGTTCCGTTGGTGCATTTGTCAACTATTCCAGAATGGAGGGCATCATGCTCAATAGCTGGATGGAAAGAATCAACGGTAAGATCACCTATGATGCCACTCCAAAAGACTGGATATCCGTCGGGATGAACCTCATGGTCAACCACACCAAAGAAAACGAAGTGGAAGAGGGCGGCGGTGGCCAGGTTCCTAGAAGGACCATGCTGGAAATGCCCCCAATCTTCCCCGTACGCTTCCCTGATGGCACTTGGAGCAACTCCGCCATGATCAGTGATCCCTACAATATTGAACCAATGGCCAACCCTGTCCATGTTTTGACCACTCAAGATAGATTAAGAGACAGAACCCAGATATTTGGTAACACTTATCTGACTTTCCACTTGGCTCCAGGCTTGGATTTGAGAACGCAATTTGGTTTTGACATCCACGAGCGGAAATTCCAGGATTATGGGCCAACCGATCTGATCAACATATCAGCTCCATTGGGCTATGCTTCGATCAATAATCAACGAAGCACCTATTGGCAGGAAGAAACCTATTTGACATATAACAAGGAAATGGGTGATCATAGAATCAACGCCGTGCTAGGTCTTAGCTGGCAAGGAAGAACTTTTGAAGGTAATTTCGTGGAAGCCAGAGGCTTTTCAGATGACTTCTTCAGGTTCAACCGAATTCAGGCGGCAAGTCAGCCGGAAGCTCCACAGTCTAACTGGAATAACTGGACTATGAACTCCTATTTCTTGAGAGGTAGCTATACTCTCAAAGACAGGTATTTGGTAACCTTGACGGGAAGAATTGACGGTTCATCAAGATTTGGGGAAAACAACAAATATGGGGTATTCCCTTCTGCGGGTTTAGGCTGGATTTTGAGCAATGAACCTTTCATGGAGAATGCCACGGGCGTAGATGAGCTAAAACTAAGATCAAGCTTTGGTATTACAGGCAACACCGAAATCCCCATGTATCAATCCCTAGGCACGGTGAGCTCGGGAACGGTTTTAATCAATGGATCAAGAGCTTCCCACAGCTTTATAAACCGCCTGCCAAATCCAGACCTGGGCTGGGAAAGAACCAACCAGTTCGATGTTGGATTTGACATGGGACTGTTCAACCGTCGCTTGACTTTAGGATTTGATTATTACTACAAGCTTACCACCGACCTGCTACTTGACAGACCGGTTCCTTACCACACGGGGTTTTCGGCAGTAAGGGATAACATAGGCTCGATTTCAAATCAAGGTATAGAGTTTTTGGCTACTGCCTACCCTATCAACAGACCTGATTTCCATTGGGAAACAACTCTAAATTTTAATTACAATGTCAATAGAATTGAATCACTCGGCGAAAATGACGAAGATATTTTCCCTGGCCCAAACTGGGTTTCCGGTTCGCAAACCATTCTGAGAGTAGGCGAGCCACTAAGTTCTTTCTGGGGCTTCCAAAGATTGGGCACATGGGGCACCCATGAGGCGGCAGAGGCTGCGGCAGTGGGCCGAGTGCCCGGTGAGGCCAAGCGTTCCGAAGACCCCACAATCATAGGCAATGGTCTTCCGGACTGGACAGGAAGCTGGATCAACAACCTGCGTTACAAGAATTGGGACTTCAGCCTTGAATTGCAGTTTGTATATGGAGTAGACGTACTTCAGCAGTACCTCCACTCTATCGAGGACAGAACGGGCATTGCCAACACCCTAAGGACCTCCCTTTACAACAGCTGGACTCCAGAAAATCAAAACACCCATGTTCAGCAAATTAGAAACGCAGCATATTCCGGACAAAATAGTGAAATAGATGACCACTGGGTAGTGGACGGCTCATACATCCGAGGCAATGTGATATCACTTGGATACACTTTCGACAGAGAATTGATCTCAAGATGGAACATGAATCATCTTCGGGTATATACCAGTGTGCAAAATGCTTTCCTACTTACCAGCAACGAGTTCCAGGGATTTGACCCAGAATCCTCTTCATGGGCTGGAAACCAATGGGGGCAAAATATTTTCTTCTTTCAGTACCCGAGACCTAGAACCTTCACCCTAGGGGTAAGTGTACAATTCTAAATTTAGACAATCATGAAAAAGTATATATATACCATACTTATAGCGGGCATTTGCTCTTCCTGCGCCGACTTCCTACAGGAGGAGCCCAGGGATGAAATGTCTTCAGAACAGTTTTTTACCATACCACAACATGCGCATGATGCAGTTAACTCCCTTTACCGAAACGGAGCGCCGCAGATCATCAATTCAGCAGCCTCCTATGGGGGGTCAAGAGCCATGTTGGGAAATTATATGTCCGGGTATTTTGACAACGAATACCGAGGTCAGGAACCGCATGTCCAGCACACCCAACAACTGACGCTAAACGGGGTAAACCTTGCCACCTATCTTGGCAATACCTGGGCTGATCTTTACAGAGGAATAGCTAGAGCCAATAACGCGATCAAGTATATTCCTACTATAGAAGCCCTCCCTGCCAATGAGGCATCCATGCTGTTGGCAGAAGCCCGGTTCTTCAGAGCCTTTTCCTACTTCTATTTGGCCAAAATGTTTGGGCCTGTCCCGTTGATCGTAGACCCATATGAATCTTTGGAAAACCTGTATATGGAAAGAGCTCCTTTGGAGCAAATTTATGGATTGATCGTTTCCGATCTCGAATTTGCGATCAACGAAGGCGGGCTTTCACAGTCTAGCATGGCCAATAACGGGAACAGGATTGCTCAGGGTACAGCACAGGCCTTGCTTGCGGATGTCTATTTGACAATGAGCGGTTATCCTTTGCAGCAGGACAATTATCAAAATGCTGCGGCGATGGCTAGAAGCGTGGTGAGCAGTGGCAGCTATGCCCTAGTGGACCACGATAGAGATGGTGATGGAAATGTAATCCCTGAAAACAGTGCCTACAACAAAATCAGAAGGGCAAGCGTGTCCCCTTCCGAGTATATTTATTTTGTAGAATACACGGTAGGTATAGCAAACAACACCTACCCGGTGTACACCATGCCGGTTTCGGTGACTTCAGAAGCGGCCTATGGTGTCACGAACGGTGCCTACCAGCCATTGAGCAGGTTCCTGAACGGCTATGACCCACAACAGGATTTGAGGGTTCAGGAAAAACAGTATTTCCACTCTTCTTTTACCAACAATCAGGGAAACACTTTCACCTTTGGAACCGCCCCGTATATGTGGCATGATGAAACGGCTATCAGAGAGACAGCCGCCTCGGGAAAAGATGTAGCCGTATATCGCTATGCAGATGTATTATTAACGGGTGCGGAAGCCATTGCCCAGTCGGAAGGAGTGACGGATGAAGCCGTGAGATATTTGGCTGATGTGAGATCAAGAGCATATTTTACCCAAACCAGAGAGGAAATAGAAGCGGATTTGAGAGCACTTTCCGCTGGCGAATTTATTCAGGAAGTGTGGAAAGAAAGGTTTAGAGAACAAGTTTTTGAGTTCCACCTTTGGGCGGATATTCAGAGAACCAGGCAATACCCTATTACCCAGGAAGGGGGCGTAATCAATTATGTGGACGTAATCGGTCAGCCTAACGGATGGGGTAGGTCTTTTACTGAAAACAATTTGCTTTTCCCTATACCAGAAACAGAACTACAGAGAAACCCTGCCTTGACGCAGAATCCAGGATACTAAACCTATATAAACCGACTAAATCTAAAAAAAGATATAGTCCCTTGGGCTATGTCTTTTTTATATCTTTAAAAAATGAAAACTATCCATATGAGGCATTTAATTCTTTTCATCTGTTTTATCATAGTCTCCCCTGCCTTTTCGCAAAAGGTAATAGTGGACGAGGTCAAAGACCCGATCGATTGGGTAAATCCATTGATGGGCACAGACTCGAAGCCCAGTCTATCGCACGGCAATGTATATCCAGCCATAGCTTTGCCCTGGGGCATGAATTTTTGGACTCCCCAAACGGGCAAGATGGGAAGCGGCTGGGCCTACCAGTACAGTGCCGACAAAATCAGAGGTTTCAAGCAAACCCACCAACCTTCCCCTTGGATGAATGATTATGGGCAATTTTCTTTGATGCCCATCACCGGGGACATCAAAGTTGATGAGGACGAGCGAGCCAGCTGGTTTTCCCACAAATCGGAGGAGGTCAGCCCATATTACTACCGTGTTTACTTGGCAGACCATGATGTCACCACGGAATTAGTGCCTACCGAGAGAGCGGCAAGATTCAGAATCGCCTACCCCGCAACGGATGGGGCCCATTTGGTCATTGACGCCTTTGATGACGGAAGCTATGTCAAGGTGATTCCTGAAGAAAACAAAGTCATTGGCTATACGACTAAAAACAGCGGCGGAGTGCCGGAAAACTTTAGAAATTACTTTGTCATTTATTTTGATGCCCCAATTTCATCTGCTCAAGTTTATGAAGGAAATGACGCCAAGTCGGGTAATGAAAATGAAGGAGAGCATGCCAAAGCTGTTATTACCTTTGATTCCAAAGATGGCAAAACCGTGGAAGCAAGGGTCGCATCATCCTTTATCAGCTATGAGCAGGCTGAAAGAAACCTGACAACAGAAATAGCAGATAAAGGATTTGACGACCTGAAAAAGGAAGGCCGGGATATATGGAACAAAGAACTAAGCAGAATTGAGGTAGAAGGCGGAGAAGTGGACCAAATTAAAACCTTCTACAGCTGTCTTTATAGATCTTTGCTTTTCCCTAGAAAGTTTTTTGAATACGACGAGGAAGGCAATGTAGTGCATTACAGCCCATACAATGGTGAGGTTTTGCCAGGATATATGTTTACCGACACGGGATTCTGGGATACCTTTAGATCATTATTTCCATTCCTGAACCTCATGTATCCTGAGCTAAACGCCCAAATGCAGGAAGGTCTGGCAAACGCCTATAAGGAAAGTGGATGGCTCCCAGAATGGGCCAGCCCCGGATTGCGGAATGTGATGATTGGAAATAATTCGGCATCTGTTGTATCGGATGCCTACCTGAAAATCGGTCAGGAACATTCCTACGATATCGAAACCCTCTATGAAGCGCTGCTGCATGGAGCAAACAATGCCGGTCCTTTGACTGCCGTGGGAAGGGCCGGTGTAGAATATTACAACGATTTGGGCTATGTGCCTTATGATGTGGGCATCAATGAAAACGCTGCTCGAACCTTGGAGTATGCCTACAATGACTTTACCATTTATAAATTGGCCAAAGCCTTGAATAAACCCAAGGAGGAAATTGAGCTTTATAAAAAGAGAAGCTTGAATTACAAAAATCTTTTTGATCCTGAAACCAACCTGATGCGGGGCAAAAATGAAGACGGAACCTTCCAGTCTCCCTTCAATCCCTTCAAGTGGGGGGACGCGTTTACAGAAGGAAACAGCTGGCACTACACCTGGTCGGTCTTTCACGATGTAGCGGGGCTGATCGATCTCATGGGGGGAAAAGAGGGTTTTGTTTCCCAACTGGATAAGGTTTTTGAACTGCCCCCGATCTTTGATGAGAGCTACTACAGCAGTGTGATCCACGAAATCAGGGAGATGCAGATTGCCGACATGGGCCAATATGCACACGGCAACCAGCCTATCCAGCATATGATTTACCTATACAACTATGCAGAAGAACCCTGGAAAGCCCAAAAGTGGCTTCGGGAAACCATGAACCGAATGTACAGACCTACCCCTGATGGATACTGTGGGGATGAGGACAATGGCCAGACTTCGGCTTGGTATGTTTTCTCCGCCATGGGTTTCTATCCTGTAGCCCCGGGTACCGATGAATATGTAATGGGCGCTCCCCTTTTCAGGAAAATGACTTTACATTTACAAAACGGTAATGAGGTAGTCATTTCCGCACCTAAAAATGGGCGGGAAAACCTATATGTTCATAATGTCAATTTCAACGGAGAAGCTTATTCCCCATTGTTCTTCAATTATTTTGACCTAATGGATGGAGCGAATATTGAATTTGAAATGACTGACAAGCCGCAGGAAAATATCCAAAAAAGCCAAAAAGACCTGCCCTATTCCTTATCCACTGCCAACGAATAAAAACCTATTAAATGAGTAACCTGAAAACGATGGGGATAGATATCGGAGGTTCACATTTCACCTCCGGGTTTGTGAACCTGCATAACCTGGCCATCATCCCCCATACCTTCAACCGAGTCGATTTGAAATCGAACGGCTCGGTTGAAGGTATAATTTCCGCCTGGGCAAATGCCATCATGCCCAGTCTCGGCGAAGAGGGCTTTGACGGCGGTATCGGAATTGCCTTCCCAGGACCGTTTGACTATCCCAACGGGATAAGCAAAATCAAAGACCAGGGGAAATTCCAGCACCTTTATAACCTCAACATCAAAAACCTTCTAGCGGATCAATTGAATATTGGAGCATACCAGATCAAATTCATCAATGATGCGGCCTGCTTTCTCCAAGGGGAGGTGATCAGTGGTGTAGCCAAAGGGAGCAAATCCGCCATTGGGCTTACTTTGGGCACTGGTTTGGGTTCTGCATTCTTTTTAGATGGAAAGGCCGCAGATGCGGCTTTGTGGGAAAGCCCTTTTAAAGAAGGAATTGCTGAAGATTATTTCTCCACCGCCTGGTTTCTAGGCAGGTATATAAAACTCACCGGTTTTGAAGCTGAAGGAGTAAAAGAATTGGCATTTAAGGCGGATAGAAATCCCGTTTTAAGGGCTCTTTTTGAAGAATTCGGCAAAAACCTGGCTGAATTTCTAATCCCGCAAATAGAAGAGCACAAACCCGAAACCATCGTCTTGGGCGGCAATATTTCCAAAGCCCATAAATTGTTTTTGCCAGCCACACAGGCCGTGTTAAAGCAAAATAAAATCGAAACTTCCATCAAAATCACTGAACTTGGAGAATGGGCCACCATAGTAGGTGCAGCAACCTTTAGCCATAACTGCCAAACCCAATGAGTCAAACTACCCTAGCCAAAAACAAAGCAGGCTCCTATTCCGCTCCACTGGCAGTGGTAACACTGCTCTTCTTCATGTGGGGGTTCATTACCTGCATGAACGATATATTGATCCCGCATTTACAGGAAGTGTTTACTTTGAAGAACTGGCAGGCCATGCTGATCCAGACCGCCTTCTTCGGTGCATACTTTTTTGTATCGTTGGGGTATTACCTCTTTTCGGTTTGGAAGTTTGACCCAATCGGACGGATAGGCTATAAAAATGGGATTGTGCTGGGTTTGTTGGTCGCAGCGACAGGCTGTGCTTTGTTTCTACCAGCAGCCTCTATGGTCAATTACAACTTCTTCCTTTTCGCCCTATTCGTACTGGCCTGTGGCATCACCCTGATCCAGATTGCCGCCAATCCTTACGTGGCCATCCTTGGTCCTCCCAAAGGTGCTTCCAGCCGACTCAACATGACCCAGGCGTTTAATTCCCTTGGCACCACCTTGGCCCCGGTGATTGGGGGTTATTTGATATTTCAAGCGGTGGGAGAAGGTAATCTCGGTGCCGCCTCTGTCAAAATCCCCTACCTGTCACTAGCTGGCTTGTTAGTTCTTCTTGCCGTACTGATAAAAAGGTTTCCGCTTCCCGAAATCAAGCCAGACGCAAGTTTGGACACCAGTTCGTCCCTGACCAAAAACCGGCATTTGGTCTTGGGGGTATTAGCCATATTTGCTTATGTCGGAGCCGAGGTGGCTATTGGCAGCAATATTATCAACTTTGCACGATTGCCGCATATTGCAGGTTTGGATGAGGCTGAGGCGAGTCATTTCTTGGCCCTTTTCTGGGGTGGGGCGATGATAGGGAGGTTCTTTGGTGCCATCGCATTGGCAGGAAAAAGCCTGCAACAAAGACATTTCACCCTCATTGCGGGAATTTTGACACTCTCCGTACTGGTGGTATTTTCACTTTACGGAGCCCAAACAGCCCTGTATGTCGGCCTGTTTATTATGCTCAACATGCTGGTGCTGGCGATTGGCCGGTTTATTCCCCAGAGAACCTTATGGCTATTTGCTTTGGTGATCGTAGGCCTGCTTTCAGTTGCTATTTTTACAGAGGGATACCTGGCCCTTTGGACATTGGTAGCCGTTGGTCTCTTTAATTCCATCATGTTTCCAACCATTTTCACCCTTTCCATCGCAGGATTGGGAAGCGCGACCTCACAGGGTTCTTCTGTGTTGGTGATGGCCATCGTGGGAGGTGCCATTATCACACCCCTTCAAGGTGTTGTGGCTGACTATTTGGGAAGCGTGCAATGGTCTTTCATTGTCCCTTTGCTTTGTTATTTGTACATCATGTTTTTCGGAATGAATGGTTACAAAATCAGAAAAACAGACTGATTTTACGACAAAACAGGCCTTTGAAGCAAATAATTAATTAATTTGCCAACACTATGGCAAAAAAGAAATACTCAATCAAGGACATTGCAAATGAACTCAACATTTCAATTACAACTGTTTCGTTTATCCTAAACGGAAAAGCCAAAGAAAACCGGATTAGTGAGAAGCTTACCAAGAAGGTCCTTGATTATGTAAAAAAGGTCGGATACAAGCCAAATCAGCTTGCCCAGAGTTTGAGGACCGGAAAAAGCAAAATCATTGTGTTTATGGTGGAGGATATCTCCAATCCTTTCTTTTCCAATATTGCCAGAAACATTGAAAGCAAAGCCCACGAGAATGATTATAAGATTATCTACTGCAGCACGGACAATAAAAAGGAAAAGGCGCAGGAGTTGATTCGGCTGTTTAAGGGCCGCCATGTGGATGGGTATATTATCACGCCCACGGAGGGCATGGAGGAGGATATTAATATGCTGCTCAGTGAGAAAATCCCAGTGGTTCTCTTTGATAGATATTTTCCCGAGGTGGAAACCAGCTACGTGGGCATCAACAATTACCAGGCAGCCAAAGACGCCAATAATTACCTGATCGGCAAAGGCTACAAAAACATTGGGCTGGTGACTTTGAAAAGTGCCCAAACCCAGATGACCGACAGAATGGACGGCTACTTGGATGCATTGATTGAAAGTGATCTCCGCCCGGTAGTCAAAGAGGTAGATTATGACAATTTTAATTCTGATGGCATAATCCGGGATATTGAGAAGTTTATCGTCACCAACGACCAGCTGGACGCCATTTTTTTTACCACCAATTATTTAACCATCAGCGGGCTGAAAGCAATCAAAAGATTGAAGAGAAGCATACCCGAAGATCTGGCCATAGTTGCCTTTGACGACAATGTGCTTTTCAGCCTCTTTGACCCGCCAATTACGGCTTTGGTGCAACCTATCGAGGATCTGTCCAAAAACTTAATGGAAATCATCCTGCCCCAGTTAAAGGGCAATATGGACATCGTCAAAAAAGAATTGCCGGCCACCTTACTCAAAAGGGCCTCCACCAATTGAGCGCTTACCGGTCTTCGGCAAACTGCATCTGCTGGTTGTCCACTTTTATTTTGGTCACAAAAAACACGTGCCGGTTGGCCTCCCTCCCACTTTCTGTCTGATACCGGACCTTTTGGGTCCCCGTGAGCAAATAATAATTATCGTACCACCATGTGAGGGACAAAGAATTTTCCGGCGTGTCGCGTATTCTTTCTTTGTCGTTGATAAGCTCAATTTCGAACTTTTCATTTTCCATCAAAACCTCCCCTTCCCTGACATGGCTCAATACCAGGTCGGCTTTATCTAGATAAAGGAAATATAGATCCCGTCCGTCAAAGCTCACCTGACCGAATTTCTGATCCGAATGGGTAATCTTGTTGCCTAATGGCAGGGAGTTTTCCCACAGCAGTTTTCCCTGGCTGTCGACAAACATAAATTGGGCTGCCATATATTTGAATTGGTAATTTATCGGCCTGCCCATTCCCCCAGCCGTCATCCCTGTACCCAAAGCTGGATACATCCGCTGATGCTGGTTAAAGTAAGCCTCAGAACCTGGGTAAAAATTCCGGTTGTACATATACCTGCTTGAGGAAGGAGAAAAGTAATCGTTGTAAATCAAATAGCCGTCGCCAAACGCCATGACCTCCCGGGTGGCCAGCACATTGGGTATAGTGATGCTTTTTTCCCGCTCAATCGCCCGCTCCACACTTTTGTTCCTCCTCTTACGTGCCCGTTCGGGAAGGTAATTGTAGAAGTTTGGAAAATCTTCGATGGTGTAATAATGGTTGAAATATTCACCAAACTCATTGATGTTGGCAAAATAAATGCCTTGGAAGGCATCCTTTTTTCGTAACCCAAATGGCCCAAACATAGCCTGTCGATAGGCGCTTGGCTCAGTTAGCACAGCTTCCAAGATTTCAAACTTGGGATCATCAAGCTTGTCAATCTTCACTTCACGGAGTTTTTGCCCATCTAGGTCAAATGTGAGTACAGAAATCAGCTTGTTTTTATACATGTCCCTACGGCTCATCACCACATCAAAAACCCCTGTTTCGGGTTGCTTTTGGAGTTGGATTATTTTGGCATCATTGGCGTAAATTCCCTGTAGGGTAAAAACGCTTTCCTCCTCGATGTCAAAAACCTGCACGACGGGCCTTCCATCAAGCAACCCCATCATGATGGCCCTTTCGTCGAGCACCTGAAAATCCTGTAAGTCAAATTGCAGGGTTTTGCTGACGTCAAACTTTTCAAGAGAGGAGTTTTCCAGATTGATTCGGTATATTTTTCGGTCTTTACCAATGGAGGTCCGGCCAATAAGCACATATAAAAACTCCCCTTCAAAATCATAGGCAATCAGATCATGGTAGTCAGGTAATTCAACCTCGCGGAGATCCTTTTTTTCCAAATTGTTTGATCCCAGAAAATATTGGAACTTCCTCTTCAACACCAACCCTCGGTCTCCGTGTACTCTAAAACCCAAAACCCCGCTTTTGTAAGGAAAAATCATGAAATTCTCCTCATTCGGTTTCGTCTCAATTTCGAGCCTTTCCACAAACTGGATTTGTGCAAAACCTTCGACAGATAAAAAAATCAAAATCAATACTGTACACAAATACTTCATTTTTCCGCCAATTGTAAGATAAAATCAAACTCATTCGCTGTTAATGGCATCACTGATAAGCGGGACTGTTTCAACAATAGCATCTCAGACAACTCTTCCTGACCCTTTATTTCTTGCAGGGTCACAGGCCTCTTCAACTCATTCTCCGCAGCCAACCGCACCGCAACCCAGCCTTTCCCCTCTTCATCCGCAGGATCGGGAAATGACTCTTCACTGACCTTTGCCAATCCCACTACCTCCCGATGCTTGCCACTATGGTACACCATCACCAGATCGCCCTCTGCCATGTCTTTCAAAAAATTCCTGGCCTGATAATTCCTCACTCCATCCCAGATATCTTCCTTTTTGGATACCAGGTCTGCCCATCCATAGGTTTCGGGCTCAGTTTTAACCAGCCAGTGCTTCATTGCGACATTTTTATGCTTCTAGCTATTAAGATACATCTTAGGATTTTAATTTAAAACTTTTATTGTGGACATTTGCCTTATCCTTCAAAAGAAACCCGCTTAAAATTGGACAACAAGAGCATTATCAAAAAACTGAAGTTGACCATTCAGTTGATGGAACTTCACGAAGAAAACCCATTCAAAATCAGGAGCTATCAGTCGGCAGTCAACACCATAGACCGGGGGGAGATCAGCCTGGTGGAGCTGGATCAGGATGAACTGCAAAAGATCAACGGAATCGGCAAGAGCATCGCCGAGGTCATCCGTTCCCTAATCAAAAGCGGCACTTTCCCCTTGTTGGAGGAATTATTATCCAACACTCCAGAAGGGCTTTTGGAAGTAATGCAGCTCAAAGGGTTGGGGCCTAAAAAAATCAAAACGCTTTGGAAAGAGCTTGGCATCACTTCCACCCATGAACTGATGGAGGCCTGCCAATCCGGTCAAGTGGCAGGTCTCAAAGGTTTTGGACAGAAAACGCAGGATACCATCATCGCTGCATTGGAATTCCAAGCTTCAAATGTGGGAAAATTTCTCTACGCCGAAATTGAGGAAACTTCGGCCGGTTTGGATAAATTGCTCAAGGAAAGATTTGGAGAAAACAATGTGGTTCAAGTGGGGGAATATGCCAGAAACCATGAAATCATCAGTGATCTGGAGTGGTTAATAATTAGCGAAGATAGACCGGCTACGCATAAGCAAATAAACAGTATAGAAGGGCTTGTCCAAAACCGAAAACTCTCCTCCCCTTACACCTGGGTAGGCCAACTAACCAGTCCCGAAATCACCTTAAGGTTCCGACTCTGCACTGAAAACGCCTTGGTTTCTGAATTCCTGATCAGAACTTCCAGCCCAGAGCATCTTAACCTGCCGATTACCGACACGGAGACCATGGCGCACCTTTATAGGAAGAAACCTTATTCCTCTCCACAAGAGGTGTATGAGGAAGCGGGAATGCAATATATTCCCACAGAGCTCCGTGAGGGATACTTCGAAGTAGAAGCAGCCAAGGAAAACAAACTGCCCAAGCTGGTCGAAAATGGCGACCTTAAAGGAATTCTCCACAACCACAGTACCTACAGTGATGGCAAGCACTCACTTCGGGAAATGGCTGAACAATGCCGTGACCTCGGCTATGAGTATCTTGGCATCTCCGACCACAGTCAGACAGCTGTGTATGCAGGCGGATTGGATGTGGCCAAAATTGAGAGGCAACACCAAGAAATCGACGAATTGAGTAAGGAATTGGCTCCCTTCAAGATTTTTAAAGGTATTGAAAGTGACATCCTGGGAGATGGTAGCCTGGATTACCCAGATGAGGTATTAGCCAAGTTTGATTTCATTGTTTCCTCTATCCACAGCGTCCTTAACATGGACACCAAAAAGGCTACAGCCCGCTTGCTGAAAGCGATTCAAAACCCATACACCACGATTTTGGGTCATCCTACGGGGAGACTCCTGCTCAGAAGGGACGGCTATCCTATAGACCATAAAACCATCATTGATGCCTGCGCAAAATACAACGTAGCCATTGAGATCAATGCCAACCCCTGGCGGCTCGACTTGGATTGGAGATGGGTCCACTATGCGCTGACGCAAAACGTGAAAATTGCCATCAATCCAGATTCCCACGACAAAAACACCTACAACCATATGCACTATGGCGTGTTGGTAGGTAGAAAAGGTGGCCTTTCAAAGGATATGACCTTAAACGCCCTGAATAAAGAGGAAATGGAAGCCTATTTTGAAAACAGGAAATCCAAAATCAAACAATAATCACCCTATCCGAGAGTAAATGAGATATTTTGATAAAAACGAAACGCTACTTTTAAAAAGGTCTTTTGCTATTGGCCTGGTTGGGATAGTGCTTTGTTTAGTGCCCCTGTACCAAAACTACAGCCCATTCGCATCCAACAACATCATCAACATTGTTCATGGGGTAGGACTTGCCGCTCAAATGTTTGCATTGAGTATCGCCGTATTGGTGCTGCGCAAAAGAAAAATTGAAACCAGTGTGAAAGAGAAAGCCCAAAAGATGACTTTAATCCTGGCTGTATCGATCATGTTTTTCATTTTAGCCGTCTGATGAATAAAATACTATTTATTTCCGCCCTCCTAATTTCTTTTCTTTCTGGATGTCAAAAGAATTATGAATTCACTTGGAAAGAGGGTGATATTCTATTTCAAGATGGGGATTGCGGGGATTTCTGCGAAGCGATTCGAAAAGTCACCAATGGATATGATGGAAGGGATTTTTCCCATATTGGCCTTCTCATCCTTGAAAATGGAGACTGGTATGTGATCGAGGCCATTTCAAAAGGGGTTTCCAAGACTCCCCTGTTTGAATTCCTCGACCGCCACACCGATGAGGCCGGACAACCAAGGGTGGTCGTTGGGCGGGTAATTGATGAATATAAATACCTCATCCCCACTGCCATCAATGTCGCCAGTACCTTGATTGGCAAACCCTATGATTCTGCCTTTGACCTTAACAATGACGCTTATTATTGTTCTGAGCTGATCCATATGTCCTTCCAAAAAGCTAACCTCGGAACTCCAATTTTTGAAATCCAACCCATGACCTTCAAGGATCCAGATACGGGGGAAACTTTTGGAATTTGGGAGAAATATTTTCAGGATTTGGGCATGGAAATACCGGAGGGTGAGCTGGGCCTCAACCCCGGCGGCATGTCCCTTGACCCAGCCATCCGGATAGTCCATGAGTTTTAATCAAAGACCCCAAGGCCACGGATTTTCAATATTTTAACAAATTTTGTATCGTTTTTGCATAGTTACTGAAATAAACCAATTTCAGTAAATATGAGATTTAAATTGAAAATGCTTGCCATGGCAGCCATGGTATTTGCCAGCTCAAAATTGATGGCTCAGGACACCTATCTCCAAATTGGGGGTGGTTTTGCACTTCCCACCTCCAGTAGCGCAATCGGTGATTTCACTACTCTTGGACCAGACGGTAGTATCACAAGTATTGAAGCTGTAAACAACAAATTGGGGGGAGGAATACCCATTACGGTTAGAGCTGGTTATATGATCACACCAAACGTGGGGGCCGACATCGGCTTCAACTATTTAATAGGAAATAAAGTCTCGATATCAGAATTAAGGGCTGGAAATGATATCTTAGCTGTATCGGGGCATACACGCCAGGCTAGGATCAATCCAGCAATTGTATTTTCAACAGGCAGCGATCAGATATTGAGTGCTTACTCAAGACTTGGCTTGGTTTTACCAGTCGGCGGTGTCACTTCTCTGGAATACCGCGTTCCAGCATCCTTATCCACCAGTGGCAACTCCGTATTGGAGGTGGAAGAGGTCAGAGGCCAGTTTTCAGTAGGTTTCTCCGGTACATTAGGTGCTGAATACGAAGTCTACGACAGACTGAAGTTATTTGGGGAATTGGAAGCTATTCATTTGGCAGTACCCAGAAGAGTTTCCGAAACTACCACCTTTAGAGTCGGTGGACAAGATGGTTTGGATGCCCTTCCCACCTATTCAAGAGAAACCAATTACGTCACCGAACT
Organism: Litoribacter ruber; assembly: GCF_018500185.1. GTDB lineage: Bacteria > Bacteroidota > Bacteroidia > Cytophagales > Cyclobacteriaceae > Litoribacter > Litoribacter ruber. Next base: position 124,809 of record NZ_JAHBGI010000007.1, on the reverse strand, counting down.
GAATTCCTCCAGCAATAATGCTGATTTCAATCCTAACGTGGACCAAAACAGACCCATGGATGAGCTGGTCACTACCACGTTTTTCAACAGTATCGGGATGAATTTTGGAATCAGGTACAGGCTATTTTAGTCCACAATATAAATTAGAAAGGCAATCCTTCCGGGTTGCCTTTTTTTATGGGCAAAAAAAAAGAGCCTTATCCAAGACTCTTTCTTTTCTCTCTAATGCTCAAAAAATCAGACTTTTTTCACATTGATGGCATTAGGACCTTTTTTACCTTCTTTGAGGTCAAAAGATACTTTGTCATTCTGAGCGATCTTGTCTACAAGCCCAGTCGCGTGCACGAAAATGTCACTTTGAGATTGGTCATCAATGATAAAACCGAACCCCTTTGAATCGTTGTAAAATTTAATTGTTCCAGTAAGCATAATGTAATTTTAAAATATGTGGTTAAATGAATAATAAATGTAAAAATTTATGTTAAATTATGCAAAAAAATATATAAGAAAAACTTTTATGAAGCGATTTTTAATCTGCCGACACGCCAAATCCTCTTGGGACAAACCCTTTTTGGCGGACCATAAACGGCCTCTCGCGCCTAGAGGCTTAAGAAATGCCAAAGACATGGCCCAAAGACTTGTGGCGAAAAAAATTTTCCCAGATATGATAATTTCCTCCGATGCCGAGCGGGCTAAGCACACCGCAGGGATATTTGCCGATATACTTGGGATTGGTAAAAATCACTTTAAGCTAACCTCCGAGCTCTATCATGCTTCCCCCACGGAAATCCTCAAATATATCAGGAAAACACCCAACACTGTGGATACACTTTTCATCTTTGGCCACAACCCAGGGTTGACCGATTTGGTGGTGGAGCTGGGCGAGGACCTGGAAAACCTACCTACGACAGGGGTCTTCGGTTTCACTTTCAACGTGGAAGACTGGGGAGATGTCGGTAAAAAAAATGCTAAATTCTGGATGCACGATTATCCCAAAAACCCGGAAGCTCAAAATTGACGGACATCCTGCAACACTTCTTTAAAGTTATCCCGATTATCAATTAGGTATTTGACCTTTTCCGCAACCTCCTCCGGACTGGCTAGTTCTTCATTCTCCTTGAAACCTCTAAATGCCTCCACACGGCTGAACTCCTCGGCTTTGGCACTGCGGATATCCTGTTGCATACCAGTATCGATTATGCCGGGTGAGAGGGCGTAAAACTTGATCCCCCAATTGCTCATCTCACTTTCTTCCTCGGCGATCTCCGTATAGCGGTTCAAAGCCGCCTTGCTGCTCGAGTATCCCGACCAGCCATCTATGTTTTTGGCTGCGGCTCCTGAGCTGATATTCACCACTGTCTTCCTTGAAGGAGAATCTTTATAACGCTTGACAAATTCATTCATTAAGATTGCAGGAGCTACGGTATTGATCTGGTGAATTTGGGAAATGGCATCAGCAGATAAATTCCCAAAATGCCTTATCTCCCCTATCCATCCCGCATTGTTGACTAAAACTAAATTGTCAAAATCCCCTCTTGGAAAGATCTTATCCAAGTTACTTTTAACCATTTGCAAGTCAGACAGGTCAATTTTGAGATTTTCAAAGTTGGCAAAACCCAAGGTCAGCCCAGTTCTGGAAACCCCAACAACCCTATTTCGGCCATCCTGACAATACAGCGCTGTCAACGCTTTTCCCAGCCCTTGGCTGCAACCGGTAATGATGATGAGATTTTCCATAATTAAAAAAGCCTGCCCGTTAAAAGGGCAGGCGAGATTAGTTTTAAAGTATATACTGTGAAAGGTCCCTGTTTTGAACCAGCTGGCTCAATCTGTCGGTGACCATATCCTTGGTGATCATGATTTTTGAATTTGCCTCGATAGTGTCCGGCACATCAAAAAGGAAATCGTTAAGCAAATGGCTCATCACGGTATGTAACCTCCTTGCTCCAATATTTTCAACCTCTTCGTTGATTTTAAAGGCCAATCGGGCAATCTCATCAATGGCTTCATCCGCAAAGTCCAAATAAACCTCTTCAGCTTCAAACAAGGCTTTATACTGCTTTGTCAAGGCATTTTTTGGCTCCTTCAATATCATCTGGAAATCTCCCTGGGTCAGGCTGTTCAATTCCACCCTGATTGGAAATCGGCCCTGCAATTCAGGAATCAAATCCGAGGGTTTGCTCACATGAAAGGCGCCCGCAGCGATGAAAAGGATATGGTCTGTGTTGATCACCCCATACTTGGTGGAAACGGAGCTTCCCTCCACAATTGGCAAAAGGTCACGCTGCACCCCTTCTCGGCTTACATCCGGCCCACCGCTACCTTTTCCACTCTTGGAGGCAATCTTATCGATCTCATCAATAAAGATGATTCCGTTGTTTTCAGCCAATTGGATAGCCTCTTCCTTCACCTCATCAAAGTCGATCAACTTGGAAGCTTCCTCCTCCATCAGTACTTTTCTGGCTTCGGCAATGGTCAGCTTTCTTTTCTTGGTCTTCTTAGGCATCATGCCGCTGATCATGTCCTGCAGACCGGCCATGCTGGCATCATCCATCATACCATTGCCAATCATCCCCACTCCTACGGGAGAGGATTGCTTGACATTGATTTCAATCTTTCTTTCTTCAAGTTCGCCGTTTTTGAGCTTTTCTCTAAATCTCTCCCTTGTTTTTTCATTCAGCTCATTTTCAGAAGCTGTGTCAGGATTGAAATCATTTTCGCTGCTGGATGACTTGGCCAATGAAGGACTTTTCACTGGAGGGATCAGGATATCCAAAATAATGTCCTCTACGATCACTGAGGCCTTCTCCTTCACTTCCTCATTCTTTTTGGTTTTCACCAAGTGAACCGCCTGCTCCACCACATCACGGACCATGCTCTCCACGTCTCGGCCCACATAGCCCACTTCTGTAAACTTGGAGGCCTCCACTTTTGTAAATGGTGCGTTGGCGATCTTTGCCAACCTTCGGGCAATCTCAGTCTTACCCACACCAGTAGAGCCAATCATCAGAATGTTGTTCGGCACAATGTCCTTCTGAAGGTCAGACTTGACCATAAGCCGTCTGATCCTATTTCTTAAGGCAATCGCCACATTCCTTTTGGCATTTTGCTGGCCAATAATATATTTATCTAATTCCGCAACAATCTGTCTTGGCGTTAAATCCTTTATTTTATCCATAATATTGGGTTCATTTTTTCACCTCCATGAGGTATGTACAAAGGGATACCCTAGGGCATCCCTTTAAAACTCACTTAAACTCTGGTTTCCAGGGTTTCTCTTTCCTTGTCAAAAGAAAAAACGATCTGGTCCTTCACCTTTTCCTCCAATAGCGACACTTTCAATACCTCATCCACATTGTCGACAAAGTGAAACTGAAGCCCTTCGAGATAGTTTTTGTCTATTTCATCAATATCCCTTTGGTTTTTCTTGCAAAGGATAATCTCCGTAATCCCTGATCTTTTGGCAGCAAGGATCTTTTCCTTTATGCCACCTACCGGCATCACTTTACCTCTTAGGGTAATCTCTCCAGTCATGGCAACTTTTGCCTTCACTTTTCTTTGGGTGTAAAGGGATGCAAGGGCCGTCATCATGGTGATACCTGCGGAAGGGCCATCCTTCGGCACTGCTCCGGCAGGCACGTGGATGTGTAGATCATATTGATCAAAAATCCTGTGGTCGATTCCCAGCTTTTCAGCTTTTGATTTCAAATATGAAATAGCCGTCATGGCAGACTCCTTCATCACATCTCCCAGCTGACCGGAAAGGGTAAGCTTGCCCTTTCCTTTGCTCAAGGAGCTTTCGATAAACAAGATCTCACCGCCTACAGAAGTCCAGGCCAAGCCCGTCACCACACCGGCGACGCTATTGTCTTGGTAGATTTCCTTATCAAAAATCTCACCGCCGAGTATCTCCCTTACCAAGGCAGGTGTAATTCGCTTGGAATACTCCTCCTCCATAGCAATGGATTTGGCTACATTCCTAACCACCTTGCCGATGTTCCGCTCCAGGTTCCTTACCCCGGATTCACGGGTATAATCCTCAACAATTTTGATCACGGCCTTATTATCAAAGGTGATGTCCTTTCCTTTCAACCCATGCTCTTTTCTCTGCTTTGGGATCAGGTGTTTTTTGGCTATCTCCACTTTTTCTTCAAGGGTATAACCCGTCACCTCAATGATTTCCATCCGGTCCCTAAGTGCCGGCTGAATTGAATCCAATGAGTTGGCTGTGGCGATGAAGAGAACCTTGCTGAGGTCATAATCCACTTCCAGGTAGTTGTCGGTGAAAGCGTTGTTCTGCTCCGGATCCAAGACCTCCAAAAATGCCGAGGATGGATCTCCCCTAAAGTCGGAGGAAAGCTTGTCGATCTCATCCAATACATACACGGGATTGGAAGACTTGGCCTTCTTCATGTTCTGGATGATCTTGCCGGGCATGGCGCCGACATAGGTTTTCCTATGCCCACGGATTTCGGCTTCATCGTGCAGACCGCCCAGTGACATTCGGATATATTTTCTGCCCAATGCCTTTGCTATTGACTTGCCTAATGAGGTTTTACCCACGCCTGGAGGTCCGTAAAGGCAAAGAATGGGTCCCTTGAGGTCATTTTTTAGTTTCAATACAGCTAAGTACTCGATGATTCTTTCCTTGACCTTTTCCAAGCCATGGTGGTCCTTATCCAATATAGTCCTAGCCCTCTTGAGGTCAAAATTATCCTCCGTAAACTCGTTCCAAGGCAGCTCTACCATCAGTTCTGCATAATTCAAAGCAATGGGATATTCAGCAGCCTGTGGGTTGATGCGGAGAATCTTGTCCAGCTCCTTTTCGAAATGTTTGGCCACTTCTTTAGGCCATTTTTTCTTTTTGCCTTTCAGGCGAAGCTCCTCCACTTCCTTTTCAGGTCCCTCTTCTCCCAGCTCAGTCTGAAGCACCTTCATCTGCTGACGCAGGAAATAGTCCCGCTGCTGCTGGTCAATGTCGGTATGCACCTTTTTGTGGATCTCACTTTTGAGCTCCAGCATCTGGATGTCCTTCATCATAAACTCCAACAGCAGGGTAGCCCGCTCTATGCCATCGTTGATTTCCAGCAGTCGCTGCTTGGACTCCACGGCAGCGTTGATGTTGGAAGAGAGGAAATGGGTAAGGAAAGGGGTGTTGTCAATATTTTCAAGCGCCACCTGGGCTTCTCTTGGGATCTCTGGGTTTAAGTCCAAAATTTTAGCCGCAGCATCCTTCAGGGATTCCTCGAGGGCCTCAATTTTTTTATTACCCTCCGGAAAAGTCTCTTCCAGGTAATTTACTTTGGCCATGAAATAAGGATCCTCGGTCACCTGTTCGGTGATCTCAAACCTCTTTTTACCCTGAATGATGATGGTGGTATTCCCATCCGGCAACACGATCATTTTGATGATCTTGGCCAGGGTCCCCACCTGATAAATATCCTCCCAAGAAGGATCATCCACATTGGGGTTGATTTGGGCACAAACACCTATTAATTTATCTCCCTTTTGGGCCTTTTTGACTAATTTGATGGACCGCTGCCTTCCCACAGTAATGGGAATAACTACGCCAGGAAAAAGTACTGTATTTCTAACCGACAGGATAGGAATCTCATCAGAGAAATCTTCCTGAGAGACCAGTTCTTCGGACTCATCATCCGTGATAAGCTGAATCAAATCTCCCTCTCCGGCAAAATCTCCTAACATAAGCGATCGGTAAAATTGGTTTTCGAATTTATTCATATAAAAGACAAACTGACAGTTTTTACTGCCATGTATAATGTGTAAATGCTATGTAATTCCCGATTAGGGCATTTCCCCTATAAAACTCAATGGATATGCCAATGTTATAATAAACACAAATTGGCAGTAAATGGCCAAAATACTGACTCAAGAGCTGCTTCAAAAAAACAATTATATAAAAAAAATGAGCTGAAGTAAGGCTTCAACTCATTTTTATTTTTCAAAGTTTATAGGAATTTACCAACCGGTAAAAATCTTCAGAATATCGTTTCCAATAGCGAAAACCATCAGGGCCAAAAGCAGCACCATTCCCACTTTCTGCGCATTTTCCAGAAACCTTTCAGAGGGTGATTGACCGGAGATCATTTCATACAAAAGGAATACGACGTGCCCGCCATCTAAGGCAGGAATCGGCAGGAGATTCATAAAGGCCAAAATCATGGAAATCAATCCAGTGATACCCCAAAACTTACCCCAATCCCAAGTATTGCCGTAAATTTTGGCCATCCCGATAGGTCCGCTCACGTTTCTTGCAGAAACCTCTCCGGTAAACATCCTACCTAAAGCTTTCGCGTTGATGATTACCGCGCTAAATGCTCTTTCGGTGCCTTTAGGGATGGATTCCAAAAACGAATACTTTTCTCTGACTGGCTCCAATAGTGGATTAAAATATACGCCAATAGTGCCATCAGATTTTACCGAGCCACTTAATGTAATCAGCTCTCCTCCACGATCGATTGTGAAATTCGCCTCTCCTGAAGAAAGATTTTGGAGAGCACTGGAAATTTCATTGAAATAAACGACTTCTTGATCATTAATCGCAACTATTCTATCCTTTGGTTTGACACCCATTTGGTCGGCTGGGCTTCCTTTGACCACATCTCCGACTTCCATTGGATAACGCAAGGAGATAAAGTTGGAGAGTGCATCTTCATTAGAGAAGGAATTGATGAAACCTCTTGGGATCTCTACTCGCACTTCCTGCCCATCACGCAAAACAGTATAATATCCCCCGCTGCTCAACAAAGCCTCTCCACTGCTCAGATCATCAAATCGCTTATATGGCTGTCCGTTGATGTCCAATACAATATCGCCATCTTGGAAACCGATTTCCTCACCAATGGCACGGGCCTCTATACCGTGCTCCAAAACCTGGTCGCGGGAATAGAAGGTGTCTCCTCGATCATAAATCAGGAAAGTAAAGATCACAATACCCGTAATCACATTCACAATGATACCACCCAGCATCACGATAAGCCGCTGCCAGGCTGGCTTGGCACGAAACTCCCAAGGTTGGGGTTCGGAATCAAGTTGATCGGTATCCATGGATTCATCGACCATCCCTGAGATCTTCACAAAGCCCCCAAGTGGGATTGCTCCGATGGAATACTCAGTTTCGCCGTACTTAAAACCTATGATCTTTGGGGGAAAGCCAATGGAGAATTTCTCAACCCGCATCCCAAACATCTTTGCCGTGAGCAAGTGACCCAACTCATGCAATCCTACCAAAATAGACAGCCCCAGTAATAACTGGGCCGCCATGATCAATGTATCCATTATTTATACTTTACTCTTGATTAATTCTTCAGTTTTTATTCTTGACGTTTTGTCAGTGGCGACAAAATCTTCCAAAGTTGGATTTTTAACAAAGTCCACCGCATGTAAAGTTTCCTCAATCAAATCCGACATTTCCAAAAAGCCCACTTCGTTTTTCAAAAAAGCTGCAACCACAATCTCATTGGCGGCATTCAGCACACAGGGAGCGTTTCCGCCCTTTTCCATGGCGTCGTAGGCAAGCTGTAAGTTCCTGAATGTCTTCAAGTCCGGTTGCTCAAACGTAAGGTTTGGATATTGCAGAAAATCAAACCTCGGAAATGTAGAGTCAAATCTATCGGGGTAACTCAATGCGAATTGTATGGGGATACGCATATCGGGCAGCCCGAGTTGCGCTTTTATTGATCCATCCCGAAATTGGACCAAAGAATGTACTATAGATTGCGGGTGTACGACTACTTCAATCTGCTCGGCCTTGAGCCCAAAAAGCCACTTGGCTTCGATCACTTCCAGCCCCTTGTTCATCATGGAAGCCGAGTCAATCGTGATTTTGGCGCCCATGTCCCAATTGGGATGCTTGAGCGCCTGTTCCTTGGTCACATACTTGAGAAACTCCCTATCTCTTCCCCTAAAAGGCCCGCCTGAGGCCGTTAAGATGATTTTTTCTATAGGGTTGTGAAATTCACCAACCAGGCATTGGAAAATGGCGCTGTGCTCGGAATCCACAGGGTAGATATTCACCCCTTTCTCCATAGCCATTTTGGTGATCATCTCTCCTGCCACCACCAAGGTCTCCTTGTTGGCCAAGGCAATGTTCTTCCCGGCTTCTATAGCCTTGATGGTTGGCATCAGACCTGAATATCCCACCAGCGCGGTAAGTACTACATCGATGCTGTCCATTTCCACCACTTGAGCCAGGGCACCGTTACCTGCGTAAACTTTTATATCATGACTGAACAAAGCCTCCTTTACCTCATCATACAACTGCTCATTGGCAATCACCACGGCATTTGGCTGGAATTTTATCGCTTGTTCAATTAGGAGTGTTGCATTGTTTTGGGCAGTTAGGACTTCTACCTCAAATTTATCCGGATGGCTTTCAATCACATCCAACGCTTGAGTTCCTATACTTCCCGTTGAGCCCAATATGGCTACTCTTTTCTTTTCTGACATGTAATTCTTAATCTCTCGGACTCAGTTGATTGCAGTTAAAATGGCATTTGCCAGCTAAAAGTTTTCCAATATGCCAACAAATTTACAAGGTTAAAAGACTTTTCCTGTGTTTTTTGACACTTTTTAACGGCAGGACACCGATTAGTAATTTATATTTGAAACCGAAAACAGGCCTAAAACTCTTTTTCCAAAAAGATAGCCAAGGCTTTTTCTTTTAGCGTATATGAAGGCAACATAAGGTATAATATTTATCGAGTACGTTTATGAAAAGCATCAAAATAGTTGTGGTATCCTTTCTTTCCGGCATCGGGGGCGCCTGGTTTTTCAGCCAAGTTTCCCCTCAAGCAGAATTGCAGATCAATCACCCCATTGCAGAAAACTATTCCCAGCAGGTAAGCAAAACAGAACTATACGAACCGGCTAACTACAACCCTCCCGTATCCTTTGTGGAAGCTTCTGAAAGAAGCAAAAACTCGGTTGTTTTTATCAAAAACTTTTCGGGCTCAGACCCACGTCGAAACAGTATGTTCGATTACTTTTTCGGTACCGGCCCCACACAGCGGGTCAGCACCGGATCGGGGGTAATCATCAGCGGTGATGGCTATATTGTCACCAACAACCACGTGATCGACCGAGCAGAAACCATCGAGGTAGTGCACCAGAAAAGAACTTATAAAGCTAAACTTATCGGAACCGATAAAAACACAGACATCGCCGTACTTAAAATCGAAGCCGAAAACCTGCCAGCAATCGCACAGGGCAGCAGCCGGGAACTCCGAATCGGGGAATGGGTAATTGCCGTTGGCAACCCATTTAACCTTACTTCCACCGTAACTGCGGGGATTGTTTCCGCTAAAGAAAGGCAGATCAATATCCTAGGGGGTGATTTCCCGCTGGAATCCTTTATCCAAACCGACGCTCCTATCAACCCTGGCAACTCCGGAGGGGCATTGGTAAATACCAAGGGAGAACTTGTGGGTATCAATACCGCCATCCTCTCTAGGACGGGGTCCTACACAGGCTACGGCTTTGCAGTTCCGGTAGACATTGCCATCAAAGTGGCCAATGACCTGATCAAGTTTGGGGAAGTACAAAAAGCCCTGCCAGGAGTGGAAGTGGTGGAAATCACCCCTGAACTTGCCGAGGAAATGAACCTGCAGACCATGGATGGGGTGATCGTGACGCATGTGCAGCGAAACGGCGCCGCTGAAAGAGCCGGGCTGCGCAAAAATGATGTCATTTTCCAGATCGAAGACATCAACGTGAGTGGAAAGGGCAGCTTTGAGGAGGCCATCTCCTATTTCTATCCTGGCGACAAAATCAAATTCAATTACATCCGCGAAAACCGAAGAAACTCTGCAAATGTCACCCTGCTGAACCTTGAGGGCGGGACCGGCGTGCTCAAAAGGGAATTTTACAGCTCCAACATCCTAGGGGGGCGACTGGAGGCAGTCAATACCATAGAACGGGACAGGCTTGATATTGACCATGGCATCAAGATAACTGGGATGACCAGGGGATACCTGCGTGAACTGGGTCTGGCCAATGGTTTCATCATCACCCATATCAACAAGGAGCCTGCAACAGATCCAACCGAAATCGGGGAATTCCTGGAAAAATACAGTGGCCGCCTACTTCTGGAAGGTGTTTCCCCTAATGGGCAGCGCTTCATGCAGTCCTACAACGTTCGGTGATCTAGTCCTTGAAAACCTCCGGTTGAACCTCCCTCAAGCGGAGGTTTTTTTACACCTAATCAAGTCCTACACCAATGTTAAACCAGTGCTAAACCAGTGTTAAAACAGTCCGTTATTGGTTTAACTTTGGCTACAGATATATTTAATAATCGTTTATATCTGGTGTATTGTAATGCCAAACACCATGGAACCAGAACCAACACCTTACTTTATATAGCTTGTACTGAAGGGCTACTTGTCCATGTGGTGAGGTGTGCCTATTTTAAAAAAGGCACTTTCTTGGTGACTTGTTTATAAATCCCTATTTTTATTGAAACCCTAAATGACTATGAAAACTCCTGTGGTAAACTGGCATAAAAGACTCCAAGACTATTCAGAAGCCCTTGCAGAACTGAAGGATTATCTGGATGAATTGAAGCGCAAGGGTTTTTCGGAAAAGCTGGAGCATAAGATCATCCGATCTTTTGAACTGACTCATGAAATGGCCCTCAATACCATGATGGAATATTTCAGGGAACTCGGCCACACCGGAATTACTGGGCCCAGGGATCTCACTGTTGAGGCGTTTCATTCAGATTTGATCGATGATGGGGAAACTTGGCTGGAGATGATCATCGACAGGATCAAGGCCTCTCCTCTCTACAATGAAGATGTCAACAAATCCTTAATGGAAAAGACCTCAAAGAAATTTATCAACAACTTGGAAAACTTTGAGAGGAAGATGAAAAAAATCGAGGAGGAATCAAATTAACTTTCGAGCTCCATTTCAGCAAACCAAACCCACCTCTTCTCTACTTTTCCGCTTTCAAGTTTTACTGAATAAGACTTTGGAACAACTGATGTAACTTTCGTAGCAAGTGGATTATTAAAAATGGGACCTTCATAGCAAAAGGAATGATACTCTCCATTTTCCCCACAGGGATCCACAAAAGATGGCAGGGATGTTAAAAAACTTTTATCCAGTGTCCGGCCAACCCATTCGAGTTCCACTTTTTCACCATCAGCAGCACAGATGATAGTTTTAAAACCTTGATATAAAAAGTCCTGAATAATCCGGTCGGTGCTTCTTCTCCACAAGGGAAATATCCCTTTGATAGATTCCTTTGATAACTGCTCTTCCCGGTAGTCCCGTAGGTCCTGCAGCATGATATCTCCGTAGGCAACATGGTGAACCCCTTCCGATTTGATTTTATCATAAAAAGCCCGCATCGCATTTTCATACGCATCATTGCTTGCACTGCTGGAAAAGAATATTTTTTCCAGGGGAATACCAATTGATTTGGCTTGCTCTTCTATGAGGTCCTCAGAAGTTCCATGCAGCCCCACCCTTTTCGTTTCATCATTAAATGTGGTATGCAGGCTTACAACCTCATACCGTTTGTCCCGGAGAAGCTTCCACAGTGCAAATGCACTGTCCTTTCCGCCGGACCAGCTTAAAGATACTTTAATGGGTTTATCGTTTTGGGTGTAGGGCATTAAATTCTATTCACTTGAAAGTCTAAACCTAGGTAAGTTTTACCGTGGAAACAAATGTTTATTCTTAATTGAAAATAATGGAAATACCCAGGCATTCCTAGATATTTCCTCAAATGAACCTCAATAATTGAAGAGCAATTGACTCGGAATAATTCCTGCCTGGATGGAGTCTTGCAATACTCCTTCGGGACTAAATCGAATTACCCAACCCGATGAGGCGAAATCTCTAGGATCTGTCCCGTAAAGCATCCCATCGTTAGGGTTATAGGCAAAGCCATAAAAACTTCTATTAAGGAGAACTTCACCCTGGCTTAGTTCCCCTTCCATTGGCAGTTTTCGGACATGTCCATCATACGTGAAATACAATTCATCCCCCGCGGAATTTATTCTTAACCTACTCGGTTGGGAAAACTCGCTTTCAAAATCCAAAACCTCTTCAATCGAATAATTGGATCCGTTGATTTTAAGCAACTGACCAGGCGTCTCCAGCCCGCTCCAATCTGACTTGTACCTGCCCCCACAGAGCACCCAAATATTGCCGCTTCTATCAGACACTAAGCTGTTTGGATTGTCGCCCACTGTGATGGTCTGGGTCACCTCATCGTTTTGGGTATTAATAATACTGATGCTATTTGCGCTGGAGAAGCCACCGGAATTCAATACGATCAAATCATTGCCATTTAAAAGCATTTCTTTAGGGCCGGTGCCTACCGTAATTCTTTTTGAGACCGTATAATCCTGAAGGTTGATCACCGCTACTTCGGTACCGGTTCCAGACTCACCCCAAAGCGACACATACCCTTTTTGCTCATTCAGTCCCAGAAAACCTTGGGGTTTCCCAATCTCCTCCACTATTCCTTCCAGTTCAAAATTATCCAGGTTTACCACATATAGACGGTTCATGTTGTCAACAGAAATGTATCCTTTATTCAAATGCCCATGAATAGACTGCACATAGATACCCAAATCCATGTCATTCACTTTGGAAAAAATATTTTGGGATTTATCTCCAGTAGAGGGATTGAAAAAAGTGATTTCGCCTGTATTGGTTTGGGTGTTGCCTTCATTCACCACAAAAATGCCTTCTCCAAATGGGACATTGCCATTTTCGATGATTTCGGCATCGTTGTTACAAGAACCAAGTGCAATTAGGGCACTGCACAAAAAGACAAATGAGATTTTAAAATTGGTTTTCATGAATTAAAATTTAAAATGGATATTAATATTATAATTTCTACCTGGCATGGGCCGCTGCCTTAGCACCTGGTATTCTGTATTAAGGACGTTGTGTACTTGACCCTGAAATCTAAGCGCCTGTCCTAATAGCCGTCCCTCCCAAGAAGCGCCGAGGTCATACAGAGTGTATGAAGGAATATCTAAACTGTTGTCGGTAGTGACAAAATTTTCGTCTACATAAGTTTGAGCCGCAAAGAATCGTAAACCTTTCCATTTATAGCTCAATTGTATATTTCTCTTGTGAAGAGGGGTGTAGGGTAACTGTCGGCCGATGGTAGACTCATTGTCATCGGAGGAAATCTGGGCACGGGTATAGGCATAATTCAGGTCAAGCCCGACGGTTCCCTGTCCGACTTTTTGATTTGCCTCAAAAAAAGCCTCCACCCCCCGATTATTTACATTTCTTATATTTGATGGCGTCCAAAAATTACCCGTAGGCAACCATATGATCCAATTTTCAACCTTCATCCGGTAATAATTCACCCGGGTTTCCACCTGAGTGCTAGTACCTTCCCAATTGTGCATCAACCCAACTTCACTACTCCAACTATCCTCTGGCAACAAATCCGGATTTCCGCCGGGCTGCCAAAAACGGTCGTTGAGCGTGGGTACTTTGAAATTCCTGGAAATAGCGGTGTTGGCTGCAAGGTGGTGGGTTTCACTTTGGACAAAACTATAGGTCCCGCTTACTGAGGGCGTGAAGGGTGCCCAGTTGCCTTCATAGATAAGTTGGCGCATATTCACCGAAGAACTCAACCTCTCGGTGATCCGAAAACTGGAGCTATGATATGCCTCCAACCTATTGTCCATAGCATGGTAACTGCTCAGGTTTCCATCAATTAAGGTATACCTTAACCCACTTTTGGATTCCCAGCTATCGGAAACCTTTTTTTCATAATCCGTGGAGACAAGATACTGGGTCACCAAATTTCTGGAAGTCCGGTCAAATATCATTTCATCATGGATAACACCTACTTTCACATTGAAAAGAGATTTTTCGCCATAAAGCAAATAATCCAGTGCCCATCGCAGATTCTGGTCTTTCTGAACCTCTCGTGCATTGGACCCCATCAAGGGTTGAAGTTCCCTGTCCGTTAAGTTCCACCAAAGACTGGTTTTGATTTGAGAATTGGCACCCAGGTTCCATCCCAGATCCTGATTGACCCCATATTGTTCCACTGCTGCATTGACCTGCCGCTCCATGGGCTGGCCTATCCTGGACCTGTTTCTGAAAGGGAAATCATTTTTGGCGGAGTTTCGATAAATAGAGGTCCGAAGAGCCAGTTTTTCTGTGGAATACCCATACTTTACTTGGCTGTTAAATCTCCCAAAACTCCCCGCCCCCTGTTGGATCTCCACTTGGTGGCCTTGATTGAATTGGAGCTCACTGTCCAGGTGTATGGATCCCCCGATGGCATCTGTCCCATAAAGGGCCGCTGATCCCCCAAAATGAATGGTTGCTTGGTCGATTCCATTGACCGGCACGATTGAAAAATCGGTTTGTCCCAAAGAAGGGCTATTGATGGGAAGTCCATTCCAAAAAACGGCCGTATGGCCAGCTGAGGCACCCCGCATTGTGACGGAAGCCAGCATTCCGGGCCCGTATTGCCTTACAAATATCCCCGTCCGCTTTTGTAGCATAGCGCCCAAATCCTGCCCATGAAATTCCTGCAGGTGGTTTTTAGCCAATTTTTTGACGGTGTGACCCAGAGAATATTTAAGATAATCCGGGGCAAACACATCTACCCCCTCCAACGCAACAGTATCGGCGGAGAAATCCACCAACGCATCCTGCGCCCTGACCTGAGAGACATTTGCCAGCAATAAAAAGCAGGCTGCCAATACAACCTTGGTAAGTGTTTGGAAATACAATGCCTTTTGAATTAAATATGGAACAAAACCAAATATTTAATCCAAAGCCATATCAAGTTGTAAAATTGAGATTTAACTGAAAATCAAAATAACCCTTAAGATTTCGCTTTGTGAAACTCAGCATCCTTTGCGGTTAATTTTGAAATGGTATCCACCTCAGCCTTTCACCCGAAAGCTTTGAATTGTCTGAAAAAGGCAGGTCTCCTGGCTTTCCCGACTTTTGCCGACCTTCTCATACACCAAGGCGTACAATGGTATAGTAGAACAAAAGCTTGATCTGAGTACTCAGATCGGGATTACAGTTGCGGGGACAGCTCCGGAATTTAACCGGATTCCCTATTAATCTCGATTGCCTAGAAACGACAACCGTGAACCAATTTCATTTGTAAAAGTAAGGCAAAAATTGCTTTGGAAAAATATTCTTTGAAGATTTGTTTTTGAATTCAAGCTCATCCAAGCTTTCTTCCGCACTCAAAACTTTTACTCATGATTATACTGAACAGGATAAATTTATTGACCATGGCCGCCCTGATTATGTTATGGGGATTGCAATCCTGTCAACCTTCAGAAGAAAGATTTTCATTAGACGAGCTGGAAGAAATCACCTTGGATTATGCCAAGGGGTTCAAAATCTATCAGGGTGAGGGGTATAAAGTTATTGAGGTTTTACAGGCATTTCCTGATAAGCACCAGCCCTACTTATACCTGATCCAAGAAGATGAAAATGCGGATATACCCTCGGGAAACTTTAACAGCATCGTGAGGCTGCCTGCTGAAAAGGTAGTGATGACCTCCACCACCCAAATCCCGCATTTGGATTATCTTGGCCACACTCAAAAACTCATCGGCTTTCCCAACCTCGACCTGATTTCCTCCAGCCATGTACGAAAGCAGATAAAAGCTGGGGAAGTCAACGACTTGGGTAGAGGGGCACAGAGCAATGTGGAAATGATCATTGATCTGGAGCCAGACTGGGTGATGATCTCCACGCTGGGTGATGAAATCAAAAACCTCAACCTTTTGCAATCTGCTAACATCCCGGCTGTTTTGAACGGCGAGTATGTGGAACAAAACCCCTTGGGTAGGGCGGAGTGGATTAAGTTCACGGGAGTCCTTTTGGGTGAATTAGATAAAGCGAATGAGGTTTTTCAGTCCATTGAAAAGGATTATTTGAAGGCTGAAAAACTCATCGAAAACCTACCCAGTTCGGAATTCCCAAAGGTGATGAGCGGGGTAATGTACAAGGACATCTGGTATGCACCAGGAAATGATTCTTGGGGCACGAAACTTTTGAAAGCAGCGGGCAGCCAATATATTTTTGAAGATCAGTCGGGAACCGGCAGCGCCCAGCTGAGTTATGAGTACGTCTTGGAAAAAGCAGAAGAAGCGGAATTTTGGATTGGTGCCGCCGACTTCAAATCATTGCATGACATCATCAATGCGGATAAAAGATATGCAAACCTGAGGCCTGTGCAGGAGAAAAAAGTCTTCACCTACACGCTCAAAAAAGGGGAAACCGGAGGGGTGGAGTATTTCGAACTTGGCTATATGCGTCCGGATTTGATTTTAAAAGACCTGATCAAAATATTCCATCCGGAACTTTTGCCAGATTATCAGTTGTATTTTTATACCAAAATAAATGGATAAAAGCCTCTCCTCCACTCTCTTGATTTTATCAGGATTGCTTCTGATAGCAGTTCTCTTCCTACTGAATATCAGTATCGGGTCAGTCTTTATTCCGATGGATGAGATTTTCAAAGGGATATGGAGCGGAGAATTCAGCAGATCCAGCTGGGAAACCATCATCAAAACCTACAGGATTCCCAAGGCCTATACAGCCATACTGGCGGGAATTGGATTGTCTATCAGCGGGCTGCAGATGCAGACTTTCTTTAGGAACCCACTGGCAGGACCTTTTGTACTGGGCATCAGCTCAGGGGCCGGGCTCGGTGTGGCAATCATGGTAATGGCCGGTTCCGCTTTCGGCTTGACATTATTCGGAAGCGGCGTGGGAGTTTGGGCCACCATCATTTCAGCTACTGTCGGAGCAATTTCTGTTTTGTTGCTGATGAGCTTGACTGCCTGGAAAGTAAAGGACAGCATGACTTTGCTGATCGTGGGTTTGATGTTTGGAAGCGCCACATCAGCAATTATAAGTGTACTGGCCTATTTCAGTGATGCCGAGCAGCTCAAAACTTTTACGATATGGTCTATGGGCAGCCTTGGAAGTATGGATTATTCCCAATTAAAGGTATTCCTGCTCACTTTAATAGTTGGGGCGATCCCCATCCTCATTTTTCTCAAATCCTACAATGCCATGCTGTTGGGGGAAACTTATGCAGAGAGCATGGGCGTAAATATTCACAGGTTACGATGGGCCATGGTCATTAGCACGGGAATCCTTGCTGGAGCGACTACCGCTTTCTGCGGGCCAATTGCTTTTATCGGCATTGCGGTACCGCATATGGCAAGGCTGGTTTTCAAAACTAGCGATCACAGGATCCTTTTTCCCGCCTCAGCCATTATTGGTGCTGCTGTTTTGCTGTTGTGTGACGCCATCAGCCAGATGCCCTCTTCGGCCCAAACCCTGCCCATCAACTCGGTGACATCCTTGATTGGGGCACCCATGGTAATTTGGTTAATTTTAAGAAGGAATTTTAGCAAGGAGTTTTGAGTGATTTAAAAACCATATTGAAAGCCAACAACCTAAAATTGGGATACAGAAAAGGCCCAAAAGAAACAGTGGTGGCTGAAAATATCTCCTTTGAATTAAAAGCCGGGGAGCTGACCTGTCTGTTGGGGCCCAATGGAGTGGGAAAATCTACGCTATTAAAAGCCATTCATGGACAAAACCCTCCATTGGAAGGTGATGTTCTTTTGGAGGGAAAAGCCCTTTCAAGTTTTGACCAAAGAAGTCTGGCAAGGAAGATTTCCGTAGTATTGACGGAAAAGATAAGCAGCGCCAATTTAACCGTGGGGCAACTGGTGGGACTGGGGCGAACCCCACATACCGGATGGCTGGGTAGGCTGAGCCCCGCTGATAAAATGATCGTAGAAAATGCCATATCTGTCACCAATACCCAGTATTTACACGACAGGAGGCTTTCCGAGCTTAGTGATGGGCAGCTCCAAAAAGTCATGATTGCCCGAGCGCTGGCCCAGGATGGTGAGCTCATGATCCTAGATGAGCCCACCGCTCACCTGGACCTGGTAAACCGCTATGAAGTCATGCATCTATTAAGGGAAATTGCCCAGCGCCAAAACAAAGCAATCCTGGTAGTCACCCATGATCTGGACATAGCAATCGACACAGCTGATCAATTTTGGATTATGCAGTGTGGCGCTCCATTGTCTACAGGAAGTCCTGAGGACTTAATTTTAAAAAACAAGATCAACCTTCTGCTACCAAGTGCCATTTTACAATTCAGCAAAGAACTGGGCAAAGTTGAACCAATCGTTGACAGGATAACTGTTGTAATAGACGGGGTGATGGAATTGAGAAAGTGGGTGATCTTGGCTTTGAGAAAAGCAAATTTAGAAAGGCTAGACTCCTCCACAAAAATCATCATTAACTCCGAAGAGGACTTTACTCTTGATCATCAGGGACACATTTACCAACTCAATAGTATTTCCGAAGTGATCCAAAAATTAAAAAAATCAGGCCTCTAACCTATTCCAAATCCATTACGATTTTCAGGTTTTCTTTAACTTTTAATGCCAAATTATCAGGCAGTACACCAAGTTTTTCTATCAACCTTACATTATCAATAGCCCGTACCTGATCAATCAATATTGCGGATTCCTTCTGCAGGCGGCCAATGGGCTCCTTTATATTAACACGTAGAATACCTTCGTAATTTTTTAAAACATTACTGGTAATAGGGCAGATAATAGTGGAAGGGAATTCAATCCTGTTGAGCAAGTTGGTTTGCACCACGAGGACAGGCCGAACCTTACCCGGCTCGGTGCCCTTTTGTGGATTCAGATTGGCTATCCAGATTTCAAATTGCCTAATCCTCATCGATCAGGCTATCAAAATCCCTCAAAACATTCATAGACTCCTCTTTGACCAAATCTGCCTCATAGGCAATTCTTTTGGCCAAAATTTGACGTTTTTGGTATGCATTATAGAACTCCAAAGCTTCATTGATATAGCGGTTGCGTGCTATTTTCTTACGCTTGGTGATGTACTCTACATCCTCAAATACGTCATCATCAAGTTTGAGAGAAAGTGTTTTCATAACATACAAATATACTAATAGTATATACGATTTCAAACAGGATTGTTTACAATTAAGATCATGATTTCCAATAATTTTCAAATTTCGATCGGAGAATAAATCAAAATCCAATTATCTTTGTCACACTAACTATTAGCATGACATACGAGCAATTTAGCAAATATTCCTTTCTACTTGACCGGACTGCCCGTCGGGTGAAGCAGTATGCCCAGCAGAAGTTTAAAAACGGCAATTTTGACGTGACCGTAGATCAGTGGTTGGTCATTAAAAACCTTTCTGAAAATGGCGTGCTTAGCCAAACCGAACTGGCCCAGCTGGTGTTCAAAGACCACCCTACCCTGACCAGAATTATTGATATTCTCTGTAAAAAAGGGTACGTAGAAAGACTTCCGCACCCCAATGACCGCCGAAGCTTTCAGCTTTTGCTAACTGAGGATGGCAAAACAAAGGTGTCGGAACTCAGACCCCAGATCGTTTCGATCAGAGAAAAAGCTTGGGAGAATTTGGACGAAAAGGATTTTCAGGAATTCAAACGGATTCTCAACACTATTTATGAAAACCTTGAATAGATAATTTACCCTATCCGAGGAAATAGTTGTTATACTAACTATATTTGTACGAACATAATTTGCCCGCTAGGGTTTATTCAAAAAAAATCAACATCATGATTACTACTGACATTTGCATAATTGGAGCTGGCCCGGTGGGTCTTTTTGCAGTATTTGAGGCAGGATTGCTGAAGATGCGTTGTCATTTGATTGACGCCCTCCCGCAGGTAGGTGGGCAGCTGTCTGAAATATATCCCCAAAAGCCGATCTATGATATACCGGGTTATCCGGAAGTGAAGGCCCAGGAGCTAGTAGATAATCTGATGGAGCAGATCAAGCCGTTCAACCCTACCTTTTCCCTAGGCGAACGCGTGGATCACATTACCAAGCAGGAAGATGGCTCCTATGTGTTGACTACCAATGACAAGACCAAGGTACATGCACAAGTAATTGTGATCGCAGGCGGTCTTGGTTGCTTTGAGCCTAGAAAGCCAGTATTGGAAAACCTGGAAAAATTTGAGGGCAAAGGAATCACTTACATGGTGAAGAATCCCGAGATGTTCAGGGACAAAAAAGTAGTGCTTGCAGGTGGAGGAGACTCTGCCTTGGATTGGACTATTTTCCTTGCCGACGTTGCCGAAAGAGTGACCTTGGTACACAGAAACGAGACCTTCAGAGGAGCTCCGGATTCAGCTTCCAAAGTGTTTGACCTTGCCAACAACGGCAAAATTGACCTTATCCTAAGCGCAAACCTGAAGTCGCTCGGCGGTAATGGCAAATTAGACAGCATCATCCTTGAAAATAAATCCAAAGAGGAAATAGTACTCAACACGGATTACCTAATCCCATTGTTTGGATTGAGCCCCAAGCTGGGCCCGATAGCAGACTGGGGATTGACTATCGACAAAAATGCTATCGAGGTGGATACGCGCGATTATTCCACTGGTGTGGAAAGAATTTATGCCATCGGCGATATCAACACTTATGAGGGTAAGCTGAAGCTGATTCTTTGCGGGTTCCACGAAGCAGCCATCATGATGCACAGCGCTTTTAAGTATGTTTACCCAGATCAAAAATTAAGCTTTAAATACACCACCGTAAACGGTGTGAACTCATTCTAATATAGCTATGGTAACTTTTCATGTAGAACACGAAGACGGCACCCGTCACCCCATCGAAGCTCCAGACGACATGGGCTTGAGTTTGATGGAGGTTTTAAAAGCCTCTGATTACCCTGTGTTGGCTACCTGTGGCGGAATGGCACTCTGCGCCACCTGCCATGTGGAAGTTTTGGACGGCAAGGATGGTTTGGGTGATGCCTCTGACCTAGAGCTTGACCAAATTGATAACCTGCCAAATCCTACCCCAACCAGCCGCCTTGCCTGTCAGGTAAGGATTAGCCAGGAATTGGAAGGTGCGGTATTCAAACTTAGAGGTGAATCTAACTAAAACAAAAAATGAGGCCTTCCAGCCTCATTTTTTGTTTAATCTTGTTCTGGTCACCGTTTTGATCAAGAGTGGTATCTCAACCGGCTCATCAAAATATTCATTCGGGGGCAAGATCATTACACCAATAATTTCGGATTGTTGATTCGACTCCGTCATTAGACCTGTAGAAAGGTCGACACTGGCGGTTATTTCTTGCGTCCCTTCCATTTTGACTTCATCATTTACATTCTTTTCTAGTCCAGTGAGCTGTGAAGTCCCTGTCAGTTCAGCCAGCCCTCTTCTTACCCTATTCAGTGTCCAAGAAGTTTCCGTCACCACCGGAACGGTGGCAAACTCTTCCCTAGAGCATGTCCACTCCTCTCCTACCTTCACAGGATTTTCCGGATAAATAATCAGGCCTGACAATAAGGATGTCTTAAAATTTTCCTTTCCAAATTGATTGTCCAAACTTGCTTTCAGGCTTTGCTTCTGCGATTCATCCAGCTCTTCAAGCCCAATCATAACGCTATCCATCATCTCATCTACCCCAGCCACATCTAAAACCTCACCGCGGGGACTAATGACCACCTGCACCGGCTGGTTGATCATTTTACGCATCAATTGATTGATAGGATCCTGCATGTTACCCTCACTGCTGAGCACCATTTCCTCTCCCATAGGTCCCTGCACCTCTAAATGAAGATTTCTATACTTAATAGAAAGTCCAATGGTATCTTTGATCACCCTGTCCACCGAAATATCCAAATCGCTCTGAAACAGGTTATGAATAGTCTGGGCCATACCGTCCAGATCCTGCTCAATCACCTGCTGAGAGACAACATTGAGGGAGTATTGCTGCTTGGACTTTAGCTTATAACGGAGCTCGTATTCATCCTCTTGTGCAAAGGCAAAGTCTCCCACTCCCAAAAGAAGTATTAAAAGTATCAGGTTTATTTTATATGACAATTTCATCATTATCAAGTTCAAAATTCTGCCGAAAGATACATTATATTTCAGACTCTCATACTTTCGGTTAAAGAATTATGCCCACAGCAACCTCAAGCTCTATTTCTGCATCCAAGTATCTCTCAATGTCCTCCTTTAGCTGAGCAAGTTCTGTCTCATCCAAAGGAGTATCGGAAACCACCCTTAAACTAATCTTCAAGGGATCAATTGACCGTACATTGACCTCCCTCAGCACTTTACCATCAATCTCATGCCCGCTAAGTTTCTGGATGATCCGGTTTTCTTTTACCATTTGGTTAAAGCCAAAGGCCAGTGGCGCACTAATGGTCATCACGATTATTAGGGAAATCAATAATCCCTTTCGAGCAAGCTTAACCGGGCTGTAGCCCAAAAGCAGAAAGGTAAGAGCAGCGGCCAAAACCATCCCTGCCAAGTTAGTCACTAACAATAAAAATGCCCCGATAAACACGGTAAGATCCATCCAGCCGAGACCTATCCCCGACACGGCCAATGGAGGCACCAAGGCCACGGCAATCGCTACGCCAGCAAGCGTTTTGGCTACTTCCCGTTTGGCATGGGCATAGGCCCCGGCCACACCCGAACCCACAGCTATGCCCAAGTCCAAAAGGTTTGGCCTGATGCGGGAGGTTATTTCATTGTTGTAGACATTAAGCGGAGTCATCCAGGTAATAATCAGCGCACATAGATATCCCAATAGCATCCCGATGATGATGGCTTTCAAGCTCTCCTTGATCAGGGGCTCATTCTGCCTCAACACTCCCATGGAAAGGGATATAATAGGTGACATGAGAGGGGCCAAGATCATCGCCCCGATAATAACAGGACTTGAGTTTCCAAAAAGACCAAAAGTTGCAATTAGTGTGGAAAGCACCATCAGCACCTTGTAACTGGAACTCGCTTTGGCATTTTCCCTCAAAATGGTAAAAAGCCATTTAAATTCCTCCGTACTGGCGTGGTCGATTAATGGCAAGGGGTGCGCCAACAAACCTTCCTTGATTTCCCCTTTGGGCAACTTATGAACCTTGAAAACTTCATTGTTCTTGACTTCGTCAGTTACCAACAAGTGCTTACCAGGGACAATATTTAATATTTTGGGAAGCACTTCCAGCTCAATCCCTTTGGCACTCATCAGCTTATCATCTGCTGAATAGTTGATGGGCTCTGGGCTTTCCAAGATGATCTTGGTTGTTTTGATATGGGACACATGGGGAGGCAATACTTTTGACTTAGCGGTCCTCAAAAAACTTTTGATCCCAAAGTCAATAAGGCCGAAAAGGCTCCTCGGTGCCAAAATCAGCACATGCATCATGCCGTCATTAATAAATGATTCTTCCAAAACCTTTCGGGTAAGCAAGGCACTTTTTCTATGCAAAACCGTAATTACTCCTAAGGCGGCTGTATCAATTTCCTCCCTACCCTCTTTATCATCCTCTACTCTTATGATATAATTTTGGGCCCTCAGGTTTTTGAAAAGTCGAAAAAAGCTTTTTACTTTCTCCCATCGCACTCTCCATTGGGACTCTTCCATGGCCCCTGAAATAAGGCTAATGGATTCGCCGGCTACCAAGGTGTTGAAAACTGGCAGCCCGTTGGCCATCAACACATCAATCTTCATAGTGGTCTCACTTTCTAAGATGTGGTCAAGGGCTTCTGACAGCTTCGAGTCTACACCCATTCCCTGAAGAGCGTTAGGCATGTCTGGATGTGGTAGAAAACCCAAGCACCATCCTTTTTCGATAGCAATGGGAAGAAACTCCTTCAGCTGTGTATCTGAAAGATAAGTTACCACCAGTTCATCTCTTTCAATTTCAATCGTCAGATCGGTCTTGAAAGGGATTTTAAGTTTTAAATGATGCCCAAATGCGGGCAGAATTTTATCTTCAACAGTTTCACTTTCTAATTCATCATATAAGAGCGTGATTTTCTTCATATTAAAAAACTTCTTTAAAACATAAAAATAGCAATTTAAAAAGTATTTAAATTGCTATTTACACCAAATACTGAGCAACCCTACTCAATAAAATCTTTATAATTTACTCCTCCATCAAAGTATTCAGAATCTCAATCGCCGCTTTTGGCAGCACCGTTCCCGGTCCGAAAACAGCTTTTACGCCTGAATCAAAGAGAAAACCATAATCTTTTGGAGGAATGACCCCCCCTGCTACCACCATGATATCTTCACGCCCCAGATCCTTCAAGGCATTGATCAACTGAGGCACCAAAGTCTTGTGCCCTGCGGCCAATGAAGATGCTCCAACAATATGAACATCATTCTCTGCCGCTTGTTGGGCGACTTCCTCGGGCGTCTGAAATAAGGGCCCGATATCCACATCAAATCCAAGGTCTGCAAAACCAGTGGCAATAACTTTTGCTCCTCGATCATGACCATCTTGGCCCATTTTGGCTACCATGATTCTTGGCCGCCTGCCTTCAAGTGTAGCAAACTGGTCAGCCAGCTTCTGGGCTTCCTTGAAATAACTATCATCCTTGGCCTCTCCAGAGTACACCCCTGATATACTTTTGACGGTGGCCTTATGCCTTCCAAATTCTTTTTCCATTGCCATTGATATTTCGCCCAAACTAGCTCTTTTTCTAGCCGCATCTACAGCAAGTGCCAAAAGGTTACCCTCGCCAGACCTAGCCGCCTCGGTAATGGCTTCCAAAGCAACATCTACCTCAGCTTGGTTTCTTTCAGATTTCAATTTCTTCAAACGCTCAATCTGGGACAAGCGCACAGACTCATTATCTACCTCCAACGTATCAAATTCCGCATCATCTTCTGCCTGATATCGGTTTACGCCTACGATCACATCCTTACCGCTGTCGATCCTCGCCTGCTTTTTGGCAGCCGCTTCTTCGATTCTCATTTTGGGTACTCCCGCTTCGATCGCTTTGGCCATGCCGCCCAAACTTTCCACCTCCTCAATCAGCGCCAAAGCCTTTTTGACCAACTGATCGGTCAAATACTCCACATAATAAGACCCGCCCCATGGATCAACCACCTTGGTGATACCTGTTTCATCCTGGAGATACAACTGCGTGTTTCTGGCTATCCTTGCGGAAAAGTCTGTCGGAAGCGCAATCGCCTCATCAAATGAATTGGTGTGCAGAGATTGCGTATGTCCAAGCACAGCTCCCATAGCTTCAACCGTAGTCCTAGCCACATTGTTAAAAGCATCCTGCTCGGTAAGGGACCAGCCGGAAGTTTGGCAGTGGGTACGAAGAGCTAGGGATTTTGGATTTTTGGGATTAAAACGCTTTACCAGCTTGGCCCAGAGCAGCCTTCCTGCCCGCATTTTGGCAATCTCCATGAAGTGGTTCATCCCGATTGCCCAAAAGAATGACAGGCGGGGAGCAAAATTATCTATATCCAAGCCGGCCTCTATCCCGGTTTTCAAATATTCCAGCCCATCCGCCAACGTATAGGCCAACTCAATATCTGCCGAGGCACCGGCTTCCTGCATGTGATAGCCAGAAATTGAAATGGAGTTGAATTTGGGCATATTCTGGCTGGTGTACTCAAAAATATCCCCGATGATCCGCATAGACGGCTGAGGAGGATAGATATAAGTGTTTCGCACCATAAACTCCTTCAAAATATCATTTTGGATGGTCCCAGACAACTGCTCGGGCTTCACACCCTGCTCTTCCGCGGCCACAATGTAGAATGCCAATATCGGCACCACCGCACCGTTCATGGTCATGGACACAGACATCTTGTCCAGCGGAATCTGGTCAAAAAGCACCTTCATGTCCAAAATGGAATCAATGGCTACACCGGCTTTGCCCACATCCCCCTGCACACGTGGATGATCGGAGTCATATCCACGGTGGGTGGCCAGATCAAAGGCCACAGAAAGGCCTTTTTGGCCGGCAGCAAGGTTTCTACGGTAAAAAGCGTTGGATTCTTCAGCGGTAGAAAAACCCGCATACTGCCGAATAGTCCAGGGGCGCATCACATACATCGTGCTATACGGCCCCCTCAAATATGGCGGAAGTCCGGCAGCAAAACTCAAATGCTCTATGGACTGTATGTCACTTGCTTCAAAAATTGGCTTAACTTGAATATTTTCAGCAGTGGTCCACTCCCCTTCCGTCTTAGGTTGGGACTGCGGGATATTATTTGGAGTTAAAAGTTGATTTATATCAGGTCTCATAATTGGGCTTCTTCTAATAATTGGTCAATTGTGGCGATCAAGTCAGTTTTGAGGTGTATGAAATGCTTGACACCCGCAGAAACCAAGTTTTCAATCTGGTTAGCCGGGTATCCTGCCAAGATCAAGATCTTGCCCTCCTCAGCCATGCCTTCACCTATTTTCACTGCCATGGCTTCATAATCCTCATCGGCTCCCACAAGGACCACAAATTTGGAGTTGGCGCTTTTTCCTTTTTCAATTGCACTGGCTGCATCAATACTTACTTCAGCCACCTGGGTATCGAAACCTGCAGTTTGGAAAAAGCCCTGCGAAAAGCCTATTCTTTGCTTGGGGTTGTTTCCCAATGGCAGGATCACCACCTCGATCTGAGCATTTTGGTTTTCAATGACTCTTTGGACTCTTTTCCTCAACTTTACCATTGGATAACTGAATGAGTGAGGTTTCAATTCCTTTTGGCCCTCCTCAATCTCCTGGAATTCAATCTGGATTTTTTCAGCCTGATTCACATATTGGTTCACGCCCACCATTATCTCCTTGCGGGTTGCCATGGAGGCAAATCGGGTTTTACGGGTTTCCTTGATGGCTGTTTGAACGATTCCCTTTTCAAGGCTACTCCACCAGCCACCGTTTTCTTCAGTTTGCTTGACCAGCTTCATCGATTCCGTCAGCAGGGTCGAGGTGAGATTCTCCAAATAATAGGAACCAGCAACTGGGTCCATCACCCTATCAAAATAGCTTTCCTCCTTTAGGATATTGCTGATGTTCCTAGCCATCCGTTTGGAAAAGCCGTCTGCCTCCTGGTAGGTTTGGCTGTGGGGAAAAACCTGCAAAGCATTGCATCCACCAAGTATGGCAGACATGGCCGCAGTTGTATTCCTCAAAAGGTTGTTATAAGGATCTATCGGGCTTTGCGCCCACATACTCGTTTCGGCAAAAACCACAATTGAGGCTGGGTCCAATTCCACTTGGTACAATCCTGCCAAGCGATGCCAAGCAATTCTAAAGGCCCTGAATTTTGCTATTTCCGTAAAATAATTGACGCCCGCAGAAACCCTCAGGAACATATTTTGGAAAACAGTCTCAGCCTCAATACCGGCCTCAGTCAGTTCATCGATCAGGTCTATGGCTTGACTTATACCAAAACCAATTTCCTGAACCGCATGTCCGCCACTGTTATGATATAAGCTAGCATCGATCCCCGCGCCTTTAAAATTGGGATATGCAGCTGTGATTTCAAATATATTTTTAAGTGATGAGCTGTATTCAATTTTGTCATGTTGGAGGGAGACGGCCTTTTGGAAATCATTAAAAATCACCCCTCCATTAAGTTCCGACACCCGAAGGCCTTTGCTTTCAAACCATTCCAGGAAGGCCGAGACTATGCTCGGGCTAACAGAAGAGGAAAGTTTCAACCAGATCTGAATGTATTGCGGCAGGACATCTCTCAACAACGCCTTGAAATCCGTATCGGCGCCAATTTCAAGTACCAATGCATCTACTCCATTATCCAGCACGGATTGGATTTCCTTATTGCCTTCCTGAAGATTAGAGGTCTTGATGGCCGCCACATTGCCCCAGATCCTGGGCGACTCACCTGGTATGGCGGAAGGAGCACTCAATTTATTCTGGTACCCTTTAAGCCAATCCACGCCAGAGAGATCCTCCTGGGTATAAAAAGGAAAAACTGAAAAGCCCTCTATCGCGCGGCTAATCAGCTTCTTTTCAAAATCATCGCCCTTTAGGTCTTTAGTGGCTTGCTCTATCCATTCCTGTTTGCTTACAGGAGAAAATTCTTCAAATAATTTAGTCATCTTGGTTTATTGCTAGACAAAAATCGCTGTTCTCAAAAATAACCCTTTCCCGCATCAAAACCCATTTAGTAGGAAGCAAACTTTTCCAGCAACAATCCTTAACCAAACTTGGTAGCCGAACAAATTACTTTATTAAATCTGATGGATAAAAAAATATTTTAAAATAACTGATATTTTACACCAAAAATTGGTCAATATTATTCCAATCCATTTTTTCACCCCTTAAATCCTAAAACCCAGGTTAGGATATCCGTTTGGTTAAAAAAAATTTCACTTTATTACCGTGATCAAAACTGTAAAATCCCAAGGAAATAACGATTCAAATATCGCTTCGCCAAAGAAACCCTCTTTAGGAATGAGATTCGGCAATTAAATGAAAAGTCAAGATGAATTGGATTTTTTATTTAAATATATTTTTCCCAAATTTGATGCCCTTCGAATAGGGAATTGCAGTACACAAAAGTTTTCTAGTAATTAATAATCAATGAGTTCAGAGGCTAAAGCAGTTTGGAATGAGTGCTTGCGGGTAATTGAAGAGCATGTCAATGAGCAGAGCTTTTCTACGTGGTTTAAGCCCATCAACCCTGTTAGGTTGGATGGCTCAATCCTGACTATACAAGTTCCCAGCCAATTCTTCTACGAATGGTTGGAGGACAATTATGTCCAAGTGCTTAAGCTTGCCATCAAGACCATCCTCGGACCCAATGGTAGACTAGAATACGCAGTGGTGGTTGACCGCGGCAACTCGCAAAATCAGCCTTATGTGGTTAGCTATCCGCAAGGAAATGTGGCGGCTGCGACCAAGAAAAAGGCTGCCATGGCCACGGCGGAAAAAGAGGAAAGCAAAAGTCCATTTCAAATGGATTCCCTTGCCAGTGACCAACTACTCCAATCCCACCTGAATCCAAATTACACGTTCAACACTTATATAGAAGGTGACTGTAATAGGCTTGCTAGATCTGCAGGATACGCTGTAGCCACCAAGCCAGGGGTGACTTCGTTCAACCCACTTATGGTATATGGCGGTGTAGGTTTGGGAAAAACTCACTTGGTGCAAGCCATCGGCAACGAAATAAAGAACGGCCCTGAGGAGAAGTTTGTGCTTTATGTTTCTTCCGAAAAGTTTGTGAACCAGTTCATGGACTCAATCAAGGATGGAAACGTCAAGAGCTTTACCAATTTCTATATGCAGGTAGACGTACTCATCATCGATGATATTCAGTTTTTGGCTGGAAAGGACAGGACCCAGGAGATGTTTTTCCACATCTTCAACCACCTTCACCAGAGCAAGAAGCAGATTATCATGACCTCGGATTGTCCTCCAAAAGACCTGAAAGGCTTAGAGGAAAGACTTCTTTCCAGATTTAAATGGGGCTTGACGGCTGACCTGCACATGCCTGATTTTGAAACCAGGGTGGCCATTATCAAAAGAAAAATGCAGTCTGAGGGGATTTTCATTCCTGACGATGTGATAGAATATTTGGCGTACACCGTAGATACCAACGTACGTGAACTTGAAGGCGTGCTGATTTCCTTGATCGCGCATGCCAGCCTTAGCCGGGTGGACATTGATCTAGGCCTTGCCAAAAACATCATGAAAAATATCGTAAAAGATATTGAGACTGAGGTAGGGATTGATTTTATCCAAAAGACCGTATCAGATTATTACGGTATCAAATTGGAAGACCTGAAGGCCAAAACCCGAAAAAAAGAAATTGTGACAGCCAGACAGGTGGCCATGTATTTCTCCAAAGAATTCACCAACCATTCCCTGAAGTCAATTGGCTATCATTTTGGTGGAAGGGATCATAGCACGGTAATTCACGCCGTGCAAACGGTCAACGACCTGATGGAAACCGATACAGCATTTAGAAATGCGGTGAATGACCAAAGGAAGAAATTTAAAATGAGATCTTATTAATTCTGTGTCAGAATTATTCCATCAAGCTCTTCTAAAGGAAAAGTGATTTCAGTTGCTCCCATTTCAATAGGACAGATTTCATAATAGTTGTAAAAAAGCACGAAATCTGCTCCTCTATATCCCATGGAAAAAGGTAGAAAAAACCTTGTTCCCTCTAGGAAAAACCTGCCATCTTCAGCCAGTGAAACTTCCTCAGCCACCGCATGGTGTCTCCTAAATTTTCGCTCGGCTTTTTCCAGCAAGACAGCCTCATCCAGCACTATTTCATCCCTTAACAACAAAGTGCCGTCTTCTAAATCAAAATTTAGAAACATCAAGTGATTGCTGGGCTGATCATGACCAATCAGGGAGGTATTGACAAACTCCATACTGAGCAGCCTATCATTTTGGAAAGAAACCTGCCCTTCCACATCCACAGACCATAAGGTGGTATCCCCAGACTGTTCAAAGAGGGAAAAATAATGCTCTACAGCCTCGTCTAGAGTAGCGTAATCATCGAAAACGCCAAACTGCAAATACATCTTCAATTGTTCTTCAATGTGGGCGTTGAGATTGCGGGAGAGGGGGTGAGACTCGTCAAAGTATGGGTATAAAAAGGATACTTTGGCGCATTTATCCCCATCACAGTTCTCTTTATCATAACGCGTCAGTTCATAGAGTAATTCGGTCTGCTCTTCGGTTTTGGCCGCTTCGCAGGCTATAAACAGACAAATGACAGAAATAAGTGAAATATTTCTGAAGCATTTAATCATTCGGAATATCTTTTAGAAAATAATCCACCAAGTATCTTGCCACAGATATGGAGCTCATTTCTCCGTTTTTGATCTTGGGCAGCATATCTATTAGCCCTGCTTTTACTTCTTTCTGCTGGAAAAATCGGCTTTCCAACAGGTAGCGTACATGCTCATCAAACCAATTGACACGCTGATTGGATCTGTTTTCTTCAAAAAATCCATTGGCCTGCATGGCTGTTTTGTATTCTTGGACCATGGCCCAAATGTCAGCCAGCCCATCTTTAGATACAGCCGAACATATCTTGACCTGAGGCCTCCACCCATTGTCGTTGAGAGGAAAAAGGTGGAGGGCGTTGTTATATTCTCTTTTTGCTTTTTTGGAAGCTTCTATATTGTCACCATCGGCCTTGGTAATGGCAATGGCATCTGCTATCTCAATAATGCCTTTTTTGATACCCTGCAATTCATCGCCTGCCCCTGAAAGCATCAAAAGAAGGAAAAAGTCCACCATGCCTTTTACCATGATTTCAGACTGCCCCACTCCCACCGTCTCGATGAAGATCACATTGAAACCTGCTGCTTCGCAAAGAAGCATGGACTCCCTTGTTTTGGCGCTTACACCACCCAAGGCGGCCCCCGCAGGAGTCGGGCGGATAAATGCATTTGAATTGTGTGAAAGCTCCTCCATACGGGTCTTATCACCCAATATGCTCCCCTTCGTCTTCTGGCTGCTGGGGTCTATGGCCAAAACCGCCAATTTGTTTCCCTGATCCACCACCAACTTCCCAAAGCTTTCAATAAAAGTACTTTTCCCCACCCCCGGCACTCCCGTGATTCCTATCCGCAGGGAATTGCCCGTATGGGGCATGATTCGGTTGACGACCTCCTCGGCGAGATGCTGGTCAGATGCTAGGGAGCTTTCCACAAGCGTGATCGCTCGGCTTAAAACCACCCTGTTGCCAGCCAGGATCCCCTCCACATATTCTTCAACTGATAATCTGTTCTTTCTTTTTACCAATGTCCAAAAATTTATCTTTGACGAAACGGGTATCTTTTCAGGCTTACTTCTCCCATGGCACTTTTCTCATACATGCCAATGCAGGCTTGCTGGTATTCTTCGGGAAAATAAGGTGCCGCAGGAGCCAACTCACTGGGGTAATTTTCAGTAGCGTTGAAGAAAAAAACTTTGGTATTGCCATACTTGGTATGGGGCATGAAATTGCCATAATCCTCCATTTCATTCCATAGGGTGTCGGAAGTTGCTACAGCATATACCCTCACAATTGGGCCAGTGTTGTTTTCATTTCTGTACATCGCCACTTCCTTGTAATCCCCTCTGAGGTCTTGAACGCCAGGCTGAGTAAAGGTATCCTTGGCAATCCATAAAACCACCACCCCGACTACCAAGATCAAAATGTAAAATATAGATTTAGTCTTCATCAGTTTTAAATTAAGCGTGTCCCCTCATCAATTTTGACCACATAAGTCTTCAAAGTAATCCCAAAAGCGTTTTCATATACTACTTTGAGTTCTTCCTCAAACTTAGCCACCTTATCCTTTTCCACCAAATTTAGCGTACAGCCTCCAAAGCCTCCTCCCATCATCCGGCTTCCCAGCACATAACCCAGCTTTTTTGTCTCTTCTACCAGTAGATCCAACTCTTGGCAGCTGACTTCATAGAGTTGGGAAAGCCCTTCATGGGAGGCATACATCAATTGGCCAAGATGGTTGAAATCATCCCGTTCCAAAACCTCGCAGGCCTTCAAAACGCGTGCGTTCTCCATCACCACATATTTACACCTCTTATAAACTTTTTGATCAAATTCAGCTTCATGGGTTTCAAGCATATCCAAATCTACATCCCGAAGACTGTTTATGGCTGGAAAATACTTTTTCAACAGCTCAACACCCTCTTCACATTCTTTTCTTCGCTGATTGTATGCAGAATCTGCCAGGGAATGCTTTACTTGGGTATCACAAAGGATCAAAGCATGCTCATCCAGCTTGAGGGGGAAAAGGCTGTAATCCAAAGACCGGCAATCCAAGCGAATGACATGACCCTCTTTTCCCAACACTGAGGCAAATTGATCCATAATCCCGCATTGTACACCGGCAAACGTATGCTCGGCAAGCTGACCGATTTTGACCAGGTCGACCTTTTCCAAGCCCAACTCAAAGAGCTCATTCAACCCCAAAGCTATACCACATTCCAAGGCTGCCGAGCTGGAAAGACCAGCCCCAATCGGAATATTGCCTCCAAAAACACAATCGAAACCCTTAACCTCCAAGCCGTTTTTCTGAAGCTGGTCCACAACACCCATCAAATAATTCGCCCAGCCGGAAGACTGAGGAGCGAAATCATTTAGGTTAAATTTAAATTCCTCTTCAAAATCCAGCGAGTATAACCTACATTCCTGCAAACCGTTTTCAGCAATGGCCAAAACCATGGCTTTGTCTATTGCTGCCGGAAGGACGAAGCCCTCATTGTAGTCGGTATGCTCTCCTATCAGGTTGATCCTTCCAGGAGCATTTACCACTATGGGAGTAGTGATATATTTTTCCTTAAAAGTACGTGCGACTTTTTCCTCAAATATTGTTTTCTTCATTCTAACCCTAAATTTAGAAAAAATGGGCTTCCTTTCAGAAAGCCCATTCAAATCCTTTTACATCTTAATCAAATTACCAGAACAAGCCATACAGCATGGTCAGCAGCAACAATATTATTATGGATGAAATATTGAATGCAGGGCTGGTGGCAAAAAGGCTCTTGGTAAGAGGAATGCCTTTTTCGTGGTTTTGACCCTTATTTTCGATCAAACTGATAATCACCATCACAATCATGGTAAGCACCCAAGTCCACATCATTTGGTTCATAAATGGCAACACCACAAACAAAGGGCTGTCGGACCACTCATTTGGTCCAACTTTAAAGTAAGCGGCAATCGGCATGGAAATTAGCACCCCCCAGATTGCGGCGTTGTTGGTGGTTTTCTTCCAGAATAATCCCATCATGAATACCGCCAAGATACCCGGGCTGACAATGCCAGTATATTCCTGGATGTACTGGAATACCTGGCCAAGATTCTGAAGCTGAGGTGCCAAAATAACGGCAATCACAAGCGCCAAACTCGCCGAAAGTCTACCCACTGTCACCAATTTTTTCTCCGAACCGCCTTTTTTTGCAAAAAACGGCTTGTAGATATCCATGGTAAAAATGGTCGCCGTGGAGTTCAACATAGAGGCAAGTGAAGATACAATCGCTGCTGCTAGAGCTGCCAACACTAAACCTTTTAATCCTACTGGCACAAAGGAGGTGATCAGCCATGGGGCTGCGTTGTCATTGATCACACGGCCTGTGGCACTGAAAAAGGATGGGTCAGCGGAAGCAGCGGTGATGTTTCCAGCAGAATCTGAATTCATCACAAAGGCGATGATTCCAGGCAATACAACAATGATAGGAATGATAAGCTTTAAGAAGGCCGCTAAAACAATCCCTTTTTGAGCTTCTCCAAGGCTTTTTGCAGCCAAAGTTCTCTGTATGATATATTGGTTGAAACCCCAATAATAAAGGTTTGCAACCCACATTCCACCTAGCAAGACGGCCAGCCCCGGAAGATCCCACCAGGCATCTCTGCCGTCAGGGGTGATGATTTCACCTTTGGAAAGAATCATCGAAAACTTCTGCGGTACTTGCTCATAGACCATTTTCATCCCGGCAAAAATCCCTTCTCCCTCGGCCAAATAGTGAAGCGCAAAACCAGTGGTAATCAAACCACCAATCACTAGCAGGACAACTTGGATCACATCTGTCCAAGCCACTGCCGAAAGTCCCCCATAAAGAGAATAGGCTGCAGCAAAAAGCGCTAAGCCTATTATACTATAATAAAATAAACCACCGTCACCGGCACCCATAATGGTGTCCAATGCTGTGGCCCCCAAATACAATACGGAAGTAAGGTTGACAAAAATGAAAAGGGCTATCCAGAAGATCGCCAAGATAGTTTTTAAGTTGGTACTATAGCGCTTTTCAATAAATTCTGGAATAGTATAAAGTCCTTTATTGATGAAAATGGGAAGGAAAAACTTACCCACGATAATCAAAGTTAGGGCGGCCATCCACTCATAGGAGGCAATCGCCAGCCCTATGGCAAATCCGGAACCTGACATTCCGATAAACTGCTCTGCAGAAATGTTGGCGGCAATCAAGGAGGCTCCAATAGCCCACCAAGGCAGGGTTTTACCCGCCAAAAAGTAATCCTCGGAGGTCTGCCCCTTTCCTCGGGAGACATAAAGTCCTATACTTATGATAACCAAACCGTAAATTATAAATACAGCTTGGTCAATCCATGAAAATTCCATAACAAAAGGTTAAACAGGTTTTAATATTAGGGCTGAAATTAAAACAATAACTTCAAAAATCCCTTAATACCTTTTATAAGTTATGAATATGCAGAGACTTTTTTTGATTTTGACCTATTCTAGAGTCGAAAATTTATAAACACATGTTTCCCTATACACCTCCCTTTTCTCCAATACTGTACTTGGAAAGTAGGAATGATTTGGGCTATCTGGAAAATGTTGGGTTTCCAAGCAGAAAGCACTGTGCTTGGGATAGGTTTTCCCACCTTTTCCCTTCACTCTTCCATCCAAAAAATTGGAGGTGTAAAACTGAATTCCGGGCTGTGTGGTGAACACTTCCATTTTGATCCCAGATCTCTCCGACCATATGCCTGCCGCATATTCCAACAGGCCGGGCTCAGGCCTGTTAAGCACCCAATTGTGGTCGTAGCCTTTCCCAAATTTAAGTTGCACATGGTCATCCTTGATCCTCTCTCCTATGACCCTGGGAGAATGAAAATCAAAAGGACTGTCTTTTACCAATGTAATCTCCCCAGTTGGAATTTGGGTTTCGTCCACTGGGGTAAAGGCGTTGGCATTGATTTCCAATTGGTGATCCAAAACATCTCCCTCGCCAGCTCCATTTAGGTTAAAGAATGAATGGTGACTGAGGTTGACAACAGTTTTCTGGTCAGTGGTGGCCTCATAATCAATCCGAAAGGCATCTTCCTCTGTGAGTGTGTACACCATGTTGACCTCAAGGTTACCAGGAAAACCTTCTTCCCCATCCGCTGATAAATACCGAAACGCCACATGCTCGGTATCTGCACTCAGTACTTCCCAATCGGCATGGTGAAACCCCTTCGCACCACCATGGAGGGAGTTTGGCCCATTATTTTGGTCCAACGTAAATTCTTCTCCATCCAGAGTGAACTTCCCCTTCGCAATCCTGTTTGCAAATCGTCCTATCACCGCCCCAAAATAGGCTTCGCTGCTTTTTTTATAATCCTGCAAATCATCAAACCCCAACACGACGTCCAAAAGCTGCCCTTCTTTATCAGGAGCCAGTAATTTGACCACCCGCCCCCCGTAATTGGTGACGTGTATTTCCATTCCGTTGGAGTTTTTCAGTTTGTATAGGTTCATGCGCTTATAGGTTTTGATTTAAAGTAAAAATATGATTTTGGCAACTTCAGCCTGACAAGTTGCCAATTTCATAAAGTTAAAAACCCAACCCGTCAAAAATGTTTTGCCCAGTGGAATTTGAGAAGTAACTTTGTTGACAATTAAAACATTGCAATTTACCCAACCCCAGTATACATGGCTTTTGAGTACCTGAAGGCACTTCATATAATTTTTATCGTCACCTGGTTTGCAGGTTTATTCTATATAGTCCGCCTATTTATCTATCAAGTGGAAGCCCTGGAAAAGCCTGAGGTCGAAAGAAACATCCTCAAGCCCCAATTGGACCTGATGGCCAAAAGGCTTTGGATGGGCATTACTTGGCCTTCTGCTATCCTAACTTTGATCTTCGGTTTCTGGGTACTCTCGTACCGCTGGGGCTATACCCAATTACCGTTTATGCATGCCAAGCTCACCTTTGTGGCTCTTTTATACATGTATCACCTCATTTGCCACCGCATATATAAACAGCTTCAGAATGGCGTGGTCAAATGGACCAGCAACCAGCTCAGGCTATGGAATGAAGCGGCAACTGTTTTGCTATTTGCAATTGTTTTCCTGATTGTGCTGAAAAATCTTACGGATATGGTTTGGGGACTGGTGGGCCTTGTGGCTTTGAGTGGCTTGCTTATGGCCGGAATCTGGATCTACAAAAGGATTCGAGAGAGGAACTAATAGCTTTCGCCCCTTGTATCTTATAAAAATATTGAATCAATGAAATTACGTCATATCTGTTCTCTGGCCATCATTCTGGTCCCTTTTCTTAACTCTTGCGGACCCATGAATGGTCAAAGTGACGAGCTTCCGATTTTGGGACACCGCTATGCTGAGGAAAGAACGGTGGATGGAGAAACAAAAACGGATACGGTTTACCACCAGATCGCTGATTTTTCATTTCAAAACCAGGATGGCGAAACCGTCACTAACGAAACGGTGAAGGGCAAGGTCTACGTAGCCGACTTTTTCTTTACCAGCTGCCCTACCATTTGCCCTGTGATGAAATCAGAAATGCTGAGAGTTTATGAAAGGTTTGGCGACCAGCCTGGTTTTAAGATTTTAAGCCACAGCATCGATCCCACATTTGATACAGTTGCCTTATTAAAGGATTACTCAGCCCGCCTTGGTGTGGAAGACGCCTCCACATGGCATTTTCTTACTGGTGATCAGGAAAAGATTTTTGAAATCGGACAGACCAGCTACATGACCACCGCCATGGAAGATAAAGACGAGCCAGGAGGATTTCTTCACTCAGGCGCTTTTGTACTGGTGGATCAGAATGGCCATATCAGAGGGGTGTATGACGGCACCAAAAGTGATCAGGTAGACAAACTAATGAATGACATCCCAAAATTGCTAAGCAATTCATGAATGTAATAAAAATTATTGCCCTAGCCATCTTGGGAACGGTTTCACTCGCTTGCGAATCGGAAAAAAGCACCTCATCCATTTCCCACATCAAGGACACCAAAA
Organism: Litoribacter ruber; assembly: GCF_018500185.1. Classification (GTDB taxonomy): domain Bacteria; phylum Bacteroidota; class Bacteroidia; order Cytophagales; family Cyclobacteriaceae; genus Litoribacter; species Litoribacter ruber. The sequence goes on along the minus strand of NZ_JAHBGI010000007.1, from coordinate 87,245 downwards.
CCAAGCAGTATGCCATCGAGGGCAAAACCCTGTATGAGCAAAACTGCTCAAACTGCCATCAATCCGACGGTACTGGTTTGGGTAGGGTTATCCCACCACTGGCCCAAGCTGACTTCATGCTGGAAGATCAGGGCAGAACTGCCCGGCTGATCCGATATGGTATAAAAGGAGAAATCACCGTGAACGGTGTGCAATATAACCAAAACATGCCAGCCAACACTCAGCTCACTCCAATCGAAATTGCCCAGATCATGACCTATATCTACAATGTATGGGGCAATGATGAGGGATTGGTTAGCGCCTCAGATGTGGAAAAATTTTTGGCGGATTAACTCCCAACTTCGGCCTCGGCCCTAGCCAAAGCTTCTTTTATCTGGCGATTTACCTCCTGCACTTTTTCTCTTTGCTCAAGTAGGTAGGTTTCCTCTTCCTCAGACTCTATATCATCTGGACGGAATTGTCTCATCCAAACAAACATTCCATCATAAGCCTGGTTGAGTTCATCGACGATACTGGCTTTGTGAGCGATCTCCTCTGAATGGCCCGCAGAATCTAAAGCTACAAGGCTATCTTTTTGGGAGGTTACGCGTTTTTCCAAGTTTTTCAATCGGCCCATTTGAGGCATTACCTCATCATGGATGGCGATAACTTCCTCTTTCAGGTCCGAATGATCCTCGGATTCACTTACGGAAGTCTTTCCATCACATGAAAAACATCCAATGATTAGAAGTAAAAGCAGGATTCGGGTTGAAAATTTGCAAAGCATGGCTAATAGGCTAGTGAATTGGCAAAATTCCTAAAAAAATACCTCAATAAAAACACATTAGGTCATTACTTAAATTGATATTTCCAATTTAGGTAATGAATCGATACCAGAATAGCCGAACAGACCAGGGAAACATACTGCATCCATTGGATAAAGTCATGCAAAAACAAACTGGTACCGAAAAGACAAACAGTTGCCCAAAGTGCTACCTTAATTAAAACAGATTGCGTACTTTTATTTGTCAGCCAAACAGCCACCAAGGCCAACAGGAAAAAGACAAAATCAAACGTATGATTGTGGGTATAAAAATTGAAAAAATAACCCATGGATATAATAACTGGAGCAGAAATGCAGTGGATCATGCACACGAAGGAAGCAGACATCCCTAAGATGTCGGATTTGAGTAATGCTATTTCTTTCACTTTCTGCAACATGATTGCAAATATAAGACATCAATTTTCAACCACAAAATTTTCTGTAGTTAAAGTCTAGATAATCTTTAAATTACATGGATCACCCTTCCTTGAACATGCCTATGAGACCCTATTGTTTTGCAAAAAATGAGATCATTCCTAGCCAGTCGGCCACCCTCCATCCTGCCGATATAGGCTTGATCAGAGGATATGCCATCTTTGATTTCTTCAGAACTGTCAACCATGAGCCGATTTTGCTTTCCGACTATCTGGAAAGGTTTACCAAATCAGCGAAGATCACAGCAATTCCTCTGGACTATTCCAAAAAAGAACTTGAAGAGATCATTTCAGAGCTTATTGAAAAAAACGACCTCAAGGAGGGCGGAGTCCGAATGGTTTTGTCAGGGGGAATTTCGCCCAACCATTTTAGCCCGGCAGAAGGATCTTTGTTTATCTTTTGTGAAGACCTTCAGATGCCTGCCGCATCCAAATATGAAAATGGTGTAAAACTCATCACCTCAGAATATGTGAGACCCATTCCCGAAGTGAAGACCACCAATTATAGCCAAGCGGTGCATTCCAGCCTTACCTGGAAGGAAAACAACGTGGAAGACCTGATTTATCATTTTAAAGGGATTATTTCGGAAAGTAGCAGGAGTAACATTTTCATTGTAAAAGACGGCATCCTTGTCACCCCAAAAGAAAACATTTTGCATGGTGTTACCCGGAAATTCATCCTCAGTCAGGTTCCCGAGGCACAGGTTAGGGATATCAGCCTTGAGGAAATGTTTGAGGCTGATGAAGTATTCATGAGCAGCACCACGAAGCGAATCCTTCCCGTGACCCAGGTAGATGACCAAAAAATCGGCAAGGCCATACCAGGCAAAATGACCCAACAGCTCCTGGAAAAGTTTAGTGTCCTAGAAAAAGCCAGCTCGGAATAAACTGCCTTAAATCATTTATCCCTTTTGGCAATGCCTGCCATGTCATAAGGGGCTTTTTCTCTGAAGCTCGCTATATACTCTAGATCTAAAGGCATCACAAAGGCAGGATAAGAGCAGGATTTCCAAGGGATATCCAAGGGATACTCAAGGGATACTTAAGGGATGTAGGCAGGATGTCGGCCACATACTTAACACATTCCCGCCTGTTCTGCTAATTTCCATGAAAACATAGGACTTTTCCATCACGTCAATTCTGCGGTCGACATAAAAAAAGCTCCGATTTCTCGGAGCTCAATTTTATTTGGATACCAGCTGGGCATCTTTGAGGATGTACATCAGCTTTTCAGGATCTTTCTCGTTCAAAACAAGGGTACCTTTCACCTGGACACGCTTTGACGTGTATTTTATGGGATCTTTAAGCATCACCTCCATCACCGTTTCAGGACCACCGGCCCCACAGAAAAAACATTCTGCCAAAGGAAGTGAGGAAAGTATGATATGCTCCGGTTTAAACATGCCTTCAAAAGGGATGATATAGCCATCAGCGGTCACTTCAGTCCCTTCCAAGCTTTTGATTTTCTCGCTAAAATCAGGCACATACAATTCGCCGAAATCATCTTCACCAATCTTATAACTCACATTGGCAAGATCCCTCCACACGCTTACATCTTGGGCATAGGCTACCTGCGCAGCCATAACGGCTAGGAATGTCAACAAAAATCTTTTTACTAATATCATACTATTATTTTGGTATTATTTATTTCGTCAATTGGGTCGCAATGTCTGTCCTATAGGCATTCCAAGCTGGAATCAGGGAGGCTACAATTCCCACCCCGATTGCATAAGCCCAAATATACAACTCTTCTTCTATAAAGGTCCAAGCCGAAATCCCGGCAATTGCCCCCTGTTCGTTGAGGCTAACCAAGATCTGGACAAAAAAGTGCCCAAGCAATACACCCACACATGCACTAATAAACGTTAAAATAACCCCTTCAAGTACAATATGAAAGAACAGCTGCCCGCGAGAGGCTCCCAGGGTCCGCATGACGGCGAGGTCATATTTCCGCTCCTTCATGGAATTATACAAGGCAATGAAAATACTCAGGCCAGCTATGATAATAATGGCAATGGCCAAGCCCTGAACGAGCGTAACCCCTACTCCAAGCAATTCAAACAAACGGTTTAGCTCAAAAGCCGGCGAGGCTGCCTGCATGCTGGTCCGGCTATTTATAAACCTTGGCAACTGTACAGCGGCCATCGGGTTTCTGTACTGGATCAGTAGGGTGGTGATTTCAACCCCTTCTTCATCCGTTTCCGGCAACCCACTGGTCACCACAGGGGCTCCCATAGCTACATGGTCATGCTCTTCCGCATGCGAGAACCAAACAGATTCCAAGCTGGTCAAAACCAGGTTATCCAATACATTCCCACTTTCTTTCAGAATACCAACCACCACGTAATCATGTTCATCGTGGTCATGGCTGGCAGTAGCGATCCCATGTGAACCGGCAAATTCACTCCCCAAGCTTAAATTCAGCTTTTTGGCCACTTCTGCACCCAGTACCACCTCAAAGGGTTTAGTCCAATATTCTCCCTCCGAAAGACCTGCATTATAAAGCTCCAAATAATCGTGATTAGTGCCCACGATTCGGAATCCCTGATAATTATCCCCCATACCCATGGGAATGGCTGATTTGACGAGCCTGTTACGGGTAAGCCCACGGGCATCTTTCAAGGGAATGTTACCTGTAGGAAAATCTATATGATATACGCTGGAGAGCACCAGTTGAAGTGGGCTCCCCTTTGCTCCCACTACCAGGTCCACCCCCTCGGCTCCGCGCGTCATTTTGGACTCAAACTGATTCTGCATTAGAAAAAGCACCGTAATAACAGAGAGGCCAAGGGCCAACAAAAGGATGTTTAAGGTTGTATTGAGAGGTTTGAAAATGAGGTATTTCCAGCTTAACTTGAAGATGTTCATTGTTTCCCTACTGTCATCTGGTTAGTGAAATGGTTTTTCACCCTTTGATCATGGGTGACCACGATAAGGATTGAATTGAGTTTTTCGGCCTGCTTTTTCAAGAGCTGTATTACCCGCTCGGCGTTGGCATCGTCTAGTGATGCGGTAGGCTCATCGGCGAGGATCAGCTTGGGATGGTTTACCAAGGCCCTGGCAATGGAAACCCTCTGTGCCTCCCCTTCGCTCAATTGGCTGATTTTGGAGTTTTTCTTATCCAAAATATTAAGGTCTGAAAGGATTTCATCCATATCGTAGGGTTTAGCCCCGGACAAGTAATTGGCCAATTGAAGATTTTCCTTCACCGTTAAAGGCGCCAAAATGTGAGGCTTCTGGAATATCATCCCGATATTTTTGCCCCTAAACTTATCCAACTCGGCCCCTTTGAGCTTATATAGTTCAGTGTTGCCAAGCCTTAAATCGCCCCCATGGGGTTCAAGTAATCCTCCTAAAATATTCAAAAAGGTGGTTTTACCGCTTCCCGAATGTCCAAGCACCAGCAGGTTTTCACCCCTGGCCAGATTCACATCCGGGATAATGAAGGCATTCTTGGTATCGTAATGGAAGCGGATATTTTTGGTATGCAGCATTTTATTTTTCTAAAGGAATTTTCACAAAGAAGGTAGTGCCTTTTTTAACCTCGCTCTTAAAAGTAACTTCTCCCTTGAGCACATCCACACTCTTTTTGACAATTGACAAGCCTAGACCAGACCCCTCAATGATCCCCACGTTACCGGCTCTAAAGAACCTATCAAACAGTTGGGCCTGCTCCTTGTCTGGAATTCCGATACCAGCATCCTGAATGCAGGCGTGTAGGGTCTTATCCTCCATCCAAACTTTAAAAAGCACCTCTCCATTCTCTTTGGAATATTTGGCAGCATTGCTTAAGAGATTTTCAAAGATTTGATAGAGCAGGTCCTGATCACAATAGATAGTCTTGGGCAACTTCTCGATTTTAGTGACAATGTTGACCTTGTTTTCCACCCCAGCCTGTACCACATCGATCACCTCATTGAAAAACGCTGAAGTATAAAGCTTGCCCGGTTTGTAAGCTATTTTGTTTTCATCGGCTTTGCCAAAGAAGAGTACGTTGGTCAAAAGACTGTTGAGCGTTCTTACAGAGGCTTCGATCTTATCCGCATGCTTGGCCATTTTGGCTTTGAAAGGGTGATCCTTTTGGGCATATTTTTGCAGCAACTGGGCCGAACTCAGGATGGAAGTAAGTGGGGTCTTAAAACCATGGGACACGTTGAGAACGATCCTGGATTTCAGCTCATTGATTTCCCTTTCCTTCTCAAGAGCTCTTTGAAGCTCTTTGTTTGCTTCATTGAGTTCAGCGGTCCTTATTTTCACCTTTTCCTCCAAAAGCTCATTCAGTTTTTGGAGCTCTTTTTCTTTTCTGTCCTTAAATATAGCAAGTTCAATCACCATATTTAATTCACGGATATTAAAGGGCTTGATCACATAGGCACTTGGGTTGGTGCCTACTACTTTCTGGAGCGTCTCCTCATCAGAGCTGGCTGTGAGGTAAACTACCGGAATGGCATATTTTTCATTGATGATCTCAGTGGTTCTGATCCCATCGAGCTCCCCGGCTAGGTTGATATCCATCATCACCATGTCTGCGGTATTCTGCTCCAGGAATTCCAAAGCCTCCTCACCGGAATCCGCAATGGCTAGTATCTTATGGTTGTTTTTCTCGAGCGCTTTTTTGAGCAGTAATGCGGAGACGGTATCGTCCTCAGTTATTAAAATATTCAAAGGATTCATCATTAAATTTTAGGAAAAATTATCGGTTGGGTCTTGAACGACGACTTCTGCCTCCAAAGGAAGCACCACCGTCACCATAGTACCTATACCCTGGGTACTTTTCAGTAAGATATGCCCTTTTAACAAATCTACCAAGCTTTTCGTAATGGAAAGCCCCAGTCCAGTCCCCTCAAATTTACGGGCATATCCCCCACTTTCCTGCTGGAATGGCTGGAAAACTTTCAGCAAAAATTCCTCACTCATACCAATCCCCTGATCCTGAACCCTAATAAATAGCGAGTTATCTATATTTTTTACCTTTATCTGAATCAAGCCCGTCTCCGAATACTTAATTGCATTCCCCACCAAGTGGTTGATAATCAATTCTATTGATTCCCTATCAATCGGGGCAATGAAGGATTTGGTCTCAAACTTGGCTGTAAGCAATAAGCCCTTTTTCATGGCCAAGGCCTTATGCGGCATGAGGGCTTTGGAGATAAAGTCATTGATGTTGGTTTCCTTAAAATGAATTTCCCGCTTGTTTGCCTCAATTTTAGACATGTCCAAAATGCTGTTGATGGTCTTCAGCAACCGTTCCCCGCTTTCCAAGATTATCTCCAGCTGGGAAAGCAGCTCTGGGTTATTTCTGTGGGTATAAATCATGTTTTCGGTACTGCCCAAAATCCCGTTTAGCGGCGTGCGGATCTCATGGCTCATGTTGGACAAAAACCTCGACTTTAGCCTGTTGGCTTCTTCCGCCCTGTCCTTCGCATGCTGTAGGGCCAATTCATTGTTTTTCTTCTCGGTGATGTCCCTAAACACATTTAGGATCATCGGCTTCTGCTTGTGCTTGATATCCAAGAGGGTTGAGAAAAGCTCGATAGTTTTGGTACCGCTGACAAAAGGTATGGTCAATTCTTTCAAATACCCTTTTTGTCCATTAGCTTGCAACTTCTGGTAGATTTCAGCACCCTGCTTATCAAAATAATTGAGGTCTGTAAACATGACAGACATATTTTTACTTTTCAGGTCTTTCTCCCTAACCCCGCAGAGTTTGGCCATGGCCGGGTTTACGGTTACTATCTGCCCCCCAGCCAAAGTAAGGCAAAGGCCATCCCTGGAACTGGTCCAAACATTTCGGAACTGCTCCTCTGCCACCTGAATTTCAGAAATCTTTTGGGAAATGGTTTTTCTCAAAAGCATCTCGTTTCGAAATTGGTTGAGCAAAGTATTAAGAATGAACCCTAAGGCCAAAAAGAGCACCAGAACCAAAAAGATGAATATCGGTTTGAGGTAATAGGGTTCATCTACCCTAAAAGGCTCTGAAACTACGGTTTCGGATTCAAACTGGCCATTAAGGCTAGCTTTCAATTCCAAGTAGTAGGTGCCTCCCGGCAGATTGTTAAATGAAATATAAGAAGTTTTGGGATCCTTTATTACCGTCCACTCATCGGTTAGCCCCCTTAGCCTGTAATGCACTTCCATATTCATTTGGGGCATAAATGATATGGCTTCATAGAAAATCTGGACGTTATTTAAATTGTAAGGTATACTCTCCAAATCGATGTCCTGAGCATTGGATGCCAATACGACTGTCTCCCCCAAAGTAACCTTTGGGCTCTCTACTCCTTTGATTTCATTGGGAAAAATAATGGATAGGCCATTTTCTGTCCCTACCAAAATCCTACCGTCATAGCCTTTCACAAAAGCCCCCCTATTGATTTCATCACCGGCCAAACCACTCGTATGGTCAAAATTCAGGACCTTATGCGAATCGATAAGAAATACCCCACGGTCACTTCCGACCCAAAGGCCTCCTCTAGAATCCTTCAAAATGGAGTAAGCAGGCCTGTCAAAGGTCTGATCGCCTTGATAACGATACATCTCCAATCGGCCATCTTTATAAACCTTTATCCCTTCATCCGTACCAATCAATAAGCCTTCGGGGGTCTCCAGGTAATCATACCCTCCTACTCTTATATAATGCTGTCGATCTACCAACCCCTCCTGTATTCCTTCATCCCTACTCTGAAGATAAACCACCCGGCCATCCGCCAGTTCCCCAATTTTACGTACATAAAACCTAGTATCAATAATATCCTGAAAAACGGAAGCAAAAATATCGGTGTAATTCAATTGATTCCCACTGGCATCGGCTCTGAAAAGGCTGGCACCGGCAAGCACATACAGCTCTCCGTCTACCACTTTGATGTATTGAACAGGCTCGCCTGTTGGAGGCTTAAAATAAGTCACTTCCCATGTTTTAGGATTTACTCTTCCCACGCCCTGACCACCTGCCGAGAAATAGTAATACCCATCCAACTGCGTGAAATTGTTGACACGGTTTACCGTCCCCCCTCTTAGCTTCGGGAAAGTGCTCAGGGTTTTTAGCTGCCCTTCGGTATAATACTGCACACCGCTTGGAAAACCTATAAGGTAATTCCCACTGCCCAGCCTTTGAATAGCCGTGACCTCATCATCCAGCAAGCCGTGGCTGGTATTGAAATTCTGAAATGCCAATGAAGGGATCTGCGTCACCCCCCTTCTGCTCCCCAGCCAAAGGGCTCCTTCCCGGTCCTGCATAAAACCGTGGATAAAATAGGTACGCATCCCTTCCTCCACTGAGATCCTGAGCGGCAAGCTTTCCAGCGACCTGTTGGCGTTTAGCCCTATTCTAAAAAGTTGTGAGTTGAAGAAGTAAAAGGCGTACCCATTTTGGACTTTGAGGTCAAAATAATCGATACTTCCAAAAGGCCTGTCGCTAAAGCCTGAATGAAGGCGGTTTTCTACTTCGTCTAACGCTTCCCCTTTGGCCAGTACATTTTGACCTAAAAAGAAGTATTCACCCGTTTCAGCATTTTTGGTCACCTTATATATAGGCCCTTCCAGTACATCATTGTGATTGGGCTGAACATCCAATAGACCGTCTTGGTAGTCTACGACCACGTTTTTAAAAAATATCCTGCAAGATTCCCCCTCGCAAAACACTGAAAGAAAATCTCCGTATTCGTCATAATCCACGTTATCCACTTCCCAGTTAAGTGTATTGATCTCTAGCACGGCTATAAGCCCGGGTTCCATAAAAAAAACTTTCTCCCCTGAAGATGTACTCGCCGGCTGAGCTTTACTATGGCCCCGGTATCTGTTTCCCTCTGTAATTTCTTTGGGCAACTCTATGATAGACCAGCTGTTTCCAGACAGCCTCCAAATTTCATTCGGAGAGGATGCCTTATGGATGAAGATGTCATTTTGGGGAGTCTGAAAAAGATTTACCCGGCGATTTAATTTTTGGTGAATGGAATCAGGAAGGTAATGAGTGACCAGCCCATTGGTATAAAATGCCCCCCTATCAGTAGCCAGCCATACTTTCCCCTGCCCATCCTGCAGAATATTAAACACCCTATTTGTGGGTAATTCCAAGCCTTTTATTTTCCTATTCTGCTGAAAAGACTGGGAAACACCTACAAATGCAAGCAAACATAAAACAAAAGAAAGAAAAAGCTTTCGCATAAAATTGTAGTATTCTACTAATTTATAAAAAACAATGATTAGAATAAATTAAATTGAGAATGTTTGATAATTCTTTTGTGAAAGGTCTTAATGTCTTATTTTTGTATCAAACTTTAAAAATCGCGACATGAGTGTTTTAGTAAATAAGAATTCAAAAGTAATTGTGCAAGGGTTTACCGGCTCTGAGGGGTCATTCCATGCCCAGCAGATGATTGATTACGGCACCAATGTAGTGGGCGGCGTCACTCCAGGTAAAGGAGGAAGCACCCATTTGGAAAGACCAGTTTTCAACTCTGTTGAAGAAGCGGTGCAAAAAACAGGAGCGGATACCTCCATTATTTTTGTTCCCCCTGCATTTGCAGCTGATGCCATCATGGAAGCAGCTGATGCCGGTATCAAGGTTATCATTGCCATTACTGAAGGAATTCCTGTTAAGGACATGATGAGAGCAAAACCTTACATCCAGCAGAGAGGAGCTACACTTATCGGACCAAACTGTCCAGGTGTGATCACTCCAGGTGAGGCAAAAGTGGGCATCATGCCTGGTTTCGTCTTCAAGCAAGGCCGTATCGGTATTGTTTCCAAATCAGGAACCTTGACTTACGAAGCTGCTGACCAGGTTGCTAAGGCAGGTTTGGGCGTATCTACTGCCATCGGTATCGGTGGGGACCCGATCATCGGTACTTCTACCAAAGAAGCTGTTCAACTTTTGATGAACGACCCAGAAACTGACGCCATCGTAATGATCGGTGAAATCGGTGGTAACTATGAAGCTGAAGCTGCTAAGTGGATCAAAGAAAACGGCAACCAGAAGCCAGTTGTAGGTTTCATCGCCGGCCAGACAGCGCCTCCAGGCCGAAGAATGGGCCACGCTGGTGCCATCATCGGTGGAGCTGATGATACTGCTGAAGCTAAAATGAGAATCATGAGAGAAAACGGCATCCACGTAGCCGACTCTCCTGCAGAAATAGGTGCAGTAATGGCAAAAGCTTTGGGCGTAGAAGCTCAATAAGCATATAATGCACAGATTTAGAAAAGGGGAACCAAACAGTTCCCCTTTTTTTATGTTCCTAAAGCAAGTTCACATTAACCACCAAAACTTCAGGAACATGATTGATCAAAACCTACTTCTAAGAAACCAAACGGCCATAGTCACTGGAGGAAGCTCAGGCATTGGGCAGGGCATCGCCATTGCCCTGGGAGCCGCGGGAGCCAATGTTGTCATCAATTTTCATGGCGATGAAGAAGGAGCCAAGAAAACCCAACAAGCTGTAGTGGACAAAGGCAGCAAAGCCATCATCGTGAAAGGGGATGTAGGCAAGGAAGAGGATGTGAAAATGATCTTTGAAGAAACCAAAAAAACCTTCGGAGAGCTCCACATTTTGGTTAACAATGCAGGCATACAGGAAGACAAACCATTTTTGGAAATGTCTCTAGAGGATTGGCAAAAAGTCATCCAGACGAACTTGACAGGTGCTTTTCTTTGCGCCCAGCGTGCTGCCAAGGTTTTTCAGGAACAGGGCATCAAGGAAGAAGTATCCAAAGCCTGTGGCAAAATCATCTTCATCAGCTCCGTTCACGAAACGATCCCTTGGTCTGGTAGGGTCAACTACGCTACAGCCAAGGGTGGCCTCAAAATGATGATGAAATCCATCGCCCAAGAATTGGCACCAAAGAAAATCCGCGTCAACAGCATTTCACCCGGTGCCATCAAAACCCCCATCAACGAACATGAGTGGAAAGATGAGGAAGGTAAGAAGAACATGCTCAAAAAAATCCCCTACGGACGTATCGGCGACACTGAAGATATTGCCCAAGCAGCAGTATGGCTGAGTTCCGACCAAGCAGACTATATTACTGGCACCAGCCTCTACATAGATGGCGGCATGACCCTTTATCCTTCTTTTCAAGAGAAATAAAAGAAACTTCCAAGTCTAAATTAACCCTGCCTTTGTGTAACTTAATTTAGACTTGGTGAGACTTTGTGGCCTTTTGCTAAGTTCGCCTTTGCTGTTTATTTCCAAAGGCTTACTATCTTTGCGCCTTCAAATTCAAAGATATGATTTCAGTAGATTCCTTAACCGTGCAGCATGGCGGCTCGGCCCTTTTCAGCAACATTTCCTTCAGCATCAACGAGAATGACAAAATCGCCCTAATGGGTAAAAACGGAGCGGGTAAATCCACGCTGCTGAAAATCATTGCCGGGGTGGGCAAACCATCTTCAGGCGGAGTGTCTGCACCAAAGGATTTCGTGATTTCTTACCTTCCCCAGCACCTTCTCACAAAAGATGACGCCACGGTGTTTGAGGAAACTTCCAAGGCTTTTGCCAGCTACTTGGATATGAAGACTGAAATTGAAGCCCTAAATGAGGAGCTCACCGTAAGGACTGACTACGATTCTGAGGAATATTACAAAATCATTGAAAAGGTATCAGAGCTAAGCGAAAAGTTTTACTCCATCGAGGAAGTCAACTATGAAGCTGAGGTGGAAAAAGTGTTACTGGGACTGGGTTTTGAAAGAGCTGATTTCCAAAGACCGACTTCGGAGTTCAGCGGGGGCTGGAGAATGCGTATTGAATTGGCCAAAATCCTGCTTCAAAAGCCTGATCTTATTCTTCTGGATGAGCCTACCAACCACTTGGACATCGAGTCCATTCAGTGGCTGGAGGAGTTCCTGACCGAAAAGGCCAAAGCTGTGATCGTAATCTCTCACGACCGGGCATTTGTAGATAACATCACCACCAGAACCATAGAGGTTACAATGGGCCGAATCTACGATTACAAAGCCAAATACAGCCATTACCTTGAATTAAGAAAGGAACGCCGCGAGCACCAGCAAAAGGCCTACGAGGAGCAGCAAAAAATGATCGCTGACAATATGCAGTTCATAGAACGCTTCAAAGGCACCTACTCCAAGACCCTACAGGTACAGTCCCGGGTGAAAATGCTCGAGAAATTGGAAATCGTGGAAGTGGACGAGGTGGACAACTCTGCACTAAAACTACGCTTTCCTCCATCCCCAAGATCCGGAAAATATCCAGTGATCGTAGAGGAGCTTTCAAAGTCTTATGATGACCATGTGGTTTTCAAAAACGCCTCCATGACCATCGAAAGAGGGCAAAAAATTGCCTTTGTAGGTAAAAACGGAGAAGGTAAGTCCACGATGATCAAGGCCATAATGGGAGAAATTGACTTTGAAGGCAGACTTGAGCTGGGCCACAACACCCAAATCGGCTATTTTGCCCAAAACCAAGCCTCGCTTTTGGATGAAAACCTGACCGTATTTGACACCATCGACCGTATTGCGGTGGGAGAGATCCGATCGAAAATCAAAGACCTTTTGGGGGCCTTTATGTTTGGCGGAGACAATTCCATGAAGAAGGTGAAGGTCCTTTCCGGAGGGGAAAAAACCCGATTGGCCATGATCAAGCTTCTCCTTGAGCCGGTTAACCTACTTATCCTCGATGAGCCTACCAACCACTTGGACATGAAAACCAAGGATATCATCAAGGACGCATTGAAGGCATTTGACGGTACACTCATCCTGGTTTCTCACGATAGGGACTTCCTAGACGGCCTAGTGACCAAGGTTTACGAATTTGGCAACAAGAGAGTGCGTGAACACTTTGAAGACATCAATGGCTTCTTGGCTTACAAAAAGATGGAAAACCTCAGAGAGGTGGAGAAATAACAGAAAAATCAAGCTTTCGCCAAGGCAAACTCTTTGACGATGCCCCCAGCGAAAAGCACTATGGGATCCTGGTGAAGCAAATTCACCAGGCTTTCATATAAATCCGGATTGTAGATCTTGAATTCGGATGCTTTTTCAAAAAAGGCCTCCACAGATACAGCGAAAAATTCGTGGATATTTTCACTGGCCTGCAACCTGAAAAAGGAATTTCCACCCTCCTTTACTTTTTGAATTTCCTCTGCTGCAAGTTCAATATACCGCTTCCACCAGACTTTGTCCAAAAAGCTATGTTCCCCATTATATTTGATCTGGTTTTCAATCTTGAGGGCATGGGCAAATTCATGAATACCCAGATTCACCCCATCATTGGGAAGGGCGAACCCCTTCATAAAGCTCTTCCAGGAAATTACGATTACACCATAGCGGGGATTTACTTCTCCGTTATGGTATTTATTGGTTTGGGTAGAAAGGTAGCGGTCGGGATAGATGAGTATCTTATCAAAATGGCGAAGTAATATATGCTTGGGAAATCCAAAAAGCAGTTTTACGGCGGTGGCACTAATGAGAACCTTCATCTCTAAAGTTACGCCCCTGAGGTCGCCCCTCGCATAAAAACATTTGTTGCAGATAAATAAAGCTAAGCGTTGGCGGAATTCCTTTTGAAAACCCTCCGAGAGCTGCTGGTAATAGGGAAAATATTCCTCCAGAATTTTGGTTTCTTCCCTGCTCAACCCCTTCAGTCCTGACATTACTGCAAACTGGTACCAGAGCAAACTCAATGAATTCCTTTTGCTTAGAAGTAATGCCATACAGCTGATGCTAAAAGTGTAAAACAAAAAAACCTCCTATTGAAAACTTACAACAGGAGGCTTTTGTTTTTGAGCTGTTATTACTTGGCGTAATTTACGGCCCTCATTTCACGGATAACCGTGATTTTTATTTGACCAGGATATTGCATCTCTTTTTCTATCTTTTGTGAGATATCAAAGGACAACTTGCCTGCAGTGTTATCGTCCACGTTTTCGGCATCCACCAAAACTCTCAACTCTCTACCTGCCTGCATGGCAAAGCACTTGTTCACTCCATCAAAGCTCAACGCAAGGTCTTCCAGATCCTTTAGCCTCTTGATGTAGCTGTCCATGATTTCACGTCTGGCACCAGGTCTAGAACCCGAGATTGCATCGGAGGCCTGAACAATAGGCGATATCATGGAAGTCATCTCAATCTCATCGTGGTGAGCCCCGATGGCGTTTACGACTTCCGGATGCTCTTTATATTTCTTGGCAAGCTCCATACCCAAGATTGCATGTGGAAGCTCGGCCTCCTCTGGATACACCTTTCCGATATCGTGAAGCAATCCAGCTCTCTTAGCCAGTTTGGCATTCAAGCCCATTTCCGCAGCCATGGTAGCACAAAGCTTGGCTACTTCCTTAGAGTGTTGCAGAAGGTTCTGTCCATATGAAGAACGGAATCTCATTCTACCCACCATTCTGATCAACTCAGGGTGTAGGCCGTGAACTCCTAGCTCAATACAGGTTCTTTCCCCTATTTCTACAATCTCCTCTTCAATGTTTTTCTCGGTTTTAGCTACTACCTCTTCAATTCTAGCCGGGTGGATTCTGCCATCCTGTACCAATCGGTGAAGGGACAATCTGGCTACCTCTCTCCTTACCGGATCAAAACCAGATATGATAATTGCCTCAGGCGTATCATCCACCACTATCTCCACTCCTGTGGCAGATTCCAAGGCTCGGATATTTCTACCCTCACGACCGATGATCTTACCCTTGATATCGTCGCTTTCGATGTTGAAAACAGACACGCAGTTTTCGATTGCATGCTCAGTAGCAGTTCGCTGGATAGTATCCAATACGATTTTCTTCGCCTGCTTAGTAGCCGTCAATTTCGCCTGATCTAGGATATCTTTGATTTGGGAAGATGCCTTGGTTTGGGCTTCGTCTTTCAGCATCTCGATGATCTGCTCCCTAGCCTCATCTCTGGTCAGCAGAGCAATTTTCTCCAAATCTGAAATTCTTTGATTGGTAACCCTATCCAGTTCTTCTTTTTTCACCTGTACGGCATGTAGCTGGGCATTCAGGTTCTCCTTTTTGCTGTCCAATTCGGCTTCCTTCCGCTTGAGTTGCTCCATTTCCTTGGAAAGGATCTGCTCACGCTGCTTTAGCTTGCCCTCATTGGTGATGAGAATGTTCTTCTTCTTACTTACTTCCTCTTCAAATTCGGATTTAAGACGTAGGTATTTTTCCTTGGCTTCAAGGATTTTGTCTTTCTTAATAGACTCTCCGGTAAGCTCAGCCTCACGGATGGTGCTTTTGGCTTTTTCCCGGGCCTCTTCTTCGATCTTTTTATTGTTGCTCTTAATAAAAAAACCTGCCAGCAATCCGCCTACTATGAGGCCGACCACTCCCGCTATAATAATGTATGTTACTCCCATAGGTATATTTTAGATTTATAGACCTACCGGCTTTTCAAAAAGTCCCGAACGGAGCGAATTTTCAACAATTATATCAAGGATGTCAAATGTTCATTGATTTGGGACAAAGTAGACTCGATCTTTTCGCTGCCTTCGGCATTCATTTCACCAAGCTCCATGGACTCCACCATGCAGTCAAAGGCCACCATGGCTAGCAGATCCTGCCTATCATCCAGACCAAATTCTTCTCTGTATCTTTTCAATTTATCGTTGATAAGCTTTCCTGCGCGTCTGATCCTGGCCTCATCTTCCACCTTGACTTTCATAGGATATTCCCTATCTCCTATTTTTATTTTAATGGAAAGTGTGTTCATATTATTCAGACAAATAGGTAATTATCTTATCAATTTCTTTTATATAATTATTGATGCGTTCTCTCAATTCGGCGGACTCCATATTTTCCACCGGTATGTTATTTACAATTTTACTAATTTTAATTTGATTTTTAAAATGATCCAAAGCATCATCTTTCTCCTTCAACTTGGACTCGGCCATGGAAAGCCTTTCCTCAAGTAGGGATTTCTCCTCCTCAAGTTGGTTGATTTTCTTGCTCACCTGGTAGGCAAGCCGCTCTAGCCGGTCAAGTTCTTCGTGGATCATTTTTATTTTCTAATCAAAGCATTAATCTCATTCTCAAAAGACTGCATCAATCTACCCATAGTCTTATCAATCACCTTATCGGTCAAAGTCTTCTCGTTATCCTGAAGATAAAAACTCAACGCATAAGCCTTCTTGTCGGAATCAATCTTGTCCCCTTGGTACACATCAAACACCCCGATGCGCTTGAGAAGTTTTCCGCCAGCCTTCACGGCCAGCTGCTTGATATGATCGAAAGTGACTTCCTTGGAAATCACCAGCGAAAGGTCCCTTCTCACCTCTGGAAACTTGGATATTTCTTCATACTTCTTCAATCCCGCAGCTTTCTTCAGCAGATAGTCCCAATTGAGCTCCGCATAGAAAACTTCCTGCTTCACCTCGGCCAATTTACAAACCTTTGCGGAAATCAACCCGATCTTACCCACAGGATTTTTGCCCAAAGTCAAAGCCAATGCATAGTCAAAAGGAGCATCATGGATTATTTCCATATGCAATTCAGGAAGGTTTAGCTTTTCGATAAGCCTTTCCACCACGCTGTAAAGATCAGGGAACGCTACCTTCTTAGATGGCTCCATCCAGCTCTCTGAGCCCTTGTCTCCCGTCAGGAACAGCGCCAATACCTGATCTTCCTGATACCCTTCGGCAGTTTTTTTGTAAGTGGTTCCAAACTCAAAAAACTTCAGGTCCTTTTGCCTCCTGTTGATGTTGTGAGCCAAAACTTCCAAACCTGTAAAAAGCATGGTCTGCCTCATCACCCCTAGATCTTCACTCAGCTTGTTTAGGATCTCCACATTATCCTCCATCTTCAGGTAGCCCGCCTTCTCCACATATTGCGGCTTGGTAAGCGAGTTGGTAATGATCTCCTGATAGCCAAAGCCTCCCAAAAGCTCAGAAAGTCTGTACTGAAGTTTATTGCCATCCTTGGCGGGATGTTCGGCCAAGAAATCAGAGCTATAATGCTCCGTCAACTCAACTTTTTCGAAACCGTAAATCCTCAGGATTTCCTCAATGATGTCTGCCTCTCTGGTCACATCCACCCGGTATGGCTTTACAATAGCCCTAAAGCCCTCTTCCGTCTCATCCACAACCTTAATGTCGAGATGGGTCAAAATAGCCTTAATTTCCTCTTTTTCGATGTGCTTACCGATTAAGCGGGTAATGTTTCTATACTTTACTGCTACCTCAAAATCAGCAATCGGATTGGGATAAAGGTCCACGATTTCCGAACTGATTTCCCCTCCGGCAATTTCCTTAATCAAAAGGGCTGCCCGCTTAAGCGCATAAATCGGCATGTTGGGATCGGTTCCCCTTTCAAACCGGAAAGATGCATCGGTTTTCAATCCGTGATGCTGGCTGCCTTTACGGATTACATCAGGAGAAAAATAGGCACTTTCCAAGAAAATGGAGGTGGTTTGATCAGACACACCTGACCCCAGTCCTCCAAAGATTCCCGCCATGCAGAGCCCTTTCTCCGCATCACAGATCATCAGTTCATCGCCGGTAAGCTTTCTCTCTTTTTCATCCAAAGTAATAAATTCCGTCCCAGCAGCTAGTTTTTTTACCACGATCTTCTCTCCGGCCAATTTGTCCGCATCAAAAGCGTGCAAAGGCTGTCCAAGGTCGTGCAAAATATAGTTGGTGATATCCACCACATTGTTGATCGGATCCAGATCCAGGGCTTTCAGATAGTTCTGAAGCCACTCCGGAGAAGGACCGACTTTGATATTGCTGATGGTCAAGCCGGCATAGCGAGGGCAGTCTTCGGCATTTTCCACTTCCACTGCAATGCTACGGGAAGTATTGTCCACGCTGAACTCTTTTACTGATGGCAGACAAACTTCAGACCGAAGGATAGCCTTCAAGTCTCTGGCAACCCCAAGATGCGAGGCGGCATCGGCCCGATTAGGAGTAAGGCCAATCTCAAGCACGTCATCATGCTTGATGTTGAAAAACTCCGCTGCAGGCGTCCCGTTTGGCAGGTCCGTGTCCAGTACCATGATACCGGCATGGCTTTCACCCAGTCCAAGTTCATCTTCGGCACAAATCATCCCCTGGGAAGCCTCACCTCTGATTTTGGCCTTCTTTATCACAAATGAATCACCTCCTTTTGGGTAAAGAGTAGCTCCAACAGTCGCTACTGCGACTTTTTGCCCTTGGGCCACATTAGGTGCACCACACACGATCGGCACGACTCCACTGCCGGTGTCCACAGTAGTAAGAGTGAGCTTGTCGGCGTTGGGGTGCGGCTCGCAGGTCAATACCTCACCGATCACAATGCCCTCCAGGCCGCCCGGCACAGATTCAAACCTCTCGATTCCTTCAACCTCCAAACCCGACTGGGTAAGCATATCGGCAATCTCTTCAGAAGACTGATTCAGCAGTATGAAATCTTTTAACCTATTGATTGAAATTTTCATTGAAGAATAAAATATTTTGAGCCTCTCAAGATAATTGAGGCCATTAGCTACTTGATTTTGGTCATGAAAATGGGGTTACCCATTCCAATAACTGACAAATTTAAGATAATTGCCGGTGGCAGAAAGCTTATTTGATGTAATTTTTCTCCCCCGCCCTCACCGGCACTTCCAGTAAGTTTTCCTTTGGAGGGATCGGACAGGCGTATTCTGGGTTATAGGCACAATATGGATTATAGGCCAGATTGAAGTCCATAAGGACGGTGTGCTGCCCCTCTTGCTTGACATCCAGATACCTGCCTCCACCGTAAGTTTCTTCAGCACTGGTATCATCGGCAAAAGCCAGAAAGAACTTCCTTAGATCCGGTTCACGCGGAGACTGAAG
The DNA here is from genome assembly GCF_018500185.1 of Litoribacter ruber. Classification (GTDB taxonomy): domain Bacteria; phylum Bacteroidota; class Bacteroidia; order Cytophagales; family Cyclobacteriaceae; genus Litoribacter; species Litoribacter ruber. Next base: position 68,268 of record NZ_JAHBGI010000007.1, on the reverse strand, counting down.
CAGCAGCAGGCGTTGGGGCTTGCCGTCAAGCTCAAACTCCACATAGGAATGCTTGATGTACTTTTCTACATTCCCATCTGTGAGGGGGATTTCGAGCATCTTGCGGTTTTCCACCGGCACCATCCTCCCCTTCACCCTATACTTTTGGTCAATGGGATAATAATCAAGTTCAATCAGTTCATTTTTTTGCTCCGTGGTCAGAGGTGAATCGGCATTATACTTTAGATACTTGAACTGCCGCTCTCTCTCCTTTTCAATTTTTGACTGGTACTGTTCGGGTGTTTCGCCCCCGGAGAGGGCATAAAAAACCGCTGCCAGCAGCACCACGGCCACGACAGCTAGTATGATATTCCTTGTATTCATAGACTATTCAGAGCATTGCTTCATCTGCAAAGCTAAAATAACCAACATCAGTGAAAATAACGTGATCCATAATGTTTAATTCTAAATTTTTGCCCACCGCGACTAGTTTCTTGGTCAGGTTGACATCGGTTTGGGAAGGCTTGAGGCTTCCGGAAGGGTGGTTATGGATGAGGATGATGGAATTGGCCATGTGCTCCAATGCCAACTTAAAAATCACCTTGGGATCGGCGATAGTGGCGCTAGTCCCTCCGTGGCTAATCTTATGCTTACCTATAACCGCATTTGCCCGGTTGAGCAGCAATATGTAAAAATGCTCAATGGGCTCATCCTGCAGGTCGGGCTTCAGCAACTCATATACATCTGCAGAAGAATGAATCTTGGGTCTCTTGCCCTGCTCCAGCTGTTTTCTCCTCCGCCCCAGCTCCATGGCGCTCACAATGCTGATCGCCTTGGCCTCTCCTATTCCTTTAAACTTCTGAAGATCCTTGATGCTCATCCTAGCCAATCGTGCTAAGTCATTGTCGACATTGGACAGAATGACCCTGGAAAGATCTACTGCGCTCATAAAACGGGTTCCAGACCCAATTAGGATGGCAATCAGTTCAGCGTCAGAAAGTGCAGCTCTGCCCTTTAGCAATAATTTTTCACGGGGCCGTTCGTCTTCCGCTAGCGCGGAAATCTTGATAGAGGAGTATTGTTCCATGGATATTTCGAAAAATGTTCTTGTTTGCAAATCGAAAAGTCCATGAAAATAAAAATTATTGGGCACAAAAAAAAGCCCCATTTTCATGGAGCTTTCTTCAAAAGCGAATTGCTTTCAATATCTTAGGCAATGCTGTTTACAAACTTAGCCAATTTAGACTTCTTGTTGGAAGCATTATTTCTGTGAATAATGTTCTTCTTAGCCAATTTGTCAATCATACCAGAAACTTTCTGGAAAAGTTCTTGCGCCTCAGCCTTATCAGTAGTGCTTTTTAGCCTTTTGATAAACGTTCTTGTCGTCTTGGCCTGGTATCTGTTTCTCAATCGCTTAGCTTCGTTGGCACGAATTCTTTTAAGAGCGGATTTGTGATTTGCCATATCTTATATTATTACTTATTTCTTGTTTACAGTCCCTATGTGTAATCGGAGTGCAAATTTAACTGATTAATTTTTAAATACAAAAGGATTTCAAAAACTAATACCTCGTATTAATTTGAAATCATGGAGTTATAAATATTTACCCGTCGTAACGGATGCAAATGTACGGAATAAAACCTTTTAAATCTGCTTTATTCTAGGTATTTTTAATAGCCTTAACTTTTTAGCCTCAACTTTTTGATGAAAAAAACCTTCTTCCTTTTGATTTTTCTCCTGATCAGCCTGCAGCAATCGGGCGCATGGGGATTTTTTGCCCATAAAAGAATCAACCGCCTGGCAGTCTTTTCCCTGCCTCCGGAAATGATCGGCTTTTTCAAGGCCAATATCCAGTTTATCACCGAAAATGCCGTTAACCCCGACAGGCGACGCTATGCGGTGATCGGAGAGGCCGAAAAGCACTTTATCGATGCGGACGCCTTTGGGGACAGCGCGGTTTACAAACTCCCCCGTCACTGGCAGCAGGCCGTGGAAACATTTACTGAGGATTCCTTGAGAAAATACGGTATTGGGCCTTGGAATGCTTACCGGGTCAAACTCCAACTGACCGAAGCCTTCCGAGCCAAAAACAAGGCAGCCATCCTCCGCATTGCCGCTGACTTAGGCCATTATATTGCCGACATCAACGTGCCCCTCCATACCACCAAAAACTATAACGGCCAACTTACCGACCAGGTGGGCATTCATGCTTTTTGGGAAAGCCGGATTCCGGAACTCCTTTCGGATGATTATGATCTGTTTATTGGCAAAGCCGAATACCTTCCCCAACCCCAACTGACCGCCTGGCAGGCCGTAATCTATGCCCATGAGGCGTTGGACAGTGTTTTGAGGTTTGAAAAAGAACTTACCCGTAAATTCCCCTCACACAAGAAGTACAGTTATGAGGAAAGAGGCGGTATATCCACAAGGGTGTATTCTAAAGAATTCACCAAAGCCTACCATGACATGCTGGACGGACAGGTGGAAAGACATATGAAAAGGTCTATTAAGATGATAGCGGACTTCTGGTACACGGCCTGGATTGATGCCGGTCAGCCAGATCTGGATGGAATGACGCAGTCCATACCTGAACTTCCAGAAGAAAATCCGTCCCAAAAGGCCATAAAAACACGTGAACATGAAAGTTGATAGTGCTTAAAGGTAATCCACCTTCAGGCTCACTTCATAATCGACCAAGGACCTAGGAATGACAACTAAAAAGGGGACTACGGTTATTGCCTGGCAGTCTTCTGACTGAACCAGAACTTTGTGGACCAGCCTGCCACAGTCCAGCACGGTGTTTTGCTCAGCCAAGTAGCCACAGTCATAGGACCTGATTTTCCCGGCAATCAGAAAACTCTCCTCAAAATTGATGTTGATCCGGAGGCTTTCGCATTGGATGTGGCGGTTGAGATCGGCCTGGTTGCGGATCACCACCACGACCTCATCGGCATCCTTATCCACTCCGCCCAGATCACAACTGCGCCTCAGGTAGTCCAGCGGGACGGTGGTCACAAAAACCTCATCGCATTTAGGTTCCCCTAAGGAGCAGGAACCAAGAATTAGGGTAAGCAGGGCAATTGGAAGAAAATAAGTTTTCATAAAAAATAACTTTAGGATAAAAAGCATTGTGGAGCAAAAAGTCCGAAATCCCTTTTTTCTCAACCCTAAAATTTACAAATTTTCCTCTGGAAATAAAAAAGAAAAAACTACGGATATTACTATTCATTCATTTCTTTTCGAACCATCATGGCTTTAATTATGAAAAGAATAACGCCAATGATAATACCCAATGGCAAGAGAAAATCCGGCAGGCTTACCACCCCAAAAATTTTGTTCAGCAACACCAGCCAAATCAGCACGGAAAAGAAATACATTAATAAGGAAACAAGCTTTTTGGATGCCATTATTCTATTTTTTAATGGAAAACTTTTTCTTCATTTCTCTTCGACCGATTATCATCCTGCTTACAAAAGATATAACCGCCAAGCCCACCAATATAGGTAACACATAAGGAGGCACTTCAACCTCCCACCAGTATTTATTAATCAAATATAACCAGATCAACATGCTGACCCCACGCATAAAATTCTTGCTCAATCTATCACTCATAATTTTTGCTCATAAAACAAACCACCCCCAACTTCAGGAGTTGAGGGCGGTATAACATTTAAATTTAAACTCTGAGGATCTCTGTGATCTTTTCTTTCCGCGAAGGGGTATTTTCTATCCTCGGCCTCCTTTCTTCTCTACTTCAGATTTTTATACCTGATTCTTTTCGGCGTCACATCACCTAGGCGCTTCTTTTTGTTCTCCTCATAATCCGAGAAGTTACCCTCAAACCAATACACTTGGGAATCACCTTCAAAAGCAAGGATGTGTGTACAGATCCTATCCAGGAACCACCTGTCGTGAGAGATGACCACCGCACAGCCACCGAAATTTTCCAGCGCCTCTTCCAGTGCCCTCAGGGTGTTCACGTCAAGATCATTGGTAGGTTCATCCAAAAGAAGCAGGTTGCCACCTTCTTTCAAGGTCATCGCCAAATGCACGCGGTTCCTTTCCCCTCCGGAAAGTACGCCTACTTTCTTTTCTTGATCTCCTCCACCAAAGTTGAACTTACTTACATAAGCCCTTGCATTCATCTCCTTGTTACCCAACTTCACAAACTCATTACCATCAGAAATAAGCTGGTAAACAGTTTTATTTGGATCCAAGGTGTCGTGCTCCTGATCCACATAGGCTAATTGCACCGTTTCTCCAACCTCAAAGTGTCCAGCATCAGGTTTTTCCTGACCCGTGATCAGTTTAAACAAAGTGGATTTACCCGCACCGTTTGGTCCGATAACCCCCACAATACCACCTTGAGGCAGGTTGAAAGACAAATCATCAAACAGCAACTTGTCCCCATAGGCTTTAGAAACGTTGTTCACCTCGATTACCTTGGATCCCAAACGCGGCCCTGGCGGGATGTAAAGCTCTAGCTTCGCTTCTCTTTCCTTTGCTTCCTCTCCTACAAGTTTGTCATAGGCATTCAAACGAGCCTTACCTTTGGACTGCTTGGCTTTAGGCGACATCCTGATCCACTCCAATTCCCTTTCTAGCGTCTTTTGGCGCTTGGATTCGGTTTTTTCCTCTTGCTTCAAGCGCTGTTGCTTTTGGTCAAGCCAGCTTGAGTAGTTGCCTTTCCAAGGAATACCCTCACCCCTATCCAGCTCCAAAATCCAACCGGCAACGTTGTCAAGGAAATATCTATCGTGGGTTACTGCAATCACAGTTCCCTTATAATTTTTCAAATGTTGCTCCAACCAGTGCACTGATTCAGCATCCAAGTGGTTGGTAGGCTCATCCAGCAATAGGACATCGGGTTCCTGAAGCAAAAGACGGCAAAGGGCCACTCTTCTTTTTTCACCCCCGGAAAGGTTCTTTACGATCGCATCACTTGGAGGAAGTCTCAAGGCATCCATGGCCTTATCCAACATCACATCCAGTTCCCAAGCATTGGCGGCATCCAGCTTTTGCTGCACTTCTCCCTGCTGCTCAATCAGCTTTTCCATCGCATCTGCGTCCTCAAGAACGGCCGGATCCATGAATTTTTCGTTGATGGCCTCAAATTCCTTCAGAAGATTAACTGTTTCAGAAACAGCCTCTTCCACTATTTCTTTGACAGTTTTGCCAGGATCAAGCTGGGGTTCCTGCTCAAGCATGCCCACGGAATAGCCCTGAGACCACACCACCTCACCCTGAAACTCCTTATCCGTACCCGCAATGATACGCAACAGGGAGCTTTTACCCGATCCATTCAGACCCAGCACACCAATTTTGGCACCGTAGAAGAAGGACAGGTATATATCTTTTAAAACTCTTTTTTGAGGGGGATAGATCTTGGATACCCCGGCCATTGAAAAGATGATTTTTTCTGAACTCATAGAATTTATTTTTATCTTATGTTTCAATTAATTCTAACAAAGATGGCAAAAATAGCGCTTTCTTAGGATAAATGCTTTTGAATTAATTAATTTGCAGGAAATCCACCTTTGGAGTTAAAACTAACCACCAACCTATTAGATCACAATGGAGCATCCATACGGATACATAAAAGACGGCAAAGTCTACCTTAAGGGCTTTTTAAATCAGGAAGATAGGATCATCGGCGAGGTGAAAGAAGACGAGGCCTCCACTATCAAATATTTTGAGGACCGCTTTGAACTTGTCAAAGAAAAGGTCGCCAATCTTAAAAAGGATATTGAAGAGAACCAAAACAAAGGTTCCTTCCTGATGAAACTCATCCACCTGAGAGATGCGCTCATGCAATATGACGCATTGGGCAATTTTGTTCCCCTAATCGAAGAACTCAACCAATTGGAAGTTTACCTGGAGGAAATCATCCAGTCAAACCGTGCCAGAAACCTTGAAATCAAAAAAGGATTGATTCTTGAGGCTGAAGCCATGAGAAACAATACCGATTGGAAGGAAACCACTGAGGCTTTTAAAAACCTGAAACTGCGCTGGATCAAAACCGGCCCCGTTGCCAAAGAGCACGAAGAGGAGATTGAAAGTGAGTTTAATGAAGCTGTTGAGCATTTCTTTGCCAACAGAAAGGACTACTTTGACGGGTTGGCGCTTCAGGCGGAGGAAAACATCAAGGATTACGAAGCCCTGCTCAACCAGGCCCGGGAAGCTTTTGAGCTTCGGGATGTGAAGCAGGCATTTGAAATAAGCAAACGCATCCAAAAAGAGTGGAAGGCTGCCGGAAAAGTACCTGCAGAAAAACGCCAACCCCTATGGGATGAGTTTTCAAAATTGAACAACCGTATTTTCAGCAAATACAAAAGGGTAGCGCAAGCCGAGTCCTATATGCCGCCTAGGGAGGTCATCCAAAAGGTAGACACCATGGCTAGTGCAATGAAAAAACTTGCCAAGGCCCCAACCAGCAAAGAAAACCTGGAAGCGGCAAAGCAGCTTCAGGCCGACTGGAAAAAACTACCCATAAAAAAACCTAGGGATGCGCAACAATCCGCCAAAAGCTTCGTCTTTTTTGCAGACGTGGTATTTGAAAAGGCATTTCTGGAAAGGCTTATCCGCTCCAAGCACGATAATTTTGAAGGCAAGGACCTAGCTGAACAAAACAGACTCAAAAGTCACCTCTTGAAAGACTTGATCAGCAGGGACCAGCGTGAGCTTGACACCATCAAGGGAAATTCGGAGAATTTCCGCACTTCTGAGGATAAGTTTGATGTGATGTTGCAGCGCAAAATCGCCTCTTACAAGCGCAAGGTGGACGTGAAAAACTATATCCTTAGAGACCTTTAAAACTATTTATCCGTTAAAGTTTAAAATCTTAAAAGAATTTATATTTTTGCAATCCGTTAAGGCGGACAACATTAAATTATTAAGACTATGTATTGGACATTAGAATTAGCGTCTTATTTGGAAGATGCTCCATGGCCGGCTACCAAAGATGAATTGATTGACTTCGCGATCCGCTCTGGCGCTCCTCTTGAAGTAGTGGAAAATCTTCAAGAGCTTGAAGACGACGGTGAGCCTTATGAAAATATTGAGGAAATCTGGCCTGATTATCCTACCAAAGATGACTTCTTCTTCAACGAAGACGAATATTAAGCAAACTGTCCTGGACTCCCGGGACAGTTTTTTTCATCCCCCCAACACCGATCTCAATCTCGTGTACCCACTTTTGCTGACCGGGATCTTGGCGCCACTTTTTAATATCACCAAATACCCCTCTTTCTCATACTGCTCCAGCTTGGTGACTTCTTGCACGTTGATCAGAAAGGAACGGTGGGTTCTGACAAACTGCTTTTCATCCAGCCGTTTTTCCAGGGACTTCAACGTTTGGGTTTTCATAAACTGGCCTTCAGCCGTATGGATGCAGATATAATCATCAGAAGCCTCCACATACTGCACCTCCCCAATTGGAATGACTTTGATATGGCTGCCGGTTTTGACCACTATTCGGAACATTTTCTCCTCAAAAGAATGGTCCACTAGCCCTTTTAGCTCCTGCCCCGTAGTCCCATTCCCCATTTTTGCCTTTGCCTTTTCAATGGCCACGGCAAGCCTGTCCTGCGAAAATGGCTTCAAAAGATAATCCACCGCATTCACCTCAAATGCCTTCACGGCATATTCATCGAAAGCGGTCGTAAAGACTATAGCCGGAGGGTTGTCCAAAAGCTCCAACATTTCCAGTCCAGTGATTTTGGGCATCTGAATATCCAAAAAAACCAGATCTGGTTTACTTTCCTGAATGGCTTTCAAAGCTTCAAAACCATTTTGGCAGGTCTGGATAACTTCAATTTCCGGAAATGCCTCCAGATATTCCTTCATCAGTGAAATGGCCAAGGGCTCATCATCGACAATTATTACCTTCATGGTTGGGGTATTTTCAATGTAACAATAAAGTTATCTCCAGCGATTTGCGTTTGCAATAGGTCGTGCCTCCCAAAAATCAAAAACATCCTTCTTTTCAAGCCTTCGAGACCGAATCCTGTACCTTTCCCATTCTTTTGAGAGGAATCAAAAGGATTGGAGACAGAAATAGCCAAATAATGACCTTCCCTGTTGGCGGTCACCTCAATAGCTACTTCCTCCACCATCCCATACAGCCCATGTTTGACGGCGTTTTCGATCAGGGGTTGCACCAGCAATTGTGGCAACTGGGTATCCTTGGCTGCCGGGTCCACTTTTACTTGTACGCTCAGGCGGTGGCCAAACCTCACTTTCTCAATTTCCAAATACTGCTGCAAGTAGGCCATTTCCTCCTCTATCGTTCCCCATAGCTTGTGGTCTTTTTTGACAGTCTGTCTTAAAAAATCAGATAACTGCAGAATCATTGCCCTGGCCTTTTCCGGTTGGGATTTCAGCATGGCATTGATGGAGTTGAGGCTGTTGAAAAGAAAATGGGGCTGGAGTTGCTGGCGCAAATGATACAGTTCAGCTTCCTTGGCGGTTTTCTCCAGCCAAGTTTCATGTTCTTGTAGGGCCTGCTGCTCCATTATTCGCCCGCCCATGATCAACATCCTGCTGAGAAAAATCAAAACTACAAGCATTACCAAGCCCCTCACTGGAAGAATAAACTCCCAAAACTGCCGGGCGTCTTCATTTTGAAAAACCCACTTCAAAACCCAAGTCCCAAAAAACAGCCCCACAACTCCTAAAACCAATGGGATGACAATGACCAGCCATTTATTGCCTTGCTGGGGGCGGTAAAACCTGAAAATATTTTCTAACACGATAGTAGAAACAGCCAAAAGGGCCAAGTGCAAAAGCACATCATAGATGGCAAACTTCCAGTCCAACCCATAAAATTGGAGTAGATAGGCCAACCCGGCCCATGTTAAAATCAAAAAACCGGAGAAGGTCAACCACCCACCCCAGTCTTTTGGCATCAGTCGCATCATCATCAGAAGGACCTAAGTTCTAACCCTCCGAAAATCATGGTTCCGTTGATCCGAAGCACCTTGGTCGGGTCAGGCTTGGTGTGTGGAAATGAGCGCTTGTCTTCAATCCCAGCCGCGATATTACTTACATTGATATCCACATCCCAATGAGGGGGAATAATCAACTTTACCCCTCCAAAGGCTATCTCCACATTCATCACGGCCTCCCCTTCCAGATCAGCGTTGGAAAAATCGATGTCCACCCCACCGAAAATGGCCGAAATCTTACCGCCTTGGAAGTTTTTGGTGAAGCATCTTTTCTCCACTCCTGAAAACAGCGCCTGGGCATTGATGTAATCGTCCATGGTTCTACCGCTTATATTATCAGGCTGTGGTTTGGCATAAGTAGCTTCTTCAAAACCCGCATTTTTTGTTTTTCCAAAGTTTTCAAAATCATACAATGGTAATGAACCCCTTCTGCTTTGGTTGAGGATAAAAAAGAAGCCCAAAAGAATAAATACCGCCGGTAAAATGTAGGGCTCTACCTCGACGGGTATCCCCACTTCTCTTTTGATAAGGAAAAAGCCTCCGAGAAGCACCATGGCAAAACCAAACCAGCTTTGCAGTTCATGTCTTACAAGGTTGATCACCCCGATCACAATTAGGATCATCGGCCAGGTAAGTAGCCAGGATGGAAAGAGGAATCCCATCGTTTTCAAAAGCAAAACCAGCCCGATAATTAAAAATATCATGCCCAGGGTCAGGTTGCTGTTACTTCTATTTGTCCTTTTCATAGTTTTTGGCTTAAGATTATGGATCAAAATTACAGAAGAAGCCTATCACACCCTACAGCCCAGCCGCCAATGCGTAGCCAAAATCGGTAAACGGTGGTAATTATTCGGTAAATGGTTTTGACCTGCTCAAAAGAAACTCTGCAAAATCCATATCTTCGGGAGTGGTAATTTTTATGTTGGATGGATCCCCTTCCACCAAAGCCACCTGCCAACCCTGATATTCGTACACAGTGGCATCATCGGTGAAATCAGAAAACTCCTCCACTTCGAACGCCACTTTAATTTTGGCCAGTTGAAAAGTTTGGGGAGTTTGAACCAGGCGGAACTGGTCCCGCTTTTCGAATTTTGAGGCGCCATTGGCATCCACTTTCCTTATGGAATCCTTTAATGGCACCACCACTATACCACTCCCCCGTGAAGCGGCCATTTCAAAACTAGCTTCAATAATCTCTTTGCTTACAAATGGCCTCACCCCATCATGGATGGCCACCAATCCTTCCTTCTCACCAATAGCATCAAGGCCGTTTTTCACAGATAGGAACCTGCTACTTCCGCCCGCCACCAAGGAATGGGGAATTGAAAAGCTATGTTCCTCACAGATCTTTTTCCAAAAACCATGATCACTTTGAGGCAAAACCAAAACAAGCTTGATATTCGGGTCGGCCACTTGAAACTTCCGCAAAGTATGCATCAGAATAGGCATTCCTCCTATAGACAGATATTGTTTGGCTACTGGTGCGCCCATACGGGTACCACTCCCTCCCGCCACAATTACGGCAAATCTTTTCATGGTCTAAAAATAGAAATAATATAAGGGAAGTCTACCCTTTTATCTCGCCTTCACCCTAAAAAAAGAAAGAGCCCCTAAGAGCTCTTTCCATATTCATTAACATCCGACATCGGACATCGGACATCGAACATCCTTACAAAATCAACATCGCATCACCATAAGAGAAGAACTTATACTTCTCCTTGATAGCTTCCTGATAGGCTTTCATGATCAAATCATAACCACCAAATGCCGCAGTTGTCATCAAAAGCGTAGACTCAGGTAGATGGAAATTGGTCACCAATGCATTTGCAATTTTGAATTCATAAGGAGGAATGATGAACTTATCCGTCCATCCCGAGCTTTTCTTCAACCTTCCGTTGGCAGTCACAGATGACTCAACAGTTTTCAAGGATGTGGTTCCAATTGAAACAACTCTTTTTTTGCTGTCCAAAGCCTTGTTAACCAACTCAACAGTTTGCTCGGGAATATCATAGTTTTCCGAGTCCATTTTATGTTTGGTAAGATCCTCCACATCCACAGACCTGAAAGTCCCCAAACCGATATGGAGCGTGATCGGGCTTACCTCAACGCCTTTGATTTCAAGTTTCTTCAACAAGTGATGGGTAAAATGCATTCCTGCAGTAGGGGCTGCTACCGCACCCACATGCTGGGCATAGATCGTCTGATAACGCTCTCTATCCTCTGGCTCCACCGCACGCTCAATATGATCCTTCAAAATCGGTGTCTCACCAAGTTCATCAATTGCCTTGTAGAACTCCTCATCGGTTCCGTCAAAAAGGAAACGGATTGTTCTACCTCTAGAAGTGGTATTGTCGATTACTTCAGCGACAAGATCACTGTCCCCGAAATAAAGCTTGTTGCCCACTCTTATTTTCCTTGCAGGATCCACCAACACATCCCATAACCTCAATTCCTGATTAAGTTCTCTTAAAAGAAAAACCTCGATTTTGGCACCGGTTTTTTCTTTGTTACCATACAATCTGGCTGGGAAAACTTTCGTATTATTAGTTACAAATACGTCCCCTTCTTCAAAATAATCAATTATATCTTTAAACAGCTTATGTTCGATTTCACCGGTCTTTCTGTGGACTACCATTAGTCTGCACTCGTCTCGGTTTTCGGTAGGATATAAGGATATTAGCTTCTTCGGAACGTCGAATTTGAAATCTGATAATTTCATATATAGGATTGAATGTTTTCGTGATTTTTCTTTAGAGCACAATTGCCGTAAAAACTGCAAATATAATAAGATTTATGCCCATTTCTACTTATCTTGGCAAATAGTTTTTCAAGTAAAGTAATTTAAGGTGATAATAATCAAACTTATATGGGAGAGTTTCAGGTTTGCGATCCAAGCCCTGAAGTCCAATCTAACCCGTACGGTTTTGTCCCTATTGGGGGTAACCATAGGCATTTTTGCAATCATTGCAGTTTTCACACTGGTAGACTCATTAGAGAAAAACATTAAATCCAGTTTTTCGTTCCTTGGCACCAATGTTATCAGGGTGGACCGTTTTCCTTTTGGAGGAGGAGGGGAATACCCGTGGTGGAAATATTTCCAACGCCCAACGGCCAACTTTCAGGAATACCAATTCCTAAAGCAGCGCTTGAGAAATGCGGATGGCGTGACCATCTCCGCCTCCACAAGTGCAACCATAAAGGCGGCCAGCAATTCTTACCAGGGCGCCAACCTGGAAGGTGTAGTATTTGACTACAAAGACGTATATGAAGTCCCCGTGGAAAACGGTCGTTTCTTTACCGAGTTGGAAATCAATTCGGCCAGAAATGTGGCCTTGGTAGGGGTCAAAATCGCCAGAGCCCTATTTCCTGGACAGGAAGCCCTTGGCAAGGAACTCAAAATCAAAGGAAACAAGTTCGTCATAGTGGGCCTCTTCAAAGAAGAAGGGGAAGGCCTATTTGATATGCCCTCCAAGGACGAAGCCATCCTGGTTCCATTTGGGGCATTTACCAAATTATATAATGTGGGCCAGTTTGGTATTGAGCCTACTATTGCCGCCAAGGGGCGGGATGATGATATAGGACTGATCGCCTTGGAAAATGAGATGAGCGGCTTGATGAGAAGTAAAAGGGGCCTCAAACCCACTCAAGAAGACAATTTTGCCCTTAATAAATCGGAATTTATCCAAAATGCCATTGGATCTATCTTTGACGTCATCGGAATCGCAGGATGGGTTATCGGAGGCTTTTCTATTTTAGTAGGCGGCTTTGGTATTGCCAACATCATGTTTGTATCTGTAAAGGAGAGAACCAATATCATCGGAATCCAAAAATCCCTTGGAGCAAAAAATTACTTTATACTTCTACAGTTCTTATTTGAAGCCACTTTCCTTAGCCTATTTGGAGGGCTTGCTGGAATATTAATAGTGTTCCTGTTCACCTTTGTGCCGCTGGGAAGCTTGGAGGTAACCATGTCATTCAAAAACATCATGCTCGGGGTGGGGCTTTCCTCGGCAATCGGAATTGTATCGGGAATTGTACCAGCCACATTGGCGGCGCAGCTTGACCCCGTAGAGGCAATACGGTCAGCTTAAGGCAAGATCGAATGGATCGGACGAGAATCACAAGAACCGCCCTGCTTCTTCTGGGACCTGCCCTGTTTCTGCTTTTCTATGCTTTCAGCCTCCAGGTACAGGAGCCAGATATGCTCCGGGTGCTGGGAGTGGCTGCCTGGATGGTGAGCTGGTGGATTACCGAAGCGGTACCCATACCGGCAACCTCACTCCTGCCCATTATCCTTTTCCCAGCCATAGGCATTTTTAACATTGCCAGTGCGGCGGCGCCCTATGCCGACCCGGTTATTTTCCTTTTTATGGGTGGCTTTATCATCGCCTTGGCCATGGAGCACAACCAGCTCCATAAGCGAATTGCCTTGAAGCTTATTAGCCTTACAGGTACTAGGCCCAATGGCATAATCCTAGGTTTCTACCTTGCCACTTTCATATTGAGTATGTGGATCAGCAATACCGCCACGGCGGTGATGATGCTGCCGGTAGCCCTTTCCATCATTCAGCTTATGAAAAGTCAAAATCCTTTCATCATGGAAGATAAGGGGTTTAAGAACTTTTGCCTCAGCCTACTACTCGGCATCGCTTACGCTGCTAACATTGGCGGCGTGATGACCATCATCGGCACTCCGCCCAACGTGGTGATGGTTGGGATGATGCGCCAATTTCTGCAGGTGGAAATGGGGTTCAACCAATGGCTATTGATTGGAGTACCTCTTGGGGTGGTGATGCTGGCCATCATGTTCATCTTGATGAATTATCTTCTTTTCCCTAACCGCATAGCCAGCCTAGCGGGCTCGAGTGAAATGATCAGCAAGCAACTTCAGGATCTCGGGCCGATGAGAAAGGCCGAAAAAAGGGTAAGCCTCATCGTACTGCTTACTGCTTCTGCCTGGATTTTTCGAGGCATCATTAACCAACATTTGGGCATTACCTTTTTAAATGACACCAACATCGCTTTAATAGGGGGGCTTTTGATGTTTATGGTTCCCGCTGACGGGGATGGATCCCAAAAACTCATCACCTGGAAGCAAATGGATAAACTGCCATGGGGCATTTTATTGCTTTTTGGAGGGGGGCTATCCTTGGCCAAAGCCATGGAGTCTTCTGGGCTGGTGGAACAGGTGGGCACTTGGGTTAGCAGCTTTGACAAATTAAACCTTTGGGTATTGGTAATTGGACTCACTTTACTTTCCCTGTTTTTGACTGAATTGATGAGCAATGTTGCCCTGACCACCCTGTTTATCCCAGTGGTGATAGGCATATCTTCGGGGCTGGACCTTCCGCCGCACCTGCTGGTGATACCGGTTACCCTAGCGGCCAGCTTTGCCTTTATGCTCCCTATCGCCACCCCACCAAACGCCATTGTGTTTTCAAGCGGTTTCATCAGAATGAGAGACATGATCCGGGCAGGAATATTGCTCAACCTTATTGCTGTGGTGATTATTTGCTTAATGACTTTTACCTTGGTAAAGTGGGTTTATGGAGGGTAACCGCAACAAGGTCAGCAACTTTCTTGTTATATTTACATGAATAATTTTTAGCTTGAAAAAGCTGAATCGTAAAACATATTAAAAAATATTAACATGAAACTCCAGATAATTCAAGATAGTGAGGGCGAGACTACCGGGTTTACATTCCTATCAAGGAATGGAAATTACTTAAAAAGAAATATAAAGAATTAGAAGCCTTAGAACTTGAGGACTCCTCCAAATCGCAAATCTTGGAAGAGCTAATAGAGGCTGTTCAGGAATTAAAGCTTATAGAAGAAGGTAAATTAAAAGCCCGGTCAGCAAAACAGCTTTTGGATGAGCTATAGTGTTTTAAAAGCCAGATCAAAGCACTACTCTTGGAAATGGTTTCTATAAAATTAGACTCGCCATCAATTCCAAAGGAAAAGGTAAATCGGGAGGCGCAAGAATAATAACTTATTTAAAAGTCTCTCGGGAAACAGTTTACCTAGCTTCAATTTTCGACAAATCCCAAAAAAATAGTATTTCTGATAAGGAACTTGAAAAAATCTTTAAGCTTCTACCCTGATATACATGATCCGAGTAGGAATACTGCATAACCTTATTACTGTGGTGATTATTTGTTTAATGACTTTTACCTTGGTAAAGTGGGTTTATGGTGGATAAGTCAATTACTCCCCTTCATTATACCTTAGCACCATTCTGGACCCTAGGCTGCTGGAAGACCTTATCTCATGGTCATATTCTCCAGTGGGCTGCACATCCCCAAAAGCCGAAGCGGCCTCAAATTGATCATGTATGGCTACGAGTGAATCATCAGAAGCATCATATACCCTTAATACGGAATACTCTGGCCCTGCATCAAACATCACTTCATCCAAATCGAATGTAGCGGGGAGATTATTCAGGTCAGCAGAGAGACCATCTACACGGTCTACTTCCTCCAAA
This sequence comes from Litoribacter ruber, assembly GCF_018500185.1. Taxonomy (GTDB): domain Bacteria; phylum Bacteroidota; class Bacteroidia; order Cytophagales; family Cyclobacteriaceae; genus Litoribacter; species Litoribacter ruber. The sequence continues at coordinate 52,860 of NZ_JAHBGI010000007.1, read as the reverse complement.
TCTTCCATCCGTCGGGAAACAACAACGTAGAGCTCTGTCAGACCATCTTTGACTTCATAATCATTTTGCACACCTTCTAGTGACAACTGATTAATATAGTATTGGCCAATCCTAATTTCTTTGGTTGCAGAATGGGTTTCTGGACCTGCAGTAGTCACCTGTAAGGTTACCGGATACACCCCGGGGTTGTTAAAAGAAAAGCGTGGAGTTCTGGCATCTGAGACCCCTCCCTCACCAAACTTCCACTCATATTTTGCTGCCCCTGAAGGAACATCAGAAAACTGAACCTCTTGTCTGACCATGAACATCTCTTGAGAAAACTCAAAATCTGCAGGTGAGGAAGGGACATTTTCTCCTGTATCACAGGAGAAAACTGCAGCTGCCAAGGCTGTTGTAAAAAGTAGTCTTAATTTCATGCGCTTAAATTTAAATGACCAAACCAGGGGGCATTCTCTATCTCCCAAGCATGCTAAAATACTTTAAGCCAATGAAGTTACTAAAAAATAACTAAAATAAAAGGATTAACTAACAATATCTGCTTTACCCAATAAACACCTCCTTTGTAGTTGTAAATAAAAAAAGGCACAGAACAACCGGTCTCCCGATTATCCCTGTGCCTTTTCCCAATTGTAAAAATCAAAATCAGCCCTCTACAGGTGCCTCTTTATCTTCTTTTCCGGCCAGAATTCCAGCCTTTTCTTTAATCTTTCTTTCCAATTCTTCCATCAGGTCAGGATTGTCCAGCAAGAGGTTTTTCACCGCATCGCGGCCTTGGCCAAGCTTGGTACCTTCGTAAGAGAACCAAGAACCGGCTTTCTTCACGATTTCAAACTCCACCCCTAAATCGATGATCTCTCCTACTTTGGAAACACCCTCTCCATACATAATGTCAAATTCCACCACTTTGAACGGAGGCGCAACTTTGTTTTTGACCACCTTCACCTTGGTACGGTTACCCAAGATGTTGTCAGCGCTTTCCTTGATCTGGCCGATTCTTCTGATATCCAACCTTACTGAGGCATAGAATTTCAAGGCATTACCACCGGTAGTCGTCTCCGGATTACCAAACATCACCCCGATCTTTTCTCTCAGCTGGTTGATGAAGATACAAGAACAACCGGTTTTATGAATGGCACCGGTAAGCTTTCTTAGGGCTTGAGACATCAAACGTGCCTGAAGTCCCATCTTGCTGTCTCCCATTTCACCTTCCAATTCCCCTTTTGGCACCAAAGCCGCCACGGAATCGATCACGATGATATCAATCGCACCCGACCTGATAAGGTGTTCGGCGATTTCCAACGCCTGTTCCCCACTGTCCGGTTGGGAAATCAGGAGGTTCTCAGTATCAATTCCAAGCTTTTCGGCATAAGACTTGTCGAAAGCATGTTCGGCATCGATAAATGCGGCCAGACCGCCTGCCTTTTGCGCCTCAGCGATGCAGTGCATGGAAAGGGTCGTTTTACCGGAAGATTCCGGACCATAGATCTCGATGATCCTACCTCTAGGAATCCCCCCAACACCCAACGCCATATCAAGGCCAAGGGAACCGGTAGAGATAGCAGGCACATCTTGTACGTGATTATCACTAAGTTTCATCACCGTACCCTTGCCGTAGGTTTTTTCTAACTTGTCAATGGTAAGTTGGAGAGCTTTTAATTTTTCTGCGTTTGCGCTCATATATGATTATGTAGTTTTTGACGTATAAATATTATGTGAAAGTAAACATTCGCGAGGGGATTATCAACAGAAAATAAGCATTGTTGAACGAAACTTATTTAGTAATTTTAACATTGAGATAGGTGACATTGCGAACCATTTCCATTAACATTGGAGTTAGAAGAGGCAATTGAAATAAAAAACATGCAAATAAGATTAACACTTCTCTTTTTTATTTCTTTGATCATGCTGATGGGAGCGGATACCAAGCACTTGGCCAGAAATGAGGCTTTTTCGCATGGGGAGGAGCTCACCTTCAAGGTGAAGTACCTCTTCTTTAATGCCGCTGAAGCCAAAATGGTCACCAGTCCCGAAATCCAGCAAATCAACAACCGACCGGCGTACAAAATTGACGTGTACGGCAAAACGCTGAGCATATTCAAAATCTTTAAAGTAAAGGATAATTGGGGTACGCTCCTGGATACCGCCAAGCTCATCCCGCACCGCTCCTACCGCCATATAGAAGAGGGAAACTACCGAAAACATGAAATTGTGGACTTTGACCACATGGGCAAAAAGGCCAATGTAAGACTGTTTGACCGTGAAAACAGGAATGTGGTGGAGACCCAATCCTACGAAATCCCGCCAAACGTACAGGACATGGTCAGCGGCTTTTACCAGCTCAGGACTATGGACCTAACCCGCGTGAAGCCCGGGGAGACAATTAATATCAAGGGTTTTTTCGATAAGGAAATATATAACCTAAAATTAATATACGAAGGGAAAGAAAAAGTAGACACGCGCATCGGTTCATATGAAACCTTCAAGTTTTCGCCCATAATGCCAAACAACAAACTCTTCAGCGGAGACAATCCCATCAAAGTCTGGATCACAGACGACAAAAACAAAATTCCGGTGAAGATAAAAGCCAACCTGGTAGTGGGTGCACTTGATATGGAAATCACCGAAGCACGGGGATTACGTAATAATTAATTCAAAATCCATTAACAATCCTTTAACATTAGCCTGCCGACTATTAAGGATTGGTTTCCCTTCAAAGCGATTAGTATTAAAATTGCCATTCTTTTTTCTAAATTAGCATTGTATTCAAACCTGGAAACCTGCCAGGTTTCCAAAACTGGCAGGTTTAACATGACACACTAATCAATCTCCAATGAGCGAAAAAAGTAAGGTCAGAGTCTTAGTCGTAGATGACGAACCTGATATCATTGATTTATTGAAGTACAATTTAGAAAAAGAAGGTTACGAAGTGGAAACAGCCTCTGATGGGGTAAAAGCAGTCAAAACCGCCATCCGCTTCAAACCTGAAGTCATCCTTCTCGATATCATGATGCCCCTGCAGGACGGGGTGGAGACCTGCCGACAGATCAGGGAGATACCAGAACTGAAGAGCACCTTTATCATCTTCCTAACTGCCCGGTCGGAAGAATATTCCGAAGTGGCGGCCTTTGATGTGGGGGCTGACGATTATATTACCAAACCTATTAAACCCCGTGCACTCCTCAGCCGGATAGCTGCTCTCTTCCGAAGAGAGTCGAAGAAGGAAAAGGAAGTGTCCCAGATCAAGATCAAGGACCTGGTCATCGACCGCACCAGTTACACCATCGATCAAAGCGGCAAAACAATCACCCTGCCCAAAAAAGAATTCGAATTATTGTATTTTCTTGCCAAAAACCCTAATATGGTATTTAGTAGAGATGACCTCTTGCAAAATATCTGGGGCGCCGATGTCTTTGTCTTGGCAAGGACAGTGGATGTGCACATCCGAAAAGTAAGGGAGAAAATCGGTGACGAATACATCACTACTGTAAAAGGAGTAGGGTACAAATTTGACATGAATTAAAATGCTGACCACATCCAGGGGGATTTCCTTCCTGTTGGCCATGGCCATTGCAGCCCTCACGGTTGCCTTTCTATCTTTACTGGACGACGCCACTCCCACCCTTTTGGTAGTGGCGGGCGTGCTTTCCTTTTCCCTTTCTTATATACTGACCAATGTCACGCTGGAATTTTTGATCTTTAAGGAGATCAGCAATATCTACCAGTTGCTGGAAAAGGTTCAGAAAAAGGACCTTTCCGACATTTCCGAACACAGCTACCGCACCTCCATTTCCCCACTCAGGAAGATCAACCAGACGATCAACAGCTACGCGATAGCCAAAAACAAGGAAATCGAAACGCTGCAGAAAAATGCCGTTTTCCGAAAGGAATTTATTGCGGACATTTCCCACGAATTGAAAACCCCTATTTTTGCCGCACAGGGCTATGTGCACACCTTGCTGGATGGGGCCGTGGAAGACGAAGAAGTAAGGTATAAATTCCTAAAAAGGGCCGCCAAAAGCCTCAATAATCTAGACAAGCTTGTACAAGACCTACTCACTCTAAACCGGATGGAAAACGGGGTGGTCAAGTTTCATTTCGAGAACTTTGACATCAAGGACATGATCTTGGAAGTAGTCGAGCAGCTGGAACACAAAGCCGATAGACGGGATGTGTTGGTCAGGTTCTATTTTGACAAAAACGACACCTTTGTCACCCACGCCGATAAAGACAAGATCTACCGGGTTTGCCAAAACCTCATCTCTAATGCCATCAAGTACAATAATGACGGCGGGGAAGTGGTAATCCGGCTAGAGAAGAAGAAAAACAAGCTTCATGTGAGCGTGAGGGACAACGGCAAGGGCATCCCTGAGGAAGATCTAAAGCGCATCTTTGAAAGATTCTACCGGGTAGAAAAATCAAGAAGCCGGGAAGGCGGGGGCACAGGACTGGGCCTAGCCATCGTCAAGCATATCCTAGAAGGCCACAAAAGCAGGATCAAAGTGGAAAGTACGATTGGCAAGGGATCGACTTTTAGTTTTTCGCTGCCTGTGGCGTGACAACTAATTATTTATAAAAAATCTTATTTCATTTAAACATTTCACCCCATCAAAGCTTTTAATAACCATAGACTTAAATAAAGTACTCATTTGTTTGTATGGTTTAAAAAAAATGGCTCCGGAGGTATCCGGAGCTATTTTGCTTTCAACCATTGGCCATGCCACCTAGCACACCATTATCAACAAATACGGAGACTAGGCATAGCCATGCATCAAAGCCCTATCTTATACATCGCCTTTAAACCAAGAAACATGGTATTGTGTGGAATTGGCCCATTATTGTTCAGCGAGACGCCCAGATCGAAACGTTCCATTTGGCACCCGAGCTCGAGTCCGTAATTGAGTTCCCTATTGATCCAACTTTGGCGTTGAAATTGGGCATCTGTGGGCACCTGTACGAAAGTGTTCAGCCCCACGCCCAAGCTACCCTCGGCATACCAGTTCTCCAGGTTATACCTGTAACCCAAGGCTATTGGAACGATATAACGGTAGGCCCTGCGGATGGATTCGTGCAGGTTTTGTGAAGAAACCGGAAACAGATGCCCTCCCGTCCGGAACATCCACTGACCATGTTGACCGGTACCCAAATAAGCCTTTACCGGGATCCCCAACTGATAAGGAAAATCCTCCGAACCAAAGCCCAAGGAAGGCCCGGCTTCCAGGCCGATGGCGATATGGCTGTTGCCCTTTTGGGCCAGCAGGGGGCCGTTGAGCAAAAACAGAAAAAGCAATGCTGTACTTGACTTCAATAACCAATCAATCTTCAAATTTTTCATACTTGGGGATGTTTTTAGAATTTTTGCCAAAATTGTATCTCAGCGAAAAGGTATTGTGAATAGCTGAGCCCTTGGATGTGACTTCAAATTCATATTGGGTAGGAGGATTGTCTATGGAATAGTAACCTATCATCTTGTTCATCTCCCGGGTCCCGACAAGCCTGGTGTACCGATATATCAAATCCATCCTATTGGAGAGCTGATACCTCAATTCCACCCCACCTTCAAAAGCCAGGCTCCTTTTTCGGAGCGGATAGCTTTGATAATACAAATCCAGATTGACAGGCGGTCTTGGATAAACGGGGATGGGACTAAGGCCAGTTTCACCCCATCGGTTGATGTTGGAAGTGAGGTTATACAGGCTTACTCCCCCTACAACATTAAAAGACAATCTTTTGAATCCAAGGTTTAGATCATAGACAGCCCTCAACGGAATCTGCAAAGTCCGCAGTCCGTTAACCTGCCAACCCGTGGCATTCAGGGGCCGATAACCCGGCTCCTTGTAGTAATAACTAATGGTTTCATGAAAAGATGTTTCATAGATCCCGGATTCTATTTCCCACCTGTCCGAAATGCGGTAATTCAATACACCACCCAAAGCAAACAATGGGGTATAGCGGTTGTGCAGGTACCCCTGAGGGTCAATGTAATTTCTGAGTTCTTTTCTGTTGGCCACATCAAAACCTATTGCAAGCCGGCCTTGAGAGATGGCTGGCAGACTAACAATTATAGCAAAAAAGATAGGAAAAATTACCCTAGCCATGCTTAGCCACCAATTTTATACATCACCTTAAATCCAACCATTCCAGTATGAATTAAACCGGGTTGACCATTTATAGTATTATTCTGGATGGATAAACCAACATCAAAATTCCGCAATTGCTTGCCAAATTCAACTCCATAATTAAGATGGAAATGATCAAAAGAGACGGTCCCTACAAAAGGATTTCCAGTATTTGTGAAGCTTTTTTCCCATGCAGCTCCAGCACTTCCCTCAAAATACCAATTATTGAAATTTCTTCTATACCCTAAGCCAAGAGGAACCAAATAGGCATATACACTCCTAGTCGGTTCGAACAATTCTGCGGGAGGCACCCAAAGATGATGCAGCCCCGTCCTAAACATCAGCTGCCCATGATTGCCCACACCATAATATGCCTTTATGGGCAGACCAAGCTGGAACTGATAACCGTGGTACCTACCGGTAAGCACCGGCCCGAGCTCCGCGCCTATGGCAAGCTGATTATTGCCCTTTTGGGCCAGGAGGTCCGTACAGGCCATACCCGTAAGCAAAAGGGCAAAGAAAATAACTTTAATGGAAAAGGATTTAGAGTTTTTCATAAATTTAAAAGTCAGTATTAAATAGTTTGAACCCATAATATTAAGGAAATAGTTTGGACAGACAAGGTTTCTCTCACGGATTTCGAAGATTCCACGGATAAATTCATTTGAAGCATCAATTACCGCATCGTCTCGGTTTACGACCCCATTTATCTGCGAAATCCGTGGAACCTGCCCTCCGGCAAGCGGGTTTGCGAGAGAAATCCGCGAAGGAGCTCTGTGAAACTCCTTTTTAAACTCTGCGTACCTCTGTGTCCCATTGCCCCCAAAATAATATTTTGATTCCAATTCTTTTAAGCTTAATTTTGCGCCTTAATTGGAATGGCGCGAGCTGCATGAAGAAAATAGATTTTGAGGACCTTATCCTGTTTGAAAACGCTGATTATATTATAATCAACAAGCCTCCCTATCTATCGACCTTAGACGATAGACATGAAGCGCAAAACATCCTGCATTTGGCCAAGATGTACACCCCTGATGCCCAGGTGTGTCATCGATTAGACAAGGAAACTTCGGGATGCCTGGTAATAGCCAAAAACCAGGAGGCTTACAGAAACATTGCGATACAGTTTGAAAACAGGAAAGTCGACAAAATCTACCATGCCGTGGCAGAGGGCATACATGAGTATGAAAACCTACTCGTGGACCGCAATCTGGTTGCCACCAATAAAGGAATCGCCAAGATAAATAAGGAAGGCAAGCAGGCCACCACTTATTTCAACACCCTAAAGACCTACTATGCCCACACCTTAATTGAGTGCAGGCCGGTCACCGGGAGACTCCATCAGATCAGGGTGCATCTTGCCCATCTGAAGAGCCCGATTTGTGGTGATGAAACATATGGGGGCAAGAACCTTTATCTTTCAGATCTGAAAAGGCGATTCAATCTTAAAAAAGGCACCGATGAGCTTCCAATCATGCAGAGAGTGTCCTTACATGCGTACGCCATTGGGTTTGATGGCACAGACGGCACCCGAATAGAGGTGACGGCCCCCTACCCCAAGGATTTCGCAGTATTGGTCAAGCAGTTGGAAAAAACCGCCCGATAGAACTGATGGCTTTTTTTAGCTATTTCGGTGAAAATTAGGCAGTAAACTTCCAATTCTTTTGCATTAGAATTGAAAAGCTTCTATCTTTGTGTCCCTTTTTGAGGGAAAAATGTATTTAACAAGCTAATTATTAAACATTTACACAGTGGATACTTTAAGTTATAAGACCATATCGGCAAACGACGCTACTGTACAGAAAGGCTGGATCGTAGTGGATGCCCAGTCCCAAGTACTTGGTAGATTTGCAAGTGAGGTAGCAAAAATCTTGAGAGGTAAGCACAAACCAAACTTTACCCCTCACGTAGACTGCGGCGACAATGTGATTGTCATCAATGCAGACAAAGTTAGACTAACCGGAAGAAAGTGGAACGAGAAAGTATACGTTCGTCACACTGGCTATCCAGGAGGTCAGCGTATTGCTACTCCAAAGATGTTGATGGAGAAATCTCCAATCATCTTAGTAGAAAAAGCAGTAAGAGGTATGTTGCCTAAAAACAGATTGGGCAGAAAGCTTTACGGCAACCTGCACGTGTATGCCGGAAGCGAGCACCCTCATGAAGCGCAACAACCTAAAGAAGTTAAATTTTAATTCTGCACCTAATGGAAGTTATCAATACAATCGGTAGAAGAAAAACGTCTGTAGCAAGAATTTACATGCAGCCGGGTAAAGGCGAGATCACTGTCAACAACAGAGCTCTAGAAGTTTACTTCCCTTTCGACCTGCATCAAATTGTTGTAAAGCAGCCTCTTGCTCTAGTAAACGAGAACGACGCTTATGACATCAAAATCACCGTAGACGGTGGTGGTATCAAAGGCCAGGCTGAAGCAGTACGTATGGCTATCTCCAGAGCCCTATGCCAATTCAACGAAGAGCACAGAAGCCCGTTGAAAAAAGAAGGTTTCCTTACTCGTGACCCTAGAATGGTAGAACGTAAGAAGCCAGGAAGAAGAAAAGCAAGAAGAAGATTCCAGTTCTCCAAGCGTTAATCCGGGAGCTTTTTCAAACATATATTTTAAGATACATATATATCAATAATGGCTAATATAGAATATAAAGACTTACTGGATGCTGGTGTTCACTTTGGACACTTAACAAGAAAGTGGGATCCTAGAATGGCGCCATACATCTTCATGGAGAAGAATGGTATCCATATCATAGACCTTAACAAAACGCTCGTTTGCCTTGATGAAGCATCCAACGCAATCAAGCAGATCGTAAGATCAGGAAAGAAAATCATGTTCGTTGCTACCAAAAAGCAGGCGAAAGACTTAGTAGCTGAAGAAGCAAAAAGACTCAACATGCCATTCATCACCGAAAGATGGTTGGGCGGTATGATGACCAACTTTGCTACTATCCGTAAGTCTTTGAAGAAGATGTCTACCATCGACAAAATGACGAAGGAAGACTCTTATAAAAACCTGGCTAAGAAGGAGCGTTTGATGATCTCCAGACAAAGAGAAAAGCTTGAAAACGTATTGGGCGGTATCGCTGACCTTACCCGTCTTCCTGCAGCCCTTTTTGTAGTGGACATCAAAAGAGAACACATCGCTATCTCAGAAGCAAAAAAGCTTGGTATCCCTGTATTCGCATTGGTAGATACAAACTCCAACCCTAACGAGGTGGATTTCCCTATCCCAGCCAATGACGATGCGTATAAATCCATCTCTTTGCTAGTGAAAGCTATCGGTTCTGCAATCGAAGAAGGTCTATCTGAAAGAAAGAAAGACAAAGACGATTCTAAACTTGCCGAAGAAGAAGAGGCAAAAAGAGCTGTTGACGCTGACACCAAAGAGTAATCCACTATGATTATTTGATAATGAAAAATTGAACATACGGTAATCATACCTATGTTCAATTTTTCGTTATTGCCCCCTGTGGCGGCCCTGCTCCCATAGGAACAAAAACATAATCCGAATACCGCTTTCTTGCCAAGATATGGCTGACTATTGAAAAGGAGGTTGAAATCTACTTTCAAGCCCTCTTCGGTCTTCGGTCTTCCGTTTTCCTCACTACCAAAAGGAATGTCGGAAAAATGGCAACAAGCGGCCTATATAGAAATTTAATAACACATTTTAACTCCTATAAAAATGGCTATTACTGCACAAGAGGTAAACAAACTAAGACAAATGACCGGAGCCGGTATGATGGACTGTAAGAAGGCCCTTACCGAAGCTGAAGGCGATTTCGACAAAGCTGTAGATATCCTTAGAAAAAAAGGTCAAAAAGTGTCTGCTTCCAGAGCTGACCGTGAAACCAAAGAGGGTGTAGTAGTGACTAAAGTGAGCGGTGAGAAAGGCCTTATCCTTTCTTTGACCTGCGAAACTGACTTTGTTGCTAAAAACGAAGAGTTTGGTACTTTTGCCAATTCTATCGCTGACCTAGCTTCTCAGAACAACGCTTCTACTGTAGAAGAAATCCTTGCCCTTCCCTACGAGTCAATCACTGTAGGTGAGAAAATCATCGAAATGACTGGTAAAATCGGCGAGAAAATCGAAATCAGCAACTACAACATCGTGACCGGTGAAGCAGTAGTACCTTACATCCACTCTAATGGGAAATTAGGTGTATTGGTAGCCTTGAAAAACGTAAACGGTGCTGACGTTGAGGAAGCAGGAAAAGACGTGGCCATGCAAATCGCTGCCATGAACCCTGTTGCTGTTGACAAAGACGGTGTTGATGCTTCTACTGTAGAAAGAGAAATCGAAGTAGGTAAAGACCAAGCAAGACAAGAAGGCAAGCCTGAAGAAATGCTTGAGAAAATCGCCATGGGTAAATTGCAGAAGTTCTACAAAGAAAACACTTTGTTGAGCCAAGCTTTTGTAAAAGACAACAGCAAGACCATCGCTCAATACCTTGACAGCGTATCCAAAGGATTGACCGTAGTAGACTTCAAGAGAATCTCTATCGGATAATTTCCCTTTCGGAAACTTTCATAATCAAAAACCCCGGGCTGTTAAGTCCGGGGTTTTGTTTTTTTGGTTGAGTTTTAAAATAGCCACAAAGACTCTAAGGCGCAAAGAGAGGGATTCCCGTTGTTCCAGGTCTCTGACCTGGAACTCCTGAGTAAGGAGTCTCTGACTCCCTTTAAACTTTAGTGCATTCGTGACAATTTGACCCAGAATTGGACGTGGTATAAAAAAACCAAATCATTTTTCTGCATAAAAAATTTCGTGGATGCTCTCATTAATATGGCCCATAAGTCTAGGAGAAATAGCCTGCTTGGTCAAGAGGTCCACCTTCACACCTAGTACTTCCGTCAATTCCATTTCAGCACCGATGATATCCAAAAGATTTACAGTGCCTTGAAATTCAACCAAAACATCAAGATCACTTCCACTGTGATTTTCATTCCTGGCGCAGGAACCAAAAACACTGATGGATTTAGGGTCCAGCGGTTGCAGCACCCTAATGATAGCATCTCTCTGAGTTTCAGAAATCATCGCATTTTAATTTTACTTATTTAACAGATTACGAGAAAAAATGGTTGGGGCTAATTACATCCTGATTACCTTCAAGTTCTGGTTATTCCAGGTCTCTGACCTGGAACTGCTGAGTTAGGAGTCTCAGACTTCATTATAAATTCGTGCCTTCGTGGCTTTTACCCCCCCTTTCTCTTTTCTCTTCTTCTATATCATCCCCAAATATTCGCTATTTGAAATCCAGTACCTTTTTTTTCCCGGACTGTACCTACTGAAAGCAATATAGGCATAAGTCTGACCTTGCCACTTGCCGGGATAAGGAAGTTTGAGTTCTTGGGCACCTTCAAGCCTTCCCTTTCCCTCCAAGACATACTCCTGCCAGTTTTCCTTCTCGTGTACCAATGCCACCATCACCCTATCATAAGGTTTGGCTGAGCCCATAAAAGAATTATTTTTCCAGGTAAACAGGACGGTAGCATCATCCTTCCAAACCACTTTGGCTTCCATTGGCCCTTCCAGATTCCCCTTACTTAGCAAGACCCTATGTGGGTCTATCCTATAGGAACTTGTCAATCCAATTATGGCATTGCTTTGGGCATACCCCACAGCCACATTTATCGCAGAGCGCATGCCCAGCACCTCATTCTGAAACCCAAACCGAACTATCGGAGCAAATTTTTTCATAAAAGTTGATGCAACTCCAAATTTGCTTTGATTGATTTTCTGAACCTGGGAGGAAGGTCGCTTCCCTCCACTCTTATTTGGTTTAGCTCTTACGTAACTGACACTATTTACTTTGTAATAAACAAACCCATCGACCTTGCCCTGAAAGCCTGCAGTGAAACCTATATTTTTCCCCATATAAAGTGTTTTAGTTTATTTTGGTTATAGAATAAATACAACCGAAAATAATCTTCCACCCGACCACTTACAAATGAACATGCACTATCCGACACAATTTGCATAAAATTGCACAAATCAGCATCCCATTTCATTACCTCTTCAGTTCCCTTCCGATAAAAATCCGAAGAAAATCCGAAAATCATATGGGATATTACCCAATATTATAATCCTCCACTATTAATATCACTCTTGGTCGTTCCTGACCTCTGACCTGGAATCCTGAGGTAGGAGTCTCTGACTCCATTATACATTCGTGCATTTGTAGCAATTTGACTTTTTTTCATGGCACAGAAACTCGAATCCTGAATATTATTTCAGTTCTCTGACCTGGAACTGCGATTTAGGGAGTCTCTGGCAGCATAATTAATTAGTGCATTCGGCAATTCGGCTTGTCTGGATTCAGAAACCTTTGCCTCTTTGCAAATCATTTTTTCCGGTTTTCGGGGCAACTTTCCGCGTCTACAGGCTACTAGAATCAAAAGGCTGTACGCATTCGGCTCTGCTATTGACCTTGATAAATTTAGGGATAACAGCGATATTGACTTTTTGATTTCTTTTGAAGAGGAGTTAACCCCCGAGGAATATTCAGATAATTACTTTCAACTTCAATACAAGTTGCGGAATCTTTTCAAGCGGGAATTGGATATCGTCACAGAAAGGTCGCTTTCCAATCCATACTTTATTGAGAGTATCAATAAGCATAAAATCCTTCTTTATGAATCCTGATATTAAAAAACATCTCTATGACGTAGAGGTTTCCATAACCTCTATTTATGAATATTTAGGAGAAAAGAAGGATTTTTCAGATTATTTGAGTAACAAGCTTTTGCGCAGGGCTATTGAGAGGGAAATCGAAATTATTGGAGAGGCCATTAATCGAGCACTCAAAATTGACCCAAACTTGCAAATCGAAAATGCAAGGAGAATTGTGGATGCAAGGAATTGGGTAATCCATGGATATGATAAACCAATAAAAATGGATTTATTGCCGTTGTTCCAGTTCTCTGACTTGGAACCCTGAGGTAGAAGTCCCTTACCCCATTTAAGTTCGTGCATATATGGCAATTCCCACCGGGTCAGTAGTCACTGACCCATCCCCCCAATTTGTGGCAGACCATATATTTTTGATCTAATACAAATCAATTTATCTTTATTTTGATTTGATATCAAATCAATTTTTAAATGCCCCAAAGGCCCGAAGACGCAAAGAATTTAGAGTGAAAAAACTCTCTTTGCGCCTTTGCGTCTTAGTGGCTCTCCTGTCTTCCGTCTTTTATCAACTTTTCCTTTCACCCCTCCCCCACTTCCCTTATTTTTACCAATTCAGTAAAAATCAACTCTTGACTTCATGAAGAAAATAGGCTTATTGCCCCGCCTGATCATTGCCATCATCATTGGTATTCTCATCGGTTCCTACCTCCCTGAAATGTTCACCGCCGTCCTGGCGACCTTCAACAACATCTTCGGAAACTTCCTTGGATTTGCCATCCCGCTCATCATCATCGGCTTCATTGTCCCCGGTATCGGAGACCTTGGCAGGGGTGCAGGCAGGACCTTGGCTTTGACCGCCATGCTGGCCTATGGCTTTACGGTTTTTTCAGGACTGTTGACCTTTGGGGTAGGCTCAAATATTTTCAAATACATCCTCACCCCAGGCTCCCTTTCCATCGGCAACGTGGATAATCCGGAGCACTCGTTGGTCGAACCGCTCTTTGTGGTGGAAATGGCCCCAGTTATGGGTGTGATGACCGCCTTGCTGATTGCCTTTACCCTGGGAATCGGTATTGCCGCTATTGAGGGAAATGGACTCAAAAAAGCCATGAATGAATTCCAGCAGATCATCACCAAGATGATCACGGCCATCATCATCCCGCTGCTGCCTTTCCATGTGATGGGGATATTCGCCAACATGGCCTTTGCAGGACAGGTAGGCGAGATCATGGGCGTGTTTTTCAAAGTCTTTATCGTCATCATCCTATTGCAGTTTACGGTTATTGTTTCCCAATACCTCATAGCAGGCACCGTCTCCAGAAAGAATCCTTTTTCCATGATCAGAAACATGATGACCGCCTATTTCACCGCCTTGGGAACGCAGTCCTCTGCCGCCACCATTCCGGTAACTTTGGAGCAATCGAAAAAGAATGGGGTAAGGGGGTTTGTGGCTGATTTTGTGGTGCCGCTTTGTGCGACTATCCACCTATCAGGTTCCACCATCACCATCACCGCTTGCGCCCTGGCCATCATGGTGGTCAATGGCATGGATGTGCAAATGATGGACTTCCTACCGTTTATTCTTGCTTTGGGCGTGACGATGATTGCAGCCCCGGGCGTACCAGGTGGTGCGGTAATGGCAGCCTTGGGCTTGCTGCAGACCATGCTCGGCTTCAATGACGTATTGATTTCCCTCATGATCGCCCTCTACCTGGCCCAGGACAGCTTCGGCACGGCCACCAACATCACAGGCGACGGGGCGATTGCTGTCATCATGGACAAGCTGACAAAGAAGGAGAAACAAGAGGCTGTGACGGCGTATAACAAAGGGACACGGAGTTTCGCGGAGTTTTAAATGGAGTTCCACAGAGCTGCTTCGCGGATAAAAAAGTTTAAAAATAAATTTAGACCCATTTCTTATTTTTTAAAATTAAAGAAGCCGAACAAAAACTTTGTGCGACTTCTTTTTTACTTAAAGGACTTTGTAGCCCAATTTGTTTAAGATGTGGATTCTGTGAAACTCTTTTCTAAACTCAGTGAAACTCCTCTGTGTCCCTTTAAAGTCCTAAATCCTACTTATTCATCAAACCCTCGATCTCTTCAGCTTCTATCGGGATGTTGCGCATGAGGTCAAAGAAACCATCTTCCTCAATCACGATGTCATTTTCTAAACGTATACCTAATCCTTCTTCTTGGATATAAATCCCAGGCTCTACGGTGAAGACCATTCCCGGACGGATAGGTTCATACATGGTACCTACATCGTGCACATCCAAACCGATATGATGGCTGGTGCCATGCATGAAATACTTTTTATAGAGAGGCTGCTTGGGATCCTGGTTTTTGACATCATTCCTATCCAGCAAGCCAAGGCCTATCAGTTCACTTTCCATGATCCGCCCCACCTCTTTGTGGTATTCCTGGATATTGGTTCCTGGCCTTAAAATATCAAAAGCCCCCCTTTGAACCCTCAGCACGGCATCATATACCTCACGCTGTCTTTTGGTAAACCTGCCATTTACCGGAATCGTACGGCTCATGTCAGCATTGTAATTGCCATATTCCGCACCGACATCGAAAAGAATAAGGTCACCTTCATTGCATGGGCGGCTATTTTCAATGTAATGCAACACGCAGGCATTGGCTCCTGAAGCAATAATGGGGGTATAGGCAAATCCACGGCTTCCATTGCGCAGGAATTCATGCATGTATTCAGCCTCAATTTCGTATTCCATCACTCCAGGTTTCACAAAGCTTAGCACCCTTCGGAAAGCCTTCTCCGTAATGTCACAAGCAACTTGCATCTGTGTGATTTCAAGATCCTCTTTTATCGCCCTCAATTGATGCATCAAAGGGGCTGCCCTGTGGTAATGGTGTAGGGGGTATTTTTCCCTGATTGCCTTCATCTGCCTAGCATCCCTGCTCTCCACCTGTGCGTCTGCCCGAAGATGTTCATTGGTATTGAGATAGATGTTTTCAGAAAGAGCAGCCAAAGTATTTACCACTCCATCAAAATTCTGAACCCATTGGATATTTTTAATCCCTGAGGCCTCAAAGGCTTCTTCCTTGGTGTATTTATGGCCTTCCCAAATGGCGATATGTTCGTTTGTCTCTCGGATAAACAGGATTTCCCTCATATCCTCATTTGGAAAATCAGGACAGATTACCAATACCGTTTCTTCTTGATCAATACCCGAAAGGTAAAGCAGGTCGTTATTTTGCCTAAAAGGCATCGTGCCATCCGCATTGGTGGGCATAATATCGTTGGAATGGAAGATAGCCAGGGAATTGGGCTTAAGCAAATCGACTAATTTTTCGCGATTGCGTATATATAAAGATTTGTCTAAAGGACGGTATCTCATAAATATTCTGGTTTTAGTTTTTATATTGAATAAAAGATTCCAGATTGACCCAAAAAAGCCTTTCCACATGGCAAAGGCCTAATTTCAATCTAAATTCTAAATTAGAAAATATCCCGCGAAAGTCTGTTATTTTTGTAGATTGATCGTGGTAAGAAGTATAAAATGTCATATAACATAAAAGAATTGCCCAACGGCATCCGGATAGTCCATCAGGAAGTCACCCACACCAGATTGATCCATTGCGGATTTATCTTGGACATCGGAAGCCGGGACGAGACCAAGGAGCAGGAAGGCATTGCGCACTTCTGGGAACATATGGCTTTCAAGGGCACCAAAAAACGTAAGGCTTTTCATATCCTCAACCGCCTGGATTCCGTGGGCGGGGAACTCAATGCGTACACCACCAAGGAGAAAATCTGCTTTTACAGCACCATATTGAAGGAACATTTCAACAAAGCGGCGGAACTGCTCTGCGACATTACTTTCAACAGTGTGTTCCCCGAAAAGCAAATCGAGCGGGAAAGGCATGTGATTTTGGAAGAAATGGCCATGTACCGAGACAGTCCGGAGGACGCCATCCAAGATGACTTTGATGCACAGATTTTCGAAAACCATGCTTTGGGAAGAAATATTTTGGGCCGTGAGGAAACAGTAAGTTCCTTTGCCCAGCAGGATTTCTTTGACTTTCTCTCCTCCAGACTTGATACCTCAAAAATCATCTTTTCGGTGGTGGGAAATATCAGTTTCAGCAAGGTACTTAAACAGGTTGAAAAATATCTGTTGGAAATTCCGATCAAAAAAAGGCTTTATATAAGGAGTTCTTTTTCATCCTATAAGCCCACTGTGAAAACTATTGAGAAGGACATCTCCCAATCCCTTTGTGCGATAGGAAAGCCCTCTCTAGACCTTTACCATAAGGACCGGTTTAAGCTGCACCTGTTAAACAACATCCTGGGTGGGCCAAGTATGAACAGCCGGTTGAATTTGGCCCTACGGGAAAAACATGGCTATGTTTATTCAGTGGAAAGCACCTATCAATCCTATACCGACACGGGATTTCTGGGCATCTTTTACGGAACTGAACCTAAGAATGCCAACAAGGCTAAAAAGCTGGTCTTGAAAGAAATGGAAAAGCTGAGAACCCAAAAACTGGGCACCATGCAGCTCCATATGGCCAAAGAACAAGCTATCGGTCAAATGGCCATGGCAGAGGAAAACCATGCAGCGTTGATGCTGGTGTTGGGAAAAACCTTGTTGGACAAAGGCAAAATAGATGACCTGGACACCATATTCGGGATCATCCAACAAACCACCGCTGAACAGCTTCAGGACCTGGCAAACGAACAACTTGCGGCCGAAGAATTCAGCTATCTAACTTATTTACCAAAATAATCAACGAATGGAATTTATAGATCCAGCCCTACTAGCCTATTGTCAGGACCACACTTCACCTGAGGATGATGTTTTGAAGCACATTGATAGGGAAACCCATGCACGGGTAATGATGCCCAGAATGCTTTCCGGCCAATTGCAGGGAAAAACCTTGGAACTTTTCACCAAAATGCTCAATCCCAGCGTTATTCTGGAAATCGGCACCTATACCGGGTATTCGGCAGTGTGTATGGCCAGAGGCTTGTCCCACGGCGGCAAGTTGATTACCTTGGACATCAATGATGAGCTTGAGGAAATGGTAAGGGGCTTTTTTGCCAAAGCTGGACTTACTGAAAAAATTGATTACAGGCTAGGCAATGCGTTGGAGCTTATTCCAGAGCTGGAGGGCTATTTCGATATGGTCTTTATCGATGCCGATAAGATCAATTATGGCAAGTATTATGATTTGGTGATAGACCGCATGAACAAGGGCGGCATTATTTTGGCCGACAATGTTTTATGGTCAGGGAAAATTTTGGGAAATACCGAAAAAAAGATAGATAAGGATACCCAAGCATTAATTGATTTCAATAAAATGGTCCAAGAGGACCCTAGAGTAGAAAACGTACTTTTGCCCATTCGTGACGGCATCATGATGGCCAGAAAACTTTAAGATTATGAGAGTAACACCTTTACTTTTTGCATTGATTCTTTTCAGCCACTTGGCATTCGCCCAAGTCCCTCAGGTCCCAAGGGAAATAAAGTTTGCAGACATGACGCTGCGTCTGAATGCTCATGCCCAGCGGGAGATCCAACAGGACGTGGACGCACTTTATCGGAGCCCCCAGTATTTTCAGATGAAACTGGATCGGGTAAACCTATATATGCCTACCATCGAAAGGGTTTTGAGGGAAGAGGGCGTGCCGATGGATGTGAAATACATGGTGATTCAGGAAAGCAGCCTTATTCCGGACGCTGTTTCTACCTCCAATGCTGTTGGGTTTTGGCAGTTCAAAAAAGGGACTGCCGAGGAGGTTTATTTAAGAGTTGACAACCAAATAGACGAAAGAAAAAACGTGGTGAGCTCCACCAGGGGTGCGGCCCGCTATTTAAAAAAGCACCACGGCCATCTAGATAACTGGATGACCACGGTGGTATCATACTTGATGGGGCTGGGTGGAGCTAAAGGGTACTACGGCACCTCCATGCATGGCAAAAAGGTAGTGGATATAGACAAAAACACCCATTGGTATTTCAAGAAATTCCTTGCCCACAAAATTGCCTTCGAAAACCAGGTAGGCAAACTGGTGAGCAACGGCACTTACCTGGAAGAATTCCGGGTGAATGGCCCCACAGATTTTGGTACCGTAGCAAGACAACTGGGGGTGACAGAAGCCCACCTACGTGAATACAACAAATGGTCGTCAAACGGAAAGATCCCTGGGGACAGGACCTACACAGTGGTGTATGTGAGAGATGGCAGCACCCCTCCCCGACCTGCATTGGCCAGCAATCAGCCACAAACTGACGTGGAAATCTATAGAAATAACCAAAGCGCTTACCCTAGAGTAACTGGAAATACCAGCCGGGCTACACAGCCTGGCCAGATCAAAGTGAATAACATCAAAGCTGTACAGGCCGCCCAGAATTCCAGCATTGAAGCCTTTGCTGACAGGATTGGCAAAAATGAGCGCAAGATCAGACGGGTCAACGACTTGAAGAAGAAAGACAGAATTGAAGCTGGCAGTTATTATTATACCAAAAGAAAAAAAGCAAAAGCCAAACATGCAGAGGAGCACGTGGTGAAAGCCGGGGAAACTTTATGGGAAATCTCCCAGTTGCACGGCATTCGGCTGAATTCCCTGAAGGCTAAAAACAGAATTTATAAAGACAAGGACTTGAGGCCAGGAATGGTTTTAAAACTTCAGGATTACAGAAAAAGGAATGAGGAAATAGAAATGGCCCGGCCATCAACTCCTAAACCACAAAATCCGCCTGCAAGGCAAGTGGCCCAACAGGAAACACAAACAGCCCCAGCTAGGCAAAATACGCCCAGCCAGCCTGCTGCGCAGACTTTTCCGGCCAAGCCGGCAGAATCCCGGACGAACACCACTGTGCACAAAGTAAGTCCTGGTGAAACTCTCTATGCCATCAGCAGAAAGTATGAGGTCACGGTGGACGAATTGAGAAACTGGAATAATCTTGGTGTGGAAAGCATTTTGAGTATTGGACAGGATTTAATCATTAGAAAATAATAACTTTGCCCCGCAAACCAACAATTGAACCTTGACGCGAATAGATCATAAGATTATCGGGAAAGCCTTTGGCATATTGGTTTTCTTTATGCTTTTAGGCACTCAAGCTGTGTGGGGCCAGGATATTAAAGCCGACACGGTTTTTATTGATGGGGACACCTTGATTGTTTTGGGTGATTCCTTGATCATTACCCCCGAGGAAAAGCCAATATATTGGCAACAAGGAGGGAATTTCAACCTTTCCATTCAGCAGGTAAGCCTTACCAATTGGGCGGCGGGGGGACAAAGCTCATTGGCCTTAAACACCGGCCTGACCCTATTTGCCAACTATGAAAAGGACAACCGCATTTGGGACACCAAACTGACGATCAATTACGGTTTCATGCGGCAGTCCGACAGGGCATTTGCAACCAGAAAAACAAACGATAACTTTATTTTTATAAGTAAATACGGTCGGGAACTGACCCCCAAACTTTACCTTTCTACCCAGATAGATGCCCGTACCCAGCTATTAAAGGGTTACCGATATTTTCGGCCAGCTGGCTCTGAAAGAGAGCAAAGAAACGTGATATCCGACCTGCTTAGCCCGGGATACATACAGTCCTCCACCGGTCTTAACTATCAGAAAACCTTCAGGGAAAAAGACAGGTTTTCAGCTATTATCTCTCCCTTTACGGGTCGTTTCACAGTGGTGCTGGATGATTCACTCAGTCGTGCCGGTGCTTTTGGGGTTATTCCTGGGGAGCGGGTCAGAGCTGAGGCTGGTATATCCTTCAGCTCCTCTGCAAATTTGACCCTGATGGAAAACATCAACTGGAAAGCTGACCTCAACCTCTTCTCCAATTATGAAACCTTGGGAAACACCGTGGTAAACTTTAACTCGATCCTTTCCATGAGGGTCAATAGGTATATCACTACCAGAATAGAGACCGTTTTGATCTATGATGAAAATGTATTTATAGAAATGGAGGACGGCACCTCGTCGAGGGCCATTCAGCTACAAAACCTGATTAACTTCGGGATAGGGATTGATTTTTAGGTCATCTTAAAAATCCGTTTCCAGACCGAACCTTTTCTGCAGCTCTTTGAGGGCAGGAGATTTTTCCCGCAGGTAATTAAGCTTGTCCGTAGAGGTATAAAGCTTGGATCCTGAGCTCACGGCGTCTTCCTTGATTACCGAAAACACATCCACTTTATAATTTTCCAGCCTCTTTCTCAAAAGACCGGTCAACTCCGGCTTTACCTTCTGAAAAATGTCATTTTGGAGATCTCCGCTCAGCAAAAAGGTCACTTCCTCATCTACAAGCTCAATGGGCTGCCTGAGCACTGCCACTTCCATGGATTTCCCGCTTTGCTTGAATTCCTCAATGATATCATTGATCACGCCCTGCAAGGTGGGTTTATCAAATGGATTTCGAAGATTTGCAGTCTCCTGAACGGCCGTCTGGGTTTTGGTGGTTTTCACCTCAACGGGTCGGTCTTTGATGGACTGTTTGACAGCCGATAAACTTGTAGGAATGGCAATAGTTTTCTTCACCGGTATTTTGTTACCGGAAGACTGGATTTCTGAAGCAGATTTGGTTGGGGCGCTTGGGGCAGACTTACTCAGTCTTTTTTTTTTGCCTCCTCGTGGGCCACTGCTGCTAGGTTGATCGCCTGTGGCAATTTGGCCAGCTTCATCAAAGCCAGCTCTACGTGCAAGCGTTGGTTTTTGCTTGACTTATAATGAATATCACACTGATTCAACACATTCAAGGCAGAAAGAATAAAAGAAAGGTTTGAAGCCTCACTTTGCTGCACATAGCGCTCTTGGGCACTTTCAGATACTTGGAGTAAGGATACCGTAGCGGGGTCTTTACACACCATCAAATTCCTGAAATGCTCACTCAGCCCCACAATGAAATTGTGTCCATCGAATCCTTTTTTCAAGATCTCATTGAAAATAAGGAGGGTTTCTGAAATGCTCTCATTCAGCAAAGCATCCGTCACCTTGAAATAATAATCGTAATCAAGGATGTGGAGATTGTCGATGGTCTCCTGATAAGTCAGCTTGTTGCCTGCTGAATACGTTACGATCAGGTCAAAAATGGAAAGGGCATCCCTTAATGCTCCATCCGCCTTTGTGGCAATCAGCCTCAAGGCCTCATCTTCATAATCGATGGATTCTTCGGATGCGATGTATTTAAGGTGTTCGCCAATATCATGTATTTGAATCCTGTTGAAGTCAAAGATTTGGCAACGGGACAGAATGGTAGGGATGATCTTATGCTTTTCCGTAGTAGCCAGAATAAAAATGGCATACTTTGGTGGCTCTTCCAGGGTTTTCAAAAACGCATTGAAAGCCGCCGTGGAAAGCATGTGAACCTCATCAATGATGTAGATTTTATAATTCCCTTTTTGGGGTGCGTATCTCACCTGCTCGACAAGGTTACGGATATCTTCCACCGAGTTGTTGGAGGCCGCATCAAGCTCATGAACATTGAACGAGGCGCTGGAATTGAAGGCCTTGCAGGAATCACATTCATTGCAGGCTTCAAAGTCGGAAGTAATGTTTTCGCAGTTGATGGTTTTAGCCAAAATACGGGCACAAGTAGTCTTACCCACCCCTCTAGGGCCACAAAACAAAAAAGCTTGCGCTAAATGGTTGTTTTTAATGGCGTTTTTGAGAGTGGTCGTGATGTGCTGTTGTCCGACTACACTTTTGAAATTGGAAGGCCTATATTTTCTGGCAGAAACTACGAAATTTTCCATCACCGCAAGATATAAAATTATTCTAACACAGGGAGCAAAGAATTTCAAATTCCTTCCCTTCTACTTTTATATTACTGATTATCTGAGTGTTTAAAAATCCAAAGACAATCCTGTCCTGAAGGAGAAGATCACATTTGTAATGGGGATGATAGGCCTGTCTTCGTAGGAGATATCAAATGAATTGGTGAAGGATAATTTGTCGGTAAACTTCGTATTCAAGATGGTGGAGCTACTCACGCGGTTCCTCAATCGGCTAATCGTCTGGTCATAGCCCACCTGATAGTAATTCACCGTGTTGATGTCAACATATTGATTGATGGTGTAGCGTAAAGAAACGTAATTGGAGCTTTTTACAAAGTCCACCTCCACAAATTGCTCTGTCTCGGGATGCTGCCAACGTTCGTATTCGTAAAGCGCACCAATTCCTAGGGTTAAGGTCAACCTATTGGAATCCACCAACCTGTTCCGGATCCCTCCACCGAAGACCCAGCGCGGATCAAGCCTACGGAAATTATCAAACGAATATTGGGCATAGGTTTCATAATTCAACTTGCGGTCACGATACCAGTTGACCCGCCCGTGCAGAAACCCAAAATTCAAAAAATCAGAATCATTAATTCTTAGGTAATCGAATTTTGAAACTAGTATGGTCGCATGCTTCGAGGGGTAATAGATTGCATTAACGTCCAAATTATAACCAAAAAGGTTGACTGGTTCATCAGCGGCGGCACTCCGATTAAAGACATTCAACCCAAAGGTGGTCTTTACCATAAAGGAGCGGGCGGTGTCTTTCTCCATCCGCAGTCGTTCGATATTCAATATTTGGGCATTTGCAAAAAGGGGACAAAGAAATAAAAATAGTAAAATGGCTTTCTTCAAAACAGGCTTGGTTTAGTTTAAAGCGAAATTAACAAACATTGACTTGAGAAAAAAGGCAAGTCCACAGTCCTTTTGACCTTTTATGGGAACATTTATTCCCCTATCTTTGTCTATTATATGATTTGGGGCTGACCGGTTTTGACAGTAGGTGTGAAGATTGGGCTCGCATGCAGGGTGGAGTATGTACGCCCTTGAATAATTCATACAAACTATACTTGGCGAATCTAATTACGCCATGGCTGCCTAATTAATCCCTTAAAAGATTGATTTTGGGCTCTAGGGTTGAGCTCAAGAGAGCTCCCCGGCCATCATCTCGCTGCTTTTCGCCTTGTCGGAGCAGTATATGAGGTGTCGATAAGACAAGACTAGCGGCTATGATGCTATTAAATAGTCGCGAAATTCAATAGCTAAGCACTAGGATAGGTGTGTTGCCCAGCGGTCCGGTGTCGAAAATTCAATAGGCAACTAAGCATGTAGACGGTACGGTGTTTCCCTATCTGGACGCGAGTTCGACTCTCGCCAGCTCCACGGAAATGAATATAAAAAACCTTGTAAAGCAATTTACAAGGTTTTTTTTATGGACTAAAACAAAAAAAAGACTACCGAAACGCTCCGGCAGCCTTTTTACTTTCCCTTAACCTACTTTAATCTTTTACCACTTATATATTATTATGGGACAATTACATCGTTGATCACGTGTATCACACCGTTGGTTGCCAAGATATTTAGCATATCAGCGTTCAGGTTTGCTCCACCTACAGTCAATGCGCTCAAGTCGACAGTCAAGGTCGCATCAGAATTCAGAGTTGGCAATTCAGCACCTTGACGAAGGTCTTGCGAGAATGCTCTGGATGGAACTACGTGGGCTGTCAATACTGCCGTAAGTGTTTCTAGAGGAATATCTTCATACCCGTTAACACCTAGTGCATCATATAGTGCCTGGAAAGCTGCATCGGTAGGAGCAAATACAGTGTAGTTAGCTTCACTATCATTAACAGCACCAACCAAATCTGCACGCTGCAATGCTCCCACCAATTGTGTAAACTCAGGGCTGTCCCCCTCAGTTGCATCTACTGCAATTTCTGCAATGGTCTGGCTTGGCGGTACAATCACATAATCCAACACATGAATCACACCGTTGGAAGCCGTAATATCTGCATCGATAATTCTGGTATTGCCGTTGATCCACCAGTTACCCTCTGGATCTTCGCTCAAATAAAGATCGGCTCCATTAACAGTTCCCTGTGCACCGGCAGATAGCTGGCCTGAAGTCACCGCTCCTGACAACACATGGTAAGTAAGCACATCGCCCAACGCAGGACTGTTCAAAAGATCATTAGCCTCCAAATTGTTATCGCTTAAATATGCTGAAAAAGCTGCGTCGTTAGGTGCAAAAACAGTGAATGGACCTGGTCCCTGCAGTGTCGCTACTAAATCAGCCTGTACTAAGGCCGCCTCCAAAGTATTGAAGTCATTACTTTCCAATACAATGTCTACAATATCCCGCTCTACATCGGGCATCGGGTCAGTCGGGGTGGTATCGTTACATGCCACGAATCCGAAGGTCAGCAAAGGTGCCAACATCAAATTTTTAAAGGTCTGTGCTTTCATGATTTCTTATGTTTAGAAATTGTTTCTGATAGTATAGGTAAAATCACAAATGCAGATATTTTGTTTAAAAGAATACGAAAAAAGTTAAACGTTTTTAGAAAGAAAATTTAAAACACCCTTAAAAACGCATTCCAGGGCATTTTTTGTAGTGAAAAAAATGAGAATTTTTTTTTGCTGATTTTAGAGGAGGTCAAAAAAAATGCCCGGTACCTATATAGATACCGGGCAAGTTTCTCTCGTGACGAAAAATCCAATAATACCGCCTATTAAAAAGTATGGTCAAAAAGTAAAGTTCTTACAATAGCAATGCACTTTTAAGTCCATCAACAAATCTGCTACTCATAGTTTTACCATTAGCCACAGGTTCCACATCAATTGCGCGAATCGCTGTACTCTTTCTAATGGTTTCCCACATAATGTCTTTTGCCTCTCTTTCGTTGGAAGCCTCAGTATTGATTTCAAAATCAACCCCGTTAATCTCAAGTTTAATCACGTATTTCATAGTGTCTGCAATTAATGTTAAACAATTATATATCTTATTAATCAAAGAGAAAAGTTATTTACAAAATACTTTTATCTATATCTGAAATACAGAATTGATATTTCAAAAGTAGAGATTGTTTTTGAATAAACCAAAACTTCTTCAGAATATATTTACTACATATCAAAACATGAGCCACATTTTACAAGATATCACTGGCATTTAATATATTTTTTATTGAAATAATCCTTTTCCACACCTCAAAAAACCGCCTATAGGCACAAAAAAAGGCCTTTCGGCCCTTTTGTAAAAAATCTGAAATAATTTTAAAATTTTTCAGTGGTTGAAATAAGTGTCCAGTTCCTGCCCCATTTCCAACTTGTCCTTCAAGTCTTTTTTCACCTCACCTTTTTCGAGGAGCACTATCCTGTCACAGATCTCGGTCACATGGTTGAGGTCGTGACTAGAAATTAGAAACGTCACTCCATTTTGGCTTTCCTCCAGCACCAACCTTTTCAGCCTATTCTGAGAGGTAGGATCCAGATTTTCGAAGGGCTCATCCAATAAAACCGCCTTAGGCTGGCCGATCAAGGCAGCCGCAATTCCCACTTTCTTAATATTACCCTTTGAAAGGTCTCTAATGTATTTCTTCTTGCCTAAGATCTCATCATTGAAAAAATCAGTAAACTTCCCAAGATGGTTGGCAAGATCAGCATCTGAAAGCCCATATACCTTCCTGAGGGTCTCGAAATATTCATCCGGGGTCAAGTAACCCAGCAGCATGTGCTCGTCCAGAAAGGCACCGACTTCACGTTTCCAGTCCTCGTTTTCGCATACATTGGTTCCTTCATAGAGCACAGCACCCCCAGTAGGACGCACGAGATCAAGAATCATCCTGAAAAACGTGGTTTTACCCGCCCCGTTATTCCCAACTAAGCCGAAACATTCTCCCTGCTGGATCTCCAGACTGGAAATATTCAGCACCACCGCGGTTTTATATTGCTTTATTAAATTCTCTATACGTATCATAATTCTTGTCTAAAAGATGATGAAATCTCATATTTATTTGAAATAATCCTTTGTACCGATATTGCAGCCATCTTATTGAAAGCCAGCATACCCGCAATTCCAATCACGCCAAGCACCGCCAGTCCTACATACGGACCCCATAAAGCCGCAATTGGCAGAAAAAAGATGTAGGGTGCCACCATCATAGGAATAATCATTAGAAATTGCGCCATCCCAACTCCTTCATAGTTGAACATTGCCCCTTTATTCAAATCCATGGGTTTGGGCTTGTACAGGGAAAGCCAGATAACCAAATGCATGATCACCCCGATATTGAACACAAACATCACTAAATGTATTAGCAAAATATCCCATCCAAAATACACGTATGGAACTGACAAAAGCAGGCACAAAGAACAGATACTGGCAAATAGCAAGTATTTACCCTGAACCAACTCCTTAACTCCATTCTTGCGGGAAAGAAAAAAGTCAAAATTGGCCGAGTTCCAACTCAGGAACAGTTGCCCGTACTGCAGCATAAATATCCCCGTAATAAAGGATCCTACAAAAACCCACAAGTAGGGAAACGTTTCGCCAGGCACATAACCAGCATCATTGGTGTAAAAAATAAGACCGTACAGCAAAAAGAACCCCGCAAGATTCAGGTAGGTACGGCTTTTTTTGTGTCGGATTATTAGCTTCCATTCCAGATTGGCGTATTCGCCAGCCATCCCAAACCTATTGAAAAACCCGATAGACTGGTTCCCGAATTTCACCTGCTCCTCAGAAGTCAGGTCCTCCACATAGGTATTTTTCCTGTAAAACTTATAGGCAACCAAATAAGCCGCAATGAAAATCAGCACCCCAATTGCAACTGGCAAGAAATTCACCAAGGCAAATTCGAATACGGGCGCCATTACCTGCCCAATATCAAACCAGCCCATATAATTGGCCCCACTACTCAGCACCATCACCCCGGCAAGCATTACAATACTCCAAATGCTATCATCATAGGACTGCTTAAACCAAAGGACCAAATAATGTAGGGCCCAACTTAGCATAAGCAAAAAACCGAACCATTGGAACGCCTGTCCGGCACCATAGGAAGGGGTGATATTCATTACCGTAATGGGTAGAAAGAGTAGAATTGCTACAATATTAAGCGGGGATATAAATGATTTGACAAGAAGAAAATTGATAATAAACCCCTTATTAACCGGGTGGTGCAGCCAATTTTCAAGATCCAACACAGGCAGGCTTTGGATAAAATACCTGTAAATAATTTCAAATAGGAAGAAGTAAATCAAATAGCGATTAAGAACATTAACCGCTTCTTCTCCTTCAAAGAAATTCTCAATCAAATAGGGCAAACTGATGCCCAGTAAGAAAATGTAACTTAACAGCAGCAAAGCCACTAACCCCAAGAAAAGCGCTACGGCTAAGCTTCTTCCAAAGCTGCTTGACCTGGAAAGCTTCAACATTTCCAAGCGCAAAAACTGAAATACCATAATTACAAAATTTAGGATGGTAATATAAGGTTTTCTTAGGACTCAATTCTCCCATACATAAAAATCTCTTAACAAAATTTAAGAGCGAATCGAAGAATCGGAATGCCTAGCTTACCTCTATATTTGTTTGAAATTACATGCTATTAGCCAGCTAATCATATGATAAGAAAAGCTTTACTGACCCTTACTTTGGGGACGGTAATTTTCGCAGCCCAAGGGCAACAGGATTTGGATTCCTTAAAAATTCTTCGCTTGGAGAGGGAAATTGAATCCCTTCGGAACTATAATGAAAACCTTTCAGGAACCCTAGAAATCACCAATCTCGCGATCAACGACTTGGTGAGGGACAAAAAAGTCTCCGATGAGACCAAATGGCTATCCTTAAAAGCATCAATTCTCCATTCCACCACTGTTTACAAAAAATTAAGTGATGATATTATCAACCTGAAGTCGAGGGTAACCGACGAGGATTATCAGGGGTTCATCAAAACACTGGGAAGTATTCAAGGGGGACCTTTGGGGTTTTCCTTTCAGGATGTGATCATAGAGACGGCCAAGAAAACCGCCTTCTTTGAAAGCAAAACCAAAATGGACCGCTTCCTTGAAATCACCAACAACATCATCGCCAGCCCCATCACCGCAGGCGTGCCATTTGTTTCTCAGGCTGTCTTTGCTTCCAACTCCTTGCTGAACGTCGCCTACAGTTCCATGCTAGGGGAAAAGAAACCGGATTACGATAGACTTAAGAAATTCGAAAACGAGCTTAATAAATACTTAACCTACTACACCGCCCTCGACAAGGCAAACATTGCCAACCAATCCTCCACGAATGACCGGATCGTGATGCTGGAAAACCTGCAATTGGAATTGCTAGGCAAACTTAAGAAGGAAGCCCCGAAACTAGGTTTTGACATTCCTGACAGAAAAAACAGCGAAACGTTGGATGCCTATTTCAATAGAGTACTCGGTGGGTTTTCAAAGGAAAACGTAGAAAAGCATATTGTATCGCTTGAAAACAAATACCGCAATAATCGAGGAGAAATTCAATATGCAACTCTTCTTCAGCAGGAGCAAAATCTAAAACATTACAATGCCCACATCTTTTCCTTGGTAGACATGTCCAAGAAATTTATCCTCTACTACGATAATTTCTTTGAAATAGCGGACAATTACCACGTGAAGGTTTTGGAAGCCATTGCGCTAGCTCACCGAAACGGGATTATTCAGGGCAACAAGGTGAACGGCCAAATGGAAGACCCTTTGTTTGTTTACGAAAAAATCAATTTCAACCTAAAAGCCAAGAAAACCTCCCGTGACAACGGCATCAAGGACAGCATCAACATCGCCGACCTCAAGCAAAAAATCGAGAAGGTAGAGGAGTTCAGGTTGATGTAGAAAAGCAATGGGACACAGAGTTTTTAAGAGTTCAAAATAGAGTTTCGCAGAACTTGTTCCGAGCATCGGGAAGCTCATTTGCGGCAGCTATTTTATAAAAAAACTCTGTGAAACTCTCCCGATAGCTATCGGGATTAACTCTGTGCAACTCCGTGTCCCTTTTAAACGATCAATACCCGTATTTCTTCCCCCAGAGCTTCTGCAGGTTTCTCCGCAGCTCGTTTTCGCGGGCATTGTTGCCGGGATCATAAAGCTTGGCGCCCTTGAGCTTGTCGGGAAGAAATTCTTGGGCCACGAAGTTGTTTTCGTAGTCATGGGAATATTTGTACTCCTTTCCATAATTGAGATCTTTCATCAGCTTGGTCGGTGCGTTCCTTAAATGCAGGGGTACCGGCAGATCACCCTCCTGCCTCACGATGGCCTGGGCCTTGTTGATGGCCATATAACTGGCGTTGCTCTTGGCCGAACTTGCCAGGTAGGTCACGCACTGTGAAAGGACTATCATAGCCTCGGGGTAACCGATCATTTTGACTGCTTCAAAGCAGTTGGTGGCCAAAAGCAGGGCATTGGGATTGGCGTTACCGATATCCTCGGAGGCCAGAATCACCAGCCTCCTGGCGATGAACTTCACATCCTCCCCTCCTTCTATCATCCTTGCCAGCCAATAAACGGCCGCATTGGGGTCGGAGCCACGGATGGATTTGATGAAGGCAGATATGATGTCGTAGTGCTGTTCACCGGACTTGTCATATAGAGCCACCTTCTGCTGGGCGATTTCCATCACCTTTTTGTCCGTAATCACACATGGGCGCTCCTCAATGCCGTTGATGACAATCTCCAGCAGGTTCAGCAGTTTTCTGCCGTCCCCTCCAGAAATACGCAACAAGGCATCAATTTCCTCCAGCTTCACCTCCACCTTTTTCAGGTCCACGTCCTTTTCCAATGCCTGAGCAATCATCCTTTCCAACTCCGGTCTTCCAAGACTGTTGAGGGTGAAGACCTGGCATCTGGAGAGCAAGGCGGCATTGACTTCAAAAGATGGGTTTTCTGTAGTGGCGCCGATTAGGCGGATGGTCCCTTTTTCCACCGCCGCCAGGAGTGCATCTTGCTGGCTTTTATTGAAACGGTGTATCTCGTCGATGAACAAGACGACCCCTTGCTGAAACCTGGCCTTTTCGATCACCTCACGGATGTCCTTCACCCCGGAACTGATGGCGCTGAGGGTGTAGAAAGGCGCCTTCACTTCGTTAGCGATGATATTGGCAATGGTCGTCTTCCCCACCCCGGGAGGTCCCCAAAGGATAATGGAAGGCACATTACCGGACTTGACGGCTCTATAAAGAAAAGAAGTTGGCGAGGAAAGATGCTCCTGCCCGATCAGATCCTCCAACCGGGTCGGCCGCATCCGCTCTGCTAATGGGGTGTTGTTCATGAGTGATTCAAATTTACTCCGTGAAACTCTTTTTCCAAACTCTGTGCTACTCCGCGTCCTTTTGTAGACGAAGGCTCAAAACTTTCTCCTCAAAAGCCTCCAGATGTTCATCCGTAAAATCCAGGTGGGTCACAAACCGTATCTGGTCCTTACCAAACTTGACGGCTTTGATCCCCTGCTCTTTCAGCCTTTCCAGCATTTCGGCTGGCGATACATCATTCAGCCTTGCAATTACAATGTTGGTCTTCACCGGAAACACCTCGCTTACCCATTCCTGCTGCTCCAGAATCTGACCGATCCTTTCTGCACGCTGATGGTCCTCCTTCAATCTTTCCACATGATGGTCGAGGGCGTAGATTCCAGCAGCCGCCAAAAAGCCTGCCTGCCTCATACCTCCCCCCAAAGCTTTTCTTACTTTCCGAGCTTTGTGGATAAATTTTGCATTACCCAAAAGCACAGAGCCAACCGGACATCCCAACCCTTTGCTCAGACAGATGGAAATGGAATCAAAAGCTTCGCCCCAGTCTTTAGGACTCTCTCCAGTCACCGCCAGTGCATTGAACAGCCTGGCTCCGTCAAGGTGAAGTTTCAATCCATGCTTTTCGCAAAGCTCCTTGATCGGCAATATTTCTTTCAAATTGTAAATGCTTCCCCCACCCTTATTCATGGTGTTTTCCAAAGCCACCAATGTGGTCTCCGGAGCATGGACATCATCGGGATTTATGGCCTCTTCAACATCTTCAGGTGAAATTTTCCCCAAAGGCCCGTCAAGCAGCTTCACCGACGCCTGACTGTTGGACATGATACCCCCACCTTCGTACAGGTAGATGTGGGAATATTTATGGCAGATGATCTCGGTCTGTGGTCCCGTGTGCAAGCGGATAGCAATCTGGTTTGTCATTGTACCGGATGGGCAATAAAGCCCAGCCTCCATGCCGAACATTTCGGCCAACTTCTGCTCGAGTTTGCTGACCGTGGGATCCTCATTAAATACATCATCCCCGACTTCGGCATTGAACATCGCCTCTATCATGCCTTTGGTGGGTTTGGTAAAAGTATCGCTTCGCAGTTCTATATTCATATTTATCATTCATCATTTCAGTCCATAGCAGATAGTCCATGGTCCATAAAAATTATGTTATATCATTCATTCCTCAACGCCTCCGCAGCCTCGATCGGTCTGTCGGTGGCCAATATATCCGCCCCGTTTTGCACAAACTTCACGTAAAGCTCATCCCCTCCGGCCTCGGCCATCTTGTCAAGGTTACCAAGTACGCCCAGAATAGTAAAAACTCCTCTATCGTGTAATCTTTGATTAAACTCCCGGGTTCTTTCTGATAGCCCCGTAAAAGCAATCACATTTTCCCAGGGAACACCCGTATCCTCAAATCTTTTTATCTCTTCTTCATTTCTAATGGTGACGGAAAGCATAAGATCAGGATTCAGATCATGTATTTTCTTTGCATCTTTAAAATTGTAAGTAATTACCGCCGCATTGCCGACAGTTGAAGTGGCCTCAATCTCAGAGACGACCATTTCAAAGGGCACATTTCTCTTCACATCTACGGTGAGAATTGCCTTCCCCTTACTCCATTCCAGCGCCTCTCTCAAGGTTGGCACTTGGTATTCCGTTTCACTCCCTTCATTGTCGACCAGTTTTAACCTTCTGATCTCATCAAAAGTATAATTTACAACTTTCCCCTTCCCCGTTGTAGTTCTATCTAGGGTATTGTCATGCATTAAAATCATGACAGAGTCCTTAGTCAGCTCAACATCAAACTCTATGATGGCCGGGGTGTTCCGTAAGGTATGGTCAAAGGTTTCAATGGCGTTTTCGGGAAAACCCGGGTACGGGCCACCTCGGTGAGCGCTTACCATAGGCGATCGGGATGGATCCCATGTAAAAAACTCCTTTGCCTCCCGCGCTGATGAAAGGTTGATGTAATTTTCTCCCGTAGTACTTTCCCCTTGCTGGCTTTGGCAGGCAAAGGCGGCAAGCATCAATATATAAAGGGTGACTTTTTTCATGAAATAAATTTAGAGATTTCAGGATTAATAAATCAATGAATTTTTACCAAAGGCGTAAAAACAAAACCCTGCCAAATGATTTGACAGGGTTTGCACTATTTATTATGAAACAGGAAAAAATTTCTTGTCAATAAATTACAGGTGGATCACCTCATCGTAAGCGACCGTAGCTGCTTCCATCACCGCTTCTGACATAGTCGGGTGCGGGTGAACAGTTTTGATCAATTCATGACCGGTAGTTTCCAGTTTTCTTACAGCCACAATCTCGGCGATCATCTCGGTCACATTGTTTCCGATCATATGCGCACCAAGCAATTCGCCATATTTGGCATCAAAGATCAACTTCACAAAACCATCCTTGGCACCAGCAGCTGAAGCCTTTCCGGATGCTGAGAATGGAAACTTACCAACCTTAACTTCATAACCTGCGTCCTTAGCTGCTTTTTCAGTATATCCCACTGATGAGATTTCAGGATAGCAGTATGTACAGCCAGGGATATTGTTGTAATCCAATGGATCAGGGTTGTGGCCTGCGATTTTCTCCACACAGATGATTCCTTCAGCAGAAGCAACGTGTGCCAAAGCCGGTCCAGGAATCACATCACCGATGGCATAGTAGCCAGGCATATTGGTTTTATAAAACTCATCAACCTTAACTCTTCCTTTATCCACCAAAATCCCAACATCTTCCAAACCACAGTTTTCGATATTGGCGGCAATTCCTACTGCCGAAAGAACCACATCACATTCTAATGTTTCTTCTCCTTTTTTACCTTTTACAGTAACCTTGCAGCCTTCGCCTTTAGTATCAACAGCCGTAACCTCAGAGCTGGTCATGATCTTCATACCAGCCTTTTTGAAGTTTTTCTCCAAAGCTTTGGATACTTCCTCATCCTCTACCGGCACAATTCTGTCCATAAATTCCACTATGGTCACTTCTGTACCCAAGGCATTGTAAAAATAAGCGAACTCCACGCCGATTGCTCCGGAACCAACCACAACCATTTTCTTAGGCTGCTTTTCCAAAGTCATCGCTTTTCTATAACCGATGATCTTCTCATTGTCGATCTTCAATGCAGGAAGCTCTCTGGATCTTGCACCGGTTGCGATGATGATATGATCTGCCGAGTAAGTGGTCTTGTTGCCGTCCTTGGCTTCTACCTCCACTTTTTTGCCTGGCTTCACTTTGCCCCAGCCCAAAAGTTGCTCGATTTTGTTTTTCTTCAAAAGGAACTGGATCCCTTTGCTCATACCGTCGGCAACACCGCGGCTTCTTTTTACCATTCCCTCAAAATCAGCACTTGCCTCGCTTACTTTGATACCATAATCGGCAGCATGGTTGATATATTCAAACACCTGGGCACTTTTCAATAAGGCTTTGGTGGGAATACAACCCCAATTTAAGCAGATCCCACCCAACTCGGCAGCTTCTACCACAGCAGTTTTCAAACCCAATTGGGAAGCACGAATGGCAGCCACATAGCCCCCAGGACCACTTCCTACTACGATTACATCAAATTTTGTTGAAGACATATATGTAAAGTTTTGTTATTTCTAAATAGCTATGCAAAAATAAGCTTTTTGACGGCAGAAAAAAATTAACTTCCGAAGTTCTGCAATTTGATTAGAGATTCAGAATAGGAATTATACAAAACCAAAAAACATGATTGATTATTTCGCTATTTAGGATTTGTTGAAATCTTTGGTTAGCGGTAAAAACAACAATGCTTCTTATCCTCTAAATTATTTGTCTTTTCCCCTCCATACCCTATCTTAATACCGGAATTATCAAAACCCAACATATGAAAAGCAGATTAGGAATTTTTCTCCTGGCGCTCATGTCCACACAGGCATTTGCCCAGGAGGACGCGCTTTGGATGCGCTATCCGGCCATCAGCCCGGATGGAAAAGACATCGCCTTCACCTATAAGGGCGATATTTACAAGGTTCCCTCCTCCGGCGGAAGAGCCATTCCCGTGACCACGCACCCTGGCTACGAATTTCGGCCAACCTGGTCTGAAGACGGCAAAAAGATCGCCTTCGCCTCCGATAGGCATGGCAACTTTGACGTCTTTGTAGCCGATGCGGAATTCGGCCGGCCCGAAAGGCTGACCTACCACTCCACTAACGATTATCCGGCGGCCTTCAATTCTCAAGGTGTCATTTTTA
Source organism: Litoribacter ruber (assembly GCF_018500185.1). Classification (GTDB taxonomy): domain Bacteria; phylum Bacteroidota; class Bacteroidia; order Cytophagales; family Cyclobacteriaceae; genus Litoribacter; species Litoribacter ruber. The sequence continues at coordinate 17,854 of NZ_JAHBGI010000007.1, read as the reverse complement.
CCAGTTCGAGACTTCCCGCACAGGAATCCTCCCATTTCCCATATGGCCGGTTCCAAGAACTCTACTTGGTTAGCCTTGACGGCAAACTCCCCAAACAGCTCCTGTCCATTCCCATGGACGAGGTTCAACCGAACAAGGCCGGCAACAAATACCTTTATCAAGACTTGAAAGGATATGAAGACACTTGGAGAAAAAAACACACCTCAGCCATCACCAGGGACATCTGGCTTTACGATGCTGAAAAAGACTCACATATACAGCTGACCACCTTTGAAGGCGAAGACCGCAGCCCGGTCTGGTCAGCCGACGAAAAAACCGTCTACTACCTTAGCGAGGAAGGCGGCAGTTCCAACGTTTGGAAACTTGATCTGGAAAACCCTGAATCGCGGCAGCAAATAACCGACTTTGAAACCCACCCGGTAAGGTTCTTGTCCATTGCCGGCGACAATACCCTCACCTTTGGCTATAATGGGGAAATCTACACCTTCAAGGAAGGCCATGAACCGCATAAGGTCTCCATACAAATTCCTTTTGACGAAAAATCGGTGGCCATTTCCCCTGAAACGCTTACCAATGGCGCCACTGAGATGGCCGTTTCCCCTGATGGGAAAGAAGTTGCTTTCATTGTGCGCGGGGAGGTTTTTGTAACCAATACAGAATCCAATACCACCAAAAGGATCACCAACACACCTGAACAGGAAAGGTCGGTTACCTTCAGCCCTGACGGCAAAAAACTACTTTATGCCGCTGAAAGGAATGGCAGTTGGAACCTTTATGAAAGCAAAATCCGACGAAGCGGGGAGGAACCATATTTCTATATTTCCACCATACTGGAGGAAACCCCGCTCTTGGAGACAGACAGAGAAACATTCCAACCCAATTATTCACCCGACGGAAAGGAAGTAGCTTTCCTTGAAGACCGCACCACGCTCAAAATACTCAATCTCGACAGCAAGCAAGTTCGCACCGTTTTGCCTGGGGACAAAAATTACTCCTATTCAGATGGTGACCAGTATTTCGAATGGTCACCGGACAGCAAGTGGCTTTTGGTGACTTTTATTGAGAAAGAAAGATGGGTGACGGAAGTTGGCCTGGTAGATGCCTCCGGCAAAGAGCCTGTGGTCAATCTCACCCAAAGCGGATACATCGACGACATGCCCAAATGGGGATATGAGGGAAACGTCATCACCTGGCACACCGACAAAATGGGCTTCCGCTCCCATGGCAGCTGGGGTTCACAAGGAGACATCTTCGCCATGTACCTCAATCAGGAGACTTTTGACCGCTTCAAGCTGAGCAAGGATGAGTTTACCTTGTTGGAAGAAAGGGAGAAAGAAGAAAAGAAGAATGGTGAAAACGATGAAAAAGATAAGCCTGCAAATCCCATCAATATCCAGTTAAAAAATCTTGAGGACAGGGTAGTCCGCATCACGCCAAATAGCAGCAGCTTATCAGATGCGGTCCTTTCCCCAGACGGCAAAAAACTTTATTATCTTTCCTATTATGAAAATGGCCATGACCTTTGGGAAACCGATCTTATCGAAAAGAAGACCAAAGTACTTACCAAGCTGGAAGCCAATGCCTCCGAGCTGTACCTAGACAAAAAAGGCGAAAATGCCTTTATACAAACCAGCAAGGGCATCAAAAAGGTGAAACTCGAGGACGGAACCTCCAAGGACGTTTCCTTTGCCGCCCAAATGGATCTCAACACTCCTGCCGAGCGGGAATACATTTTTGACCACATGTGGCGGCAGGTGAGAGAAAAATTTTATGTGACTGACCTCCATGGGGTGGACTGGGAAAGCATGAAAGAAAATTATGAGCGTTTCCTGCCCCATATCAACAATGATTATGATTTTGCAGAAATGAGTTCCGAACTGCTCGGCGAGCTAAACGCCTCCCATACCGGCATGCGCTATAGCCATAAGGACAGCAAAGGTGATCAAACCGCATCTCTCGGGGCATTCTACGACCCAAACCACAGCGGAAAAGGCCTGAAAATACTTGAAGTGATCGACAAGTCTCCATTGGAAAAAGCAACTGGCAGGATATCAGCAGGAGACATCATCGAAAAAATCGACGGTGTGGAGGTCACCGAAGGCATGAACTACTACTCTTTGCTCAACCGGAAAGCAGACAAGCCGGTTTTGCTGACTGTCAGAACTGGCAATGGCAATTCTCGTGAGGTTGCAGTCCGCCCCATTACCCAGGGTCAGGAAAGCGAACTTTTGTACCAAAGATGGGTGAAAAGCCGTCGTGCTGAAACTGAAAGGCTTTCAGATGGCAGATTGGGCTATGTCCATGTGAGGGGCATGAACAGTCCAAGTTTCAGGGAGGTTTTTGCTGAGCTCATGGGCAGATACTATGATAAAGAAGCAGTGATCGTGGACACCAGATTCAATGGTGGCGGCTGGCTCCATGATGACCTGGCAACGTTGCTGAGCGGGGAAAAATACGTGACCCTCTTCCCTAGGGGTCAAGTAATAGGCTCCGAGCCACAAAACAAATGGGCAAAGCCCTCTGTAGTGTTGATGGGCGAAGGCAATTATTCCGATGCCCACTTCTTCCCGGTCGCCTACAAGGCTTTGAACATCGGCAAAACCATTGGCATGCCGGTACCCGGCACCACCACAGCAGTATGGTGGGAAACCCAAATCAACCCCAACCTAGTTTTTGGCATTCCCCAGGTCGGCGTTCAAGATATGGAAGGTGACCTGCTGGAAAACAAACAGCTCGACCCCGACATCCAAGTCAAAAACGAGCCTGGAATGGTGGACAAGGGCCGAGACCAACAATTGGAAAGGGCTGTGGAGGAACTGTTGAAAGAGGTTAAGGTTGCTGAAAAAAGATGATATTGCTTCATGCAGTCATAAGGCTATTCGGATTATCCGGGTAGCCTTTTTCTATTTCCGATATTAACGCTGCACCTGTTGCGAAAAGCGCTGCGCCCGCCGCGTGAAACTTGTCCGTGAAGTAGCTCTGTGAGACTCCCTTTTGAAACTCCTTTTAACTCTGTGTCCCTTTTTAGTGATATTTCCTTATTTTTGACCTTCATTTGAAACCAACCTAAAAGAAATATGGGATTATTATCAGGAAAAACAGCGCTGATCACCGGCGCATCCAAAGGAATCGGACGTGCCATTGCCATCAGATATGCTCAGGAAGGGGCTAACGTGGCCTTTACTTATCTTTCAAGTGTGGAAAAAGGAGAAGCATTGGAAAAAGAACTCGCTGAATTTGGCGTCAAGGCCAAAGGCTTCCGTTCGGACGCTTCCGATTTTAAGGCAGCCGAAGAGCTTGTCAACAACGTCGTAAGTGAATTTGGCGCATTGGATATCCTGATCAATAATGCCGGCGTGACCCGCGACAACCTCCTGATGAGGATGACCGAGGAGCACTGGGACGAGGTGATCAACATCAACCTAAAGTCCTGCTTCAACACCGTAAAAGCCGCCACCCGCACCATGATGAAAGCCAAAGCCGGCTCAATCATCAACATCACCTCCGTAGTCGGCATCAAAGGCAACGCGGGCCAGGCCAACTATGCCGCTTCCAAAGCGGGCATCATCGGCTTCACCAAATCGGTGGCCTTGGAACTTGGCTCCAGAAACATTCGCAGTAATGCCGTAGCCCCGGGCTTCATCGAAACCGAGATGACCGGCGTATTGGACGAAAAGACTGTTCAGGGCTGGAGAGATGCCATCCCAATGAAAAGAGGCGGACAGCCTGAAGAGGTGGCCAACACCTGCGTATTCTTGGGTTCCGATCTCAGCTCCTACATCTCCGGCCAGGTGATCCAGGTAGATGGCGCGATGTTGACGTAATTACACTTCATTATTCGACATTCATCATTCATCATCCAATATTTTTAAATGTTCCTAATTTAAAAAGCCTTTGGGGATCACTCCTCAAAGGCTTTTTTACTTTTCATCCTGCTCACGTAATAGACTACCATTTTTCAGAGAGTACACATCTTCTGCAGGATCCTTTAGAAAATCAAAAGCAGGATTCCGTGAAGCGGCCTCTAGCCACTCCATATCTTCGTTGAACAATAAAACCATCTTTTTATCAATTGACTGTCTCAGAATTGGATTCCTAATCGAAGAGTCGGTAAGCAAATCGACTTTACGTCCAAAAAACACTTCCATTTGATCCCAAAAATCCATTAATAATCCCCCACGCTCTATTGGATCAGCCTCATCAATTTCTACCAAGAGGTCAATATCACTCCTTTTTTCGTCAAAATAGTCAGTGACCGATGATCCGAAAGCATATAAGCTTTTAACTTGATGCTGTCTGCATAAGTCCAAAAACTCTTTTTTTCGACCATGGATTTCCTTCACAATTCTCATATGAATAAATAACGTTTGTTGGCAGTGATGGGTTTATTTCCTTTAGGATTGACCAGGCTTTTTTTAATTCTCATGAACAACTCTTACTTGACTCTTCCATTTGGAAAACACCAATTAATTAGTTATATTGAATTTTGAACTTTTCTCCAACCTTAATTCTCAGATAATGCAAAGCATCTACATTGGTTTGTTTTTTATAGCAATTGGAATATTGGTAAGGTTTTTCCCAGGTTTGATTGCCGGCTACAACCAGCTTTCATCTAGAGAAAAAGACAATGCCCTCACCAATGGGTTGCACAAATTCATGTCAACTGTTTTTAGTATAATGGGAGCATTGGCAATATTAGCTCATTTTGTAGCCGAATGGACAGACATGCCTTCATTAAAAAACATTGCCATTTTGGTCACCTTGATTGGAGTGGTGGTTATGGTTGTATTTAGTCAAATATTCACCAAAGAGCGCTAATTGCCCGACTGGCCTCCAAACCTCGACAAATCCACCCGATAAAACTCATATTCATCCTCATTGGGCTGCTCGGGCTTACTGAGAAAAAGGCCTTGACTGGTTAGGAACCAATTTTCCAGGTCCAGCCTCCCCTTATAGTCAAAGAAGTATTCACCCTTTGGCTCCCAATCACCCGAGTAGATGGATAGCACATAGTGCTTGGTTCTTTCGAACTTCATTTCCCCTTCACCGGACTCCTTGATTTTTGTGGCTCTAACAAATAAGTCGTGGGTTTTGTCGTAAAGCAAAAAAAGGTGTGCAGAAGCTTCCTTGGGCTGGGCCCAAACAGTAAAGGATTCCCCCCAGGGAATCACCTCACTGGGAATGAAATTGTATGCAACCCCCACCTCTGGCTTTACCTTAGAAATCAGCTTTTGATTTTTTATCTGAAAGAGCGTGTCGGAATAAGGAAATCCCAAATAGTAAAGTTTTCTCTCCGAATCGAACGCCCCATAGAGATAGGTTGAGGTCATGTCATTTTCAAAAACCTTATATCCACTAGGGGCTGTGAAATCCGAAAAATTAACTTCTCCTGTTTCCACATTGATCCAAGCCAGCCACTTTTGAAAACCCAAAGGAAACCGAGAAGTTGCCAACCTTTCTTTTGGATCTGACATTAACGTACTCGATGGATTTAGTCCGATTTGCAGCCACCCGTCCTTATATTGAAAGAGCCCTTTTCTATTTTCCATTTGGATAAAATCTTCTCGGCTGGTAGGCATGTTTAGCTCAGATAAGATTTGATGAGTCAGATTACCTATAGAATCATATTCACCTACATATCCACCAAAACTTACGCCATGAAGCTTGCTTAATCCTTCTGGATAAAGCCTATTTAAATAACCCTTAAGCGCATTTGGTCCTTCGACAGGAATATCGATTTGAAAAACTTTTCCCCCATTGACAGTTTCATGAAATTTCACGGCTGAACCCTTAAATTTTTCAGTACCCGATCGATAATATAAAAATTCCTGACCGAAATGGTCGGTCACTTGTAAATCATGAAACTGTTTGGTAAGGTCATCCTTTACCAGCACAAAGTCCCCCACAATCAATTCCTCCAGCTTTCCCTGGTAGATGCTCGATTCCTCTGGCATCGGTGAACAGGCAAAACCAAGAAAAAAGATACCCAGTAAAACGTGTCATGCTTTTTTTTAACTAAAATAACCAAAATAAATAAAAACACTGCTGGCTCAATAAAGAAACTTATTTTTTATCAAAAAATCCTTTCATAATCAGACTGATGCAATATTACACCTACCATCAGATAACATTTTCACATAAATTTTCGTACATTGTAATGATATCATTTTAACATCATAATAATATGGAAAAAATCATTAAACCCGTATCTGGCTACATCATGGTGATGGTAGCTTTGGCTTTGCTCGGCCTTTCTATTTTTCTCTTTGCCAACCAGCTTCATCTTTTTGGCCTTATAAGTAGTGTCGCTTTTCTGTTTGTTATACCGGGTTTCTTCATCGTGGAACCCAACAAATCTATGGTGCTATTACTATTTGGGGCATATAAAGGAACCGTCAAAGCTTTTGGATTCTTTTGGGTCATCCCTTTCATGACCAGAAATAAAATATCTCTTAGGGTCAGAAACTTTGAAAACAAACCACTCAAGGTCAATGACAAAATCGGAAACCCGGTCATGGTGGGTACCATTGTGGTTTGGCAAGTTGAGGACACTTTTAAAGCATCTTTTGACGTGCAAGATTATGAGAACTTTGTACACCTCCAGTCGGATGCCGCTGTGCGTAAAATGGCCGGACTTTACCCTTATGATGATTTTGAAGCCCCTGAGGCTGAAGTCACCCTGAGATCAGGAGTGGAGGAAGTCAACCATTCTCTGGAAGCAGAAATTTCCGATAGGCTTAAACATGCAGGCATAAAGGTAATCGAAGCGAGAATTTCACATTTGGCATATGCTTCAGAAATCGCATCGGCTATGCTGCAAAGGCAACAGGCGACAGCCATCGTAGCAGCCAGAAGAAAAATCGTAGACGGAGCAGTAGGTATGGTAGAAATGGCACTGGAAGACCTAAAGCTAAAAGGCATCATCAACTTTGAGGAGGAAAAACGCGCTGCGATGGTCAGCAACCTCATGGTGGTGCTTTGCTCTGATAAAAGTGCCAATCCAGTATTGAACGTCGGCACGCTTAATCCTTAATAATGGTCGCAAAGGATAAAGTCAGCTTCAGGGGCACCTTTCTGGTTTACGTGGTACCCATATTGGAATTTCCAGTATTAGCCTTGATGACGGTGCTTTATTTCACTGGGCAGCTTGGAGAAGATGGTCATTACGCCTTGTTACTGGTATTTGCGTCCGTTATATTTGCCACTTGGTTGGTTTTTAACCTTAGGCTGGAATTGCGGCTGGACCAATACCATTTGAGCTATAGGTTTCCGCCTTTCATCAACCGAACCCGCAAATTCAAAAGGGAAGACATCGTCTCCCTGCAAATCAAAAGGGACGGGGGACTGCTTGATGAGCAAAAAGATAAATGGAGAGCCCTTTGGACAAAGGACAAGACCTTTAGGTTCCTGACCGACCATATTTTGGTGGTGCACCTCCCCGAACAAAAGCTAGTCTTCAGCATCAATGAAGTTGAAGCATTTCAAAAAATGATAGTCGAATTCGAAGAAAAAAAATTATCTGCAAATGAAAGCAACCCAATTTGAAGAAACCCAGAGATTCCGACAGCCTTGGATCTGGATGCTATTGGGAGTCCTGACCTTGTATGTAGGATATGAAGTGGCTATTAATTGGGACCAGAATAAGACCTTCACTCAGGCCTACCCACTCCTGGTGGTCATTTCGGTGCTGCTGCTATTTCTAACAATGAGGCTTCAGACCAGAGTGGTCAATGGACAGTTGTTTTACAAGTATACACCCATTATCAACTCCTGGAGAAAATACTCCTTTGACGAAATCGAAACGATGGAGTTAATCACTTACAATTCCCTGCTGCAATTCGGAGGCTGGGGCATCAGGTTCAATGCAGATGCCTGGCTTTACAATGTGGCCGGCAAGCATGGCATAAAAGTGGTAACTGCAAAGCAGAAATTCATCATCGGCACCAGCAAGCCGGAGGAAGCTGCCCTGATTATCGAGCAATTTAAAGCACACAAGCATGCCAAGTAAAAAACCATTTGCCCTTAGATTGAACGAAGACATGATGAAAGCCGTGGAGAAATGGGCTGCAGATGAATTCCGCAGTACCAATGGGCAAATCGAATATTTAATCCACGAAGCCCTAAAAAAAGCTGGGAGGTTGCCAAAGAAAAAAGATTGACCGTCTTTTCCTCAGCAACCTTCCCTATGTTTTTTGTAAAACACTACTCAATCCTCGTCCTGCACATACAATAGTTGCCCATTTTCAAAGTCATAAAGGGTCAGTTGCCTCAATTGATAATAAGCCATCCAATATTCCCTGAGCGAGTTGACAAACTCTCTCCTGTTGGCATCTTTTTCCTGCTGCGCAATATTAAGATCAGTGATATTCACCTTACCGCTCAGGTAGCGATTTCGCGCGATTTCATACCGTTTATCCGCCACTTGATCAGACGCCTCGGTGATTTCAAGACGGTCTCTGAGCATGTTGAAATTCTTAACCCTAGTAAAAATCTGCTCCTCAAAATTTATCATGTCCTGTTGAACCGTGTACTCAACCAACCGCTTATTGGCTTTGGAAACCTCCATCCGGGCCCGATTTCTCCCCCAATCCAACACAGGCACACTCAAGGTCATATTCACTAGCGCCTGGGTATTGGGATCTGCATAAATTCCCGCCCAGTTCAAGGCGGCATTGTTGTAACCATAACTGGCCCTCAGATTCATTTGAAACCTTGAGCCCCGAGCTTCCGCCACATTCGCATCGGCCTCTAACACCCTTCTCTCAAAACCAAGTGCATCGGCCCTGTTCTGAAATGCCAAATCTATCGCCCTACCTACATTAACCTCAAAATCGGGAATATCGGTAGGCAAAATAAGCTTAAGGTCCGCGGCTTCATTCATCCCAATAAAAGATTTCAACCCCAAAGCAGAGGTTTCCATATCCAACCTAGCTCGCGCCATAGCCTGCTTGGCCTGAAGGACCTGAAGCTCCACCTGCAAAAGCTTATCCTCAAAGGTAGTCCCAATTTCATATCGACCTTTTTCAATCTTATAGATCTCCTCCGTGTTTTCTAGATTTTTTTCAGCAATTTCCAGATCAACCTGCGCCACCAAATAGTTGAAAAACAGTTGCGCAGCTGTTTGGCTCACTTCCTCCATGCCCTCTACGTAATCCCTTTTACTTTCCTCATAGCGCAAGGGGGCAATTTTGCGATTCCACTTAAACCGGTTGAATGCAAAAATGGGTTGTTCGAGTCTAACATTGACTGGAACCCCGCTCCATTGGGTCTGGGGCATTCCTGGAGAAGTGAAGAAATTATCAAACCTACTCGTTGATGAGTTGACCGAAATCATACCACCAGTAGGAGCAATCACCTGCTGAAGCCCCAATTCCATATCTACCAAATTTTGCTGAACAGGGCGGAAGGCTATAGAGCCGTCTGGTTGCTCCACTCTGTTGAAGGCTTGTTGATACTGGGGAAAAATCCCGTTGAGCCTCAATTGCGGGTTGTAATCAGCCCTGAAAAGCCTGTATTCCCAATACCTGTTTTCCCGGACTGTCTCTTCGCGCAATGCGGCGGGAGACTGTGCCTTTGCCCTTGCCACGATATCCTCTAGGGAAAAAACGGAAGTCTCTTGTGCAAATAATGAAGTGGGCAATAAAAATGCGGCAAAGCAAAACCGCCTCACCCAAATAAGTTTACTCATACCTTAACGATGTTATTGGATCTTGTTTAGCAGCTTTTCTTGCAGGTGCTATCCCAAAGGCTAACCCCACCGTAGCGGCCACGCTAAAGGAAATCACAACAGAGCTGAAGCTTACAATCGTTGGAAATTCTCCAAATCTTGCCACAGCATCCGCTAAAACAATTCCCAAGATTACTCCAATCACACCCCCGCTCACACTAATCATGACCGCTTCGAATAAAAACTGATTTACAATATCGGATTTTTTTGCTCCCAACGAAAGCCTTAGTCCGATTTCTTTTATTCTTTCCATCACTGAGGCCAGCATGATGTTCATAATGCCAATACCCCCGACTAATAATGATATACCTGCAATGGCTCCAAGTACGATGTTAAAAACGTGCTGGGTACGCTGCTGTTGCTTCAGCAACAGCTCCGGAATCGTGATTTCAAAGTCCACAACCCCATAATGGCGCCTGCTCAGCATCCTGTTGATCACATCGGCGGTCGGAGACAAGGAACGGCTATCCTCAACCTGCACAACCAACCTATCCAATTGATGGTAGTTCGACAGATTCCCCATATTTACGGCAGGACTTTCAGTGCCCGAATACCTTCTTCCCCCTCCCTGGATCAAACCAGATGAAGTGACTAGATCCCGGTTTTTATATCTTACAAACATGGATTGAATAGGTATATACACATCCATATTCAAATCCCGTATCCCTAACTTCCCTATATTATCCTCGGAGACCTTTCTTTCCTCCATCACCCCTACCACAGTAAGCCATTGATTTCCGCATTTGATCTTTTTACCTATAGGATTTTCTTTGCTGAAAAACTTCGTCTGTACCCCCCGGCCAATCAGGCAGACGGGGTCCCCTTTAGTCAGATTGTTTTTAGTGAACATTTTCCCTTCCTGAATTGAAAAGTTATTCACCTCAAAGTAGGATGGCATCACCCCTACCAGCTTCGCAGATCGCCGGTTGCCATCCTTAACGATATAAGTATCAACCATCACTTCTGGACTAACATTCTTTACGCCGGGAATGGCCTCTTGGATAGACTCTACATCCAACATTCTAAGACCGGGCGAAAACTTTTTCTTTTCCTCTCCATGTGAATTATCGTCTCCAACCTTTTCCTCTATTTGATCAACTATCGGTTCGACGATGATGTTATTCACCCCCACCAGTTTAATTTGCTCCATGATTTCCTGCTGGGCGCCATTGCCGATGGCGAGCATGGCAATGACGGCCGCCACCCCAAAAATAATCCCTAGGGCAGTCAAAAACGACCTCAGCCGATTAGCAATAACGGCCTCAACCGCTATATAGAAATTGGCGAGCAGCCTTTCACGAAATCTAAATGATTCTTGACTCAAAATTTACCGTTTTACTATTTACCGAGATGCGTCACCCCATGCTCCAACACTTCATCCTCCCTTTTTCCATCCAGCTCTTTCAGCAATTTGACCGGCTTGTCGCTATTCCATTTGGGGGTGGAAAGATAAACCCTATCCCCAGAGTTTAACCCTTTTTGGATCACCACTTCATTGGTATTGGATAGGCCTAATTTCACTTCTTGTTTCACGCCATTGTTGAGCAAAACATAATTTATACTATCATTTTCCACATGAACAGCTTCTAGAGGCACATATACCGCCTCGGTCAATTCATCTGCAATAATATTATTGCTGGTGGTCATGGCTGGCCTCATTACTGGATCACTTTCATTGACAAGAATGGTGACCTCAAATACTTTCGCATCGGAATTTGACCTCTGCTGCCCTACATTTGCTACACGTGTCACTCTTCCTGAGAGCCTCTTCTCAGGAAAGGCATCCATTCCCAGTTCCACTTTTTGCCCTACTTTCACTTTCCGGATATCCACCTCGTTGACATAGGTAATGCTCAACATGGACGTCAGGTCTGGCAATGTCGCCACCACGGGATTCCAGGCACTGATACTGGACCCTGGGCCTACTTTGTTGCCATCCCAGCCATTTTCATAAATGACCATTCCATCCTGTGGGGCATAAATGGTAAATTCATCCAGCATCGCCTCCATCTGCTTAAATTCCCTTTCCTCTTTTCTTAAGTTAGCGGCTACTTCGGCCATTTTAGCGACTGCTTGATTGAATTTGATTTTGTAATTTTCTTCGGCTTGTTTTAAATCCCTTTTGGCCTTGGCCAGATTGTACTCATATTGCTTTATTGTAGCAGGAGGCTCATATTGGGACTGGTCCAACACCAGCTGCTGCTCCTCTACTTGGTAGGTAAGGTTTATCAGATTATCCCTATCCTGTCTCAAAGACAGGGCTGTATCCAGTTGGGTTTGCTCATATTGGGACTTGACCTGGTCGAGCTTCCCCTGTGCATCGCTTACTTTTCCGAAAAGATCCGACTTATCTAAGGAAGCTATAAAATCCCCTTCTTTCACCACCGTCCCCTCATCTACAATCTGCTCTATTTTCAGCTGGCTCAATCGGAATTCACGTGCCCTTTGAGGCCCCATGATTTTCACCGACCGTTGCGCACGCAATTCTCCCGTGGTAGTAATCTCCACTTTGAACTTGCCTTTTTTAGCAGCTACAATAAGGTCTGACCCCTCCGTACTTTTTCCTGGAGAAAAGACTTTATACAAAATCATAATGACAACAGCGGTACATCCGAGTACAATCAGGAGATTTTTAGCCATAAGATTTGGTTTGAATACTGTAATTTGTGTGAGATAGGGATCGATAGAGAATACCGAGTCCGGATTTGCCTCGAAGTTAAGCCTTTATCACCTAAATACCATCCCGATGGCACGAGCATTTTGCCATTGAAAGAAATATCAAAGCCTCCATACACAAGCTCTTTTGCCATTTGTTTAGTAACTTGCCCTAAACTTTATTGAACCCATGAAATCAATCATCAGCTTTGTCATCCGCTACGTGCCACGCAAGTACCTCCAACTCGTCAGCCATAAAGTGTTGCGAATAATGGCCGTGGTTTACAAGGGAGACAAGGTTATATGTACGGTTTGCGATAGCGGATTCAAAAAATTCCTTCCTTATGGAAGAAAAGGAAGAGACAATGCACTTTGTCCAAATTGCCTGGCCCTGGAAAGGCACAGGTTGATGTATTTGTTCTTACAGGAAAAAACTCCTTTTTTTAAGAAGCCACTAAAAGTACTCCATGTGGCTCCAGAGCTCTGCTTTATCGACAAGTTTGAGGCTATGGATAACTTGGAATATATCACAGGTGACTTGGAGTCCCCTTTAGCCAAGGTAAAGATGGACATCCACCAAATCCCTTTTGAAGACGAAACTTTTGATGTAGTATTTTGCAACCATGTAATGGAGCATGTGGACGATGATATTGCCGCTTGCCGGGAAATCAACCGTGTGCTCAAAAAAGATGGATGGGGAATAGTACAATCCCCGGTGTACCCACTGCCCGAAACCCTGGAGGATAAAACAATCACCGACCCAGCCGAAAGGGAGCGTTTATTTGGTCAGCGCGATCATGTCAGGAAGTACGGTTTGGATTATGCCAGCCGGCTAAGCAAATCAGGCTTGAGAGTGTCTGAAGACAACTATGTTCAAGCATTGCCTAAGGAAATGGTCGAAAAGCACGCCCTTCCAATTAATGAAATCATCTATTATTGCACCAAAGGTTAAACTTAGCCTTTGCTTGCTTTCCGCAGGCTTTCACTGGCCAATCCAGCACCATAAGCCAAAAGCTGCCCAAACGCGACAGGTAGTGACAGCAGGCCGATAAATAAGGATTTGTTTTCGATTGTGGAAGTAATCATCAAACCCAGACTCCAGAGACCTAGTAACCCCACTCCTAGATAAAACAGGTTTTCCCTAAACAAAAACAACCCTGGAAGACTGAAGACTCCCAATAGAAAGAAGAAAGGAAGCAAATGCACGATCTTGATGGCCTCGGGATGAAACCTACTTACATTGACTCTATTTTTCCCAAACGAATAACTTTGCTTAATAAAGGACCAAAAGGTGTTTCGTCTTTTGTGATAAACAAAAGCATCTGCTATTAATTCCAGCTTAAAGCCGAGCTTTTTCAATCGGATACTCAGCTCAATATCTTCCCCTTTATTCGGATCTACAAAACCCTGTGTTTCTTCAAAGGCCTTTCTAGAAAGCCCCATATTATACCCCCTTGCCTGATATTTGGATGGATCCGGCAATTTCCCCCTAATTCCTCCGGTGGTAAAAAGGGAAGTCATACTGAAATTGATGGCCTTTTGCAATGGGGAGAAGTTCTCCTCAGCGGCATCGGGTCCACCAAAAGCATCAAGCTGTCTTAGTTCCAAGCTCTCAGCGACAATCTTCATATAATTTGGGGGTACAATACAATCAGAATCCAAAAGGATAAAAAAGTCTCCGGAAGCTCGCTTCATTCCAAAATTCCGCGCAAAACCCTGGCCTGTATTTTCCTGATAATAATAAGTGATAGGAAAGTAACGGTCAAAACTTTCACAGATTTCCTTACATGTTACTGAAGAGCCATCTTCCACAATGATTACTTCAAAGTCTCGAAAAGATTGCTTGTTGAGACTTTCAAGTAATTCTTTTATTTCAAGTGGACGGTTATAAACAGGTATGATTATGCTGAATAACATCAGGCATCAAAATTAACCTCTTGCTCAATATTGTAATCCGCTTTCCGCACATTGTTGGAGGCCATCATGTCAGCCAAGAAGCCTGTAAGAAAAAGCTGGACACCTATAATTAGAGCCACCAAAGCCAAGAAAAACGTAGGTTGCTCGGTGATTTCGCGAACCGGAATCCCCTTCTTCAGCCCATAGATTTTCTCAAAGATCAACCACAGGGTAATGATAAATCCTGAAAAGAAGGAAAGTGTGCCCAAGGAGCCGAAAAAGTGCATAGGTTTTCTTTTGTACCTATTCACAAATGATACAGAAATCAGATCCAAAAATCCATTAACAAACCTTTCCATTCCAAATTTGGTGTACCCATATTTGCGTGGTCTATGCTCAACGACTTTTTCCCCGATTTTGCTAAACCCATTCCATTTGGCAATTAATGGGATATAGCGGTGCATTTCTCCATACACATGGATGTTTTTCACCACCTTATTCTTATAGGCTTTGAGTCCACAATTGAAGTCATGCAGATCAATTCCTGAAATCATGCTGGTCACACCATTAAAGAATTTGGATGGAATGGTCTTCCCTATTGGATCGTGGCGCTTTTTCTTCCAGCCCGACACAATATCATACCCTTCTTTGGTTACCATATAGTAGAGCCCAGGTATTTCGTCAGGACTGTCCTGTAGGTCGGCATCCATGGTGATTACGACTTCCCCTTTGGCTTTTTGAAAACCGATATCAAGAGCCGCCGATTTACCATAATTCCTGGTAAAACTAACACCTTTCAAGTGCCCGTTTTTTTGAGCCAGCATGCTTATCACTTCCCAGCTATTATCACGGCTTCCGTCATTTACAAAAATTACTTCATAGGAAAATCCGTTCTCCCCCATTACGCGGCCAATCCATTCGGCTAACTCAGGAAGGGATTCCTCTTCATTGTAAACAGGGATAACTACTGATATTTGAAGCATGTATTAATAATCCAATGATTTATCTCTCTTCTTAAGAATGGCACCCAAAATTAAAGCAAGAATCGCAGAAATGATTACAGACACACCCAAACTTTTGATCATTCCTACAATGGTATAGTTATCATAAAACCCTTCCCTCAATTTATCAATTTCTTCACCCCCTATGGCCCCAGCCCCACCAAACCGCTCCATTATAGCCAATGTGCTTTCCATTTGGGCGTCTGCCAAAACAGTTGGAAGGTTTGGGTCAATTATGTGAAATAATAGAACATTTCCGCCAGTGCTAATAAGACTGCTGATCAACAAGGCAATAAACACAAATTGAAAGGCCACACCAAAAGTCATATAGCCCCCCAACTCTTTTCGGTATTCGATCCCGAAAATCATGATCACCCCTACCATGACAGCCACGAGTACCAGCCCTACATACCCTGAAGCCAATAGAGTGGAGTCAATGAAATAAAGGATAAAGTATGCCACCACAGTGATCAGACCCAAAACTATTCCTGTCTTGAAAGCAGCTTGAAAAGGGGCTGCTCCTACTTCGACATCAGAATTTCCATTGTAATTTTCCATAAATTCAGATCTTGGACTGTTTTAAAATCACGGTGATTATAATCGTAGATAATAATCCAAAGATGGTGATTTTTGCCAAATAATCGAAGAAAATGTCCGAGACAGTATTGTCAAGAGAACTTTGATAAAGACTTTCATAGGTTGATAGCCCCATCTCCTCTGTGATTTGATCCTTGCGCTGAACTAAGAAATCCAGATTCATCTGAATATATTCATTGAAAATTTCAGGTTGAAACATCAAAAACATGCTGACCATACTCGCTAAAAACAATCCGAAAATACTGTAGATGAAGAAGCCCACTGTCATTCCTTGGGCAAAGAAAAGCTCTTGATCGTTATGGTAGTCTCTGAAATTTTTTATGCCAAGAAATAGGAATACAGGTATTACCATGTATCCAAATATCAAGGTGAAGCTTACAGGCTCCAAATTAGAAAGCTTCAAAACCCAGAAAGCTAATGCACCCAAAACACCTGCTGCTAATCCGAATTTATAGGAGGATAGTAAATACCTATTCATTAATTTTAATGTACTTGTTTCGGTTAATTAAATACTTAACCTGACCGGTAAGCTCTTTTCCAAACCAAGGTGAATTGTTGGATTTAGAAGTATTAGTTTTGGAATTGAATTTCCATTTCTTTTTAGGATCAAAAATCACCAAAGAGTTATCTTCACTCTCACCAAGAACTTTATTTGGCCCTGAAGTGACCTTTTCAATAAGCAATGGCCATCCCAGTTCTTTTTCCAATTGGATCAGCCCCGGCAAAAATGTCTGAAGCCCTAGCATACCATGTCCAGCAAAATCAAACTCAATATGTTTAGCATCAAAATCATGAGGCCTATGATTGGAAACAATGGCATCGATTGTCCCATCTTTCAACCCTCCGAGTAGGGCCTCCCTCTCACTCTCACCTCTAAAAGGAGGTTTCACTTTCATGTTGGTATCAAACGTAGCCAAATCTTCATCAGAAAATAGCAATTGATAAAGCGATACATCAGCCGTCACAGCCAGTCCTTCTTTCTTAGCCTCTCTGATCAATTTAACTGATTTTATGGTACTAACGGTTTGGAAGTGAAGTCTGCCCCCGGTATATTTTAAAATCTCAATATTCTTCTGAATGGCTACTTCCTCGGCCAATGGCGGAATCCCTTTCATCCCTAACCTTGTACTAGCCTCACCCTCGTGCATCTGACCGAAAATTGCCAGTAAAGGATCATAGCTGTGATCAAACACAATCCCATCAAATTTCTGCAAATATTGGAGAGCTTTCATCAGCCGGTCAGAGTTGGCCAAAGGCTTCAAACCATCCCCAAATACTTTGACACCACTATTGGCCAAATCCAGGATCTCTGTAAAATCCTCCCCTTTAGTATCCTTAGTAAGGGCTCCTTGAATAATTATCTTGGAAAAAAAATCCTTGGTTCTTGTCTTCAAGAACTCAACATCACTTTTAGTCTGAATGGCTGGATCAGTGTTAGGTAACAAAACCGCTTTAACAAAACCGCCTTTGGCCAAGCCTTGACCTAATGACTCCAAGTCCTCCTTGTATTCCAAGCCCGGTTCTCCATTGAAACATTTTAAGTCAACCCACCCTTGGGAAGCATACAACCCTTTACAATCAATATTTACCGCATCAGCCGGAATGTTTTCTCCTTTCAGTTCACGTAAGCCGTTCTGCTCATCAAAAATAAAATCGGAGGGATCCTTGATACCCGATGGGTCTATTATCGCTAGGGATTGAAATATAATAGCCATATCAATAATTATTTGGTGCAAAACTGCAACATAATTCCCTAATTAGGAAGTAGCTGGGATATTAATCCACCCAAATGGATATATTTTATAAGGTCGGCAATTTTGGGGATAAATCACTTGACCAAAAAACTCCGTGAATTTCCCCTATGAACTCCGAGAAACCCTGCCCGCCGTCACGTGCATCCCTTTAAAAGCCCTAAACGCAAAAAAGCCTCCAGATCACTCTGAAGGCTTTGCTTAATAAAGGAAGGCGGCGACCTACT
>NZ_JAHBGI010000063.1 GCF_018500185.1 Litoribacter ruber | reverse complement strand
AGCCCATTAATCCCAATGCGGTTACGAGTGATGGAAGAGACAAGCTGTGGAATCGGTATGATGAGCAGATGGGTACATCAGGGCTGTATAATGGAAACATTGCCTGGATGAATACGGATCTGCCGGGGTTGGAACAGGATCCTATGCAGGCGATGATTTATAATTATGACCAATTGCATCGAATTGTGGAGGCTAGAAGTTTGAGGGAGTATGGGGCGAATGGGTATGCAACGAGGACTTCAACTCCGAAAGCTTATGATGTGGATTATAGTTATGATGATAACGGAAATCTTCTAACTTTACAGAGGAGGAATGAGCAGGCTAGTGTTCAGGAT
>NZ_JAHBGI010000062.1 GCF_018500185.1 Litoribacter ruber | reverse complement strand
CGCCTGAACAATACTAATGGCCTGGTAGTGAGATTGTTGTGCTACCAGCCTGAGCTGTTGGCAACACTGTTGCTGCATGACTTGGTTGTTTATCAATTGAAACGTAGCTGGTTGCCAGAAGGGGGTTGCCACTATGCTATACTGTTGCCTTACGAACTCACTGCATGGGCTGAGCACTTGTTGCTGTAGTAGGAGATGCGACTGTAGTTGATATTGCCTATAACTTTGACTAAGAGGATCAAACCGCGCAGAGGCATTGCATGCAACAATAGCAAGGAGAGCAAATACGAAAATGATCTTCATTGTTGTTGGATTCTACTACTATGCTTCAACTATAATATTT
>NZ_JAHBGI010000061.1 GCF_018500185.1 Litoribacter ruber | reverse complement strand
ACTTCAAAGAACTTTCAAGCAGGCTTTCCTGCTTATAGCGGCTGTTTTTCAAACCCGTGTCTTGATTTTTTTCCCGATCGCTTTCGAACGGGTTGCAAAGGTAATCCAATGTTTTGGTTCCGCAAGCCTTTTTCTGTTTTATTTTTTTTCCACCGGGTGTTGCCGGCAATAACAGGGCATTGGGGGACAGGCAGCTTTTTGCCTGCTTTTGTTTTTTTGTGTGGAAAAGAAGGGGGTATTTTGGGAATCCCGGATCCTATCAATGTTTTTTCTTTCCGAAAGTTCGCCATGCGGCGGCTTTTTTTTAAGGGAAAAGAAAAAAAGTGGGCGGCGACCTACTCTCCCGGATGTGACTCCAGTACCATCG
>NZ_JAHBGI010000060.1 GCF_018500185.1 Litoribacter ruber | reverse complement strand
CAAAGGCTTCTTCGCGGAGAAAAATATAAAAGCTTGAGAAAAAAGTGTCAATTAGATTTAGAACGTGACAAGGGATCTGAGCCAATCATTCCTTCTCCCTTCGTACCTTTGCATATTATGAAAGAAATAGAAGTAAAAGATAAGCAACAATACCTCCGGAAAAACCATCCTTTTGGCAGGAAACTGGGGCTGGAGGAGAGGAAGAAGTGTATTCACTGTGATCTGGTTTTCTTGGCTGGGGATTATAAGGTGTTCAAGGACCGCAACGGGGATGAGTATATTTGCTGCCCCAATGCTCCTGAATGTGAGGGAACGGTGATTGATTGGGTTGATGTGGAGGGGTAATTAGGAAGTGGAAATAGATTCGGCGTTTAGGAGTTTATTTCCCGATCA
>NZ_JAHBGI010000006.1 GCF_018500185.1 Litoribacter ruber | reverse complement strand
AAAAAAAAGCCCCAGCACTAAGCGCCGGGACTTTTCAATTTTTAATCTTCCTGATTTTTTTCCTCTTCTGTAGGGGAGGTTCTAGGAGGCCTGCTGGAATCCTGCGATTTGTAAGGCACGAAGCCTTCACGCTTGAATTTGTAAGGCTCTGTCCTTTGGCTAGGCGCATTGTTAGCAAGGTCTAGCATACCAAACCCTTTGTGGGTAAATGCTCCAAGACCGCATTTAAATACGAAATCCTGTACCTCAGGTGCTGCATACAAAGTGAAAGGAAGGGTGTATCCTCTTACTTCATATTTCACATCCATGTCATACACAGAATAGATTCTTGCGAATTTCTTCTGCTGCTCGCGAAGCTTGTTTACATAATTCATATCTGGTACCACCTGGAATTTATAGAAAGATTCCATTTGTTCCTGGGAATACCAGCCTGACCTTTCCATTCTGGTTAGGGTGGATTCATAAAGCAGATCCGAGAATTCGTCGGTATCTGGGTTGATGAATCTTTTCCCTGAGTCGTCATTAAAGGAAGGAGTCAACAATACTAGAGGAGAGATACAAACGAATTTGTTTGAGGTCTCCAAAGTAGGTTCGATTTCCTGCTCAGTGTACTCGGGTGAAATGATAAGATTTCCTAACTCAATTTTAGGCGTGTTGAACACTTGCTCCAGCAGATAATCCATAAAGTCTTCATTGGGTGATGAAAGCACGAGGGTAACTAAGCTTGAGTAATAGTGTAAGCCGCTTCTACTTACTTTGGTCTGTCCTTTTAGACCAGAGAAATTGAAGTAATTGTAGTTAAAAAACTCTTCTCGTCCACCTTTTACAATGAGGCCTTTAAGAAATTGGGCCAAAATGTACTGGTGATGAAAGGGTAAATAAGCTCCTTTGTTTTTCAACGAAAATATAAGTCTTATTCTCACGATTATAAAAATGAAAAGTTAAACAATAATTAAATTTTACTAATTAAATAAGGATTAGTCAATATAGTCGATTCAAAATTAGCAATAAAATCCTGAAATCCATTAAACGTTAAACCTAAAATGCATTATATCTCCATCTTGTACCACATATTCCTTGCCTTCTATGGAGATTTTGCCATTTTCACGGCAGGAAGCTTCAGATTTATACTGTTCGTAGTCATTTAATTTAATAACTTCGGCCTTAATGAAGCCTCTCTCAAAGTCGGTATGAATTACTCCAGCGGCCTGTGGAGCCTTCCAGCCCCGCTTTATGGTCCATGCACGCACTTCCTGAACGCCTGCTGTAAAGTAGGTGATCAGATTAAGTAAACTATACGCACCTGCAATAAGTTTGTTTAATCCGCTTTCATCCAAACCGTATTCTTCAAGAAACATCTGTTTCTCTTCTGCGTCATCAAATTCAGCAATCTGTGACTCTATTGCCGCACATAACACAATTACCTCGGCATTTTCATCTTTTACATTCTCCTTCAGCCTGTCTACAAACTCATTTCCAGTCAAGATGCTGCCTTCATCTACGTTGGCTACATATAAAACTGGCTTGATAGTTAAAAGATGTAAATCTCTAACTGCCTCTAAATCTTCTTTTTCTACTTCAATGGCCCTGGCGTTTTTGCCTTCCTGAAGACCTTTTTTGAATAACTGAAGGGTTTCCAATTCTTTTCTAGCTTTGGCATCACCGGATTTGGCGATTTTTTCCAAACGCTGGATTTTTTTCTCCACCGATTCCAAATCTTTCAGCTGGAGCTCGGTGTCAATTACTTCTTTGTCAAAAATAGGATCCACAGATCCTGCTACGTGGACCACGTTGTCATCTTGGAAGCAACGGATCACGTGTACGATGGCATCCACCTCACGGATATTGGCCAAAAATTTATTTCCCAAACCTTCACCTTTGCTTGCGCCTTTCACAAGGCCTGCAATATCGACAAATTCAATCACGGTCGGCATTACTCGTTGAGGGTTGACCAAAGATTCCAAAATCTGCAATCTTCTGTCGGGAACTGTTACCACGCCAACATTTGGCTCAATGGTACAGAAAGGGAAATTGGCTGCCTCAGCCTTTGCACTGGATAATGCATTAAATAATGTCGATTTGCCAACGTTTGGCAAGCCCACGATTCCACATTGTAATGCCATGGATCTTTTTACTATTAAATTTTAAATATCTGGTACTCTTTGTAACCTTTATAGAACTCTTTGAAAGATACCCGGAATATAGTATAGACTGGGATTGCGAAAATCATTCCAAGAACACCTGCAATTTTTGCACCCGCAAAGATAATAACAAATATTTCAAGTGGATGCGCTTTTACAGATTTAGAGAAAATAAGCGGCTGAAGGAGAATATTATCTGTCATTTGCACCAGGGCAAACACGGAAATGATTTTTAAAACAAACCAGGAAACCTCGGCTCCGCTATTAAAATCACCTGTGGATAGACCAACCAGAATCCCAAAAATCCCGCCCAGAAGCGGTCCCGCATAGGGGATGAGGTTTGCCACAGCGGCAAAAATTGCAATGGTAAAGGCATATTCCACCCGTAAAATGCTTAATCCTAACGAAGCCAGTGAGAAAATGGCGGTCATCTGCAAAAGCAGTCCTATCAAGTAATTTGACAATAATTGCTCTACCTGATGAAAAGTGGAAACTGAAATTTCGAAGTATTTATTGGGAACCAACTGGATCAGGTTCCTTCTTAACAGCCCATTTTCCAGCAGCAGGAAAAAGGATATGAAGGCGATGGCCAAAAGGCTAATCAGAAAGCTCGAAGTAGTATTGATCACCCCATTAATAAATCCCTGGATATTTATCTCGCTGAAACTCATCATCAGGTTGTTTCTCACCATGGTGATCAGAAAACCCGGTTCGTTTTTGACCAAATCCCAGCGGATCAGGATCTCCTCTATCCTGCCAACGGGGCGCTGTATTTGGTCGTAAAGGAAGTCAATGTCAAGTTCAGTGATAATGCCGATCTGTGCCCGAATCAAGGGGATAAATAACAAACTGATCAGGAAAATGACCAATAGGATGGACAGATAGGAAAATAGGATGGCTGTCCACCTGGGGATTTGCTGTCCAAAGACATGGATATTGTTGATCCGGTTGGTCAATGGTCGCAGAGTGGCCGCCAGTACCAAGGAGAATAAAAAATAAAGGGTGATATTGGAAAAATACCAACCCAAAAGGATAAAAATCAACAGGATTATTAATATGGAGAGCAGCAGCCTGTTTATCATGACGTGAAGTTATAAATTCTTAAACGGATAACACAAAAAAAAGGCCTATCCAAATGGTGATACCCAGGATATGGCCTTATTTTAGAATTTATGTAAAGGGGAGATTAATCCCACTTAAGCTCTTCACCAAATTCGTTAGAGGTTACTTCCTCCGGCTGCTCATCAAATTGAGAAAAGTCAATTTCTGGCATCAAATCATTTTTCACGTGCTCTACCGCATCCTGAAGAGCGTCTACAAACTTGCCGAAATCTTCTTTGTAAAGAAAAATCTTATGCTTTTCGAATACAAATTGGTCATCTCTTGTCTTTCTCTTACTTTCTGTGATCGTGAGGTAGTAATCATTAGCACGGGTTGACTTCACGTCAAAAAAGTAAGTTCTTTTTCCTGCTTTTACTTTTTTTGAGAAGATCTCCTCTCTGGCATTTCCGTTATTCTCTTCCACTGTCCAAAATTGTTTTATAATCGAAATGAATTAAATTCGAGACAATTTAAATCATTATACTTATTAAAATCAAACCATTTAGGTATTTTTTTTGAAAAACAAGGTGCTGTGTAATTATAAATGGTTTAATTTAAGTGTTTTACAGCTCCAAAATAAAAAAAGAGTGGAATTTACCACTCTTTAGGACCTCATTCACCGTGCATGAATTTCTTTTTCGCCAGCAGCTCTTCTTCGGTTTCTCTGCGGTCTGGATCATCCACACAGCAGTCTACCGGACATACAGCCGCACACTGTGGTTCCTCATGGAAACCTATACATTCGGTACATTTGTCCGACACTATATAATAAAATTCATCCGATAAAGGCTCCTGCTTTTCGTTGGCATCCACTACGGTGCCATCCGGCAGCACTACCTCTTTCAGGTTGGTTCCTCCGCCCCAAGTCCATTCTATCCCGCCTTCATAGATGGCAGTGTTTGGGCATTCAGGTTCGCATGCACCACAGTTGATGCATTCGTCGGTTATCATTATGGCCATTATTCTCTTATTTTTTTTCAAATCTAATAAGCAATTAACAATCTCCCAATAATAATGTTAGTGTGCTAACTAATTTATAATCGTTCTTAATGATTTACAAATGCCCTGTATGGTTTAGGGCTTTAATTTTTATCTTTGCTTCCCTAAATTAGTACGATGATGACCCTCCAAGAAAGAATACAGGCCTTTGTAAATCTAGGTAAAACCCTTGAAAACCTCTCTGAAGAAGAGTTTGAAACCTTGTCCAGAAGAGTAGAAAACAACAATAATTGGTTTACTCAGGAGCAGACCCGGTCAGCGCTGGAAGGCTTGCAGGTCTTTTTGCAGGAAAAAGCTTTGGCCGATTGGCTGGGGAAATATGACCTTGTAAGCATTGAGAGCCCAAGAAAAATAGGGGTGTTGATGGCTGGAAACGTGCCTGCGGTTGGTTTTCATGATTTTATGACCGTGCTTTTGAGCGGTCATGAGTTTCACGGTAAACTCAGTTCCAACGATGAGGTTCTCATGAAATGGCTTGCTGAACAGTTGGTGGCAGCGGAGCCCCGATTTGCGGATTACATCTATTTTGAGTCCATGCTCAAGGGAATGGATGCTTATATTGCTACGGGCAGTGATAATTCGGCCCGTTATTTTGAGTATTACTTTGGCAAATATCCTAACATCATCCGGAAAAACCGCAGTTCAGTGGCTGTGTTCACAGGTGAGGAAGGGGAAAAGGATTACCTGGCTTTGGGCCATGATATTTTTCAATATTATGGCTTGGGCTGCAGGAATATTTCTAAAGTGTTTCTTCCCAATGAGGAGCAGTTGCAGGACTTCCTCAAGGCTATACAGCCCTTTGAATCGGTGATCAACCACCATAAGTACCGCAATAATTACGATTACAACAAGTCCATTTACCTGGTCAATCAGCAGCCGCATTTGGACAATGGGTTTTTGCTATTGACAAAAGGGGAGGGTTTGGTTTCGCCGATTTCAGTACTTTATTATGAGATTTATGAGGACCAACAGGAATTGGAGAGCAAGCTTTCCTCCTATACTGATAAAATTCAATGCGTGGTAAGCAAGGAAGGGCAGTTGAAAAATAGTTTGCCATTTGGGGATGCGCAGTGTCCGGGATTGGAAGATTATGCCGACAATGTGGATACCATGGCTTTTTTGATTGACCTGAAATGAAATCCAGCCTGAAGCTTACTTTTCCATCACCTTTTGAGATTGCCCTGTTGCTGACAGTTTTCTGTTTGGCTGGGGCAATTTTATTTACCAGACCGGAAAATGTGGGCCTTGGGGCCTATGCTTTTGAGGTGTTGGAGTTTTGGAAAATGGGTTTTTGGGAGCTGTTAGAATTCACCCTTCAGATGGTGCTGATCCTGATCTTTGGTCACGCCTTGGCCATTTCTCCAATAGTAGACATGGGATTGGCTGCTTTGGCCCAAAAGGCCAAAAGCAATACGGCCGCTGTGATCCTCACGGCAGCGGTTACACTTCTTGCCGGATACATCAACTGGGGTTTTGGCTTGATACTGGGCGCTGTGCTGGCCAGGAAAATCGGCGAACAATGCCAGCGGGATAGCATTAGCATCAATTATCCACTTGTGGCTGCAGCAGGTTATGTGGGCATGTTGGTATGGCATGGGGGTTTTTCGGGCTCGGCTCCTTTGAAAGTAGCCGAACCTAATCATTTCCTGGTAGACAAGATCGGGGTGATAGGAGTGGAAGAAACCCTGTTGAGCCAATTCAATTTTGTCATCAACGCCATTTTGGTGGTGGCTATACTGATGACTTTTGTCATTTTATCCAAAAGAAATAATACCGGATCATACCCTCCCCCTCAAGTTGACTTTTTAAAACTGGCTACCCCCAAGAACTATTTGGGCTTAATAGTGGGATTGGTGATTTTGGGTTTGAGCCTTTTCGATTTCTTCAACATACCGGAAAAAGGCCTGGGTTTTATCACCCTTAATTTTGTCAACTTTTTCCTGTTGGGTTTGGGGCTATGCCTGCATCTTGATCTCAATAATTATGTAAAAGCTATTCAAAATGCCATCGGGGGCGCTACTGGCATTGTGTTGCAGTTTCCGTTTTACGCTGGGATTTTGGGTGTTTTAAAGTATTCTGGACTGTTGGTTTTGGTGGCAGGCTTCTTTGTGGAAAATTCGTCCCCGTCCACATTTCCGGTTTGGACCTTTTTCAGCGCCGCCCTTATTAATTTGTTTGTTCCCTCGGGAGGAGGGCAGTGGGCCGTGCAGGGGCCAGTAGTGATGGAGGCCGCCCGGGCTTTTATGTTGCCGTATGCCAAAGTGATCATGGCTTTGGCCTATGGGGACCAGCTGTCCAATATGCTGCAGCCCTTTTGGGCTTTGCCGCTTTTGGCCATCACCGGCGTGTCAGCAAAGGAAGTGATCAAGTACACAGCCTTGGTGTTCATTGTAGCTGCCATGGTCTTAGGAGTAGGGGTTTACCTGATGTTTTAGCGGGATTGGTGCTCTTTTATACATTTTCTAAATAAGAATGGCAAGCATTTAATCCTTCAATTTTACCTCTATTTTTTTAT
The DNA here is from genome assembly GCF_018500185.1 of Litoribacter ruber. Classification (GTDB taxonomy): domain Bacteria; phylum Bacteroidota; class Bacteroidia; order Cytophagales; family Cyclobacteriaceae; genus Litoribacter; species Litoribacter ruber. The sequence continues at coordinate 195,832 of NZ_JAHBGI010000006.1, read as the reverse complement.
CTTTGCCTGAGATTAATTTGAAACTAAATAAATTCTTTAAATAATTCATTTCAAAATGGCATTTGATATAGAAATGATCAAGGCAGTATACGCTAAATTTCCAGAGCGTATAGAGGCTGCAAGAAAAGCGGTGGGTAAGCCACTGACTTTAACTGAAAAGATTCTTTATGCCCACCTATCGCAGGGGGAAGCTTCTGAGGCCTTCGAAAGAGGAGCGTCTTACGTGGATTTCCAGCCTGATAGAGTAGCCATGCAGGATGCAACTGCGCAAATGGCTCTATTGCAGTTTATGCAAGCAGGAAGAGACCAGGTTGCTGTGCCTTCCACAGTTCACTGTGATCACTTGATCCAAGCTGAGGTTGGAGCCACGGCTGATTTGGACAAAGCTAAAGACAAAAACAGAGAGGTATATGATTTCCTTAGCTCTGTTTCTAATAAATACGGACTTGGCTTCTGGAAGCCGGGTGCGGGTATCATCCACCAGGTAGTATTGGAGAACTATGCTTTCCCAGGGGGTATGATGATCGGTACCGATTCCCACACCCCAAACGCCGGTGGTCTAGGTATGGTTGCTATCGGTGTCGGTGGTGCTGATGCCTGCGACGTAATGGCTGGTTTGCCTTGGGAACTGAAGTTTCCAAAGCTTATCGGGGTTAAATTGACAGGTAAACTTTCTGGTTGGGCTTCTGCAAAGGATGTAATCCTAAAAGTGGCCGGTATCCTTACTGTAAAAGGTGGAACCGGTGCTGTAGTTGAATATTTCGGTGAAGGTGCCAGAAACCTTTCCGCAACCGGTAAAGGTACCATCTGTAACATGGGAGCGGAAATCGGTGCTACAACTTCCATCTTTGGTTACGATGAAAAATCTGAAGCCTACTTAAGAGGTACTGACAGAGCTGACGTAGCTGACTTGGCCAATGGGGTGAAAGAACATCTTACTGGTGATGATGAGGTGTACAATAATCCAGAGCAGTATTTCGATCAGGTGATTGAAATCAACCTTTCTGAGTTGGAGCCACACATCAACGGTCCTTTCACTCCGGACTTGGCGTGGCCGATCAGCAAGTTTGCTGAAGCGGTGAAGAAGCACGACTGGCCAGCCAAGTTAGAGGTAGGTTTGATCGGTTCTTGTACCAACTCTTCTTACGAGGATATTTCTCGCGCAGCTTCTTTGGCCCAGCAGGCCGTTGAGAAGAACTTGAAAGCGAAATCTGAATATACCATCACACCGGGTTCTGAGCAGGTAAGATTTACCGTAGAAAGAGACGGTTTCCTGGATACATTTGGTTCTATGGGCGGAGTGGTTTTGGCCAACGCTTGTGGACCATGTATCGGACAGTGGGCGCGTCACGGTGCTGAGAAGAAGGAGAAGAACTCCATCATCACTTCATTCAACCGTAACTTTGCAAAAAGAGCTGATGGTAACCCAAATACGCACTCATTTGTAGCGTCTCCGGAAATTGTGACTGCTATGGCTATTGCAGGTGACTTGACCTTCAATCCATTGACAGATACCTTGACCAATGAGAACGGTGAGCAGGTGAAACTTGATGAACCAACTGGTTTGGAACTTCCAACCAAAGGTTTTGCAGTTGAGGATGCAGGATACCAGGCTCCAGCCGAAGAGGGTAGCAGTGTCAACGTAATTGTTGATCCACAGTCAGAAAGATTGCAGTTGCTTGAGCCATTCCAGCCTTGGGAAGGTACTGACCTGAATGGGTTGAAGCTTTTGATCAAAGCAAAAGGCAAGTGTACCACTGACCACATCTCTATGGCTGGTCCATGGTTGAGATTCAGAGGCCACTTGGATAACATTTCCAACAACATGCTCATAGGAGCTGTGAATGCTTACAATGAGGAGACCAACTCTGTAAAAAACCAATTGACTGGTGAGTACGGAGAGGTTCCAGCTGTGCAGAGACATTACAAGCAGCACAACATCGGTTCTATCGTGGTAGGTGATGAAAATTACGGAGAGGGTTCTTCTAGAGAGCATGCGGCCATGGAGCCAAGGTTCTTGGGCGTTAGAGCTATCTTGGTGAAGTCATTTGCCAGGATCCACGAAACCAATCTGAAGAAGCAAGGAATGTTGGCTTTGACATTTGCCAATCCTGCAGATTATGATTTGATCCAGGAAGATGACAACATCGACATCGTTGGCTTGGAAAGCTTTGCTCCGGGCAAATCTTTGACGGTGGTTCTTAACCATGCTGATGGTTCCAAGAATGAGATCGAGGTGTTGCATACTTACAACCAAGGTCAAATCGGTTGGTTTAAAGCCGGTTCTGCTTTGAACTTGATCAAGGAGAAGAATAAGTAAGACGGGAGACGGGAGACCGAAGACGGGAGACGGGAGACCGAAGTCGGGAGACGGGAGACCGAAGACGGGAGACGGGAGACCGAAGTCGGGAGACGGGAGACCGAAGACGGGAGACGGGAGACCGAAGACGGAAGACCGAAAGCCGAGGAACGGAAATTGAATAAATTGCTGAAAGGCCGCTCAAATTGAGCGGCCTTTTTTAGGTTAGTTTTTTGGTAAAATGTACCTATAGGCCAATTGGCACCAATCTTTATATATAAAAGGGCGGTAAACCATTGTAATTCACCTGTAACTGTGTGTAAATTATTTTGTATATAAGGTTTGTTTTATTCAATTATTTAATCAAATTTGTATGAAATACAAAAATCAGTTTTTGAACTACAAATAAACAGATGGAAAACAGAGGGATCCATTCTACTTTTAAAAAAATCATCGATGCCTCATCGGATCTGATTTTTATGGCAGATGGAGAAACGCCTTTTACGATTTTTTATGTCAATGCAGCCTTTAAGGAAGCAGTAGGGTATAATCTTGAAAAAGAATCACTGTTAGGCTTAGGTGTAGATATTACCAGTTTTGAGAATAACGACCGGGTTACTTTTCAGTTGAATGAGCGCCTTTTCTCATTTGAGTTTGAAAGAAATAAAGGGCTGGGGGAGAACTACTTACTCTTCCATAAAGGCAAGAAAATAAGCAGTAGTCCTGAGCCGATCAATGCCTCTCCCTTACCGCTTTTTGAAAACAGCCTGGACATTTTTGGCATAGGGGAGGGGACGTCTTTTCATTGGGTTAGCAATTCGATTACCAATTTGCTGGGCTATTTACCCTCTGAATTTGCCAATACCAGTTTGATCCTATTTGTGCATCCCCAAGACCGGGAGCCATTCAGGACAGCCCTACAGGAGGTAAAACTTCAAAACGGGGCCACATCCTTTTCCTTCAGGTTTAAGTCCAAGTCAGGCGCTTATAAATGGTTGCAGTGGAATGTTTCCTATAAGCAGGATAAACTCCACGCTGTGGGTAGGGATATAGACAACCTCAAGTCCCAGCAGTTGGCCTTGGATTCCCAGAACCAACTATTCAAAATGGGAGAGCTGGCCGCCAAGTTTGGGGTTTGGGAAGTGGATTTGTTGACTTACCGTACCTTTTGGAGCCAAGAGATTTATGATATTTATGATTTTCCTACGGGTAACCGCTATGATATTTTTGAGTGGATTCAGCTTTGTGTGCCTGAATGTAGGACCAAGTTAAAAGCTGCTTTTGGCGAACTGCTTGAGAGCGGGAAGTCATTTGAAACCAAGGTTCAGATTTCCACCCAGGACAACAATTTCAAATGGGTAAAGATCATTGGGAAAGGCGAAACCGAAAATGGGGTGTTAAAAAAAGCCTTTGGTACCCTTCAGGACATTACCCAAGAAGAAGAGGTGATGGTCAACCTGGGGTTGTTTAAGGAAATTTTTAACCTTACACCGGATGCTGTGCAGGTAGCGGAGCTTGACGGGAATATTATTTTCCAAAATGAGGAAGCTAAAGAAAGAATTCTGAAGGAAGGGGAGGAAAAGAGCCCGATGAATTTGAGGGTGCTTGAGCCGGCATTTAGAAAACCTGGAAGTTGGGAAAAGCATTTGGAGAATCTGAGAAAGCAGAAGTCCCTTCTTTCGCTAAGTGAGCATCATATCATAGGAAAAGAAAGCGTGCCCGTGGAGCTGAATACCAAGCTCGTGAAATTGGGCGGCAAGGAATATGTTTTGGCTATGTCCAGAGATATTTCTGATAGGATCATGTTGGAAGCTTCGCTGAAAGAATCCCACCAGTTTTTGCAAAGAGTAACGGATCAGATGCCCGGAGTACTTTACCAGTTGGTTTGCGGTGAGGATGGCAAGCTGCAATTTCCTTACATCAGCAGTGGTATCAATAGGATTTTTGGGATCAGCGAGGAGGAATTTGACCAGCATGGAGGATTTGAGGCGGTCCTAAACAGGATCCATCCCAAGGATGTGGAAGAGTTTGTGGAAGGGATATTGCAATCAGCCCAAAGTTTCAAGCCTTGGCATGGGCAGTTTAGGATACTTTCCGAAAATGGGGAGAATTACAAATGGGTCCAGGCCAGCTCCATTCCTGAGAAACTTTCCAACGGCGAGATTACCTGGTATGGTTACTTCACCGATATCACGGAAATCAAGCAGACCGAGTCCAAGCTGGAGCAGGCCAAATCAGCCGCCGAACAGGCCAGCAAAACCAAGTCGGAATTCCTGTCCATGATCAGCCATGAGATCCGCACTCCGCTCAATGCGATCTCCGGATCGGTATATTCCCTGTTGCAGGAAAACCTGCCAAATGGGTTAGAATCCTCCTTGAAGACCATCAATTTCGCTACAGAAAACTTAATTACTATCATCAATGACTTGTTGGATTTTCAGAAAATAGAGTTTGGGAAAATCAAACTGGAATCAGCTCCCATCAAAATCCAGAATTTGGTTGAGATGGTGGTGAACGGTTTGAGCTTTCACGCCACAGATACCGGTAATGAGTTGAATATGAGCTTTATCGGCAATATGGATTTTGAAGTAATGGGTGACAAGGTCAGAATAGGACAGATTTTAAATAACCTGTTGACCAATGCCCTGAAGTTTACCAAAAAAGGGCAGGTGGATGTGAATGTTGGGTTTGCCGGATTTAGGGATGGGAGAGCAGACTTTAACTTTGAGGTAGTCGATACCGGGGTTGGGATTCCCCAAGAGTTTCATTCCAAAATCTTCGACGACTTTGAACAGGTGAGCAGTTCGTTTAGCCGCAAATATGGTGGGACGGGCCTTGGTCTTTCCATCACCAAAAAGCTGCTCGACAAAATGGGAAGCCAGATCCATCTTGACTCCAAAGTCGGGGAGGGGAGCAGGTTTTATTTCATGTTGAGTTTACCCTTAGCCAATAACCACGAAACCAAAAAAGATAGCGAAATGGATCAATCCGCCGAATTTAATCCCAATATCCCTTCTCAGAAACTTGAAATTCTAGTAGCCGAGGACAATGAAGTTAATGCTTTGGTGTTGGGCAAGATCATAAAGAAATGGGGCTACCAGTTTGACCGGGTAAGCAATGGCTTGGAAGCCGTGGATGCGGTGGGTAAAAAGCACTACGATATCGTGCTGATGGATATACAAATGCCGGTAATGAATGGGTTTTTGGCCACCGAAACCATTAAGTCAATTTCCAGCGTGCCGGTAATTGCCTTGACGGCAGCCAATAGAACCGAAATTCAGGACCAAATTGCAATGAATGGTTTTGACGGGTTTGTTTCCAAACCTATTAATGCCAAGGCTTTGTTAACAGAGATTAAGCACCTGATCAGGGTCAATTAAGGTTTTTGGATTTTTCCAGGTATTCAGCGGTCAAGGGGATGGAAGCGTCCTTTTGGTAGACTTCTTCCAGATATTGAAGCGCCTGCGTTTTCTGGCCTGCATAGTAGTAATAGATGCCTTTGTTTCTCAGGGCATATAGGTTGCGTGGATTTTGCTTAAGGCTGAAATTAATGTCTTCCAGCCCTTTTTCCATTTCTCCGGTTTTGATTCTATACAAGCCCCTATTGTTGTAAAAGAATGGCTGCCGAGAATTTAGCGCAATTGCTTTTTCTACCGACTCCAGTGCTTTTTGATACTCGCCCCGCTCAAATTCAATCATGGATTGCAGGTTGAAAATGTTGGACTCTCTAGGCGCATGGTCAAGGGCCTGTTGAAGGTCATTTTCCGCAAGGTCAAATCTGTCCAAGTAAAAATAAATAGTAGCCCTGTTGACCAACAGATCCGGGTTGTTGGGATTGAGGCCCAAAGCCGTTTCAAAATCGTTTAGGGCTTCTTCATGTCTTTTTACTGCCTCATTTGCCAATCCCCTTAGAAAATACCCCCTGCTGTCCTCTTGCTCGGATTTAATCAGGCGGTTAGCGTCCTCCAGCGATTTGTAATACTCCCCCTGATCCAGGTAGGCGAGCCCTCGTTGATGGATGGCATCGGTGTAATCAGGGTTTATTTGGATAGCGTTTGTAAAATCCTGGATTGCGGCGGCAAGGTTGGCCGATTTATAATTGGCAATGCCGCGGTTGTGGTGTGCCTCGGCAAAATTCTCATCAATTCTCAACGCCTCGTCATAAAAACGTATGGCGCCTGCGTAGTCATTTTCCTGTATCTGGTTGTTTCCTTTGAGTAAAAATCTCCCCTTTTTGTCCTCTGGACTGTCGCAGGATGAAACGGTAGTCAAGGCAAATAAAAGAAATAAATGCAGGTAATGGAATTTCATAATAGGGATTTTTTTGAAGCTGGTGCAAAGTTAAGGAAAGGTTTGCAATCATGCTGGCAATTTCTCAAAATGGCTTAGGAACGTGGAATAGTTTTTGGATAGTGGAACGTATCATAAACATAAATATAACCACTATGGCCAATTTGAAATTGAAAGGAACCTGGAATGAGCTCAAGGGCAAGTTAAAACAACAATACGGTAACTTGACCGATGATGATCTAACCTATATCGAAGGAAAAGAGGATGAGCTATTGGGCAAGCTTCAGAAAAAGACTGGAGAAACCAAAGACAATCTCAAAAAGACCCTTTTTGATGATTAAATATCTAAAGCCGGTTTATCCGGCTTTTTTTGTACCTTTATTTTCCATCAAAAACCTTATCACATGAAAATATTGCATAATCCCCGCTGTGGAAAGAGCAGAGAGGCTGTGAAAATTTTGCAGGATAACAACCTTAATCCTGAGGTGGTCAAATATCTTGATTCCCCACTGAATGCAGAAGATCTGAAGTCACTGGTCGGAAAGCTGGGGGTGGAACCGATAGACTTGGTAAGAAAGAACGAAAAAGTGTGGAAGGAAAATTTCAAAGATAAAAACCTTACTGCCGAAGAGGTGATCAGGGCCATGGCAGAAAATCCTATCCTGATGGAAAGGCCAGTAATCATAAAAGGTGATAAAGCGGTCATTGGCAGGCCACCTGAAAATGTAAAAAGCCTTATTTAATTTGCCCTCTTTTTGAGGGATTTTTTTTGGTAACATGTCCCATCCTAGTTGAGTGTCAAGGTGTATTCTGAGAGAAAAAAATGGATCGTGCTTTCGGTTATTGTAAGCGTAGTTTTGCTTATGGTGAAATTCTATGCCTACTACATTACCAATTCAACAGCAATACTCACGGATGCCCTCGAGAGCATAGTGAATGTAATTGCCTCGGGATTTGCCTTTTACAGTATTTACCTTTCTGCCCAGCCAAAGGATGAAAACCATCCCTATGGACACGGGAAAATCGAGTTCTTTAGTGCGGGGATAGAAGGGACCTTGATCATGCTCGCTGGGGTTTTTATAATTTACAGGGCCATTTACGGCTTATTTGTCATAGAACCTCTGGAGCATCTTCCTACCGGCATGTTCCTAGTAGGAATAAGTGGCTTGATAAACGGCCTGCTGGGATTAGTGCTTTATAAAAAAGGCAAGGCGCTACATAGCTTAACTTTAGAGGCCGACGGGCGCCACCTACAAACCGACGCGGTGTCGAGTTTGGTGTTGCTGGTAGGTGTTGGGGTGATCTACTGGACGGGTCTGTATATGTTGGACAGCGTGTTTTCTTTGTTTTTCGCAGGCTACATCCTTTACAATGGGTATCTCTTGGTAAGGAAATCAGTAGCGGGGTTGATGGATGAAACCAACCCGATAGCCATGGCTGATGCGGTGAAAGTCCTAAACTTGAGCAGGAAAAACAATTGGATTGATATTCATAATATGCGGGTTCAGCAATATGGCCCTGATAAGCATATTGACCTTCACCTGACTCTTCCATACTACTACGATCTCAAGAAAGTCCATGACGAGGTAGAGGAGGTTGAAGATGTGCTGAAGGAAAACTTGCCGGGTTATATTGAGGTGTTCGTTCATGTGGACCCGTGTGTGCCGTTTAAGTGCTGTCATTACTGCCAAATTACAGATTGCAAAGTTCGGGAATATGAGATGATCAAAAGGGTGAGGTGGAATGCCGTAAATATGGCCAAGAACCAAAAGCACTACCACGATCTTACCAAGCGATAAAATTCTGTCAAATTTTCCTTAAAAAATTGGGAATCAATTCATTGTCCGGCTTAACAGGTTTTGGGATAAAATGTTTAGTAAACCCTATGTCTATTGATTTCTAAAAAAATTAAATCCAAAAGGTTAAGTTATATTTTGAATTGAAAATTTTATAATATTTGGGCTATGTTTGGAAAGGATCGTTAAAATCAAATAAATATTTTGTGTTTGATGCCTAAAAATATTGATTTAAAACCTGAAATTATGTATCTTGCATATGTATTAAGTAACTGGTCAAGAATCTATAAAACGCAAAAAGGTCATGAACGAGGAAAAGCAATTCAAGGTATTTATAGCTTTATCCGCAATTATTTGGGCTATCATAATCGGCTTCATAATTGTGATTTAGGAGCTATCGTTTGTTCACTTGTACTGTCACCATGCAGTTTCCACATTAAAACTTTTTAATATGGTAGAAAATTACACACTATGAAAGGGATGCGAAAGCATCCCTTTCGTTTTTTCAGGAAAGGGAATTAGTAAATATACTGTCCTCAGATCCTTCTTTCTCCTGGCCGACCATGATTCCTAACATTGATCCAAAAGCAAAGAAAATTAGCCCATTCGATAAATTTCCAAAGAATAAAAAATATTTTTTTTATAATAAAATCTGCCCCGTAGACGTTTACGGCCATCTTTTGTAAAATTAACTACGTAAAAGTGTATTTTGTACCTATAAAAGTTGATTTTGAACAATCTTTAATGTACCTTGCGTACATATTAAAGAAATCAATTAACCAAATAACTATATTATCATGAACGAGGACAAAAAATTCAAGGTGTTTTTAACCCTTTCAGCGATTGCATGGGCCGTTATCATCGGATTCATCGTAGTAATTTAATTTTCAAACCTTACTTTTTAGATATGGTATAAAAATTTACTTTAGTTAAAACAAAAGGGGATGATCTATCATCCCCTTTTGTTATTTTATACCAATCCGGCCCGTTTCAACAAGGCATCTGGCTTGGGCTCCCTGCCCCTAAAGTTTTTGTAAAGCTCCAAAGGGTGTCTGCTTCCACCTTTGGATAGAATGTTCTCCTGAAAGGACTTTGCTACCTGTTCATTGAAAATCCCCTTTTCCAGAAATAGTTCAAAGGCATCTGCATCCAGCACTTCAGCCCATTTATAACTGTAATAACCTGCTGCATACCCGCCCTGGAAGATGTGGGAAAAGGAGGTGCTCATCAACGTACCTTCCACCGGTTGCAACAGTTCCGTTTGGCTCATAGCCTGCTTTTCGAAAGTAGGAATATCAGCAATCTTGTCGGGGTCCGTGCTATGGTAGGCCATGTCCAGTAACCCGAAGCTGATCTGGCGGATGGTCTGGTAGCCTTGGTGGAAGTTGCTTGAAGCCTTGATTTTCTCGATTAGCTCCTCTGGTATCTTTTCACCGGTCTCATAGTGCTTGGCGAAAAGGTCCAGGCATTCTTTCTCATAACACCAGTTTTCGAAGATCTGCGAAGGTAGCTCCACAAAATCCCAATACACGCTGGTGCCAGAAAGGGACTCATATTTTGTGTTGGCAAGCATGCCGTGAAGGGCATGGCCAAACTCATGAAACAAGGTGGTCACCTCATTGAATGTGAGCAGGGAAGGCTTGGTTTTGGTGGGCTTGGTGAAATTGCACACAATGCTCACATGGGGTCTTTGGTTTTTGCCGTCCTTGATTTTTTGCCCTCTATAGCTGGTCATCCAGGCTCCGTTTCTCTTGCCTGCTCTAGGGAAGAAATCAGCGTAAAATACTGCAAGGTGGATGCCCTGGTTGTCCAATACCTCATAGGCGGTTACATCAGGGTGATAGACCTGGATATCTTTATTCTCTTTAAATTTGATTCCAAAAAGCTTTTCAGCTGTGGTAAATACACCGTTTACTGTGCTTTTTAATTCAAAATAAGGTCTCAACAACTCGTCATCTACGGCATACTTCTCCTTTTTGAGTTTCTCTGCATAATAGCCAAAGTCCCACTTTTCAAGCTTTTCCAGCCCGTCAAGTTTTTTGGCAAACTCAGTCAACTCTTTCACCTCTTTCTCTGCAAAAGGCTTGGCTTTTACCATCAGGTCATTTAAGAAGTTCAACACGCTCTCAGGGCTTTTGGCCATTCTTTCCTCCAAAATGAAGCTGGCATATTTCTCATAACCCAAGAGCTTGATGCGGTCATTTTTAAGCTTTAAAAGCTTTTTGATAATCTCTTTATTGTCCAGGTTGTCGCCTTTGGAGGCTTTGGTGTTATAGGCTATGAAAAGCTCTTTTCTCAGCTCTCTGTTTTTGGCATAAGTCATAAATGGGACATAGCTCGGAAATGAAAGGTCAAAGACCCACTTGCCATCATGCCCTTTTTCGGTGGCTGTATGGGCGGCCGCTTCTTTTATGGAATCAGGGAGTCCTTCGAGTTGTTCTTCCTGCTCGATTACCATTTCGTATTTATTGGTTTCGGCCAGCACATTTTCACCAAACTGAAGGCTAAGCTGGGAAAGCTCCTTGTCTATCTCCCTCAGCTTGGTTTTGTCTTCCTCATTAAGGTTTGCGCCATTTCTCACAAAGGACTTGTAGGTTTTGGTCAAAAGCATCTGCTGCTCCTCGTCCAGGGACAGCTTGTCCTTTAGCTGGTGTACGGCATCCACTTTATCAAATAACTCCTTGTCCAATAGGATATCATTGCTGTAAGCGGTGAGCAAAGGGGAGATTTCTCTGGCCAATTTCTGGATATCGTCGTTTGTCTCGGCAGAGTTGAGGTTGAAAAAGATGGAGGAAATTACGTTTAGTTTCTCTCCGGCGTTGTCCATTGCCTCAATGGTGTTTTCAAAAGTCGGGTTTTCGTTTGCCTTTATTTTTTCAATTTCTGCTTTGGAAAGCTCAATGGCTTCTTTTATCGCCGGCAAAAAGTCCTCAGTTTTTATTTTCTCAAAAGGTGGGGTTTCAAATGGAGTGTCAAATTTTTCCAACAATGGATTCATATATTAATTGGTTTGTGTGTCTTTGTCTGTTTGTAAAAATACAAAACTCTGGAATAACCTCGGTGTTCAAATAGGGGGAGAAAAAATAGGAGTAGGCTTAAAAATGAAAAAGCTGCCTCCTGATGGGAGACAGCTTTTGGGTTTACCTTCTCAAGGGCCTTGGAAATACAGCCAAACTTTCATTTCCCTTCTCATCCACTGCCTGCACGGCAAAGAAATAGTTGTCCTTGGAGTAGGGGACGGTCAACTCAAGGTCTTCTGTGTAAAACTTCTTTTCCCACATGGATTGATCTGTTTCTCTCATCAGGACATAATAACCTTTTGGATTTCCGGTAGCTGGTTTTTCCCATTTTAGGGTGCTGGTATTGACAAGCCTGCTTACATCGATTCCCACATTTTCGGGGGCAGATGGGGCTGCCGCCAAACTAGCTAAAGTGGCCAAGTTCACTGCGGTGATCTTTCTCAGGTACTCATAGTCTACCAATTCAGGAAGGTCCCCGTATTGCTGTCCGTCTTCCACCCGCACATCCTGGTGGTGATAATGGTAGTTCTCATTGTACTCGGTCATTCTGATAGCTGTGAAGCCTTCTCTTGCAAATGGAGTGTGGTCACCGCCTCTCAGGAACCTGTCGTTGCGATAAATCAGTTTCACTTCCAACTGGTCTACATAGCGGTCACCGATTTCCTTGATGTACCTGGCGAGTTGGCGGGATTTGCTGTCATTTTCACCATTGGTGTATCTTCTCATATTGCCCATTTCTTCGGTTTCAAGTAAAGGAATGCCTTCACTGAACACCCTCACTCTGGTGTTGTCTTTGATGTGGGTCTCACTTGAGTAGCTGTTGCCCACCATATCGTTGTTGAGCATGGCTACGATATTCCAATCTTCTTCCTTTGCCTTTTTGGCCATATGCACAGCACCGATTAGGCCCTGCTCTTCGCCTGACACCGCCATGAAGATAATGGTGGCGGGAAATTCCATTTTGCTTAATATTCTTGCGGCTTCGATCACGACAGCGACTCCGGAACCGTCATCATTGGCACCTGGGGCGTCAATTTCTGCGTCCATGACATCTGAGGCTCTACTGTCCAAGTGGCCACTGATGAGGAATATCCGGTCGTCATTTGGGTCGGTTCCTTTAAGTGTGGCTACTACGTTTCCGATTTCTGCATCCTCTGGAATCCTTCTTCCATCACCTGGGATGTCGAACATGTCGATCTCGGAAGAAAGTCTTCCGCCTGCATCTGCCTCAAAGGATCGGAATTTTTCCAGTACATATTGCTGAGCGGGTACAATTCCCCTGTTTCCATCTTGAGTGCCGCTTAGCGTATGGCGGGTGCCAAAATCCACCAGGTCCCTTACGTATTGTTCCAGGTTTTCGGCTTTCACCTCGTTTACCATTTTTTCAATTTCCGGGTTTCGGTTGATCATCCTGGTCTGTGCCGAAAGGTCCCAGGCTAAGAGAAATAGTGCTAGCGCAATTAATTGCTTCATGGTTTCAATAATTAGTTTGGAAATAAAGGCTAAATTTAACCTTTTGATCATGGCATGAAAGTTTTCTTATATGAATGAGCGCATAGTACCCAAAGAAGGTGAATATGATCCATATTTTGTCCGCTACCTGAAACTGATCCCAGAAGATACCATCCTGATGGATTTGCTGGTCAAGCAAATGGAGACGGTGGAGGAGGAGTTTTTGGAAATGGATGAAAAGTGGCTGCGGACTCCTTATCAGGAGGGCAAATGGTCCCCAAAGGAATTGCTCTTGCACATCACCGATACGGAGCGGGTGATGGCTTATAGAGCTTTGTGTATTGGCAGAGGGGATCTGCAAAATTTGCCAGGTTTTGATGAGGATGATTACGCAAGTCATTCTCACGGCAATGTGTTGTCTATTGATTACCTGGTGGAGGATTTTAAGCAGACCAGAAAATCAATTCTGCTTTTGGGGCACAGTTTTTCGGAACAGGACTGGCAAAGAGTAGGTTCGGCAAATGGGAAAAACATTTCTCCAAGGGCGATTGTCAATATTTTGGCCGGGCATTTTATCCATCATATGAACATTTTAAAAGAGAGGTATACCAGACATGTTTGAATATAATCCGGAAAAGCATTATCCAAAAGAAACCGAAAGCAGGGTAGTCATCAGATTTCAAGATTGTGACCCGCTGCAGCATCTCAACAATGCCAAATATTTTGATTATTTCTTCAATGCCCGGGAAGATCAGGTGCCCAAGTTGTACGGTGTAGAAATGATTGATTTTATCAAGAAATACAAAGCTGCCTGGGTGGTGTACAATCACAATATTAGCTATGTGCGGCCTGCCAAAGTGGGGGAGTGGGTGAGAATTATGACCCGGATATTGTGGTATGACCACAACACGGTGCTGGTCGAGTACTATATGACCGATGATACTCGAAAGGAACTGAAAACCGTGCTGTGGACCACCTTAAAATATGTGACCATAAAAGAAGGAAAGCTGACGACGCATGAGGGGGCAGTCGTTGATTACCTGAAAGCCACTTCTGAGAATCTGGATATTTCGAAAATGGAATTGAAGGATAGAGTAAAGGCCATAAAGCTGAAGCTTCAGCAGTAAGCTTATCTGAGACGGATATTCATGAGCATGTCCTGTGACTCCACAGGCTGCTCATCATACACCAGAGTCCAGCCCATAGAATTGGTCAGGATATAGATTTTCTGCAGCTCGGAAATTAAATTCTGATGTGCCCGCTTTTTCAGGTCGCTTTTGTCGATTTTATCATGGATCACATTGTCGACTGTTTTGCGGATTTTATTCAGGTCTTCAGCCTTTAGTGGGTTCCAATAATCCTGAGTCACATCGTAGTACTCCAAATCAGGGTAGATGTTGATGTTAGCGTCTGGGATGTAATTGAGGTAAACCATTCTGTTTTCCTCATCGATATGGGTTTGCAGTTGGCTTAGGTCATACTCAACCGTCACTTTAGCATTGACCACCACCAATACCTTTTTATTGGAGGGAAAAATCCTGAAGAAATTTTGGCGGGTGTTTTTATAATCCATCACTTGGCTGAAGTGCCCTTCCACCACGACCAGCTTGCCCACATTTTTTATCTGTTCCTGGATCATGGAGGAATTGATCTCCGTTTGCTCCTGTTTTTCGTTTTTGTTGATAAAAAACAAAACGCCCAAACCAATTATTAAGGTGACTACAATTCCGAGTAAAAATCTAATCATTAGTTTTAATCTAGTAAGCTTTAAGTTAATCCCAATTTATTGATTTAATCTTTATTCAAAAGGGAAAATTCAAAGTTAACAAAATTTAGGACAGTGCTTTTGACCACTTTTTTCAGGTTCTCCTCAGTTTCGGTGCCCACTACGCCGATCACTTCCGTCCCTGCACGCTGGCCTGATTCTATTCCGGAAAAACTGTCCTCAAACACCACGCATTCCCCGGGCTCAAGGCCCAATGCTGCAATGGTTTTGGAGTAAATTTCCGGGTCTGGCTTACCGTGCTTCACAAAGGTCTCATCCAAAATGGAGTCAAAATAGGAGTGAAGGCCCAGTTTCGAAAGTGTGAACTCCACATTGGCGGGATAAGCAGAGGTGGCAACAGCCGTTTTGTATCCCTTTTCTTTCAACTGTTTCAAAAAATCAGTCAGCCCCTCGGTTTCTTTGAGTGTAGGCAAAATCAAGTTCCTGTATAGACTTTCTTTTTCCTCTTTTAAGGTTTCGATTTCTTCCGAAGTAATTTCTGGGAAAAGGTATTTTAAGGCCTGCCCGGTAGTCCGCCCATTGAAGTTTGCTGAAAACTCCTCATCGGTGATTGTCTTGCCGTGGTCTGCGATAAACTGCTTCCATGCATCCACGTGAAATTGGTGGTTGTTCAGTATTACCCCGTCCATGTCAAAAATGACTCCTTTGATGCCCATGATCCAAATTAATTTTTTAAATTTTATATAATTCTACTATATTACAAAGTCAATGGTGAAAATCATATTGTTGATTTGAATATTATTCTGTTTAGATAAAGATAAACCCGAAATATAATGCAAAAATTGCCTAGAACTATTTTCAATGAGGAGCATGACATGTTCCGACAGTCTTTGAGAGATTTTATTGCCAAGGAAATTACGCCCAACAATTTGGATTGGGAAAACAATAAAATGGTGTCCCGGGAGTCTTGGTTGAAACTTGGGGAAAACGGATTTCTATGTATCCAGGCTCCGGAGGAATTTGGTGGATTGGACATCCAGGATTTTAGGTACAACGCCATCTTTACCGAAGAACTGGGATTGAGCGGCTGTGCGGGGCCGGCGATTGGCTATCCGCTGCACAATGATATTGTTTTCCCCTATGTGCTTCACTACGCCACTCAAGAAGCCAAGGAGAAATATGTCCCAAAGATGATCTCTGGGGAATACATTTCGGCTGTGGCCATGACAGAGCCAGGCGCGGGAAGTGACCTTCAGAGCATCCGGGCTACTGCCGAGGATAAAGGCGATCATTACTTGATCAACGGCACCAAAACTTTTATCACAAATGGCTATTTGGCCGATGTGGTAGTAGTGGCGGCCAAAACTGACCCTACACTAGGAGCCAAGGGAATTAGTCTGTTTTTAGTGGACAAAGATATGCAAGGTTTTACCAAGGGGGTTCCCTTTGAAAAAGTGGGGCTACACGCTCAGGATACCTGCGAACTATTCTTCGAAGATGTGAAGGTGCCCAAAGAAAACCTTATGGGAAAAACCGGTGAAGGTTTCAAATACCTGATGACCGAACTTGCACAAGAAAGGCTAATTGTGGCCCTTGCAGCATTGTCTTTGGCTGAATTTACCCTCAATTCAACTATTGAGTATGTGAAAAGCCGTCCTGCTTTTGGCAAAACCGTTGCTGATTTTCAAAATACCAGGTTTAAACTTGCCGAGATGGCAGCCAAGCTAGAACAGGCAAGGATTTATTGCGATCAATTGGTGGTGTTGCACAATGATAAGAAAGTGGATGCGGCCATGTCTTCTGCCGCCAAAATGATGATGACCGACCTTCAATGTCAAGTGGCGGATGAATGCGTGCAGCTTCACGGCGGCTATGGATACATGTGGGAATACCCTGTAGCGCGGGCCTATGCCGATGCCCGTGTGCAGC
The DNA here is from genome assembly GCF_018500185.1 of Litoribacter ruber. Lineage (GTDB taxonomy): Bacteria > Bacteroidota > Bacteroidia > Cytophagales > Cyclobacteriaceae > Litoribacter > Litoribacter ruber. Next base: position 179,320 of record NZ_JAHBGI010000006.1, on the reverse strand, counting down.
GGATTTATGCCGGTACAAATGAAATAATGAAAGAGCTGATAGCCAGAAAAATACTGGCATAACTTGAAAAACCATAGAGTGTTTCAAAACCACTTTTCTGTAGTAGGAAAAGTGGTTTTCTTTTTTTTAACACAAGTTTTATTTTATATTAGTATAAAATAATAAAACTGAACTTAAATTAAGTAAATCCAAATAACTAAGAATATGCAAGATTTCCCGTGGTTTAAGCAATATCCACCCTCCGTGGTCAAAGAAGTAGATGTAAATGCTTACAACAGTTTGGTCGACCTTTTTGAGGAAAGCGTCAAAAAATATGGAAATGGAATAGCCTATGAATGTATGGGCAAAACGCTCACTTTTAAGCAGGTAGACGAACTCTCCAAAAATTTCGCAGCCTATCTTCAGAATGAGCTCAAAATGAAAAAAGGGGATAGGATAGCCATCCAAATGCCCAACTTGCTGCAATATCCCATCGTGATGTTCGGAGCCCTCCGGGCGGGGATGATTGTGGTAAACACCAACCCGCTTTACACCCCGAGTGAAATGAAGCATCAGTTTAATGATGCCCAAGTGGATACCATCGTGATTTTGGCAAACTTTGCCTCCAATCTTCAGAAAATCAGGGGTGAAATCAAGGCCAAGCACATTATCATTTCCCAGATTGGGGATATGCTAGGTGGGCTTAAGGGAGGCATCGTAAACTTTGTGGTCAAGCATATCAAGAAAATGGTGCCACCCTATCAGATTGACGGTGCCTTGAATTTGAAGAATGCTTTCAGCAAAGGTGCCTCGATGTCTTTCCGCCATGAGGAAATGGTGGCAAGTGACGCGGCATTTCTGCAGTATACCGGCGGGACGACAGGTGTGTCTAAGGGAGCTGAACTGACCCATGCCAACATCATTGCCAATATGCAGCAAATTTCGGCATGGATGACACCAAAGCTGAAGGAAAACCGGGAAACGGTCATCACTGCCCTTCCCCTTTACCATATTTTCGCCTTGACGGTTAACTGTCTGGCCATGCTCAAAATAGGTGCACACAATGTGTTGATCACCAACCCACGAGACATGCCGGCCTTTATCAAGGAAATGAGCAAGCACAAATTCAGTGTAATTACAGGCGTGAATACGCTCTATAACGGTCTTTTGAATCAGGAGGCTTTCCGAAACCTGGACTTCAGCTCATTGCGTGTTGCTGTAGGTGGCGGGATGGCCGTGCAGAAAGCTGTGGCTGAAAAATGGAAAAAAGTGACCGGAGTGCCAATTGCCGAAGGGTATGGACTGACTGAAACTTCGCCAGTCGCGACCTGTAACCCAATCGATGGGACCGAGCGCATTGGGTCTATCGGGGTTCCGCTTCCTAATACGCAAATCAAGGCCATTGATGATGATGGCAATGAGGTGCCAATAGGGGAGAAGGGGGAACTTTGCATCAAAGGACCTCAAGTGATGCGCGGCTATTGGAACAAGCCTGAGGAAACCAAGCAGGTTTTCGACGGAGATTGGTTCAAAACTGGTGACATCGGGATCATTGAGGCAGACGGCTTCGTGAAGATAGTGGACAGAAAAAAGGAAATGATTCTTGTCTCCGGTTTCAACGTGTATCCAAATGAAGTGGAAGATGTAATTGCTGCCCATGACAAAGTTTTGGAAGTAGGTGTCATAGGAATTGCCGATGATAAATCCACCGAGAAGGTGGTGGCCTATGTAGTGCCTAAAGATAACGGCCTAACTGATAAAGAAGTCATCGCCCATTCCAAGCAGCATCTGACCAATTACAAAGTGCCAAAGGAGGTTTATTTTGTAAATGAACTCCCGAAATCAAATGTTGGAAAGATTCTTAGAAGAAAAATAAAGGAAATGCACGAAGGCAAATCCTAAAAATAAAAAGCCCCGTCATGGGGCTTTTTTTATGGCTTCTTTTACCTCTAGGGCTTGTTGGAAATGCCTGTATTCGTGGGCCACTATGATATCCATGGCTTTATCCAAGGTGTAAGGCAAGAGCTTGTTAATGGGAGAATTGATCACCACGTTTTTGCCAAACTGTGGAGCCAATTTGGTTATCCAACTTTTTAATTCCTGCTGATGCTTGGTGAATTTTTGGACAATGTCCTGATGGGTACCGCCTATTTTGGGTTCCCAAGAGGCAAAAGTTTTGATTTTCTTTTTTCTGCCATCCGAAACCGATTTGTAAATGGAATTTCCTATTAGGTTATAAATAAAGCTGAAATTTCCCGACCAGGGCTTCTGATATTTCCCATCCTTCAACTCCTGAAACATTGGGAAGTAGGAAGAATTCAATTGTATCAAGTGCTGGATGTTTTCCCCGATTGACCAGACTTCCGGGTGGGGTTTCCAATAAATTTGCTCTAGGCTCATTTCCGCAAATTCTCTTTCAAACTTAGCAGTAATGCGATCTATTTCCGCTACCCATTCGGTTGGTTTTTGGCTCATTGGTTTATTCGGTTAGTTGCCTAAAGTTACAAAATTCGGTTCAAAAATTTTTAAATGGACAACTGCTGTCACTGGAATCAAAAAACTTATCTCATTTCGAATGATTAACAAATACTTGACGTTACTTTCGAAGATGGTTTTTGCGATAGTAGATATTGAGACGACAGGCGGCACAGCCCAACGTGGAGGGATTACTGAAGTGGCTGTGATCGTGCATGATGGTAAGCAGGTTTTGGATACCTACCAGACCTTGGTCAACCCCTTGCGGATAGTGCCTGGTTTTATCACTGGCCTTACAGGTATAGATAATGAAATGGTGCAGGATGCGCCGACTTTTGCAGAAATTGCCGAGGAGCTTTATGAGCTTCTGGAGGATAAAATCTTTGTGGCCCATAATGTCAATTTTGATTACAATTTTCTCCACCATGAATTTGGAAAGGTGGGCCTAAACTTCCGGAGGCCAAAACTTTGCACGGTACGCTTGAGCAGAAAAGCATTTCCTGGATATTCTTCATACAGTCTGGGCAGGCTTTGCGAATCAAGAGGCATTCGGATCACGGATAGGCACCGGGCCTATGGCGACGCTGCGGCTACGGCCATTCTCTTTGAACAGGTTTTTTCATTGGATCGCAGCATTATCGATAAATCCCTGAAAAGAAACTCTGGGGAAGCTTTTTTGCCTCCACATATCAGCAAAGAGAAATTTGATGCCTTGCCCCAGCGGCCGGGAGTTTATTATTTTTTCAACCAGACCAATGAAGTTATCTACGTAGGCAAAGCCAATAATATTCAATCCAGGTTTAAGGGGCATTTTGGCGGCAAAAGCCGAAATGACCTCAAAAGTGAAATTCATGATGTGAGCTTCTCCGAAACAGGCAGTGAGTTTTTGGCTTTGCTATTGGAAGCCTTGGAGATCAAAAGGCTGTGGCCTAAATATAATCGTGCCCAGAAACGTCCTAGCCATTCATGGGGTATTTATACCTATGAGGATGGAAACGGCTATCAGCGTATACAGGTAGGGAAGGTCCAAAAGGCCTTAAAACCAATTATGACATTCTATTCCCATGCCGAGGCTTGGGCAGAAGTTCAGAGTGGTGTGAGGGCATTTGGTTTTTGCCCCAAATTGGCGGGAATCCAGAAGTCAGCCCATGAGTGCTATGACTATCCTCTTGGCAAATGCGAAGGGGCATGCCTTGGAAAAGAAAGCCCTGAGACCTATAATCTCAAAATGGAAGAATGGCTCAACCAAGGAACAGTAGTGTCGAAACAGCTTCTCATTAAGTCTGCCGGTAGGACCAGAGATGAACATGCGGCCATTGTTTTTGATAATGGTATTCTAAAAGCCTATGGATTCATCAGTCAAGAAATGGAGGTGCAGGCAGAGTCGATTTTGGATTACCTTACACCGGTCAAGCCCGTTTTGGAAACGGGTCTGATCCTCAGGTCATTTTTGAGTAGGGAGAAGTTGGATATGGTGGTGATCTAGGTATAAACACTTCTCAATGCTTTGTCAAACCTTTCCATTTCCTCTGGCGTCCCCGTACTAATTCTGCACCAATTGGAGAAAGGTGGGAATTCCCTGCCAATCAAAACCCCTTTGTCCTTCATTTGATCGACCAGCTTGTCTATATGCATCCCACTTTCGAAAAAGACAAAATTGGTGTGGCTTTCCAAATGGCGAAGCCCCAAATCATCTAGGGTATGATAAATAGTGCTCTTGGCTTCCTTGTTTTTATTTAAGCTGAATTCAAAAAACTCTTTATCATCCAAGGCTTCTTTTGCGGCTTCCAGCGCCAGTACATTGGTGAAGGCCACTACATTTTCCCTAATTTTATGCGCCAAATCGGGTCGGGCCACTATGTAGCCAATTCTTAGCCCAGCCAGGCCGAAAACCTTGGAAAAGGTACGGCTTACGATGATGTTTTCGCCTTCTTTGACCAACTTGACCATGGAGGGATAATTAGGCTCGTCTATAAATTCAAAATAGGCTTCATCGGAAAATACAGTCGTATGCTTGGAGGTTTCCCTGCAGAATTTTTCAAAGTCATCAGCGGGAAGAAGCGTTCCCGTTGGATTGTTGGGGTTGCAGAGAAAAACCATTTTAGTGGAAGGTTTTATGGCTTTCTGCATACCATCAAGATCATGTTGCAGGTTCTCATCCACATCCACCCAATTGACTTCGGCACCCCACATCTGCGCATAACTCATCATGGCAAGAAAGGTGGGTTTACTGGCAATGATTTCTCCACCATTGCGGGTAAATGTAATCCCGGCTACTTTGAGAGCCTCAGTAGAGCCTCCGGTAATCACGATATGGTCTTTGGGCACACCTTCCCTTTCGGCTAGTTTATCTAAAAGTTCGTTTTGGTAGCTATAAGGGTACCGGCACCCGTCATCAAATGATTTGAACAACCTATCCCTGACTTTTTTTGAAGGGCCATAGGGGTTTTCATTTGAACTCAGTCGGGCGAGATCTTCTAAGGGGCGAGGGTTGAATTTGGCTATCTCTTCGGCCGAAAGTTTGGGGATAATGCCTAGGCCGGAAATTAAAGAAGCACCACCTGTGAGGGCAGCGCTTCTTAACCATTGTCTTCTGTTGAATTTCATGATTAAGGATTTGTTTTTAATTTAACAATTCCCCTTCTCAATCTCAAATTTTATCTATTCTTCTTTTTTTGCTTTCAATAGCGTGAGGACTTCATCAATTTCATTTTGAGCCTTTGTAATCAGGATTTTGATCTTTCTGTAATCAAACTCGTCGAGTCCCTCAAGCTCCAGTCCGATTTCAAACAGCCAATTTAGACCTGCAGAGGATGCTGTACCTTTCAGTTTGTGGCCGGCCGAATTGATATCAGCTAGATTTTGTAGAGAAAGACTTTCGTTCAACTCTACTTTGGCATTTTCGAGCTCTTTAATGGTAATATCCATAAAAGCCTGCATTAAGTCTGGATTGTTTTTCACATAACCCTCCAACACTTTAATATCAAATCGCTCGCTATTCATATCTTCTGTTTCTGTTACCTGTTCAGGTTCTTCTTTTTTGTCCTTATTCAAAGGTAACCATTTATGGAGGGCCATTTCCAAGGTTTCTTCCACTACAGGCTTGGCAATAAAGTCATCCATGCCAATATTGAGGCATTTTTCTTTTTCTCCCTTCACATTGCCCGCAGTAAGTGCCAATATTGGAGTCCTGGTCCCTGATTCTGCCTTACGTATTGCTTCGGTGACTTCATAGCCGTTCATGATTGGCATCTGAATATCCAGGATAATTAGATCCGGCTGCTTGGTTTTGTAGAGTTCAAAGGCGATTTGGCCGTTTGGTGCTTCGAATATGGTACTGTTAGGCAAAATCCTTTGAATGATTGTTTTGGCTAAGAACATGTTGATCTGATTATCCTCGGCAATCAAAACATTGTATTTGGACTCAAAGCTCGCCTCGGCAGTAGACTCTTCAATTTCCTTCTTCTTTTTGACATCGGATTTGTGAAGCTTTGCCAAGGAATTGTACAAGTCGTGCATCTTAATAGGCTTCACCAAGCGTTGGGTGACATGTAGTTCCTCACACTCTCTGATTACGCGCTCATCGTCAGAACTACTATATAAGAGAATAATAGGCTGCTCATCAGCTTGGGTTCCGAAATTGCTTCTTATTTTGCGGATTGTTTCCAGACCATCCATATAAGGCATGTGATAATCCATCAAAATGACGTCAAAGTCATTCCTGGTGCCCATCATCTGTAACGCCTCATATCCGCTGGAGGCCTCCTCGATGTCAATACCTTTCAGCCTCAACATTTCGTGAATGATGGTTCTGTTGTTGTCATTATCGTCAACGACCAATGCTTTTTGAATGTTTTCCACCTCTTCAAACTCAATGCTTTCACCTTGATCTGCCTTTACTCTTAAATCAAAGTAGAATGTACTTCCTTTTCCATGTTCACTTTCCAAGTTGAGATGGCTGCTCATCAGTCCCAAAAGCTGGTTTGAAATCGCAAGCCCCAGACCTGTACCGCCGTATTTTTTAGTGGTGGAGCCATCCTCCTGGGAGAAAGCCTCGAATATTTTTTCCTGCATTTCTCTTTTGATACCAATTCCGGTATCCCTTACCAAAAAGCGGAGCACACATTCTTCATCTTGATATTCAATTACCTCTATCTTCAATTCCACTTCACCTACTTCCGTGAATTTCACGGCATTGCTAAGCAGGTTGATGAGTACTTGCCTAATGCGCACCTCGTCTGTATGAATAAACCTTGGAACATCCAGAGAAATGTTCAATAGCATTTCTAAATACTTGCTTTGGGCCTGGTAACTGATAATGTCAGCCGTTTGGCTAGCCATTTCATATACATCAAACCGTTCGATGTCCAATTCAAGTTTACCCGCTTCAATTTTAGAGAAATCCAAAATATCATTGATGATACTCAATAGTGCATTAGCAGAATTGTTGACGATTCCCAGATATTGGGACTGGGTTGGGTCCAGATTGGTTTTCATCACCAAGTCAGTAAACCCGATAATACCATTCAGGGGTGTGCGGATTTCATGGCTCATGTTGGCCAAAAATTCGGATTTGGCTATATTGGCAGATTTTGCCTGATCAATGGCTCTTTCCATGGAAAGGTCCATGTTTTTACGTTCAATAGCGTTGGCAATGGTCTTGGCAAAACTCTTCAGAAGTGAGATTTCCGCATCTGACCAGTCTCTTTCTTCATAACATTCATCATATCCGATAAAGCCCCAGAAATTATCGCTATAGAAAATCGGAATAACAAGGATAGATTTGATTTCCTGCATATCCAAAAATTCCTTCAATTGCGGCTTGTCCTGAATATCACTTATTTTCGCTAAAAAGACTTTATTTTGACTCAAGGGCTGGAAAAAATCCTCGAAGTCCTTGTGGTAAATGTCCTGTAGATCCTGATTTTCAAATTGAGGGGAACAATCATCCGCAGCATATTCAAAAGTTTGGGAGGCTACCAATTCCCCGTTTTCATTTTTTGAGTTTTCAAAAAGATAAACTCTGCCAACTTCCACGGTTTGCCCCAAAATCTTAAGAGAACGTTCTATAGCATCCTCAAATTTTCGGTTGGATAATAGCTGGTCGGTAGCCAAGGAGATACCTTTAAGCATCTTTTCCTTGTTTTCAATTTCAAACTCCGACTTTTTCTTACCGGTGATATCCTGGAAAGTTCCATAAATACGGGTCACTTTCCCATGCAATTTCTCACACTGGCATTTGGTCCGTATCCATTTATATTTTCCTTTATAGGTGATAATTTCGAGCTCCAAATCAAAAGGAACCCCTTCTTCTTCTGCTTTTTTCCAATGTTCCTTAATCGTTTCCAGTGAGCGTCCCGGTCTGTAAAAGTTGAGTCCAGCCTCAAGAGTCACGTTGAAGTCATCAGGGACCTCATGAATTTCTCTGGTAATATCTGACCAATAGGTGGTGTTGGTTTCTAAATCCACGTCCCAGCCCCCGACATGAGCGACACGATTGGTCTGCTCCATCATTTTTTGAGTCACCAGAAGTTTCTGCTCGGTCCTTTTGGTAGCCGATATGTTTTGTACCGTAGCAAAAACAAATTTTTCCTTGGTAGAGGGGTCTTGGATAACAGAGGTATTTACCAATACAGGGAATCTTTCACCGTTCTTTTTTTGGTAAACAAGCTCAAATACATTTTCATCCAGCTCGCCTTTTATGGCCTTGGTGAAGTAGTAGCTATTTTTCTTCTGCATATCCTTAGGCCAATAGCTATAAGGCGGAGTTTGGCCAAGAAGTTCTTTTTCAGTAAAGCCGGTCATCTGACAAAGGGCTTTATTTACACGTACCTTTTTGCCACTTCTATCAGCCATGGCAAAGCCTTCCAACATTCCTTCTACAATTGAATTGAGAAAGTCTTTCTGTTGCTGAAGTTCTGCTTTGGTTTTAAGGTCTTCAGTTACATCGCGGCCTACAGCTACAACGTCCCCTGTCTCAGGGTTTTTGTTGGCATGCCATTGAATAGTCTTATATTCTCCGGATTTAGTAAGCGTCCGCTGAAGGTAGTTAATAGTTTTTTTACCTTTTAGGATTTTCTCATACTCCTTGTAGGCTCTAGGCACATCGTCGGGGTGAACGATAGTTTCACCTTGAGTTTTGATTTTCTCCTCATCCCAACCAGTGATGTCCATATAGGCCTGGTTGATTATTTGGTTTTTGCCATCTTTATCTACAATGGTCATTATATCCAACGAGGACTTAAAAAGCGCCTCATATTGCTGGAGTTGTTTTCTCTTCCTGTTATCCAGGATGGCCGTGATAACTTGTTGGGCTAAAAGTTTTAAAACCTTGATTTGATTATCGTCCAGGCTGTTGGGCTTGTCATCCATCACGCTTAATGTCCCCAGGACATGGCCTTCTGGGGATAATAGGGGCACGCCTGTGTAAAAACGGATATGGGGAGGTCCAGTAACTAGGGAATTGTCTTTGAAGCGCTCATCCTTGCTAGCATCTTCAGAGATGACGAGTTCTTTTTGTTTAATGCATTCTAAACAAAAAATACACTGGATATCGGTTTCCTTTATTTCGACACCAACCGTGGATCTAAAAATCTGCTTGTTTTCTCCAATAAGAGAAATGACCGCCATAGGGGTTTGGCATGTTAAAGAAGCTATTGTGGTCAGCCTATCAAACTCACTCTCTGAATGTGAATCTAGCACATCATAGGATTTGAGGGTTTCCAACCTTTCAGTTTCGTTAATATTATTATGGGTCATTTCAGAATTATATAATTGATAATCAGAGGGTTTTGAATTGCTTCCCAAGTCCTATCTTTATGAAATATCTTTATTGCAATAATCAAATATAAAATTTGAAAATTTATATTAATTCGCTAAAATAAGAACTATTCGTTTCTATAAAAAGGTTTTTCTTTTATTCTTAATCTCAAAAATATAGGATGATACCTTTTTTTCTTTCTAAATTCCCGAATCCGGTTTGTCTACCCTGAGAATCAAATTTTTAAACGGATGATACACTATGCTCGGTTGCACCAAGTTTTAATCGGCTTTTGATTTTTCACTTCTCATATTCTAGCCTTAAATAATTATAAAATTTATGCCAAAAATTAATTTTTGGAATTAATAAGCCAATTTATAATCAGAAATGGAGTCTGCTTAGGATTGTGTGGTTAATGGTTTTGGCAGGTTATTTGGTTTGTTCATGTAAAAATTAATATTATTTATTCTGTTAAATTTTACATAAACCGAATAAATACTTATATTAAAGGTATGTTTTTAAGAAGTTTTGTGTTTTAAAGGATACGTCTATGAGAAAGTTAACCCTATTATTGTTGGCCCTGTGCTTCAATACTGCTCTGGTATTTGGACAGGAGAAGAAGTATATGGTGTTTGAGTTTATGAAAGTAGAAACTGGAAACACGATCAATTACATGGATCATAAGGATTTCTTGGAACGCATCTATAAGAAAGCCGTGGAAAAAGGCGATATCTCGGGATGGGATTTCTGGTCTCTCAAATCCGGCACCGACAGTGGTGAATTCCAGTATGTCACGGTGACCTATTATGAGGATCCAGTCAAAATGATGAACGGTATCCCCCTGAATAAATTGGTGGAGTACGGTAAAGAGGTGTATGATACCTTGAATGAGCAACAACTGACCAAGATGCTAAAGGATGCCGAAACCAGTAGAGACTTGGCGGTGAGGTCCTATATGGAAGAAATAGCCCGCACGGATACGGAATTTGAGATGAAGCCTGGGGTGTTGGCCTCCTTCGATTTGATGAAGGCCGTAGAAGGAAGGTTTGAAGAATACGAGGCGGCCGAGAAGGAGGTTTTTCAGCCTTTTCACCAAAAAAGAATTGATAATGATTTGATGGGGGGCTGGCGTCTGCTTCGTACCGCACTTCCCTTTGGAAGTGAAGCCAAGTCAACGCATATGACAATGAATTTTTACAGGGATTACCTGCAGTTTTTCAATTCTATGGAATATGAGGATTTAGAGGCTTCCGAGGAAGATAAGCAAGCAGTGGAGAGAGGACTTCAATCCAGAGATCAAAAATGGGTCTATCTTGCTACTTTGGAGAAAGTGGTGAGATAATTAAAAAGGCCAGTTCCATGATTATGGGACTGGCCTTTATTATTTTTAACCTTCAAATTCAATATCAAGGGATATAGGCACCGCTTTTAGAGCTTTGCTAATGGGGCAGTTGTCCTTTGCTACTCTGGCTACAACTTCAAAATCCTCCTTGCTCATACCTTTCACTTTGCCTTTGAGCTTTAAATGAATTTCCTGAATGCCAAAATCATCGCTTCCCTGCTCCTTGTCAATGGTGACTGTGGCGACCGTGTGCAGTTCGTCTGCGTCAAAGCCTTTGTTGGCTACCTGAAAACTCAAGGCCATGTTAAAGCACCCAGCATGGGCTGCAGCCAATAGTTCTTCAGGGTTCGTGCCCAACTTGCCATCCTCGTTTTTAAAACGTGATTTGGTGGTATAGGGTGTATTGTCGAAAAATCCGCTGGGGGAGGAGAGGTGACCTTTTCCTTCCAAGCCGTTGCCTTTCCAAATGGATGTTGCTTTTCTTTTCATAGAATTTGAGTGGTTTTATAGTTCGTTGTTGATTAAAATTTCCTTTAATTTTCCCGTACCCTGACTTGCGGTACTTTCGATGGCTGTCAAATTTTCCACAAAGCCAACATGTGGGACCTTGATGTCGACAATGTATTTGCTTATTTCTGGTTTGGTATACCCAATCAAGCTGGCGGCAGGATAAACGACCAGACTCGTTCCAATGATGGCAAAAATATCGGCCTCAGCGGCGATCTCAATTGCTTCTTCCATTTTCAAGACAGGTTCCCCAAACCACACCACAAAGGGCCTAAGTTGTGAGCCTTTCTCACACTTGTCGCCCTTCTTCAGTTCCCAGCCCTCAATATCATAAACAAGGCTAGGATCCAATGAGCTTTGGCTTTTGAACAACTCGCCATGCAGGTGAACCACCTTTTTGGATCCGGCCATTTCATGAAGCGGATCAATATTCTGAGTAACAATGGTCACATCAAAATGTTTCTCTAATTCTGCCAGGTGGTAATGCGCCGCATTGGGTTTGACAGTGGATGCCTGCCTCCTTCTTTGGTTATAAAATTCCAATACCAATTCAGGATTCTTTTTCCAGCCTTCAGGTGTGGCCACCTCCATGACGTCATGGCCTTCCCAGAGGCCGTTGGAATCCCTAAAAGTCTGGATTCCGCTCTCTGCCGAAATCCCTGCCCCTGTCAGTACTACTAGTTTTTTCATGATTGGTTCAAGACTTTTTTCTCCATCTGTTTTTTGGCAAACTGGCTGATCCCTATGGCCAGGCCCAGAAAGAGCAGGTAGGGGATTAACAGCGCCACATAGGAAAAATAGCTTAAATCTTTGATCATGGCAAAAAAGAATGCCGAATACCAGGACAGCATGCTGATGGCCCCTACGGCGAAGGAGGTTTTCTTCAAGGTATTATTTTTCTGAAGGTCTTTTTTAAGCAAGCTGATTTCCTCCAAGGCTGGCGTAATATATAGGTTTAGGACACCCCCATTTAATATCACCACAACCATAACGGTCATTTTCATCATGAACCTGTCATTGGATAAATATCCCTCGATATCGGTTAAGAACAATGCGACCCCACTTACGATAAGCAGAATCAAGCCAATGATGATGATTTGGCTGATGAGGTGCATGATTACCGCCTCTTGATTATTGATTTTGAAATTTCGCAGGAAATGGAAAATCATGATGTCTATAACTGTGGTTCCGCCCAGACCAAGCACCATGCCCAGCAAATGTACTGTGAGGGTATATTCCCTCGCTTCCTGAAAAAGCTCGATCACTCCGGTCATCTGCTGATAAATGAAAAAGCTTATAACCCCATTTAACACCAGCATTCCGACCGAGCTCCATTGAAACTCTGCCACCGCTGTAAAACTCATCAGGATCTTGTAAACCAAGAGCAATACAATAGCCATTGAAACCATAAACATGGCCAAATCCAGGTGATTTATAAAGGCCTGCACAAAAAGTTTGACGGTGTAAACCAAAGCTGTGAAGGCAAAGAAACCTATAATGATTTTCTCATAGGGGATTTTTAAAAAGTACATCCCTCTAATGTGGTCTCTCGGGTCATCTTCTTTAACTTCTACCCGGTCCCTTTTTTTATAAGCCATAAAAGTCCACCCCAAACCGGCAAGCGAGCAAATAAGAATGATTATATAGTAGAGTTGCATAAGTGTATTGGAAAAAGTCAAAATTAAATTTTATAAAAAGCAATAGGCATTCCAACAAAGCGCTAATATGAAAAAAGCTTCCCCAATCGGGGAAGCTTTGATTATTTTTTCTTTTTTGCAAACCGCCCTTTTTTCTTTTCAGGCTGGTTTTCTATGATGTGAAGGGTTTCCTCATAGGTTAGGTTTTCAGCTTCCTTATCCTTCGGGATCTTATAATTATTCTTGTTAAACTTTATATAAGGTCCCCAACGGCCATTTAATATCTGTATTTCGGGATTTTCCTCGAAGGTTTTGATATGTTTTTTAGCATCCGCCTCTCTCTTATCTTTGATGAGCTCAATGGCCTCATCCTCGGTGATGCTCAACGGATCCAATTCTTTGCCTAATGAAACAAACTTACCGTCGTGTCTGATATATGGGCCAAAGCGTCCAATTGCCGCAACAATTTTTTTATCTTCAAAATGACCAACATCTCTCGGCAACTTGAATAGTTCAAGCGCATCTTCAAGTGTGATGTTTTCGATAAACTGTCCTTTTTTTAAACTGGCAAATTGTTTCTCTTCATCTTCTTGATCTCCAATCTGAACAAGAGGTCCGAATTTTCCAAGTCTGGCAATGATAGGTTTTCCGGTCTTGGGGTCGGTACCCAGTTCCCTACTGGAATTGACATCCGCTCGGCTTACATTTTCAGTTTGCTCTACTTTGCTGTGGAAGACTGAGTAGAAGTTTTCGATCATCTCTTCCCACTCCTGCTTGCCTTGGGCAATGTCGTCAAACTCTTTTTCCACCCTTGCGGTGAAAGTGTAATCAATTACATTGGGGAAATGCTCTACCAAGAAGTCATTTACCACCATAGCAATATTGGTAGGGAACAGTTTGTTTTTGTCGGAGCCTGCGTTTTCGGTCTTGGTGGCTTTTGCAAACTTGCCGTTACTGATTTTCATTTCTACATAATCCCTTGGCGTACCATCTCTGGACTCCTTGATTACATAGTTTCTTTTCTGTATGGTGGAAATGGTCGGGGCATATGTAGATGGTCGCCCAATACCCATTTCTTCCAGTTTCTTTACCAAGGAAGCTTCCGTATATCTGGCCGGTGGCCTTGTAAAGGTCTGCTTTGCCTTCATTTCCACCAAGTCAAGCTGCTGGCCGATCGCTAATGGAGGCAAAAGACCCTTGTTGGTGCTTTCCTCTTCTTCAGGCTCATCATCGGTACTTTCTAGGTACACTTTCAGGAAACCCTCAAACTTGATCACCTCACCGCTTGCGGAAAGGGTCTGTTCGGCATTGGAGATGCCAATGGTGACATTGGTTTTTTCCAATTGGGCATCGGCCATCTGGGAGGCAATTGCTCTTTTCCAGATCAATTCGTAAAGTCTCTGCTCATTCCGGTCGTTTCCGGCATCATGCTCGGTAAAATTAGTCGGCCTGATGGCTTCGTGGGCCTCTTGGGCCCCTTCCGACTTGCTGCTGTATTTTCTGGCTTTATGGAATTCTTTTCCATAGGCACTTTGGATCTCATTCTGAGCCTTCTGCATGGCTTCTTCGGAAAGGTTCACGCTATCGGTACGCATATAGGTGATCTTACCTGATTCATATAGCTTTTGGGCCACGCTCATGGTCTGTGCTACCGAGAAACCCATTTTTCTACTCGCTTCCTGCTGAAGGGTGGAGGTGGTAAAAGGGGGTGCCGGGGTCTTTTTGGCAGGTTTTTTCTCCAGGTTTTTGATGGAAAACTCTGCGTTGAGGCAGGTTTGCAAAAATTGCTCAGCCTCCTCCTCGGTGTCAAATTTCTTGGGTAATTCAGCAGAAAGTGGTTTGCCATCCACTAAAAACTGAGCGGTGATTCTATAGGCGGCTTTTGCCTTGAACTTGTCGATTTCCCGCTCCCTTTCCACTATGAACCTCACGGCTACGGACTGCACCCGGCCGGCGGAAAGGCCTGCTTTGATTTTTTTCCACAATACAGGGGAAAGCTCAAACCCCACCAGCCTATCGAGTATTCTCCTTGCCTGCTGTGCATTCACCAAGTCAATATCAATGGTGCGTGGATTTTCTATCGCCTTTGAGATGGCGTTTTTGGTGATCTCCCTAAAGACAATTCTTTTGGTAGCCTCATCCTTAAGTTTCAATACTTCTTTCAAATGCCAGCTGATAGCTTCTCCTTCGCGGTCGTCGTCACTCGCTAGGTAGATGGTCTCTGCATCCTTGACCAAGCCTTTAAGCTGTTTGATCACTTCCTTCTTGTCCGGAGTGACCTCATAGGTGGGCTTGAACTTATTCTTTATATCAATGGCCTTATCACCTTTGGGGAGATCACGGACGTGACCGTAGCTTGAGGCTACTTTGAAGTCCTTGCCCAGATAGCCTTCAATGGTTTTGGCTTTGGCAGGTGACTCGACTATGACTAGATTTTTTGGCATAAGTTTATGGTTTAATTACTGGTCTTTTGGGAGGCCACAATAAAAATGTAAAATTAGACCTGATATTTTTCATGTCCAAATCCCAGACCTTGGTCTTTTTTGTGGCACAATTATTTGCTATAATGTGCAAAGATGAATTATTTAAACACCAATGACAAAGTTAATTTATATTTTAAGACACGGAGAAGCAGAACATGGGGGAAGTTTTTCCGAGGATTTCAAGAGAAATCTTACTCCAAATGGTCAAATGGATATTCAACGGGTGGGAAAATCTCTGAGCGTACAATATTCCAAGCCTGAACTTTTGATCCATAGTCCGGCTGTCCGGACGACCCAGACCGCTCAAATTATACAGGAACATTTTTCGGCTTCATCGATTATTAAAAAGGAAAGTGTCTATGAAAGTTCCTTGTCCAATCTAATCAAGGTAGTACAATCCGTGGGGGACGATGTATCCAAGCTGATGCTGGTGGGGCACAATCCCGGCCTGATGGAATTAGTCAATTACCTCACCGACCAGCCCTTATATTACCTGCAGCCGGGCACCTGTGTGATAATGGAGCTGCATATTGAAAAATGGTCCTATATATCAGGTAATTGCGGGTCCGTATTGGAGGTGGTCCAATAGATAATTTGCCAAGGAAAGAATATAATTCTTTAATTAGACGCAAAATTTTATTTTTTTTGCGAGGTTAAAACTTTAGAAAAAATATAAAATAGCAGTTATGAGCGCATTAGGACGGCATATCATTGTAGAATTTTACGACTGTAATCCGGAAATTCTCAATGATGTGGTACATATTCAGAACAGTATGGAAGAGGCGGCCGAGGAGGCAAGCGCCACAATAATTAACTCCACTTTCCACCACTTCTCGCCTTATGGAGTGTCGGGGGTAGTAGTGATCCAGGAAAGCCACTTGGCGATTCACACCTGGCCAGAGTTTGGATATGCATCCGTGGATTTGTTTACCTGCGGGGAAACAGTTAACCCATGGGTTTCTTATAACTATTTGAAAAAAGCTTTTGAAGCAGCCCACGGATCGGCTGTCGAGCTAAGAAGAGGAGAGATGGCATTGCTTACACACAAGGATTTTGACATCAACCAGATGCGTGATGAAAAATCCTCTGAAGAAGGCGGTCCGATGAGAACCAAAAACGTGTGGTTTACCGAAAGAAACGACAACATTGCTTTGTCTTTGAAGCATGACGGTAAATTGTACGAACAGGAATCTGAGTTTCAAAAAGTGGAAGTTTACAAAACCTTTGCTTATGGAAACATGCTGACCCTAGATGGGATGGTAATGACCACCGAAAAGGATGAGTATGTGTATCACGAGATGATTTCGCACGTGCCGATGCAAACGCATCCAGATCCTAAGCGGGTATTGATTATCGGTGGAGGAGATGGTGGAACGGCCAGAGAAATCCTGAAATATGAACAACTTGAGGAAGTGGTGATGGTGGAAATCGACGAAAAAGTAGTGGAGGCTTCCAAAGAGTTTTTGCCTAGCATCGCAGCATCCTTTGACCATCCCAAATTGAACCTTAAGATCGAAGACGGAATCAAGTATGTGAATGAAGCTGCTGACGAGTCTTTCGATATAGTGTTGGTGGACAGTACTGACCCAGTGGGTCCTGGAGAAGGCTTGTTCACCGCTGAATTTTACACCCAAGTGCACAGAATTCTTAAAAAAGACGGCATCATGGTGACCCAGTCAGAGTCCCCACGTTTCAACGAGAAAGTCTTTGTGGAAATTTACGATTGCTATAGAGGAATTTTCGGAAAGGAGAATGTACATTGTTACTTAGTACACATCCCTACTTATCCTACAGGTATGTGGTCTTTCTCTTACAGTGCCAAAGGCGACTGCTCTCCAAAACAAGTTCAGGAAAAGGCACAGGCGTTGCTTCCTTCCTTTGACTTGAATTACTACAATCCTGAAATCCACCAGGCCGCATTTGTGCTGCCTAACTTTGTTCAGAAAATGATACAGCCAAAATCCTAGTCTATGTCTGCAAAATCTCAAATAATTGACAGTTTTGATCCTAATGGGGTTGGAGAAGGGGGAACTCTTTTTGGGTTGCCTTTTGATGAAAATACAGCCGAATTAATCGTGGTTCCTGTGCCTTGGGAGGTGACAGTGTCCTACAACCCAGGTACTGCTGATGGTCCGGAAGCGGTATTGGCAGCCTCGCCTCAGTTGGATCTCTACCAAGATGACATTAATGATGCCTGGAAGATGGGGATCCATATGATTCCGATTCCTGACCATATTAAAGTTTCAAGCAACAATTATAGAATCCTGTCATCCAACTATATTAAGTTTTTGGAAGAAGGATCACCTGAGCAGGATCAGGAAAGATTCTCTGCCGTTCCAGACCTAATTAATACAGCCTGTGAAGAAATGAATGCCTGGGTTTACGACACCGTTAAAAAATACAAGTCCCAAGGTAAGTTGGTCGCTCTTCTGGGAGGTGATCATAGCACCCCGCTTGGCATGATCAAGGCGCTATCTGAGGAGCATGACTCCTTTGGTATTCTCCAGATCGATGCCCATGCTGATTTGAGGGTGGCCTATGAAAACTTTGAGTACAGCCATGCTTCCATTTCTTACAATGCTTTAAAATATTCCCAAGTCAGCAAATTGGTGCAGGTTGGGATCAGAGATTATTGTGAAGCAGAAGCTGAATTGGCTCAAAGTAATAAGAAAATCAGTACTTTCTATGACAAATCCATCAAGGAGGCATTGTATGAAGGAAAAAACTGGAGGTCAATCTGTGATGATATCATCCGGGAATTGCCGGATAAAGTTTATATCACCATCGATATTGATGGTCTGGACCCAAAACTTTGTCCAAACACAGGAACGCCAGTTGCTGGCGGTTTTGAATTGGAGGAAGTGCTGTACCTGATGAAGCAAGTAGTGAGAGCCGGGAAGGAGATTGTCGGTTTTGACCTTGTGGAAGTGGCACCGGGGCCAGGTGAGGATGAATGGGACGGCAATGTGGGTGCTAGAGTATTGTACAGAATGTGCAATCTTTACGGTGTGTCACAAAAAAGATTGAGTTTTAAATAACCTTTAAAGAGGCTGTGGTATCGCAGCCTCTTTTTTGTGTTTTTAGTTAAGGTTTAATGGTTAAAGTTATATTCGCAAAAGGTTTTAATCCAGTTTTTTAAATGAAAGGACTAATCTTAAATGATAAAAATCCCTCCAAAATTGAGGTCAGGGAGGTAGAATTACCAGAATTGAAAGATGATGAGGTGCTGGTTGAGGTCAAGGCTGCAGCCTTAAATCACCGGGATCAGTGGTGCCGTGAAGGCCGATATCCAAACATCCGCAATGGTGTGGTTTTGGGTTCCGATGGGGCTGGAGTGGTGAGCAAGGTGGGCAAAAATGTTGACTCCAAGTGGCTTGAGACAGAAGTGGTTATCAATTCGGCCATGAACTGGGGGGAAGACCAAAAAGCCCAATCCAAGGATTTTGAGATCTTAGGCATGCCTTCTCATGGGACTTTTGCCCAATATGTCATTGTCAAAGCAGACAGGCTGCATGAAAAGCCAGAGCATTTTAATTGGGAACAGGCTGGTGCATTGCCCTTGGGGGGGCTCACGGCGTATCGGGCAGTTTTCTTTCATGGAAAAGTGGAGAAAGGCCAAAAAGTGCTGGTTACTGGTTTTGGTGGGGGAGTGGCCCAGTATGCAGCTCAGTTTGCCATAGCAGCAGGTGGAGAAGTGTATGTAAGCAGCGGACATGACCAAAAGATAGAGGTGGCCAAAAAGCAAGGTGCCAAAGGAGGGTTTAATTATAAAGAGGAGGCATGGACCGAGCAAGCAAAAAAAGAAACCGGTGGCTTTGACTTGGTCATTGACAGCGCGGTAGGGGATACTTGGGGCAAACTGCTCAAAGTGATGAATCCAGGTGCCAAGCTTGTTTTTTATGGGGCCACGTTGGGCAATCCCAAGGAGCTGGATATGCGCAGGGTTTTTTGGAATCAGTTGACCATCCAGGGAAGCACTATGGGGAGTGATGCCGATTTTAAGGAAATGTTGGCCTTTGTCCAGGAAAAACAAATTTTGCCTGTGATTGACAAGGTTTATAAGCTAGAAGAAGCTGTCGAGGCATTTGACAGGATGAAAGCCGGGGATCAGATCGGAAAGATTGTTATCAGCATGGATTAATCAAGGTCGTTTTCAAAAAGAAAATTTTGGTAAGCATTTTGCAGCTCCCTTTGGGCATGGTTATCATTTTTAGCCTTTGCCAGGGAGATTCCCTGTTCAAATATTGATTTTGCTTTTTCCAACTCATTCTTTTTTTCAAAAAACAGACCCGCATGATAGTAGGTAGGGAGATACTCCGGAAACTTCTCAAGCAGCAAATTAAAATAATGGACGCCTTTTTCAGTGTTGGTGTTCTGGTATTCAAGAGCTAAAGCATAAAAGTTGAATGGGTTGTCAGGTTCTTCCTTTGCAAAGTCCAGTAGTTGCTCAATACGGCCTAAATTGCTCATGATTACGTTTTTTAATTAACATTGTATTCATTAAATTCACGACAAATTAAAGAAAAATAAAATAATAAAATATATGAAAATTCTTGTATGCATCACTCACGTGCCGGATACAACATCCAAAATTCAATTTACAGATAACAACACCAAATTCGACAAGTCTGGTGTTCAGTTTATTATAGGTCCTTACGATGATTATGCATTGGCAAGGGCTGTGGAATTGAAAGAACAGACAGGAGGAAGTTTGACCGTACTCAATGTGGGTGAGGCTGAAACTGAGCCGACCATCAGAAAAGCTTTGGCTATTGGTGCTGACGATGCCATTAGGGTAAATGCCTTTCCAAAAGATTCACTTTTTGTAGCCAAGCAAATTGCCCACTATGCCAAAGAGGGTGGTTATGATTTGATCCTTATGGGCAGAGAATCTATTGACTTCAATGGAGGTATGGTTCACGGAATGGTGGGAGAGCTATTGGGTATGCCTTCGATTTCGCCGGTAATGAAGCTGGACATTGAAGGCAGCACTGCTAAAATGGCCAGAGAGATTGAAGGGGGTAAGGAATATTTGGAGGTCAGCCTTCCTTTTATTGCCGGATGCCAAGAGCCGATCGCCGAATGGAAAATCCCAAACATGAGAGGAATCATGTCTGCCAGAACCAAGCCATTGAATGTAGTGGATGCCGTATCTGACGAGACCGCCACAAGTGTGGTTGAGTTTCAGCTACCACCTGCAAAAGGTGATGTGAAACTTATCGATAAGGACAATGTGGAAGAGCTGGTGAGGCTTTTGAAAAACGAAGCCAAGGTCCTTTAATTTATTGTTTGAATTCAAAATTGAAAAATATGTCTATTTTAGTTTATATAGAACAGGCTGACGGAGCCATCAAAAAAACATCATTGGAGGCCATCTCTTTTGCCAAGGCTTTGGCTGATAAAGAAGGTGGTGACGTAACGGCGGTTGCGTTAGGTAGTATCGATCAAGGTGAGCTTGGAAAGACCGGTTCGGCAGGCGCTGCCAAAGTTCTTCATGTTAACGACGAAAAACTTAACGCTGGCGTGATCCAAGCGCATGCCGCTGCCGTAGCACAGGCGTTTGAAAAAGTAGGAGCCAAAACTTTGGTGCTTGCCAAAAGTTCCCTTGGGGATGCAGTGGCTGCCAGATTGGCGATCAAACTGAATGCTGGGTTGGTCTCTAACGTCACCGACCTTCCCGATACAGGTTCAGGCTACAAAGTGAAAAGAAGCATTTATACAGGAAAAGCTTTCGCTGAAACTGAGCTTTCTACCGACAACAAGATCTTGGCTGTTAAGAAAAACGCGATTGATCTGAAAACGGATGGTGCTGATGCCGCTGTCGAAAATTTCGAGGTGAGCCTTGATGAATCTGTATTTGCTGCCAAAATTACTTCTACAGATCAGGCTACCGGTGATATTCTTTTGCCTGAAGCAGATATCGTTGTGTCTGGAGGAAGGGGTATGAAAGGGCCTGAAAACTGGAACCTTATCGAAGATTTAGCCAAGGAGTTGGGAGCGGCCACAGGTTGTTCCAAGCCGGTGTCAGACATTGGATGGAGACCTCACCATGAGCACGTGGGGCAAACAGGTGTGAAAGTAGCGCCAACCTTGTACGTGGCTGTGGGTATCTCGGGAGCCATTCAACATCTTGCAGGAGTCAATTCTTCCAAGTATATTGTAGTTATAAATAAAGATCCGGAAGCTCCTTTCTTCAAGGCAGCTGACTACGGAATTGTCGGCGATGCATTTGAGGTGTTGCCAAAACTTACAGAAGCTGTTAAAGCGTTAAAATAACTTGCTGTGGATAACACTGTAGAATTAGAAATATTAGGATTGTCTTCCAATCATTCCCAATCGGGGTCTTTTACCTTGGTGATGGGTGAGCAGGATGGGAGTAGGCGACTGCCGATTGTGATCGGTATGTTTGAAGCCCAAGCCATTGCTATAGAGATTGAGAAGATTATTCCTAATAGGCCTATGACCCATGATCTTTTTAAATCATTTGCGGCCAACTTCAACTTTTCCATTGACCATATACTGATCTCTGACATGCGCGAAGGGGTGTTTTACGCCAAGATCGTGTGCCAAAGTTCGGTGAAAAACGTGGAGATTGATGCCAGACCCTCTGATGCTATTGCCATAGCGGTGCGTTTTGACGCCCCGATTTATTGCACGCAGAAGGTGATGTCTGAAGCTGCCATTGAGTTTACGGAGGAGGAAGAAGAGGAAAAAAGCGCTGCCAGAGGGGAGAAAGCCCCAAAGCCAGCAGCCAAAGCCACTTCTTCAGAGGGCAATCTGAAGGATTTCAGTTTAGAGAAATTGAATCAGATGCTTGACAAGGCCATTAACAGTGAGGATTATGAGCGAGCAGCCCGAATACGGGACGAGATAAACAGACGTAATTGATAAATAGAAAACAGAGCCTGAAGATTATTCAGGCTTTTGTTTTTTGTATACAAATTCCAGCCAAAATCCATTATCTTTACCGCCTTGAAAAATAATGTATTGTCCTGTTCAAGGGGCAATTCGTCAAGATATAAATGGATTACATAAGAGGTATTATAGGGATTGTCGCCCTGCTTGCGTTTGCGCTGATTTTTTCATCCAATAAGCGATCGGTGGATTGGCGCTTGGTAGGCATTGGGGTAATTCTTCAGTGTGTATTTGGGTTTTTGATCACCAAAGTGGACTTTGTCGCCCAAATATTTTCCGCAGTTAGCCGTGGTTTTGTAAAGTTTCTAAGCTTCTCCAGTGATGGAGCGATATTTTTATTCGGGGACTTGGCCACCAACTCCTTCGGGTTTATTTTTGCCTTTCAGGTACTGCCCACCATCATTTTCTTTTCCACCGTTTCAGCTGGGCTTTATTATTTGGGTGTTTTGCAAAAGGTTGTTTTTGCCATCGCCTGGGTGATGTCGCGTACCATGAGGCTGTCTGGAGCGGAGAGCTTGTCGGCAGCCGGCAACATCTTTCTCGGGCAAACGGAAGCCCCATTGCTGGTTAGGCCATTTGTGCCCACCATGACACGTTCTGAGCTCATGTGTTTGATGACTGGGGGGATGGCTACTATTGCAGGAGGGGTGCTGGCAGGATATGTGGCCTTCTTGGGAGGTGATAGTCTGGAGGAACAAAGCAGGTTTGCGGCTTATCTTTTGGGAGCAAGTATCATGAATGCCCCTGCCGCGATTGTTATGTCCAAAATCATTATCCCAGAAACCAACCGGGAAAACCTGAACGATGAACTAGAAGTTAGCCAAGAAAACATGGGAGTCAATCTGATTGACGCCATGTCTAGAGGGGCCTCTGATGGTTTGAGACTGGCAGTGAATGTGGCCGGGATGCTTCTGGCCTTTATTGCGGTAATTGCAGCCGTAAACTACATTCTCACCGGTTTGATTGGGGAAGTTACCGGATTGAATTCTTTTGTGGTTGCATCCACCAATGGGCAATTCAGCGGCTTTTCCTTAGAATATATTCTGGGACAAGTATTTAGGATTTTTGCCTTTATTATTGGAGTAGAATGGTCCGATTCTCTTCAGGTGGGCTCTTTGTTGGGACAAAAAACCGTAATCAATGAGTTTGTAGCCTATTTAGGTCTTGCTGATATGAAGCAGGCAGGTACGCTTTCTGCCAAGTCAGTGGTAATTGCTACCTACGCCCTCTGTGGGTTCTCTAATTTTAGCTCCATTGCCATCCAAGTAGGTGGTATCGGATCAATTGCGCCCAACCAGCAGGGTAACCTTTCAAAATTGGGGATGAGGGCATTGTTGGCAGCCACATTGGCCTGCTTGATGACTGCGACCATTGCTGGGGCATTGTTTAGCTGATAAGATAAAGACATTAAAAAAAGCCATGGAATTAACTCCATGGCTTTTTTAATAGTTTTACTTTTGATTAGTCGTTGATAACAATTTTCTCGATTTTATCACCAGCTTTGATTTGGTCGATAATGTCCAAACCTTCAGTTACTTTTCCAAAGCAAGTGTGGTTTCTATCCAAATGGCGAGTATTATCTCTATTATGGCAAATGAAGAATTGGCTTCCGCCTGTGTTTCTTCCTGCATGAGCCATGCTTAGCACGCCTTTTTCGTGGTGTTGGTTATCGCCGTTAAGTTCGCAGTCTATGGTATATCCTGGGCCACCGGCACCCGTTCCATTAGGGCAACCTCCCTGGATTACGAAATTAGGGATTACTCGGTGAAAAGTAAGTCCGTCATAGAAACCCTCTTTGGATAGTTTTACAAAGTTATCAACGGTCTTTGGGGCGTCTTCGTCGTAGAAGGAAACCTTCATGACTCCTTTGGCGGTATGTATTTCTCCTGTTCTCATATTTGATTTTGATTTTTGCAAAAATACTGATTCTCATGGGGAGGTCAAATTAATTTAAACATTAGGATAAAGAATTTGATTAAATTAAGACTACCAACTTGTATAGCATTATGAACAATAGAGAAAAATTAGAGAAAATGGATCGGGCTCTCCGACTACTTGAGGATCTAAAAAACAGTCAGGTGGCCTTGATTGAGAAAGCCAGCCAGTTACAATTGGACGCCATGGAATTCAGTTTTACGAACATGGAGAAAAATATGGGGGATCTCTATTCCAGGTATAATGAATCTCTGGATATGCTGAATGAGGAACTTGAACGGTTTGAAATCCGCAGAAACCAATTTGAACAGGAGCACGGCTTGGATAAGGAAGAGGAGTAATAATAAAAACGGGCCACCACTGAGGTTGGCCCGTTTTATATTTGGGTTTATATAATATATAGGTGTTTATACCTTAGGAGCTCCAGATAGGATCTCTTCGCTGGCATAGTCAGCATATTTTTCGAAGTTTTTCACGAATGACTTAGCCAGCTCTTGCGCTTTTGCGTCATAAGCAGCCTTGTCAGACCAAGTTTCTCTTGGATTCAATACTTCATCCGGAACGTTAGGACAAGTCTGAGGCACTTCTACGCCAAAGATGTCATGCTTTTTGAATTCCACATTGTCCAGCTGATTTTCCAATGCCGCAGTGATCATGGCTCTGGTGTATTTTAGCTTCATTCTGCTGCCGATTCCGTAAGGACCACCAGTCCAGCCTGTGTTGATCAACCATACGTTTACATCATTTTCTTCCATCTTTTTGCCAAAAAGTGTCGCATACTGCGTTGGGTGCAAAGGAAGGAAGGCTGCTCCAAAACAGGCAGAGAAGGTGGTTTGAGGCTCCGTGATGCCTACTTCAGTACCGGCTACTTTGGCAGTGTATCCAGAGATAAAGTGGTACATGGCCTGACTGGTGTTCAGCTTGGAGATCGGAGGGATCACCCCAAATGCATCCGCTGTCAAGAAGAAGATGTTTTTAGGAATATTTCCCACTGAAGGAGATACTGCATTGGAAATATGGTGAATTGGGTATGCAGTCCGTGTGTTTTCAGTTACTTCGCTGTTTGAATAGTCTACAGTTCTGGAATTTGGGTAGAATCTCGTGTTTTCTACGATCGCCCCAAATTTGATGGCATCCCAAATATCCGGCTCTTTTTCTCTTGTCAAGTCAATCACCTTGGCATAGCACCCCCCTTCAAAGTTAAAGATCGCATTCTCAGTCCAGCCGTGCTCATCGTCGCCAATTAGGCCTCTCTGAGGATCTGCTGACAAAGTGGTCTTTCCGGTACCCGATAGACCAAAGAAGATAGCGGTATCGCCTTCATTGCCTATGTTGGCTGAGCAGTGCATAGAAAGCACTTCATGCTCGTGAGGAAGGATATAGTTTAGTACAGAGAAAATTCCTTTCTTCATCTCTCCGGCGTATCCAGTGCCTCCAATCAAAATCATTCTCTTGGAAAGGTTGAGGATAGCAAAGTTTTTCTGTCTCGTTCCATCCACCTCAGGGTCTGCCTCAAATTCCGGGGCACAGATGATGGTGAAATTTGGATCGAAATCTTCCAATTCCTCTGCAGTAGGGCGGAGAAACATGTTGTGGCAAAATAGGTTTTGCCAAGCGTGGGTGTTGACTACACGAAGGTTCAAACGGTAATTTGGGTCGGCACCGGCATAGGCGTCTCTCACATAGACGTTTTTGTCTGCCAAAAATTTCACCATTTTCTGGTGTAGGCCGTCAAAGTTTTCTTGGCTGATCGGGATGTTGATATCTCCCCACCATACGCTTTCTGCGGTTTTGTCGTCTTTGACTACAAATCTGTCCTTCGGGGATCTTCCGGTAAATTTACCAGTGTCAGCCATCAAGGCTCCGTCATTAGTGAGTTTGCCTTCCTTGTTTTGAAGGGCATGTTCTACTAGTTCTGCCGGAGACAAGTTCCAAAAGGCCTTGTTGACCTTTTCGATTCCTATTGAAGACAGTGTTTTTTCAGCAGACTTGAGCATAAGATCTTGCATAATTTTGGGTATTAAAAAGGATTGTTAATTTGTTGCGTAAAGATAGATATAATTGACAAGTAGTATGCCAAAAAAGTGGATTTATTCGCAATTCAATCGTTTTCATAACCCATTGGTTAGATTTTAAACAATAATTAAAAATAACAAAAAATACACAAAATATTACTGTTTATCTACCCTTAATTTTCAAAATATCGCAATCGGTTTTAGAGTTCCCTTCGGGCAATTTCCTTCAATTCGAAAAAATCTGTTATCATTGCAGGTGCGAAATTGAATTTGAACCTAAATATATAGAGTTGGAAAACGAAGAAATGTATCAGGGCAAGCACCATGCGCCTGAAAACCTGACCGAACCGGAGTTGTTTGGCCACCCGAAAGGGTTATTTTATCTGTTCTTTGCGGAGCTTTGGGAAAGATTTTCATTTTACGGGATGAGGGCCCTGTTGATGCTCTACATGGTAAATGAGATCTTTCAGGCATTGGCCAACAGAGATGCAGTGTCCGCAGTAATTTATTCTGCTTATGGATCCCTAGTATATGCTTCCCCGGTCATTGGAGGTAAAATTTCCGATTCCTACTTGGGATTCCGAAAATCCATTATGCTTGGAGGTCTTTTGATGTCCGTAGGGCATTTTGTTTTGGCCATTGAAAACAATGTGGCATTTTTCCTAGCCCTCGCCCTAATCGTAGTGGGTAATGGGTTCTTCAAACCCAACATTTCCACCTTTGTAGGCTCCCTTTATCGGGCTACTGATCCCCGCAAGGATTCCGGATTTACCATATTCTATATGGGGATCAATATCGGTGCAGCTGCCTCACCGATTCTCTGCGGACTTCTTGCCACCTATTATGGTTGGCATTACGGTTTCGGCTTGGCGGGTGTAGGGATGCTTTTAGGCCTGTTTTTCTTTTGGAATGGGATGAGAAAAGGTGTATTTATGGACAAAGGCCTTCCTCCAAACCCAGAAAAATTAAAGGAAAAAGTGATGGGGATTCCATTGGGGACCTTGATTCCTATACTCGCTGTACTTGCGGTACCCTTTATCGCTTTTCTGATTTCTTCCTACAATTATATTGGTGGGGGAAATACGTTTCTAGGCGAAGTGACTATTGTCAACGTATTGTTTTATGGCATAAGTTTGGCCATCTTGGTTTACTTGGGGTATGAAATTTACAGGGCCTCCGCTGCTGAAAGAGGCAAGCTCTTCGTGGCTATTTTGCTGACCATTTTCATGACCCTGTTCTGGGGGTTCCATGAGCTTAGTGGAAGTGTGATCACGCTTTTTGCCGATAGGAATGTCATCCTGCCCGACATCAGCTTTGGATGGCTTCCGTTTGTGGAAGGAAACTGGTCGATTGGGGCCGCCGAAACGAATGCCATAAACCCGATATTCATCATCTTGCTTTCCATACCTGTCTCTAAGATGTGGACTGGTCTTGACAAAGCCAAACTCAACCCAAGGACTCCTTATAAGTTTTCTTTCGGGCTGGGACTTATGGCGGTTGGGTTTTATATCCTCGGATTCAGTAGGGTATTTGCTGATGCGCAAGGGTACGTACCCTTTATTTATTTGATATTAATGTATCTGTTGATTTCCTCTGGTGAATTGTTTATGTCCCCGGTAGGTCTGTCGAAGATTACGTCCCTTTCACCGGCCCGGTTGGTGGCCTTTATGATGGGGGTTTGGTTTTTGTCCTCGGCTTATGCATTTCAGATCGTAGGATTCATCGCCAAGCAACTATCCGTGGAAAACACCGAAGGTAGGGCTACAGCCGGATTGGCAACTTTGGATGTATATGCGGATGGTTTTGTGCTTATTGCGCAGTATGCCATGGCAGGGGCGGTTATCGTGTTGATCCTCTCGCCGTTTATGAATAAATGGATGAAGGAAGTCCACTAAACAAAAAGGGCCGTTTCTGATGAAACGGCCCTTTTTGCTATTATTAATGTTCATTTTTGTCTTTGCTGACAGACTTTCTAAAATCGATGGCAGTGATACCGGCTCCTAGGCCTACTAAAATACTGACGATTAGTAAAAACGTCTGGGCTCCTGGCATGATCGGAGCGCTGAAAATTTCCAATAGCATATGAAAGTGGATTTATAGTTTCAAATTTTGCGCAATTTAATACAGACTCACCTTAAGACAAAGGAATATGTACCTAAAAACAAAACCAACCTCTATCAGGTTGGCTTACGTTCTTTTAAAGGGTGTTTTTAATCGATCTCATCGTCAAAATCTTCGAAGTCCCCATCGTCTTCGCTGAGGTCATCATCGAAATCAACATAACTGTCGTCTACGAATTCATTTTCTTCATCTAAATCGTAAACTTCTTCGCGGAATTCGGCCTCGAACTCGTTGACATCATCATCAATGTCATTGAGCTCATCCATGTCGTCATCAAAATCGTCAAACATAAGGATAATGGTTTGTTTGATACAAATATATTAATTGAAAGAGAATTAACTATTTGTGTAAATAAAAAATTATCAAAAAAAAATATCTATATAAGAATTTGGTTTTCAGTGGATTGTATAAGGGGTGTGGTGTGGAGGGGTAAGAAAAAAGCCCTGAAATTATCAGGGCCAAATTTTTGTCAATTGAAAATGGTGCGTATGTATTTTTTTACCAGCGGTTTGGACAAATAGCGCTTCACCACCGAATAATTCATGGCTTTATTGATGTCGCTTTCATCTACGGAGCTGCTCAGGATGTAGATTTCAGGGTAATGAGTTTCTCTGGAGGTAAAGGCATCTAAAAATTCCCAACCGTTCATTTCAGGCATATTCAAATCCAGAAACAAATAATTGGGATTTATATTGGTAATGCGCTCTAGAGCATCAGTGGCCTTATCAAATTTAAAAATCTCGCAAGGTTCTTTTATGTTCTTGGAAATCAGTTTTTCCGTCACAAAAGTACTGATAGGGTCGTCATCAATCAGAACAATCTTAACCATTGAAGTACAAAATATGGGTGTCGAATAGCATAAATAATGATGTAAAAGTAGTTATTAAATATTATCACGCAATACAAATTGCAAAATATTTTATTCGAAAGCAAATTTTTTGTACTTAAAATACATTTTTAATCCTAGTGAATCAGCGGGTTAGCTTTGGATTCACTAGGATGCCCAATATATGTTTATCGGGGAGGTCAAGAATTGACGTTGACTAGTTTGGTAGAGAATTCTTTTAGAATCTTGTCAACTGCTGCTTTTACCTTTTTTTGCTTTTCATCCGGATTGTTCACCGTGCCCACAGCTGTTGCCCTCATGATCACGCGGTCGGCCTGCGGATCGATGAAATCTATGATAACCTCACCCTGGTCATACTTTTGTGTCCGGGTAGTAGGAGGTCCCCACATGGGCCACCACATGTCATAGGGGTTGGGGTAAATGATGCGCTGATTGGGCGTCACATCGGTATTGTAGCGGATGATCAGGTCGGGCTGGTCTGCATTATAGGAAAAACCTCTCTGCTCCATCCCTTCCACCAAATGTTGCTGGAGTCTTTCCTCTACTATGGGTGAGTTGAAAGCGGGCTTGCCTTTTACCTCACTGAGTATGGCAAAGGTCTGGTACTGCTTGGCTTCGACAAAATCGCTTTTCTCCGTATATACCTTCACAGGACTGCAAGCCAAAGAAACGATGGCCATCAAAGCGATGACTGGGATTAATTTAATATTTGATTTCATGATAAACTTCTGGTAATATATGTTTAGGGAAGGTATTGCACCTTCAGACTTTCCATTTTCAAGGTAATTAACGGCCAGAAAATGGACAGGTTGTGCTGGAAACTTTAAATAATATTAAAGGGAATAGCCTAAATTGCCGCCATTCCTTACATTTGTGGCAATCAAATATTTGAGACAAAAATGGCAAAGCCGGATTTTGATGATATTTTTATGGAGCTGGCCGTCAATCTGGCCAAGCGTTCGCACTGTATTAAAAAGCATGTGGGTGCGGTATTGACCAAAGAAACCAGGATCATCTCCATTGGGTATAATGGGCCACCTCCAGGCACGCACAATTGCGATGAAGAATTCCCTGAGCACGGCTGCAGCAGGGACAGCAAGGGGAGTTGCTCACTTGCCCTTCATGCGGAGCAGAATGCCATATTATATGCGGTAAAAAATAATGCCTCTGTGGAAGGTTCAACGCTGTATGTGACATTGGCGCCTTGCTTGGCTTGTGCACGGATTATATTCAGCATGGGCATAGCCAAAGTCGTCTTCCTTTTTAGCTATGCGGAATACAAAGGTTTGAAGGAAGACGAGGGGTTGGCTTTTCTGAGGAAATTTGGAGTGGAAGTGGAGAAATACGAAAAGGAAATAGAATTCCAGGACGTATTGATCTAAATGAAATTGACCTCCGGGTGTAGGTCAATCCCGAATTTGCTTTTCACATCTTCTTGGATTTTACGGCTTAGAGCTTTGATATCCGCACCCTCACCATCCCCATAATTAACCAGTACCAATGGCTGCAATTCATGTACGCCAATTTGGCCAAAACGCTTGCCTTTCCAGCCGGCCTGCTCAATCAGCCAAGCAGCAGGTACTTTTACTCCTTCGTCGTTAGGATACCCTGGGATAGATGGGTGCGTTGCTTTCAATTCTTGGTATTGCCCTTCAGCGATGGTTGGGTTTTTAAAAAAGCTGCCGGCATTACCAATTTTTTTGGGGTCTGGAAGTTTACTTTGTCTGATTTGGATTACTGCGTCACTAATGGCCTTTAGATTCAGATCTGTCACTTTCATGGCTTTCAACGTATCAGAAATGGCTCCATAACTGGTGTTGAAAACCGGTTGTTTGCTGAGCTGGAAAGTAACCGAGGTGATGATGAATTTCCCTTTCTCTGTGGTTTTGAAAATGCTCTCCCTATATCCAAACTGGCACTCTTGCTGGGTGAATGTTTTGACTTTGCCAGTGGACCTTTCCACAGCTTCCAAGCTGTGGAATATTTCTTTGATCTCTACCCCATAGGCCCCAATGTTTTGCATTGGGGAAGCGCCAACCGTTCCGGGGATAAGGCTTAGGTTTTCCACCCCGGCCCAATTTCTTGATATCGCCTCAAGTACAAAATCATGCCATACCTCGCCGGCTCCGACCTTCACCAAAACCGAGTCCTCATTCTCTTCTAGTAGCTCAATTCCGCATAGATTTATTTTTAAAACTACCGCATTTAGATCTTGGGTGAGAAGTATATTGCTGCCTCCGCCAAGAACAAAAAGCTCCAGCCCTTTATCTCTGGCAAACTGCTGTGCTTCCAAAATATCCTCAATATTATGGGCCTCTGTGAAAAAACGCGCTTTTTTGTCAATTCCGAAGGTATTGTATTCTTTTAAAGAAATGTTTTCTTGTATATTCATGCCTTGTTTATTATTGCGAATTAAATAAGTTTTTGGCCAATAAGAAAGGAATTGGCTTTTTTGCCTTCCGATTTTCACCTCAACCCAAACCAGAACTAGATGAAGGAAAATAAGGAAATTATCATCAATGGCGTCAATATCAGGCCCGGACAATCCATCAATATAGACATAGCGATTGCGCGACTTCCTACGCATACTTTGATTGATCTGCCGGTATTCATAAAACGTTCCAAACAGGAAGGTCCGGTGGTTTTAATTAGCGGGGGAGTGCACGGGGATGAAATCAATGGGATCGTGACGGTGAAAAAGATGCTTGAGGAGGAAATGTTTGACCCGATCAAGGGGACCCTGATTTTTATTCCTTTGGTAAATGTGTATGGATTTTTGAGCAACAGCCGTACATTTCCCGATGGAAGGGACCTGAATAGAAGCTTCCCAGGAAGCAACAAAGGTTCTCTGGCCTCGCAAATTGCCAATATCTTGACCACGGAAATCATCCCTCACATCGATTACGGTATTGATATCCATACGGGTGGCAGGATGCTCAGCAATTATCCCCAAATCCGGGTGGATTTTAAGGACAAAATGGGTTTGGATCTTGCGAAAGCATTTGGCTCTTACTTCATTATTAATTCTCCCCATATTGACAAATCATTCCGAAAAGAAGCTTTCAAAAACAATAAGCATATCTTGGTATATGAAGGCGGGGAATCGATGAGGCTGGATGATTTATCTGTGGAAGAGGCCATAGCCGGTACCAAGAGGATGTTGCAATATTTGGGGATGATAGAAGGAGACCTGCAGCTGCGGGAGTCTCTGGTGGTAACAGAAAGCTCTTGGCTCAGGGCCAAGATTTCAGGGATTTTTGTACCCACCGTCAAGTTGGGCGAGCAAGTAAAGAAGGGGCAAATGTTAGCCAAGATATCTGATCCTTATGGACAGGTGAAGGTCCCTGTGAAAAGTACGTCAAACGGCTATGTGGTAGGTCTTAACAATCAGCCAGTTGTAAATGCAGGCGATGCGCTCGTCCACATAGGTCGGGTTTAGTGATAATAAATATTTAAATTTTAATAAAAAAATTGCTAAATTGAATCGTTTCACCTTTTAAAACTTTGAAATGATTAATTTTGAGCAATTCAAATCTGTTAGAGGTTTAACTGAAGAACTCAGCGAAAACCTCGAAACAGAAGATTTTGTAATCCAAGCCAGCGAAGAAGTTAGCCCGACCAAATGGCACCTTGCCCATACAACCTGGTTTTTTGAGACTTTTGTATTGAAGGAGCTCGACCCAGAGTATTCGGAATTTCATCCAGACTTCAATTTTCTTTTTAATAGTTACTACAATGGTAAGGGAGACCGAACCCAACGGGATCATCGTGGCCTGATGACGAGGCCTACCGTGAGGGAGGTCTTTGCATATAGAGACCATGTGAATCGGGGTGTTGAGCGCTTTTTCCAAAAAACAGAAATCAACCAAAAAATCCACGATTTGATGGTGTTGGGGCTCAATCATGAACAGCAGCATCAGGAGCTATTGCTTACAGATTTAAAATACAACCTTTCCCTCAATCCCTTATTTCCGGTAGTATTGGACTGCAATGAATATAAGGTTCAAGACGCAGAAGGTTGGGTTAAGATGACAGAAGGACTGTATGAAATAGGGTTTGAGGGAGACGGCTTTTCTTATGACAATGAACATGGCCGTCACAAAGTTTTTTTGGAGCCCTTTGAGATCTCCAAAAGCTTGGTGACCAATAGAGAGTTTCTAGAATTTATGGAGGCCGGTGGCTATGAAGATCACAACTTTTGGCACTCGGAGGGCTGGGATTGGTTAAATAAGCATGAATTCGACAAACCCCTTTACTGGCACAAACAAAACGATCAATTTTTTTATTATACTCTTAATGGACTAAAACCGATTGAGTGGGATGCCCCGGTAGCCCATATTTCGTTTTACGAGGCTGCTGCTTATGCCGCTTGGAAAGGCTGTAGGCTTCCCACCGAATTCGAATGGGAGGCTGCCTCCGACCAATTTGACTGGGGACAGCGGTGGGAGTGGACCAGTTCGGCCTATTTGCCCTACCCCAGATACGCCAAGGCTCCCGGGGCGATAGGGGAGTATAACGGGAAATTTATGGTGAACCAGATGGTTTTGAGAGGGGCGTCAATTGCCACTTCTCCAAATCACTCCAGAAAAACCTATAGGAATTTTTTCAGTACGCCATCCAGATGGCAATTTTCAGGAATTAGATTAGCTAAATAACTATATGAACCACACTACCACTTACGACCAAATTTTTGCCCAGGATGTGCTTCAGGGGCTTTCATCCCCGCTCAAAACACTCCCCTCCAAGTATTTCTATGATGAGAAGGGCGACAAGCTCTTTCAGGCTATTATGGCATTGCCGGAATATTACCTTACACGCACCGAATATGCAATTTTGGAAACCTATAAGGCCCAAATCCTGGACAGGTTTGCAAAATCGGGAAAGCCTTTTAACCTGGTGGAGCTCGGTGCCGGGAATGGCTTAAAAACCAAAATACTTATTCAATATTTATGTGATCAGAAAGTGGAGTTTACCTATTTTCCCATTGATATCTCGGGTTACGTATTGAAGGAGCTGGAAGAGGACCTTAAAGAGATATGTCCCCAAGTAAAAGTCCATCCAATCACAGGGACCTACAGACACGCTTTGAAGGACCGCGAATGGGATAACGGCAGCCCAACCCTTATGCTGTTTTTGGGATCCAATTATGGCAATTTTCTGGAAGAAGACGCCAAAGAGCTATTAGACAGGATTTCAGATTCGCTTAGGATAAATGATGGACTCTTGATGGGTTTTGACTTGAAAAAAGACCCTGAACTTATTTTGGCGGCATACAATGATGCTCAGGGAGTGACCAGGGATTTTAATTTAAATCTATTGGAAAGAATCAATAGGGAATTGGGAGGGAATTTTGAGCTTAATAAATTCAAGCATTGGCCCATTTACGATCCGGTAAGTGGGGAATGCAAAAGTTTCTTGGTGAGTATGGAAGAACAACAGGTTTTCATCGAGGCTCTCCATAAAACCTTTCAATTTACCCATGCAGAACCAATTTTCACCGAAGTTTCCAAAAAATATGGGCTTCATGATATTGACGCCTTAAGCCAGGAAAAAGGGTTTAAAGTAGAGAAGAATTTTATGGATGACGAAGCTTTTTTCTCGGATAGCCTCTGGGTGAAATCCTAAATTTCAATAAATCAATCAGTTATAATCTTTTAAAAAGCATTTCCTTTGAAAAGGAAATGCTTTTTATTTTACACCTCACGGTCGTTTATAAACAAAATTGGATGCTTTAACCATTTTTTGTAATTAAAAAATTATTAATTATAATTTTTGGAAGAGTGTTTGCTTTCTTATGGAAAGATTGTTTTAATTAATTGTATAACCTTATACCGCAAACTGCCATGTCTAATCGAAATAAATTAATCGCTGCTAATATATTTGCTTTATTTGCTACCATCATTATGTTGATGGCAGGAAGAACCCTGGAGATTGAATTTGGCCTTGCTGCCGAAAATCTGACGCCAACAATTTTATTGTTCCTCATACCACAATTGGGATTTGTTTTTACTTGGTTGACCCACCGACAGGTGAAAGGTCAAGAGTCTGTGAATAGGGGTTAAAAATAAAAAAAGCCTTGCAAAATCATTGCAAGGCTTTTTTCTTTACTCAAAGAAAGTTTTTAGCGCTTCAATTTTTCTATTCAAGGACTCTTCTACTTTCCTGTAGGCTTCGCGATTTGGAAGCGGTTCATGTACAGAAATGTAATATTTTATTTTTGGCTCTGTGCCCGAAGGTCTAGCCGAAATCTTACTGCCATCCTCTAAGTAGAATTGCAGCACATTAGACTTGTCAAGCAATAATGGTGTTTCAGCATTGTTCACTACATCGTATTCAATGCTTTCCTGAACATCCACAATTTTTACTACTTTGATTCCATTAATGTGGGTTGGTCGGGCTGTTCTGAAGCCATGCATCAGTTGTTGGATCTGCTCTGCACCGTCTTTTCCTTTTTTAGTCACGGATATGAGGGCCTCTTTGTAGAAACCATGCTTCATGTAGATGTCAGCGAGTACATCAATAAGGCTTTTACCCTTGGATCTATAATAGGCAACTGCTTCAGCAGTCAAAGCGCATGCAGACACGCCATCTTTGTCTCTCACAAAATCCCCGATCAAAAATCCAAAACTTTCTTCCCCGCCGGCAATGTAGATTTCTTTACCTTCTTTTTCCCGGATCACCATCGCAATGTTTTTAAAGCCGGTAAGGGTGCTATAATATTTAGTGCGGTAAGCTTTGGCAATCTCGTGGATCAGGTCGGTGGTCACGATGGTACTCACCATAAAGTGTTCCCCGGTCAATCTGCCTTGCTCCTGCATTTTAGAGAGTAAATACTCTGTGAGGATTACGCCAGCCTGGTTGCCATTCAGCAATTCATAGGCACCCGTTTCATTCAATATGGCCGCAGCATATCTGTCCCCGTCAGGGTCACAAGCCAAAACCAAAGCTGCGTTCACATTTCTGCCCAATTGGAGGGCCATGTCCAAAGCCTCTGGCTCTTCTGGGTTAGGATATACCACCGTAGGGAAATTTCCGTCGGGCTCAGCCTGTTCTTTTACCACATGAACGTTTTCGAAGCCAAATACCTTCAAGGCAGCCGGCACCATTTTGCCACTTGCCCCGTGGATTGGGGAAAAAACAATGGGCATGTCTTTTTGGGTAAGAATAGCCTCCGGCGAAAGGCTTAGTTTTTTCACTTCATTCAAGTAGATCAAGTCAAAGTCCTCCTCGATATAGGTGATGAGGGATTCATTTTTCTCCCATTTTACCTTGTCAAAGGAGTCGATCTTCTGGACCTCCATGATAATACTTTTATCGTGAGGGGCCACTATCTGTGCACCATCCTCCCAATAAGCCTTGTATCCATTGTATTCCTTTGGATTGTGTGAGGCGGTAACCATCACACCGCTTTTACAGCCAAAATGCCTGATTGCAAAAGACAACATGGGGGTTGGTCTCAATTCCCTAAAGTAAAGAACATGGATGCCGTTGGCGGTTAAAACATTGGCCGTAGTTTCGGCAAAAAGCGTGTTGTTGATGCGGTTGTCATGGGTGATAGCCACTTTAATCTCCTGGCCTGGAAAGGATGCCAATAAGTAATTGGCCAAGCCTTGTGTGGCCATGCCTACGGTATATACGTTCATCCGGTTTGAGCCCACGCCCATAACTCCACGAAGGCCGCCGGTACCGAATTCTAGGTCTTTGTAAAAACAATCCACCAGCTCAGACTGGTCTTCTGCGGCCATCATTCGGGTGATTTCCAACCTGCTTGCCTCATCAATGTTACTTTTAAGCCATTTTTCAGCTTTTTGGGTGATAAGTGTATCTGTCATTTTCTGATAAAAAGTTATATATAAATAAAATACGTTTTGCTAAAGGAATAAAAAAGCCCCAAGTCTAAGACCAAAAACCATTTTTGATTGTTCGGTGCTTTAAAAACTTGGGACTTGTTTAATTTGTTTATCTTAGCTTACAGATTGCCCCTAAGCGCCTGCTCCCTTTCGATTGCTTCAAAAAGAGCTTTGAAATTGCCTTTTCCAAAGGATTTTGCACCTTTTCTCTGGATGATTTCAAAAAACAGGGTAGGTCTGTCTTGAACCGGCTTGGTGAAAATCTGCAACAGGTAGCCCTCATTGTCTCTGTCCACCAATATGTTCAGCTTCTTCAAAGGCTCCAGGTCCTCTTCGATCGCCCCAACTCGGTCTAGCAAGTCATCATAATACGTGCCAGGCACTTCCAAAAACTCCACACCGCGATTTCTCAACTCAGTCACGGTCTCGATAATATTGTCAGTAGCAATAGCCATGTGCTGAACGCCCGCGCCATTGTAGAAGTCCAAGTACTCCTCGATTTGGCTTTTTTTCTTTCCTTCTGCAGGTTCGTTGATTGGGAACTTGATGTAGCCGTTTCCGTTGGAAACAACCTTGGACATCAAGGCGGTATATTCTGTGGAAATATCCTTGTCATCAAAAGTAACCAGCAAATTGAAGCCCATTACTTTTTCATAAAACTCTACCCATTTGTTCATTTCGCCCCATCCGACATTACCTACGCAGTGGTCTATGAACTTGAAACCTACCGGAGTGGATTTGTACAAGCTTTTCTTTTCAATGAAACCTGGAAGGAAAGGACCATTGTATTTACTTCTTTCCACAAAGGTGTGGATTGTCTCTCCGTATGTTCTGATGGATGCTACCTTCACCTCGCCGTTTTCGTCAGAAAGCACCTTTGGGGCCTCATAGGATTCAGCGCCTCTGGAAGTGGTTTCCTGATAGGCTTTTTCAGCATCATCCACCCATAGGGCCAAAACCTTCACGCCATCACCATGTTTTTTGATATGGTCGGCGATGGGGTGATCCTGCTGTAGAGGGGTAGTGAGCACCAATCTGATTTTCCCCTGCTTAAGAACATACGAGGCGCGATCCTTTACTCCGGTTTCGGGCCCGGCATAAGCGATTTGCTCAAAACCGAATGCGTACTGATAAAAAAGTGAAGACTGCTTTGCATTCCCCACATACATTTCAACGTGATCTGTGCCGTTTATAGGCAGAAAATCTTCTTGCATAATCTATAGTTTTGGGTTTATATTCATTTTTGGTGTAGACAAAGATAAAATTTTCTAGCCAATTTCGGCAATACATTCCCGCAATAGTTGAACTATGCCCAAATGAGGGGAAAACTTTAAATTCAGCCCTTTTTGGAAACTTTTTCCTTATTCTTTACCTTCATATTTACATTGAAAACTACAAACCTTTATTTATGGATTTAGACAAACTCGACAGGGATTTGACGGCGATTGTGGAAAAGAGAATCTCACTGAGCAAGAAAACCTATGCCGATCCGGACTATGATGATATTGAAGAAGAGCTTCACGATTTGGAAGATGATCTAAATGAGGAATTTGGACCATATCTGGAAACGCAGTTGGAAAATATATATGACAAGCTTTGTCCAGACAATGATGTCTTATTGCCTTCCGCCTATTTGGCAAACAAATACACCCCGATGCTTCCCGATGCAAGAGGTGTAGTGAGCTATGAGGTAAAAGGCATGGAAGGTGTGCCGGTGGAATCTGAGCAATTTGACGGACAGGATGTGAGAATTATCCTTGTACCCAATCCAACGAGATTTGTGATGCAAATCAACGGGGTCTCTTTAAAAGACCTCTGGAGATCAAGATAAATGAAGTAAAACAATTAAAAAGGCGCAACTGGATTTCCCCGTCGCGCCTTTTTATTTAAAAGCCTAACTTGAACCGAATGTCTCTCATCAGCTCACTGGCAATTTCCCTAGCCTTGGCCTCACCTTCTGAAAGTTTCAAATCCAGCTCTTCCAAGTGGCTCATATAGAAATCAAACTCCTTGCGTTGCTCCGCGTATTTGTCCAGAATTAAGCCCATAAATTCTTTCTTGGCATGGCCATATCCGAAATTACCCGCTTCGTATTTTTCTCTAAGCACCTGGGTTTCCTCAGCTGTACCTATAAGTTTAAATAGTTTAAACACATTGCAGGCGTCCGGGTCCTTGGGGTCTTCCAATGGGGTACTGTCGGTGACTATGCTGTTGATATTTTTCTTAAGCTGCTTTTCCGGTAGGAAGATGTCGATATAGTTGTTGTATGATTTGCTCATCTTTTGTCCATCGGTACCCGGAATGATCATCACCTCTTCGTTTACTCGGGCCTCCGGAAGGGTGAAGAAGTCCTCTCCCAGCTTGTGGTTAAATGAACTGGCGATATCACGGGTCATTTCCAAATGTTGCAGTTGGTCTTTCCCGACAGGGACGATATCCGCTTGATAAAGCAAAATATCAGCAGCCATCAACACTGGGTATGTGAAAAGCCCCGCGTTAACATCAGATAAACGGTCCGCTTTGTCCTTAAAACTGTGCGCATTGGCAAGCATTGGAAAAGGGGTGTAGCAGCTGAGATACCAAGTCAATTCGGCTACCTCTGGTATTCTGGACTGTCGGTAGAATACACTTTTGTTGATGTCCAGCCCAAAAGCAAGCCAGGCAGCAGCCACAGCCTGCACGTTTTCCCTTCGGGTGGAAGCATCTTTGATAGTGGTCAAAGAATGAAAATCGGCAATAAAAATGAAAGATTCGTTGTTGTTTTTTTTCGTCAAGGCAATCGCAGGTTCGATTGCTCCTAACAAATTGCCCAAGTGGGGCCTACCTGAACTTTGAATTCCTGTTAATACTCTCGCCATCGATAAAATTTTTGGCGCAAATTAAAGAAATGTGCACACAAATCCCTGTTTTTTTACCGTTATTTGCCATTATGAGAAATTCAGTATTCAGTCTTTTAGGTGTGATTTTCTATTTGGGATTTGCCCATGGTCTTGCTGCTCAGTCGATTGCTGACCGGCCAATTATTTGGGAAAAACAACGGGTAGACCTCGGCATGGTGATGGAAGAATCGGGGATGGTCACCAGCGATTTCTATTTTGTGAATAGAGCTGATTTTCCTGTTTTTATTCAAAATGTAGAAACCGACTGCGGCTGTACAGTGGCCTCCTACACTACTGATACCCTGTACCAAGACAAAATCGGTGAGATCAAGGTGGCATACGACCCTACCAATAGGGGAGGGCAGTTCAGTAAGATGGTAATCGTCAAAACCAACATTGATTCCGACGGGGATACACTTTTTCTGGAAGGTTATAACCTGCCTTACCCCGAAAATGTGGATGTGCATTATTCGCACCGGGTGGGCGATATGGGGTTCAAATTTACCAGTGTAAATGTTGGGGATATAATTAATAATGAGCCCAAGACCAAATACGTGGACTTTTTTAACTTCAAGGATATGTCTGTGACGCTCAACGATTCCAAAACCGTACTGCCAGACCATATCAAACTGAAAATGAGCCCGGCAATTGTGCCAGCCAAATCCAGAGGGATTTTGGAAATCACCTATGATGGGGAACAAAAGGGGGATCTGGGCTTTTTCGATGAGAGGATACAGTTTTTCATTGAAGACAGGGGGACTACCGAAATGGAAGTCCGCCTTTTGACTACAGTGCATGAGTATTTTCCTCCGGTAAAAAAGTCTGAGGTAAACGATCAGCCTAAGCTGGGAATATCCGACGTGAATGTGAATCTGAGTAATGTTTCCAGTAACAGACCGGTTAGCAATGCCGTGACCTTGAGCAGCATGGGCGGGCAGCCTGTCAACATTCGCAAGGTGGTTTCCAATTGTGAATGTTTGCAAGTGGAGCTTAGAAATTATGATATCGCGCCTGGTGACAAAGAGCAACTGAGGTTTACCTTTGACCCTCGGGGCAGACAGGGGCTGGACCATAAAACCATTACAATTTTCAGTAACGACCCGCTTAGCCCCACCAGAACAATTCTGATAAAAAGCAGCATCAAATAAGTTTTAAGCCT
Source organism: Litoribacter ruber (assembly GCF_018500185.1). GTDB lineage: Bacteria > Bacteroidota > Bacteroidia > Cytophagales > Cyclobacteriaceae > Litoribacter > Litoribacter ruber. Next base: position 138,416 of record NZ_JAHBGI010000006.1, on the reverse strand, counting down.
CAAAGTTTTTTGAGGCTTTCTTTTTGCTCTAAGTTTAGTTCTACCAGTTTTCTAAAACATATGATAGCTAGGCTTTTGACATTACCTTTTCGCTATGGGTTTTCAAAGCTCAAAAGAGCCGTGGGAAAGTTGGACATGATCCAAATTGAACCTCTGTATGCGTTTGGCAATGAAAGGAAAGTCTATATAAAAGCACGGGTGGTAGAATCCTACAAGCAAAGCGTACCCTCGGAGCGGAAGTCAGCGCCAAAAAATATGCTGGCCGCTGTGAGAAGGTATTCCGGTAGCAGTGTTTCCGATGTGGAGGTTGCTGCTCGACTGGGGGATAAGGAAATTGTAATGGTGAGTGATGAAGAGGGGATTTTGGAAGGGAAGTTTAAAACTCCAAAAACCGCCAAGCAAGAACTCGTAAGCTTTACCTTTATTGAGAATGGAGACCTTTCCTACCAGCAGAAAGAGGTGCTATTTCCAGTAAGCCGCTATTCATCCGATCACCCTTTGGGCATCATATCGGACATCGATGACACCATTTTGGTGTCAAAAGCTACACAGCTTGGCGAAAAATTATGGCTGTCCATTTCCAAAAATGCCTACACCCGTAGGCCCTTTCCCGGTATTAGCAAGTTTTACAAAGGGCTTACCAACCATGAGGAAAACCCGGTTTTCTATGTCTCTAGCAGTGATTGGAATTTAAATGAATTGATCAAAGACTTTTTGGAATACCGACATATACCCAGAGGCCCTCTTTTGTTGCAGGATCTGCACGTCAACATCAGAAACATCTGGAAATCGGGAGGGGGAAGCCATCAGCACAAGAAAGATAAAATCATCCTACTTTTTAAACTTTATCGGAGCATGAAGTTTATCCTTGTAGGGGATAGTGGGCAGCATGATCCGGAACTTTACGCTGAAGCCATCGAAGAGTTTCCCGACAAAGTCATCGCCGTGTATATTCGGATCATCAAACCCATGGACGATGAACGCCGGGGATTGCTCGACAGATTTAAAAATAAGGTGGTGATTGCTTACGTCAAAAACACCCATGAAGCAATTGACCATGCACTTGAAAATGGCTTTATCAAGCCCAATACAATATGAAGAAAATCTTGCTTTTTTTTAACCCCACTGCTGGAAGAACCCAGGTGGCGGAAGAGTTTTTATTATCCAGGATTAACCTCACCTTTCCTGCATTGGAAAATTTGCACAGCCACATTCTCAAAGGTGAAAACAAATCACCTGAGAGCATCAAAAAAAGTCTGGATTTATTCCAATGGGATTTGGTCATTGTGGCAGGGGGAGATGGTACGGTACGGAGAATTGTGGAGGTTTTTATAAAAGATAATTATAGCTATCCACTTGGCATTCTTCCTTTGGGATCAGCAAATGGCTTGGCCACCTGCTTGGGCATGTCAGAATTGGAGGAAGCCCTAGAGGCCATGGCTGCCAATGATTCCACGGAAATGGATATCCTAACCATCAACGATAACATCTGTCTCCATCTCAGTGATTTTGGATTCAACGCGGGTTTGGTGGCAAAATATGAGCAGATTGAGGGTAGGGGAATGATCACCTATTTAAAAGGTGCGTTATCAGAGCTGTTTGAAAATAAGCCATACCAATTTAATCTTCAGATAAATGGAAAGGAAATCCAAGTGATGGCGAGAATGCTGTTAATAGCCAATGGGAATCAATATGGGACTGGAGCTATTATCAACCCCGCTGGCAGGATTGACGATGGAATGTTTGAAATCTTGGCATTTAATCCAGACGGTATCGATGAAATTGTAAATTTTTTTTACCACCTGATGAGAGGCGAGCTGAAAAGCTGCGATTTTGTGAAAACCTGGAAGTGTACCGAGGCCACCATCCAGAACCCGGATGGGGCAACTTTTCAAATTGACGGAGACGTCGAGCGGGATGTGAGAAAGGCAAAAATTGGGATCATGAAAAACCGGCTGAAAGTGATCATAAATCCATCGGAAATCAAAAAAGGGAGCGAGTAGCTCCCTGTTTACTTTATTTGAATGCCGGAATCCCGGTGATTTCATTTCCTAATATCAGAAGGTGAATATCGTGTGTTCCTTCATAAGTAATCACAGACTCCAAATTCATCATGTGGCGCATAATCGGATACTCTCCGGTAATGCCCATGCCGCCATGAATCTGACGTGCTTCACGCGCTATTTCCAAGGCCATGTTGACATTATTTCGCTTGGCCATGGAGATTTGGGAGGTAGTTGCCTTTCCCTCGTTCATTAATTGGCCCAGTCGGTGGGTGAGGAGTTGTGCTTTGGTGATTTCCGTCAGCATCTCGGCAAGTTTCTTTTGGATCAGCTGGAAGCCTCCGATTGGCTTGCCAAACTGCTGCCTTTCGAGCGAATACCTTCTAGCGGAGTCATAGCAGTCCATAGCAGCGCCAATTGCTCCCCAGGCTATCCCGTAGCGGGCGGAATCCAAGCACATAAGGGGTGCACCAAGCCCGGATTTGCCAGGAAGCAGGTTCTCCTTTGGAACTTTCACATCGTGGAAAACCAATTCACCCGTGCAGGAAGCGCGGAGTGACCACTTGTTGTGGGTTTCTGGAGTGGTGAAGCCTTCCATACCTCTTTCTACGATTAAGCCATGGATTCTGCCTTCCTCATTTTTGGCCCAAACCACCGCAATGTCAGCTTTTGGAGAGTTGGAGATCCACATTTTCGCTCCATTGAGCAAGTAGTGGTCGCCCATGTCCTTGAAGTTGGTCACCATACCGCTTGGGTTGGACCCGTGGTCAGGTTCGGTAAGGCCAAAGCAGCCCAGCATTTCACCGGAAGCCAGTTTGGGCAGGTATTTGTTGCGCTGATCCTCGGAGCCAAACTTATAGATGGGATACATCACCAATGAACCCTGGACAGAGGCGGTGGACCTCATGCCCGAGTCGCCTCGCTCGATTTCCTGCATGATGAGGCCATAGGAAATATAGTCCAATCCTCCGCCCCCGTAGTTTTCTGGTATTTGAGGTCCAAAGGCACCCACATCACCAAATTTCTTCACAATGTCATAGGGGAAGTAAGCGTCCTGACACCAGTTTTCTATATTCGGATAAATTTCCTTTTTGACAAAGTCCCGGATGGAATTCCGGATCAGCTTGTGCTCCTCGGTCAATAGATCGTCCAAGTTGTAAAAATCCACCCCCTCGAATGCGTCCTGCTTTTGAGATTTGTGTTTTGCCTCGGCTGCCTCCATAATTAATTTTGCTTAATTGGTTTTTAAAATAGAATTTTACATTTCGAATGCTGATCAAATGCTCAGCTTTAAGATTAACTCAAGTAAGCAAGAACTTTCTTAAAAAGCTACCTTGCCTGCAGAAATTATTCCTTATGGAAAAGCATAAACCCAACAATGACATTACCCAAAAGATTGAGCTTTTAGAGCAGAAATTCAAGGCTTCCGGACAGGATTTGTCCTCTTATTTGGAGGGCCTACTCTATGCGGATTACTTAACCTACTGGGACTACATCAATCTTGATACCCTTTTGACGCTTCAGCAGCCAAAGACCTCTTTCAAGGATGAGAAGATTTTCATCATCTACCACCAGATTACCGAACTGTACTTTAAATTATGCCTTTGGGAAATGGAGCAACTCTCGGAAGAGAAAAATATCAAAGCTGAATTTTTCAAGCAAAGATTGGAGCGGGTAATCATGTATTTTGACCATTTGATTTCATCTTTTGCAGTGATGTGGAAGGGGATGGAGAAAGAGCAATTCCTCAAATTCAGGATGTCGCTTCTGCCATCCAGTGGTTTCCAAAGTGCCCAGTATAGATTTATCGAGTTGCTGGCCACTGATACGCACACCCTGGCTGCCATGAAATTCAGAAAAGAGCTAAGCCCCGAAAGCCAAACCCAGGAGCTGTTTGATAAGCTTTACTGGCAGTTTGGGGCAACTGAACTTGCGACGGGAGAAAAAACGTTGACCCTAAAGTCCTTTGAGCAAAAATATGGCAAGGAGATCAAGGAACTGATCGATAAATATAAGCACAGCAATCTTTGGCAGCAGTATCTGCTTTGTGAAGACAAGGATGAGGAGCTGAAGGGGCTGATGAAGACCTTTGACCTGAAAGCCAACGTGTATTGGCCGCTTTCGCACTACAAGTCGGCCGTGCGCTATTTGCAACGCGATCCGGTTGACATTGCGGCCACAGGCGGTACCAATTGGCAAAAGTATTTGCCACCGCGTTTCCAAAAGGTAATTTTCTATCCCGAACTTTGGACTGAGGAGGAGATAGCTGAGTGGGGGAAAGGCTGGGTTGTGAAAGAGGTTTTCGGAAAAGAAGAGCTTTAGGAAGGAAAGTGCAAAAGGAAATGGGCACAATGGGCACAAAGTTTTAAAAGAAGTTGCACCAAGGCCTATTTGCCTTAAGATTAGAATTGAAAATTTTTAAGGATAAATACCTTACTGATATGAGAAAAGAACTGAAATTAGTACTGAAGCCGGAAGAGGCGTTTCAGGAGCAGGTTTTGCGTGATATCCTGCTCAGGCAGGCAGGGGTTTCACCGCAGGAAAAAAGCGCGGATGTCCGCGTTTTGAAGCGCTCCATTGATGCGAGAAGCCGGCGCCAGGTCAAGGTGAATATACAGGCTGAGGTGTTTGTCAAAGAAACACCTCCATCACGCCTGACCAACACTTTTGATTATCCCAATGTCAGCAATGCCCAGCAAATGATCATCGTTGGTGCTGGTCCGGCGGGACTTTTTGCCGCTTTGCGGGCTATTGAGTTGGGGGTTAAACCCGTTGTGATTGAAAGGGGCAAGGATGTAAGGGCCAGGCGCCGAGACCTTGCCGCCATCAACAAAGAGCATAAGGTAAACCCCGAATCCAATTATTGCTTTGGCGAAGGGGGCGCAGGAACCTATTCCGATGGTAAGCTTTATACCCGCTCCAAGAAAAGAGGAGACATCAGAAGAATTCTCGAAATTATGGTTGCCCATGGGGCCACCGAAGAGATTCTGGTAGACGCCCATCCGCATATCGGGACCAACAAGCTACCCAAGCTAGTAGAGGAATGGAGAGAAACCATCCGCAATGCTGGGGGGCAGGTACTTTTCGATACCAAAGTCACCGACCTTGTTATTGAGGGAAATGAACTCAAGGGTGTCGTGACTCAGGATGGCGAAAAAATAACCGGTATGGGAGTAGTTCTGGCAACAGGCCACTCTGCGCGGGATATATTTCACCTATTGCATGAACATAAAGTCCTGATCGAAGCGAAACCCTTTGCCTTGGGAGTCAGGATAGAACATTCCCAAAATCTAATCGACCAAATCCAATATCATTGCGAGATTGACCGCGGGCCATACCTGCCAGCTTCTTCCTACAGCTTAGTGGAGCAGACTATGTTTAAAGGTAAGCAGCGGGGGGTATTTTCCTTTTGCATGTGTCCGGGTGGATTTATCGTGCCGGCCGCCACCGCACAGGAGGAATTGGTGGTAAACGGGATGAGCCCCAGCCGGAGAGATAGCAAGTTTGCCAATTCCGGTATGGTCGTGGCTGTGGAGCTGGAGGACCTGCCTCAATATCAAAAATACGGGCCTTTGGCAGCCATGGAGTTTCAGGCAGAAGTGGAAAGAAATGCCTGGGTTTATGGCGGCAAAACACAAGTGGCACCTGCCCAACGCATGCAGGATTTTGTCAATGGAAAAGTCAGCAACTCCCTGCTGAGCACTTCCTATCAGCCGGGCTTGGCTTCTGTGAATATGCACGAAGTCTTGCCAGATTTTGTGGCGAGCAGGTTGAAGGATGCTTTTCTGGCATTTGGGAAAAAAATGAGGGGTTATCTGACCAATGAGGCCCAAATAATCGGTGTGGAAAGCCGTACCTCATCCCCTGTGAGGGTTCCGCGGGACAAGGATACTTTTGAGCATCCCCAATTAAAAAGACTTTATCCCTGTGGAGAAGGCGCAGGATATGCAGGTGGCATAGTTTCAGCTGCTATGGATGGGGAAAGATGTGCAGAAAAGCTCATCGAACAATACCACCGCACTAAATAATGACATGATGACACCAAAAAAAACGGTAATACTTGGGGCAACGACCAACTCCAGCCGATACGCATTTGTAGCAGCCAACATGTTGGAGGAATATGGGATGGAATACATCCCTGTGGGCATAAAAACAGGAAAGGTTAACGGAAAGGAAATTCTTGACCTAAGGCAAAAGCCTGAGGTACCAGATGTGCATACGGTCACGCTATATATTGGAGCCAGAAATTTGCCTGAGTGGCACGATTACATTTTATCCCTACATCCCAAAAGAATAATATTCAATCCGGGTACTGAGGATCAGTCGCTTATGAACAAAGCCAAAGAGCAGGGTGTGGAAACTGTTTTTGGCTGCACCCTGGTCATGCTGAGGTCCGATCAGTTCTAATTTTCACCGCCTTCGGATTTTACCTTCCAAATGAGGAAATTTCCTCTAATTTGGCGGTTTTTCGCCAAAAAAGCCGTATTATTAAAGATTGAAAAACTTTGAATAACTGAGGCCCCATGCCTCCTTTGAGAATGTTATTGAGATTACTATGAGTCAAGAAAATGAAAACCGCGCGGATTACGGCGCGAGTAATATTCAAGTCTTAGAAGGATTAGAGGCCGTAAGAAAAAGGCCCGCCATGTATATTGGCGATGTTGGTGTAAAAGGGCTTCACCACCTCATTTGGGAAGTTGTAGATAACTCAATTGATGAGGCTTTGGCCGGCCATTGTGACACCATTCATGTTACAGTTTTAGAAGACAATTCCATCAAGGTGGAGGACAACGGTAGGGGGATTCCTACCGACCTGCACAAAAAAGAAAATAAATCGGCACTTGAGGTCGTGATGACCGTGCTCCACGCCGGTGGTAAGTTTGACAAGGATACCTATAAAGTTTCCGGTGGTTTACACGGTGTGGGGGTTTCCTGTGTGAACGCACTTTCCACCCATTTAAGGGCTACGGTTCATAGAAACGGGAAAATTTTCGAACAGGAATACTCCAAAGGTATTCCCCAAACAGAAGTGACCGAAATTGGGACTACCGAGAAAAGAGGTACCATCATCCACTTTAAACCCGATGGGGAAATTTTTCAACATACGGAATACAAGTACGAAACCATTGCCACTCGATTGAGAGAAATGGCATTTCTTAATGCCGGTATACGCCTTACCCTTACTGACCTTCGTGAAATAGAAGAGGATGGGCAGCCTAAGTCTGAGGAGTTCTTTTCCGAAGGCGGATTGGTTGAATTTGTTCAATACCTTGATGAAACCAAGGAAAAGATCATAGCGGAGCCTATCTACATTGAATCTGAGAAAAACAGTGTGCCCGTACAGGTGGCCATGAGTTATAATTCCTCGTATTCTGAAAATGTGGTTTCTTATGTCAACACCATCAATACCTATGAAGGTGGTTCACACGTATCCGGTTTCAGAAGAGCCCTTACCAGAACACTAAAAAGCTATGCCGATAAATCTGGTATGCTTGACAAGCTCAAGTTTGACATTTCAGGTGATGATTTTAGAGAAGGTCTTACGGCGGTGATTTCAGTAAAAGTAGCCGAGCCACAATTTGAAGGACAGACCAAAACCAAATTGGGTAACTCCGATGTGGTGGGGGCTGTGGATCAGGCTGTGTCAGAAGTTTTGCAGATTTGGCTTGAGGAGCATCCAAAAGAGGCGAAAATCATCGTTGGTAAGGTCGTATTGGCCGCTCAGGCACGTCATGCGGCAAAAAAAGCCCGTGAGATGGTGCAGAGAAAGAACGTGCTCGGTGGAGGGGGACTTCCAGGAAAGCTCGCCGATTGCGCCAACAGTGACCCGACTGTCTGTGAATTATACCTTGTCGAGGGAGACTCTGCGGGTGGATCTGCCAAGCAGGGCCGTGATCGTGATTTTCAGGCTATTCTGCCTCTTAAAGGTAAAATCCTTAACGTGGAGAAAGCCCATGAGCATAAAATTTATGACAATGACGAAATTAAAAACATACTGACTGCCCTTGGGGTTAAGTTTGGTACGGTGAACGACGAACGTGAGCTGGATGTCACCAGCCTTCGTTATCACAAAATAATAATCATGACGGATGCCGATATTGACGGTTCCCACATCCGTACCCTTATTTTGACCCTGTTCTTTAGATACATGCGACCTTTGATTGAAAAGGGATATGTCTACATTGCACTTCCTCCGTTTTATTTGTTAAAAAGAGGAAAAGAGGAACGCTATTGCTGGACAGAGGAAGAAAGAAAGGAAATGATCAAGGAATTGGCCAAAGATGGGAAAGAGGAAAGTGTTTCGATTCAGCGATATAAAGGTCTTGGGGAAATGAACCCTGAGCAGCTTTGGAGTACCACCATGGATCCAAACACGCGTACCTTGAAACAGGTTACCATTGAATCCGCAGCAGAGGCTGACCATTTATTCAGTATGCTGATGGGAGACGAGGTAGCACCCCGAAGAGATTTTATCGAGAAAAATGCCAAGTACGCCAAAATCGATACTTGATAAGCGTTTGTCGAAAGATAGCAGAAAAGGGGCCATGGGCCCCTTTTTTTATACAAATACCTTATATTTATAAGGCAGAATTTGAGACAGATTCAGAAAGGATTTTGCCAAACTGATATGGAAATGAAAGTAGCTCAGCAAGATAAAATAGAACAGTTAATTTATAGCAGTGACCTGATCAGCAGGGATTTGAGTTGGCTCAAATTTAATGATCGTGTATATGATCAATCCACCAAGGAGACCCGTTCGGTTTTTGAAAAGCTGAAGTTTCTGGCCATTGCCGCTTCCAATTTGGATGAGTTTTTCATGATTAGGGTAGGGTCCCTATATAATTACTTGGATTATGATAAAGAAAGGGTCGATTATTCCGGTCTTCGGGAAGAGCCCTTCAAAATGAAACTGATGCAGGAATGTCAGGATTTTCATGCCAAAATCCAAGATCACTTTCAAAACAGCTTGTTGCCGAGTCTCATAGACTCCGGTTTCATGCTAAGCAATGTGCGAAACCTCCTGCCCGAAGAGCAAGAATATATCAAAGAATATTATTTCAAGGCGGTTTACCCCATGTTGACTCCCATGGTTTTTGATGGATACCATACCTTTCCCATATTGATGAACAAGCTCCTGATATTTGGAGTGGTAACAATCAGTCCGGGAGACAAAAAGGATAACCGCAAACTTTCATTTGTTCAGATTCCATCCAATATCCCGAGGTTTTTCGAAATCGAAAGGGAGGATCTGGTGATTTATGTCCCTATTGAAGAGGTTATCAGAGTGCATATTGTGTCCTTGTTTAGGAATGTTGACATCGAATCCATTAACCTTTTCAGGATTACCAGAAACGGTGATTTCACCTTGGAGGAAAGTGAGGACATGGACAACAACTTCCTGGAGGAGGTGAAAAGGAAACTTAACGCCAGAAAAACCGGGCGCGTGGTCCGGATCGAAATTGAGGATGGCTACAGCCAATGGATGGTCAACCTGCTGAAGGAGCGTTGGGTAATAAAGGACGACAGTATTTTTACCGTAGCCAAAACCAGTATGCTCGATTTTACAGGGTTGTGGCAAGTGATAGGCAACAAGCGTTTTAAGGATAAAATCCCGCCAATACCCGATCCGGTTCCGCCGCTTTCTTATCCTGATGCCAGCACGGAGGATGTGTTCCAAGTGTTAAAGCACCAAGATGTGCTTTTGCACCATCCTTACAACAACATTGACCCGATTTTGGATTTGCTGGAGAAAGCCGCAGATGATCCCAATGTGATGGCCATTAAGATGACCATCTATCGTTTGGCGAAGGATTCCAGGATCACTTCTGCTTTGTTGCGGGCAGTGGAGAATGGTAAGCATATCTCGGTTCTTTTTGAAGTCAAGGCAAGATTTGACGAAGAAAACAACATGCGGGAGGCTAAAAAACTCCAAAAAGCCGGCTGCTTTGTGATATATGGGGTGAGTAACTTGAAAACCCATACTAAGCTTCTTTTGATCGTGAAAAAGGATGAGGATAGAGTGACCCGGTATGTCCACCTAGGATCAGGGAATTACAATGAAGATACTTCAAGGCTGTACACGGATATAGGTCTGTTGACTACCAATGAAATCTTGGCCAATGATGTATCAGAATTCTTTAATGTAATCACCGGACACAGCATGCCTACTACCTATAAAAACCTGATCACCGCACCTCGCGATATGCGAAATCAGCTGATCAATTTTATAGAAAATGAAGCTGAAAATGCCAGAAATGGTCTGAAATGTGGCATATTCATCAAGGTCAATTCTCTGGAAGATAGCGAGACCATTTATGCCCTTTATCGAGCCTCACAAGCTGGAGTCCCCATTAAATTGGTGGTAAGGGGTATTTGTTGTTTAAGACCTGGAAGAGTGGATCTGAGTGAAAATATTGAGGTGATATCCATAGTGGGTGACTTTTTGGAGCATTCCAGAATCTACCATTTCCATAACAACGGCGATTTCCGCACCTATGTAGGCAGTGCCGACATGATGGTGAGGAGCTTTGACCGCAGGTTAGAGTCGCTGTTTCGTGTGGAGTCCCCAATGCTTCAAAAACAATTGATGAATATTCTATCCTTCAATTTAAGAGACAATGTCAACAGTTATGTCATGCAGGAAGATGGAAGTTATGTGCCTAAGTGTCCTGCAGAAGGCGAGGAACCCTTCAATATCCACCGGGAGTTTTTCCACCTGGACATCAACAAAGTCAGAGAAGTCAAACTGATCGATTAAAAAACTGGCCTTTCAAATCTATTTAGCTTGAAAGGCCAGTTTGTTTTTGCATCTCCGGTCTCCGGTCTTTTTATTTATTCCGCTCATACAGCAAGTTCATCACCCCGTCTTTCAACCCCACATCAGGGACAATCATGCGTTTGGATTTGGCGGCTTTCATGGCGTGGAGGTATATTTTCGAGGCTGGGATAATTACGTCGGCCCGGTCATTGTTCAAATTCAACACGTTGACTCTTTCCTCAAAGGTAAAACCTTCGAGGTAATGCTGGATCTCCTGTATTTTTTCTATATGGAGATAGCGCTTGTTTTTTGAAGGTTTTGAAAGCTCAAATATCTTATTGATGTTGCCTCCAGTGCCGATACAGGTTATCTTTTGCTTTTCAGAGATGTTTTCTTGGATGAATTTGTCCATCTTTTTCCAGACCTTTGGGTCTTCCTGGCTGTCCATAGTGCGGACAGAACCGATTTTGAAGGACTTACTTGCAATTTTGTTTTTATCCTTATAGATATTGAGCTCGGTGCTTCCCCCGCCGACATCAATGTGGAGATAAGCCTTGTCGTCGATGTATGCGCCTAGCGCCTTATTGATGAGATCGGCCTCTTTGTTGCCGTCAATAATATGGATTTTCAGCCCGATATCCTCTTTGACCTCCTCTACGATTTTTCGCCCGTTTTCGGATTCACGCATGGCCGAAGTGGCGCATACCATGTAATCATCTACCTCATACAGGTCGATCAGGATTTTAAAGGCCTTCATCAGCTTCAAAAACTTTCTCCTGTTTTTATCGCTGATGTTTTTATGGTAAAATACATCATTCCCCAACCGCAAAGGGAATCGGAGGTATTCAAGTTTTTTGAAATTTATATTACCTTGATAGTTAATGACATTGGTAATTTGCAAACGGATGGCATTGGAGCCAATATCTACGGCAGCTAATTTCAATACGTTGTCTGGTTTTGGTTCCGGTTTGATTTTGGCAAATTGAAAAATGTAGGTTAAAATTCCTATGGATTTGAAAAAATAAAAACTAAAAGGGGAGTCCCCCCCCCTTTTTTAGTTTTTATCCCTTGACATAGCCAATAATACCACACCTGTGATCAAGGCAATACCGCCCACATAGGGGGGCCAGTTTATTGTTTCTTCCTGCTCGGCAGTCACATTGAGTGGACCGGCATCGATTATGGTCTCTTCGGTAGTATAGGAAAATCCTGTGATGATCAGCATGATAATCCCCAATACAACCAGTATCATTCCAAAGACTTTCATAGTGGTTAAGTTTGGTGCATAATTGTTACCGCAAAATATTGACCAAACTATCAGGATTTCAAGAATGAAATTGGTCTATTTTTCCAATGTTTGGTTAAAATGGAAAGAAATAAGGCATTAAAAGGGTTGCCAATACCCAGTATAACAAATTAAGCGGTGTGCCTATTTTAAGGTAATCCACAAATTTGTAATTACCCGGGGTGTAGATCATGGTGTTGGTTTGGTATCCCATGGGCGTCATAAAGCTCAAGGATGCCGCAAAGGTGACTGCCATCAAAAATGGCCTTTCGCTCACCTGCATGGAACTGGCCACGGCTATTGCGATAGGCGCCAAAAGGGCCGCCGTGGCATTATTGCTCATGATGTTGGTGGCCAAAAACGTGATGCCAAAAATAACACTCATTATAACTGTAGGGCCAAATTGACCCAGAGATTCGGTCAGGCCTTTGGCCAGAAGGTCTGCCGCGCCAGTCTTTTCCAAAGCCACTCCCATGGATAAAATTCCAGCCAACATGAAGATCACTTTCCAATCAACCGCCTTATAGGCCTCTTCGGCAGTCAGGGACCTCAAAAGTATAAGCAACACGCAACCTGTAATGGCAGCCACCGCTATAGGGAATATTTTGAAAGTGGCCAGCAAAACCACCAAAGCCACAACGCTCAATGTCAAGATCATTTTTTTCCAGCTGAACTTGAAAGTTGGTTCCTCCGATATGATCAGCAAATCCTCCGAGCTGTTTCGGATCTTGTTGATCATTTTGTCTTCTGACCTGATCAATAATACATCTCCCGCCGACATTCTGGAATGGGTCAATTTGGTGGACTTGATGTCATTTCGATGACGGATACCCAAAACGGTATTGCCACTATAAAAATCCCTGAAGTTGATGGATTTTAGCGTTTTGTCCACCAGGTAAGAATGCGGTGTGACCATGGCCTCATACAGTTTGGTGTTGCCGGTTTCCAAGTCCTCATCGGTAAATTTCAGGTCCACCTTTAGGGATACCCCGGGGTGATCTTTGATTATTTTAAGGGTTTCCTTATCACAACTTATCCGTATGGTATCGCCTTCTTTAATGACAGAATAAGGATATGCATTTAAAACTTCTCCGTCTTTTCGCACAATCTGCAGAGCTTCTATTTCATGCTCACTGAAGAATTGGGAAGTTTTGATAGAGGTCCCAATGTCTTTAAAATCTTCCTGTATGCTGATTTCGGTAAGGTAATCCCCAAGGTCGAAAGTTTCCGTCAAATCCCGTTTTGCCGGCCTGTCTGGGCTCAGCCATCTGCCGATAGTGAGCATGTATGCCAGGCCCGATACAAGGAAAACCAGGCCCATTCCGCTCATTTCAAAAATCCCGAAGGGCTGTAAACCGTTTTTCTCGGCGATTCCACTGACCAAAATGTTGGTACTGGTGCCTAAAAGAGTGCAAACCCCGCCCATGAGGGCGCCGAAGGAAAGGGGCATCAATAGTTTGGATGGGGAAATACCGGTGTCTTTAGCTATTTTGATTACAGTAGGCATCAGAATGGCTACTACGGCTGTATCATTAATAAATGCAGAAAGTCCTCCAGCAAATGCCATCATGGTGAGCATAAACAAGAATTCATTCTTTTTGCTCATCCTGAGAAAAACCTTGTTTAAATTGTTTAAGGAGCCGGATTTAAAGATTGCCGCACTCAAAACAAACATTGCCCCGACCGTAACGGTGGCTGAATTGCTAAAGCCGGAAATCCCTTCTTCAAAAGTCAGGATCCCTGTGACCATAAACAGCGCCATGACCAGAACAGAAACGGTATCAATAGAGAATTTCTCTGTAAAAAACAGAACCATGGCCAAAATGATGATGGCAAAAACTGCGGTGATTTCTCCGGTCATTACATTTTATGGTAATAGCCTTTTCGCATCTTTCTCCTTACACGGAAGAAGTTAAAAAAGCCAACAATTATTAATACGATACTTATGGCAAAGGAAAAATAGCCTAAACTACTAATGTTGGCTAGATCTTCAACCTTAACAAGTGCTGTGCCACTTACCAGAAAATATAAGCTTGTCCTGATATAGGAGAGCAAAGTTCTTTCATTGGCCATTCTTGTTCTTTGTCTTGCCAGATAATCCCTAATGATGAGCGTAGTTTCTTCAGCCATTGCATTTAAAAATTAACTTTATATGGTTATATTTGAATATCCTATATTAAATATACTAATAATATGAAAAATTATTTACTAATTGTATTTTTTCTGCTATTTGCAGCTTTTCCTTCAAAATCACAAGTAATTCCCGCTGATTCCATACTTATTAATACCTTGGAACAAGGTTTTTGGACTAGTGACTTTAGTGTTGGGATCAATTTTAATCAGGCTTCTTTCAGCGGAAACTGGAGAGGTGGAGGTATCAATTCCATCGCCTTTGGTGGTATAGTGGCTGGAAAAGCCAATTACATGAAAGGCAAAATGACCTGGGATAACGAAGTCGAGTTGCTCTACGGTATAGTCAACAATCAAGGAGAACAATCCCGAAAGCAAAATGACCGGATTTTTATGGACTCCAAAGTCGGGTATCAATTGACGGGAAATTGGGGGGCCTTTTTCTCTGCCAACTTCATTTCACAATTCGCTCCGGGTTACGACTATGATACTCCCGAAAGATTGATGATCTCTGATTTTCTTTCACCGGGTTACCTTACCACGGGGTTGGGGATTGAATACAAACCTAACCAGGAATTTAACCTGCGTATAGCACCTCTTTCGCCAAGATTTACATTTATGAGAAATCAGGAATTGTTCCTAAATGTGCCGGATAATTATGGTGTACCAATCGGAAGCAGGATGAGAACGGAGTGGTTGGCTTTCCAATTATTCGCTACTTGGGATAAGGACATCACCGAAAATTTCAATATCAGGTCTAGGTATATGATGTTTGCCAATTACGAAACCTTGGAATGGCAAAGAATAGATCACCGATTTGACCTCACCTTAACCGCCAAAATTACGGAGTGGGTTAACGTGACTTTTACCAGTATAAACCTGTATGATTTCGATCAGGACCCGAATGTTCAGTATAGCCAGGCGCTAGCAATTGGTTTATTGTATAAAATTGGTAATAAAAAGTAAGCACGCTGAAAGATTTTACTTGAATTGTTTTGCTATTTGGAAAAAGTTGTTAAATTTGTTCTAATTGTGGTAGTTAAATAATAGTTGGTTTAGTTTTCATTATAAAGAGCAGGAAAATTTTTCCTGCTTTTTTGCTTTAAAGCTTTTTCATTCCGAACAAACCTATTGGATTTGCGTGAACAGTAAAGCAGAGAAAATAGAGACGTTATGGATTATTACGAAAAGGAGATTTATGGGGATATGCTTTATTGGGAGAGGAAAATAACCAGAAAACCCAGTATCATAGGCAGTCTTCCCAAAGCCGTCCAAAACAAAATCAACAACTGGCTACCCGAAAAATTCCATCAGGCCATTACAGCCATAGTTGAAAAGATGGTAAAAGGAATTCAGCTCGGTACTTCCATGTTCACTTCCAGTCTTGAGCCAAACACACCCCTCGCCATCCGGGAAAAACTTGTCAGCGATAAAATAAAATTTTATAAGAAAACCGCCGCTGTGGAAGGCGGAATTACGGGAGCCGGTGGGATTATCATGGGATTTGTAGATTTTCCGGCTTTCTTGGGTATCAAGTTTAGGATGCTGATGGAAATTGGTTCTTTATATGGCTATCACGTTTCCGATTTCAGGGAAAGATTGTTTTTACTGCATGTTTTCCAGTTGGCCTTCTGCACGCATGCCAAGAGACTAGAGGTGTTGAATTTAATCAAAAACTGGGAAAAATACAGCCATAAACTTCCTTCCAAGATTGAGGATTTTGACTGGAAAACTTTTCAATTGGAATATAGAGATTATCTGGACCTAGCCAAGCTGGCGCAACTGATCCCCGTAATCGGGGCAGGAGTAGGGGTTGTGGTCAACTACCGCCTGGTCAACCATCTGGGGGAGACCGCCATGAACTGCTATCGACTTCGCTACTTTTCCCAAAAGGAAGCTCAAAATTTATGATATGACCAAGCCATTACTCTTTATATGAATATCCCGACTAGGATCCGGTAATCATTGAAACTGCCAGAAACTTGGACTGATGCTAGTATGGAACTTTTGTTCGGTCTTCGGTCTCCCGTCTTCCGTCCTGCCAATCAATGAAAAATAGGCTACTTGCATGATTAAGGATAATCAATATAATTTACTTTATCACCACCAACTTCCAGTCTGGAGGCTGATTTTTCCAATTGACACTAAACATTTCCTCCTCTTCATAATTGGTGATCTCCAAATCAATTTTAAACTTCTGCACAGCGAGACCACTGATATTGATGAATTTTATATAATCAGGTAAAATGGGCTTGAAGAAAGATATCTCTTTTTTTTCGGGCCGGATTTTAATCTGTAGCAAGGCCTCCAGTAGCATAAATACAGCCCCAACTGCCCAAGCCTGTGGCGAGCAGGCCACGGGGTAGGAGGTAGGTCCTTCGCGCTCCCTTCTTTCCAGTCCGCAAAAAAGCTCAGGCAACCGCTGCAGCTGGATAAAATGGCTGGCATCGAATAGCCCAGTGAGGAGCTTCACCGCCTCTAGCCTGCATCCATATCTGGCCATCCCGGCGGCTATCATGGCAACATCGTGTGGCCAGACGGAGCCGTTGTGATAGGAGAGGGGATTATAGCGGGCTTCCTTGGAAGAAATGGTCCTCACGCCCCAGCCGCTATACATGTCTTCTGCCGTCATGGATTTGGCCACCAGCTTTGCTTTAGAGTCGTCGGCTATGCCGGTATAGAGAACCTGGCCCGCATTAGAAGACTTTACACGGCATGGCTTTTTGTTTCCATCCAAAGCCAAAATATAGCAGTTCATCTCCTTGTCCCAAAATGCTCTGTTAAAGTCCATCTTTAACTGGCGTGCTTCTTTTTTCCATTTCAAAAACAACTCACTTTTTCCCAAATGCAGCGCCATTTTGGAAGCCTGAATCTTTGCGGCAAATACATATCCCTGCACTTCGCAAAGGGCTATGGGCGGCTCGGCCAGCTCACCATCTTTGTAGAAAATGGAATCATAGCTGTCTTTCCAACCTTGGTTGGTCAGCCCGTTCTTGGCCTTGTGTTTATATTCAACAAAGCCATCCCCATCCAGGTCCCCATATTTATCCACCCACTCTAAGGCTGCTTCTATGTTGCTCCAGATGGATCGTATGGTTTGTAAATCACCAGTTCGGGAATAGTAAGCCCCTGCAAGCATCACAAAGAGCGGAGTGGCGTCTATTGTTCCATAATACTTCTTAAAGGGTACTTCATTTAAGGCTGACATTTCCCCTCCGCGTGTTTCGTGCAGGATTTTGCCTGGCTCCGCATCAGCTTCCGCATCTTCAATGGTCGACTGATGGGCCGCCAAAAACTTCAACACATCCTTGGCCACCTGAGGTGCAACCCACAAAACCTGCAACGCCGTAATGATACCATCACGTCCAAAGGCGGTGTTGTACCAAGGCACCCCGGCATAGGGGTATTTGCCGTGTGGTGTTTCGGCTAACAAAGATGCCAAATCGGTTTTCGAACGGTTGATCCAATGGGTGAATCGCTCATTGGAGGAGAAAATGTCAGGAAAAAGTGACTTGGTACTTTCAATATCAGGCATCAATTCCTCTTTTACCACGTGAAATGCCTTTGGTTTTTTGATCTCCTTTTCTACTTCTCCTTTTATAAAATGGATACTGAAGTTAAGGTAAACCGGATTTTGTGGCTCCAAGGTAAGGTCGTAATAGAGAATGCTTTCCTTTTTATCAAAGGTAAAATCAATCTCCGAAGTCAGCACGGTGGTTCGCATTACATTGTCCAGACCTGTATAGTTGATGAGCAATTGATTTTGGCCCCTCACTTCAGGTTTATTTAGCGTCCCTCTTTTGGCCCTTTTGGCCCCTCGAACTTCGAAAATGTCAGAGAAGTCTCCGTTAATTAGGATGGAAAGTTTGACAGTATGTGTAATATCCCCGTAGTTTTCCAGCTCAATCCTTTCGTGAAACTTCTCTGCCATCACGATTTGGCTTCTGCGCACATGAAGGGTCTCCTCCGGAACTACAGTCCCGCTTTTTAATTTTAACTTGGGGTTAGTAAGGTCCACCGAGAGGATTTCGTTTTCCTCTTTGATGTTGGAACTGAGTAGGATAAATGGAAGGTTTTCCAACCTCAATTCCAAATGGTTGATGTACCGGGTGTCTTCATGAAATATGCCCTGGGCCTTGCGTGCGCCCGGGAAAATGTCCCCGCTGCGGCTGAAAATCCCAAAGGTGTTGCAGTCATTTAGGATTTGCACTCTGTCATCGGCATAGGCCGATTCATGGAGGTAATTTGCACTTGATGCATCTTGAGCCATGATGTTGAGGTTTGAAGGTTGGAGAAAATTTAACCGGCGAGTTTAGTATTGGGCTTACCGAAAATTGGATGTATGGGTTTATGCCGATTCAGAAGCTTTTCATACACCTTTACATAATTACTAGCCATCACTTTGGCGCTGAATCTCTTCTCAAAAATCCGCCTGATTTGACCCCGGTCCAACAGCTCAATGTTTTCCAGCGCTTTGACCGCTTCCTCTAAACTATTTACTATAAATCCTGTCTCTCCTCGGTCAATCACTTCGGGGACTGATCCTCGGTGATAGGCAATTACAGGCGTACCACAAGCCATGGCTTCTATCATCACCATCCCAAATGGTTCAGGCCACTCGATTGGAAAGAGCAGTGCTTTGGCATTTTTCAAAATTTCACCTTTCTTTTCTTCGCCCACTTCCCCAATAAATTCCACGTGAGGTTGCTCCATGAGGTGGGATATTTTGGTGTCAAAGTACTCTTTATCCACCTTGTCGATTTTTGCGGCGATTTTTATATTTATCCCAGCCCTTCTGGCAATCTCGATGGCGCGGTCTGGCCTTTTTTCATGGGAAATCCTCCCCATAAAAACCACATAATTTCCTTCACCAGAACCCTTTTCGTAAAGGTCAAAGGGTAATCCGTGATAAATTGTCCCTTGCCAGTTTGCCCGATTAATTGGCAAACGCTGGGAGTTGGAAATGGACACCACCGGTTGGCAGCCAAATTTCTTATAAATGTATTGAAGTTCGGGTAGGTCAAGCCTGCCGTGTAAGGTGGTCAGGTGGGGCTTGGGGTTGCTGAAGGTAAATGGAAAGTGAAGGTAATCGGTATGGAAATGCAGCAGGTCAAACTCTTCGATCCGGTCGATCACTTCCTGCATTTGCACAATATGATGGGCAAGTGGGTCAAAAGTCTGTCCCAACCTCAAGGCCTCGTTTGTATGGGCTATCAAACGGGCTTTGGTCACACTGTCACCAGAAGCGAACAAAGTCACCTGGTGGCCTTGGTTGACCAGCTCCTCAGTGAGGTAGCTGACAACTCTCTCCGTTCCGCCATACATTTTTGGGGGCACAGATTCATAGAGCGGAGATACTTGTGCTATTCTCATAGGCAAAAGATTAATCGGTCATTACAAGGTTTTAGCAAAACCTTATAGTGATCGATTAATCCTAGGCCTCAATCTAGGTGCCATTTGAAAACAACTATTTGGCAATAGAGGGTTTGAACTGTCCCAGCGTCAAAGTCTGTAGAATGCCTTTGTTATAAGATTTGGTATTTTCTGTAAGAGCTTCTACAAGCTTTTTGGCCAAATGTCGGTGATGGTGGTAATTATAGAGGTATTTTTGGATGCTTTCCCGTTTGGCAATAATTTGCTCTTCCGTGAGATTATTAATTTTATTTTTTAATTCTTCGGCAGAATCATACGTAATTCCCAAATTGTGTTTGGTAATAATCTGGTCAGGATTGACCTTATTTGTGGTCAATATGGGCGTATGAACCTGCATGGCTTCCAGGAATGTATTGCTAAAGCCTTCAAATAGAGACGTGTTGAGCAAGAATTTGGCATTGATCAAATATTCGGTTACTTCGGTCTTTTGCAGAAAGCCCACAAATTTCACATTCGGAAGCTTTTCAAGCTTTTGGATATATTCCCTGGTTTTGGAGTCAATGCTTTTAGCAGGCTCACCGGCCACAACAAACTTTTCGTTTGGAAGGAGGGAGGCAATTTCATAAAGCAATCCCAGATTTTTCACCGCTTTAAATAAACCCAGCCATAAAATGTGACCTTTCCAGGCATAGCTGTTGGTTGTGGACTTGTATTCTATAGGATTGGTGATCTTTAGAATTTTGTTATTAGGATATTTTTCCTGCATTTGCCCAAATTGGTATTCGTTTTGGCAAATAATGCAATCTGCAAGGTTAAATGCATTTTGAACTACCATTTGGTGTGGCTTGGAATATTTTCTCAAGAACCTGTCGTCTACCATGGCATCACTGGATATTCTCATTAGGAATTTAATGCCTAGTTTTTTACAGATCAATGCCAAAACCATGGACTGCCAACCAGGTACGCCTTGATATAAAAAGTCAGGATTGTATTCCCTGATTTGATCGTGGATGAAAGGAATTCTATAACTCACCCATCTTATCCATCTCATACCTTTCTTATCATCATAGAGAGGGATGAGCTTGAGGTTTCGATACTCTGACTTGAGTTTGTCTTTTGGAACATTGGTCATCAGCGCCACTTCATGGCCCTCTTCCAATAAGCCTTTTACCCAGTTTAAAGCCTGTACGGCAGCCCCGCCGGTAGGTTTTTCATTTTCTAACAGCAGGTTGATTATCTTATCATCGTAAAAAAGAAATCGTGACATATCAAAAGTTTTTTGAACTGGGTAATTCAAAAACCTTTCCATTTTTAAAAAAGAAAGCCGGATCCCCGGCTTTTACTTATACTAAGTTCTCTTTAAAAATCTGAAATCTTTCTACAAACTGCTTGGCAGCAGGGCTGTTGCTGACGAGATAGCTCTGGAGCAATCCTGACTCACTTTTGAGGTTTATTCTGGCGTATTCCAGCACTGGCACCATGTTATTGACTTTAAAGCGAAGATCTCTTTTGCCGTTTTTATTGACTTTTTCCCAAGTCTTCCCTACGATAGTAGCGTCTACGGGTGGCAGGTCAAATTCTATCCAAATTTGTTGCTTATATTCCAATTCCAGATCCTGGAATCGAAGTATGCCCAGCCTATCGTTTAACCCCTTCACCAAAGCAAAACCGGGATAAATATATAAATCCTCGCCTTTCTTGTTGTGAAAGTGCATGGCATTGGCAGTGGCGTGAATAAAGTCTAATTTTGCATAGTTCAAGAGTATTCTTTCTCGATTTTGACTTATTTCATTCGCCTGTCTTTTATCGTCGAACTTATTTGGTGTGCAAGAACTGATGTCCCAGATATTTTCTGCGTTCAAAAGTCCAAAATACGCTTCCATTAGCTTTTTGTAATCGTATTCCATGCTTTTGTCCATATCCAGGGAAAGGTCAATATGGCAAACGTCCAAATCTTCCTCAATTTCCCTGACAGTCTCTTGAGCCTGTTTTACTTCCTCATCAAACTTGCTGATGAGAAAGCCTACAAGAAGCAATCGGCCAATCGTGCGTGAGATTTTTTTATGCTTTAAGTTTTTCTTGGCCTTGTGAAGTTCTGTTTGAAGTCTTCCCCTTTCTTCATAGCAGGCTGAAAGGTTATGGGCCAATTCTCCAAGCTCGCTAGAAGTGTATTCGCTTGGACATGCATCGTACAGTAGGTCATCTATTTCCTCAAGGGCGATGTGTTCAGAAGTTAGGATTTGGGTGGAGGAGGGTTTTCTGCTTCTTCCAATTCTTTTTCGGTCATAAATCCCAGTGCCAGGAATGCCTGTATTTAAAAAACTTCCATTACGGCCAATATTGACGCTAGCACCGGGTATGCCTATAGTTGTGCTAATACCAGTCTTACTGAAATTGAGAGTGACACCGGGGAATAACTTGGTTCTTTTTCTGAACTTCATAAAAGGGGAATTTAGAGTGATAAAAAATTTATTTTAAAAAAAGGTGAAAGGAACTGCGTAAGGCAGTAAACCAATTGCTAATCTAATATATTGATTATTCGTGGCTTATAAAAGTATTTTTACCAGAAATTATCAAAAAAGGACTAACTTAAAAGTGTAATAGGGATAAATATGCTTTGAAAAGTGATAATACTTCGGGTAAATGGGTTCTAAAGTTAATTTTTTAATCTAAAAATTTTTATAAAAAGCTATTCAAACTATTGGAAAGTTCAAAAATATCACCGTATATTAGCACTGAAGATCAAGGAGGGAGATTGGCTATTTTTTTGCTTTCTTCAACAAAAAATATTTGTTCTTTAAAATTGATTTTGATTATGTACCCGAAATTCTATTATTTAAGCTGTATTTTTTGCGCTTTACTTTTAGCCACCTCATGCCAGCAAAAAGCGCTGGTAGGGGAAAGCAACGACCGATTTGATGTGAGAAATGTGCGAGACTCCATTCACTTGGGTGAATACAATGAGATCGCAGAATTGAAGCTTAACCTTACCAAGGACCATTTCCTCAAAGAGGTTAAGCTCAATGTAAGTTCTCAGGATACATTACAGAGTCTGAGAGTTTACCAAATGGTGGAGAGTGGCACAGGATTGCAGAAACTTCCCATTGCGGCACTAAATGAAGTGACCGGTGAGATAGTGGTATATTTGGATAAGGATCTTTCGGCTGGGGAACATACTCTTGTAGTAAGTATTTATCCCAAGGAAAAAAGTGTTGACCAGGATGTGAGGGTAAGCTTTGACCATATCCTGTCAGATAAAGGTAGAATAAACAATTCAGCCGATGTAGGGCCTGGAGTATATAATATTAAACGGATTACCATTCCCTTGGAGATGATTCAAGAGGATATAGAGATTGAGGGATAACTTTTTCAACTGGGATTGATTGATTTTTTATAAAAAATCAAAGACTCCGCGGCTTCTGGCTGCGGAGTTTTTCTTTATACCAGACAGTTGTCCAGTACCATTTCCAAAAACTCATTTTCACTCATCAGCTGTATGTCATCCCTTAACTCTCTTTGCTTAAGAAAAGAGGCTACCTTTTCGGGACCGACATTTTCGCTACCATACACCAATAAATTTGTTTTACCATTGACGGCTGCTTGCACACGGAAGCCCATATTTGAAGCATAAGTTGCCAATTCCATTCTCCTGATTTGAAAAATACCGGAAAAAACTACCCTGCCCATCTCATTGCCAGTGTTGGCATTGAGGGCTGCAAATGACTCTATTCTGTTCCAGTCTTGCTGAACCAATACTGTGTCGCGGGTGTGGCCACGCCAAAAGATAATCTGATGGCCATTTAGCTCAATCTCTCCCGTTTCCATGAGCTCCTGCGCCAAAGGATTTTTTAATTTCCGGTCCTTTTTCATCAGCTTGTCATATTCCAGACAGTACTCATCGGCCAGGTTCATAAGGTTTTCGTATTCGCTATCGCAGCAGTCCTCCACATATCTCCTGTATTCTAAATATTCCATGAAATAATTGTAGTCCTCGGTATCCTCACAATTTGCCTCAGAAATTAGGGGAGATAAAAACAATACAGGCTCGAGTCTGCAGACATCAAAGTCACTATTAATAAGGTTGTGTACGGTCCGTTCCCATGAGCTTACTTTGTCCACAAAGGCTTTCACTATGAACTCCGAGTCGCGATGGTGTGGTTTCATGCCGGCCACAAATGCCTTGTAGCACTCCGGAATGGAGGTTTCAGGTGTGAAATGCAAGGTCAGCTCAAGGGCTCTCCTTACCAATTGATTGTTGAGTTGAATAGTCATATTGGGCTTATAAAAAATCAGGTGTAAAAATTTTAGTCCAAGGTACTTAAAAGTTTAATAATAAGTGTCATAAATCTTTTAAAACTAAAAAAAGCTTACACGGAAAGTGTAAGCTTTTGGTGTGTACCCGGAAGGATTCGAACCCTCAACCCTCAGAGCCGAAATCTGATATTCTATCCAGTTGAACTACGGGTACTTATAAAACCTGCCAGATTTAATGAATTTTTCCAAAAACCTGGCAGGTTTATAGCATGCAAATATATACTAAATTAGGCGTCTTTCAATACCGCCTGAACTTTTTCTGCAGCCTCTTTCAAGGTGATGGCAGAAGAAACTTTCAATCCTGATTCGTCGATGATTTTCGCACCTTCCTCAGCATTGGTTCCCTGCAATCTCACGATGATTGGCACTCTGATGTCGCCGATAGACTTATAAGCTTCCACCACACCATTGGCAATTCTGTCGCATCTTACGATACCGCCAAATACGTTGATAAGGATGGCTTTTACATTTGGATCCTGAAGGATGATTCTGAAACCGGCTTCAACAGTCTGGGCATTAGCCCCTCCTCCCACGTCAAGGAAGTTGGCAGGCTCACCGCCAGAAAGTTTGATCATATCCATGGTGGCCATGGCCAGTCCGGCACCGTTTACCATACAGCCTACGTTACCGTCAAGCTTCACGTAATTCAATCCTGACTTACCAGCTTCCACTTCCAAAGGATCCTCCTCGTTCAAGTCTCTCAACTCAGCAAGGTCTTTTTGTCTGTAAAGGGCGTTGTCGTCAAGGTTTACTTTAGCGTCTACGGCCAAGATCTGGTCATCAGAAGTCTTCAACACAGGGTTGATTTCAAACTGGGAAGAATCAGTAGCATCGTATGCATTATATAAAGCAGTGATAAATTTCACCATTTCCTTGAAAGCAGTTCCTTCCAAACCAAGTTTGAAGGCTACTTTTCTAGCTTGGAAGCCTTGCAGGCCTACTTTAGGGTCAACCCACTCCTTGATGATTTTCTCCGGAGTCTTTTCGGCTACCTCTTCGATATCCATACCACCTTCGGTAGAAGCCATGATGACATTGCTGCCAGTAGCTCTGTCCAAAAGGATGGAAAGGTAATATTCTTTTGGCTCGGAGTTGCCAGGGTAGTAAACATCCTGGGCTACCAAAATCTTGTTTACTTTCTTGCCTTCAGGTCCTGTCTGGATAGTCACCAAAGTCCCGCCTAGGATGTTTTTGGCTTTTTCTGTTACCTCATCCTGGCTTTTGGCCAATACCACACCATTGGATTGAGTTTCCTGGATTTTACCTTTACCACGTCCTCCGGCATGAATCTGAGCTTTCAGTACATACCATGAAGTACCTGTTTCTGCATTGAGTTGCTTTGCGGCTTCAAGTGCTCCTTCCGGAGTATCGGCTACGATGCCCTCCTGGATTTTTACGCCGTATGACTTTAAAACTTCTTTAGCTTGATATTCGTGTATATTCATCCTAGTGAAAATTTTTGCCCGAAGTTAACTTTATATGTCCGTTTTTTCAAGGATTCAACCGCTCTTTTTGCCAAAAGAACCCTAATTTTAAGTTATTCCGTCAAATAGTTTTAAATTTGAACGTGTCAAAATTTAATTATGCTTACAGCTCAGGGAATTCATAAATATTACGGGGATCTACATGTACTTAAGGGTGTGGATGTTACTATCAAAAGCGGAGAGATCGTCTCTATAGTAGGGGCTTCGGGGGCCGGTAAAAGTACCCTGCTCCACATTCTCGGCACTTTGGACCAGCCCGACGAGGGGATGGTCAAAGTAGATGAAAACGAGCTCACCCGCATGAAAGGGGACAGGCTGGCCGAATTCAGAAACAGCAAGATCGGTTTCATCTTCCAGTTTCACAACTTGTTGCCGGAATTCACCGCTGAGGAAAATATTATG
This sequence comes from Litoribacter ruber, assembly GCF_018500185.1. Taxonomy (GTDB): domain Bacteria; phylum Bacteroidota; class Bacteroidia; order Cytophagales; family Cyclobacteriaceae; genus Litoribacter; species Litoribacter ruber. Next base: position 112,667 of record NZ_JAHBGI010000006.1, on the reverse strand, counting down.
ATCCCTGGGATGATCTCCGGGAAATCGCCTGAAGAGCTAAAGCCAAAGGTGCAGAAGCTTGCCGACCTGCTGGGTATTTCCGGTAGACTGGATCACAAGCCAGCCGAACTTTCCGGAGGGGAGCAGCAGCGGGTAGCTGTGGCGAGGGCGCTGATCAACGATCCGCAAATTATTTTTGCCGATGAGCCTAGCGGAAACCTAGACTCTGCAAGTGCCCAGTCTCTGCACGAACTGTTTTTTAAATTAAGGGATGAATTTGGACAATCCTTTGTGATCGTTACCCACAATCAGGAACTTGCCCAGATGGCAGACAGGATGCTGACCATGCAAGATGGAATAATGGTTTAAGGAAACTTAAACCATTATTCTATTTTAATTCATTGTCTTTTTCTAGTATTTCGGAAGGATCTACAGGTTTGGTAAAATAATGGTCAAATCCTGCATCCATGCATTTTTTCTCCCAGTTTTCGTGGGCATAGGCTGTCAAGGCATAAAACCGAGTGGAATTTTGCTTTTTGAAGCCATTTTGAGTCAAGGTGCGCATTACCTCAAATCCGTCAATCTCCGGGTCGTTGAGGTTCAGATCAATGACTACTATGTCAAACTGCGCGTTTACCAAAAGTTCAAGGGCTTCCGAACCACTGCTTACACAAACCACATCGGCCACCTTGGCCAACAATGCTGCGAAAACAACTCTATTGAGTTCATTGTCTTCGATATAAAGTATTCTCATTCCTATAAAAAAGGGGGGCTGGTATAAAACTTTTCTTTATGTTTTAAGCCCATTTGTTTCGTGTTATCCGCAAGTCGACTTAAATAAGTTAAGTAAAGATAGTAAAGAAAATTGATTTAGCCCCACCTTTTATTTTTGGAAAAAAACCTGAAACCATCTGAGGATACTGCTTAATCCACCTCTATAGTTTCTTGATTTCTTTTATGTTTTCTTTCCCACCTTTCGTCTTCCAAGATATCTTCATATTCCTCCATCAGATCCTCTAACCATTGACTTAGATGTAATGAGTCATCTTCTTCCTCAAGATCCTGTGGTGTCCAATCTACAAACTCCAGTAATGCATCGCGTAAAGCGTTTTTGGGGTTGTTGACAATTTCGCGGAATACCCTATATGCCTCAGCTCCGCCCAGATTTTCTGGAGGATTTATCCCTTCGTATTCCAAAAGGACTTCCTTCCCATCATATTTTTCCAAATCTTCTGGGGTGATTTCTTGGAAGGTAATGGTATGTGACCATCTGTATTTGTGATGATAGATATACTGAAAAGGGGCGCCCTTACCCTTTAATAAAAATGACCTCTGTAAATAGGTTCTTTTGGGATTAAGAAGGTTTTGATTCTCAGGTATATTTTTGCCTCTTAATTCCCCTATTTTGGTTTTTGGCCGGTTTACATTGTCAACGAAGACATAGGAACTATCATTTTCCCAAATAAATACGCTTATAATTACGTGATTCAATCTGTGAAAATTAATGTCTCCTGGTACAAGCAATACTCTGCGAACTGGCTTGGGCATGTTGTCCAAAGAAATTTCAATCTTAATGGGACTTTTTGAAAGTGTTGTTTTGGTTTGCATAAAAAATATGGTTTAAAAATTTGCATGAATATAAAATACAGAAATTAAAAATAAAATTTTCGATTAAAAAAAATACCCAATGGACAGTAGGTAGATTGTCCATTGGGCAAATATTCTTATATCAAAAATGATTATAGACAGCTATAGATCATAATCCTCCAAAAAGTCCCGGAGCATCTTCATATTCACTTCATTTACATCCCAGGGATCCGTGTCATCTTTTTCCCAATCCAGCCATTCACGCATGCTGTGAAATTCGGGATGGTTGGGGTCATTGATCACGGTGAGGAAATACTGATAGCCGGCCGGTCCTCCAATGTCTTCTGGAGGGCAGTTACCCACAGCCTCCAGTAGTACTGGACTGCCTTCATATGCCTTGCGATCTGACAGGGTGAGCTTTTCAAAAGTGATCTCATGGAACCATTCATCTCCTAAATCGTAGAGGTACCAAAACGGAGCGGCATTTCGCTTGATGAAAAACTCCTCTTTTAAAAGAGTATTTTCCGCATCATCTATCTCATTGTCGACTTTGCAATGGTCCACTCGCCCAGTCTTATATTCCGGGTGATCCCTTTTGTCAGAAAATAGATAAAAGTGGATGTCATCCCAAGGCATAATGTATTGGATGATTTCATGGAGCCTTTCCATGGTAACATTGTCGGGTACCAGTACGGTCCTGAAAACCGGTACCGGCATGTGCTCCAACGAGATTTTGAGTTTGTAGAAATCGGGTTGGATAGATATGATTCGGGCTGTCATATTTGGTTATTATGGTATTAAAATCCAAGAATAAGAATTAAAAACTATTTTTCCACGACTTTCCCCATGCTTTCTATCATTTTTTGGATATGTTTTTCTGCTCCAAAAAGATCCTGGAAAACAGCGGCTATTTTGTGCTCACTATCCAAAAGATAAGTCACCCTTTTAGGCATATTGATGATGGGCATCAGGGCACCATACTGCTTGCAAACTTTTCCCGACCTGTCGGAAAGCAGTTCATAAGGTAATTTATGGGTCTTTTTGAACTTCTCGTGGCTTTCCATGCTGTCCTTGCTTATGCCGTACACCGGGATTTCAAAGGTCTCATAATTGTTGCGGAATGAGCAGACCTCTGCCGTGCAGCCTTTAGTAAAATCCTTGGGGTAGAAAAACAGGATGCAGGCCTGTCCCTGCAAATCTTTGGATAAACTGATGGTTTTGTTTCCTGTGGCCGGAAGAGAAAAGTCCGGTGCTTTTTGTCCGATTTTTAATGCCATAATCTTTTTGTGAATTGTATCTGGTTGAAAATGAGTAGGTGATAATTGGGCTGAACCAATTCCTGGTAATTTTAATTAATTTAACATTCTGATATAAAAATAAAGTTCTGTTTTGAGCAACAAAAGTATACAGCACATGCTCTTGGCAGGGGCGTTTTTTGCCATCATGAATGCCATGGTGAAATACATTTCCCACCTGCCTGCCATTGAAATCATCTTCTTCCGCTCCCTTTTTAGTTTGGTCTTTACATACTTTTTCCTCAAAAGGAAGCGTATCCCGCTATTTGGAAATAATAAAAAGCTATTAGTATTAAGAGGAATAGCCGGATCTATCGGCCTGATAGCATTCTTCTATACCCTGCAGAACATGCCCTTGGCGAGTGCAGTCACCATACAGTACCTTTCGCCGATATTTACCACGCTGCTGGGCATAGTGATTGTCAAGGAGAGAGTAAAACCCATGCAGTTTATTTATTTTGGAATTGCCTTTGCCGGGGTGTTGATGATCGAAGGTTTCGATCCCAGGATTTCGACTTGGTGGATGTTTGTCGGGATTCTGTCGGCGCTGTTTTCTGGCTTGGCCTATAATATCATACGCAAGCTCAACGTATCGGAGCATCCCTTGGTCATCGTTTTTTACTTCCCATTAGTTACGCTGCCGTTGGTCACGTTGATCAGTATTTTTACATGGGTACAGCCACAGGGCTGGGATTGGGCTATTTTGTTGGGAATAGGTATCTTTACACAACTTGCCCAATATTACATGACCATGGCGTATCAAAATGCCCAGTTGTCCAAAGTGGCAAGCCTCAAATATATCGGGATCGTATATGCCCTAGGATTTGGTTTCTTTTTGTTTGGCGAGACCTACGACCTTCTGATCTATGTGGGAATGTTTATGGTTTTGGCCGGCGTGATTTTAAACTTGAAAAATAAATGAAAATAACCAAAGACCTCTACCAGAGCTCCCTGGCACTTTTGACTGATTTTTACCAGCTCACCATGGCCTATGCCTACTGGAAATCCGGAAAAGCGGAAGAGGAAGCCGTCTTCAACCTTTTCTTTAGAAAAAACCCCTTTCAGGGAGGCTTTACCATAGCCGCAGGGCTGGATTATGTGATCGATTATTGCCGCAATTTCCATTTTGACGAGCAGGACCTTTCCTACCTCGGGCAGATGAAAGGCAAATCGGGCGAGGCCATGTTTGAGGTTGCTTTTATCGACTATCTCAGGGAGATGAGATTCTCCTGTGATATAGATGCGGTAGAGGAAGGATCGGTGATATTCCCAAACAGCCCTCTGATCAGGGTGAAAGGCCCATTGATCCAATGCCAGCTTTTGGAAACGCCCTTGTTGAACATCACCAATTTCCAGACCCTAATTGCTACCAAGGCTGCCCGGATTACCTTGGCAGCCAAGGGGGAGGACGTGTTGGAATTTGGCCTTCGGCGTGCCCAGGGGATAGACGGTGCCTTGGCGGCCAGCAGGGCGGCCTATATAGGCGGTTGCTCGGCCACTTCCAATGTGATGGCTGGCAAACTCTTTGGCATTCCGGTTTCGGGTACCCATGCGCATAGCTGGATCATGTCTTTTGATTCCGAGATAGAAGCCTTCAAAGCTTATGCTGAGGCCCTGCCCGACAACTGTGTGTTTCTGGTGGATACCTATGACACAATTAAAGGAGTGGAGCATGCCATTGAAGTGGGCAAGGCCCTGCGGGAAAAGGGAAAAGAAATGCTGGGCGTGAGGATTGATTCCGGAGATTTGGCCTACTACAGCAACTGCGCAAGGCAAATGCTCGATGAGGCCGGCTTTGAAAATGCGAAAATTGTAGCCAGCAATGACCTGGACGAACATATTATGTTTTCCCTAAAAGTGCAGGAATCTTCCATCAACGTATGGGGGGTGGGAACCAAACTCGTGACAGCCTACGACCAACCGGCCTTGGGGGCGGTATACAAGCTTTCGGCCATCAAAAAAGAAGGCAAGTGGATATCCAAAGTCAAAGTATCCCAGCAATCCATCAAAATAAATATACCAGGCTTTCACAATGTGCGCCGATTCTATAAAAACGGGGTAGCCAATGCAGATATGATTTTTCTTGAAAATGGAACTAACGACAAAAAGGAATTTCTGCTAATAGACCCCATAGACCCCACCAAGCGCAAGAAAGTAGGTAAGGACTGGGACAGTGAAGTCTTGCTGAAAAATATTTTTGTAAAAGGGGAAAAGGTGTACCAAAGGCCCGATATTCACACAATCAGAGAAAACACCAAGACAAATCTGGCCAAATTTGACAAAGCCCACAAGCGGCTGGTCAACCCACACATTTACGCTGTGGGGCTTGAAGAAACACTTTATAACTTAAGAACATCATTGGTGTTAGAAGCCAAGGCAAAATAATGGAAGAAAGAAAGATAATATTTAGCACCGTTGCCTATCAATACCTTCAGGATCAGGTTTTGGAGTTGGGGGATTTTGAAAAAGGGGAAGTAGAAGTCAAAACTTTTCCTGACGGGGAGAGGTACCAGCGCATTCTGACTACCGTAAGGGGCCGGGATGTGGTATTAATCGGAGGCACGGTGAGCGATTCCGACACCTTGGAGATTTATGACTTGGCCTATGCCTTGATCAAGTTTGGGGCAAGGTCCATCTACTTGGTTTTCCCATATTTCGGTTATTCTACCATGGAGAGGGCTGTGAGGCCAGGCGAGGTGGTGACAGCCAAATCCAGGGCGGTGATGTTTTCATCCCTTCCCAGAACCAGCTTGGGCAATAACTTCATCTTCTTTGACCTGCACACGGAAGGCATACCCTATTACTTTGAGGGGCAGGCTTTGCTCAACCACATTTACTGTAAACCGATTGTTACTAGGGTAGCCCGTGAGTTGGCAAGTGATGGCTTTGTGATGGCCTGTACCGATGCGGGAAGGGCGAAATGGGTGGAATCCCTAGCCAATGACATGGGGGTAAATGCCGCGTTTGTCTTCAAGAGAAGAGTGAGCGGGGAGGAAACCGAAGTGACTTCCATCAGTGCCGATGTGGCGGGCCGGGATGTGGTAATCTATGACGACATGGTGCGCACCGGCGGTTCATTGGTCAACGCTGCCATGGCCTATAAAGAGGCAGGAGCTCAAAAGATTTTCACCATCACTACCCATGGGCTTTTCAACAATTACGCAATTGAAAAAATCCGGGACAGCGGGGTGATTGAAAAAGTAATCACCACCAACACCTATCCTCAGACCAACGACCACAACGGGTTTTTGCAGATAGAAAGTATAGCTTCATTGATTGTGGATAGATTAAATATGAAATGATATGAAAGCATTAATTATCGTAGACGTTCAATATGATTTTTTGCCTGGAGGAGCTTTGGCTGTAAAGGAGGGCGACAAAATCATTCCTGTGATCAATTCGCTTCAGCCCAAGTTTGACCTTGTCGTGGCCACCCAAGACTGGCACCCAGCCGACCACGGAAGTTTTGCGAGCAACCATCCTGGCAAAAAGGTAGGGGATTTCATCAAACTGGGAGGAGTAGACCAAATCCTCTGGCCCGAGCACTGTGTGCAGGAAAGCCCAGGAGCCGAATTTCATACAGATTTAGATAATAGCTACTGGGCCAAGGTTTTCAGAAAAGGAATGGATCAAAACCTGGACAGCTACAGCGGTTTTTATGATAATAACCGAAAGCAAGACACAGGGCTTGCCGCGTACCTGAAGGGCAGGGGAGTTGATGAAGTGGTTGTCGTGGGACTGGCCGCCGATTACTGTGTAAAGTTTACCGTGCTGGATGCCATCCATGAGGGATTCAAAACCACTCTCATCAAAGACGCCACCAAGGCCGTAAATATACAGGAGGACGATTTCGATAAAGCCCTTTACGAAATGCAACAAGCCGGCGCCCAAATCATACTTTCTGACAATTTTTAACCCGCGGGCAGGCATCGNGGAGGACGATTTCGATAAAGCCCTTTACGAAATGCAACAAGCCGGCGCCCAAATCATACTTTCTGACAATTTTTAACCCGCGGGCAGGCATCGGTGTAAATGGGCCACAAAGGCCACCAAGTTTTCACGAAGTTTCACAAAGGCCACTTCGCGGAGAAAAATTTAAAAGTTTGAGAAAAAAGTGTAAAGTAAACTTAGGACCAGACACCGACATCCGACCCGCCTCGGCGTGCAGGCATCCGACATCGGTCATCCGACATCTCACATCCAAACACAAAAAAACATGCAACTACCCATTATCCAAATCGACTCTTTTACAGACACCCCATTTGCGGGGAATCCTGCCGCGGTATGCTTGCTTCCTGCGCCTATCAGCGAAGAGGGCATGCAGTTGATCGCTGCCGAAATGAACCTGAGCGAAACAGCTTTTTTGCAGCAAACTGGCGAAAACAGCTTTGGTTTGCGTTGGTTTACCCCCACCACCGAGGTGGACTTGTGCGGGCATGCCACCTTGGCCTCGGCTTTTATGCTGTATGAGGAGGGAGTGGTAGCATCAGATGCCGAACTCCTTTTTGATACCCGAAGCGGGATGCTGGTAGTAACCCGGTCTGGGGACGAGATCGTCATGGATTTTCCCCTGATTGAGACCAGAGCGCAGATCCATCCTGCTTTTGAAAAGGAGTTCTGCGGAAAAACCGTGGCAGGGGCAGCTACACTCAAAGGGAATTGGATTATAGAATTGGAGAGCTATGATGAAGTGGAAAGCCTGCAACCTGATTTTGCCCAGATCGCTGAGCACAGCGAAGAAGGCATTATTATCACCGCCAAAGGGGACGACAAATACGATATATTTTCCCGCTACTTCGCCCCAAATATAGGCGTGATGGAAGATCCCGTGACGGGCTTTGCCCATTGCGCCCTGATAGACTACTGGCATAAGAAAACTGGAAAGACGGCATTGAAGGCCTATCAAGCAAGCCAACGCGAGGGCGAGATGCGACTTGAACTCCACGCCGACCGGGTGAAAATCTACGGCAAAGCCATCAAAATATTCGAAGGCTTTATGGAGGTTTAAGTCTAGAGGTTTAGTGTCCCGTGGCACATCACTTCGTTAAATGCGCCACGGGACTGTTTAGGAGTTTAGGGGGCGATGTGTAATTTCATCCCAATTAAGCGAGCACTTCAGCTACTTAGAAAACCATCGTCTTAAACCACTTAGTACATAGTACTCTTAGTACAATAAATATCATCATGAAAAAACTATTAATCGCCACCAATCATCTCAAATCTATTGGAGGGACTGAAGTATATACCTATTACTTTATCAAGTCCCTGATCGAAAATGAAAATTATGAAGTAGAGTATTTTACTTTCCAGCGAGGGTTGGTGTCGAAAAAGATTGAAAAGGACCTCAAAGTGCCTTATATGCAGCAGGAAAGTTACGACCTCATCATTGCTAGTCATTACTCCACAGTAGCGCATCTTTATGGCAAGGGGCCGATAATCCAAATCAGCCACGGAATGGTTCCCCCCTTGGAACAGCCTTCACCGTTGGCGAATGCCTATGTTTCCATTTCAGAAGAAATAAGGCATCACCTTGAGCAAGAGGGCTTTCCTTCCCAAGTCGTGTTAAATGGCGTGGATCTTTCAGTTTTTAGCTCCAAAAGATCTTTAAATCCAACCGTACAAACCATACTTTCTCTCTGCCAAAGTGAGGAGGCAAATGAACTGATCAAGCAAGTGTGCGAAAGCATGGGTATTGAGTTTATCCGTTTCAACAAAAATGTCAACCCTACTTTCGATTTATCCGAAGAAATAAATAAGGCGGATCTGGTGATCGGTATTGGCAGGTCAGCCTATGATGCCATGGCTTGCGGAAGGCCCTGCATCATTTTTGATTACCGCCATTATAACGGCAACAGGGGAGATGGGTACCTGATGCCTGAGGATTTTAAAAAATACGTGCAGTTTAACTGTTCGGGAAGGTATAAAAACCAGCCCTTTGACTCGGAAAGCCTGTCCCACGAAATTGAAAAATACAACCCTAAACACGGGGAGCAACTTCGGGCATTGGCAGTGAGGTATCTATCGGTAAAAACCAACTCAAGGCAAATCCTGAAAATAGGAAAAACCCTACTTGGTGAAACGGAAATGGGAGAGGTGGAGAAAGTATTTCTTTACCTCAAGCATAGAAAACATTTCAAAAGGCTGAAACGCGATTTGAGGGAGTCACTTAGTCAAAGATTGAAAGCTGGTGAAACCCCCGATTCTTTGCTGCGGCAAGCTGGCGAACTGCAGTTGCCGTTGCCGCTCAAACTGGCCTTAAAACTATATTTAAGAAAGCAGAAGGGTAAATGATTACCTTCTCCGCTTTCTGTAATATCTAAATATCACTATCATAAATATAGGCAGCAATATCACGGGCCAATAGGTGAGGAAAAGATCCGAAAGGTCCTCGTCGGCCGTTTCTCCTTGTGCAAACAAAATCAAGGGCAACACTGCCAAAAGCGTAAATAATAGCGATTTTTTCATATCAGGTGTTTATTGGTCTAGCCACTCTACCCCCTCAATTTCAAATATCAGCTTCGGTCCAAAGAGTTGTGCTGGTGTAAAATACCCATAAGTTTCCTTCAATTCCAAGACTTTCTGGGAAATAAGTACGGCCAGTTTAGCAGTAAGCAGATATGTCTCCGGCGTCTTAAATCTCAGCTCCACGGTGTCCTCCATCCGGTGATTGGTAGCTTTGCCATATACCAGGGCGATCCCCTTTTTGTTCTGCTCAGGGGTGGGGCCACTGAAGTTCTCGTCCACGTATTCCTTGATCATTCCTTTCACCCAGGAGTTTTGAAGGATTGGGTTGATCAATAATTGGGCTTTTAGCAGGTTATATGTCGTTTTTGAAACAGCCGTATACACTTCTATATTATCAATCCCCGTAGAAGTATAGGCCGTGGAGATATCGCCCCAGGGGATGGTCATGGCCCAGTTTTTCTTCATGCCGAAATGGATTTCCTTTCCCTCATGGCCTACGGGTACATTTTCGATTTTGCCGTCTTTGCGCACAGCGCCACCTTTGCCGAGGCTTTCCACCATCGTGGCCATGGTACCGTGGGACATAGCCCCGCCTAGGCCCATAAAAGCCAATTCCAAATGGGTGGCTTCCGGTAGCTTTTCCTTCAAAAAATTGGCCATACAGTCAGTAGGTACCACATCAAATCCTACCCCTGGCAGCACAATGATCTCGTTGTCTTTGGCCTGAAGGTCAAATTCCTTGGCCATCTCAAAAACCTCGATCTCCCCAGTGATGTCCAAATAATGGGTTTGGGTAAGCAGGCAGGCTTCGATCAAGTGCTTGGCAGTATGGATAAACGGCCCGGCACAGTTTAGCAAGACTTTTACACCACTGATGGCATCCACGATTTTGGGCACATTGTCGAGTGAAAACACCTTGTATTCCAGGTCGTAAGTAGCTGCAAGTGACTTTACTTTGCTTTCAGATCGGCCGGCGACGATAGGTTTCAGTCCTTTCAATACGGCTTGCTCTACTACTAGTTTTCCTGTATATCCCGTTGCTCCGTAAATAAGAATTGACATAGGCTGTTGGTTAGAGTTAATTTAAAAATAACGATTTTAATGAAGAATGGAAAGAGAAGATTGAGAAAATAGGATGCCATAAAGAACACTTATTAAGTCCTTGCGGAAAACATCCCGGGTATGAGACTTGTTGAAAATTGGCTATATTGTAGTGGTTTTTACATTTTAACATTAAAACATGAGCACAACTGTTATTTTGATAATTGTGGCGGTGATTATAGGAATCTTTTTGGTTTCCCTTTACAACCGCCTGGTATCCCTGAGACACAACCGGGAAAATGCATTTGCCGACATTGATGTCCAACTCAAGCAAAGACATGATCTAATCCCCCAACTCGTCAGCAGTGTGAAGGGCTATATGGAACATGAAGCCGGAGTGCTGACCCGGGTGACTGAGGCGCGGGCCAAAGCCATGGGGGCATCAACGATTGAGGGGAAAATATCAGCTGAAAAGGAGCTAACCTCCGCCTTACAGGGTTTGCGTGTCTCAGTGGAGGCATACCCTGACCTGAAGGCAAATACCAATTTCCTCCAATTGCAGAATGAGATTTCGGATGTTGAAAACAAACTTGCCGCTTCCCGTAGGTATTTTAACTCTGCCACCCGCGAATACAACATTGCTGTGGAAAGCTTTCCTTCCAATATTGTGGCCGGGATGTTCGGCTTCCACAAAGAGCCTATGTTTGATGTTGGCGAAGACAGACAGAGACTGGACCAGGCACCTGAAATAAAATTCTGATTCTATGGCAGAGAAGTATGTGGGTATACAAACCCAGATTTATAGAAACAACCTCAAGTCGACATTTCTGTTGATGGGATTCCCTTTACTGATTCTTGCTGCCGTATATGCCTTTTTCTACTTTATGTTGGCCGACCAATATGGGCAGCGTGACGTGGGCATAATCAACGATGCCTTTGTGTCTACCATCCCGGGGGTATTAATTGCCGTGGGGATCTGGTTTGGCATTGCTTACCTGATGCACAACCGCATGATCAGCAAAGCGGCAGGTTCCAGGCCCCTTACCCGAAAGGAAAACATGCGGGTGTACAACCTGACCGAAAACCTCTGCATCAGCAAAGGCATGAAGGTGCCAAAAATCAACATCATAGAGGATCAGGCCCTGAATGCATTTGCCAGTGGGATCAATGAAAGCACCTACACAGTGACCCTGACCAGGGGCATTATGGAAAAGCTCAACGACGAGGAGCTGGAGGGGGTCATCGGCCATGAGCTGATGCACATCCGAAACCGGGATGTGAGGCTATTGATAGTTTCCATCATATTCGTCGGGATTTTCTCCTTTGTAGCCCAGATCCTTTATCGCAACATGCTGTATGGGAGCATGATGGGAAGAAGGAGGGACAAAAACCAAAACAACGCCATGTTGATCGCAATGGTGATTGCTTTTGTGGCGTTTTTACTCTCCATGGTCTTTAGATTTGCCATATCCCGCAAACGGGAATACATGGCGGATAGCGGCGCGGCCGAAATGACCAAAAACCCCAGAGCCCTGGCTTCCGCTTTGCGGAAAATATCGGGCAACTACCAGGTGCGTTCGGTTAAAAGTGACGATGTGGCCGAACTATTCATCGAGAACCGCCCCGATAAGTCCTCCGGCCTGATGGCCGCCATCACCGGCCTCTTCGCCACTCACCCGCCAATTGAAAAAAGGATTAAGTTCTTGGAACAGTTTTGATTGTGGTTTAGACGTATAGTCGGCCTGCGGCCTGGTTTAGGGGTTTAGAAACCGCAAGCGGGGAGGAGGATGCGAGGTGGTTTCGCGCGAAGGGCGCTCAGAGGTCGCAAAGGGCGCGGCGTGTTGGTGTACTTCAATTTCTTTTTCGATCATCTTGGTCCTTGATCGAAGATACAGGGCACGAGCTGGTTTGAAGGTTTAAGGTCCAGAAGGGAATAGCTGCGGTAAATTCCCTTCTGGACTGATTAATGGATTAAGGAGTGGAAGTACCTTACGTTAATCTCTTAATCCGTTAAACCCATCAACCTATTCATAGATTCGCGAAGCGGTTATCGGGAAATACCCCTGCCTTTGCCGGCAGGCTCTTAAACAGCGTAACAAACTTGAAAAAAATAAAGATAGACACCTTTGTATTGGCAATCATTGCCGTGGTGATAATAGCATATTTATTCCCTGAATGGGGTTCGCAAGGAAGCCAAGTGCCATTGGATATGGTTGCCAGTATTGGGATTTCCTTAATATTCTTCTTTTATGGGCTCAAACTCAGTCCGGAACGGATAAAAACAGGTCTAAAAAATTGGCATCTCCATATCCTTATCCAATCTGCTACTTTCCTGGTTTTTCCATTGATCATTATAGCTTTTCAGCCGTTTCTGGAAAGGCTATTTGACCACAAAATATGGCTTGCCTTCCTTTTCTTGGCAGCCCTCCCGTCTACGGTTTCTTCTTCAGTGGTAATGGTATCAATGGCCAAAGGGAATATTCCAGCCGCTATTTTTAATGCCAGTATTTCCGGACTGATTGGAATAGCCATCACCCCGCTTTGGGTAGGGTTATTCCTGAACCAAACCTCCTCAGACTTTAATCTTCAGGGTATTTACATCAAACTCCTGACAGAAATTTTATTCCCCGTTGTATTAGGATTGGGTCTACAGCGGTATTTTGGGGGGTATGTGCTAAGTTACAGCCGGCAGCTGGCATTATTTGATAAATCCATCATTTTGATCATTATCTATAAAAGCTTTGCCGAATCATTTGAGGAAAAGGTGTTTACCTCAGTAGTGGTGATGGATTTAGTAGGTATCACCTTTACGGTGGTTTTACTCTTCTATTTTGTATATCTGTTAATTGGACTCTTGAGTAAAAAATTAAAATTCTCTATAGAAGACAGGATTACGGCTCAATTTTGTGGCACCAAAAAATCCCTTGTCCATGGTACTGTGTTTTCAAAAATCCTTTTCAAGCATTCTGCTGCTATTGGGATAATCTTATTGCCTCTCATGCTCTTTCATGCCATACAGATCTTTATCATCAGTATTATTGCTTCCAGTATGGGCAAAAGAGAAGTTGACGGAAGACCGAAGCCTGTTATCCCTTAGGGGAGGTAAACTTGGCCCGGTTGAGGCCGAAGAAACAGACCCAACCAGCACAAACCCTGAATAGTCAGTTTTATCGCCATACAGGTGCATTTGCGGATATACTTATTGCTTTATATGCCTAATCATTATCATGAAGCTTCATGAGAAATACTCCGGCTATAAATTCAAAGAGCAAGGTAACACCAATTGCCAGAAGCACCTTCTCCGGATTTTGATCCTGATTTGCCCCACTTGTGATACTGTAAAGCAAGTAGGCAGCAAAGAGTATGAGTGCCACCAGTATTGTTGTGGCTATATATTTTGTTTTTAAAGTCATTATCTTAGTGGTATATATATGACTTTGTCAAAAACCTTACCATATATGAATGTAACAGGATGTTGGTTTCACGCCACGAGCGCAAAGAGAACAAATTACGGTCCCTGAGCGAAGCCGAAGGGATCGGCTTAAATGACTCCCGATGTCCACGGATTGGTTTAATGGTTTAATGTCCAGAAGGGAATAGCTTCGCCATATTCCCTTCTGGACTTATTAAAGGATTAAGGAGATTCAGTAGCTTACGTTAATCCATTAATCCATTCAACCCTTTAACCTATTTCATAGATCCCCGCAGGGATGATCGGGAAATTACCCTCTAAACTGCGCGGGTTAGAAGGTTATTCGGCCTGCGGCCTGGTGTAGGGGTTTAGAAATCGCGAAGCGGCGAGGAGGATGAGGCGTTGGTTTCACGCCACGCGCGAAAAGAGAACAAATTACGGTCCCTGAGCGAAGCCGAAGGGATCGGCGAAAATGACTCCCGATGTCCACGGATTGGTTTAATGGTTTAAGGTCCAGAAGCGAATAGCTTCGCCATATTCCCTTCTGGACTGATTAAAGGATTAAGGACCTTGAGTAGCTTACGTTAATTAATCCATTCAACCCTTAAACCTATTTCATAAATCCCCGCAGGGATGATCGGGAAATAACCATTTAAATCCTATACGATACTTTTTCCCTCTTGAACAATCCTTTATATGGTAAGTCAATTGCCCAAAGAGAATATCTAAATAAATGGGTTAAACGCAAAAACTTTTCAATCTGGTGATCCAAATATAAAAGTCACTTCGTATATCCAATCAAACCAAAAACCAAAAAAAATACTATGAAAAAATTACGTTATGTTATTGCCCTATTGGTCGGCTTGATGCCTTTGCTGATTGCCTGCAGCAATGATGATGAACCTACACCCCAAATGCGGATGGAAACCTTTGATTATGCTTTCAATGAGGGCCAATTGGTAGGTGAGTCTACTGCCTATATGGGGGAACACCCTCGTGATCTGATGGCGAGTTTGCTTGTAGAGGAATTACCAGCCGGCAATGCCCGTATTTCCATTACATTGAACAACACGCTGGCAGGAGAGACCTATATGGTACATGCCCACGATATGGCTGACCCAGACTCGACGCCTAATGGTACGCCCTATTTGGAAGCACCTAACGCCAATGTATTTGTCGGTATGCCTACTGCTACGGGTACCTCTGTCATGTATGAGCAGGAAACCTCTTTAAGTTATGATGAGGTGTTGAATAGTTATGACGGTTTTCTGGTAGTCCATGACCCTACGCAGGAGCTAAGCACCACGGATTTGACAACGTACCTGGTTTTGGGAGTGTTTGCCCGCTAATCTATTTGCTTCCTGAAGGTATACCGGTTTATGCCATATGTTTACTTCGCAAGGTGCTGCTGTCATTTGAAGTTCAATATACTTTTAATAGCGGCTCACTGAACTACAAACAGTATTCGTGAAACCAGTTCGTAATCGGACTGGTTTTTTTAATGTACTGGGGCTAAAGCAGGTAAACATTTTCTAACCCCTACTGGCGTCAGGCAGGCTCCACTACCGTCCCGAGGCGACTCGTAATTTTATCATTGTCCTCCCTCGGGACATCTACTTTCTACTTTTTCAAATAACGGTGTTGTCAATTCGGGAATTATTAGTTATTCTTGGTTATTATATTTTTAGGGGTAATTATGAAAACAAGTAACGCCAAGATTTATTCATATCGTCAAGGGGTGTCAAAAATTTTAAGCAAGGCGGGGGTTAATGATTTCGAGGAGCCGGGCTGGCTATTTGGGAGCTTGGGGCATATGCTTTTGGGGTTGAGCCTTGTATTGACTGGAATGGTTAGCACATTTGCTATTGGGGAATGGGCCTTTGGTCCTCAAACCAATTTTGCATGGGCAAGGAGCCCTCTGATATTGTTTAATTGTGTTTTCTTTTTTCTTTTCTGGCCTTTACATTTGGCAGCCAAAGATTCATTAATGTTTTACGATTTTTTAAAAAAGCATTATCCGGAAAAGCTTGAAGAACAAAGCTTGGTATTTTCAGAATGGATTAGCCGATTGGCAAAGCCCCGGTTAGAATTCATAATTCCATTCCTAATGATGTTTTTCGCTGCATTTTTTGCTTTTTTGAATGACGCACCCCATTGGTGGGAATACGCTAAGGCTCCAATCATAGCGCTTTTAATTACTTTCCAGGTATTTAGTATTTGGGAGAACTGGCAGTTTAAAAAGGTGATTAAAGAAGAAAAGCAAAGGCTGGAATAGTACTTTACGTTAATCCCTTCATCTAATCAACTGTTTTTCTAACCTCCTAAACTTCCAGATCCGTGAAGCGGTTATCGGGAAATAACCTTGTCTTTGCTGTCCGGCAGGCTTCTAAACAGGGATGGTTAGGAGCTTATTCGGCCTTCGGCCTGGATTAGGGGTTTAGAAATCGCGAAGCGTCGAGAAGGATGGAGGCATGATTACATCGCGGCAGTTTCACGCAAAACATGTCCCAAGAAGTGAGGCGAGTCGGGATGGGGCCAAAAAAGTTTGCCTAAAGGAGGCACAGCCTGCATGAATCCGGCAGAGGCAGGCCTCTACTTTCGCAGTTCCAAGGCACAGCCTTGGAACAACGGTTTCCGTCACAGCTCCGTTAGAAGCGGCCGATATAATAACCGCCGGTGGCAACCGGGGGGTAGTCATCACCTGCTTTCCTATAAGTCCCAGAGGGACGCACCATATGAATTTCGGAGTAGCGGTTTGGAGATCAAGGTTTCGTATAGGTAGATGGTAGAGAGTAGATTCTCCGCGTGGTGGACCATGGCCACAGCGGAGAGGGTTAGGGATGAGGGTGGTTCACGTGGCTTCATCGCGGAAGTTTCACGCGAAGGGCACAAAGGAGAACGCAAAGGGCGCAAAGTTCTGGGGATGGCGTGGAACCTAAACTCCTAAACCTCCCGACCCGCGAAGCGGTTAACGGGAAATAACCTTCTAAACTGCGTATTTAAATTCCGTAGTTTAGAAGGTTATTCGGCCTGTGGCTTGGTTTAGGAGTTTAGAAATCGCAAAGCGACGACAAAGAGCTCTGGTTACTTAACCGACCCCGAATGGGGTCGAACTGGGGACGCCAAATTATAACCAATTTCTTCCATCCTTAACGGAAGTCCCCATGATTTTCATTTTTTGGCGCTTAACTGGCTAAGAAGAATTGTGGCTAAAACCTCAAGAGAGGATGATATTGCCGTCACCACTAGCTGAAGCTAGTGGAAAGTGGTTGATTTTGAGAGTATCATAGTATAATAATGCCATTTCCACTTTCCTACAACTTCAGTTGGAGGTTTGGCGTTCAATGGCAATATTTAGACTTTAGCCGCAATTCTCTTCAGTTGGGTAGAATGGTGGTTTGGGCGATGATCGGGAAATAACCTTTTAAACTCCGTAGCTGATTACGGGATTAAAGTATAAGGGTGGCTTTTTAATTATTAATATTAAATTAATCGTTGAATTAAATTAATTCTTTAATTTGCTAATTATGATTTGTTGAAGTATTAATTGTATATTACATGAATAGGTTTTTTATTGTTAAGTGTCTGACTTTAATTGTTTTATTTCTTTCGTCATGTGTTGGGGATGAAGTAATGGAAGAGGTTGTCGAGGTAGAAGTTTTTCAACGGGTTGACCATAGTAGTTTTAATTATTCCAATGTGAATGTGAGGAACATCCAAGCTATAGGTGACAAACTGATGTATTCCCATAGAACTAACCCTGGCTATATTGATCAAAGTGGGGAGGTGGTTCAGCTTTGTTGCTCTGTTACTAATCATCATGATGTTCGTCAGGCTTTTTCAGAAAAGTATATTGTTACTGCATCTGCTGATTTGTCGTATTTTGGTGTTTATTCGGTGGATAATTCACGACACGGGTTTCTTAATTTAAATGATTTAGATCCGCATAAGGGAAAAAACCCAACCTTAAATTTCTTTATGGATCGTAGGAATATTTCTATAAATGACTCTCATTTGATTGCTTCGATGAGGGAAGACAGGGAGGCAGGAATTTTTATTTACGATATAGAAAGCACTGCCAATTTTGTAGGCTTGATACCAGATCCCAACGCAATTATTAAAGTTGATTTTTCAGCATTTTTGGATCCAGACTTTTTACATGACGCTAGAATAATTAACGTTGATCCTTTTGGGAACGGCTGGATTATGTCAGTGTGGTTTAACCAGACCATGCAAAACAATTCCTTTTTGGTAAACAAGGATGGTAGCGTTACCAAGATAGAATCGCCATTATCGAATGAACCAGTATGGTTTACTGATTACACCGTATTGGATAATGGACAGCTTTTTATGATTTCAGGTACAATGATATTGGTTTCCCGGACCGGGCGGATTGAGGATTTGCAGCCATTGGCTGATACTGGAAATACGCTACGTGTTGCTTCGGTTGGAAATAGGCTTTTGATCTACCATCCCAGCTTCCATATTATTTCAGAAGTTATGGGTGTTTTGGATGAAGATGCTGAAAATTATACTTTGGAGCGCCTGGATGACACCAATTTAACTTTTTCAAATATCAATGACATACAGGTGTTTAGGGACAAGGTATATGTAGCCACAAGTATGGGGCTATTTACCAAAAGCTTGGATGGATTTTTTGATAGGTACGAAGAGCCTGAGCCGGAACTTTCCCAAAATTGGACAAATGAGGTGCAATGGGTTGGGAAAAAGTAGCGTTTGTTAATTTCCCTGGCTTTTTTTTAAGTACTAAAATACGAAGAACGAAATACGAAGCTGTTGAAAGGTTTAAGATCCCACTGGGCATAGCTGCGCTGGATGCCCAGTGGGACTGATTAAGGGATTAAGGATCAGGAATGGCTGGTCGTTAATTCATTCATTCTCCGGAAGTGCGCAGCACTCTCCCGGAGAATTAAACCCCTTAAACCTTAAATAGGCCACTCATCATGAAAGTTGGCTCCATTATTCCAACCTTCAATTTCTTGGTCTGTTAATAGGCAGTAATAAAGGTCTTTTTTGATCTTTTCGACATTCATGTCCTAGCCTATAAAGATGATTTCATTTTTTCGGTCTCCAAATGATTTATCCCAATTGCTTTCAATTTCTTTGTGATTTTCAACATAGGAGGGGAAAGCGATCCTTTCTTGGTAGGGCATGCTGCACCACCAAGTGCCGATTGATTCGGCTTTAAGGGATCCGCCGGCTTGGGACCAGGAAATGGCCTCGTTTTTCCTTGAGGCTAAATAAAACAGACCTTTGCTTCTGATGATCTGTGTGGGCCAAGAAAAGGAAATATAATCCCAAAACCTTTCAGGATGGAAGGGACGCTTGTCGACAAAGGTAAAACTGTCAATTCCATAGTTTTCGGTTTCAGGGGTATGCTTTTTATTAAGTTCCTGCTGCCAGGATTCTTTTTCCATGGCTTTATCCATATCGAAGAGCTGGGTGTTCAAAACCTCCTGGATGTTTACCTGGGAGTTTGTGGTTGGTATTAATCTCGCCGTAGGGTTAAGGCCTCGCAATATTGCTTTCAGTTCTCCCAACTGGGCTGCGTAAATCAAGTCTATTTTGTTTATCAGAATTACATCAGCAAACTCTATCTGGTCGACCAAAAGATTTACAATAGCCCGGGTGTCCTCAGGATCCTGATTTAGCCGACGGGAGAATACCGTTTCGGCACTGCCAAAGTCCTTCAAAAAATTGTAGGCATCCACTACGGTCACCAGCGTGTCTAATCTACTTATTTTATCTAGGCTAATGCCGTCATCAGGATGCTCGAAGCTGAATGTCTGGGCCACTGGAAGGGGCTCCGAGATACCGGAACTTTCAATTAGAAGATAATCAAACCGGCCAGTTTTGGCGAGTTTCGCCACCTCAAGTATAAGGTCTTCTCGTAACGTGCAGCATATACAGCCATTGCTCATTTCCACCAGCTTTTCCTCGGTCCGAGAAAGGTTTCCTTCCCGATGGATTGTTTGGGCATCTATATTTATTTCACTCATGTCATTGACAATGACTGCCACCTTTAGACCTTGGCGGTTGTGAAGAATGTTGTTGAGAAGTGTGGTTTTGCCAGCCCCTAAGAAGCCGCTGAGCACTGTAACGGGTAAATGATTACTCATATATAATTTTGGCGTTTTTGATAATGAAGTTAAGGTCATCCACATCGGTATTATTTAAATGAAGAGTGCCCTGCACGGTGATGATTTGGTCCGTTTTTAACCTTCCGGGACTCTTTTGAAGATAGGCCAAGGCTATGCTCTCTTGTCCTGCGCCCCCGCAGAAAAAACATTCCGCCATAGGATACTTTGAAATTACAATGGCATTTTCCTCCCAGTCCAATGGAATATAGAAGCCTTTAATTGTCACCTGCTTTCCCTCTAATGCAAGAAGTTCTTTAGGAAATTTGGGGTATAAAAAGTAAGTAGAATAAGTCCGATTATACTTTTCTATGAATGAAGTTTTTTCAAATAGCCTCCATAACTCCTTCTCTAAGGATGTCTGGGAAATGATTAGAATCAAGGAAATTAATAGAATCTTTGTGTTTATCATTTGGTCGAGAAGATAAGCGGCCCACCTTTTGGTAAGCCGCTTCTGCCAACAACAACAGTATGAGGAAGAGTTAATCTTTCCAGTTCAAATATAGATTATTATGCTGTAAATGCAATGATGTTGCAAAAGAGTTTCTTCTTTATTCTTGTTAATTTCTTTCCTGCCCAGCT
The DNA here is from genome assembly GCF_018500185.1 of Litoribacter ruber. Taxonomy (GTDB): domain Bacteria; phylum Bacteroidota; class Bacteroidia; order Cytophagales; family Cyclobacteriaceae; genus Litoribacter; species Litoribacter ruber. The sequence goes on along the minus strand of NZ_JAHBGI010000006.1, from coordinate 92,148 downwards.
AGGAAGAATAGGAAATTGAGATTGGTAAAGGATTGATTGGGTTGCGTTTTTTCTTCATAGGCTTCCCAATCTTGCTGGAATCTGAATAAAAGGATTCCGGCTGTTGATTTGAGGGTTTCATCTATTTCCTTAGCTTCATAGTCTTTTGGCACTGCATACACAAATCTTCCTTCCTGACCATTGGCCACAGGAATCTGATAAAAGTCCCGGGTGACGAATTCTCCTCCATTGTCCTGGTGTTTGGCGGACTCTACAAAGAAATCCACTGCATGATCAGGATACCCGAATAAATGGCCATAGGCTTTAAACCGATCGTATTTGTCCTCAAATTCATAAAGTGCAAGGATTTTTTCAATGTTATCCCCGGGGATGATGCCTCTTCGGAGGAAAAATTCCGACTTTTCGGATAGCAGTTTATTCAAAGAGGATTTGTGGTAAATGAGGATCTCAAATGTTTTTTTGGTTTTGCCATTAGCCTTAAAAGGAAGTACTGTATAGCCAATACTATCATTTGAAAGGATTGTGAGACTATGGGAAAGACGTGTGAGATCCTTATTTACGGTTTCCCTATCAAGATATTCACCACTTATGCTGTCCGTGTCAAAGCTAAAATGGTGAACCATGTAAATTCCTGAGTGAAGCCGCAGAGAGTGGGGATGGCGTTAAACCTAAACTTCTAAACCTCCCGATCCCCGCAGGGATGATCGGGAAATAACCTCCTAACCACCGTAGTTTATGAGTTTATTCGGCCTGCAGCCTGGTTTAGGGGTTTAGAAATCTCTACTCCCTAACCTCATACAAAGTCGGTTCAGTGATGCCTTTTTGGGAGAAAAAGTCCTTGTTCATCATGAAGTGCATTTCCGTCATTTCGTTGAGGTATTTTTCGATTGGCTCTAGACCTACCGACTTTCTTCTTTCATTTACAGTTTCGGGATTGGCCAACGGTTTGGGATAGGCTTGGCATATGTTGGCTCTGTAGGTCACCTGGGTGCCGTAAATCTGTTGTTTTCCGGTGTTAAGGTTTACCCTATCCACAAGCATTGCATAGTAGCTGGGGTCTGCGTTTCCCCGGTCCACTTCAACTTTCATTTTCCTTAATACCCGGTTTTGGAATTTGGGGTTATGGTCGGCATGTTGGGCCATTAGCCAAAAATTCATGGAGCCTTTTTTGCCCACCAGGTCGTAGCCCGGGAATCCATGTTGCTTGAAAATTTTTTCAAGAGCTTTGGCATGGGTGGCGAAGACACTGTCTTCAAAAACCTTCCATTCCTCCTGGGTCAAATGCTGGTATCTGTCATTGGGAACAGGGCCTGCCGCAATCTGGTCAATCTCTGCCATCCTAGCCAAATCATCGGCTAAATCCTGGTTGAACGGGATCTGAGTTGATTGGGTAAGGGTATTCTTTTCCGTACAGGCAGCTAGTAGAATTGCTATGAATAAAATTTGAAGATTTGTTTTCATTTTATAACCGAAAAAAGTTGGATAAGTGGAAGGCTATAAAAGTAGGTATAAAATACTTAGAATGATATGAACCGAAGTTAAAGGCTCTTAAATTTTTAAACACTATGATAAACCTTATCCTGCAAAAGTCAATGTTGGCCACAAAGTCGCTAAGAACTTCATCCAAACTGCTTCTATATATATGTAGTTTAGAAGGTTATTCGGCCTGCGGCCTGGTTTAGGGGTTTAGAAATCGCAAGCGACGAAGGTGAGGGTTTGGTTTCACGCAAAGGGCGCGAAGAAGGTCGCAAAGGCCGCAAAGTTTTTGGAGATGGTTTAATGGTTTAACGTTCCGCATGGATTATGGAGCGAGGTCCCAAACGTTTGAGCGAAGTCGAAACCGTTTAAGACTTCTTCTCTTCAAGCATCCTCGGTGGCCGAGCGAAGCCTATAATAAGTACGAAAAACGAAGTACGATGGAGAAAGTTGGTTTAAAGGTTTAAGGTCCAGAAGGGAATAGCTGCGCTGGATTCCCTTCTGGACTGATTAATGGATTAAGGAGCGGAAGTACCTTACGTTAATCCCTTAATCCATTCAACCCTTCAACTTTTTTATTCTCTAACCTCCTAAACCTCCCGATCCCCGCAGGGATGATCGGGAAATAATCTACTAACCTACGTAGTTTAGGAGGTTATTCGGCCTGCGGCCTGGTTTAGGGGTTTAGAAATCGCAAGCGGCGAGGAGGATGAGGCGTTGGTTTCACGCCCACCTCCCGGAGGGCAGGCGGAGACGCAAAGGGAAAGCGTAATGTAGAGATTGGGACTACTGGTTTTTCTTAGCCTCACCGGACACTTGACAACCACGGATTGGTTTAAAGGTTTAAGGTCCAGAAGGGAATAGCTGCGCTGGATTCCCTTCTGGACTGATTAATGGATTAAGGGGAGGAAGTACCTTACGTTAATCCCTTAATCCGTTAAACCCATCAGCCTATTCCGCAGGCCCTTAAACCCACTTACATTCCCGCAAGCTTCTCGATAAGGTCGGCGGTTCTGTTGGAGTAGCCGGCTTCGTTGTCGTACCAGCCTACTATTTTGACCAGGGTGCCGTTGGCGGAGGTCATATCGGCATCGAAGATACAGGAGTGGGGATTGCCCACAATGTCGATGGAGACAATTGGGTCTTCTGTGTATTCCAGGATGCCTTTCATAGGCCCTTCGGCAGCCTGCTTCATGGCGGCGTTGATTTCTTCTTTGGTCGCCTCCTTTTTCAGCAATACGGTAAGGTCGGTAAGTGAGCCATCTGGAACAGGTACTCTCATGGCCACGCCGTCAAGTTTTCCCTTGAGCTCGGGAAGTACCAATCCCACTGCTTTGGCGGCACCGGTGGTGGTTGGGATGATGGAATAGGCCGCGGCTCTGGCTCTTCTCAAATCCTTGTGCGGGGCATCCTGCAAATTTTGGTCTGAAGTATAGGCGTGCACCGTGGAGATGTACCCCTTTTCTATTCCGAAGGTATCGTTTAATACTTTGGCCATAGGGGCCAGGCAGTTGGTGGTACAGGAAGCATTGGAAACGATCTTTTCATCGCCTTTAAGAATTTCCTCATTGACACCTAGAACCACTGTTGGGATGTTGCCTTTGGCAGGGGCAGAGATGACCACCCGCTTGGCGCCAGCTTGTAGGTGCCCACCGGCTCCTTCTTCGTCCACAAATCGGCCAGTAGATTCCAATACCACATCTATATCCAGTTTTCCCCAGGGGAGGTTTTTGGGCTCACGCTCGGCATAGATATCAATTTTGCGGCCATTGACTAGGATGCCGCCTTCGGTGTTTTCCACTGTGCCGGCAAACCGGCCATGCACAGAATCATATTTGAGTAAATGGGCTAGGGTAGTGGGATCCGTAAGATCATTGATGGCGACCACTTCCACATTGTCTTTTTGCAGTAAAGCCTTAAAAGTGAGTCTTCCAATACGGCCAAAGCCATTAATTGCAACTTTTACCTTCGTCATTTCTGTTTATTTGTCTAATTCGGTTGTTCAAAACTTTTGCGAATTTACTAAAGATAGGGCGCATTCACTAGCCTAAAATATTTGAAGCTAGCAATCAGTGAATTAAAGGAAAAGTACAATTATTTTTTAGCGTAGTTTTGGATTGTGAAAAGAACCCTCTATATTTGCATCACCATTCGGAAATGACAAGAAAACAATTCTAAAATGGTCCGTTCGTCTAGGGGTTAGGACGCATCCCTTTCACGGATGAAACACGGGTTCGATTCCCGTACGGACTACTTAATTTCTTGTCTTTCCAAATATGGTCCGTTCGTCTAGGGGTTAGGACGCATCCCTTTCACGGATGAAACACGGGTTCGATTCCCGTACGGACTACGACAAAATGATGTTTATGCATCATCGTTCGGATTGCCAAAAGCATGATGAATTTTTGTTTTATGGTTGTTAGTGGTTAAAGTGAGTGAAAAATCCCAATCTTTTAGGTTGGGATTTTCATTTTTACACGTTTTGCTAATTTATCACAAAGCCCCTGCCACCTTCCTCCCGCACTCCCCCTATCAGACAAAAAAAACGCTAAATTCTTGGTCGGATGCTAGAATGGCCCGCTTGTCATGTCCTAAATTTATTTGACACTTTTTTCTCAAGCTTTTAAATTTTTCTCCGCGAAGTGGCTTTTGTGAAACTTCGTGAAAACTTTGAGGCCTTTGTAGCCATTTCGTCGGTCTTCGGTCTCCCGTCCCTAAAAGCAAAAGGCAAATTGGGCCCTGCTGTCATTGCGAACAATGATATTTCTTCATTCCCCTAATTCCATTATCATATTTCCCTATTTCTAAAAATTATTTCCTTATTTCACTTCCTACTCTTCCTCCAAATAATAAAACACCCCCCAATCCATCGGTGTCCACAAAGAGTTTTTAATCCCTATTTTCTTCAGACCACGGTTAGTCCAGTTGTTGCAGGTCCATAGGGCATGATATTTTCCTTTGGCTCGGTAAAACTGGTCATAATCATAGTAACCTTCATGATCAATCAGTACAGCCCTGCCATTTTCCAATTCAAAGCTATCCAAAATATAGTCCACTAACTCCAGGTACATGTCTTCCGAAATGCTGATTCTCCGGGCATTTTCTCCTTCCCGTGGTTTTCCATACATGTAGTCCACGTGCATGGCCGAGGTGCTGGGGACAAAAAGCGCATTTAGTAAAGTGGTGGCGGTAAGATCTGCCATGGTGGGGGTGTTGAGGTAAAAGTTCTTTTCTCCCCAACCAATAGAGAGGTAGGGAGTTTCATGCTGGCCAAAGTGCTTACCCTCCAACACTTCTTTCCAGTCATGAAGGTGGTGGGTGGTGGGCAGCACAAAATCCGCATGGAGCCCATTGGTATGCACAAAGATTTCCACTTCCTCCGGGAAACTCTCCCTCTCGGGTCCCACCGGTATAAGCATTCCCAGCAAAGCGGACAGCATATATACCGTTCCCAGTCCGATAAGGAACAAGACGGGGATTAGGAGGAGGCGGAGGAGCTTTTTCATGGAAGATGGGAGGCGGAAGAAAGAAGATCGGAGAATAAGTTATAAAAGTTTAGGGAATAAAAAAAATCCCGACCTGGGGCCGGGATTTGGTTGTAAGCGTGGTAAAGTGGGTATTATCTTGGCAGGTCGTTTCCTACAAAGTTGTTGGGGTTGACTCTGCGGATATTTGCTCCCCACTTGGCATTGATTGCATCAATGAAGGTGTTGGCCACAAATGCGTGTGCTCTGGCATTTGGGTGGACGCCATCCACGGAGAAACCTCCGTTTGGCGGAATGATGGAGGCGTTTAGTCCAACACCTCCGGCGCTTACCTGTCCTGCAGCAGCCCGGTCAAGCAGATCCTTGATGTCAGCCAAAACCAGTCTGTCAGCATTAGCTTCAACGGCAGCGTTGATAAAACCGTTGAACGTATTGATTTTGGTCACTATCTCCTCCTGCTCGGATGGCAGGAGTACAAACTGGTCTTCTACAGGGTGGTTGATTCCTCTGATGGCACCGTTTACCGGTTGGCCCAGAGCTTGTGCCAGAGGAAGTGTAGCCCTGTCATTGGCGTTGCTTTGCCTTATGGAAGGTAAGCCAAGCGCAGACAAATCGGTGAGGGTTTCATCTTCCATTACAAAACCGTTTTGGCCTGCGGCAAAGGCAATAGTTCTCAACTCCCTTTCTTCCGCGGAGATTAAGCCCAAGCCTTGGACTTGTTCCAGTCCGGCATTATAGGGAATATAACCCTGGTTGGCTTGTGCGGCTTGTTCAGCCGTTACGGGAAGGGCATTCCAAGGAACCAATTGGAAATAGGGAAGCACATTTAAGCTTGGAATATTGGCCACCGCACCTTTGGCCTCAGGGTTTGACTGAAGCATGGCGCCCAACGCAGCTGTAAGCCTGGCTTGGAAATCCTCATTGGAAGTCAGGATGGATGGGTTGGAAGCTCCACCTGTAGCATAACCCAACACATCATTGTTGCCCAACCAAAAGGTGAAAAATGTGCCGCCATTTTGCATAGCTGCAGCTGCATCACCTACTACTGTAGATTCACCGGGTGCCGAGGCAAATCTGGCGTACATGGGATTGTAGGCCGGATTTTGGGGACTGTCAGGACCTCCCGTTTGCGGAATCAAGGCTGTGCCCAAGGTGATGCCCGGAACTCCAAAGTTGTTTAAGGCAGTTTTGTCGCCCTGGTAAGGTGAAGGAAAGTCTCCTGCTCCAATTGGGGCAGGGCCGGTAGCGCCTGTCTGAGGATTCACGGTCAAAACCAAGCGTCCCAAAGGCACCCCGCCAGGTCCCACGGCATAAAAACCATTTTCGCTATTGATGCTGGGAACATTAAACTCGCCTCCGCCAACTTCTCTGAGCTGCTCGGCCAACATTACTGCGAAGGAATTTTCCTGGCCTCGGTTGTAAAGTGCACCATCCATATAGCCCGCAGTGAGGGAATTGCCTATGCTGACCATTTTGGTGAAATCTGCCGAGCCTGCTGAAGGCTCTTGTACCGCTGTTTCGGGAAACTCATAGTTACAAGCCGATAGCGCACCAATGGATAGTAGAAATATATAGTGTTTTAAATTCTTCATAGGGCAGTGATTAATTTAAGAGTTCATCAAAGGTGATGGAAACGTAATAGATAGCTCCAATCGTCGGTCCACCGAAGTTTTGGATGTATCTGTTGTTGAAAATATTAGATCCTCCAAGCTTGACGATAGATTTCAGGTTAGGCACCTTGTAGCTAAGTTGCGCGTCAAAATTGTGGATCTCCGGCACGTCGCCCTGCGCAAAGGTGGACTCCCAACGGAAGCCTGTCTGGTAGCGGTAGGTTACGTTAAAGCCTAGGTTGTTGTAGACTTTTCTATTTCCAAAGGAGATATTGGTTTTGTGTTCCGGCGTGTTGAAATCATTCAGAAAGCCAGCTCCAAGATCGGTGATCAGACGGTTGAAGTTATAGTTACCGCTCAAGGTATAATTGCTCGGTAAGTTGTACGTCAAGCCCAAAGCCGCACCGTGAGCCCTTACTTCTCTATCCACGATATTGGTGTAAGTCTGGAAGGTGTTTTCCTGTCCAGGGATTGTGATAGGCGTCAAAAGGGTAGGGGCATTTACCGCGTTGATGGCACCCTCGTCAGTGTTGGGAAGTGCGCCAGGGAATACCTGTCCAGGTGCTCTTCTTACAGATGTCTGGGTGATGAAGTCATTATAAATGTTGTAATAATAAGCGAAATCAACCATTAACCTGTTGGATGCCAAAAGGCTCTTGTATCCGATTTCGAAGGATTGAACCTGCTCAGGTCTTAGATCTGGTAGAGACTCAATCTGAACCAGTTGGCCGGTAGCTTCAGGTGAGATCGGGCTTGCGCCTGCACCTACTGCAGCAGCATAGTTGTTTACAGATTCAATCGTGTAAGCATTTTCAAACACGTTGTATTTGTCTCTATAGAATGGCAAACCACCGATCAATCTTGCAGAAACCACATTCAGGTCAATGTGCTGGGCCTGGGTGGTTGGCATTCTGAAGCCAGTCTGGTAAGATAATCTGACGTTGCTGTTGCCTTGCGTCCAAACACCGGAGATTCTAGGGCTAAACTGGCCGTCAAAGTTCTCATTTTTATCATATCTGATGGAACCGGTCAATTTCAACCTGTCATCAAGCACCCTTTTGGAAGCCTGGGCAAAAGCGCCGTATTCCTCGATGGTGATGTCATTTCCTTCCACATCGGCGAAGATGGTTCCGTTGGAACGAAGGTCATACACTCTATAAGATGCGCCTACCTGCAAGTCCATGAAGTCAATCTCGTTTTTGAAGTCATACTGGCCTTCTGCCATGTACATTCTGGATTGGTCATTGAATAGGGAGCCTTGTGGGATCACGTTGCCTTGAACGTCAGCTTTGGCAGCTTCAAATTCAGGTGTGCCAGGTAAAAATCTACCCTGGTCAGCAATTCCCCTTGCAAACTCATGGGCATTGGCCTGCTGCTGGGGAGTACCCATGGAACCAGGGGCTACCTGCTGTTGCTGGAGCGCTCCCATGTATCCTAAGGTATATTGGCCAAACCAATCAGAGTTATTTCTCCATCTGTCGTTGATTGCTACACCGGTAAGGTCAGCGATATAGGAATCGCCGGAATTTTCAATGGTGGTATAACCTCTTACGAAGAAGTTGTCGCCTTTCAATTCAAGTTTGTGTTGGCTGATCTCAAAATTACTTAGAGAATACCTTTGAGCCCCAGTATAAACTGAAGTACCTGCGCCGTAATTAAAAGTGTAGGAAAGTTCAGCCCTATCGGTCACCCGGTAGTGCAAAGCTGCGTTTAACTTGTAGTTTTCAGCACCATAATCTACTAGGTGTCTTTCCTCGTAACCAGTTCTGGATACTACCTGATCTGGGATACTGCTTAGATAGCCTCCCAAACCCATACCTTGTGCCGCCTGTTGAATCCCGGCTACATTTCTGAGAAGTCCGATATTGTTGGATACTTCGTCACCAAAGACATGGACAGCATTTGCTCCCGGGTTGAAAGGCAGTTCGCCCTGTGCGGCTCTGTTTAAGTCAGTTCTGTCCGTACCGTACCAGTCTTCGGCTCTCATAAAGGAACCGTTTACTTTGAAGGCAAACTTGTTGTTGAAGGCATGTGCATATCGGATTGAACCCTGGTACATAGGCTGAGGGCTTTGGGGTTCTCCGGGACGACCGTTGATATGGTTTACCCCTTGCTGATAGAAGGCACTCAAACCCTGGTATTCAAATGGGTTTTTGCTGTTTACCAAAAGGATACCGTTGAAGGCATTCGGGCCATAAAGGGCCGATGATGCACCAGGGATGAATTCCACACTCTCCACATCCAATTCCGATGGTCCGTTGAGGTTACCTATCGGGAAGTTCAGTGCAGGGGCCTGGGTATCCATACCATCTGTCAACTGCACAAATCGGGTATTACCGGTGGAGTTGAATCCTCTGGCGTTGATGATTTGGAAGTTGATGGAGGAAGTGGTCACGTCCACACCTTTCAGGTTGGCGATGCCTTTATAATAATTGTCGGCGGGGGTTTCCCGGATGGCCAGGATGTCCATCTTTTCAATGGTTACCGGGGATTGAAGAATACTTTCCTCAACCCTGGAGGCGGAGACCACCACTTCCTGTCCGAGCATGGTTTGCTCCTGAAGGCTGATTCTTAGATTGCTTACATTGGATTCGGTAATGGCCACCTCCTGGGAGGCAAAGCCCACCATGGAAAAGATCAAGGTCAACGGGGGCTCCTGGTTGACCCGGAGGCTGAATCGGCCATTGTTGTCAGTGATGGTGCCGATAACTTTGCCTCTTACGACAATGTTGACACCGATTAGGGTTTCGCCCGTGTCGGCATCGGTCACTGTACCGGCTATATTGGTCTGCTGAGCCAATACCGTGAAGGGAGCCAAGGAAACTATGGCGACCAGTAGAAACACTGACAGCCACATTTTGCTGGTAAAAATTTTCATACGCATTAGGAGGTTTATTGCTTTTTTCAATCAATTCCGATTTAATGTTTTTAAACCGTTCCTAAATATATATGAAAATATTAAATACTCTCAATAGGTATTTAACTTATTTTTTTAATTTTTTGGAAACTAATATGTGTATTTTATGAACTGAGATAGGGGATGTGCACAAAAAAAGAGCAGGCTGTAAACAACCTGCTCTACTAATAGACTAAAATATTAACTATTTCTGCCTTTTATTTTCCTCATTGACATGCTCTACCAAGCGGTCACACAGAGCCTTCATTTCTTCCGACATATACTCATCACCGGTGCTGGAAAGGATGGTTTGGGACATCCCGCCAAGGATGTCGATGTAAAATCTTTTCATTTCCACTACTGACAAATCCTGGGTCCAAAGGTCAATTCTCAAGGTATTGTTGTTCAAATTGTCCCAAACGTTCAAGCTGATGCTCTTGGTCGTTTCAGGTCCATCGGCCTCTTTATCAGTAGCATCCCACTCGATGTTTTTTGGAAGATTTTTTTCGTCTAATGTAACTTTAAATTTTATTTCTGAAGTTTTCATAGTTTTCCACTTGCGATTAATCAAATGCTAAATTACTAAAGAAAAGAAACTTTTCCTTACATAGCCACTTTTCCTTTTTGGAAATATAATTCTGAAATCAAAGGGTTCGATTAATTGTCAAAGGTCATTTCTGGGATTTCCCCATCTACTACCAATCTTCCTTCTGTTTTTGAAACAATCTCCTCAACCGATACCCCAGGGGCTCTTTCAAGCAGTTTAAAGCCTCCTTCGGGCAAAACCTCCATCACGGCCAAGTCCGATACAATTTTGTTGACACACTTGATCCCGGTGATGGGCAGGGAGCATTCCTTAAGCAATTTTGATCTGCCGTCCCTGCTGCAGTGCTGCATGGCTACGATGATGTTTTTGGCAGAAGCTACCAGATCCATGGCGCCACCCATGCCTTTTACCATTTTTCCCGGAATCTTCCAGTTGGCGATATCCCCGTTTTCTGAAACTTCCATGGCACCCAGAATAGTCAAATGCACATGTCCGCCACGAATCATGGCAAAAGATTCAGCTGAGCTAAAAAGGGAGCTGCCTTTCACCATGGTGATGGTCTGCTTGCCTGCGTTGATGAGGTCTGCGTCTACATTTTCCTCGGTGGGAAAGGGGCCGATGCCCAAAAGCCCATTTTCCGATTGCAGCACCACCTCCAGTTCATCCGGTATATAGTTGGCCACCAAAGTGGGGATGCCTATGCCTAAATTTATATATTGCCCGTTTTTTACCTCTTTGGCGATCCTCTGGGCTATTTGGTCTTTGTTTAACATGTTGGGTAGGGTTAAAATGGGTTATTTGCGGATAGTTTTCTGCTCGATACGTTTTTCATAATCCTTGCCCTGGAATATACGCTGTACATAGATGCCCGGGGTATGGATGGTGTTTGGATCCAGCTCACCTGCCGGCACCAATTCCTCTACTTCCGCAATGGTGATCTTTCCTGCAGCCGCCATCATGGGATTGAAATTCCTGGCGGTGCCCTTATAAATTAGGTTTCCGGCCGTATCGCCCTTCCAGGCCTTCACGATTGAAAAATCCGCCTTCAGGCATCTTTCCATCAGGTAAAGCTTGCCGTCAAACTCTCTAATTTCCTTTCCTTCGGCCACTTCGGTACCCACACCCGCAGGGGTGAAAAACGCGGGGATTCCTGCTCCTCCGGCTCGGACTCTTTCAGCAAGGGTGCCTTGTGGGATGAGCTCCACCTCAAGTTCTCCACTCAAAAGTTGTCTCTCGAACTCGGCATTTTCCCCCACATAGCTGGAGATCATTTTTTTGACCATCCTCTTTTTCAGCATCAGGCCAATGCCAAAATCGTCCACGCCCGCATTGTTGGAAATACAAGTCAGTCCGGAAATATCCTTCTTTAAAAGAGCCGAAATACAGTTTTCCGGAATGCCGGAAAGACCAAATCCTCCCAACATCAAAACGGCGTTACTGGTAATATCACGGATGGCCTCATCGGCATCCTTTACAGTTTTATTGATCATACTGGTTTATTTATTTGGGTTTAAATGCCTAAAAATATCTTCTGCGGACTTTTTATCTTCCTTAAGCTGTGCTTTCAAGGCTTCTAAATTGGCGAATTTTTTTTCGGGTCTCAAGTAATGGATAAAGTTTATGCTGATGCGCTCGTCATACAGGTTGTCGGAAAAGCCGAATAGGTTCACCTCTACGGTTTTGGACTGCCCATCCACGGTGGGGCGGTTGCCAATATTGAGCATTCCCTCATACTGGTTTTCTCTCACAGAAGCCGTCACGGCATACGCTCCATCACTGGGTATGAGTTTGTAATCGTTAGGGATATGGATGTTGGCAGTTGGAAAACCTATCGACCGGCCGATTTGTTGGCCTTTGATGACGATCCCGTTGAGCTCATAGGGGCGGCCCAAGAATTCGTTTGCCGTTTCGATTCGGCCTTCCTCCAGGGCCTTACGGATCTTGGTGCTGGAAATGCCAACCTGGTCAATGTCTTCGCGGGAGATTTCCTCGAGTTCAAAGCCATATTTGTCGATATTTTCCTTGAGGTGCTCAAAGCCACCTTCCCGGTTTTTGCCAAACCGGTGGTCGTAGCCTATCACCAGTTTCTTGGTTTTGAGCTTTTCAATCAATACTTTCTGGATGAATTCCTCGGAAGTAAGCTGAGAAAAAGCCTTCGTAAAAGGTATGGTCACCAAATGGTCGAGTCCAAATTGCCGCAGCAGTTTGGACTTTTCCTCAAAAGTGGAAAGCAGTCGGAGGTTGTGCTCATTGGGATATAAAACCAGCCTGGGGTGTGGCCAAAAAGTGATCAGGACAGTTTCGCCCTGCACCTGATCCGCAATTTCCCTAATTCTGGAAAGAATCTTCTGATGGCCCAAATGCACTCCGTCAAAAGTGCCGCTAGTGACTACGGCATTTTTAATTTCAGGAAGATTGTCAAGACCTTCATATATTCTCATTCTCTTTCCTTTTTAATTTTTTCGACAAGCTCAAGTACATTTTCAGCCTGTTCAAGTTTAAATTCCCCGATACGGGTTCTGGTAAGTTTGGACATATATGCGCCCACCTGCAGCTTTTCGCCCAGATCCCTTGCGAGACTTCTGATATAAGTTCCTTTGGTACAAACAATTCTGAAGTCAATTTCTGGAAGTTGGCAGCGGGTGATCTCAAATTCGGATACGGTCACCGGTCGCGGGTCCATTTGTACGGTTTTTCCCTTTCGGGCGGATTCATAAACCCTTTTACCGTCCACTTTGATGGCTGAGTGCATAGGGGGAATCTGCAAAATGTCCCCTGTAAGTTCGGTCACTGCTCCCTTGATCTGGTCCAGGGTCAGGTGTAAAGGATCGGCTACCGGTACAACTTCTCTTTCCAGGTCAAAAGACTCGGTGGTGCTGCCTAAAACGAACGTGCCGGTGTATTCTTTTTCCTGTGCCTGATAGGTGTCGATGCTTTTGGTTTTCTTTCCCGCACAAACTATCAGCAGGCCGGTTGCCAAGGGGTCTAAGGTACCGGCATGGCCTACTTTTTTGATTTTAAGAGCGTTTCTGACTTTTTTGACTACGTCAAAGGAAGTCCATTCATACGGTTTGTTGATGAGGTAGACAGCTTCAAAAGGTTTTTCTTCCTGCATTATCTTGGTTTCAAATGGCCAGTAAGCCATCAGGGGTGATTATTGCTTTTTTGGTTTGTAAAAGATGGCATAAAATTCAAAAAGAAAGCCAAAAAGCGCGATTACCGGGCCCAAGGTAAGACCCATAAAACCGAAACCATGCGGCTCGCCATCGAGTCCCATGATCACAAAGCCTAATGTGATGATGGCTATGCCGATCAACATCAATTGATAATTCTTTTTCTCAAAAGGGAAATGGTTCTGACTCATGATTTAATATAATTCGTCCAATGTCATATTTAAATATTTGTTTACCGCCCTGAGGGTGCTCAGTACGGACAGCAGCGCTCCCGAGATGATGAGGGCGCCAAAAAGAATGAGCAGCAGCTCGTAATTCTGCAATGCGCCGAATCCGTCCACGTTTGCCTTGGCGTACTCTATTAGCCCCAACAAGAGTGCGGAGGCAAAGATTCCGGCCAATGCCCCAAAGAAGAAGGCCCTTCCCAAAAACGGCTTTCTGATAAAGCCCCTGGTAGCCCCGACAAGCTGCATGCTTCGGATAAGAAAACGCTGGCTAAATAAAGCGAGACGGATGGTGTTGTTGATGAGCATGATCACGGTGAGCACCAAGATTAGTATAAAAGCTCCCATCACTAGGCTGACTTTCATGAGGTTTTGATTGATGGATTCCACCAGGTCATTCATGTAGGTCACCTCAAATACCCCGTTGAGGCTATGGATTTCTTCCACGATTTCCTCAATCTGCTCTGAGGTCTGGTATTCTTCTGCAATGGCAAGGGTATAGCTGTCCCGAAGTGGGTTGTCGTCCAGAAACTTGCTAAAGTCTTCGCCGGTGTCGGCAAGGAAGGATTCTGCGGCCTCATCGCTGGAAGTGAAGTTAATTCTTTTGTCCCCGTCTTTGGCCAACACGTACGGTTGGGATTCCAGCCAGGTGCCGATTTTTTTCTTTTCCTCCTCAGAAATGTTTTTGTTCAAAAAAACCTGCAATTCAATGTTTTCTCTGATTATGGAGGTGAGCGTTTTGGCTTGAATTACAATGACGCCAAAAAGTCCAACTATGAAAAGGGAAAGGGTGATGCTGAACAGCACACCGAAAAATTTAAAGCTCCCGACTTTTTTTTTCTTCATAGAGGTAGATTAAGAATGTATGTCTTCCCAAAATTAATCAGGTATATGGATTAAACCAACCTTATGGGTTTAAATTGAAAAGAATCACTTTGGTACCGGTCACCAGGAAGAGTCGATCGGCGATTTCCGCGGTTACATTATAGAGCCCGGTGAACTTGCCAAAGGCCGGCAGTATAAGTTGGCCGGGCCGATGGAGGAAACAGGGGACCTTGATTTTCCTGGCTCCGCTGCCGCCCGCTGAAAATCCCGGGTGTATATGTCCGCAGAGGTTTATTTTCCTCTCCTTGAGATCTTCCATCGGCTCATGGCTGAGGATCAAGTGATCCAGCTCCAAAGGCTGATCGATGACTTTGATGGTAGAACTCTGGTAGATTTTTTTTGGCAATATGTCATGGTTGCCCTTGATGAGTATAAAATTCACCTCGGTAAATCCCTCCAAAAATTCCTCCAGTCTAACCCATTGGGCATTTAGGTCACTGTGAAACAGGTCTCCCAGAAAATAGAAATTGGCAGGCTGGTAAGTATGTATCAGCTCTTCGATAATTTTATAATCCTCCAAATGGACGGATTCGGGCACCGCTATCCCCGCTTTTCGGAAATGCCCGGCTTTGCCAAAATGCGTGTCTGCTATGAATAGGCTGTTCGTGGCGGGGCAATAGGCGGCTTTTTCTTTGAGCAGATAAAGAGGCGAACCTATTGAGGTGGTGATGTATGGGGTTTGTGTGTCCAATTTTTGCATGAATAAATATAACGGTACCGGTCATCTTAAATTGGGTTTCCAGCCGGGTGAAATTAGAAAAAAAAACCAAAAAACATGAAAAATACCCCGATCGGGGTATTGTCCTGAGGGGGACAAGTTTGGTAAATTTGTATTCAACCACTCTTGATTTTTCTAGCAATACTGTTTTGGCTGAAAATTAGTAAAATATTTATCTATTGATTTTCTATAGCTTTCCGATATATGTCAGTTCTTCCTATTCAACCCCACATCCTGGAAAACCATTGGTCCAGTCTGCAAAAGACCGATGTAGGAATTCTTTTCAAGTATATTCCGCTTATGGAATCAGAATTTGAAAGGGCAAAAAAAATGAGCAGGATCACTGTGGGGTTAAACCAAGAGCTGCTGTGTGATTTCAATGATCTTGCGTGGGAGCTTTATAAGGATCTGGCATTTTTGGGCCTTGTGACATGTGCGGAATTTGACCAAGGTGAGATCACGGTGGAAGCGTGTGAACTGGATGCCATTTCAAAACCGGACCCTATGGTTTGCTTCAGGCTTTTGGCCACGGCCGTGCAGGGGCGGAGTTTTGAAAGTGGCCATTTTAAATTCTTGATAAAAATACAAGTCGTTTTGGCGATTTTAAAAGGACTCCGGAGAGCGTTTGACGGGGAGTAAAAAAGTATAAATATGTGGATAGCATCAGCAAATGGTTTCGTATTGATCGAAACCGCAAAAAGCGGAGTGGGCAAAGTGATTGTCAAGGCTTTTTGCCGGGAGGATTTTGAGGGGATGGTAGACTTAAACCGGATTTCGGATGGAAAGGATGAGTCGGGATATTACCATGTTTTGGTAGCCAAGCAGGAATTGGCTGATATCCTGGTCAAACTTGTGAAAAGTGTGGATTATAATAATTTTGAGGAGGCCATATCTTGCCATCCCGTTCAGGTAAAGAAAAAAGACGTGTATGGGCGCTTTCTAAAAGATGTGGGACAACTTTATTAATCCATTAAGGAAGTGAATCCGCTCTGGCTGTGACATACAGCAAATACCAATCTTCCCGACTTAAATTCACTTTTGCAGCCTCAGCACACCGCTGGATTCTCTGTGGTTTAGTGGAGCCAATGACCGGTTTGATGTTATAGGGTAGCCGTAAGATCCAAGCTACCAATATGGCTGCCGGGTTGGTGTCGTACTTTTCAGCTAGCTTCTCAAGTAGCCTTTTCACTGCCTTGGTTTCTTCCAGGTCGTTATCATTCAGGTACAGCCCATTGTCCAATGCTCCCCAAGCCTGGATTTCAATATTGTGAAGTTTGGAAAATGGTAGGAAGTCGCCGACCCCGTTTTGGGAAAACTTGGTGATGTTATAAGTCAGTCCTTCTTCGATTAATGCAGCGTGTTTTAAGCTAAACTGAATCTGGTTGGCCGTGATAGGCATGTCGCAATAATACTGAAGCAGCTGAATATGGGATGTAGACATGTTGCTTACTCCAAATCTTTTGACCAGTCCCTCGGACTTTAGATAATCGAAGGTTTCGGCAATTTCTTCCACATCCATTAGGGGATCAGGGCGGTGGATGAGGAAGGTGTCTAGATAATCCGTCTGTAGGTTTTTAAGGCTTTTGTCGATTTGTCTGATAAAGTATTCCTTGGATGAATGGTAGGTATTGAAGCCTCCGGCGGTGCCGAGTGAGATCCCTGCCTTTGACTGTATCTTGATCATTTCCCTTAATCCGGGATTTTCCTTCAGGATTTCTCCAAAAGCCAGTTCAGCTTTCCCCACATTGTAAATATCAGCATGGTCAAAAGTGTTGATGCCACAGTCCAGTGCCGCATGGATTGCTTTTCGTGCCTCTTCAATGTTTTCCTTCTCCAATGGGGAATCATCCCAACTGCCCCCAAGTCCCATGCAGCCGTAAATTATGTGGTGAGTCTTATTGGTTTCCGTCATTGCCCTGCAGTTGAATATTGTTTAGAGGGTGTTAAGATAATAAAAATATACAAATTTTTGCAGGTGATAGTATTAAGTCTTGGACTCAATGGAGTTTGGTGGGATTATGTGTATACTTACCTATGTTGTTGAAAAAATCATATTGATTCATTTTGGGTGCCTTAAAGTTGAACTTTTGATGTTTGAGTAATATTTTTGCGGAGTTTTAACCAGTATAGTTATACGTTTACTTAGAATTGTCGTTTATACCGGATTTGGAAAGGTTAATGTGAAGGCCTAACCATTTATTAGGATATCTGATTGATTATCATAGTGGAAGGGGGAAAGTTTGGTTAGGCCATCTGAACATTTGTGTTTAGAAATGTGTTTAAAAAATTAAACAGCTGATTGAACAAAAAATTAAGCTTATTTAATTCATTGCTGTTGAATTACAAATTTATTCCGTTTGTGTGCTATTATTCAATAAATGCTGAAATAACGTGGTTACAGTAGATTTTCTTGTTAAATTTGTTTTAAACATATATTTTGAACAAGGTATTAATTGTCTAGTGTGGCCCTCTTCGAAAGGAGACCTGATTAAATAAGTACCTGAATTTTAGAACAATTAGCTTTTGTTTTGTTTAAAATGGTGAGAGAGGTCGGAAATTGACGATTAAAGTTAAAATATGAAAGAGCTGGTGAAAGATTACCAAAAAAATGGCAATGGAAGTTCAAACGGTAATGGAGCGTTTAATGACAACGGTAACCTGTTAATCAAAAACGCTTTATTTGTAAGAGATAAAGGAAGTTTGGCGAAAGTGAAGTTTTCTGATATTCTCTGGCTCAAAGGTGATGGGAATTATACAACTTTAGTAACCCGCACCAAGGTTTATTCCCTGAGGAATATCCTAAAGGAATTTGAAGCCGTATTGCCGGAAGTGGATTTCATTAGAATTCATAAATCTTACATTGTCAGGGTGGATGAGATCAACACAATCTCTCCTAAGGAAGTCACAATCGTTGACGAAAAGGTACCTGTAGGTAGAACGTACTATCAAAAATTGATTAATGGAATCAATAAACTTGGCTCGGGAGGCCAAGAATAAGAGAAAATTTAAACCGCTTTTCAGCGGTTTTTTTTGTGCCATAATAAACTGCTGTCTCCATAGCTCAGGAATCTGTAGTCATTATTGAGTGCCGTGTTATAAATCTCTCTCCATCTGCCTTTTGAGAAAGCGGCCACCAAAAGGATCAAGGTACTGGCTGGCTGATGGAAATTGGTCACCAGGCCATTGCAAACTCTAAAGGAATATCCCGGCAGGATGAAAATCTCCGTACTGCCTACTATTTCCTCCAGATTGGATTTTTCCATGTGGTTTAAAATAGCCTGAAAACTCTCTTTATAAGTCGGCAACTCGGCATGTTGGTAGGGGAAAAGTTTTGGTATGAAAAAATCCGTATCTCCATTTATAATTTTTACCCCGTACCAATAGAGACTCTCCAATGTTCTTATGCTTGTGGTGCCCACCGCAATAATATTCTTATAGCTGCCAAGTAAATTTATGATTGTCTACTTTCCAATGATCAGCTGTTCGCTGTGCATGGGGTGGTTATTGACCAGTTCTTCTTTTATAGGTTGGAAAGTGCCGGCACTCACATGCAGGGTCAGGAACTCCTGTGAAATATTCCTAGCTTCTAATTGGGCAAGGATTTCAGGGGTGAAATGAAGCCCGGCAGTCGGTGCGGCTACCGCGCCCTCTTTTTTGCTGTAGACCGTCTGGTACCGTGGTCTGTCCTCGTCGGTTGCTTTTCTATTGAGGTAAGGAGGCAAAGGTACCTCCCCGGTGGCTTCCACGACAGATACAAACGGATGATTGGAATTCCATTTGAAAGAAACTTTTCTGGATTCCCGGTCAATTAAGTTGGCCTCAATAACCGTCTCTTCACCATCTATTTGAACTTTTCCTTGAAGAATTTCACCCTCTTTCCATTTTTTCAGATTGCCGATCATACATTCCCAGGCCACCTCTTCCCGGGCTGCCATGATCTGGTTTATTTCGAGTGATGGTGAATAGGGCTTAAGCAAAAAGATTTCAATCTTCGCCCCGGTGGCTTTTTGGAAAATCAGTCTGGCAGGAATCACCTTGGTATTGTTGAAGACCAGCAGGCTGTTTTCGGGTATCAAGGTGGGGATTTGGTCGAAACGGTGGTGTGCGATCTCTCCGTCTTCAAAATGGAGCAACTTGGAGCTGTCCCGCTGGGGCAGGGGGAATTTTGCTATTCTCTCATCTGGAAGTTCGTAATGGTAATCGGACAGCCTAACCTTTTCTAAATCGGACATGAATAAACTTAATTTTGTAATTTCAGGGCAAATATAGACATAAATAGGCTTTCAAAATATTCTGAGTGCTTGTTGGCCGAAACCAAATGGAAACTTCCCCTATGAAACTGGAATTTGAGTGCATACTTTATACCTTGGATTTTAAATTTGAAGCAGGGACATCTCGTGGTGTTCTTAAAACCAAGACATCCTATTTTATCAAAGCTAAAAGTCCCAGTTTGCCCGGTCGGGTAGGTTGGGGTGAAGCAGGGCCTTTGCCAAAGTTGAGTTTGGATCACTTGGAGAATCTTCAAGAGGTAATCTCTGCCTATGCCTTGAAGTTTGAAGAGTTGGACTTTCCTGAAAGCGTGGATGGGGTTTTGAATTTTTTGCAACAGCATGTGAGCCATGATCACCCCAGTGTGCGGTTTGCTTTTGAGGTGGCCATCTTGGACTTGATAAACGGACGGGCAAATCTTTTTGCAGGAAAGAATACCCAGCCTCTAAGTCCCATCAAAATCAACGGGCTGATCTGGATGGGGGATAGGGAGTTTATGTTGGAGCAGATTGATCAAAAACTCCGGGATGGATATGATTGTATCAAAATGAAAATCGGAGCCATTGATTTTGAAGAGGAGTGTAGGATTTTGGCTCATATTCGGAATAGCTTTGGCCCAGATCAGATTACTTTGAGAGTAGATGCCAATGGGGCATTTGCCGTGGGTGAAGCCAGGGCAAAGTTGGATAAATTGGCAGAATTCGGGCTGCACAGCATTGAGCAGCCCATACGGCAGGGGCAGTGGCAGGAAATGGCCAAATTATGTGAGGAGTCACCGGTTGATATTGCACTTGATGAAGAGTTGATCGGTGTGTATGGAGAGCAGAGAGCTAACCTGCTGGATGTTATCAGACCACCCTATGTTATTTTAAAACCCACTTTACTGGGTGGAATCTGGGATACCCAGGAATGGATTGATCTGGCAGAAGGGCGGAATATTGGCTGGTGGATGACTTCTGCCCTGGAATCCAACATTGGACTGAATGCCATTTATCAATTAACAAGTTTGTATCGGCCGCATATGCCCCAAGGTTTGGGTACAGGTCAGCTTTATCACAACAATATCGATTCCCCTCTCACCATCGAATCAGGATTTTTGAGTTACAGTGATAGCAAGAGTTGGGTGCTACCCGAAAAATAGGCATAAAAAAAAGCTGCTTAACTTAGTTAAGCAGCTTTTGCACTTTCAATGTTATATGTTATGCCAACTTTACATTTACAGCATTAAGTCCTTTTCTTCCTTCTTTAAGGTCGAAAGTTACATCGTCATCTTCTCTAACTTCGTCAACTAATCCAGAGATGTGTACGAAGTATTCTTTAGAAGATTCATCGTCAATGATAAAACCGAATCCTTTAGATTCGTTAAAAAATTTTACTTTTCCTGTGTTCATAATATTGTTATTGTATTTTATAATGATTCAAAGGTAAGCAATGTTTCTTAATTATCATCAAGTAATGAAAAAAAATATTTTTTTTCTGCAATTCTCGAATGGGATTTACATGAGGAATATGCCTGCATTTTGGCATTTTTCTACTTCTTCTGCAGGCCATATCCCTGTCTGAACTTCTCCTATATGTGTTTTTCGTAGCAAAAACATGCAAAGCCGGGATTGTCCTATTCCACCTCCAATACTTTCTGGAAGTTTTCCTTCCAGCAATGTTTTATGGAATAATAATCCTTCTCGAGCCTGACTATCAGTTATTTGAAGTTGATGTTTCAAAGCTTTCGCATCAACTCTAACACCCATAGAGGAGATTTCAAATGCCTGCTGTAAAATTGGGTTCCAAACCAGGATGTCTCCGTTTAACCCTTTTTTTCCATCCTCGCTTTCGGTGGTCCAGTCATCATAATCAGGAGCTCTACCATCATGGGGTTCACCGTTGGCTAGCTTGCCTCCGATTCCGATCAGGAATACAGCGCCGTATTTTTTAGCCGCTACAGTTTCCCTCTCCTTTGCTGACAGGTCCGGGTATTCTGCTAATAAATCCTCACTATGGATGAAGGTGAGCTCTTCGGGTAGGATAGGGGTGATGTCCGGATATTGTTCAAACACTTCCAGCTCCGTGGTTTTAATGGACTGATAAATCTTGGTCACGGTTTTCTTTAGGTAGTCTATCGATCTTTCCTCAGGCTTGATGTGTTTTTCCCAATCCCACTGGTCCACATAAAGCGAGTGGATAGGAGAGTAGTCCTCATCAGGTCTCAAGGCTCTCATATCGGTAATGATACCTTTTCCAGCAGAAATCTCGAGTGCAGCCAATTGCCATCTTTTCCATTTGGCCAAAGAGTGAACCACCACAGCCTTCTTTTCAGACTGGTTTTTTATAGGAAATCCTACAGGTCTTTCGATGCCATTCAAATCATCATTTATCCCTGTGCCATCCACTATCGCCAAAGGGGAGCTAATCTTGACAAGATTAAGGTTTCGGCGAAGGGATTTTAAAAAAGTTGTCTTTACCAATTCAATGGCTTCCTCTGTGTCTAGCCTTCCTAGAAGACTTTTGTACTGGGTTAATTCTGCTGTTTCCATTGTGTTATTTTTAATGAATGGGTTGAAAAGATACTTAATATGTAACAAAGGTATTTGTTTGTTGATTAAATCATAATAAAAAGCATAAATTTTTGAATAAATTATCAAGATTTGGATAAAAAATAAAGAGTCGGTAATTTTTACCGACTCTTATTGAAAATTTTGCAATGGATCAACCTCATTTAGGTAGTGGGAAGATGTAGACGGGCTTGGGGATGGAAAGGGTAAAATCAGTAGGGGAGACTTTTCCGGATGTTTGATCCCTTTCAAATAACACAATTTCATCGGTATCCTGGTTGGCAATCAAAATCTGCGAAAGGTCGGGGGACAATAAGAAGTTTCTTGGATTCTCCCCGTTTACCCCAATTCTTTGAATGGCCTCCAGCTTTCCATCATCCGAAATTTTAAAAACTGTCAACTGGTTGGCTTCTCCGCGGTTGCTGGCATAAAGGAAAGAGCCATCAGGGGTGATTCTGATTTCGGCACCTCCCTGTTCGCCAGAAAAATTCTCTTCACTCAATAAATGGCTCCCAACATGCTCGTAAGCACTCCCGGAAGAATTTTGGTAATGCCCAACCTCCCCCGTAAGCTCATGTATCAGATAAAGATGGTCTCCTGTTTTATCGAATATCAAATGCCTCGGTCCGGATCCCGGGGCTACCTCAATATCAAACGAATGGGTAAGCGGATTGGTGGTGGTTGAATCAAAATCATAAACTTTCACTTTGTCGATTCCCAGATCACCCACGAACAACTGTCTGCCATTGGGATGGAATACCGCCGAATGCACATGGGCAGCCTCCTGCCTTTCCTCGTTTACACTGCTTCCCGAATGCTCAACAGTCTGGACAGTTTTCAACAACTCACCATTTTCTCCGATCTGAAGGACTGAAAGGTTTCCCCCCTCATAATTACCAACTATAAGAAACTTCTCCGAGGGGTCAAGGGTGAGGTAGCAGGGAGCAGCTCCGTTTGAGGAGACTGTGTTTATTTTTACAAGGTTGTTGTTTATGGAATCAAACTTTAAAGAAGTGACTTGGCCATTATCTGTCTCTTGGACGGCATAGACGCGGTTGCCAGATTTAGTGGAGATTACAAAGGAGGGGTTTTCTATATGGGTGGCTATCGATACGATTTCTGGAGTTCGATTGGAATGGAAGCGCACAAGGTTTATTCCTTGCTTATCGGTTTCGGTATAGGTACCGACCAAGGCCAGAAAGCTATCTTGAGCGATGGCTGAATGTGTCATAAGCAGTGCTATGATTATGGTTAAAAATGATTTCATGACTTATTGTCAACCAATATTTTAGCCAAAAAAAAAGAGCATCCGACTGACTGCTCTTATTAATTAGATATATGATGTACGTGCGGTCTCCAAACCTGCTGTCAGGTTCTAATTTTACTTGACACTTTTCTTAAACATTTAGCGCCAAAGAGGCTTTGAGTAACTTCTTTAGAACTTAGTGTCCTGGGTGGCCATTTTTTGGCCATTGCTTTTCCACTTTGATCTACTAGCTTTTTAGACCTTTTTCTTCACGTCATCCGGCTCTTCTTCGGAAGAAAGTACGTGGGTTTTGGGGTGGTATTTACCCTTCAGGTCGTCATATTCCGAATTTTTCCACATCTTCACGCCAGTAAAATAACTGGCCCTTCCCAGCATGTGCGCACCCACCGGGGCAGTCAAAAGCATAAAAAGGATAATGGCCAGCACCCTTGAGGTGATGGAAAGGTCATTGAAGTAAAAAGCTGCCGCGATCAGGATCAGGCCAATTCCCAAGGTGGCTGCCTTGGTGGTCACAGAAATTCTCAAATAGAGGTCGGGCATCCTTACCACGCCGACGGCGGCAAGGAAAATGAAGACGGCACCTAAGGTGGACAATATAGCGATACTGATTTCAGTCATTTTTTTCTCTTTTTTCCAAATAATAAGAAAAGGCCACTGTACCCAAAAAGGCAATCAGCGCCAAAATCATGGCAATATCCAAAAAGGTGGGCTGGTTGGTATGGATGCTGTATATAGCAATGATGCCTATCCCAGTGGTAATGATTAGATCCAGCGACACAACCCGATCGGATAAGGTAGGGCCCTTCAGAAACCTAACAAAGATGATCAGGATGGATATGGCCAGTAGCGGCAATATGATATAGTATAGATATTCGTATAGACTCATCGCAAAATTTCTAATAGTTTTCTTTCAAAGCCATTCTTGATGCTGTGAATGAATGCTTCCTTATCACTTACATACATGGCATGAACGTATAGTACCTTTTTATCATCAGACACATCCAAGCTCAAGGTGCCCGGCGTGAGGGTAATTAGGTTGGCCAACAGGGTGATTTCAAGATCTGTTTTGGCAGTAAGCGGTATACGGATTATCCCGGGCTTCATATAATAACGTGGCGTCATCACGTCATAGGCTACCTGCAAATTGGCCTTGACCAATTCATAGATGAAGAAGAAAAAGAAAGCAATAATTTTGGGCCCGCGGGTAAAGTATTTGTCATCCCTGCGGGAAGTGGAAATCAGCCAAAGTAGGATATAACTTAACAGGAAGCCGAATACGAATCCTTCGGCGGAGAAATTCCCGGTAAGTGAAACCCATATGATGGCCAGCAACATATTGCTGAGTAATTTGGTCTTTATCATGGCTGCGATTCATTTATAGGTCCCAAAACTGCTTCAATATATGGCGTGGTATCCATTAGCTGCTTTCCGATAATGGTGCTCAGTTGGATCACATGGTCGGCGCCAAGTCCGATATAAAGGGAAATCAAGGACAAAAACACAATTGGGAAAACCATGGCGGTTCTTTTTAGAGGCTTCAGCTCCCAGAAATATTTCACATTGATCTTTTTCGGCAATTTGTCCCCATCTTTCCAGAATACTTCCGCCCAAAGTTTTGCCATCACAAACAAAGTCAAGAAACTTCCTGCAATGATGAAGGCCACCAGCATAAAGTTCTCAATAGCAAAACCTGATTCTACCCAGAAGAGTTTGGCCCAAAAACCTGATAGCGGCGGAATACCTACCAGTGAAAATATGGGAATTGCCATCAAAAGGGAAAGTTTTGGATACTCCTTATACAGCCCGCCTAAGTTGCGCATGCTAAAGGTACCCTTAATTTTGAAGATCAGACCACTGACCATAAACAGGTTGGTCTTCACGATGATATCATGGATCAAATAGAAAACGGTTCCTATAAGGGCTGCCTCGGTAAACATGCCCAAGCCGGCAATCATATACCCAATATGGCCCACAATTAGGTAACTGAACACCTTTCTGATGTTATTTTGGATCAACGCACCAATACACCCGGTGAGTATGGTGAGCCCCGCCACCCAGCTAATGAGGTTGATCATAAATTCATCCGGTACGAAAATGAGGGTAAACACACGCAGTAAGGCATATACCCCCACTTTGGTCAGCAATCCTCCAAAAATGGCCGAAATGGCCGGGGGAGGAGTGTGGTAGGAGGCAGGAAGCCAAAAGTGCAAGGGGAAAACAGCCGATTTGATACCAAAACCAACAAAGAAAAGAATGGCCGTAACATTCACCAGTCTACGGTTTTCCAAATTAGCGACTTTGATTGAAAGATCCGCCATGTTGAGGCTTCCCACCAGACCATAGAGGATGGCAATGGCAGTCAGGAATATGGCCGAAGCCAACAGGTTCATGGTCACATACTTGATAGAACCCTCAATTTGGGCTTTTTCCCCTCCCAGGGTGATCAAAACGAAGGAGGAAATGATGATGATTTCAAACCAGACGTAGAGGTTGAAAATATCCCCTGTCAAAAATGCGCCATTCAATCCCATAAGGAGAAAATGGAATATCGGGAAATAGCCAAAACGTACCCGCGCATTGCGTACGCTGCCCACTGAGAAGATCGATACGGCCAATCCTGCCAGTGAGGTCAACAGTACCATTAGCGAACTTAAGGGATCCGCTATAAAGGTAATTCCAAAAGGGGCCTCCCAGCTTCCCGCTTGGGTCACATGGATTCCGTTTTTTAGCACTATGGTGAGTAGCCACACCGAAATACCCAGCGTGACCAAGCTCATAATTACGCTGATAGCCTTTTGGGTGTTCTTTTGTGTCCAAAAGAACATCAAAAGAATGGCTGTAAACAGCTGGGAAATGATTGGTAAAATTATGTAAGGGTTGCTCATAAATCTTCGTCAGTTGCATTCATTTCATCAAGGTCATCTGTTTTGACCACCTTATAGGCCCTTTTGATCAGGATGATGGCGAAGGCCTGCAGACCAAAGCTGATCACAATGGCGGTAAGGATCAACGCCTGAGGCACTGGATCGGCATAAATTTCCGCCAGCACGTATGAGGCATCATCGATGATGGGTGGTTTTCCCTTCACAATTCTTCCCAAAAGAAAAATCAGCAGGTTGGCCCCGTTGCCCAGCAGGATGAGGCCGATGATGAGTTTGACCAAGCTACGCCGCAACATCATGTAAATGCCTGCCGCATACAGTAGCCCGATAATTATGACCAGTAATAACTCCATTTATATAGTTTCTGAAATAGTAAAGATAATGGTTAAGGTAACTCCCACCACAACCAGAAAAACCCCAATGTCGAAAAACAGGGCGGATCCAACCATGCCTATCACAGGCACTGGGTTTTCAAACCAAAGCCCCGTCATCAAGGCTCCCCCTGTGAAAAGAGGCGCAATGGCTGCTATAAGTGCCAAAGCCAAACCTATAGGCATGAGAAATCCCGGGTGGAATTTGATGATACCCCTGGTTTTTTCGATTCCGTTGGCAAAGGAGTGGATCACGAAAGCTATCGCTGCAATAAGACCTCCAACAAATCCGCCTCCCGGCAAATAATGGCCCCTGAGTAAAATAAATATGGCAAACAATAGCAACAAAGGCAGTAAGTAGCTCGATGCCGTTTTAAATATGATTGTTTTCATGCTTATTCTTTTTCAATGCTTTTAAGTCTGAGCTTCAACAAACTGAAAACCCCTATGGCCGCAATGGAAAGTACGATGATTTCCACCATGGTATCTGCCCCCCTGAAATCTACCAGGATCACGTTTACGACATTTTTTCCCTTGGCAAGAGTGTAGGCGTTTTCAGCATAATAGGCAGAAATCTCTCTCTCTAATGGCTCATTCAACACTTCAAGGGTCAACAAGCTGATGAGTCCGCCAAAAATCAAAGCCAACATGCCGTCTCTCACCCTGGAACCCGTGTCCGATAATTTGAGGTATTTGGGCAAATTATAAAGCACCAGTACAAATAGAATGACGGTAAGGGTATCGATAGAAAATTGCGTCATGGCAAGATCCGGTGCCGAGTAGAAGAGGAAAATCAGGCAGATGCTATAACCGATGATCCCCATAGCCGCCACTGCCACCAACCTAGAGCGAGTAAAGACGGTGAAAACAATGGAAACCGCCATGATGGCCAGCACAATGGCTTCGTATAGGGTGATTTCGGTGAGTTTCCCAAAGTTGACATACAGATCAATGCCCTTGAAAATCTTATAGGCCAAAAGGACGGATAAGAAAGTCAAGATAGCAATCACGTAATATCTCAGGTAGCCGTTTTGCAGCACGTAGGTAACTCCCTTGGCGGTAGATTCAAAGATTCTGGTACATCGAAGGATAATGCTCATCGGCGAGATAGGCTCAAACCGGGTGGCTTTAGCCAGAAGGCCTTCAGATGGTTTCAGGATAAAATACAACCCAAGTCCACCCCCTATAGTGATGGTGCTCAAGAGCAAAACAACGCTCCATCCATGCCATAAGGCCAAATGAAAATCTGGACTGGTGTTCAAAATAGCCGCAGCCACTGGCTTGATTAGTGGAGAATCAATGATCATGGGCAGAACCCCAAATACAATCCCAAGTCCGGCTAGGATCATTGGGGGAATGTACATCAGGGGGCTTGGTAAATGGAGCTTTTCATATTTCTGCGGTAACTTTCCTATAAAGGGTTTGATCCCTGCTAGAAAACCGGCAAATAGGAGGCAAATATTGGTAAGAACAGCTGCGACAGTAAGGACAATTGCCCAGTCACCGTAGTGAAGGGTTGCTTCGTAAATCAGGTCTTTTCCCAAAAAACCAAAGGACGGTGGTATACCAGCATTGGAAATGGCCGCCAATATTGCAGCAATCCCCACCGGTAACATTACTTTGTTCAATCCTGAAAGCTGGCTGACATCGCGGGTTCCTGTCTCGTGATCTATGATCCCTGTGACCAAGAAGAGGGTTGCTTTGTAAAGCGCATGGACCAGAATAAAGACAGATGCCGCCAAAAGCGCATCATCCGTTCCCAGTCCGATGAGAAATACCAATACCCCAAGCGCTGAAATGGTACTGTAGGCCAGGATACCTTTCAGATCCAATCTGAAAACCGCATGAATGGCCGCATACAGCATGGTGACCCCACCTATGATTATCAGCGTGGTATTCCAATACTCATGGTTACCCAGTACAGGAGTAAATCGAGCCAGTAGGTAAATACCGGCTTTTACCATGGTGGCTGAGTGTAGGTAAGTGGAAACAGGTGTTGGTGCCTTCATGGCGCCGGGAAGCCAGAAATGAAATGGGAACTGGGCGGATTTTGTAAACGCACCCATGAATACCAAAAACAAGATCAAGACAAAGTAGGGATGGTTGTGGATGAGCTCCGTTTGGCCCATTAGCTCTACTATGCTGTAACTTCCCGTGACATAGCCCAGTAGAATCATTCCCGCCAGAAGAAACAGTCCTCCGAATCCGGTGATACCCAAAGCCAAGAGGGAAGACTTCCTTGATGCTTCACTATCATTGTTAAAACCAATCAGGAAAAACGAACTGATGGAGGTCAATTCCCAGAAAATGAAAAGCGTAATGATATTGTCTGATAGCACCAGCCCCAGCATGGATGACATAAACATGGCCAAGTAGCCATAAAACCTGTCCAAATAAACATGCCCTTTCAAATAGGAGCTAGTATAAATAAAGACAAGCGAGCCTATCCCGGTAATCAGCAAGGTGAACAGAAGAGAAAGCCCGTCTAAATGGAAGTCGAAATTTATCCCAAGCTGAGGGACCCAGTTGTAGGTAAAATGGTAGGTTTCACCGTTGGCTACTCCTGGGATAAAACTGAGGAAATAAATAAACAGAATAACCGGAAGGGCCGAAAGGAGAATGGATAAGTTCCCTTTAATTTGTTTGCCGATAACAGGCAAACAGGCTGCTAATAGAAATCCTGATAAAACAGAAAGGAGCATATAGATGTTTTCTAATTCTATTTAAAATGGATAAGGCAAATGATTGAAAATCAAATCGGTAAAAGCTATTTTGTTAAGCAAAATCCATTGGGGACCTGCCTTTGCTTCTTTGCAAAATACAAAAATTATATGAGAAGCTTAATCTGGCTTTTGATGATCGGTGAGCTAAGATTTAAAGCTTATTGGATAAAACATTGAAAATGAACAGGTTGTTTTTCAGGGGAGGAAACCGGAAATTTTATTTGAGGGTACTTTTTCAAAATAATTCAAAAAAAGCAGCATTTTGATTAACTTCATCTAAACACTAACCTATTAAACTAATGAAATCAACTTATGAAATAGAGGTGGGCAAACGCTTTACCATCTACAATAGCTTGTTTCTCGATTTGCCCTTCGATGATATTTATCAGACGGGGACCCTGTTGCCCCTTTTGGGGTCCGCCTGTGAAAAGGGCCTTGAAAAAGGGATGAGCCCCAAGGAAATCATTGAAAAGTTTTTTGAGGAAATGCTACAGTCGAAAAGTGAAAAGGAGAGACACGATGTGCTTTTTCAGCTCATCCAATATGTGGAGCGACAAGTCGTCCTTTTTGATTCCATCGAGGATGCGGCATTTGAAAAGATCAACGAAATCAATGGCAAGGGCAGTATGAGGGCTTTGGTGGCCCGGACTGAAGCCGACGGCAACCGAAAAAAGCTTATCGAAAAGCTCAAAACCTTTTCCATCCGGATCACCCTGACAGCTCACCCCACTCAGTTTTATCCCGGAAATGTGCTAGGGATCATCACTGACCTTGAGTCTGCCATCGAATCCAATGACCTGGAACATATCAACCTGTACCTACAGCAGCTCGGAAAAACGGCCTTTATCAATAAAAGTAAGCCCTCACCTGAAGAGGAAGCTGCCAGTTTACTCTGGTATTTGGAAAATGTGTTCTACTTCAGCATCCCCGATATCATCTTCAGGATCTTGAAACAGCTCAACCTTTCCATCCATGATTGGGATAATCCCCAGCTTTTCCAGATCGGGTTTTGGCCAGGAGGGGACAGGGATGGAAATCCATTTGTCACCCATGAGGTTACTAAAACGGTTGCAAGCAGGTTGCAGAGGTGGATTCTCAAGTGTTATTACAGGGATATCAGAAAGCTTAGAAGAAGGTTGAGCTTCAAAAAGGTGGAGCCGATTATACTAAAAGTTGAGGGTGATATTTATCAGTCCCTTTTTGCCGACCAGGAAAATCCCATTCAAAAAGAGGAGCTTCTTGGCCAACTTTATGAAGCCAGAGAGGCGATAATTACCTATCACAATGGCCTCTTCTTGGACCTGCTTGATGAGTATATCTTGAAGATCAAAATCTTTGGGTTCCATTTTGCTAGCATGGATGTACGCCAAGACAGCCGAAAACATGATGGTCTTTGGAAGGAGATTCTGAATACTGATCAGCCGCCTACCATGGAAGAATTGTTTTCTACTCAAAGCCTGCCGGAGAGTTATCAGGATGATTTCCATAAAGAAATGGTAGAAAGCTTCAAAACCATTCCGTTGATTCAACAGCAGAATGGGGAGGAGGGCCTGCATCGCTATATAATTTCCAACTGTCAATCTGAATTGCATATCATGGAGGTGTACCGTTTAGCCCTGCTGACTTTTCCGCAGGAAGGTGGCTTGCCGCTGGATATTGTGCCTTTGTTTGAAACCATTGATGATTTGGCCAATGCCCCTGGGATTATGCGCAGTCTTTATCAGGATGAGCGATACTCCAAGCACTTGAAGAATAGGTCCATGAAACAGACCATCATGTTGGGCTTTTCGGATGGCACCAAGGATGGTGGGTATATCCGAGCCAACTGGTCGATTTTGAGAGCCAAAGAGGAGTTGACCAAGGTCTCGAAGGAGTTTGGACTAGCGGTGGTGTTCTTCGACGGCAGGGGAGGACCGCCGGCAAGGGGTGGTGGAAATATGCATAATTTTTATGCTTCCCTTGGTACTGAGGTTGAAAATGAGGAAATCCAGGTTACTATCCAAGGACAAACCATCAGCGCAAATTATGGAAAGGAAATCACCTGTACCTATAATTTGGAGCAGTTACTGAGTGCCGGCTTGGAAAACCATCTTTATCCAACCCCCGAAAAGCAGTTGTCCAATGAGCAGCGGGAAATTCTAGAGCAAATGGCCAAGTATAGCTATGATGCTTATAAGGATTTCAAAAACCACCCCAAATTCGTCCCTTACTTAGAGCACATCACGCCCCTGAAATATTTTGGTGAGGCCAATATTGGTTCCCGTCCCGTGAAGCGCAACAAAGATGAGGGGATGTCCTTTGATGATCTTCGAGCCATCCCATTTGTAGGGGCGTGGGCGCAGATGAAGCAGAACATCCCGGGGTTTTATGGGATCGGAAATGCCATCTCCACCATGGAAAAAGAAGGGAAGCTGGAAGATGTGAAAAAACTGTTTCAGGATTCCCTGTTTTTCAGGACCCTGCTTGGAAACAGTATGCAGTCTATGGCCAAGTCCAATTATAAAGCCACGAAGTATTTATCGGAGGATAAGGAATATGGAGAGTTTTGGAAAAAAATGCATTCGGAATACCAAGAGTCACTAAAGTACATCTTGGAAGTGAGCGGGATGAATTCCCTATTGGAGGAAACGCCGGTGATTAAAAGTTCAATCGCCATTAGAGAACGGATCGTGTTGCCCTTGATCACCATTCAGCAGTATGGAATACAGAAGTTGCTTGAAAATCCTGAGCTGAAAGATGAGGAAGTTTATCAGCGGTTAATCCTGCGATCAATGTTTGGAATCATCAATGCAGCAAGGAACGCTGCTTAAACACAATAAAAAAAGGCTGCCTGTTGATAGGCAGCCTTTTTACTTTACATCCCACCTTCGTTGGTGAGGTTGTGAAGTTTCCCAAGTTCTTGATCAATTGTCCAAAGACCAATACCCGCTTCTCCAATGATGTCGAAAATTTCCAATGCTCTTCTTGCCAGGGTCTCCTCTTCTCTCTGCTCGGTGACATACCATTGCATAAAGCTGAACGTGGCGAAATCCTTAACCTCAAAGCAATGGTCCACAATCTTGTTGATCGATTTGGTTACCTGGATCTCATGCTCCAAGATCAGTTCAAATACCTCCCTCAAAGAGTTGAAGTGATGCTGAATGCTGTCGATAGCCGGCTGGATGGCGTGTCCCCCCGCTTCATTGATATAATGGAAAATTTTCAGCATGTGCTGTCTTTCCTCTTCGGAGTGGGCATAAAGATGCTTCGCTGCGTTGGCATAACCCATCATGTCACACCAAGATGCCATTGAGAGGTAGTAAGCTGAAGACTTGCCTTCCATCTCAATCTGTTTGTTGAGGTGCTTTTCCGTATCATGAAGAAGCGAACGCTTCAGAGTTACTATTTCTTTACCTTTCATATGTGATTAATGTTTAATTGTTCCAAATGATATTAACAAAACTAATCAAAAATTAAGCTTAATAGTTCTGTTTCTGCTAATTTGGAATTGGTATAATTAAATATCTTAGAATAATATTCTGTTGATTTAATTTATACTTAATTTAAATAAATTGTCTTTGGTTATTTTATTACCTGAACCTGGATATAGGAAGGATGCTCCTCTGAGAAATAGACCGTATGGTCAGCCTTTATAAAGTCCTCTTCTTCAGCTTTGAAAATGTTGTCCACGTATTTTTGAGGGTTTCGATCAATAAGGGGAAACCATGTGCTCTGAACTTGGAACTGGATTTTGTGACCCTTTTTAAAGGTGTGAAGTACGTCCTGTAATTGGAATATAACTTCTGTCACTTCTTCTGGTGTAAAAGGCTTTGGATCCGAGAAGCTTTCCCTGTATCTACCCCTTATCACCTCCGAACGCACCATCTGGTGGTAGTTGCCCATTTGCATGCCGTCCTGTACGTGGTCATGGTTAGGCGTATCGGCCGGATATACATCCACCAACTTTACCACCCAATCGGCATCGGTTCCGGTGATGGAAACCATCAGGTTGGCGAAAATTTCTCCCGCCATCGTGACATCTTCCTCCAATACCTCAGTTTCAAATACCAACACATCAGGACGACGTGCGGCAAAACGCTGGTCATCGGCCATGTATTTTCTTGGTGTGAAATTAAGTTTGATGTCCTGACTGTAGGGGACGGGTTTGTTGGGATCCGAGGTGAATGTTTCCTTTCCTTCTCCAGTTGGTTTGTCGCGGCTGGTCTTTTCATTTGCATGGAAATAATAGGAGACTTGTTCAGCCTCACTTGGCGGCCAAGTGTCAAAGGTGAACCATTCCTTTTTCCCTGTATCAAACATGTAAGCCTCAGGCAGGTCAGTTTGGCCATCTGCATCACCCTTGAGGAAATGGTGGAAAAACTTAGACTCAATATTTTCCTGATACCAGGTTGAAATGGAATCCCCAAAATACACATTGGAGACCGTCTGAACACCCCGCTCCCGTGCCCAGTCTCCATGAGACCACGGTCCCATCACAATGGTGTTGTAGTTGTCGTTATGCTTTTCGATAGTCTTATAACCGTATAAGTCTTCCGCATCAAACCAGCCACCTACTACCATCACAGCAGGCTTGATGTCCTCTTTCAGGTGGGGGATAATGGATCTTTCTTGCCAAAATTCATTGTAATCAGGATTTTCCTTGAGTTGGGTCCAGAAGAAATTATCCTCCTTATAATATTTGTCAGCATTTTTCAAGGGGCCCATGTCCATGAAGAACTGGTAACCGTCTTTCGTCCCTGGGTCTACCATTTCGTACCAGGCCTTATCTGTTGGGCCATCGTGCTGATAGCCAAAGACCGTGGTCGCCAGCCAGTAGCTGAGGAAGTAGGCGCCATTGTGGTGGAAATCGTCGAAATAAAAGTCACCAATTGGCGCTTGAGGCGAAACAGCTTTTAGGGCTTCATGGGCAAAAGGCAGTGAGGCAGCCGAATAAAAGCCAGGGTAGCTGATGCCCCATTGGCCAAACCTGCCGTTGTTGTTATCTACATTTTCCAAGAGCCACTCAATGGTGTCATAGGTGTCGGTGCTCTCATCGATTTCCGTCATGCCTTCCTTGCGAAAAGGAACAGTCGGGCGCATATTGTCATAATCGCCTTCGGACATCCATCTGCCTCTCACATCCTGGTAGACGAAAATGTATCCATCCCGCATCATTTTTTCGGAAGGGCCCAAAGCAGGCTTAAATTTGTCCTCCCCATAAGGACCAGCGCTATAGGGTGTCCTTTGCATCACCACGGGATAATCCTGACTTGTGTCCTTAGGAGAATAGACTACGGTGTGGAGTTTGACCCCATCACGCATGGGGATCTGATATTCTTTCTTTTCATAATTGTCCTGTACATAGGACTGGGCAAAAGAAAGGGGTTGGATCAATACCAACAATAAAAAGGCAAAAGTGAGTTTTTTCATCATGGGTTCAATTTTGTGCTAATCTAATATACCAAAAACCTTAAAAAAACGCCAAAGAATATGATAAGGAGTGATATTTGGGGATAATTCACTAAAATTGTCCTATGAAGAAAATTGCACTTATCCCAGCCCGATATGCGGCCACCCGATTCCCGGCCAAGCTAACGGCAGACCTTTGCGGGAAACCCGTGATCGTGAGAACTTATTTGAGTACTGTGGCCTCAGGTGTTTTTGACGAGGTAGTGGT
The DNA here is from genome assembly GCF_018500185.1 of Litoribacter ruber. GTDB lineage: Bacteria > Bacteroidota > Bacteroidia > Cytophagales > Cyclobacteriaceae > Litoribacter > Litoribacter ruber. The sequence continues at coordinate 57,417 of NZ_JAHBGI010000006.1, read as the reverse complement.
GGTGACCGATCACCAGGAGATTAAATCTTTGATTGAAAAGGAGGGCGGAAAGGTTTTTTTCAGTGAAACGGAGCATCAAAGCGGTTCGGATAGGATAGCAGAGGCTGCCAAAGAGCTGGATGGGGATGTGGTGGTAAATGTGCAGGGCGATGAGCCGTTTCAGGATTCAGAGTCCCTTTCGAAGCTAGTGGTAGTATTTGAAGATGATGAAGTTCAAGTGGCATCGCTGATGACTGGCATTCAGGATGTACAACAATACAATGATCCCAATGCCGTAAAAGTGGTAGTAGATCAGAAAGGCTACTCCATGTATTTTAGCCGATCCCCAGTTCCTTATTTTAGAAATCAGGATATTCAGAAAAATGTATATAGGCACATCGGGGTGTATGCCTATAGAAAAAATGCTTTGATCGCATTTACCCAGCTTCCAAAATCCTATCTGGAAGAAGCTGAAATGCTGGAACAGCTGAGGTTATTGGAGGCAGGGATAAAAATAAAAATGGTCTACACCGACCATGAGACCATTGCAATTGACACCCCCGCTGATCTGGGAAAGGCAATTGAATTTTATAAATCAGAAAAGGGGCATTAATCCCTTAACTGAATATTTTTCTCATACCAGTCTGCGCCAAAATATCCACCTAAGTACATAAGTAGGTATACCGGCAATAGGTAGATCATATTGGAGTATTCTTTGCCCACAAAGAAAAAACAGGTGATGGTAGTGATCACCAAAAGGGGAGGGGTAAGAATCTTAAAGTATTTGAAAATGCCAGCTCCCACCAAAAACAATAGGACCGGGTAGGTCATTTTCAGGAAAAATGTTTCGTATCCAGCAATATGGATGGGGTCGAAGGTGCCAGCAATGTTAAGAGAAAAGACAATAATAAAAGTCCAAACAGCTAGAAAAAGGGATATTTTGAAAACTCGCATTGATTTGTGTTTAGTTATTATAATTATAACTGGTGCAAATTTCCGCAATTAACCAACACCATACAATACCGCGATCGGGGTATTTTTTACATCCCACAAATTATAATCCAACTATTTTCGTACTGCTAGCTGTTTGGAATTATTTATTAAAATCTTACCGGTGAGGTTCTCACCTGAGGCTCTTTAATGGTAATAAACGACTCATTTTCCTTGGCATGGCAGGAATTGCAACCGGTGGTAAACGTCCTGAATCCTTCCAAAAATGCGTTTTTGTCTCCTTGAAGAATTAAATCTTCCATCATCGCAATTTCATTGTCGATAAAGTGCTGCGCATTATCTGCTCTGGCCGGTCTTCTTTTCATTCCGTCTTCCAAAGTTTCGAGTAGGTGCTCTAACTGGTGGTCGGCATAGTCCCAGTTTTCATCCTGGCCCGCCCAATAAAGTTCGCTGTATCTATAGGCCACTTCCACCATGGTCCGGCTGAAGCCACCCATTTGGTTGGCGAGTTCTTCGAATTTCTCGTTTTGGTCACCTTTCAGCCAGCCGTCAGTTCCTACAGCCTGCTGGTCCTGATTGTTGTCACACGAGGAAAGGGTGAATGCGGCCAAGCCTGCGATTGCAAAAGCTTTAAATATTCTCATGATATTTCGTTTAATAGGTTCAACGTATGTACGGCAGCCAATCCAGCGGTTTCGGTTCTCAAGCGGCTGTGGCCCAGAGAACAGGGTTTGAAGCCTGCCTCAATTGCTGCATTTATCTCATCAGGGCTGAAATCTCCTTCCGGCCCAACCAAAATTAGGTATTTATTTTTGGGATTTGCCAATTCAAAGAGATGATTGGGGATGTTTTGATCCACATAGGCGATAAATTTTTCAAAAGGTGCATAGTGGGGATCAGCGATGATGTCCTTGAAATCCAAACCGGTTTCTATTTCCGTCAATACACTCTTCAGGCTTTGCTTCATGGCCGAAACAGCCTTCTTCTCCAACCGATCGGACTTGAGGAAATTTCTTTCGGAATTATCCGTTTTCATGAGGATCATCCTATCCAGCCCTATTTCCACCGTTTTTTCTGTCATCCACTCCATTCTGTCCGCATTTTTGGTAGGGGCAATTGCCAAGTGGATTTGGTAGGGCTTTTCAGGGGCTATGGTTTCCTCCAATACCTGTAGGGTGGTGCTCTTTTGGGAAATGGAGTCAATCCGGCAAAGAGCTATTTTGCCCTTTCCATCGGTGAAGTGAATCTGGTCTCCGACTTTCTTTCTCAGTACTTTAATCAGATGCTTTGATTCTTCTCCCGGCAATTGGAAAGTAGGGGAGGTAAGCTCTGGATGGTAAAAAAGCTGCATAAATTTTTACTTTAAAGAATTCAAAAATAGTCAAAAATACCTGAAAACTCTTTATTCTTAAATTATTAAGGATTATTTGAACAATTATTTGTAAAATTTTTTGTTAGGCCAAAAGGATTTATTTCAAATGTTAAATTCCATTTTTTTTATTTGAAATAACTTATTTATCAAAATTGATTTTTCATAGATAAAATTGATTTTGAATAAGATTGGAATTTCCGTTATTGGTAGAATGTTTTGCGCAAAAACATTTAAAAGTATTTTGTTTTACATACCCTTATTTAAATGAAATTTATGGTCAATTTTAGAGTAAAGGCAGTTGCAGCATTTGCAATAGCAGGAATGATTTTTTCCTCTTGCCAAAATGAAAACATGGATGACTTTGCCAGTGAGGCAAAGGTAGATGAAACCCTGATTCCAGGCCAATACATAGTAGTATTGAAAGAAACTGGACTGAAAACCATCCAAAATTGGGGAGCCAGAAAGGATGAGGATAGAAATGCCCGCCTTAAAGGCTACGATGAGTTGCAGGAAGCTTTGAGAAAAGAGGTTTTGGAAGGATTCCGATTAAAACCGGAGCAAGTGGATCACGTATTTGGATCTGCTTTGGCAGGATTCTCAGCCCGCTTGAGTCCTGATGAACTTGCTGATTTGGAAAAGGATGATCGGGTAGAATTTATCGAGCAAGATCAAATCTATTACCTGGAAGATTTCAAGATGCCAAACATGTTTGTAAACAGCATCCTGCTTCAGTCTGGAGGCAGTGGCCAGACTACCCCTTGGGGCATCACCGAGATCGGTGGGGCAGTAAATGCTTCGGGACTTAATCGCTGGGCATTTGTCATTGACAGCGGTATTCAGCTCAACCACCCAGACCTGAATGTAAACTCCCAATATGGAAGATCCTTTGTGTCTGGCTATTCATCGCCTACAGATCAAAATGGTCACGGAACCCACGTAGCGGGTACTATCGCTGCCATTCACAACACCATTGGAGTAATCGGCGTGGCTGCCGGAGCTACTGTGGTACCGGTAAGAGTATTCGGTCCAACTGGCGGCTCTGCCACTTCTACTATTGTGTCGGGAATCGATTACACCACTCAGGTGGCCTTGGCTAACGATGTGGCCAACCTAAGCTTGGGCGGTCCTGCTTCAACTGCTTTGGATAATGCGGTAAGGAATCTGGCAGCCAAGGGCGTATTTTGCGCTATCGCAGCGGGGAATGAAAGCCAAAACGCCAACAATGTTTCTCCAGCAAGAGCCACAGGTACCAGGCTTTACACTATTTCCGCTTATGATATCAACGGTAGATTTGCTTCATTTTCCAACTTTGGAAACCCGCCAATTGTGGTTTCTGCACCTGGGGTAAATATCTACTCTACTTGGATAGGAAGCGGCTACCGCGCCATCAACGGAACCTCCATGGCTACTCCTCACGTGGCTGGAATCCTTTTGGCAAACAACGGTACGGTAAGATGGTCAGGTTATGTTACCAATGATCCGGATGGTAACCCCGACCGAAAAGCTAGAAGATAATAACAATGCGGTAAAAATAGAAAAAGCGCCATCAACTTGATGGCGCTTTTCTTTTTAACATTAACCTTTATAAACTAATCAACCTTTTGAAAGCTCAATATTTACTGCTTTACCTTTGATGGTATTAGAATTCATAACGTCGATTACATGCTTGGCATCCTTAGAAGGAACGTCCACAAAAGAGAAGTTGTCGAAAATATCGATTCCTCCAATGCTTCTGCCTGGTACTCCGGTTTCACCGGCGATAGCACCTACAATGTCATTCGGTCTGATTCTGTCTTTTTTACCAAGATTAAGGAACAACCTAGCCATGTTGGCATCTCTAGGGCCTTTTTCTCTGGAACGACGCGCACCTGGTCCAGCACCTCTTTCAGGTCTTTCTCCACGAACACCACGTCTGGCTCCTCTATCACCTCTGTCACCTCTTTCTCTGTCTCTTGAAGGTCTGCTTAGATCCAAATCGAAATTGAAATCTGAAACTTCTTTCAAAGATCCACCTAGTTGAAGTTTCATCAGTCCGATGGTAATTTGCTCCAGGCTCAAGCCTTCAGTCAGCATCTGGCCAATAGCAGCTTCGTAGAACTGCGTATCTTCCTCAATGGAAAGTTGTCTGTAAACATCTTTTACCAATTGATCTTTCTTCAGCTCTACCAACTCATCAGCAGATGGAGGAGTCATTTTCTGAATGGAAGTTTTGATGAACTTTTCAAGATCTCTCAATCTGAAACCATCTTTTCTTCCAGTTATGAAGTTAATGGCAGTACCGGATTTACCCGCTCTACCGGTTCTTCCGATTCTGTGAACGTAATTCTCTTCGTCCAAAGGAAGGTCATAGTTAAATACAGCCTCCACATTGTCCACATCAATACCTCTAGCGGCAACATCAGTTGCTACCAAGACAGTACAATGTCCTTTACGGAACTTGTTCATTACTTTAGTACGCTGTGCTTGAGAAAGATCTCCGTGAAGAGCCTCAGCTTGGATGCCTCTGGCAATCAAACCTTCAGTTACTTCATCTGTAGCTCTTTTCGTGTTACAGAATACCACGCTTAGCGCGTATTGATTGATATTCATCAACCTTGTCATCAACTCCATCTTCAACGAAGGCTTAACTTCGTAGTAGTGTTGTGCGATGTTCTCAACAGTCAACTCTTTTCTCAATACCTTAACAATCTCAGGGTTGTCCTGATATTTTCTAGTAAGGTCCAAGATAGGCTTAGCCATAGTGGCAGAGAAGAATACCGTTTGTCTTTCTTCAGGCATTGAGCTTAATATTGTCTCAATGTCATCTCTAAAGCCCATGTCCAACATCTCATCCGCCTCATCCAAAATGATGATACCCACATTGTCTAGGTTCAAAGTCCTTCTGTTCATGTGATCCATGATACGTCCAGGGGTACCTACGACAATCTGAACACCTTTTTTAAGGCTTCTGATTTGTCTGTCAATTTGCTCGCCTCCATAAATACAAGTACTGGAGACGCCTTTTTTGTGTTTTGCTAATTTTACAATTTCACCTTCTACCTGTACGGCCAATTCCCTTGTAGGACAAAGGATCAACGCCTGAGGTTTGTTCAAAGATGGATCAACTTGATCAATAATCGGAATCCCAAAAGCTGCTGTTTTACCGGTACCAGTTTGTGCTTGGCCGATAACATCTTTTCCTTCCAAAAGGAATGGGATTGATTGTGCTTGAATAGTGGATGGATGGGTATAGCCCATGTCTTCCACGGCCCTTAAGATTTCAGCAGAAATCCCAAGGTCTGAGAATAATAATTCTTTTTCCATGATTTTTTCCTTACTTCTCTTTGCCATGATTTCCAGAAGTATCCCATACACGACAGACAGTAAGGAAACCCACGGCTTAGAAAAATGATAATTTTTAATTCGGGTGCAAAGGTAGGGGAAATATTTTGAATTACCAAGCAGGGTGGTAAAATCAATAAAATTTTGATGTTAATAAACCTAAAATAAAAGTGGATTATTTTGGAAGGCGGGCCTCAACCCGCCATCTGATTACATATGATTTTGTGAAAGGGATTTTACTTGGGCGATATACTTTTGCTCAGCCTCCTCTTTTGAGGTGCCCTTCAGTTTTTCCCAAGCATTATATTTCGCAGCTGCTTTAAAATCAAAGCCTCCCGGACGCTCGGTGTTGTTGTCACCTTCTGTAGCCTGCTTATATAGGCCGTAAAGCTTCAATAGGTTTTCATTATCAGGTTTGCTGGTGAATCTTTTTGTCAACGCAACCGCTTCTTCTAAATTGTTGATTTCCATAGTAAACTTGTTTTAGGTGTTTCGGTTTCCAAAACTAACCCAAATAGCTTAGAGTTTGTCGCCCGAACGGATAATTTTTGTTAAATGTCGGGGAAATCCGAGGAGCAAGATGGGGTAGTTAATAAAAAAAGGCTACCAAAGTTGGTAGCCTTTTAAACAAAATAAAACGGGTCTTATCTTTTGTTGATGGAAACGTAATCTCTTTCGTTTGCACCTGTATATACTTGTCTTGGACGGCCGATTGGCTCGTTGTTTTCTCTCATTTCTTTCCACTGAGCAATCCAGCCAGGAAGCCTACCTAGGGCAAACATTACTGTGAACATATCCGTAGGGATGCCTAGTGCTCTGTAGATGATACCGGAGTAGAAATCAACATTAGGATAAAGTTTTCTTTCTACGAAATATGGATCGTTCAAGGCAGCTTCTTCAAGCTCCTTGGCAATATCCAATACTGGATCATTCACTCCAAGCTTGGCCAATACATCGTCAGCGGCTTTTTTGATGATCTTAGCTCTTGGGTCAAAGTTTTTGTAAACTCTGTGTCCAAAGCCCATAAGTCTGAACGGGTCGTTTTTGTCTTTGGCTTTGTCCAAGAATTTCTTCGTGTCACCACCGTCAGCCTTAATAGCTTCAAGCATTTCAATTACAGATTGGTTTGCGCCGCCATGCAACGGTCCCCAAAGTGCGTTGATCCCTGCTGAGATAGATGCGTACAAGCTAGCATGAGAAGAACCCACAATTCTAACAGTAGAAGTAGAACAGTTCTGCTCATGGTCAGCATGAAGGATTAACAACTGATCAAGCGCTTTGGCCACAACTGGGTCTACATCATAGTTCTCAGCCGGTAAGGCAAACATCATCTTCAAGAAGTTGGAGCAATAGTCCAAGCTGTTGTCAGGATAGTTTACCGGATGGCCTACTTCATTCTTATATGCCCAAGCCGCGAATGTTGGCATTTTAGCCAATAGACGGACGATGCTTAGGTTAACATCTTCAGCAGATCTATTAGGATCCAGTGAATTAGGATAGAAAGCAGTGAGGGAACAGATCAAAGAAGAAAGAACGCCCATCGGGTGAGCATTGGAAGGGAAACCGTCCAAGATCTTCTTGATGTCTTCGTGTACTAAAGTGTGGGTGGTTACTTCTCTGCTGAATTTTTCGTATTCCGATTGGTTGGGCAGCTCGCCATAGATGAGAAGGTATGCCACTTCAAGGAAGGTGGACTTTTCAGCAAGGTCTTCGATTCTGTAGCCTCTGTATCTGAGGATACCCTGCTCACCATCCAAAAATGTGATGGCACTTTTTGTGGAACCTGTGTTCTTATATCCTGGGTCAATCGTGATCAGCCCAGATTCACCTCTCAACTTGGCAATATTTACTGCCTTCTCATTTTCAGTACCTTCGATTACAGGAAGCGAATACTCTTTTCCATCAAAGGATAACTTAGCAAATTCAGACATAAAGTTTATATTTTATATGTAGTTAAATTCTAAAGAATAATTTAAAATTCTGGCATTAAGTTAACAATATTGGGCATAAAATACACGATAAATTATTTCAACTGGTGCATTTTGTGATGAGAGCTGTGAATTTTTATTGCTTATTTTTTCCCAATTCCCTTTTTCTCTTTGAGCCTTGAAGCGGGACCATATTCTTTATATGAAGGTTAGCGCCCAAACCAAAACAAAATTCTGAACCAAAGGTTTTTCAATGCCTATAGGTATTTAGCAAAAAAGCCCATGCGGGCTTTTTAATTTTTTAACAATAGTGCTCAAATACCTCAACAAGGTGGTCACCTATCAACTGGGCATTCCGGCCTTCGATGTGGTGCCTTTCAAGGAAGTGAACCAATTCACCATCCTTAAATAAAGCCATGGCAGGTGAGGAAGGAGGATAGGGAAGGGTATATTCTCTCACTTTTTTCACCGCCTCGGTATCGTTTCCAGCAAATACGGTGGCTAAGGTGCTTGGCTTTTTAGATGATTTCTCCAATGCGCTTCTCACTCCCGGTCGGGCCGCTCCTGCAGCACAGCCGCACACAGAATTGATCACAATAAAGGTTGTTCCTTTATGGCTTTTCAAGTGATTGTCTACATCATCGGCAGTTCTGAATTCCTGAAAACCAACTTCAGTCAATTCAGATCTCATTGGGGCTACTAATTCTTCTGGATACATAGTTATCTATTTTTATAAAAAACCTAATTCTAATTTGGCTGCCTCGGACATCATGTCCTGAGAGTAGGGTGGGTCAAAGGTAAGTTCTATCTCTACATTGTTGACACCCTGTATTTGTTGGATCTTGGACTTTACCTCTGAAGGGATAAATTCGGCAGCTGGACAATTTGGAGAGGTCAGTGTCATCAGCACATACACATTATTAACAGGGTATGCACTGATTTCATAAATCAATCCCAACTCGTATACATCCACCGGAATTTCAGGGTCATAAACCGTCTTGATGGCATTCACCACTTTTTCCTTAAGTTCAGGAATTTCCAACTGGGTATTATTTTCTGTTTCTTGGCTCATAGGGCGTTCATCTTGGACTGGTACGCTATTGCATAAAATTTCATCTGCTTGATCATGGCAGCCAAACCATTGGATCGCTGGGAACCAATGATGCCTCCCATTCCAATCTTTTCTATAAAATAAAGGTCAGCATTGATGATCTCCTGGGGAGTTCGGCCCGACATCACACGAATCAAAAGGCTGATCAGCCCTTTGGTAATATCGGTGTTGCTGTCGGCATGGAATACCACCTTGTCATCCTCGGTGGTGGTGATCAACCAAACTTTGGATTGGCAACCTTTAATAATATTGTCTTCAGTTTTTTCCTCTTCGGGAAAAGCTCCAAGTTGGTTGCCAAGCTCCATTATATAAAATATGGTAGATTCCCTGTCGTCCCCCAGGATTTCAAATTCATCGATGATTTCGTCCTGTACCTTATTGATGTCTGTCATTTGTTCTTTAGTTTGGCAATCTTGCTCACACTTTCGTAAAGCCTGTCCACTTCTTCCAATGTGTTGTAAACAGAGAAGGAAGCTCTAACAGTTCCCTCGATTCGGAATCTGTTCATCAAGGGCTGCGTGCAGTGATGGCCTGTTCTCACGGCAATTCCTCCGGCATCCAGCATCATTCCCACATCAAAGGGATGCATGCCCTGGATCAAAAATGACAGGACGCTTACCTTATTGTCGGCAGTGCCATAGGGGATAAACCCTTTAATGGATGAAAGTTTTTCGGTAGCGTAGGCGAGAAGCTCGTTTTCATGATCTACGATCTGCTTCTTACCGACCGTATTGACAAATTCCAAAGCTTTTTCGAAAGCAATCACATCCCCGATATTGGGTGTTCCTGCTTCAAACTTGAATGGAATTTCATTAAAAGTGGTCTTTTCAAAGCTGACTTCCTTGATCATCTCCCCGCCTCCCTGATAAGGTGGCATGGACTCCAATACTTCCCTTTTTCCATAAAGAACTCCTAGGCCGGTGGGACCGTAGATCTTATGGGCTGAAAAGGCAAAAAAGTCGCAATCGAGTTTTTGCACGTCGATCGTCAAGTGTGAGGAGGATTGTGCTCCATCAAGCATAACTTTGGCTCCCACGGCATGGGCTTTGGCAATGATTTCCTCTACAGGGTTAATCGTGCCCAAAGCATTGCTGACATGAACGATGGAAACTAACTTGGTTTTTGATGTAAGTAGCTTTTCAAATTCCTCAAAAATAATCTCTCCCTTATCATTGATAGGAATAACCTTGAGAATGGCGCCCACCTCCTCGCAGAGCAGTTGCCAGGGTACTATATTGGAATGGTGTTCAAGGGTTGAAATGATTACCTCGTCGCCTTTTTTAACAAACTTTCTCCCAAAGGAGGAAGCTACCAAGTTTATGCTTTCAGTGGTGCCTTTGGTGAAAATAACTTCTTCCACTTCTTTTGCCCCAATAAATTTCTGGATGAGCTCTCTGGTATTCTCGTATTTTCGGGTAGCCCTATCCGCCAGGGTGTGGGCACCACGATGAATGTTTGAATTGTCAGTTTTGTAATAATAGTCAAGCGCCTCGATAACAGAAAGGGGTTTCTGAGTCGTGGCAGCATTGTCTAGATAGACCAAAGGCTTCCCATTTACTTCTTGGTGAAGTATCGGAAAGGAAGCCCTGATGTCTTGGATATTTAAACTCATATATTGCTTTTAGAAGTTTGTACCTAACTTTTTCTGAACCAAGTCAATACAATACTCTTTGAAAGCTTCAATTTTAAGGTGCTCTAAAACGTCTCCAGCGAATGCATACAGTAGGAGAGCCTTACCCTGCTTTTTGTCGATACCTCTCGCCTGAAGATAGAAAAGTGCCTCCTCATCCAGCTGACCAGTGGTACATCCATGAGAACATTTCACATCATCGGCCCAGATTTCAAGCTGCGGCTTGGTGTTGATCGTTGCCTCATCGGACAAGAGGATGTTGTTGTTTTGCTGGAAGGCGTTGGTTTTCTGCGCATCTTCACGAACGAAGATTTTGCCATTGAAAACCCCTCTAGATGTGTCGGCAAGAACCCCTTTGTAAAGTTCGTTGGATTCAGAATGAGGTTTTGTGTGGTCTACATTGGTGTGGTTGTCCACGTGGGTTTTTCCACCCAAAAGATAAAGACCGTACATGTTGCCCTCGCAACCCGAATCAAGCAGGTTAAGCGTAACATTGTTTCGGATCATGTCACCTTCCAGGGAAAGTACAAATGAGGTGAAAGTTGAATCCCTGTGAATGTCAGTCAATAGATTGTTGACCTCCAGAGCTTCGTTGTTCTGATTTTGTACTCTATAATAGTGTATGTGTGAATTGGAGGCAGTTTTGATTTCCACGCTTCCGTTTAGCAAGTAGGCCTGCTCATCCTGGCTCACGGTCTGCTCTATGAAGACTGCCTCTGTATTTTCAGCACAATCGATCCATAATTTGGGAGTGATAAGCTGTCCATCATTGGCTTTTACTAAGTTGAGAAGCAAAACCGGCTTGTCGAGCACCTTGTTTTTAGGAACCTGAATAAAAACGCCTTTTTCAAAACTGGCCTTGTTCAAAGCCAAATAGCTGTCATCGTAAAGGTCCTTAATAGAAAAAGGCGCCTCTGAATTGGTTACGTTGGTAACGGCGTAGCCTTCTCCCAAACTGCTAAGCTCAGCCGAAAACTGGCCATTGTTAAACACCACCACATCAGCATCCAGGTCTTTGATCATAGCCTTGGAAACATCCTGTTGGGTAAGCCCCAATGGTTTTGCCTGCTGAAAAGATTGAATCTTGGATTCTATCCTTTTGGTAATGTTGGTGAATTTATATTCTTCGTGTTTCGTGGTTGGGAAACCATTTTCACGAATAACTTGAGCAGCTTCACTATTACCATTCGGATGAACGGTTGCAAGCAGGCTGTCAGTAATATTATCCTTTGTGATTGTAGTCATTGTATAATTGTCTGGTTGGTAAATTTGGATTAGACAGTCGCTTTGTCTGCTTCCTCTTTGATCCAATCATATCCTTTTTCCTCAAGCTCCATAGCCAATTCTTTGGTGCCTGATTTTACGATTTTACCATTGTATAATACATGGACAAAATCCGGAACGATATAATCCAGCAATCTCTGATAATGGGTCACCACAATGGTGGCGTTGTTATCGGACTTCAATTGGTTTACGCCATTTGAAACAATCCGTAAAGCATCAATGTCAAGTCCTGAGTCTGTTTCATCCAAGATGGAGAGGGTAGGCTCAAGCATAGCCATCTGGAAGATTTCGTTTCTCTTTTTCTCTCCTCCGGAAAAACCTTCATTCAAGGATCTGCTCAGCAATTTTTGGTCGATCTCGACCAGCTTCATTTTTTCTTTCATCAAAGAAAGGAACTTCACTGCATCCAAAGGCTCCAAGCCTCTGTACTCCCTCACTTGGTTAACTGCCGTTCTCAGGAAGTTTGTAGAGGATACACCAGGTATTTCTACTGGATATTGGAATGCCAAAAACACACCTTCTCTTGCTCTATCTTCAGGGCTGAGATCAAGCAAATCCTTGCTCTTGAAAGAAACTTCACCTTCAGTCACCTCATATTCCTCTCTACCTGCCAATACGGAGGCGAGCGTAGATTTACCTGAACCGTTTGGTCCCATGATAGCATGGACTTCACCGGCTTTAACTTCAAGATTGATACCTTTAAGGATAGGCGTTCCTTCAACTGATGCGTGTAAGTTTTTTATAGATAGCATAATAGTAATTCAATTTTTAGATTTTATCCGACACTTCCTTCTAGGGTAAGGGCAAGAAGTTTTTGGGCCTCAACGGCAAATTCCATTGGAAGCTGGTTCAGTACTTCTTTAGCGTAACCGTTTACGATTAGGGCTACCGCATCTTCAGTGGCAATCCCTCTCTGGTTACAGTAGAAGAGCTGGTCTTCTCCGATTTTGGAAGTTGTGGCCTCATGCTCCACTTTGGCGGTGGAATTTTGGATATCTATGTAAGGGAAGGTGTGGGCACCACACTTAGACCCCATTAATAAGGAGTCGCACTGGGAGAAGTTACGGGCATTGTGGGCCCTTTTCATTACCTGCACCTGTCCACGGTAGGAATTTTGGGATTTGCCCGCAGAGATGCCTTTGGATACAATTCTGGATTTGGTGTTTTTACCGATGTGGATCATTTTGGTCCCGGTATCGGCCTGCTGATAATTGTTGGTCACAGCCACGGAATAGAACTCCCCGATGGAATTGTCACCTTTTAATATACAGCTTGGGTATTTCCAGGTAACCGCTGAACCGGTTTCCACCTGCGTCCATGAGATCTTGGAATTGTCTCCAAAACAGATCCCTCTTTTGGTTACGAAATTGAAGATACCGCCTTTGCCTTCCTTGTCTCCAGGGAACCAGTTTTGGACGGTAGAATATTTTACCTCGGCATCTTTGGCTGCAAAAATCTCAACTACTGCTGCATGAAGTTGGTTCTCGTCCCTCTGAGGGGCCGTACAACCTTCTAGATAAGAACAGTAAGAACCCTCATCCGCTACGATCAAAGTTCTTTCAAACTGACCGGTGTTGGCGGCGTTGATTCTGAAATAGGTGGAAAGCTCCATTGGGCATCTCACCCCTTTAGGAATATAGCAGAAAGACCCATCGGAGAATACCGCAGAATTCAATGCCGCATAATAATTATCGGTCATCGGTACCACTGAGCCCAAATACTTTTTGACAAGTTCCGGGTGGTTGTGTACAGCCTCACTGAATGAGCAGAAAATGATACCAAGCTTGCCCAAGGTCTCCTTAAAAGTAGTACCTACCGAAACGGAATCCAGCACCGCGTCGACGGCAATGCCTTGAAGCCTTTTTTGCTCATTGAGGGAAATGCCCAGCCTTTCATAAATCTGAAGAAGCTCAGGGTCTACCTCGTCGAGGTTCTTTGGTTTTTTGGACTGCTTTGGGGCAGAATAGTATCTTAATTTTTGAAGATCAATTTTAGGGTAATGAACATTTGCCCACTCGGGCTCGGTCATTTTCTCCCATGCCCTGAAGGCCTTCAATCTCCAATCCAGAAGCCATTGCGGTTCTTCTTTTTTGGCAGAGATCCAGCGGATGATTTCCTCATTCAGACCAATGGGAGCCTCATCGGCCTCATAGTTGACCGACCAGCCATGTTCATATTCTTTTGAAGTAAATTCTTCTAAAATCTGATTGTCTTTGCTCATAAAGTCGAGTTATTTAGACTAATTACATTTTGTAGCGCAAAGATACAACATTAATCCAATTTTTTATGTTCAAAGACGTTTACAATTATTGGGTTTGGGAGTAAAATTTATCTATAAGCTGCTGATTTTTAGGTGTTTTTGATTGGGCCTGTAGCGCTTTTCCAAATTACAAAATCTATAAATATCAATAGCTTTGATTAGAAAAACACTAAATAATTTTTCCTTAGATTTAATCTAAATAGTGTTACTATAAGGCAGTCGCACCATAAGGATTCGCATTATTGACTGTTGTCAAATAGTTGGATAGGCCGGTTGATGCTTTCTTCCAGCACAATAAGGGTTTCGGTCCGGTCGATGCCGTCTACTTTCTGGATCTTGTTCAACACGTCCCTCAGGTGATTGGTGTCCTTGCAGATGATTTTTGCGAAGATGCTGTAATTACCTGTTGTGTAATAAGCGTTGATCACCTCAGGAATAGCCTTGAGCTTGATGATGACATTATCATAAAGGGAGCTTTTCTCCAGGTAAATCCCCAAAAACGCCGAAATGTCATATCCCAGTTTTGAGAAATCTATGTTTAAGGTAGCGCTTTTGACCACACCCATCTCTTCTAGCTTCCTCATGCGCACGTGCACCGTTCCCGAAGAAACAAAAACTTTCTTGGCAATTTCTGTGTAAGGAGTTTTGGCATCCTCATTCAAAAGGGAAATAATTTTTAAATCTACATTGTCAATATCTAAAATTTTGTCCATCTGAAAATGTTTAAATTAAGTTATGTGCAATAAACAGGTATGTAAATTATAAAATTGTTAAAAAATTCCAAAATTTAAATTTAGGAATAGGATTTGATTTTATGGTAGTTAATTTTGCTGGGAAGCTTAGTTGCTGAATATTAATTTTGGAGGGGTATAAAATAATGCAATTAAAGATTGAATTATTGGTTATTTATTCCATAATTTGTAACAGTGATTGAGCATAAAACTTTTGAATCTCTAAAGTTATATTTGGGTTTATATTCGGAAAAAGTCCTGCTGGTAGCAGGACTTTTTTTATGCCCCTAGAAAGTTTGGAATGATTTTTTCTACACGTTTATTGATTTTAAATGCAAATATTTGTTTTTGAAATTAATTTTTGTGAATTTTGAATTATCAACTTTCTAGGTATGAGAACATTTATTTTTACACTGCTTTGCTTTTCAGCGGTTTCGGTAAGTTTCGCTCAAGGAACACTTTTCAGTGCCTACGCACTTTCGGCGGATTTACTAATTCCCAAAACCACTGTAAATGATTATGAAAAGGATGATTTCCTAAGCTATTCCTACTACGAATCTGGCGAACTGAAAGCCATCAAGCCAATTGTGGACGGAAAATTTGAAGGAGAATTGCTGTCTTTTTATCCTGATGGAACTTTGAGAAGAAGAGAGTTTTTCGAAAATGGAAAATCCATGGGTGGGGTTTGCTTCGATATGGATGGAAAAATCCTTCCCTATGAGCCTTTCATGAAGTTTGCCGAATTAAAAGGCAAGGAAGATGCCGCCGATTTTGTGGACGGATACACCTCTTTCATCTTCAGAACCAAAAAGAGCGCTCTGCTTGATGAAGTGAAGGTTATCCTTAACATCAACCAACATGGTAAATTGGTAGGGTACAAATTTGAAGGGCATGCAGATAAGGGAACCCAGGAAAGAGTTGATTATGTGCTGAGACAAATGCCTGATTGGCATCCAGCAATCGAGGAAGGGGTATATGTACCTATGGACTTCGAATTGACAATAAGAAAATAATTAAGTGTTTTGTGATGATAAAGTTTAAGGCTTGACCGTTTGGTCAAGCTTTTTTTTGCTTTTTATTAAAACCCGGGATTGGGAATTACTTAAATTTTAAGCCTACTGTTATATCCCTCAAATTGGGCTTGCCAGCTTGATCCTTAAATATTTAAACGGATATCATAGCCTATATCTAATTATTGCTCCATTGATCACAATCCTCTGTAGTTTTGACGTTAATTCAAGTAAATTCCGCTTAAAAATAAATCAACCAGTATGCTTAATAAGAAGTTACTTGCCGCAGGACTGCTGATGACAATGTCATTTGGCCTTTCTGCCCAAGAAAAAAGGCCCCTGACCCATGATGATTATGATGCCTGGGAATCGGTCTCCTCTGAGAAGGTTTCCAAAAACGGAAAATGGGTCGCCTATGAAATCAGCCCCCAAGACGGAGACGGCAGGATTGAAGTAGCCGCCCATCAAAATCCTGCCGAAAAACATGCTATTCAAAGAGGGAAAAACTTTGTCTTCTCCAACAATGGAGACTTCCTCATGGGCTTGATCAAGCCCCAAAAGGACTCGCTTCGGGTATTAAAGCTGAAAAATACGGCCAAGGACAAAATGCCGAAGGATTCACTTTTCATCCTTTCTCTAGGCAATGGCGAAGTGGAAAAAATGGCCAAAATTAAGTCCTTTAAAACCCCAAAGGATAACGGTAACTGGCTGGCGGTCCATTTTGAAAAAGAAACCAAAAAGCAGGATAAATCCGATACCACTGAGGTAAAGGACAAGCCTAAAAAAACCGAGGGCACCAACCTTCTTGTGAGAAGTTTTGACGGGGAAAAAAAGTGGACCTTGGATAGGGTGAAGGATTACGGTTTTTCGGATGAGGGCAATTACCTGTATTTTACCAAAGCCACCGAGGATACACTGAAAAATGAAGGTGCCTACATCCTAAACCTGCGCAATGGGGAGACCACCCAAGTGGATGAAGGAAAGGTAAATTATGCGGGCATGGTCATCGATGGACCCGAGAAAAACTTTGCCTTCATGGCTACCGAGGACTCGCTAAAAGCCAAAAAGCCATATTACGATCTATATCTTTATGATATAGCAAAAAAGGACCTGAAAAAAGTAGCCGGAAAAGGCACTCAGGGGATTCTTGAAGATGGTATGGTAAGCAAAAACGGCGACTTGGTATTTTCCAAAGATGGAAGCCGGTTGTATTTTGGTACGGCTCCAGATTATGTCACGTACGAGTATGAAGAAGACACTACGATCTTAAAAGAGGAACGCGTTTCCCTGGATATTTGGGGCTGGCAGGATGATGAGATTCAGCCTATGCAACTCAAGCAAAAAGATAGGAAAAACAAAAAAACATATTTGGCCACTTACCACATGAAATCGGGTAAAGTGACCCAGGTGGCAGATATGAAAGTTGAAAACATCAATAGGGACAAGTATGAGCGGCACAAGTTAGCCCTTGGGTCGGATGATAAGCCTTATCGCCGCAATTACAGCTGGGATATCCAGATCGGAAGGGATGTGTATGTGGTGGACCTGGAGACAGGGGAGAAAACCTTGGTGGAGAAAAACCTAAAAGGCTATCCGTCGCTTTCACCGGAAGCAAAGTTTGTGTATTGGTACAGCACGCCTGATAGCACCTGGATGGCCTATGACATCAAGACCAAGCAGAAAAGAAACCTTTTGGCCGAAATTGATGATATCAATTTTTACGATGAGATTCACGACAGCCCTTCCATGCCGTCAAGCTACGGAAACGGTGGATGGTTGAAAAACGATGAGGCATTCCTGGTTTACGATAAATATGATATCTGGAAGGTTGATCCTACAGGGAAGAAAGAACCAGTAAACATCACCAAAGGGGAAGGCCGTCAAAACAAAGTGAAATACAGAATCCAGACCTTGCATGAGGATGAGGAGGAATATGGTATTGATTCCAAATCACCATTAGTGTTGACAGCATTCCATGAATTTAGCAAGAAAAACGGTTTCTATAAAGGTGACCTGCAGGGCAAAAACTCCCCTGAGGAGTTGCTATTTACCGATCATCGCTATTACGGTTTGAAGAAAGCTGAGAAAAGCGATGAGGTGATTGTTAGGAGATCAACTTACCATGAATACCCAGACCTGTATGCCACAAGTCTAGACTTTGCAAACCTGAACCAAATCTCCGAGACTAACAGCCAGCAGGCCGATGTTAACTGGGGTTCTGTAGAATTGGTGGATTACCGCGCCAATGACGGTACGCCCATGCAGGGGTTGCTATTCAAGCCTGAGAATTTCAGAGAGGACGGCAACTATCCTATGATGGTGTATTTCTATGAAAGAAATTCTGATGGTCTACATAATTACAGACCACCTGCACCAAGTGCTTCTACCATCAATATTCCATTTTTTGTGAGTAATGATTACGTGGTTTTTGTGCCGGATATCAAGTACGATCTGGGGCTTCCGGGGCCAAGTGCTTTTAATAGCATCATGCCAGGTGTTCAAAAAGTGGCTGACATGGGTTTTGTAGATAAAGAAAACATGGCTATCCAAGGTCAAAGCTGGGGTGGATACCAAGTGGCTTATCTGATCACACAAACAGACATGTTCAAGGCTGCCGGAGCGGGGGCTCCCGTGGTAAACATGACTTCGGCTTATGGCGGTATCCGTTGGGGTACGGGTATGAGCCGTATGTTCCAGTATGAGCAGACCCAATCCAGAATTGGCGGTACGCTATGGGAGAAGCCGTTGTACTACATTGAGAATTCACCATTGTTTTACAGCGACCGCGTAAACACGCCTGTTTTGATCATGCACAATGATGCCGACGGCGCGGTGCCGTGGTACCAGGGCATTGAGATGTTTATGGCTCTCAAAAGGCTAAACAGCCCAGCCTGGCTTTTGGTATACAATGATGAAGATCACAACTTGGTGCAGCGTAAAAATAGAAAAGACCTTTCAATCAGGCTGTCCCAGTTCTTTGATCACTATCTCAAGGATGCCCCGGCTCCCCTTTGGATGACGGAAGGGCTTCCAGCCACTGAAAAAGGCAGGACATTGAAGTATGAGCTTTCAGAATAACAAATGATAAAAAAAATCCCCATCAGATCTGATGGGGATTTTTTATTCCCAAATGCCCTTGGGAACAATTTCGAGCACATGTCCAAAAGGGTCCTCAAAATAAAAACTTTCCAAGTCACCTTTCCATTTTTGGAAGTGGGTAATCCATATTCCCTTTTCCTTTACCCTTTCCAGCGTTTTTTCATAATCCTTTTGTGATACTTCAAATGCCAAATGCTGCTTGCCACTGGCATAATGGAGAGGAAGGTTTTTCTCTTCCTTGGTAGCCTCAGGGTTAAAGCAGAGCAATACCGAGCTGCCGCATCGGAAAAAGATATGGCGCCCTTCTACTTTTGATATTAAAGGCATTCCCAGTTTTTCATGATAAAATTCATGCGCTTTGTCTAGGTCATCCACATACAGGCAACTTTCCTTTATTTGGGTAAAATTCATGGTTGAGTTTTTGGTTAATGTCCAGTTAACCAATTTCGCTTACTCCTCGCTCAATTCCAAAGCCTGCGCCTCAAAATGGCTTGCTATTTTTTCCAAAGAAAGGTTTTTGTCTATTGCTAAAATAGAACCTCCCACAGTAAAGATTTTTTCCTTTATCCCTTCAATCAATTTGCTGTCAAAATTGCCGAGAACATAGTCCTTGCCCTCAAAAGTATATTTTTGATGATAAGGGAAGTTTTCTTCCAAAAGCTGAGAATCTGCAGTGATTACAAATTGGTGTTCGGAAGAGGCTGGAGCTGCGTATTGTTTCTTTAGGCCATTTTCAACCAATGTATATTTGAATCCAGAACTGCTTTTGGCCAAGTCGGAATATACTGCGGAACCCGTGGCCAGACCTCCAGCACCTTTACCCTGAAAGTTTTGCAATCCTATGTTTTTAGACAATATGCTGATCGCATTATACTCATTTTCAACTTGGCTCAAAGGGTGATTTGGCCCTACCAAGGTTGGAAAAATTGAGGCAGACACATCTCCGTCTTTTACTGAGCTTTGGGCTATAAGCTTAATTTTTCCGCCTACTTTCTTAGCAAGTGAAAAGTCCTCAGCCTGGAGGTGGTCTATGCCAATGCAAGGGATTGACTTTTCATCAAGGTGGACTCCGTAGGAGTGGGCCGCCAAAATACAGAGCTTGCTGGCCACGTCACTTCCATTGATATCGAAGGAGGGGTCTGCTTCGGCATATCCATTATCTTGAGCCTGTTTTAAGGCCTCTTCAAAGTTTTGGTTTTCCTGCTGGATTTTGCTGAGGATATAATTGGAAGAGCCATTGAGAATCCCTTGGATTTCCTCAATTTGATCCCCTTGATATTGGGTGCTGATATTGGAGAGTACCGGGATGCTTGCGGCAACGGCTGCTTCGTATAAAAATTTACCTCCATGGGCTCTTTCAAGTTCCAATAGTTCTGGAAGGTGCTTGGCCACCAGTTTTTTATTCGCAGATATTACAGTCTTGCCCGACTCCAATAGCTTTTTGGCAATAAAATAGGCTGTCTCCGTCTCACTGATTAGCTCAACCCCGATTTCAGAATCCGCCAACAGGGCTTCAAGGTCATACTGAAAACTGATTCCTTTTGGCCGCTCCTTTTCTTTGCTTTTAACTGCAATGTGCTGGGGCTTGAGATTTTTTCCATCCTTATTGGCGATTTCATAATACCCTTGGCCTACTACGCCAAACCCTATAAGTCCTATTTTATTTCCCATTTTCTGTATATAGATAAAAAGATTTTAAGATGTAATGAAGTTGTTCGTACTCGATCAGAAAGGCATCGTGCCCATATGAAGAGCTGATTTCGGAATACTTACCGTCCAGGCAGTTTTCGGAAATGTATTGGCTTTCTTCCTTGCGGAATAGTTGATCGGTGTCGATACCTACTGTGAGCATTTTTGCTTTGATTCCCTGCAGAGCCCGCTCGGTGCCGCCACGGCCCCGTCCAAGGTCATGGCTATCCATGGCCTTGGTCAGAACCCAGTAGGACAAAGCATGGAACCTGTCCGCCAATTTTTTCCCCTGATACTGGAGGTAGCTGCTGACTTTGTAATTGTCCAGTTTCTCTTCCATATCATCCTGGCTTTGCTGAAAGGTATCCGGGTGCCTATAGGTAAGCATGCCAATGGCCCTGGCGGCTCTTAAGCCTGACTTGCCTGCTTCTGCAATCTCCTCTCCCCAAGTGCAGTCTGCTTGGATCGCCATTCTCTGCGCCTCATTAAATCCGCGGATCCATGGGGTTGACTTGGCGTTTGCGGCAATGATGATGCTGTAATCCAGCCTTGACCCGAGCTGATAAGTCCATTCCAAAGCCACCTGCCCACCAAGTGAACCACCAACCAAGGTATGGATATGCTCTACCCCCAGATGCTCCCTCAATTTCTCCAAGGCCCCTGCCATATCACGTGTAGTGAGTTGGGGAAATTGATAGAAATAGGGCTTCCCTGTTTCAGGATTGCTGCTCAATGGGTTGGTCGAGCCATAGCATGAACCCAATAAGTTGGTACAGATAATTTTATATTGCTTGGGATCGTAGAATTTGTCTTCACCCACCAAGCCAGACCACCACTCGTGCACATCGGCATTTCCGGTGAGGGCATGGTTGATCCAGATGACGTGGCTGTCAAGTGCTTCTGGGTTGCCATAAATGGTGTAGGCAATTTGGAATCCGGCCAGATCCTCACCGGATTCCAAAAGATACCTGTCTTCGTAATGAAATACTCTTGACTTGTCTTCAATCTCAAGCAAAGGAGAGTTTAGATTCATGTTCTTGCGTGGTTTTTTCTAATGCGTTTGATAGATCCGCCTTGATGTCGTCGATATGTTCAAGCCCAACTGATATTCTCAAAAGGGTAGGGGTGACGCCGGCCTTGAGCTGTTCCTCATCGCTAAGCTGCTGGTGGGTGGTGACAGCGGGCTGAATGATCAGGGTTTTTGCATCTCCCACATTTGCAAGATGGGAAATCAGCTCCAGGTTATTGATCAATGAGGTGGCTTCCTCTTTTTCTCCCTTTAGTTCAAAACTCAATACTCCTCCATATCCGTTTTTCAAATACTTCTTAGCCAAGTTGTGGTAAGGAGAGCTTTCGAGGCCGGGGTAATTTACCTTCTTCACTTTTGGGTGGTCAGCAAGCCACTTGGCTAATACCAAGGCATTGTCCACTGTCCTTTGAACTCTAAGTGACAGGGTTTCTAATCCCTGAAGTAAAAGGAAGGAATTGAAGGGGCTTTGGGCAGGGCCAAAGTCCCGGAGGCCTTCCACCCGGGCACGAATGGCAAAGGCTATATTCGGCAAACCTAGCTGGTTTCCTTCACCGAAGGCCTCCCAGAAATTAAGTCCATGGTAACCTTCTGATGGTTCTGAAAACTGTGGAAATTTCCCGTTGCCCCAATTGAAGTTGCCTGCATCTACGATTACACCTCCGATGGAAGTCCCATGTCCGCCAATCCACTTGGTAGCCGAGCTGGTCACTACACTGGCCCCATGGGCAATGGGCTGAAATAGGTAGCCCCCGGCCCCAAATGTGTTGTCCACTATTAAGGGGATGTCGTGTTTTTTGGCCACCGCCGCCACTGCCTCAAAGTCCGGAATGTTGAACTCGGGGTTTCCTATGGTCTCCAGATAAAGTGCCTTAGTATTTTCATCTATGAGCTTTTCAAAAGCAGCTGGGCTGTCATTTTCGGCAAACTTTGCCTGTATTCCAAGCCTTTTGAAGGCCACTTTGAACTGGTTGTAGCTTCCGCCATAGAGGAATGGCGTGGTGACAAAATTGTCCCCGGCTTGTAAGATGTTGTTTAAAGCTAAAAACTGGGCAGCCTGACCTGAGGCGGTAGCCACGGCAGCCACACCGCCCTCGAGAGCTGCAATGCGTTTTTCGAAAACATCCGTGGTCGGATTCATGATCCGGGTATAAATGTTGCCGAATTCTTTTAGGCCAAAAAGGTTGGCCCCATGTTCAGCGCTGTTAAATACATAGGAAGTGGTTTGATAGATAGGAACGGCCCTGGAATTGGTACTCGGATCGGGTTCCTGGCCTGCATGCAGCTGTAAGGTGTCGAAATGATAGTTCTTGGACATGGCGAAATTTTTTAAATTATGGAAAATAGGATTTTAGTGGGGCTCCGTAGAGGGAGCCAATGGAAACAAGCGCAACCTGGGAAGGTTACGGATTAAGAAATACAATAGCAGCAAACTCTCCTAGGGTTAGGGAAGTTAAAGAAACTGTAAAGATTGTTGGATAAGGAAATTCTTGCGTATATCATCGGTTAAGAATTTATATTTCCCAATGAGGATATTCTCAGAGGGCAGGAATTGGCACCTTGGATTTTCCAGGTTGCCAGAGGGTCATAGAGCCTGTCTCTCACCTCTTCTGTATAAATCCCAACACTCAAAAAGCGATAGGATAGAACAAAGTAAAGCTATCGATGTTGAAAATGCAAAGCATAACTTCTTTTTTTATCAAAAATTCAACAGAAACCACCTTGAAACACTTTATTGCCATATTTATTAGCCTTTTGTCTTTTACGACCCATGCCCAAACGGTCCAAAAACTCAATGCCGAAATTAAATATGGATTTATTATCCCCCATGCTGAGGACCTCCGCCCCGTGTCA
Source organism: Litoribacter ruber (assembly GCF_018500185.1). GTDB lineage: Bacteria > Bacteroidota > Bacteroidia > Cytophagales > Cyclobacteriaceae > Litoribacter > Litoribacter ruber. The sequence continues at coordinate 34,171 of NZ_JAHBGI010000006.1, read as the reverse complement.
AGTACAAATCCCATTGGACTACAGCTCACCTATTCCCAAATGGGCCTGAGTCAAGAGGCTTACGAGGTCTGCAACTGCTTTTTTGATTGGGGAGTCCAGTTAAATTTTCATGATTTCAACAATCGCGATATTTTGGGGCAGGCTATTTCTGTTTCTACTTTCTTTGAACCGATATTGGCCCGATGGGACAAAATGAATTTCTCTATAAGGGGAGGGATAGGCACGAGTTACCTCACAAGGGTTTACGATGAACAGGACAATCCCGAAAACCAGTTCTTCAGCGCCCCGTTGAGCTTTTTGATATATCTCCAACCCCGTTTGAATTTTCAGATTTCAGAAAGCTGGGATGGCAACTTGTCCCTTTTTTACAACCATATCTCCAATGGGGGTCAAAGCCAACCCAATAGAGGCATGAATTATCCCATGTTAGGGGGTGGGGCAACCTATTATTTTGACAGGCAGCCATTTCCTGATTATTCTCCTAAAAGGGTTAAAGGTGGGGTAAGGTATTATGCGGAAGTGTTTTCCACCCAACGAAAAAGCGAAATGCGTGAGGGTAGGGATTGGGTTCTTGGCTTTGGTGCAGGGGCATACCACCCCGTTAGTGGGATCAATGCTTTAGGCTTGGGTGGGGAGTTGGCCCATGACCAATCCTTGAATCAGGCAGAAGAGGTAGGGGAAGGCTTTATTGCCGCCCCCTTTATTTCCCACCATTTCTTGTTTGGGCGCTTTGAATTTGCCCAAAGGTTTGCCTATTATGCTAGCAAGCCCGACAATTATACGAGCAATAATTTCTATCAAAGGTATATCCTTCAATACCGCGTCTGGGAAGGGCTACACCTTGGAGCATCTTTAAAAAGCCATGCCCATGTGGCCGAAAACATAGATGTCCGGGTTCAGTGGAAATTTTGATCCATACCTATCCTTACCTTTACATAATCCCAGCAAAAAGATGGTTTCAAAAAGTTGAGCCCATTGGCAACTTTGATAGCAGTGGGATGGGATAGCTTTTCCTTGATTCTATAGATGAGGTAATCCAGATAACGGGTATAAGTCAGGTAGATGAAGCCATATTTCAATCCTTTCATGAGCAAATTCTCCTTCTGGAATTTATAAAGGGATTTGTAATAGGGGTTGTAGCCTGATTTGGAAATATTTTGGGTGTGAAGCCGGTAGCCCGCGGTCACACATTCGAGAAACTTGATTTCCCACTTTTCCTTGATAATTCTAAACCACATGGGATAATCATCTATAAATGGATACCTTTCATCATACCCATCCAGTGTCTCCACCACATCGCGGCGGATAAGGGTGGCCATGGCTGGAATTGGGTTGTCAAGCAGGAGCGACCTTTCATAGGGCTTAGCTAGGGCTGCGCCGAAAGCAGGGCCATCCATTTTTTGTAACTTATAAAATGCCCTTGCACGGCTATAAATCAACCCGACGTTGGCATCAATCTCACAGTTCAGCAAGTTGGAAATGGAGTCGGGAAATAAAAGGTCGTCACCAGGCAAAACCTTGACCCAATCTCCGCTGATATATTTTAAGGCACGGTTAATATTGGGAGTAATGCCACTATTGACTGGGCTGGTGACCAATTCGCAATGGACAAAGCTAGCCGCATTTTCTTTGATCCAGTCTTCAATCAAGGCTACTGTATCATCTTTTGAATGGTCGTCGGTGACGATCAGTTCAATATTACCGTAATTTTGATTTTTAACACTGTCAAGGGTATCAATTATGAACATGCTAGAATTATAGGTCACCACGATTATCGATACTAGGGGGGACCGTTCAATTTCTTTTGCGCTATTATCCATCATGTCTAAAAGGTTTTTTCTTCCTGCAAAAGTGTTTCCTGCCACGCCTTATAGGCCAATGACCCATTTATTTCCACATCATCAAAAGTGACCACCTGACCAGGTTCCACCGTTCGGGTAAAATGAACCTTGCTCATCAATCCAATGGGTACATGGCTGGGTTCCTCAGCTATTTCCATGGCTTCACCCCTTACTTCCATGCTGCCAATTCCCTTCTCCATTAGTGTCCCCGCTGCTATGCGCTTTTTGGCTACGGTAGCCACGGATACAGTAGGAAACCTGCCATTATCAATCAATACCTTGTCGGTATGATAAAACTTCAGAATCGTCTTGGGAATTTCAAAATAGCAAAGATGGGTATGCTTGTAAAGCAGGTAATGGGGGCCGTCACCCATTTTGTAAGTCTTTAAGCCCGCAGCCAAATCATTATGATGGGTACCCACCAAAAATACACCCGGAGGCGCAGTGGGAGAAATGATGTAGTCACTTAGCACCTTATTCTGGGCCGAAGCGATAGTGGCTAGATGGAAAGCCCCTGCTTCCAAATTGTCGGTCTTTTCTCCGATCAAGCCTCTTTGCGCAATGTTGGCCCCAAAGGCATTGGCTACCAAGGCCTGCTCAATCTGCAGTTTGGTCCCATCAGTGAAAGAGGTTACCGAATTGACCGTGAAGCCCTGCTTTTTGGCCCAGAAAGTCATGTCGTCAAAGCCGGGGTTATGGTTGAGAAAACCTTTGATGTTGCCATATACCAAGGGGGTAAAGCCCATCTGCAAAGCTTCCTCCCGCAGGGCGGCAAGACATCCCGGTTGATCACCCTCCGCCTCGGTGATCTGGCCCCGGCTGGATAGCCAAGTCCCTGAAAGGACCTGCGTGTCGGCATCCATGGTTACAACCTTGACCCCATACTGGAAAGCCAGGTCGATAATGGCTGTGGAGTAAATGGGGTCTCCGGTGCTGACCACCAAAATATCCGAATGTTCAAGTACCTGTTGTATGGATTGGGTGATCAGCTCTTGGGATACCCCCAGATCAGGGATAATTCCCTTTCGGCGGGTGAGGATATAGCTCACCTCCATGTCCTTTCTCTTGCTGATCAGCCTGGCCAAACCTCTGGCAATGGTGCCAGTGCCCACGATCCCTACCCGGATCTTAAAAAGTTCTCTTCTCATGATAAAAAATTATATGTTAATAATAAAAGTGAAACTAAAATACGGGAAGTTTGGGTAAAATGCAAAAAATACCATTTAAAAAATCATTAATTTGTGTTGAAATGCTTTTTTATAAAAAAAAGCCGCTCCATTTAAATGAAGCGACTTAGTGTTTTATTTTTTATATGTATCCAGCAATATTACCCCTACATCTTTGAAACTGCCGGAGTTTTGGTCTGTTGCTAGGATAAAGCCTTTTTCGGTCTTCGGTCCCATCACGGTGGGCAGGCTTCTGTCCTTTCAATCAAAGGAAAAAAGGCCAGCTGCATTGGCTGCAGGCAGTCGTTATTGCGGAAAACCAAATTATTTTTTCTCCTCTTTTGTAGTGATCAAGACCGCCCCGTGTTTAGCAGCAGAACCGTAAAGGGAGGTCGTCCTGGCTGGATCTTTCAGCACTTCGAATTTTTCAAAATTATTTGGGTCCAACTCTTTCAATTTTTCGTATTCGGTTACCCTACCATCTACAATAAATAAAGGTTGCTTTTCTCTTTTTTCGTCTAATTTCAGATTAACCTTATCTGATTGTAAATCCGTATAATTGACAGACCTTATTCCTTTTCTGGAAAGTACTTTTTCCACGTCTTTTAAACTACCCATGTTCACATTGTCATTTGCAGAGATGTTTGCAGTGACTTTAGTGAATTTTTCCAGTTGATTCAAATAGTTTTCAAGGTAGGCCTCAAACTTGATCAGGTCAAAAGTCTGACCGTTGAACTGGACCTCATCCTTGGATTTAATGTTTATATTGATCTGTTTTTTACTTGGCTCGGGGCCATAACCGGTTACTACAATTTCAGGGGTTGTGTGGCCAGGGCGGGAGTCAATGATTTTTTCCTCTTTTTTATCACTTCCAGCCATTTTGAACCTAATAGGCAACCTCATCCTTACGGCAACCTCTTCACCTCTTTGTTTTCCAGGAATCCAATCCTCGGCATTTTCTATCAGCCTCAAGGCCTCCTCATCGGCACCGCCACCAATGCCCCTTAGAACATCAGGATTTTCCAGTTTTCCGTCTTTGGATACTGTGAAAACCACATAAACAGTTCCCTCAATATTGTTCTCTCTGGCTCTTTGTGGGTAGGTGATATTTCTGGATAGGTACTTGTTCCAAGCTTCCATTCCCCCAGCAGGCATAGGCGGATTTTCTACCACATCGTAAACCTCACTTTCGCCAATTACTGGTCTGACCGTCCTTGGACTTTCAGTTTTGGGGCGGGGTGCTTTTGGAAAGAAATCATGGCTTGCAGTACGGTCTCCTTGGCTGGTAAGCAAGTGTCGGATCGTATGCACAGTGGGTACAGGCTTGCCGTCTTTCTTGGCAGGTTCCCACTTAGGAGCATCAGGACCAGATAGAATAGCAATTACTCTTTCATCCAAACCACCGCCAAAGCTTCTTTTGACTACGGGATTGGTAATGTTGCCACTCTCATCCACCACAAATTCAATTTCCAGTTCTCTTTGCAGATTCAGCATCCTTTCCTTTTCAGGCATGGAAATGGCGTTTTTCAGGAATTGATTCCAGGTTTCTTTTCCATCCTTTGGCCTGGCTTCTTGATCCACGTTCTTCTCATACATTTTGCCATACTTCTTGGTAGTGATGGATTGTATGCTAAGGTTATCAATCATGCCCAACACCTTGATATACTCCTGGTCATCTTGGATATTGGTAAAGGTGTATTGAAGCTCCCCGATCTGGGCGGTAAGGGTACCGTCTTTTAAGGGGCTGATCAGCTCGTAATGTTTGGGCTGCTTGATTTTGACCACCTTGATGCCCACCTCTAAGGTGTCTTTTGCATTTATCAGCTTGTTTTCCAGTTCGGAAAGGCCGCTTCTGTTGATACTTTCGGTAAGGAAGGATGGTTGATAGGTTTTCATGGACACCAGCCCGAGCAACATAGCTGTCAAGGGAAGTACCATCACCATTTTATACCAATTGATTTTAGGCGACTTTTTCATCATTAATATTCTTTTTAAGGTTGTAGATCTAATGAAATAGTTGCCGATAGGAAGATCTAAGCCTTTAAAAGCTATTCTAATGATTAATTTCTTGTAATTCTCTTTATTGGGAACCTTGGCGAGCACCTTTTCATCGGCCAGGAATTCATGGGTATCGATGAGCGCTGTGCGCATGAGGTGTATGGCCGGGTTAAACCAAAACAATAAACTCAATATTTGATAATAAATCACATCATAGGTATGACCCTGTCGGATGTGTTCAATTTCGTGGTTGATGATCTGCGCTTTTTCAGATTCATTCAATTTCTCTGTGTCATCCCAAAAGAGACGGTTGAAATAAGAAAAAATGGGGGCCAGGCCAAAGGTGGGGATCTTAAGGTACTTGTCCGTGATGTGGTAGGAGGACTCATACCAGCCTTTCCTGAAAAGGGCCTGAAGTTGATAAAATTGGGCTATCAGCCGGGCGGCCAATAATAGGGTGATAATTAAATAAGCAATGAAAAGATAATCGGTAATCTCCCAGAGTACGGGCAGCCGCGAACTGCTTACCGTGACCTCGGGGAGGCCAAATGAGCCAGCAATTTCTTCAGGTGCTTGCTGTGAAGCGAGCACCTGATAGAAATTTGTGTTTTCCAGAGAAATGCTGGGTTTGTTAAAGTCTACCGGGATCTCAATTATGGGAAAAAGCAGGGCTAGGAGGGGGGTAATTAAGATGTAAATCCTAGCTAGTGTAAAGGCTTTCTCATTTTTGATAAAGCACCAGTATATTCCGTAAAAAAAGAACAGACAAAAGGTGCTCTGCCAAATATAATTGATAGCCCCGGCCATGTTATTTGTTGATTACATCTGACTTAACCTCATCCATCAATTTCTCCAATTCCTTTACATCGAGATTCTCATCTTTGGCAAAGAATGAGGTCAGTTTGGTGAATGACCCTCCAAAGTAACCTGTCAACAGGTTTTTGATAGAGAAACTTCTGTATGAATCCTTGGAGACTATTGGATAGTACTCGTGGGATTTACCGTAAGCCTTGTGCTTAACAAAGCCTTTGCGCTCCAAAATCCTGATGATTGTGGACACAGTGTTGTAAGCCGGCTTCGGCTCATTCATTTTTGCGAGGATATCTTTGACAAAACCTTTCTCGATATCCCATAGAATCTGCATAACCTGCTCTTCTGCGCGTGTTAATTCTCTCATGTTCGTATGGTTTTTTTTTGTAACTTAATCAGTTAGTTTTTTTAAAGCAAATTTTTTGGCTAAATCTTTCTATCGGCACTGTAAAAATAGTAAAAACCTCTCTTTTAAACAAATTATTTAGTTTAAAAATTAAACAGTTCGGTAAATTGGACGCAAAAAAGCCGCTATTCCTAGCGGCTCTCGGTTATGCTGTCTTCAACTTTATTATCCTTGTGGCATGCAGCAACTTAACTATTGGATAAGTCGGGTCAAACTCATACCACTTTACCGCAAAGTTTACTCTTTTAGGTAATTTGTGGTGGTTGTTCTGGAACAACTCGCCCAACATAAGGAAATCCAGTAGAAGTGAATTTTTTGATTTGTCATTGTTGTCAAAGTTGGCGTAGCCATACTTGTGTCCGCTCCAGTTTACAATGGCTCCGTGAACAGGTCCCATCATGAAGTGGATTGGAAGCAACAGGTACATTGCCCAGTGGGTACCAGGCAATTCAAATACACTAATGCTCAATACATATATTAATATGTACAAAACTCCCCAGCCTACACGAGCCATCATGGAATCCGCCAAAAGGTCAAATTTGTTCCAGTCCGGAACGTCCTTTGAAAACCTTTCTTCCGGCTTCAGTCGGAAAGAGAAATAATCGTTGTAAATGTTTTTAGTCTTCCACATCATGGTGAACAAATTTTCTGTGTGATGTGGGCTGTGTGGGTCTTTTGGAGTGTCGCTGTAAGCATGGTGCATTCTGTGCAGGACAGCATAGGCTCTAGGGGACAGGTAGCTGCTTCCCTGGCATACCCACGTGAAGATATAGAAGAATCTTTCCCAGAATTTGTTCATGACAAACATCTGGTGGGCTGCATAACGGTGAAGGAAGAAGCTCTGGCAAAACAAGGAGAAATACCAGTGGAGTAAGAAGAAGACGATTAGGATCACTTATACTGAATTTAAATTAACACGAATTACAAAGATACTTTCAAATTGCCAGAAAGATAAACCAAGGGGGGCTAATTTTTCTTAAACATGATAAGAATCATGTTTTTTAGGAGTCGAACGAGTAGTTATTAACGATCTTTTTCTCGGAAATAATTCCTTTTCTATTAAATTTATTGAAAAATCGGTGGTTGGTCCTGGTAAATCTGGCTTGATGCTCTACGTTGTCCCTACTTCTAGAGAGGGTGGCAAGCTTTCTTTTACAGTCCTTCCATATTTAAAAATTAGAACTACCTTTATGAGTAAATCAAAAGAAGCAATGGGGATTTTAGTCCAGTTAATCGTGGCTGCCTTGGCGGTAGTGATCACGGCCTTTTTATTGCCAGGAGTAAGTGTGGATGGCTACCTGACAGCCATTGTGGTGGCGGCGTTCTTGTCTCTGCTGAACATTACCATCAAGCCCATATTTATATTGCTGACCATTCCCATTACGGTGATGACTTTAGGCCTGTTTTTATTGGTGATTAATGCGCTGATGATCCTGATAGCTGCTGAAATTATCCCGGGTTTTGCAGTAGCCGGATTTTGGTGGGCACTCCTGTTCAGCTTTATTTTATCTTTAATCAACTCTCTGTTGGGCGTGTCTCTAGGAGGGAAGTGATTTGTGTTTTTAAGCCGAGGGTATGGACCTGTCCTTATCCCTTATATATAAGGTGTTGATTTCATTTTCAGTATGGAGGTGCGGCTTCTGGCTGCTCTCCGGAATAGTGACCACGAGCACAAACTTTTCCTCGAGAAGTTTTTCGTCATCGATGTAATCCACTTCAAATATTTCAAAGCTTAATGCTGCCGGAGGCAGTAGGTGTTTTTGGTTGGCCTGATCGATCATAAACATTTCTTCCTCTGCATCAATGCCTATAAGTTGCTTTTTGTCGGAGATGCCAATGACCAGTTTGCCACCTTTGGTATTGGCAAAAGCAGCAATAGTTTTGGCAATCTTGGATTGATTGGAAATGCCCTGTTTGAAGTCCAGGTGGATTCCTTCTTGGGATTTCAATATTTCCTTAATGAAATCGTTATCTTTTTTTATAGAAATCATTTTATTTTTATATAATATGTTGTAATTTAATTAATTGAATGAGAATCGTATGCTTTACTTGACCTATATCTTTTTAAAGTATTACGGTGTTTTAATAAATTTGCTCACATTAACCACCAATTTAAATTGAAAACATTTCAAACAATGCTCACAAAACATGAAAACGACGGGATGAAGCCCGAGTCGATAGAAGGCCTTAAGCAAGAACTCAAGGCTACCGGTAAATCATTCAAAATCATACCAAGTGATGATAATTCCGATGAGTATGTCCATTTTCGTTTTATAGGCCTCTATGAAAATAAGGAGGTGATCTATGATTCCGTGCTTTTCACCCTAAGATTGCACCATGCCAGTGAAGTATATGAGCTTGCCGAACACAAGGCCGCCCAGAAATTCCCCAATTTTGAGGGCATCCATTATGAAGAAGACGAAAACGGTAACCTGAAGCCTTTATCCAGCCACGAGGAAGAAATTGGCTGGTACATCACCGAAATTATTATGGACATTGAAGATGAGGAAGCCGTGAAGGTTTCTGAATTTGTGGACCTGGATACCAACCATGACTACGGTATAGGCCTTGATGCAGCAATTAATGTGGAATCAATAGACGATGCCGTGATAGACAAGTTCATCAGGGATTTCAAAGAGGATACCCTTGTGCTTGACGAAACCCTTTATTCTTTTCAGTCTGCTGAAGAGGAGGATTTTGACGAGGAGGAAAGTTAAGTCGTCATGTTGCCCACAGTGTCTTTGAATTTCAATGCTTAAAATAGCTTGGTCACCCCTATATGCACACCCTTTGCCCAAGGGTCATAGGTTTCCTATGGAAAAATATAACCTCCTGCCCGAACAGCTTATTTATGAGGGTACCATCCGGGAGGAAAATTTGTTCAAGCCCCTGATGCTCGATGACAAATGGCTGCTTAATACCCATGACCCCGCCTATGTCGACAAGCTCAAAGGGCTCGAATTGTCCAAATCAGAAATCAGAAGGACAGGCTTTCCATTAAGCAAAGAGCTTGTGGACCGGGAAATCCATATTATGGATGGCTCGGTGGAGGCCTGCATGTATGCACTGGAGTTCCGAGTGGCGATGAACATCGCCGGCGGTACTCACCATGCTTTTACCGATAGGGGAGAAGGCTTCTGCCTACTCAACGACATCGCGATTTCAGCCAATTATTTATTGGACAGGGGATTTGCCAAGCAAGTATTGGTGATAGACCTGGATGTGCATCAGGGCAACGGTACAGCCGAGATCTTCAGGAATAAACCCGAGGTTTTCACCTTCAGCATGCATGGGGCTTCCAATTATCCCTTGCAAAAGGAGAAATCAGACCTGGACATAGACCTGCCCGATGGCGTGGGGGATGATAGATATCTGGAAATTCTGGACAGCTACTTGTCGCCCTTGCTGGATCAGGTGCAGCCGGATTTCCTCATATACCAGTGTGGGGTGGACGTGCTCGAAAGTGATAAGCTGGGTAGATTGGGGCTCTCCTTGGAAGGATGCAAAAACAGGGACAAGTTTGTACTTACTCTGGCAGAGAAAAACCATGTCCCCATCATGTGCTGTATGGGGGGTGGATATTCAGAAAAACTGAGTCAGATTTTGGAAGCCCATGCCAATACCTATAGGTTGGCCCAAGAGATCTTCTTCTAGGTTTTTCTTCGGTTAATCCTCTGCTGCTAAAATTATCCCTTGGAAAATAAGCACTTAGATAATTCTTAACTTATATTAACAACTTTAATAAAGTTTAAAATTTGGGAAAAGAATAGTTTGTTTATATTTGCCCCTAGTTGAATAAATGAAAGATTAAAGTGAGAAAACTAGGTAAAGTACTGGGAATTTTAGGCGTAACGGCCATGGCTTTCACTGCCTGTGACAATCAGGGCAATACTGCCAACACTAACACGTCTGCCGCTGCAGGTAACGACACAGAAGTATCAATTTCAGATCTTAAAGTGGCTTATATCCACACCGACAGTGTGATCAATAACTTCACGTTCTTCAAGGAGAAAAGTGCTGAGATCGCCGATAAGGGAAAGAAATTTGAAAGCGAGCTTTCTAACCGCGCAAGAGGTTTTGAGCAAGAGGTTGCCAATTTCCAGCAAACTGCCAACAACATGACTCCAAACCAGTCAAGAGCCAAGCAGGAGGAATTGATGACCAAAGAGAGAAATCTGGTTACTTACAGAGATAACCTGATGCAGGAACTTTCTGCTGATGAGGCCCAACTTTACAATGAAGTTTATGACCAGATTCAGGATTATCTAACCACTTACGCCGAGGAAAACAATCTTGAAATGATCTTGTCTTATACAAGAGGCGGTGGCGTATGGTATGCTAAAAACAGTTTGGACGTAACCACTTCTGTAATTGATGGTATGAACAGCCATTACAAGCAGAAAAAAGACACAACTGAGAAAAAGTAATTAACTCCTTATTAATAGGGATATAAAAGCTCGGTTCTTAACCGGGCTTTTTTTGTTAGTGTTAATTTTGGTAATTTTACTGGATATAAAACCATTTTATCTATGAATGTAACAACGTTTTTAAAACATAATTTCAGACACTTCAATGCCGCGGCGCTGATCGATGCTGCGGAAGGATACAAAACCCACCTTGACCAAAACGGCAAAATGATGGTGACTTTGGCGGGAGCCATGTCCACTGCCGAGCTGGGAATCTCCTTGGCAGAAATGATCCGTCAGGACAAAGTTCAGATCATCACCTGCACGGGAGCCAACCTGGAGGAGGATGTTTTCAACTTGGTGGCCCACGATTATTATGAGCGCATTCCTAATTATAGAGAGCTTTCTCCAGAGCAGGAACAGGATCTTTTGGATCGCCATATGAATAGGGTGACGGATACCTGTATCCCGGAAATGGAAGCCATGAGAAGGATTGAAAACGTGATCTTGGAAGAATGGGAAAATGCAGATAAGGCTGGGGAATCCTATTTTCCCCACGAGTTTTTCTATAAGATTTTGCTCTCCGGCAAGCTGGACGAATCTTTCCAGATTGACCCCAAAGACAGCTGGTTACTCGAAGCGGCCAAGAAAAATCTTCCTATCATCGTACCAGGATGGGAAGATAGCACGTTGGGTAATATGTACGCAGGGCATTGCATTTCCGGAGACATCAAAAATGTGCACACCGTAAAAAGCGGAATCCAGTACATGATGTTTTTGGCAGATTGGTACACCGAAAACGCGACCGAGGACAGCAAGGTAGGTTTCTTCCAGATTGGAGGAGGCATTGCAGGAGACTTCCCGATCTGTGTGGTACCAATGTTGCACCAGGATTTGCAACGCGACAATGTGCCATTGTGGGGCTACTTCTGTCAGATTTCTGATTCTACGACTTCCTATGGCTCCTATTCCGGAGCCGTTCCAAATGAGAAAATCACTTGGGGGAAACTTGGGCTAGAAACCCCGAAATATGTCATCGAATCAGACGCTACAATTGTTGCTCCATTGGTATTTGCGATCGTACTAGGACAATAAAAACAAAGCATGATTCAAATCACAAAACCTTTTCAAAAAGCAGGCATTTTTACAATGCTTGCTTTTTCTGCTTTGGGCACCGCCCAAGCGCAGCAGATAGATCTAAGCGCGGTCAATACAGAATATGATGAACAGCATCCCGTATTGGCGCCTAGTGGGGATTTATATTTTTCTGTGGGATTTCACCCCAAAAACAAAGGAGGCGTGCAGGATGCAGGGGATATCTGGATGAGCCGCCCAAATGCCTCTGGCCAATTCTCCGAACCCCAGCAGGTGCATGCCCTTTCATCCAAAGGGAATGATGTACTCATAGGTTTTCCTTCCGAAAATGAGGCCTTGGTCTATCACGATGGCAGGGAGATGTTTAAGGGGATCCATCGCTACCACAAGGGTGACCAAGGTTGGCAGTATGGGGAAATGGTGAAGATTTTGGGATTCCGAACCAATTCAGACCACTTTAGCGGGAGGCTGCATGCCAATGGCAAAATCATGGTGATGACCTTGGAATCCTTCAGCTCCTACGGGAATGAGGATATATATGTGAGTTTCTTCGAAAATGGAAAATGGAGCACTCCACAAAACCTGGGACCTCAGATTAATACTTACCGACAGGAAATGACACCATCCCTATCGGAAGATACCAAAACCTTGTACTTCTCTTCCAATGGCCACGGTGGGCAGGGGGGAAGAAACGTTTTCTATGCCACCCGTTTGGATGAGTCATGGGAAAACTGGACTACTCCGGCCCCAGTTGGGGAAATCAACACCGAAGGCGTGGAATTGGGCTATCTTATGGCCAATGCTGATAATCTGGCTATTTATACTTCTACCCAAAACAGTGAGGGATTTGGGGACCTCATGATTGCTGACATTATGCAAAAGCAGATGGCAGAGGCTGTGATCGAAGAGCAACTTCCAGAGGTGGAAAAAAAACCCACAAAAATTGAAACCGTCAATAATACGGTACTTCCAGCAAAAGTGCCTGCCCCGGAATCGCCAAGAAAAGCTGAAAAGGTAATCTTGGACGAGGTTCAGCCCCGCAAGGTAACGGGGTCTGCCTCACAGCCTTCTATGCCCAAAACCCTTTCCATTAAGGTGCTGGATATTCAGACCCTAAAAGAGGTAGATTATCAGATCAGGGAAGTGAAGGCAGGGGAAGAAACGGTGCTTACCAAGAAAGAAATTGAAGAATTGAGTGGCGATCGCAGGCTGACCATATTTGCAAAAGGATATTTCCCGCAGACATTTTCAAAAAACACCTTAACAGAACTTCGCGATCCGGTGATGCTTACGCCTGCGGCCAAGGGTAATAGTATCGTTTTGGATAACGTGCTGTTCAAGAGGGGAACGGCTGACTTGACCGATATAAGCTCTTTGGAAAACATCAAAAAACTGGCTTCCTTCCTCAAGGATAATCCTGAGTTAAAGGTCCGAATCGAAGGACATACCGATAACCTGGGTGATCCCCAACTCAACAAGGAACTTTCAATGAGCAGAGCCAGTATGATCAGGAACCTGCTTATTGATGAAGGGGTCAAATTTGAAAGAATACGTGTCTCCGGCTGGGGCGGTACCAAACCTATTTCCGAAAACCAAACCGAAGAGGGGAGGAATATGAATAGAAGGGTTGAGTTGGTTATTTTGGATTGATTTTCCTTAACCGCTAAAATTACATAAAAGAAAACCGCAGAGGCGCGGAGGACACAGAGAGATTTAATTCTCTGCGAATTCCGGGCTTCTGCGGTTATTTTTTTCCTGTTTTGCTCTAAAACTTTGTCAGCGAAGAAGTCTTGATGTAACTTCTTTTAAACCCTGACTGCCGTCTAGGCAGGTTTGTGGTACTTCGTGGCCCATTTGCCTCTGCGAAGTAGTGTCTTGCTTCCGCAATCAATACCCCACTGCCGTATCCATACCCCTAGGATCCGCGCCGCCTTCTAGTTTGCCGTCCTCTCTTACCAATATGGCGTCAACTCTTCCAATAGGCCCTCTTTCTTCAAATTTGTGGCCTTTGGCTTCCATTTTGGATTTCAGCTCTTCATCCAGCTTGCCTCTTTCGAAGTAGATGTGGTCAGGCTGCCATTGGCTGTGAAACCTTCTGGCGCTTACAGCCCGCTGCATGCCCATTCCGAAATCAGTGACATTGACGATGGTCTGGAAAACCGAAGTAGGAATAGTGGAGCCGCCGGGAGTACCCACGACCATGTACAATTCTTCGTTCTTTTCCATGATCACCGGAGTCATGGAGCTTAACATCCTTTTTCCAGGCTCAATCTTGTTGGCTTCGCCGCCAAGTACACCAAACATATTTGGGAAACCAGGTTTGATCGAGAAATCATCCATTTCATTGTTCAGCAGAAAGCCAGCACCATCCACGACTACATAAGAGCCCATGGAACCATTGATGGTGGTCGTGGCCGAAACCGCATTCCCCTTACTGTCAATTATGGAAAAATGGGTAGTTTCTTCAGATTCCTGGGGAATTTCTCCCTCAAATATTTCACTGGAAGGTGTCGCTTTATTGGAATCATAATCCTGGAAGCGCTGATCGAGGTACTCTTCTGAAATCAACGTTTTCACCGGGACTGGGTAATAATCGGCATCAGCCATATAAGCAGCCCTGTCAGCGTAAGTCCTTCTTTCAAGCTCAGTTTTCAGGTGAAGGTAATCTGCAAAATTATCCGGATTGGGATCCAGCTCATATTTCTCCAATAAGCCTAGCATCTGCAAAATAATTATCCCTCCGCTGCTAGGCGGACCCATGGTGATGAGTTTGTAATCCTTGTAGTTACCAATCAAAGGGGCTCTCCATACACTTTCATATTGATCAAAATCCTCCTGAGTGAATACGCCACCCCCTCTCTGCATTTCATCCAGCATGGCCTTGGCCACTGGACCTTTATAAAAACCATCCCTGCCATTGTCACGGATATAGGTAAGTGTTTGTGCCAACTGAGCCTGCACCAACGTGTCGCCCTCCTGCCAGTCTTTGCCGGTAAACTGTACCGGGTCCACAGTAGAGAACTCTTTGAAAGTAGGGGAGGCGTTTTTGAATTTTTTGGCTTCTCTTTCAGTCAATACAAAGCCGTTGGCCAAGTCTATAGCCGGCTGTACCAGCTCCGCCCAAGGCAAGGTTCCATGGCGCTCGTAAGCCTTGACCATGCCGTCTACCGAACCGGGAATGCCCGAGGCCAAATGGCCCCTTTGGCTTTTCTGGGCCTGGGCCTCACCATCCTCATCCAAAAACATATCTCTGGAGGAGTTGATAGGAGATTTTTCCCTAAAGTCCAGCGTTTCATAATTCCTTTCAGCATCTCTGATCACAAAGAATCCCCCGCCACCGATATTTCCGGCCTCGGGAAAAACCACTGCCAAAGCAAATTGAACAGCAATAGCCGCATCTACCGCATTCCCACCTTTCTTGAGAATCTCCACCCCGACCTCAGAGGCCAGTGGATGGGCAGATACCACCATGGCGCTGTCGGCCAGCACCCCAATTTCCGATGAGCCTTCTACCCCGCGCCCCCCAGGCTGGGTGCCCGGTTGGTTGCAGGAAAATAAGATCAATAGAAGGGCCGCCATTACTGGCAGCCCTCTGAAGTTTAAGCTTTTAATCATTTCAATAAGTTATCGTTAAAGAGTTTCAAGATTCTCTTGTATTCATCTGTCCAGCTGCTGGGCTCCACAAAACCGTGGTCTTCCACCGGGTACACAGCCATTTCCCAATTATCCTTTTCCAACTCAATCAAGCGCTGGGCAAGCCTTACAACATCCTGAAAGTGTACGTTGACATCCACGATACCGTGGGCGATCAATAGGTGACCCTTCAGGCCTTCTGCAAAATAAATAGGAGACGACCTTCTATAAGCAATAGGATCATTGAACGGCTCATTCAAAATGTTGGAAGTGTAGCCATGGTTGTAGTGCGCCCAGTCGGTAACCGACCTCAATGCCGCACCGGCATGGAAATACTCCGGCTCGTTAAATAGGGCCATCAAGGTAATGAAACCTCCATAGCTTCCACCATAAATCCCCATCCTCTCAGCATCAACGCCGTGTTGCTCAGCTAAGTATTTGGCACCGTCCACTTGATCAGAAAGGTCTTTGCCTCCCATGTGGCGGTAGATGCCCGTTCTCCAATCCCTGCCATATCCGGCACTGCCTCTATAATCTATGTCCAGCACCGTGTAGCCCAAATCTGTCAGGAGGTTATGAAACATGTATTCTCTGAAATAATTGGACCACCATTTATGGACATTCTGAAGATATCCGGCACCATGTACAAATATTACACCTGCACCGTTGCTTTTTCCTTCCTCAGGCTTATACAATCTTGCCCAAACCATTTCGCCATCCTCAGCCTGAAACTGCACCAATTCGGGATCTCTCCAGTCATAGGCTTTAAAATCCTCGGATTTTCCATCCGTAATCTGCTGGGCATCCGATTCGCCTACAGGCTGCAGATACAGTTCCCAAGGCTTGTTGCTGTAGGAATGAAGGATGGCCATGTGTTTTTCATCCGGTGATAGAGACACATCATTATTACCCTCCATATGGGTCAACTTTTCCATTTCCCCGCCCATCACAGGCATTCTGTAGAAATGTCTTTCACCTGGATGAACCTCAGAAGTGGAAAGATACCAGTGGCTCTTGTCATTGGAAAGCTGGGGATTGAATACCTCATACTCGCCCTGAGTCAAGGCTTTCTTCTGCCCCGAATTGATGTCCAAAAGATAGAGATGGGAATATCCCGATTCCTCGGATTGGAAATAAATGTGTTGGTTGTCCGGCAACCAGCCAAAAGTACCGCCCCCGAAAGCGTACCCTATGCCGGGCCCCGCAATCCATGCCTCATCACGCTGGCGGTCAAGAGTGCTGACAGACGCATTTTCAAGATCCAGTTGGGCAATCCAGCGGTCCTTGTTGTCTTGTGACCTGATGCTCAATACCGCATGCTCACTGTTGTCGGAAAAATGAACCTTTGCCGGTATGACTTCTCTGTCCTTTTTCTCCCACTCCTTGTCAGGATAATCCGAAGTGTAGTCAGGAAGATCCTGAATGCCCTCCAAACTGCTCAAATCGGCCATGATTACCGTGTCGCGCTCCAAGTCGTAAAGGGCAAGCTGCATTTTGGAAGCATCCTGTCCTACCTTAGGTCTTGAAGGAAGATTGACCGTGTAGCCGCTGGCATCTGCATAGTCGGGCACATCTGTGCTTGTTGGGCTAATGCGTTCCACAAGGGTAAACGTAACATATTTCAGGTCCGGAGACAGGGAAAGGCTGCTGACCCCTTTGTTGTCGGCATAAAAAGTATACTTCTCCCTGTCGGCAGTCTGTTTTTTATACTCATCTGACTTCTCCTTCTTCTCCTCACGCTCTTTGATTACCTGCAGGAGTTCTAGGTTATCCTCTTTCAACCATTGCTCTTTTTCAGACTTTTCACCGTTTTTTTCCTTAGGCTTTGAGCCAGAATTAATGTTGGTGATCTTTTTCAAGCGCCCAGTGGAAATGTCCACCGTATATAGGTTCTGCCCGGATTCAAAGGCTATGTGCTCGCCCACAAACATCGGGTTGCTTATACGGTTACCAAGGTCAACCAGGGTTTGACTTTCATTTTTGGAAACGTCAAAAAGCATCAGGGCACCGTCCTTTACATATAACTTCTTACTTCTGTCCTGATTGTAAACTCCTCCGCCAGGATGAAGTGACTTTTTCTCCTGCAGACTTACCTTTTCGATTTGGGTAGGGGAGGCTATCTGGATTTTGTAGAGGGAGTCGGCAGGGTCACCCTCTTTGTTGTACTCAAAATATACCGTTTCCCCTTGCTGGTCCCATTGCACTTTGGATGGAAAGGTCCCCATCCATTTGGGGTCTTGCATGATCTTGGGAACCGACAGGTCACTAGTTTGGGCTGATGCGTACTGCAAACTTAGAGCAGCAAACAGGCCTAAAATGAAATGTTTTTTCATAGGTAATGATGTTCAGCGTTTGTTTTCCTTTGCTAAATCTCGTTGCCACTTGGCAAAAGGGCAAAATAATAGTCCAATTTGTGTTAAAATTGGACTATCTACAATATTTCTTTTGTGAGTGGTTGTGGCTAAGGGTGGTTAGCCGAATTGTTCATTCAAAAAAAAACGCAATTCCTCGTCTACGGTTTGGAGATCCTGCATGAGTTGATCCCGGTGTTGGGGATAGATGGTTTCCGGATCGGATTCTATTTCCTCGAGCATTTTCCTCACCTGTAGGGCACCGATGTAACTCATGGTGGATTTGCCCTTGTGGCACCTCACTTTGATTTTAGCCCATTCTTTTTGCTCATAAAGCTCTGGTAGCTCCATGAGGTCTTTGAGGTTGGTATTGAGTATGACTTCCACCATTTGGTTGGCCATCTCATCGTCCTCTCCAAAATAATGAAAAATTGTGCCCTTATGAATGATTGTATACATAAAATCCGTCACGATGTTTCCAAAAAGTTATTCAATTAAAAAATGCATTATAAAGATAGTAAAATGTATTTTAAAATTTGTTAAACCTCTTGGATATTTTTTAATAATTATTTAAAGCTCATCTTGGGTACCAGGTACTTGGTACCATGTGCCAAGTCTTTCAGCATCAATCGCTGTTATGCGCGAAGAAGCCTTAGTGTCCTTTCATATACGGTGTGTCCTTAGTGGCCCATTTTATTTACGCTCAATATCCGTTCTAGACCTCTCCATTTCGCTTCGCTTCAGTCGAGGTGACGAGTTGATAGCCGCGAAGAAGCCTTAGTGCCCTTCCTTAAATTTTGTGCTCTTAGTGGCCCATTTAATTATCGCCCATCCAACTCTTTTTACTTAAATTTGAACCTCCAATGCCCTTTGTCCATTATTATAGGGAAGCTTACATGAACAAGAACAAGAAACTATTCATCATCATAGGAGTCATTTTCCTGCTTATTATGCTCCTGATTGGAATCGATATTTCCACCAGGACTACTTTTCCCGGTTCAAAGGGAAATTTAAAAGAACGAATGGCTCCAAGCGATACACTCAATACCCATGGGGAAAAACAAGATAGACATCAGTAAAATTGACCTTGACGAACTCAAGGAAAAGACTACCGATTCACCTGGCACCTTAGACCATGCCCACCATACTGGCAGTGCCGTGATCAAACCCGAAGACAAAGGCAAGATCACCGGAAGGGCCCTTTCTGCAATGGAAACGCAAACGGATATGCAGATGGCCCAAATCTACCAGCAGATGCAACTCCTAGCTGACCAGGCCAAAGCCCTACAGGCCCGCAAGGAGATTTCGCACCGCATTTATCAGGCATCCATGTCTTTTGAACCCTTAATCAACCATCATTATTTTTTATATGAAAAGCAAAATGATGGTGATTTTCTGAGTATGGTTGCTCCCGAAGAATGGGGCAGAAAAAATAATGCCACATTTTTGGCCGAAGTAAAACTATTGGCCGACCACACCTGGGAAATTATCCGAAAAGGCGCAAAAAATAAAGACTAGTGCACAACATCAAGATTAATTACCTCATCCAGACCCTTCTGGATCAGGATATAGAAGTATATCCCCAATTTGATTTTCATGTTTCCCCATCCATTTTGGATGACAAGGGAAAAGCTCTGATCAAGGAGGTCTATAATGAACTTGGCGGGAACAACGGGCTGATCATTTTGCCCAAAGTCCGGGCGGATTTCAAGGTGGGCAACACCCTGTTTTTCTACGACAATGAAAACCATTTCAACCGCTACCGGCTGAAAACCCTCAAAACTGAGCTGTATGACCTATTTGCTTTTGGCTGGAAAGACGCCTATTTGCGGCTTTGCCGAACTTACGAGAAAGACTGTCTCCAGTCGGGGATGCAGGATAGGATATGGAACGGCCCCCCTGTGGCCAAAACCCATTTTGGCAAATCTGAAGATCCGGGTGATTTGACAGGCAACGGCTCCAGCGGGTGGAAACTGAATGCTTACAATGACGCACAGATTGACCTTTTCAGCAGACTTTATGGCTACAGATTGGTGCGTATTGCCAAGTATGAAAACATCATGCTCGGCGGTGGACTGAAATCGGTGGAGCAACTCATCCTCTCACCAGACCCCCAAGTGAAGCTGGGGCTGGCCAAGTGGCTGCAGCGTAAGGCCGAACTTTAAAACAAACCGTTGATTTCCCTGTCGATTTTTCCCACTATGTTGGAAAAATCCTCGGGGTTGGCCACAAAGTCAAGGTTGTTGACATCCACCACCAACAAATTGCCTTTGTCATAGCTGCCAATCCATTCCTCGTAATGGGAATTCAAATTTTTCAAATAATCGATCCGGATGGCATTTTCATAATCCCTTCCTCTTTTCTCTATCTGCCCGACCAGCTTTGGGATGTCCGCCTTGAGGTAGATCAACAAGTCTGGAGCCTTCACGTAATCGATCATGCTGTGAAACAGGTTGAGGTAGTTGTGGTAATCCCGCTCGGAAATCAGCTGGGACTTGTGTAGGTTGGCCGCAAATATATAGGCATCCTCATAGATCGTCCGGTCCTGGATGATGGAGATTTCACTCTCCCGGATCTTCTGGATCTGGTTGAAGCGGCTGTTCAAAAAGTAAACCTGCAGGTGAAAGGACCAGCGCTGCATATCCTCGTAGAAGTCCGCCAGATACGGATTGTTTTCCACTGCCTCAAATTCAGCCTTCCAGCCATAATGTTTGGACAGTTTTTCAGTAAGGGTAGTTTTTCCACTACCGATGTTTCCGGATACGGCGATATGCATGGGTTGTTTTTTCATTTTGTATAAGGGTTTGCAAAAATATAAAAAAATAACAGCCAATAGGGCAAAAAAGAGCCCGCCTCTAGGGGAGACAGGCTATCTTTTTGAAGCTAAGAGAGTTACTTTTTGAACCTCTCGGAAACCACCAGCTCCTTGCTTCCTTTGACATATTTGTAGAAACCTTCACCGGACTTTGCACCCATGTAGCCAGCTTCCACCATGTTGATCAAAAGTGGGCATGGGGCGTATTTTGGGTTTCCAAAACCGTCATGCAATACCCTAAGAATGGAAAGGCAGACATCCAGCCCGATAAAATCCGCCAACTGCAAGGGACCCATTGGGTGAGCCATGCCCAGTTTCATTACCGTGTCAATTTCCTCAATGCCAGCCACGCCTTCATACAAGGTATAGATGGCCTCGTTGATCATAGGCATCAAGATTCTGTTGGCCACAAAGCCAGGGTAGTCGTTTACTTCCACCGGAGATTTGCCCAAGTTGCTGGAAAGCTCCATGATACGGCTGGTAACCTCATCGGAAGTGGCATAACCTCTGATTACCTCTACCAGTTTCATTACCGGTACTGGGTTCATGAAGTGCATGCCGATCACCTTGTTGGGTCTGCTGGTCACCGCGCCGATCTTGGTGATGGAAATCGAGGAGGTGTTGGTGGCCAAAATGGTTTTTTCAGCACAGATGGAATCCAGCTCTCTGAAGATGTCCAGCTTGACTTTCACGTTTTCAGTGGCAGCTTCTACCACCAGGTCAGCATCAGCCACCCCGTCGTTTAATTTGGTGAAAGTTTTGATATTGGCCAAAGCCTGGTTTTTCTCCTCTTCGGAGATAAGCTCCTTACTAACCTGCCGGTCAAGGTTTTTGCTGATCGTGCCGATCGCGCGCTCTAGGGCGTCTTGGTTGAGGTCGATTAAGGATACCTGATAACCCTTCTGGGCAAAAACGTGGGCGATACCGTTGCCCATGGTCCCTGATCCGATCACAGAAATATGCTTCATAAAATTTGATATTTGAGTTTATGGTTAAAAAAGGCCCAATCGGCCCGATTTGTTTTGCTTTTTTGCAAGGCCTAAAATACAGGGATATTTGGCGTTTTCCAATTTGGGACAAAAATTTCAAAATATTGTTTGGTGCATAAGGAAGGCTTTGAAGATGAAAAAGAAGGGTTTGTTCCATTCCTTTGGGATTAATGCGTAATTTTGTGGATTCTAAAAACCCTATATCCGAATTATGAAAGAACTTGGAAAGATCAGCAGCCTATTGATTAACCGCTTCACACCCAACGGTGCCTATTTGGCCTTAAGAGACGGAGAGGAAGTTTTGCTTCCCAAATCATACCTGAAAGGTGATGAAAAAGAAGGGGAAGAAATAGAAGTGTTTGTCTATACCGACAGCGAGGACCGCCCCGTAGCCGTGACCAACAGGCCAAATGCTATTGTGGATGAGTTTGCGGTGATGGAAGCCAAGGAAATCACCAAGTTTGGAGCCTTCATGGATTGGGGCCTGCAGAAGGACCTTTTTGTACCCAAGTCCGAAATGGGCAAGGATATGGTAGAGGGCGAGAAGTATCTGGTCATGGTCTGTGTGGATCACAAAACCAACAGACTGATCGGCGTGTCCAAATACGAGGATTTCATTTTGACTGATACGCAGGGTTACGAACCCGGGCAGCAAGTCGAAGGAGTGGTGTTCGATGAATCGGAGCTGGGATTCAAAGTGCTTATCGAAGGGAAGTTTGAGGGGCTTCTTTACAAGAATGAGGTTTTCCGCAACTTGGCCGTAGGGGACAAGGTCAGCCCATTTGTCAAAAAGGTAAGGCAAGACGGAAAGGTCGACCTCATGCTTGAGGCGCCTACCAGAGAAAAATATGAAAAAGGGGCGGAAAAAATTCTCGAGATTCTAAAAGTCCGCAAATCTTTGCCCCTCCATGATAAATCATCCCCCGAAGAAATCCAAAAAGTGCTGGGTATGAGTAAAAAACATTTTAAACAGTCAATCGGTCAGCTATACAAGGATAAAAAAATCACCATTGAGCTAGATGGCATCCATCTTACTTAATTAAGTTTAAGAATGTCGTTAGGCTTAAGGCAAAGCACCGCTTTCTCCCTTTTGATGGCAATGGGTGCTTTGATCAGGTGAGGGTATTTCACCAAGATCTGCAGCCAGCTCTCATCATCCCAGGTTTTGCCTGCTATGTGCGCCTGGTAATCGGGATGGGCCCGGTTGAGCAGGTCTTTGGGCCGCAGGTCCAGCTTGTCCAAAATGGTGCGCCAACCGGTAGTGGTGATTTTTTCCTTTTCTATGTTGATTTCATTCACATATCGGGAAACGGATCGGGCATAAGCTCTGGCCTTCTTGTCTATAGAGTGATCGGGGGTATAGTAGAAGAACAATTCATTTGGATGCATCTTCATATTATGTGGCTTTAAGTGTATTTGAAATTAGAATAAAATCAATTCAAATGCAAATAAAAGAAGGTAAAATATTTAATATTTAAAATAAAGGGTAATATTAATTAGTGGGAGTTGACTGAAGGTTTTGAAAATATAAGTAGAAGCGAATATTCTTCCAATAAGAAGCTGAAGGATAAGCTGCGCAAGGTCAAGCCCAAGGGGCTGGATCAGATGTTTCACCGGGAGCATGAGAATTCCTTTAGGGAGATTGACTGCCTGAGTTGTGCAAACTGCTGCAAAACCACCAGCCCCATCTTCATTTCCACTGACATTGAAAGGATAAGCAAAACCCTGAAGATGAAAACGGGGGAGTTTATCGATACCTATCTGCGGATGGACGAAGAGGGGGACTATGTGCTGCAAAAAAGCCCCTGTTCCTTTCTTTTGGACGACAACACCTGTCTGATTTATGAAGACCGTCCAAAGGCCTGCCGGGAATACCCCCATACCGACCGCAAAAACATGACAGGCATATTGGCCTTGACCCTGCGCAACACTTTGGTATGTCCTGCAGTTTTACGTATTTTTCAAGTCTTTTCCCGGGAATTTAGGAAGTAAATCATTCTCTTTGCTATCTTAGGGCAATTAAACCTATTAAAATTAGATATGAATCAACAAGAAGAGCATTTTTTGGGGGTGGATGTTGGCGGTACCCATTTGAAAATTGGCTTGGTAAGCAGGCAAGGTAAAATCGTCTCCTTTTTTAAAGAGGATACCAGACCATATAAAGAACACCCCGACGGGTTTAATCTTTGTTTCCTTAGAGTAATCGGCAAATACCTGGACATGTTTCCGGAAGTCAAAAATGTCGGCATAGGCCTGCCAGGTCTGGTCAATAAAGAAAGAACCACCACCCTGGAAATCCCCGCCATCCCGGCGCTCAACGGATTTGATCTCAAAGGATCTCTTCAGAAGCTTTATAAAGACATCAACTTTTACCTCGAAAATGACGCGGCTGCCGCGGCATTCGGGGAACTCAAATTTGGGGTGTCACAAACCTCTCCCAACTTTCTTTTTATCACCATGGGTACCGGGATCGGGAGTGCCATGGTCATGAATGGTGAGATTTTCAAAGGAGCCAGGGGCAATGCCATGGAAATGGGCCATATGCTTTCCCGAGGCAACGAGGGGCTGGAAAAACTCATCGGCCGAAACGGGATACTCCGCATCATGCAGCGAATGATAGAAGCCTATCCCGAAAAAGCAGGCGAACTCCTGGACAAGGAATTGGGTACCCACTTGCTGGTGGACACTGCCAAGGCCGGCAATCAGGTATCCCTGATGGTTTTTGAAGAAGTGGGCCGCATCATGGGGGAGGCCATCGTGTCTACGGTGAGAATCCTGGACGTGAATGAAATTTACTTCGGCGGCGGCATCTCCGCAGGCTTGGAGTTTATGATGCCTTCTTTGGAAAAAACAGTGCGCCAGTACCTGACCAAATATTACCTTTCCGACCTGAGGATGGAAAAGGCGACATTGGAAAACAATGCCGGAACCTTGGGGGCTGCAGCTTTATGTTTTATGGATTGAGTGTAGTCACGGTCACCTCGCTGACCTTGTTTATAGAATTTAAGCGGAAAAGAACCTTTAGAGGTTCTTTTTCTGTTTCCACCCCTTCGCAGTTGGAGGAAGGTTCCAGAAAGTAGAAAAAGAAGGTTTGGCTTTTGTCCACCAGCTCCACACGGTCAGGCCTGCCAAAGGTTTTGATCAGCTCCTGGTTGTTTTTGCCCAAGAAGGAATTTTTGATACTTCTTATTTCGCTTTCATAGGCCAGTCGCAGTCCCAGACAGCCGTATCGGTCCTTTTTCCACTCCTCCGTATCGATAATCCCGGTGTCAAGCGGGCCGGTGCAGGAAAGTGTGGCAAAAACCAATAGGGTAAGGAGAACTTGGGGGATTCTGGACATAATGATTGGGATTTCTGGCCACAAAAGTAAGCAAAAATATATTTATAAGGATATTATACTTTGACTCAGGGAATTAATTTGGTCCAATAAGACTTATAGGCAAGGTGTTCCCTCGCACAGGCCGTTTTGATTCCCATAAAAATTCTATATTAGCGGCTTAATTAAATACTGATTATGTACAGAAGATTTGCCAAAGCCTTTCATTTCCTTTCTATTCTGCTCTTTATCATCCTTTTCATGTACATCTACGCGGCACTTCCCGAAAATGTCGCCTACCAACTAGATGCTTCAGGCATGCCGGTCAAGTCGGTCGCCAGGGATACCTTCTTCTATTTTGGAATCGGAGCTTTCATTATCATCAACCTGATTGTTGTATTTTCAGGGAAAATGGTAGAAAAGCAAGCCACCACCAACCTAAGAAAGCTTTTCCCCACAGGAGACCCATTTAGCGACAAAATGTTGGGCTGGATCTATTCATTTGCGGGAATTCTAAACGTTTCCATGGTGATCATCGCCTTCTTTATCCATAGCATCAACAACCAATATGAGATCAAGACAGAGGAGTTCAGTCCATTTTTCTACATGATTCCTGTGTTCATGGTAGTTTGGATTATCCTGCTTTTTGCTATTTTAGGCAAAAAGTTAAGCCAGGTTAGGTCCTGATTAATTTAACATTCATCTGAATCAAGCATATTATGGCGTCAAACGTTCAATATACAGAAGACAGTATCAAATCCCTGGATTGGAGGGAGCACATCCGCCTCAGACCCGGTATGTATATCGGGAAGCTTGGGGACGGGAGCGCCCAGGATGACGGGATTTACGTTTTGGTAAAGGAAATTCTCGATAACAGTATCGATGAACACATGATGGGCCACGGCCGCACCATCGATATCAAGATCAGTGAACACAAGGTGGAGGTAAGGGACTACGGTAGGGGCATCCCATTGGGAAAAGTCATCGACTGTGTGTCCAAGATCAACACCGGTGGTAAATACGACTCGGGGGCCTTCCAGAAATCTGTCGGGCTAAACGGGGTCGGTACCAAAGCGGTAAACGCCTTGTCGGAATACTTCCGCGTGCAATCCTACCGCGACGGGGAAACCAAGGTCGCGGAATTTGAGAAGGGCGTTCTGAAAGAGGATAAGCCCATAGTGAAAAGCTCCGATCGAAACGGGACCAAAATCACTTTTTCCCCGGATAGCAGCGTTTTCAAAAACTACCATTTCATTCCGGAATACCTGGAAAACCAGATCTGGAACTATGCCTTCCTGAACGCCGGTCTTACCATCAATTATAACGGCAAGAAGTATTTTTCCGAAAGAGGACTTCATGACCTTTTGGACAGAAAAGTGGATGAGGACAGCCGCAGGTATCCCATCATTCACCTGAAAGGCAATGACATTGAAATGGCCATGACCCATAGCAACCAGTATGGGGAGGAATATTACTCATTTGTTAACGGGCAGTTCACTACCCAGGGAGGTACGCACCTGACCGCTTTCAGGGAAGCGATCGTCAAGGCCGTCAGGGAGTTTTACAAAAAAGATTACGATGCTTCTGATATCAGACAAAGTATCGTGGCATCCATCGCGGTGAGGGTCCAGGAACCTGTTTTTGAATCCCAGACCAAGACCAAGCTCGGCTCCCAGAGCATCGGGCCGGACGGGCCCACTTTGAGGACGTTTGTCAATGATTTCATCAAAACCGAGCTGGACAACTACCTGCACAAGAATCCCGATGCGGCCAATAACCTGCTGAAAAGAATCCTGCAGTCCGAACGTGAGCGCAAGGAAATTTCCGGCATCAAGAAACTGGCAAACGAAAGAGCCAAAAAGGCAAACCTGCACAACAAGAAGCTCAGGGACTGCCGCGTGCATTATGATGACCCCAAAGCCAGCGATGAGAAGAAAAATGAAACCATGCTTTTCCTCACCGAGGGGGACTCTGCATCAGGTTCCATCACCAAATCCCGGAATGTGCAGACCCAGGCCGTATTCTCCTTGAGGGGAAAACCGCTCAACTGCTTTGGGATGACCAAAAAGGTGGTGTATGAAAATGAGGAATTCAACCTCCTTCAGCATGCCTTAAACATTGAAGACGGGATTGAAAACCTGCGATACAGGAAAATTGTGATCGCTACCGATGCCGATGTGGACGGAATGCACATCAGGTTGCTGATCATGACTTACTTCCTTCAGTTCTTCCCCGATTTGGTGAAAAACGGCCATCTTTATATTTTGGAAACCCCGCTATTCAGAGTAAGAAACAAGAAGGAAACGATCTATTGTTACACCGATGAGGAAAGGCAGCGGGCGATCATGAAGCTGGGTAGCAAACCGGAGATCACACGATTTAAGGGGCTGGGTGAAATTTCCCCAAATGAATTTGGAGGCTTTATAGGTGAGGATATCCGTTTGGAGCCGATCATTTTGGGCAAAGACACCAAGATTGCCGACCTGTTGACTTTCTACATGGGCAAAAACACCCCTAACCGCCAAAATTTCATCATTGACAACCTCAAGATTGAAAAGGATTTGGTAAAGGAGGAAGAGGAAGCTAAAAGGAAAGCTAAGGAGGAAGAAAAAATAACGGCCTAAATTATTGCAGTAATAATGCAAAAATGCTAGAGATTGCATTATTGATGAAATTTTTTGATGCTTTTCATATTTTGAGGCTTGGGTTATAAAAATTACAGTATCGCGAAATATTTGTTTTAAATGAGTGATTTAGAAAACAACGGACCATTGGACAACGACGAGGAATTGCATGAGTCGATTCCCGTGACGGGCATGTACAAGGACTGGTTCCTTGATTATGCATCCTATGTGATTTTGGAAAGGGCGGTGCCGGCCATTGAGGATGGTTTCAAGCCCGTGCAGCGTAGGATCATGCACGCCATGAAGGAAATGGATGATGGGCGCTTCAACAAAGTGGCCAACATCATCGGGCAGACCATGCAGTACCACCCCCACGGGGATGCTTCGATCAGCGATGCCATAGTAAATCTTGGCCAAAAAGACCTTTTGATCGAAACCCAGGGCAACTGGGGCGATATCCGTACCGGCGACGGTGCGGCAGCGGCCAGATATATCGAGGCGCGACTTTCTAAGTTTGCCCTGGATGTGGTCTTTAACCCACAGACAACCGAATGGCAACTGTCATATGACGGAAGGAAAAAGGAGCCGGTTACTTTGCCTGTCAAGTTTCCATTGCTTTTGGCACAAGGAGTGGAGGGGATCGCTGTAGGCCTTTCTACCAAAATATTGCCCCACAACTTTATCGAGCTGATCGAAGGTTCGATAGAAGTCCTCAAAGGCGGACGGCCAACCCTGCTTCCTGATTTCCCTACCGGGGGATTGGGGGATTTTTCCGAATACAACGAGGGGATCAGAGGAGGAAAGATAAAGGTTCGCGCAAAAATCGAGGAAGAGGACAACAAAACTCTTCTGATCAAGGAGATACCATATGGTACCACCACCAACTCTTTGATCGAGTCCATTATCAAAGCCAATGACAAGGGTAAGATCAAGATAAAAAAAGTAACCGACAATACGGCTGCTGAAGTGGAAATCCAGATACAGCTGGCACCGGGACAGTCTCCGGACATGACCATCGACGCCCTGTATGCCTTCACCGATTGTGAGGTTTCCATTTCGCCAAATGCCTGTGTGATTATAGAAGACAAGCCTGTCTTCCTCACCGTCAACGATATTCTCTCCTACAACACCAAACAGACCAAGGAGCTGCTCAAAAGGGAGCTTGAGATCCGTAAGGCGGAGTTGATGGAGAAACTGCTTTTCTCTTCTTTGGAGAAAATCTTTATCGAAAACAGGATCTACCGCGACATTGAGGAGTGTGAAACCTGGGATGCGGTGATCGAAACCATCGACAGGGGATTGGAACCCTACAAACCTGATTTTTATCGGGAGATCACCACTGAGGATATTGTAAGGCTGACTGAAATCAAGATCAAGCGGATTTCCAGATTTGATGCTTTCAAGGCCGATGAGCTGATGCGCAAATTGGAGGAAGAGCTGAAAGAGGTGAATTACAACCTCAACCACCTGACCCAATATGCCATCAAGTATTATAAAGGCCTGCTGGATAAATATGGCAAGGGAAGGGAAAGAAAAACCGAAATCCGTGCTTTCGAAAACATTCAGGCCACCGTGGTGGCAGCCAACAATGCCAAACTGTATGTAAACAGAGCCGATGGTTTTATCGGTTACGGTTTGAAAAAGGATGAGTTTGTCTGCGACTGTTCCGACTTGGATGACATTATTGTCTTCAAACGTGACGGCACGGCCCAGGTGACCAAAATCCAGGACAAGGTATTTGTAGGCAAAGACATCATCCACGTAGCGGTTTACCGCAAAGGGGATGAGCGCATGGTTTATAACTTGATCTATCTCGACGGCGGCTCGGGTAGGGCCATGGTCAAAAGATTCCAGGTGCTCAGCGTCACCCGTGACAGGGAATATGTGCTTACCAAAGGCACCAAAGGTTCCAAGGTGATGTACTTCACAGCAAATCCCAATGGTGAGGCGGAAATTGTGACCGTTTACCTCACCCAAGGAAGTAAGGCTAGGGTGAAGGTTTTTGACTTTGACTTCTCCACCATTGAAATCAAGGGTAGGGGTGCAGGAGGAAATATCCTGACCAAATACCCGGTTCGCAAGATCCAATTGAAAATGGAAGGCGTCTCTACCCTTGGCGGTTTGGATATCTACTACGATGAACATATCGGCAGGCTGAACACAGATGGAAGGGGCCGATTGGTGGACAACTTCCTGGGGGATGACAAGATCATTGCCGTGTACCGAAACGGGGAATACGAGCTAACCTCTTTTGAGGTGACGAATAGATATGAGTCCAAGGACCTATTGCTTTTGGAGAAATTTGACCCCAAAAAGGTGATTTCAGCCATCTACTTTGACGGCACCTCCAAGACCTATTTTGTCAAGCGCTTTATGGTGGAAACTTCTACCGTGAACAAGAAATTCAACTTCATATCTGACCACAGAAACAGCCAGCTGGAGGTAGTCAGCACTGAGGAGCAGCCTCAGGTGAAGGTGAAGCTTCAAAAAGGCAAGGAAACCGAAGAGGTAATCTACGACGTGGACATGCTGATCGACGTGAAGGGCTGGAAAGCCATGGGGAACAAACTAACCTCGCACACGGTCAAAAGCATATCCCTTCTGGCTCCCGTCAAACCCAAAAAAGAAGAAAACCCAGCCGATCTCACCGTCGGAGACAGCGTAGACCTAAGTGTCGATGAAGATGATGACGAGGAACAGTTGGGGTTATTTTAAAATGTTTAGGGTTTGAAGTTTATAGTTTAAAGCTTAAGGCGTTTGACAACTGAAAGTCCGTGTGGAGAGATCCACACGGACTTTTCTAGTTTTATGGACTATGGTCTATAAACTATGTACTAATAAACCATAAGCGTCCGCGCAGCGGACAATAAATCTCAAACAATTTTACATTTAACCATAACTTGGTCATATTTGTAAGATAATAGCGCACCTGTTTGTAAAGGTGCCATGTTTTACACTGTATATTTTAAAAATGTCTGAACAACAAATCAATATTACCCTGCCCGACGGTTCTGTCAGGCAGTTTGACAAAGGAATCACCGGCCACCAAGTCGCCCTTAGTATCAGCGAAGGATTGGCCCGAAACGTTCTTGCCGCCAAAGTGAATGGTGAGGTATGGGATGCCACCCGTGCGATCAACCAGGATGCCGAGGTGCAACTTTTGACATGGAACGACAAAGAGGGGAAAGGAACCTTCTGGCACAGTTCGGCGCACTTGCTGGCAGAGGCACTGGAAGCCCTCTACCCAGGGGTGAAGTTTGGGATTGGACCAAACATTGAAACCGGCTTTTACTATGATGTTGATTTTGGGGACAGGACCTTCGACGGGGCCGAGCTGGAAAAGATCGAGAAGAAAATGATCGAGCTGGCCAAGCAGAAAAACGAATACTCCCGCAAGGAAATCAGCAAATCAGAAGCCGTTGCCTACTACGAGCAAAAGGGGGATGAATATAAACTGGACCTTCTCGAAGGCCTCGAGGACGGTACCATCACGTTCTACGAGCAGGGAAATTTTACCGACCTCTGCCGTGGACCCCATATTCCAAATACAGGTTTCATCAAGGCTGTTAAGCTATTGAATGTTGCCGGTGCCTACTGGAGAGGGGATGAGAAAAATAAAATGCTTACCAGAATTTATGGGGTTACTTTTCCAAAAGCAAAGGAACTTCAGGAATACCTGGTATTGCTTGAGGAAGCAAAAAAGCGTGACCACCGTAAGTTGGGCCGCGAACTTGAGCTGTTTACCTTCTCCGAAAAGGTGGGACAGGGCTTACCACTTTGGTTGCCAAAAGGCACCCTATTGCGCGAGCGATTGGTTAACTTCATGAAGAAGGCCCAGGACAAATCCGGTTATCAGCAGGTTGCGACACCTCATATCGGCCATAAGGCACTTTATGAGACTTCTGGCCACTACGCCAAATATGGAAAAGATTCCTTCCAGCCCATTGCCACACCGCATGAGGGGGAGGAGTTCTTGCTTAAGCCGATGAACTGTCCGCACCACTGCGAGATCTACAAACATAAGCCAAGGTCTTATAAGGACCTTCCTATTCGCTATGCCGAATTCGGGACCGTCTATAGATATGAGCAGAGCGGTGAGCTGCACGGATTGACCCGCGTGAGGGGCTTTACCCAGGATGATGCGCATATTTTCTGCCGTCCTGACCAGGTGAAAGAAGAGTTTATCAAGGTAATTGACCTCGTGTTGTATGTGTTCAAAGCCTTGGGTTTTGAGAATTATACCGCGCAGATCTCCCTAAGAGATCCTGAGGATAAGGAGAAATATATTGGAGAGGATGCTTTGTGGGACAAGGCAGAGTCTGATATCATTGAGGCGGCCAAGGAGAAGGGTTTGGATACCGTGACCGAGCTTGGAGAAGCAGCGTTTTACGGGCCTAAACTTGACTTTATGGTCAAGGATGCCTTGGGTAGAAGCTGGCAGCTTGGAACTATACAGGTAGATTATAATTTACCTAATAGATTTGAACTCGAATATGTGGGTTCAGATAACCAGCGCCACAGACCTGTGATGATCCATAGGGCACCATTTGGTTCCCTAGAAAGATTTGTGGCCGTGCTTATTGAGCACTGTGCAGGCAATTTCCCCCTTTGGCTTTCTCCCGAGCAGATCAACATCCTGCCGATTTCCGAAAAATTTGCCGATTACGCCGAGCAGATCAAGCAGCAGCTTGAGGATGCCGACATCAGTGGCAACCTGGATAACCGGGATGAGAAGATCGGTCGCAAGATCCGGGATTCAGAAATGAAGAAAGTGCCATTCATGATCATCGTGGGTGAAAAAGAGCAGGCCGAAGGCAAACTTTCTGTCCGCAAACACGGTCAGGGCGACCTCGGAAGCTTCACAGTGGAGGAATTTGTAGCCTATTTCAAAAACATCATCGCGGAGAGTTTGAATTAAAGAAGACGGTAATCCTTTCTGCAGGGGTGAAAAAATTTTAACCCCTGCAGAAAGGGCATCCGACATCCTCCATCTTTAAATAAATTAAGGAATTAATTCTTTGATTTTTATAAAATAAAAATTATTGCGATATTTGCAGTCAAATTCATTAAACAACCATAACTATTTTGAGAGGAAGAAAACCGTTTAAACCGAGACAAGAAGAACCATATAAGGTAAATTCCAAGATCAGGGCCCGCGAGGTCAGGGTAGTGGGGGATTTTGTAGAAGGCGGCAATGCCGTGATGGCTACAGATGCAGCAGTAAGGCTGGCCCAGGAAAATGACCTTGATCTTGTTGAGATTTCTCCCAGCGCCAACCCGCCCGTATGTAAGGTGATTGACTATGCGAAGTTTAAGTACGAGCAGAAGAAAAAGCAAAAGGAGATAAAAGCCAACGCAGCAAAAACAGTAGTCAAAGAAATCCGATTCGGACCCAACACGGACGATCACGATTTTGACTTCAAGCTCAAGCATGCGATCAACTTCCTGAAAGAGGGTGCCAAGGTGAAGGCCTATGTGCACTTTGTGGGTAGGACGATCGTGTTTAAAGAGAGAGGCGAGATGCTTTTATTGAAATTTGCACAGGCACTGGAAGAGTACGGTCAGGTGGAGCAGCTTCCCAAGATGGAAGGTAAGCGCATGAACATCTTCGTTTCTCCCAAAGCAGGTAACAAGAAATAATTTCAACTAAATAAATACAGCAAAAATGCCTAAAGTAAAAACCAAATCAAGTGCAAAAAAGCGGTTCAAATTGTCAGGAACCGGCAAAATCAGAAGAAAGCATGCTTACAAAAGCCACATTCTGACTAAGAAGACGACCAAGCAGAAGAGAAATCTTACCAAAATGGGCAACGTCCACGAGTCAGACGAAGGAAGAGTAAAAGACATGTTGAGAATCTGATCAGATTCTTAACTTCTGACAAAACAAATTAATTAAGGTTATTATTCACCAGATGCTTGGTTTAAAGACCCTTCGGGCACCAAGAGTCAAAAATTAAAAATTATGCCTAGATCAGTCAACGCGGTAGCGTCAAGAGCAAGAAGAAAAAAAGTATTAAAAGCTACCAGAGGTTACTTCGGAAGAGGTAGCAACGTTTGGACCGTAGCCAAAAACAAGTACGAAAAAGGTTTACAGTACGCGTACAGAGACAGAAAAGCGAAGAAGAGAGAATTCAGAGCCCTATGGATCCAGCGTATCAACGCAGGTGCCAGAGAGCACGGCGTTTCGTATTCCCAATTGATGGGCATGTTGAAGAAAGCAGAAATCGATCTTAACAGAAAAGTTCTTGCTGACCTTGCCATGAACCACCCAGAGGCATTCAAAGCTGTAGTTGAAAAAGTAAAATAAGCGAGCACTAAGCTTATTTTTCATACAAAAACCGTTCTGCATATGTAGAGCGGTTTTTTTGTTGTACTAGGCACTAAGTTGCGTGACTGTAACGAAAGTGTACTTCATTATTCCCGCCACGGTGGGCAAGCATCATTCGATATTCTACATTCATTATTTTTTTACCAAACGTGGCTGAACTACTGTGAACCACTTCATACTTAGGAGGGGTACCAAGTACCAGGTACCATGTACCACGTATTCTAGCAACAGAGGCTGTTGATAGCCATTTTGTCCATATGATGCAATCCAACGTCTCTACACGCGTCGCCCTCCCTCGGAGCTTCGCTCTTCGGATGGGGCATCAGTGGAACGAAAGTACTTCATCATTCATCATTCATCATTTCACCAAACGTGGCTGCATCGTGAACCACT
>NZ_JAHBGI010000059.1 GCF_018500185.1 Litoribacter ruber | reverse complement strand
AATATTTGAAATGTCGGGACTGGCTACAGACACTGCTTTCCTGCAGGCTGCATCAGTTGGGTTGATAAATATGGTTTTTACTCTTCTTGCCATGAGTTTGATTGATAAGATAGGCCGTAAAAAGCTGATGGGTATAGGGTCCATTGGAATGATCGTCAGCTTGATCACCACCGCATATCT
This sequence comes from Litoribacter ruber, assembly GCF_018500185.1. Lineage (GTDB taxonomy): Bacteria > Bacteroidota > Bacteroidia > Cytophagales > Cyclobacteriaceae > Litoribacter > Litoribacter ruber. Next base: position 219 of record NZ_JAHBGI010000059.1, on the reverse strand, counting down.
TTTCCAGCATGGAAAGGGAGATGTTGGGATATTGATACCCTTGTTGGTTTTTATTGCCAGTTTTGCCTTCTCTCAGGGGGCAGTGATATGGGTATTCATTTCTGAGGTTTTCCCCAATAAAGTACAGGCATCAGGGCAGTCTTTTGGCACATTTGTCCATTGGTTTTGGGCGGCAGTGATGACTTGGTCTTTTCCTATCATCGCTGTAATGCCAGGTGG
>NZ_JAHBGI010000058.1 GCF_018500185.1 Litoribacter ruber | reverse complement strand
GTGATGAAAAAATTTATTCTTCTTACTAATGCTAAACTAAAACAGATATCAAATTCATGAATCAATTAGTTCTTTTAAAGCGTGTTCAGAAGTTTTTGGAAATACTACTTCCAAAGAATGTTCTTGATCACCTTCCCAGTCCTGAATAGCCTCATCCAATAGCGTCAAGTAGATCATCAACTCTTCCTCTTTCAGGTGAGGTATTACCTTGTGCACAATGACTACTACATTCTCACTTATCCAATGAAGATCTCTTAAGCAATCATTTAAGGAGTCCCAATTAAACCCGAAGTAATCTGGCAACTTTAGATTATGAAATATACCTATTAATAAGTCTTCCTTGCTGTTGATTTGAGAGTCTATTACCGCAAGAAATGAATCATCGGGCCGATAAGAATCAATATTTTC
>NZ_JAHBGI010000057.1 GCF_018500185.1 Litoribacter ruber | reverse complement strand
ATGAGAGTGGCGCACGGGTGCGTAACGCGTATGCAACCTACCTTTTACAGGGGGATAGCTTCCGGAAACGGAAATTAATACCCCATGGCAACATGGAGCCGCATGGTTTTATGTTTAAAGTCTCCGGGCGGTAAAAGATGGGCATGCGTAGGATTAGTTAGTTGGCGGGGTAACGGCCCACCAAGACTGCGATCCTTAGGGGTTCTGAGAGGAAGGTCCCCCACACTGGCACTGAGATACGGGCCAGACTCCTACGGGAGGCAGCAGTAGGGAATATTGGGCAATGGGCGGGAGCCTGACCCAGCCATGCCGCGTGCAGGAAGACGGCGTTCTGCGTTGTAAACTGCTTTTATACGGGAAGAAAAAGCCACTGCGGTGGAAATTGCCGGTACCGTATGAATAAGCACCGGCTAACTCCGTGCCAGCAGCCGCGGTAATACGGAGGGTGCA
>NZ_JAHBGI010000055.1 GCF_018500185.1 Litoribacter ruber | reverse complement strand
TCCTAAAATCGGACTTACACAGTTTATGAAATACTCCCTTAATTGCCGTTCAAGATTGCTTCTCCCGATCTGTTCTCTGGAAGTCCAAATTGATCGGGATCGCAATGAAGTGTGGGGTCTGGCAAAAATCACGAGACCTGGAAGGATTGATTCTCGTTCCAGATTGCTTCTCACGATTTGTTTTCTGGGAGTACAGGTGGGTCGGGATCGCAATGCCGGGTACCACGTCATTGCGAAGGAGGTACGACTGAAGCAATCTAGACCTTAAGCTCTAACCAGTTTACCAATTCATGATTTCCTCTGTTAAATCCCTCCAATTTGGATTTAGCTTTTGGATAAGATCAATTTTCTTTTTTCTGCTACCAGCTTTAATTTGCTTTTCTCTTGCAATGGCTTCTTCGATTGAATGAAAGCCTTCGTAATATACTAGTTTCTTCATATTGCCGTTCAAGATTGCTTCTCCCGACTTGTTTTTGGGGAGTACAGGTGGGTCGGGATCGCAATGACGGGTACCACGTCATTGCGAAGGAGGGACGGCTCAAGATTGCTCCTCCCGATCTGTCCTCTGGACGTTCTAATTGATCGGGATCGCAAAGACGTGCGGGGTCTGGCTAATTTCACGAGACCTGGAAGGTTTAATTCACGTTTAAGATTGCTTCTCCCGACTTGTTTTTTGGGAGTACAGGTGGGTCGGGATCGCAATGACAGGTACCACGTCATTGCGAAGGAGGTACGGCTCAAGATTGCTCCTCCCGATCTGTCCTCTGGACGTTCTAATTGATCGGGATCGCAATGACGTGCGGGGTCTGGC
>NZ_JAHBGI010000054.1 GCF_018500185.1 Litoribacter ruber | reverse complement strand
TATGGTTATTATTTTAAGACAAAGGGAATTGAGGAAGTTCACACCCAGTATGATCCTGAAATCCAACCCCCACCTCCTGTTGAATGTGCGTGCACCTGTTATTTATATCATGATATTTTAACCCCCAAAATAAATGTCAATTCCTATTATAACAACGTAGGAATGGGTTCTGAGGGTAAGTTTACTGTAGTGGCACTGCCTATGAATCGCTTGGGAAGATTTTATTTAGAAATTGAAATGTATGGACTCAACTCTTTCCAAACTTCTTATTTATCCTTAATTCAAGAGCAGCAGGAAAACACTGGAAATATATTTGATCCTATGCCCTCAAACCTGGAGGGGAATATTAAGAATTTGTCTGATGAAAGTGAAAAGGTATTGGGCACCTTTTCAACAGCCAACCATAAGTTTGACTATAGGATGGTGAGGCGACTTAATTTTTATGCGCCTCAGGACGGTTTTCGCTATAGAGTGGAGGAAATTCCAAAGCTTGGTGAATTTCAGTATGAATGTGTAGAATATTACACCGATGGGACCATGGAGGTTCCTGAGCCCTTTAAGCAAACTATTTATGACCATTAGTTATTGGATTTGAAATCTCAGGTATTAACTCAGTCGGTATAACGGGTTATTTAATAGAGGACTTTGAATTTCAGGATTAAAGCATCATCTTTAGTTGATGGATAGGCTCGGAAAGCTATGTGTGTTTTTTATTTTTTTCTTTCAGGTCTCCTGTATAGACGAGATCCGCATCAATGTGCCTGAGCAGGAAAGAAAAATAGCCGTGGATGGCTGGGTGTCCAATGACCCCAACAT
>NZ_JAHBGI010000053.1 GCF_018500185.1 Litoribacter ruber | reverse complement strand
CACCCCGTGGGTCGGCCTCCCGCGGGAGGTAAACTGCGCCTCCCCGGGGTTGTTGTGGTGGTAGTTATTGTTCTATTTAGACGCCCAGCAGGGGATTACTTAGGGGTGGGATGAAGGCTGCCGAACCCCAATCTTCTTCGCGGTGCCCACCTTCATCCCTCCCTGTTCTCCCGCGAATAGAACAACGACAACTCGACAACAGAGGACCGCAGGTTTAGGACAACAGTCCCGAACATCGAAGTTTACCTCCTCGGGGGAGGCGCCTTCGGGACCGACAACCACGATAACAACTATTTTTAAATCTGCAATTTTGATTGTAAATTAAGGCTTCATAATACCTGTTTACTACTATTAACTTTTTTCTAACTTTTCCCTTAACAATTTTTTAAATAACCCTTGAGATACTATGAAAAGCTATCACGACCTCGAAATTTACAAAATCTCATTCGAGCTGTTTATCGAAACTCACCGCTTTAGCTATTTTCTGCCAAAGCAGGAACTTTATGAGCTGGGAAGCCAAATAAGAAGATCGGCAGATTCTATTAACTCGAATATCGTGGAAGGCTATGGGAGGAGGAAATATAAAAATGACTTTTTGAGGTTTTTAAATTATGCGCACGCCAGTAATCTGGAGACTATTAATCATCTCAAAAAAATATCTATACTCTATCCTGAAGCCATTGACCTATCTTCAGATTTATCAAATAAATACGATAAACTCGGGGTGAAGATTTATAATTTCATTGATTACGTAAGTCGGGAGTGGAGGTTGTAAGTCGTGGTTGTCATGGTTGTCATAGTTGTCCACCCCGTGGGTCGGCCTCCCGCGGGAGGTAAACT
>NZ_JAHBGI010000051.1 GCF_018500185.1 Litoribacter ruber | reverse complement strand
TGAAGGCCTGCCGGATCGGGGTTCTCTACGCTTCCTTTGCTCTGCCAAACGCCATCCCCATTCAGCGAGTTGCAGGTGGCGTAGTGCTCAGTACCCAGCGCTTAGCCCTCCGTGCTCCACTCTCATCTGTTGGCGCCGCTTTGCGCTGCCTTCAGCCTAGTCGTCGCTTCGCGCTAAACTCCTAAACCGTCTCGCTGAAGGCGCAGCCTAAAGCGGACGTAAACTCCTAACCAGCCTGCATAAAAAACCATCCTCTCCCTTGCTCATCAGCCAAACTATTGCTAACTTAAACACACTTTTTAAAAAACTTTCAAACTTTATTTTTATGAAACCATACCGAACTTATTCCTTTGAAAAATTGGCAGCTTGGCAATTGGCACGTGAAATACGGTTAGAACTCTACCTACATTCCCAAAGTTTTCCCAAAGAAGAAATCTATGGACTAACTAGCCAGCTTCGAAGAGCCATACACAGTGTAAGTACAAATCTAGCGGAAGGATCAGGGAGAATTTCCAATTCTGACAAAGCCCATTTTACTAATATAGCCTATTCAAGTGCCTTAGAAGCAATAGAACTACTTATAAGTGCCTTTGATTTGGGTTTTCTGTCAAATGACAACTATCATCAAGCTAGATTAAAAATGGATGGTCTTTTGGCTATGTTAAATAGCTTATACAAATATCAGCTGAGTTGTGAGAGCGATTTGAAAGCTAAGTTTAGAGAGTAATAGGAAGAAGCGTGTGCGGTTAGAAGNTATCATCAAGCTAGATTAAAAATGGATGGTCTTTTGGCTATGTTAAATAGCTTATACAAATATCAGCTGAGTTGTGAGAGCGATTTGAAAGCTAAGTTTAGAGAGTAATAGGAAGAAGCGTGTGCGGTTAGAAGGTTATGTCCCGAGGAGCGCTGCGCGCTTCGGGACGGTTTAGAAGTTTAGTTGCTGAAGGCCTGCCGGGTCGGGGTTCTCTCCGCTTCCTTTGCTCTGCCAAACGCCATCCCCATTCAGCGAATTGCAGGTAGCGCAGTGCACA
>NZ_JAHBGI010000050.1 GCF_018500185.1 Litoribacter ruber | reverse complement strand
GGAAGCTGGCAATTTGCTTTGGAGGAGGATGGAACATATGCGATGGTGGGCACTTTGCCTAGTGATCAAGATTATCAGCTTCAGATTCAAATTGGGGAGCATGAACAATATATCTCAGATTGGATGCAGCCCGCCATGGCCCCACCAATCGAAGGGATGTTTTTCACCCGTGAAGAGGATGGGGTGTATATTTATTTGAATAGCCGTGGGGAGGACAATTATTTCTTGTGGACTACGGAAGAGACTTGGCAGTTCAGATCTTGGTTTAATCCCATTTACCGCTACGAACCATATACAAATACGATTATTCCTTGGGAGGAAAATATTAATCTCTGCTATAGGAATGAAAAATCTGGAGATATTAGGCTAGGGAGTGGTGCCCAATCGGTAGATGGGGAGATCCGGGGAGTAGAGTTGATGAGAATTCCCATTTATTCTGAGAAGCTGGGGCTTCGATATAGTATTGAGGTGTGGCAAAGAACATTGGATCATGCGGCGTTTGAGTTTTGGGAATCCATTAGGAAAAACACAGATGACCTGGGGGATATTTTCAGTCCCATGCCGGCATTCTTGGGTAGTAATATAAAAAAAGTTGGAAGGGAAGACACTCCTGTCATTGGGTATATAAGTGTTGGTAGATCTGAAAGGAAAAGGCTATTTATTGATTTTACTGATATTAGACCTTGGAGCCCAAGGATAGCGGATTACAGTCATTGTGAAATGGTTCCTGATATCATACGAGAGCACCAGTATTTTGAATATTTTAATAGGCCAAATGTAGAAGTCGGTGATCCAGTAATTGAAAACGGGCTGTGGATTGGGTGGAATTATACTTATACCGACTGTACCGATTGCAGATTAAGAGGAACTACTGAGAAACCCGATTTTTGGGATGAGGAAATTTAATGTTATCATTTGAAGTGTAATGAAGGTCCAAAAGTGTAAGAAATATTTAATAGTACTGCCATTTATTATGGGGGTTCTTTTTGGAGGTTGCCGGGAGTTTTATGAACCTGAGATAATCACCCAGGATTTTGGGTTTTTAGTTGCCGAAG
>NZ_JAHBGI010000005.1 GCF_018500185.1 Litoribacter ruber | reverse complement strand
GGTCGTAGAGCCTGTGCCGCCATTTTGCGGCATTCGAATCCCGGTCCGTTTAGGTCACCAAGACTTCTGGCCTTGGTGACCATGAAAAAAATAGACTTTTTCCCACAGAAGGAAGTTGTTTCAAGCTTGCTTTATCAATTCTGTTTGATAGGAGTCATTAATTATTATTTTATTCTTGGATAATATCCTTTCAAAATAGCTTACTGTCTTAATAAGTCCTTCATCAATATTGATTTTTGGCTCCCAGTTTAATTCTTTCTTAGCCAGTTCAATGCATGGCTTCCTCTGCATGGGATCATCTTGAGGTAACGGCATAAATACAAGCTTGCTGTTGCTTCCAGTTAAGTCTATGATTTTTTCAGCCAGATCAAGCATGGTGAATTCACAGGGGTTTCCGATATTAACAGGGCCTGCAAATCCATCTCTGGAGTTCATAAGCTTATACATTCCTTCAATGTTATCATCCACGTAACAGAAGCTTCTGGTTTGCTGGCCAGTCCCGAAGATGGTGATATCCCTTCCCATTAGCGCCTGTATGATGAAATTGCTGACAACTCTGCCGTCATTCGGATGCATTCGGGGGCCGTAGGTATTGAATATGCGCATCACCTTGATGGTGAGTTTGTGCTGTCTGTTGTAATCAAAGAATAATGTCTCCGCACATCTTTTTCCTTCGTCATAGCAGGCCCTTATCCCGATGGTGTTAACACAGCCCTTGTAATTTTCTGGCTGCGGATGGACCTCCGGGTCCCCATAAATCTCGGAAGTGCTGGCCTGTAAGATTTTTACCTTAAGTCTTTTGGCAAGGCCCAGCATGTTTATGGCACCGAGAACGCTTGTTTTTATAGTCTGAACCGGGTCGAACTGATAGTGGACCGGGCTTGCCGGACATGCTAAATTATAAATTTCATCAACTTCCACATATAAGGGAAAAGTGATATCGTGCCTCATGAATTCAAAATTCTTATGATCCAGTAAATGGTGAATGTTGTCTTTCCTTCCAGTAAAAAGATTGTCAACACAAAGCACCTCGTTCCCCTCGTTTAGCAATTTTTCACAAAGGTGTGATCCTAAAAAGCCTGAACCTCCGCTTACCAATACTCTTTTCATAATCAGATTTTTTTAAGGATTAAAAATTTATGAATGCTGTTTTATACTTCAAAAAAATGAAGATTTGATGGGATTTTTTAAATAAATCTATAGAAGGGGTTTTTACTTCGCTGAAAGCTTCCATTTATATGTTCGAATCATCCCCCCACCTGACCTAGGTCAGCTTTTTAAAGGTGGAAATTCTGTATCTTTGTAGGGTGTTAAAAATCATAGGGTTATGGATATGAAAGAGACGGTTGCGGAGATAATGACTGCACAGGTGATCACCTTGGATGAGAAGGCATCTTTAAAAGAGGCAGTGTCCCTGTTGCGAAAGCATAAAATCAGACATCTCCCTGTAATCAACGGGAATAGGATAGTGGGAATAATAAGCCGGACTGATATAAACAGGTTGACTTTCGGAGTGTTGATGGATAATCAGGAGGATGCTGACGATACCATTTTGGATATGCTGACCGTGCCCCAGGTGATGTCATCCAAACCTAGGGTTGTGAGTAAATCCCAGACAGTTGAGGAAGTTGCCAAGATATTTACGAGCGAAGATTTCCATGCCCTACCTGTGGTGGATGATGGGGAGCTTTACGGCATAGTGACTACTACCGATGTGATTCGGTATATGTTGCAAAAGTGATTTTTAGATTAGGGTTTAACAGTAGTGGCTACTTCATTGTAGCCACTTTTTTTGGTTTGGAGGAAACGCCCCTTATTTCGTCTAGTACCTTTTTTACTCTCATATCAAGACCAGCATATGCATATTGTAATTCCTGGAAGGCATTTTTGCTTAACAGCTCCATCCTTTTCGGGTTTGACAGCAGCATTTCGGTTTTTTCGAGCAGGTCGGTCCCATCCCAAGAGACGCTTTCATAAGTTTGGTTCGCCTTATATAGGTTTGGCCAGGTATCCAGGTGTCCCATGTCTGGCTTTATCAGGACAGAACCATTCAGAATGGCCTCAATGTCCCTAAAGCATATTTCGCCCCAGCCATAGGGGCTCAAAATAGCTTGTACTTGGCTCAGCTCCTTGTTGTATTGCCTCAATGGGATCCTTCCCGTTATAAATGAGGGGTGTTTTTCAATCAACTTTTGAAAATGCTCTCTTTGATATCCTACTGTATCTCTATAGCAAGTAGCATCAAATCTGGCCTGACATTTGGCCAAGCTTGGCCGGGGCGGGGTGTTTTTGATATGGGAATGATCGAGTAAAAGCGACATCCCTGCTTGGCCTATCCAGGCATGAAGCTTCCCCGCCAGTCTTTCCCTCGCTTTGGAAGATGGATATTGGCCAATAGCGATATTCCAGGCCAAATTCATTTTGTCCAGATCGGATTCATTTTCCGGTTTGGGAAGGGGTGGGGGACTAGGGTTTTCCTCTATGCCAAAATTCTGATGGTAATAATCAGAAAATATCCTGCGTCCATAGAAGTCCTTCATGTAAAGACTTTTGTCCTTAAACAACTGTTTCTTGTAAAAGAGGTCGACGTGGGGCAAAAGGTCCAGAAAACTAGACTCTGACCCATCGCTGTCATCAAAATACGCCAACCGGCGGTATTTGGCCTTCAGCGATTTGATAAGGTTGATTTGGGAGCCGTCTTTGTCTTGCCCCCAAAACCAACCAACTATCAAAAGCACCTCATTTTTGTCCTGCTCCTTAACCCACTTAAGGTTAGTGGTAAACTGCAAGCCTTCCGCATTCCTGGATTTCCAAAACGGATACAGGCTATACAGCAGGGTAATCTTTTTCGGGTTATATAGAATAGTAATCTTGTTGCTCTTCACGGTAATCTACACAGTTATGGCTACGCCTTGCTTGGTCAATGTTTTTTCGAAGTAATTAATGGTCTTGGTCAAACCCTCTGCCAATTGGATTTTTGGCTCCCAGCCAAGTTCTTTCTGGGCCAGATCAATCTGGGGCTTCCGCTGCAGTGGATCATCTTGGGGCAGGGGCAGGAATATTAGCCTGCTGCTGCTGCCAGTGAGGTCGATAATCAACTCGGCTAGTTCCAGCATTGTAAATTCACAGGGGTTGCCAATATTTACCGGGCCCTGGAAATCATCTCTGGAATTCATAAGCTTGTACATGCCGTCAATGAGGTCGTCTACATAGCAAAAACTACGTGTTTGTTGACCGGTACCAAAGATGGTGATATCTTTTCCCCGCAGGGCCTGGACAATGAAATTGCTGACTACCCGGCCATCATTGGGATGCATGCGCGGGCCATAGGTGTTAAATATCCGCATTACCTTGATGGCTACCTGATGCTGCCTATGGTAATCAAAAAAGAGGGTTTCTGCACAGCGCTTGCCCTCGTCGTAGCAGGCACGGATACCTGTGGTGTTTACACAGCCTCTGTAGCTTTCTGGCTGCGGGTGGATTTCTGGGTCCCCATAGATTTCCGAAGTACTGGCCTGGAGGATTTTGACTTTAAGCCTTTTTGCCAAGCCAAGCATGTTAATGCTTCCCATCACACTGGTTTTGATCGTTTGCACGGGGTCAAATTGATAGTGAATGGGGCTTGCCGGGCATGCCAAGTTGTAGATTTCATCGACCTCTACGTAGAGGGGAAAGGTGATGTCGTGCCTATGGAACTCAAAATTGTCCATTTGCAGAAGGTGTTGAATGTTGACCTTTCTGCCTGTAAAAAGGTTGTCCACACATAAGACTTCATTTCCTTCGGCAAGCAGTTTTTCACAGAGGTGGGAGCCCAAAAAGCCGGACCCTCCCGTTACTAGAATCCTTTTCATAAAAATTAAAGTTTTAAAAATTTGTTGCTGGAAAAATGACCTGTCCTATTTTCAAAAAATCCGAAACGAGAGGCTGAAGGTCAAGTGCTTAATTATAGTTGGAATATAGCAAATGTGCATTTAACTTCCAAGGTAGTTTACTTTAAATGTTTTAAAATTTAATATTGGGGTTATTTCATTTGGATCGTGGTGCCTTTTTCGGCAGACTCCCTTGCAGCGCTTAATATTTCCATAACAATCAGATTGTTTTCGATAGAGTAAAGGCTGAAGGGGGCGGGGGTGATTTCCTTTCGGATCACTTTTGCAAAATAGGAGAAGGGATTTTCGGACTCGTTGTCCAGAATTATGGTCTCGTCCATAGAGCTGCTCTGCAGGATAAGCTGATTTGGGCCAGGGATGATCAATTGGCTTTTTTGGGTGTAGATTTCCATATCTTTTCTGCTGATGGGCCAATTCCAGGATGCCTGAATGATCGCTTGGCTGCTGGGGTAGGTCAGTATGATCGTTGCTTCATCCTCCACCTGCTCATATGTTTCAGGTTTAAAGGTTTGGGTAATCGCAGTGACCGAGGTGGGCCTTTCTCCGTTCATCAACACAGTCATGATGTTGGCCCCATAGCAACCAAAATCCATCAATGCCCCTCCGCCACTTTTTGTAGGGTCGGTCAGCCATGCTAGGAACTCCTCTCCAACCCCAATTTCCTTGGGACCCTGATGACCATGATGAAACACCGCTTTGCGAATTTGGCCCAGTTCCTCCTGTTGATCCCGCAAAAGCTTAATACTTTCCCGCGTACTGGGATACCAAGAGGTTTCATAATTAGTGAGCAAGTGGATGCCATGTTTGTTGGCCAAATCAGCCATTTTCCTAGCCTCCTCAATATTCAATGCCAGCGGTTTTTCCACCATCACATGGATGCCCAAGGGGGCTGCGGCTTTGACCACTTCTATGTGGTCGGCTATAGGGCCAAAAGCCAACACCCCTTCAGCGTCGGTCTTTTCCAAAAGCTCTTCCAATGAATTGAAGAATAATTCCTCCTCAAGATCATATTGATCTTTAAATTGATTTTTTAGAGCTTCATCGGGTTCAAATATCCCTACGAGCCTTGCCTCATTACCCAGATCATTGAAAATCCAATGGGAATGCCCATGGGCAAGACCGGCTACTGAGAGCCTGACAGCCTCTTTGTCTTTGGAAAACGCAAGGAAAATGGATTGGGAGAAAAGGATGGCAACAAGTAGGAAGAATTTCATTTAAATCATTTTTGATAAAGATAGGGAAAATGGGAGTAGTGTAATAATCCTTTGAGAAATGCCCCTCTTTTTGCATTTTAGGCCAGTAAATAAAACTCCATTTGATATGATTAAATGTTTTACTGTTTCCTTAATTGCCATATTGCTATCCCTTCAAGCCTCTGCCACAGATGTGCCTACCCTCATCTGGCAGTTTCAGGCTGACAAATCCGCCTTGAGCAGAAAGTATACCCTGAAAGAATCTGAGGAGTTTTATGACAGGTTTGAAAAGCTATATGCGGATTACCAGACCAGCCTTTCGGAGGTGGACTTTGCCTCTTTGCCCCATAGTGAGCAGGTGGATTTCCTGCTTCTGAAAAACCATTTGGACAAAGAACTTTATCAATTGATGCTGGACAGGAGGGATTTTGAAAAGGTAAAGGCTTTTGGCGAATTTTTGGAGCCTCTTAGGACATTTGTGGTGGACAGGAGAAGAGGAAACCAGCCGGATTCGGAAAAGATTGCCGAAATTTTTCAGTCCCAACGCAAGGAGCTTGCCCAGCAAAGGAAAGGACTGGAAAGCAATGAACAAAAGCTGGAACGCTGGCAGCTTGCCGAAAAGGCCTCCGGGATGGTTGCCGAATTGGGAAAGAACCTGGAGGAGGCTTTTAAATTCTATGACGGTTATGATCCTGAATTCAGCTGGTGGGTAACCCAACCCTATGAAAATCTCAAAAAGGACCTTGAGGGTTACGCTGAGTTTTTGAAGGATTATTACAGCACCGAGGCGGTAAAGGATGATGGGAGCGGCATAATCGGCCGGCCCATAGGAAGGGAGGCCATTATTGAAAGCCTGCGCCATGAGTTTATTCCTTATACCCCGGAGGAGCTTGTGGAAATTGCGGAAAAGGAATTTGCCTGGAGTGAAAAGCAAATGCTGGATGCTTCTAGGGAGCTTGGTTTTGGTGATGACTGGAAGGCAGCCCTGGAGCACGTGAAGGGAACTTATTTTCCCGTAGGAGAATGGCCTGCTGAGATTAACAGAATGGCAGAAGAGGCCGTGGAGTTTTTGGAGGAGCGGGATGTGATCACTATTCCCGAGATGGCCAAGGAGACTTGGAGAATGAGGATGATGAGCCCGGCCGAGCAGCGTTTTGCGCCATTTTTCTTGGGTGGGGAAGTGATCCAGATCGCCTATCCGACAGACGAAATGAGCCATGAGGAAAAAATGATGAGTTTAAGGGGGAACAATCCCCACTTTTCAAGAGCGGTGGTCCACCATGAACTCATTCCTGGCCACCATTTGCAACAGTTCATGAATCAGCGCCATAAGACCCACAGGAGGTTGTTTTATACGCCATTTTGGACCGAAGGCTGGGCACTGTATTGGGAATTCAACCTTTGGGACAAGGATTTTCCCAGAAATGCCGAAGACAGGATAGGGATGATGTTTTGGAGAATGCACAGAAGTGCCAGGATCATATTCTCTCTTAATTATCACATGGAGAAAATGACCCCTCAGGAAAGTATTGATTTCTTGGTTGAAAGGGTGGGGCATGAGCGGGCCAATGCAGAAGCTGAAGTAAGAAGGTCTTTTGAGGGTAGGTATGGTCCCTTGTACCAGATCGCCTATATGACTGGAGGGTTGCAGTTTTACCACTTGAAGAAAGAATTGGTCGATAATGGCCAAATGGGAGAGAAAGAGTTTCACGACCGGATCATGCAGGAAAACAGCATACCTGTAGCACTTGTGAGAGCGATATTAAAGGAGGAGCCTTTGAGCAGAGACGAGGAGGTGAAGTGGAGGTTTTATGAATAAGACGGAAAACGGAAGACCGGAGACCGGAGGCGGGAGACGGAAGACCGAGGACCGAAACTTGGTTTCGCCCTTGGTCTTGCCGCTTTTGTTTTAATTAATCAAGATAGTCACTAGCTCGCGGAAATCCCTGATTTTATGGTTGGCAGGGTGGGTTTGGTATTGGTCGTGTTTGTCGTATAGGACGGTCTCCACCCCGATTTCATTTCCAGCCGCTATTTCGGATTCCGGATCATCGCCAATGACCATGACGTCTTTGAGCTCGAAGTTGCCGTCTTTTATGATCTGTAGGAAGATTTCTTTTTTAGTCTGGTCGGATTTCATGGGGTCGATGATATAGCAGGCCTGAAAGTCCTTTTCCAGTTCCATTAGGTCGATCTTGCTTTTTTGCATGTTATAAAATCCAGTGGTAACCAAAAACCGGTGTCCGGGCATCTCCAGAATAGCGGGGTAATCCTCGTGTAGGGGGATTTTTTCATTATAGGTGGTTTCCTGCAGGATTTCTTCGCCCTTCTGTGTGAGGGCAGGTCCAAAGTCATACTTTTTAGCCATATCCTGGAAGGGGATCCGCATGATATCCTTTCGGATGCCGTCCATGTTTGCCTGCTGCTTCTCATCCTGCGCTATCACCTCCAGCACCGGTGCAAATAGTTTGTCCCCGATGGCCTTTACTGGATAAAGGGTGTTGTCGAGGTCATATATCATGGCTTTTTTGAAATGAAAATCCATATAGTCGTTTCAGATAGGTTATGGTTTAATCCTTTAAATTACGAAAAATCCCTCAAATAACACGGTATGAAGCGAAAATTAGGGATGAATGAAATTAAATTCTGAACTAAAGTTTGATTGGTTCGGTTTTTGGTAAATTCTTAATTTTTTAAAACAAGAATTTTTGTCTTATGAAATATAATTTTTACTTGTTTTGTGCTTTTTTGATGTTTTTTTCTTGTGATTTTGAAGAGGATCTTACAGATAAAAATATAGAAGCTTCAAAATCACGATTAGATTTTAGGTTTTCGGGTGATGAATGGAAAGCCACAAATGGTGCCCCAATAAATGCTAGAACAAATGATGAGCTTGGCTTTTTAGTTGCCTATCGGGTTTTTCTGATTACTGAAAACGGAGATGAAGAATATGTTCGCTCAGGAATTAATTTGGACATTGAAAATGTGAGCCTCTTATTGGAACAGGGGCGTCATTACAGAATGGAGGTAAGTACAACAAGCTGGCCTTCCGATTTTGATCATGACCAATCATTGAGACTTTTCAATTTTGAAAAGGGGTCTTTGTCGGAGTTGTTTGATGTTGAAATAAGTTCACCTGACTGGAGTGCAGATCACATTCGACCATTCAACACCTACCTTGATGGTCATAGAGAAGGCGTTCATCATCGCTTTATAACATGGTTTGATACAGACAAGTTTGTTGGAGAAGTTGACTTTTTTGTTGAAGGTGAAAATCAAGAAATTTTTGTTGAGATGTATAGATTTTCTGCAGGGCTAAATTTCAGGGTCGAAAACCTACAAGAAGGTCAAGTTGAATTTGAGATTTCTGAGTTTAATAATGCTTTCAATTTAATTGTAGATACCAATGACCCGCTGGCTATTGCCTTAAGGCCACTTTACCCTATTTATAGTTCTTCCACTTTATTTTCGGATTCTGAATTTGATATTAACTCCAACACATTACAACAGTACCCAGTCAAGGCCTATCTAATAGATGGTGATGAACGGAGATTGCTAATGCATGCCTCTATAGAATTAAAAAGAAATTATAACCGCACTTATATTCTTGACATGGAACCCTTTTATCAGGATATAGACAAAATTGGTGGTGAAATTACGCTTGATTTTGTGGACACAGAGTGGGAAGATGAATACACTTTTGAATTTTAATGATATGAAAATGAGATATGTTTTTTTGATTGCTTTGATTTCATTGTTTGGTTGTAGTTTGGAGGAAGAGGCTCACCCATTAGAGCCAGCGGCAGATAAAAATAGTGATAAGGTTTTGCTGGGTTTTGATTTAAGCGGAGTGGAATACCCTACTGTCGGTGGTGCCAACAGCCGTGAGGCCGGGCAGGAGGTTTATTACGGTTATGATGTGTATGAAATTATAGATGGCAACCAGATCCGGTATGCGAGTGGAGCTACTAATAATCTTGGGGAAGTAGAGTTAGAGTTCCAAAAAAGATTCGAGTATTTGGTGTTGGTTTCCAGTGTCACGTTTAAGGAAAAGTATGATCTGTCGGTGGCCAGGTTTTTCAGTTTTAGACTTGGAGTAGACCAATGGCCGATCTTTAGGTATAATTCAATTGGGGATACCAGACAGATAACGAGAGAGGGACATCCCTTTAGTACAGAGGTTTCTTTTGTAAGAGTAGATACGGGGCAAGTTTCACATAGTAGGTTTGAGTCAGATAAGTTTATAGGCAGAAAGCAAGTCTTTATAGATGATTCCACAGAAGCTTTAGAAGTAGAAATGTTACGCATGTCCAGCGGGTTGACTTTTAAGGGCATGAATTTAAATGAGGGAGAACTTCATATTTCTGTACACCATGATGTCAAGTTGAAGCTAACTCCGGAAAGTAACGAGGCTTTTGACCTGAGACCATATATTCAATTAAGTAACTATCGTGAAAATACTTTTGCTCTTATTGAAAACCCTGAAATAGTCAATGAAATGAATTATCCTGTCAGGGTTGAGTATGTTTTGGAAGATGCCGATGGTACTTCAAGAAAAGCAGTTTTGCTAGAGTCAGAGCTTTTGGTGAGAAGAAACTATAATCTAACCTATGAAATTGATCTGAATGATTTTGAGATTGATTGGGAGGGAAATAATGAGACCCCTCCAGGAGAGGATGGTTCGGTTCGGCCGAGGTTGATTTATGTTGATGAAGAACTAATAGAAGGAGAAACCATAAGGTTGAATTAGAAATGAGAAGTGTTCTAACAAGTTTTATATTTCTAGCTCTTCTCCTTTCCTGCAGTTTGGAGGATCAAAGCTTTGACAGACCAGAGGGTAATAACCACAATAGGGTCCAAGGAAAAATAAAGGTAGCAACACCTGAGCTTAGATTGGAAGAAAATCCAATGGGGATGGAAAGAGGGGGCTTGCAGCTAATCGGCTATACAGTGAGAGAAATCTTGCCTGATGGGGAAAGAAAGCCTTATTTCAGGGGAGTAGGTTATTGGGATGAGATAATTAATCTAGAATTTATTCCGAATAAAAGCTATATCATTCAAATGTCGGTAGTATCAATTGACCCGGATCATGACCTTTCTGATTTTACAAGCATATTTGGTAGGGTGTTTCCAAATGGTTTTCAGAATGTATTAGAGTATTATCCATTCGAATTGGAATCTTCTTTTTCTATTCATCCTTTCGCTACGGAGATAACCGCTACTCTAAATGAGGTGAGCACGCGAAGTAATTTTTATAACTCGGATAAATTTGTTGGTGAGGCCATTTTTGAAGTGTCAAGTGAGGAGTTTGAGATAAGCATTGATATGTTTAGATTGTCAGGAAGATTGGTTTTGGAAGCCACAAATTTAGAAAAGGGGGAACTTTACATGGAGCTTGTTCAAGGGACTTCAAGATTAATGGCATTTAGCATGGGATTAAATTTTCCAGATAAAATTTTAAGCCAAGAAAGACCTGCAATATGGGTAAGGTCTGTTGACGACGAGTTAGTAGATAAGATTAAAGAGGAATTAGAGGAAGATGATAATGGGGGGTGGAGAAGAAGCCCTCGGCCTACAGGGAGGAGGGCCGGAAGATTGGGGTCAAGTTTTGAAGGGATGTTAATTCACCGCTATGTCGATGCCCAAGGGATTCAAAGACAGCGCAATATTGGTCTATTAAATCCTTTTTTAGAAAGAAATTCTACCGTCACATACATAATAAATATGGAAAATTACCCAATTGAAAATGCACGTCAGACTGGGGGGATGGAATTTCTGGAGGTTGAAGCGGAGTATTCAGCTTATTAAAGGTTTTAAATATTATCTTTGTAAATATTTAATTATCAACCTTTAACCACAACAACCATGGAAACAATTAACAATACCCAGCAACTAAACAAAGCGCTGGTGGAGGCCTTTGATGAAGCATTCAGTAGGGGGGATTACAAGGCGATCGCAGACCTTATGGCTGAGGATGTAGAATGGAAAATGGTGGGTGAGTTTCACCTGAAGGGGAAAGGCGAGATCCAAGAAATGTTTAAATCCATGGAAGGCATGGGTTTGCCTGAAATTTGGCCTTCCAGCAAAGTTGCCGAAGGAGACCGGATTGTTGCCGAGGGCACCATGAAGGCCCTTGATAGGGAAGGTAAGATTTTTAGGGCCGCTTATGTGGATAGCTACTTGATCAATAATGGTAAAATCAAGGTGCTGACCTCCTATGTGACCACCATAAAAGACGACATCAATCAAAACCCCGGCTAATATGGCGACTTTAAACCCTTACCTTAACTTTCCCGGCAATGCCGAAGAGGCATTCAGCTTTTACCGTTCGGTGTTCGGCGGAGACTACATGATTCAAAGATTCAAGGAAATTCCTGACATGGAAAACCTGTCTGAAGAGGACGGTGAAAAAGCCATGCACATTTCCTTTCCCATCGGAGACTGCACCTTGATGGCCTCCGATGTGCTCAGCTCTCAAAACCAGCAATTGACTTCAGGTAACAACTTTTACATTTCCATCGATGCCAAAAGCGAAGAGGAAGCCAATAGATTCTTCGATGGGCTGTCGGCTGGCGGAGAGGTAGAGATGCCCATGCAGCGGACCTTTTGGAATGCATATTTTGGTATGTTGAAAGATCCCTATGGCATTAAATGGATGGTCAATTATGATTATCAGGAATAAAAAGCTTGACAGCTGGCCGAAAGGCCAGCTGTTTTTTTATCATAACAAATGTGCATAGTCAAGGTTAACAGAGGAACTACTTTAACCTAATAGAATGAGCTATGATTGAGCAGATTCCTTCCCCAAATGAAAACACCCTGATGTTCAAAGTCGGGGATAAAATCACCCAAACTGAAATGCAGCAAATGTATACGCTCATAAAAGCCAGGGTAGAGCAAGGCCACACGGTTAATATTTATGTGGAAATGGAAAAGTTCCCCTCCATGACCATGGGGGCCATTTGGGAGGAAGTTCGACAGCTGGTGCCAGATTTCAAGATCCTTCTTCTCAAGATCAATAAAATAGCCTTGGTCACCGATAAGGAATGGATGCAAAAGATATCTGACGGCATTTATTCCATCATTGGCAACATCAACTTTAAGTCTTTTTCAGTTTCTGACAAATCCACCGCTAAAGACTGGATAGGGATATAAGGCCGATTATTTTACGAGGCTTGTGGCATTTTTCATCTTCTTGACGTCCTGAGATCAAACGGACGTGAAAAAGCGAGATGAAAAGAGTTTTATTTTTAATGATTTTGATGTGGCTTCTTAATTTGCCTGTGGTACTGGGACAGACCCCCACAGGCAAAAACTGGCTGATATCTTCAGAAATAAGCCCGACTTCCAGGACCAATGCTTACAAGAAGCTTCCCCAAGCCCAAAGCGACTCCAATTGGGAGTGGCGTAATCAATTCGGTAAATTCATTTCACCGAATCTTGCGGTAGGGGTGTCGGCTGGCTTGAGAACTTACTCTATAAGCGAAACCGTGAATGTGGTGGATAGCAATTATTCATCTGATTATCTTGCCACTGTAGACAATACCTTATGGCAAGGGGGGGTGTTTTTAACAAGGTTTTTCTCACTTTCCCCACAGTGGAAACTGCAATCCACGCTTTATGGCACCTATGAGCAGGGGCGTGGGGATTACGATGTGGAGCTACTGGACTACAATTGTTCGGCGTGCTTTTCTCCAGGGGGACAAAATAGGAATTTTGCCCTTGGTAGCCGCTTCGAAAGAGAGCTTAGAGAAAGGAATTTTTATACAGGTGTTGATTTTGGCGCTTCGTATTTGTTAACTCCAAGTGTTTCCCTGCAGACAAGTCTGAATTTGTTTCAGTTTGAGACTTTTGAATCCTTTTTCCCAAGAGGGCAGCAGCTGAATCCCGATCGGGCATCCTACCGGCCTATTGAACAACAAGGCAATGGTTTTTCTACGTTCATCAACCGGCCTATCGTTCATTTTGGGTTTTCTCTTCTGCTGTAAGCGGCTCCGATAAGATAGATAACATGGTTTTGATACCTTCTTTGTAGTTCCCTAGCCTGATGTTTTCATTCGGGCTGTGCTGGTTGTTGTCCGGGTTGACTGTCGGGACAATGACGGCAGGGATGTCCAAAGCCTCGATAAAGGGACTGATGGGAATGGATCCTCCTTCCATGCGGATCATGATGGGCTCTTTTGCAAAAGCCCTCTGATAGGCTTTTCTCAACCAGGTCCCTGGTTCGGAATCAAAAGGTGTCCGGAATGCCTGGTAAGAGATTTCCCCTTCCCACTTGACAATCTTTGGGTGCTCCAATCGCTGATCGGTTGTGGGATTTTCTTCTGTTATAAAAAATCCCTGATTCTGTATGTGGCTTTTGAGCAAGGCAAAAAGCTTTTCAGGATCGCTTTCGGGCACTAACCGGATGTCAAGCTCAGCTATGGCTTCTGAGGGGATTATTGTCCGCGCTTCTTTCCCTACCCAACCGGCCGATAGGCCGCGAATATTGAGCGATGGATATTGAAGGGCTTCCTGGTAGGAGTCCCCAACTTGATCAGCAGCAGCAATTTCTAATTTAGACTTGATTTCCGTTTCATCATCCGGTACTTGAGCTAGGATTTCTTTTTCCTCAGGGGATAAAATTATCCCATCATAAAAACCCATGATAATCACTCTGCCCTGTTCATCCTTCATGCTTCCTAACAATTTGGACATGTTAAGGGCGGGATTTGGGGCATAATTGCCATAATGCCCACTGTGCTGCGGAGTTTTGGGTCCGTATGTGGTCAGGGTGACTCTTGCGATCCCTCGAGCCCCAAAACTGAGCGTAGGTTCGTTGCTTAGGTGTCGGGGACCGTCCATGATCAGCATCATGTCTGCTTCAAGCTTGTCTGCATGCTTGTTTACCGCATCTGGGAGATTTGGAGAGCCTATTTCCTCTTCAAAGTCCAGGATAATTTTAAGGTTGTAATCCGGTTTTCTACCCATTTCGCTTAAGGCATCCCAAGCGGTTAGGAACATGGCTAGAGGCCCCTTGTCATCGGAGGTCGATCTTCCGTAAATCCTCCATTCAGGGTCGAATTCATCCTTTAAGCGGTCGAAGGAGATCTCTTCCCAATCACCTTCCGAATTTTGTTCTTTAAGTACCGGCTTGTAGGGATTTTCCTGCTTCCACTTGGCAGGGTCCACGGCCTGCCCATCCACATGGAAGTACATCAAAACCGTTTTTTCAGCCCCCTCAACTTCAAAGGATGTCAGCAGAAGAGGGAACCCCTCCGTGTCTAGCTCTTCCACCTCCCATCCCCTTTTCTCAAAATTCTCCTTACACCAATCAAGGTTTTGGTGAAGCTGGTCGGGATGGTGGGAGTTGTTTGGGATGGAGACGAGGTGGTTCAACAGGTGTATTCCCTCAAGCAAAGATTCCTCCGTCATCTGATCTAGGTTAACGGTTTGTGCCAGTGATGAAGAAATGCTGAGAAATAGAATCAAAAGGCTTTTGTAAAAATGACTAGTCATATGAATGGGTTTTGCTCTTAGGCAGTTTCAGAAATTCCGAGTTATAATTTATAAGTTTTTTGACTATATTACAGTATTATTTGTTGATAATTTGTTTTAATGTAAAATTATCAAGGTGTTAATGCCGCTGGTCCCTTTTGTCAATTATTGACACTATTTAAACAGAAGCGTAATGAGAAAAGCTATACTTTCAATATTGGCACTTGGTGCTGCTATGATTTCCTGCAGTCCCTCTGAATTAAATGATGTGGAACAGGAAAAGTTTAGGCCTAAATTCCATTTTTCACCCGAGGCCAATTGGATGAACGATCCCAACGGGATGGTGTATTATGAAGGGGAGTATCACCTCTTTTTTCAATACTACCCAGACAGCACTGTGTGGGGACCGATGCACTGGGGGCATGCAGTGAGTAAGGATTTGGTGGTTTGGGAGGAAATGGGGATCGCTCTTTATCCCGATGAGCTCGGGTATATATTTTCAGGCAGTGCAGTGGCCGACCACCAAAACACGGCCGGATTCAAGTCTGGTGAGCATACTCCTTTAGTGGCAATTTTTACCCACCACCATGATGAAAACGGGGAAGTGCAAAGCCTGGCTTTTAGCAATGACAGGGGAAGAACTTGGGAGAAGTATGAGAATAATCCCGTGCTGCCCAATCCGGGGATTCAGGACTTCCGTGATCCAAAGGTAATGTGGCATGAGGAAGGTGGCCAGTGGATCATGTCTTTGGCCGCCAAAGATGTCATCCATTTTTATTCTTCACCGAACCTCAAGGATTGGACATTTGAGAGTGAATTTGGGAAAGGCATTGGTGCAAAAGGAGGTGTTTGGGAATGTCCTGACCTGTTTGAGATAAAGGGTGAAGATGGCCGGAGCAAATGGGTGCTATTTGTAAGTATCAACCCCGGGGCGCCCAATGGGGGTAGCGGAACCCAGTATTTCACGGGGGAGTTTGACGGTAAAACTTTTGCAGCGGATCACCAAGATGAAAAATGGCTGGACTGGGGAACTGATAATTATGCAGGAGTTACCTGGGCAAATGTTCCTAAAGAAGACGGCAGGACTTTTTTCATGGGGTGGATGAATAATTGGCTTTATGGGGATAGAACGCCCACGGAGGGTTGGAGGGGCGCCATGACTTTGGCCAGGGAGCTGGTGTTGGTGCGGGATCAGGGTGATGACTATATAGCCCAAAAGCCGGTCCGGGAATTTTACCAAAAGTTAAAGCCTTCGATTGAGTCCAAACAAGTTAATTTCAATGAGGCACTCGCAATTGGGAGCGAAAGCGGTTTTGTGGTTAAGTTGTCGGGATTTCAGGAAAGTAAAGGGGATATCAAGATAAAGCTTTTCAATGAGAATGGGGAAGAGCTTTTGCTTAACCTGACTGCAGATAAGATTTCCCTAGATAGAAGCAGCAGCGGGGAAACAGGCTTTCATCCAGAGTTTGGGAAAATTCAGGAAATGCCATACAGGGGGAATAATTTGGTGGATGTTGAGTTGGTTGTAGATGCATCCTCAATAGAAGTGTTTATTAATGATGGGTTGTATGCCATGACTGCGCAGGTATTTAATAAAAAACCTCTTAATTTATTTGAAATCATCTCAATAGGTACGGGTAAAAAGTCGGCTTTAAGATTAGATGTATATCAAACTCCTTCGTTTAGGTAAATATGGTGATGTTAATGAATGTTCCGTTTTTATAAAAAATTACCCAACCCACCATATGTTGGGTTGGGTTGAATAGTTTAGATTTTATAAGGAAATTTTTTAGATAGATCCTTCATTAAAGCTTTAGAAATGGATTCAGGGTCACTTCCTAAACCACCTCTGAAAGAGTGGTCATATTTAAAAAGCAATTTTGAATCTAAACCATCGTGAAGTGACACATTAATGTCTACTTTATTAGTGGACGTTGAAATGCCAGTGAGGGCCGCTATTGCTATGGCTCCACCATTCGACATAGGCCTAGAGGTAAGTACTTTGCCAGAAACTACTGCGTATACATCTAGCATATGGGCAAGTTCTTCCTTGGTAAATTGATGAATGTTTTCAACAGTCACATTGTTTTTTCTTAAAATAGCATTTGTCATTGCGACATCCTGAATCTGTACATTATATTTTTTTTGTTTCTTCAAAAACCTGGTGTACATCTGTTCTTGAAAAACAAGTCCCATATCTGCTTCCATTTGCTTGACTTGTTCTGCGCTTACTCCTTTTGGAAGCTTTTTCAGTTGAATCACCGCATCAAAAGGGATAAAGGCAATTTCTTTGTGTTTAGGAGCCCGTGCCTTCAGGTCAGGAGATTTGTAAACAGTTGCACAGCTACTTAATAGTAACATGCAAACAAAGATTTGTAAAAAGTAAATTTTTTTCATAATAAAGTGATTTAAATTTTCCTACTCATTGGCTTTTCGGATACGCCCCGTTTTTTTGATGGTAGCTGGTCTCCATCTTAAATGAGGATGAAAGATAGGTATTAAGTATTGAATATGAAATACCGTAAATAGGGTATTTTTGAATGTTATATGAAAAAATTCTGTTATTTGATGATAATTTTTAAAGGTTTCTAAGTTGTTTTTTATGGGTAATTCGCTGAAATATATCCTTCGAAGAATATTCAACTTATTGCAACTGCAATTTTTTGGCGATAAAATTGGATTTTTGCACTTTATTGTGGATATTAAAGGCTATGAATTTTTCAGAGCTATTTCAACATTTTTTGGCCACCGATCAGGAAAGCCCCATTTTGGCAAGCGGATATAGAAAACTTGACCAATTGGCCATTGGGGGGTTCAAAGATGAATTGGTGGTCATCGGGGGTAGGCCTACCCACGGCAAGACGGCCCTGATGTTAAACCTGATCCTGCGCTTTTCCTACATGCAGCAGCAGAAAGGGTTTGTGGTCATGCCTATGGCCAATGAAGAGTATTTTGCACGCCAAATGTTTTCCATGATTACCGGCAGGGAGGAGGAGGTAAGCGAGCTTCCAGAGGATGTGGCCCTTGATGGGATGACAGACCTCAAGGATATGCTCAAAAACCGCCTTAAAGTACTTCACAGGCCTGCAAACCTTAAAGAAGTGCTGACCATGGCCAAAAGCTGGAAGGCGTCGTATGTGATGCTGGACGACTTTTTCCAAGTGATTGATTTCTTATATGGTTATAAATTATATCATGAATCCTTAAAACTGGTCCATAGCTTTGCCAAGGAAACCCAGATTCCGGTATTTATAGGCTTGATGAGCACCAGCTCGGTTGACAAGCGCGGGGGAGACCGAATGCCCGAACTTATGGACTTATTCAGATCGGATATCCTCTGCCAATACGCCCATAAAGTTATACAGCTTTATCGCCCCATGGCCTATGGGATTGAATGGAATATGGAAGGCGAACCCACTGACAACCTGGTCAATCTTGACCTTCAAAAAAACAGCATCGGAAAAACCGGCATGCTTAGTTTCGAGATCCACCCATCTGGCCGATGGGAAGAAAGATCCATCTAAAACCTCTCATTTTTCTAAATAATCTTTGTTTCGTGATAAAAATTTTTATCCGTTATTAAGATAGTATAACTCTTTTATTTTTAACTGATTAGCTATTGATGGCGAATCTGATTATAGGTACCGCTCAACTAATAATGGTAAGAATTGTTTTGTGTCGAGGAAAAAAATATTAGATTTGGTCTAATAATTGTATTTTGATGCTTGAATAAATCAATTTTTATATGAAAAAATTCTACTTACTCCCATTATTTGCGATTGCCTTTTTAATTTCTTCTTGTACAGAGTTTCCCGATATTGCTCCAAGTGCAAATATTGTTGGGACAGATGATACTGAGATTGAGGCCTATTTTCTTGATATCGATGATATGATCGAGGTAATTCTCTCCGAAAACACGATTGCCAGCAACGGGGTCGATGTACTTTTGGATGACCCAAGAATGGTTAATGCAAACATTTACTTAGAAACTCCCGAGACAAGCACGCCAGCCATTGTGATTGTGGATTTCGGCGATGGCACTGCTGATGCTAAAGGTAACATCCGGAAGGGAAGGCTTCACTTGGAAGTTTCTACCTTGGAAGAATACTCCAACAACACAGGTAGGTTGACCATTGAAAACTATTCCATCAACGGGATCCGAATCGAAGGTAATTTGTTGGCTGAACATGAGGTGGACGTGGAAGCGAAGACTTTGTTTTCTTACGTTGAATACTCAGGACGCGTAACTTGGCCTGATGGAACCTTTGCTACTAGAAACTCCCAAGCGATCAAAGACTTGTCGTGGGCCCCAGAAAATCCGGTGACCTGGATACAGAACGGGAATGCCAATGGCGTCGGTAGAAGTGGCGTAGGTTATTATACCGTAATCACAGAAGGTTTGCTATTTGAAAGAGAGTGCTTGCAGGCAGGTAACTATACGCCAACTTCAGGAAAGAAAAGGACTATTGGCAGACACTTGGAGGCTAATATTGACTATGGAAACGGCACTTGCGACAATGAGGTGATGATCACCATTGAGGAGGACCGCACTTACGCCCATACGTTTACCTTTGAAGGTCTTCGATGAGCCAGTAATTCATCTTAAAGCAAATAAAAAAGCCCTGGATAACTACTCCAGGGCTTTTTTATTTTTAGTAAACTTATCTTCCTTCGGGGTGTTTTTTAAATTCATCCAGCTGTACTTCGGCGCCTTTGATCATGCGGTGCTGGTTGGCAATAATCTCTTTTACATAAGCTGGAGGATCGGCCTTTAAGGCTTTTTCGTAACTGCCTGCCGCCTGCTTGTCGGCCTTTTTGCAATCCTCAATGATTTTTTCGGTGTCACTTCCGTTCAGACCCGACTTAAAATCCATCCATAACCGGTGGACTTCATGGCTAAAGTCTGTATGTTCACTTTCATCTCCTCCAAGTTCCCGGATGCATTTTTTCAGCTCCTCCTTGAATAGAGCCCTTTGCTGGGAAAACCTATAAAAAATGGTGCTGAGCTCACCTTCCTTCAAATGGTCAGCAGCATCCTTGTAACCTTTAATGGAGTCCTCATTCGTCTGGAGGAGCTCATGCAGGTGCTTCAAAATTTCGTTATTCTGGTTATGCATTTGAATAGTAGTTTAATTGGTAGTACAAGGTATAACTCGGATAGACTTCAGTTGTTTACATGACTATACTTATATATAAGTGTGCTAAAACTCATTTTGTTTGGGGAATTCATTGTAAACTGATATTATCAATGCGGAAGCGAGTTTTATTCCGTATAATTTTATATTTTAAGGTGATGATAACAGGATATTGGTCGTTTTTAACCGTGAAATAGTTTATGATAATTGGAATATTAAAAGAACCGGTTGGGGAATCGCGAGTGGCACTTTTGCCCGACTCGGTGAAAAACCTGATTTCTTGGGGCGTTTCGGTGTTAGTGGAGTATGGGGCAGGGGCGAAATCCTATTCCCCGGACCCGCTGTATCAAGAAGCAGGTGCTGAAATGAAAAGTAGGCTCGAGATTTTGCAGGCTTCCGATATGGTGCTGGCCATCAATCCGCCATCCTTGGAGGAGGTAGGCCGTATGAAGCCTGAGGCGGTTTTTTTGGGGCAGTTTAATGCGCTTTTCAATCAAGAATTCACTCAGTACCTAATTCAAAATCAAAGGACAGCCTTTAGTATGGAGCTTGTGCCGCGGACCACCCGTGCCCAGTCTATGGATGTACTATCCTCCATGGCTACGGTAATTGGATATAAGGCTGTATTGATGGCTGCCAATCTTTTGCCCAGGTTTTTCCCCATGTTTATGACGGCCGCGGGAAGCATCTCCCCGGCCAGGGTGCTGATTTTGGGCGCAGGGGTTGCTGGTCTGCAGGCGATCGCCACCTCCAGAAGGCTCGGTGCTACCGTATTTGCATTTGATGTACGCGCTGCCGCCAAGGAGGAAGTACTTTCCCTGGGGGCAAAATTTGTAGAAGTAGAAGGGGCCAAAGAGGACAAAGGCGCTGGAGGATATGCCGTGGAACAGGATGAGGATTTTCTCAACCGCCAAAAAGAGGCCATCCACGAGCAGGCTTCAAAATCCGATATTATCATCACTACCGCCCAGATTCCCGGCCGAAAGGCTCCTTTGCTGGTAGAAGAGCGAACTGTCTTGGCGATGAAGCCGGGCTCGGTCATCATCGACTTGGCTGCATCTTCTGGCGGCAACTGTGCGCTCACACAGCCGGCGCAAACGGTCGAAGTGAATGGCGTGCGGGTAGTCGGGGTGGATAACCTTGCTGGAACCCTTCCCCAGGATGCCAGCAAAATGTACGGCAAAAATTACCTGAATTTCCTTAAACTGATTATAAAAGATGGGCAGCTCAACCTGAATTTTGAAGACGATATCGTGGCCGGCACCTGCGTGTGCCATCAGGGTGAGGCTGTGAGCCCAAGAATCGCACAACTCATAAATACCTAACCATGGACCAAATCTTACTTTATCTTTCGGCCAACATGGAAATGATCTATTTCCTCCTTCTGGCGATTCTGCTTGGGGTGGAGGTAATATCCAATGTTCCGGCAATTTTACACACTCCACTTATGTCAGGGGCCAACGCCATCCACGGCGTAGTGGTAGTAGGCGCCATTATCGTGATGCTACATGCTTCCCCTGACAATTATGCAGCTCTTTCAATTGGTTTTCTAGCCGTGGTGATGGGGATGCTGAATGTTGTGGGAGGATTTGTGGTCACCGATAGGATGTTGGAGATGTTCAAGAAAAAACCGAAGAAGTCATGATGAGCCTACCTATACTGGAAATCACCTATTTGGTGGCCTCCCTGACTTTTGTGATTGGTCTCAAAATGTTGAGCCATCCGGATTCTGCCCGTAGGGGAAACCTGATTGCTGCAGCCGGAATGCTTCTGGCCATCATTGCGACCCTGGGTCTTTACCAAAGCTACGATCCAAACAAGCTCTTCAACTATGGGCTGATCCTTTTTGGGTTGGCTTTGGGAACTGTAATAGGTACTGTGATGGCCAAGAGAGTACAGATGACAGCCATGCCCCAAATGGTTTCTTTCTTCAACGGGATGGGGGGAGCCTGTGCGGCCCTGATTGCTATAATTGAATACCAGCAACATCCGATTGCCACGGCAGGTTTTGATGGGGCACTACTGGTCATGTTGCTAGGGCTGGTGATAGGTAGCGTGTCCTTTAGTGGGTCCATGATCGCCTATGGCAAGCTGGAAGGTAAGATTAAGGATAAGACGCTACCGTTCAATCAGGCGGCAAACATGATGCTGTTGTTGGTCCTAGTAGGTTTGATTATATACCAGCTGTTTGGAGCGGCGTATCCGGTCTTGTTTTATGGACTTTTTGTGATTGCACTGGTTTACGGGGTGCTGTTTGTAATGCCCATCGGGGGTGCGGATATGCCGGTGGTAATTTCCTTGCTCAACTCTTTTACAGGTATGGCAGCCGCATTCGGTGGTTTCCTGTATGGCAACAAAGCCATGCTTACCGGCGGGATACTCGTGGGATCGGCAGGTACGATACTGACCATTTTGATGTGTAAGGCTATGAACCGCTCTCTGACCAATGTGCTGCTCGGGGCATTTGGTTCTGCTGGGGGAGCAGGAGCCAAATCTGCTGAAGGCGACCAGACGGTAAGGGAGATCAGTATTTCCGATATGGCAGTACTGTTATCTTACTCCCAAAACATTGTTATTGTACCCGGCTATGGTCTTGCCGTGGCCCAGGCGCAGCATATCTGTCATGAACTTGAAAAACTGCTTGAGGAAAAAGGCGTGGAGGTAAATTACGCCATCCATCCCGTAGCAGGAAGGATGCCTGGACACATGAACGTGTTGCTTGCCGAGGCTGATGTGCCATATGAGCGCCTTCAGGAAATGGATGAAATCAATCCCCGCCTAGCCAATACCGACGTAGTTGTAGTGATCGGTGCCAATGATGTGGTCAATCCCGCAGCCAAAAATGATTCGACTTCTCCCATTTATGGAATGCCCATTTTGGAAGTCGACAAGGCCAAAACAGTGGTCATTCTCAAAAGAGGCATGGCGGCCGGATATGCAGGAATTGAAAATGAATTGTTTTTCTACCCCAAAACCCGTATGCTCTTTGGAGATGCCAAAGACAGTCTTCAGAAATTGGCGAGTGAAGTCAAAATGGTGTGACAATTGAATGTAATGTGGATGGAAACAATGATCCGTCCATCCCATGAAAAGACTTCTTACCGAAATCAGGTCGTGCACTATTTGTGAAGGTCACCTCCCATTAGGGCCTCGGCCGGTGTTGAGTATCAGTCCTAAAAGCAGGATCCTGATCGTGGGACAAGCTCCCGGGACAAAAGTTCATGCTTCCGGAGTGCCTTGGGACGATGCCAGCGGAAAAGAGCTCAGGAGATGGCTAGGGGTGAATGAAGAGGAGTTTTATGATACTAAAAAGTTTGGGATCTTGCCCATGGGTTTATGTTATCCGGGCCGGGGCCGGGGAGGTGACTTGCCTCCCCGACCTGAATGTGCTCCGGTATGGCATGGCAGGGTGCTGGAAAAAACTCCCCATATAAAGCTTACCCTTTTGATAGGTGCCTATGCTCAAAAATTCTATTTAGGTAAATCTGCCGAAAAAACACTCACCGCTACAGTTAGGAACTTTGAGCAATACTTACCTATATATTTCCCTTTGGTTCACCCTTCCCCCAGAAATTTAATCTGGCGCAAAAAGAACCCCTGGTTTGAGTCAGATGTGGTACCAGTGTTGAGGGAAAAGGTTCGTCAGATACTTTTCGAGAATATTTAGGAATTGGCCTGGGCACAGGGGTTTAAGGTTCCGTCAGCTCTCATTAAAATTGATCTCATTTCCATAAATCCAATATTTCCTTCTATACGGGGGTAAGTAGCCAGAAACACATAACCTGTTTCGATGGGGAATGCCGACCAGCCAATTGAATTTAAGGGCCTTTGTTCATTTTCACTTTTCCAATCCCACTTAATTTGCCCGGTATTGTCAACAAGAAAAGCTATGGGTTTCATAGATTGATTTCCCGCAAGAAGCACCTCGCCATTCTCAAGGGCTGTAATGTCCATGATTGAAATTTGAGGTCTATATCCACTTTCAGTTTCCTCTGCAATATTGTATTCACCTTCATAGGCCATATTTCCGTCTGTGGTAATTTTTTTCAAGGTAAACCTTCCCTCAGCACTATTACCAATTATTATATCGTTGTTTGAATTTAGATCAATCCAGCTTCCGTTAGAGGCGGTTGCATATGGAGTTTCCCAAATCGTATTAAGGTTGGAATCTGTCTTACTAATAATGGACTGGTTATCAAATCGGAAGTTGATTATTAAATCATTTTCAGAGTTAAATTTTGCTTGCCGAATATTTCTTTCCAAGATAGTATCCTCAATCTCATTCCCTTGATTATCTAATTTGATGAGATAATTGGTAAAAGGCTGTTGAATATATGTAAACAAATATGATTCCCCGCGATCATTTACGGTGATCGCTTGTACTCGCCTTAGCGTGGAAGTCTGATATTCCCAAAGTTGGTTTCCGTCCCGATCCAGTTTGAATACCTTGGTTACATTGTCTTGAATGCCGGCGACAAAGATCTGGTTGTTTCTTACGCTCAAACTCCAAGGGTAACCTTCTCCAAAACTTGTCACCCAAGCTAGCTGACCTGCGTTGTTGAACTTTAAAACCTGAAACTCGTCGTCCTGCTCCTTTAGCATGACATATCCGTCCTCTACTTTCTCTTTTATAATAAAGTAGGAATTGTTTCTTACATTTGTCCAAGGCTCCAGAGTAGTAATGTAGTCTTCTAAACGGGCATTTTCGACTAAGATAGATTGGGAGGTTGATCCTATCACAAAGTCTGGTCGGGCGGTGATTGTTACTTCCGTGTTACTTGGAAGATCACCGGGGGCGATATATTGGCCCTGTTCATTTATGGATCCTACTGGAGGGCTGATTTCATATTTTAT
This sequence comes from Litoribacter ruber, assembly GCF_018500185.1. Classification (GTDB taxonomy): domain Bacteria; phylum Bacteroidota; class Bacteroidia; order Cytophagales; family Cyclobacteriaceae; genus Litoribacter; species Litoribacter ruber. Next base: position 346,431 of record NZ_JAHBGI010000005.1, on the reverse strand, counting down.
CCTACTAGGACTGACTACAGAGTCCCCCAAGGTTAATGTCAAGGTTGTGATGTCGTCTAAGCAAACAGCCTGTTTGTCCATTTTTAATTCCATCCCTTCATTTACAATAGGTCTGTCATCAGAAGGTTCGCAGGCAGCAAAGCCTATGGCAATCAAAGCAGTAGGTAAAAGTAAGAATCTTTTCATAAGGGAGGAATTTAAATTGAAAGACAAAAAGTCAGGATCAATAACTAAAAGTAATAATAATAAATTATTTTTTAATAGTGATGTTTTTATTATCATTTTAGGAGAAAAGTTGATGGAAAAGAATTTTCAAACCCCTTCCCTTTTTTGTAAATTTAGCTACACCAAAAACCACAAAGCCATGATCAGATTTCTTTATAAAAATGTCCTCAAGCCAATTCTTTTTAAAATTGATCCCGAGGTGGTCCACGATGCCTTTGTGGTTCTTGGAGCCAATATGGGGAAGTTTCAGGCTGGAAGAATCTTGCTGGGCCTGATGTATAAATATACAGAAAAGGACATTGAGATCACCGTGGATGGGATTACTTATAAGTCCCCCGTGATGCTGGCAGCAGGCTTTGACTACAACGGGCAGCTGGCCCATGTGCTGGATTGTCTGTCCTTTGGAGGAGATGAAATAGGTTCGGTGACGGCCAGACCATGTGAAGGCAACCCCAAACCCAGACTTAAAAGGATGATCAAATCCAAGTCACTAGTGGTTTATAAAGGGCTCAAAAACCAAGGGGTAGACAGGATCATCGCAAGGCTGAAAAACACCACCAAGCCGGAAGGTTTTGTCTGGGGTATCAGCATTGCCAAGACCAATGATCCCGGTGGATCCACATTTGAAGGGGGGATTGAGGATTATCATTACAGTCTTTCCCGATTGGCGGAGGAAAACATGGGCGACTTTTATACCATCAACATCTCCTGCCCGAATGTGCATGGAGGTGAAAATTTTGCAGAACCTCAAAGGCTGGAAAAGTTGCTCGACAGACTGATGGAGGTGGAGCATGACAAGCCTGTATATGCAAAAATGCCCATCAATCAGCCTTGGGAGGAATTCAATGAGCTGCTGCATGTGCTGGACAAGGCTGGTGTGCATGGCGTGGTGATAGGAAATCTAAATAAAAACTATTCGGATGCGGATTTCCAAGAAGAGGCACCTACTGAATACAGAGGTGGGTTGAGCGGTAAGCTCTGCCAGAGATTGTCTACTGACTTGATCCGGCAAACCAAAAACTATTGGGGTGACCGCTTTACGATCATAGGCTGTGGGGGAATACTCACCGTGGAGGATGCCATGGAAAAGCTCGATGCCGGTGCTGACCTGCTTCAGCTGATCACCGGGATGATTTTCGAAGGCCCGCATTTGATGAAAGACATCTGCGCCGCTTACGCCTCCAGGGCCGAGAAGAAATCCGCCTCAGTATTCATCCCGGCTACAGGCTGAGTGTGGGTTAACCGCAGAGGTACAGAGGCAAAGAGAGTTTTGGCGAGAAATAGGAAACTTTTCGCGGAAAGAAAAGGGACACTGAGTTCCGCGGAGTTTTTCACAGAGTTTCACGGAGTTTCTTCTTCGCCGAAAAATCGCCAAATTAATACACCCCATCTGAAGAGCGTAGTTCTGAAGGAGGGACACGAAAGTAAGAACTTTGTATATTCGAAAGGCCTCAAAATTGCTCCTCAAAGCGCATAGTCGTACTGTGTACCTGGTACTTGGTACGTTGTACTTGGTACCAATTATTAATACTGTTAAGTTTACTTTGATGTCTTCGCGGTGAATGTTAAAGCCTCAGTTCTTTTGGTAAATAACCATAGTGCCTTTTGAAAGCAGCCGAGAAATGCGTAGCGTGCTTATAACCCAATTCCAAAGCAATTTCTGCGATGGGAGCAGAGGTTTGAATGAGCTTATCGTGGGCCTTCTCCATTTTATATTCAAATAAATAGGCAAACACGGTTTTGCCAAACACCATTTTAAAATGCTTTTTCAGGTTAAATTCATTGGTGCCGACTTGGTGGGCAAGTTCTTTCAGGGTGATGGAAATATCCAATCGGGAAATCAGGCAAGTTCTGGCTTCCTCCATCTGGGTTATTTCTTCATCTTTGAGAGTAGTCCCAGCCTGTAGAATCATGCTGCGCTGAAAGGCATCCAATTGAAGGGTGAGTAATTCGATTATTCTAGCGTCCACCAAATTCTTTTTAAACCCATCACACTCTTGGCTATTGATCAGCAGTTGAATAATAGAGGCCATCCTATTGCTTATGGGTAAGTTGCGTCTGGAGAGGGAAGCATATTTTTTCAAACTGACATTCTTCCAAAAGGCCTCCCCATTATTATGGTCCAAATGGCTATAGTCAAGGAAAAAATCCTTTCTCAAGTATATTATCAACAATTCGGCAGGATCGACAATCCGAACATTGAGCTCTTCAAGACCTTTGTATAAGATGTTTTGGAAACCTTTGGTATTACTGAACACCTCTAGGCCAGTATGATCTACATAATCTATATGCCCCTTAAGGCAGAAATTTAACTGAACATAATTGGGATGGGGATAGGTGAGCATAGGACTTTCCAACCCCTTTATTGTACTCCAATGGGCAAAATAGATTTTCTCTGAAAGGTATTCATAAAATTGAGCACTTTCCCCTTTTCTCTCTTTGAAAAAGGGGTTGATGGTGTATCCTGTTACTTCACCATTTCCCTCCTCTGCATCCAGCAGGGTTAAAAACTGATTTTCAATTTTTCCTTTTGACGTCATTTCAATTCCGTTTAGGGTCATCGCCCTTGGCTCCTCCCTATTACATTTGCATCAAAAGTACGCTTTTTTAGATTAAGTCTAAATAATAATAGAAGATTGCAGATGAAAAATGTTTTACTCTTTACGGTCCTGTTTTTCCAATTCGGACTGTCGTATGCGCAGAGGGTTCATGTAAATGGAAGGGTGACAGATGAGGACGGATTTGCCCTGCCTGGTGCCACAGTCCAGATTAAAGGAACACCTACAACTTCCGTAACTGATCACAATGGCCTTTTCAGAATGTATGCTGAGCCCGAGCAGCTGCTGGAAATAAGGTTTATGGGTTTTTTGCCCCATACGCTTCAAGCGCCAGCCGATGAAAAGCTGGTTGAAATAATTTTACGCGAAGATGCGACCATGCTCAATGAGGTGGTCGTTACCGGGGCATTGGGAATCAAAAGGGCAGCAAGGGAAATGGGAGCCTCTGCCCAGGTGATTGAAAATGAAAACCTCAACCAGGGGAAGCCTGTGAACCCCATCCTTGGCCTTAGCAGTAAAGTTGCTGGTTTAAGGATCAACATGTATGACAGCAAAGTTGATCCAGACGTTCAGGTCATTTTGCGGGGTACCCGATCGCTTCAGAGAACCAGCGGGATCGATGGTAGGAATCCAAATGCTCCCATTTACGTGGTGGACGGCGTTCCCATTCCGAATATTTCCAGGCTTAACCCCAATGATATCGAAAGCATCACAGTTCTAAAAGGCGCCAATGCCGCAGCTCTGTATGGTTCGGAAGGTGTCAATGGTGCCCTGATGATCACAACCAAAACTGGCAAAAAGGGGGCTGGAACGGTGAGGGTCAGTAACACCACTATGTTTTCGCAAGTATATATGCTTCCTGAGGCTCAAACCCAATATGGGCAGGGAATGAACGGCATTTACAGTCCCACCACTTTTGAGTCTTGGGGGCCGGCTTTTGATGGCAGCATGAGGGACTTTGGAGCCCCACTCCCTGATGGTACACAGCCCCAGTTGAGATTTGCGGCACCTGAAAGAGATAACCGTCTGGGGCTTTTTCAAACTGGGGTGAATACTCAAAATGATATCAGCTTTTCAGGTGGAGATGACAATAGTACCTACTTCATGTCTGCCCAGCACGTGCACCAGCAGGGGATTATTCCCGAAGATGTGAATAACCGATTAGGCTTGAGGTTTAACGGCACAAGACGTTTTGGGAAATTACATACTTCCTACAATGTCAATTACATCAATAATAAAAACGATGTAACTCCAGATGGACCATGGATAGGGGCCTACAGATATCCGGCAAATTTTGATTTCGACATGGTTAAGGAATGGCAAAACCCCAATGCTCCTGGAAACCCCAACAACTATTTTATCCCAAATGGAAGCTGGCTTCGAAATCCTTATTTTCTGATCGATAACATCCGGAACGTTTCTGAGGAGCAGATCCTAAATTTCAAGGTTGATTTCAATTATCAATTGAGTGAAAAGGTAAATGTCATATACCGACTTGGCCACTATACCTCTAATACCAATGGACGAAATACGGTAAATAAGTTCCAAGCAGAAGGGACCAGGAATACCAATGGTTCGGTAAATGATTTTACCAATCACTATAGCCGCTGGAATGGGGATTTGATCCTACAGTACCGGGAAAATTTCGGGGATTTCAGTCTTCAGGCTTTAGCAGGACAAAATTTCAGGACGGATTACAGGAAGGACCATAACCTGGCGGCTAACAACTTGCTTTATTCTGATATTTTCAACCAAAGCAGTAGAGTGGGAGAGCTCGCCGGAGGATCCTCTATTATGGAGCAGAGGGCACTGGCTGTGTATGGGGAGGCAGTTTTTGGATATAAAGATTATCTGTATCTAAACCTTACGGGAAGAAATGACTGGGTTTCAGTCTTGAGTCCCCAAAACCGGTCATATTTCTATCCCGGGGTGAGCACCTCTTTCATTGCGAGTGATGCATGGAGCCTTCTGAAACATTCGTCTCAAATTTCCTATACGAAGTTTTATGCTTCCTGGAATCAAACCGGAAACGTGACTTTAAACCCTTATCAGTTAAACAATCCCTATTCTCAAAACAATGGGTTTCCTTTTGGAAACAGCATAGGATTCTTACCTGGCTTGGCAAATCCCAATCCTAACATTATGCCTGAGTTTGTGACCTCCTATGAGGCAGGGTTAAATGTGGGCCTTTTCAAGCACAGAGTTTACCTGGATGCAACTTATGTGTTCTCCGATGCTGACGGTCAGATATCCAATGCAAATGTTTCCCGGGCAACGGGTTATAATTCCATGTTAGTCAATGCTGGAAGGATGACCAGTGAAGTGTTGGGATTTAGCATTCAAGGAGATGTGATCAGGACGTTGAATAGCAGATGGAACCTGGGGGCCAACTACACCCATACCAAAAATATCGTCAGGGAGCTATATGGTGATGCGCAGTTTAGACAAAATTTCAGGCAATCTTATGCCATAGTTGGAGAAGCGTTTCCGAGTTTGTGGCTTAGTGATTATGAACGTGACCCGCAGGGAAGAGTGGTGGTGGATGCCGATTCTGGGGATCCTATCGTGGCAACGGACAATGCTCTTTTGGGGACCCTTGTGCCACCCCATATGATCGGGATCAATTCCTTGGTGGAATATAAAGGTTTCAGTTTCGGGCTTCAATTTGACTGGAGAATGGGTGGTTGGTTTTATTCCGAAACCGTGCCTCCGATGTATGAGCACGGGACGCATCCTGAAACTGCTAGATACGGCCGTGAACCTTTTATTTGGCCGAATTCCGTAGTGGCTACAGAAGGTGGCGGGTTTGTGGAAAATGATTATTTATTGACTTCCGGTGGCGGAAAAGAATTCTGGTCTCGGCAGGGTGCTGTGCAAAGCAACACAGCTGCAAGAGGAGATTTCTTTAAATTAAGGGAGCTGAACATTGCTTATGCATTGCCCTCAAGTCTTCTTGGTAGACAAAAAGCCATCAAGGAAGCCTCTATAGCTTTTGTTGCCAACAACCTATTCATCATCACCCATTCTTCCAATAAAATAGGCGATCCCGAATACCTCTATAATAATACCGACGGATATTACAGTTTCCGCCAGGTGCCTCCTATGCGAAACTTTGGATTCAATGTCAACCTGCAATTCTAAGCCAACTATTATGAAAAGATATATCAGCTTTATCTATTTGTTATTCACCCTGGCATCCTGCGAAGGATTTCTGGATGTCAATGAAAATCCCAATGCACCCATTGCTTCTAACTTGCCGCTAAGCGCCAAGCTTTCTGGGGCACTGGTGTCCACCTCAAATCAGGAAACTTTACAGATCAACCAAATCGGGGGATTCTGGGGAGGATATTGGGGGACCAATAATGATGGTACAAATCTCTTTTTTGACCTGAAAACATACAACGGCCCCTCCCTTCGAAGCCAGCGGGAAGGCATTCCGGTGTGGGAAAACGGGTTTAACAACATACTGTTTTTCAGGCTCATACAGGAGGAGGCCGAGCTTTCTTCCAATCACTTTTACGTGGGCACTTCCAAAGTGATGCAGGGATGGCTTTTCCTGCGGTTAGTTGATTTTTACGGGAATATCCCTTTTGATGAGGCAGGGCAGGGAAATGAAAAACTTCAGCCCAGGTATGAAGATGGGCAGGTGGTATATCAAAAAGCTATCAACCTGATTACTTCTGGCATTGCAGACCTCAAACAGGCTGGTCCGGTACCTGCCACAAATGGTGATGTGATGTTCAATGGCAATGTGGACAGCTGGATTAAGTTTGCCAATACTGTAAAGCTGAGGGCGCTTCTCCGTCAAAGCGAGTTAGGAAATGAAGCTTATATTCAGGAGCAGTTGGCCTTGATATCACAGGAAGGAAGCGGGTTTATACAACACCACGCACAAGTCAACCCAGGATACTTGAACACGGCTGGAAAGATGAACCCCTTTTGGGAAACTTACTACAGAGATGTGCAGGGCAACGCTACCGCTAATTATCAAAACCTCAGACCTACAGAGTTTCTGATTTCGCAGATGCAGGACCGTAATGACCCTAGGCTTTCCAGACTTTACCAAGCAATTGATGGTGAATATAAAGGAGTGGTCTTTGGAAATTCAGATGCGGGGAATCCCAAGTATGATAGGGTCAATACTTCTGCATTTTTGGGGGCAGTAGAAAACGGCGGTCCGACAGGTCTTTTTCGCTCTTTTAATCAGCCAAGCATTGTAATGTCATCCTTTGAAAGCTTTTTCCTACAGGCAGAGGCTGCCCAGCGGGGATGGATTGGAGGTTCCGCCTCGGATTTGTACAACCAAGCCATTCAAGAATCCTTTCAGCTATTGACCGTTCCTGCCATGGAGGCAACCGCATATCTGAGCCAACAGGAGGTAGCATTAGAAAGGGCTGAAGATCCCATAAGGAGAATTATAGAGCAAAAGTGGCTTGCCCTAAACAGTATTTCAAGTATTGAGGCTTGGAATGATTACCGGAGGCTGGGTTGGCCGGAATTTCCCGCCACGGCTGCCTCAGGTGTAGTGGGAAGACCAAACCGCCTCATGTACCCCGAAACGGAAAGAGGGACAAATCTGGAGCAAGTTCTGGCTCAAGGAAACGATATGATTAATGAAAAAATCTGGTGGAGCAGGTAAAGGTTATGACTAAAAAAGCAAAAAATACAACTTGGAAGTCCGTAAGGATGGTATTTAATGAAATCCACCTGTGGCTAGGCCTGATTGGTGGGTTGGTTATCATTCCTGTCTGCCTTACAGGAACTATTTATACCTACAATTCAGAGATTAGAGAGGCTTTCAAGTCCCATCTATACAAAGTGGAGAACCTATCAGGCATGCCGGCGATTTCTCCGGATGAATTACTTCAGGCGGTTGGTCAGGAATCCGCGGGGAACATAAATGCCATCCAGCTTTTTGATGACCCTTCCCGAAGTGTGCAGGTGACGGTGCGGGAGGAAGGTGACAAAAGCCGTTTTGGAACCACTTTTTTTCTGAACCCCTACACCGGTCAAATACTGGGTACTTCAAAAGAAAAGCACTGGATAGACGAGTTTATGGGTAACATGTTCAGTCTTCACCGGTGGATGCTGTTGGATAAAATCGAAGCTCCTATTTTTGATGAGCTCCCCAACAGGACTTTGGGAAGTTACATCACAGGTGCGGCTACAATACTTTTTACTTTGGGTCTGTTGACTGGAATGGTAATTTGGTTTCCCCAAAAATTAAAAGGCTGGAAGCAGGGTCTGAAAGTGAAATGGAAGGCCAATTGGAAAAGGCTTAATTTCGACCTGCATAATACCTTGGCCTTTTATTCACTCATATTTTTATTATGCATGGGGCTCACTGGGCCTTTTTGGTCATTTCCTTGGTACAAGGACGGCTGGCAGAAATTCTGGGGAACCTATCAGGAAAATACAAGTCAAAGGGGTGGTGGGGGACCTGGCAGGGAGGCCGGAGCCCCTAGTGAAGCTGCTGAACTACTTCCTTTGCGATTGTATATAGCAAGGGCTGATGAGGTCTTGGATTATCGGGGGGATTATAGAATCAGCCTGCCATCTTCACTTGGCCAGGCAGTGAGCATTCAGAAAAACAGGGTGGGCTTTTTTGCTCCTTCGGCAGGAGATAGGATCGAACTTGATCAGTCTACTGGTATGGTCCATTCGGTGGAGCTCTTCAGGGAAAAGCCTTGGAATGAAAGGATGTCCCGATCCATTAAAGCCCTTCACATTGGGGATGTCTATGGGCAGTTTACCAAACTTCTCTACTTTCTATCCTGCTTGGTAGCGACATCTCTACCAATTACGGGCACGATTATTTGGATCAACAAGCTGAAAAAGAAAAAACCGAAAAAAGTACAGAGGTTTAATAGATGAAATATTAAAAAAAAACCACGGAGGATCAGGAACCAGAGAATATAATAATTCTCCGTGCCTCTGGTCCTCTGTGGTTTTTAATAACTCTGTAAAACTTCGCGCTACTTTAAAATCTTTGCGGTTAGTTCAAACCGTCATTTTTATTTGAAAACGTATCTCAACGACACACTTCCATCCCAGAATGTTCCCCAATAATGAGGCAGGTAAAAATGGGGCATGAGGTCCACGCTGAAGGTCAATGGGACGCTGGGGAACTGGTATTCTAGACCACCGATCCCAACTACCCCAAGCATCCTCACGCCTGGATCACGGTTGTAATAATAGGTGTAGCAATTATGGTTGTTGGGGTTGTTGCACGGCTTTTTGTAATAATGCCGGTAATAGTAGCGGCCATCATAAAAACCAGCCCTCAATCCCAAACCATATTCCCAAGATAGTCCCGGCACGCCCAGGGCGTTTGGAGAATGCCATTGATACATGCCGGTCAGGGAGACCCCATGCCATCTGGAGCCTACCACAAACTCCAGCGCGCCATTGTTGTTCACAAAGTGCTTGAGGGATACCCCAGAAGTAAAGCCACCTCTTAATCCCAAAGCTGTGGTGTACCCATATCGCCTGCTGGCATAGTTCCGCTGGGTATTTTGTCTCTGCTGTGCACTGGAATTGCGTTGATAATTGTTGTTGTTTCTAGATTGGGTGCTGTTGTTCTGCCTTTGTGCGGTATTGTTTTGCTGGGCTTTGTTCTCTTCTTCTGAAAGGTTTGAACTATGGACATAGCCCCGTTGGCCGTGATAATCCACCCTTACCCAGCTGCCGTCAGCATCGGACAGGTACTTGACCTCCCCGTTGTAGGGCACTGTGGATACTACCGGATAATTGGTGCCTGGACCCGTTCTCAGGTTGATGCCATTCCCGGATTTTACATAGTAGTTCTGCGCTATTGCAGAGGTACTCAACATTAAAAAGACCGCCAGAAGCAGTCTGTGAAAGGTAATCTGTATTTTCATGTTTTTCTAACGGCAAAATTTCCTTCTACCATAAAGGCGTAGTCATCTTTTTTGGATAGCAAATAGGTTGTGATTTGGTTTTCAGGGAGATAAAATTGCAAATCAACCTTATGGAGTTAGAGCCGGCTAAAGTATTCAAACCTTCTTGCTGACATGGGGTTCTTTAACTATGAAAAAAGCAGCAGTCTATTTGGCCGGGGCCCTTTTGATGGGTGGAGCCGGTATTTATGCATATGCATATAAATTTTTATCAGGGCCAGCCTACAAGGGACCGAAATCGAATCATTTTGATGGAAAAGAATTCCATAACTTGGAGCCAACGGAGATGAAAAGTTTTCCGGAAGTGCTGAGTTGGCAGGTGAACAGGGATAAAGGACCTTGGCCGAATGAAATACAGCCAGTGAGTGCCACAGTGCCCAAGTCGGCTGTCCAGACCGGCGTGGAGGTGACATTTGTCAACCATGCCTCCCTACTTATTCAGGGAGGGGGAGTAAATGTAATCACTGATCCCATTTGGTCTGAAAGAGCAAGTCCGGTTTCATTTGCCGGGCCTGAAAGGCTCCGTGAGCCTGGGGTTAAGTATCAGGATCTGCCTGCTATCCATGCTGTCCTGATCAGCCACAATCATTACGACCATTTGGATTTGGAAACATTAACCAAGTTAAAAGACGATTTTGACCCGCTTTTCATAGTGCCCTTGGGGGTGGATCTGCTTTTACAAGAAAACGGGATCACCAATGTGGCTGCTATGGATTGGTTCGATACCATCGATCTGCCCCAAGGGGGTGTGGTCCATTGCGCTCCGGCCAGGCATTTCTCCGGCAGGGGACTTGGGGATACCAACCAGACCTTGTGGGCTGGATACGTGGTGGAGGTTGCAGGAAAGAAAATCTATTTTGCAGGAGACACCGGTTATGGGGCATTTTATAAATTGATTAAGGAAAGAATCGGGGCGCCGGATTTGGCCCTTTTACCCATTGGGGCCTACAAGCCGGAGTGGTTTATGCAACCGATCCATATGTCGCCCGAGGAAGCGGTAATGGCCCATTTGGACCTCGAGGCTACCCAAAGCATCGGCATGCATTTCGGCACCTTTCCCATGGCTGATGACGGCCAGGCCGAGCCGGTCGAAGATCTAGGGCTGGCTCGTAAAAAATTGGGTATTGAGGAAAATGAGTTTTTCGCCCTCCAAGAAGGGCAAACACATACATTAAAAGAGTAAAAAAAGACCTGCCAAACGGCAGGTCTTTTTTTACTTAAGCTTAATTTCCAACTCACCCCCACTATGCCCTGATTTCATGATTTCATCATATTTATCACTGATATGGAGATCTAATTTTCCGTTAATATTGGTGCCCTGAATTTCTAGATAGAGAATGAAAATCTGAGAATCCTCCGTCACTTCAATTATGACATAATAATCATCTGTAGCGAACAAAATCGCATTGGCAGTGGCTTCCAGTGGTTCATAGCGCTGTACTAAAAATTCAACCGCCTCATCCAAGTTCTGCTGGGTAGGGGTGATGGAAATGATGGACTCTTGGTAACCAATGTTGCCAAAATAGTAAGCCACAAACTCCACTTTTTCATTTTCTCCTTCAAAAACCAAGAACTCGTCAAGTTCCATGGAAAACTCCCGAGTTTCATTGTCTCTTACAAATTGTCTCGTTTGCCTGAAGTCCAAAAGAGGTTCCATCAGCATCATATTCGTGGGAACCACTGTCACCATCGCGCTGGAGGTGAAAAGCTGGTCATTGGTGCTCACGCTGATCTGGGTGACTCCGGCGCGGTTGCCGGTCACCATCCCATCCTCAACGCTCGCAATTCCCTCATCATCGGAATCCCAGACAAAACCGTCCGGACTGTAACCTTCCCTGCGGAATTCGGCATTCAGCTGGTAGGTGTCGTCATAATCGATTGTGATTTCTTGATCACTGAGACGGATATTGGTGTCTTGAGGCTCCTCTCTTGGCCCGCAGGCAAAAAAAAGGAGCCCGAAGGAAAGAAGGTAAAGTGATTTTTTCATGATTGTGCGCTAAAAGTGTGTTTCAATATAATGAAAAATGTCTTTACTTTTTCTCTTTCACCCATCTTTTGACCTCTCTTTCAAGGAGGTCGAGGGGCATGGCGCCTCCGCCTAGGACGGTGTCGTGGAAGCCCTTGATGTCAAAATCGTCTCCAAGCTCTTCTTCGGCCATTTTGCGGAGCTCCTGGATTTTCAGCATACCGATTTTATAGCCCGTTGCCTGACCGGGGATGACCATGTAGCGGCGAACTTCCGCTCGAATCGCCCCGTCAGAAATGGAGCTGTTTTCTTTAAAGTACTCTACGGCCTGCTCTTCCGTCCAACCTTTACTATGCAAACCGGTGTCTACCACCAACCTAATGGCCCGCCAGATTTCATTGACCAAACGGCCAAAATCGTAATAAGGGTTTTCATATCCGCCCATCTCTTTGGCAAGGATTTCTGAATATAACGCCCAGCCTTCCACGTAGGCATTGAAACCCATTTGGGTTCTGAATTTCGGAATGTCCTCCAATTCCTGGGCAATGGAAATCTGCATATGGTGGCCTGGGTTCCCTTCGTGATAGGCCACTCCCTCCATGGTGGATTTAGGCATAGCCTTCATATCAGAAAGGTGGGCATAGTAAGTACCTGGACGCTTGCCATCGGGCGTGCCACGGCTGTAATGCTGCGGGGCACCATCCTGCTCACGAAACGGCTCCACTCTTTTGACCTCAAGCTCGGCCTTTGGCAGAATGCCGAAATAGTTGGGAAGTCTCTCCGTAAGTGCGTCCAAAAATGCCTTCGAATCATCGATATAGCCCTGCCTGCCTTCATCCGTATTCGGATAGAAAAACTGCTCATCGGTGTTGATAAACTCAAAAAACTCGTGGAGGTCACCCTCAAACTCCACGTCGGCCATGATCTGCTTCATCTCCTCTTGGATTCTTGCCACCTCATCAAGACCGATCTGGTGAATTTCATCCGCACTCATATCAGTGGTGGTAGAAGCTCGCAACCGATGCTGGTAATAGGCATCCCCATTTGGATGGCGGCTGACGCCCGTTGGTTTTTCCTCCAAATTTGGCAACTCACTTTCTAGCCAGGCTATCATCTCCTCATACACAGGCTTGAAGTCTTCTCTCAGAGCTGCCTCTGTTTGTTGCCGAAGTTCCGAAGCTTTATCGCTGTCGATTTCACCCTTTTCTTCCAAAGCTTCGATTTTGCCAATTGCATCTTTATATAGCGGTGACTCTTCGCCATCCTCTTCGAAAGGCTGGCCGGCAATCAAGCCCTTGGCTTCTTTGATCACAATTTCATAAGCAAATTTTGGCGGGCGTATGCCCATGTCGGCCTGCAGGATAGCTCTTTCCAAAAGCTGGTTCATCGCCCTGCCTGAGGCCCTGATTCTGGAAATCAGCGCTTCCATATCGGAAACATCCTCAACCCGGTGATAATTGATCAGCATGTTGGGCAAAAAGGTGTGGCTGCCGCGCATCTGCTCAAAAACGTAGGGATAGCGCCGGAACTCCACATCCTCTTTGGCCATCTCGTATTGATATTTCCAAAGCTCATAAGACACTTGTGCTTCGGGGCTTAATTCGTCTTTGCTGAAATTGGCCTCCATCTCCTGAACGCTCTTTTCAAGCCAGGCAAGACGCTCTTCCTCGGCCTGTTCGCTCATGTCGTCTATTTCATCGTATCGCTCCTTTCGACCCTGCGATGTCAATTGGAGGGGGCTCATCATGACCAATTCCTCATATTGCTCGTCAAGCCATTTGTTGAGCGCGGCATCTTTCTCCTGAAAGGCATGGGTTTCCTGCAGTCCAAGAAAAACCATGGTTGCCAAAAATAGAAAAGTAAATTTTTGCATAGGATTTTATGGTTTTGTTTTATCAAATAGAAATTTACAGAATATTGTTTAAACATGCTAAGTGTGAAGGCACGTTTTTATCCCAGTGGAGTTCTCAAGACCCTCCCCTGATATTTGATCCAGACTTCCACGGCCAAAAAGTGAAGCAGAAATGCCATAACAAAAGATACTCCCAGCACCTCCTGCAGGCTTTTGCCGGTCATGATTATGCCCATCGAGGCGATAATCCGTATGCTGGCCACCGAAAGGGAAATAAAGTAAACCCTGATTACCCACCTTTGATGCTGGACGAAATTCCGCTTTCTCGCATGGAGATAGGCCCAGTAGGTGCCGCCAAGCAGATAGGTGCCAAAAACTGCTGAGGTTCAGGCTTTCCAGATAATTTCCATAGGGATAAAATATGCCCATTGTTATAGCTGTACTGGAAACAATTAGGCTGGAAACCAAAAATATTCTCCCTACCGTTTTGTGTGTCTGGTGATACCTTTTTCTGAAAACAGGAATGAATTGATACCCACCAGTCACTAAGAATATCAAACCTACCGGGATATGGAGAAAGGCTAAAACATGAAAAAGTGGGTATTGATACTGAAAGGATTTGGAGGCTTTCAGCTCCTCATCGGACTGGACGGCAACCAAGAGCTTTAATTCAGAAATGGAGGCATGCATTAACAGGGCCACCAAAAGAATGGTCAATAGAACCAGACTATATTTTGAAACCTTTTCCATTCCGATGGCAGGTATAAACTCATACTAAATTTACGAATTTTAGAAATCACAAAAATATTTAATTTATAAATAAAGTACGTTTAAACGTTTATAAGCCGTGTTTTAAAATAAATATCAAAATGGTTGAACTAATGTGGGTTAGAGTATGTAGCTTTGGGTATAAATAACAAATATTATGAACAAAGGAACAGTAAAATTTTTTAATGATGCGAAGGGATTCGGATTCATTATTGAAGAAGATTCAAACAAAGAGTACTTCGTGCACGTATCAGGTTTGAACGACGAGATTAGAGAAGATGATGAGGTTACTTACGATCTTCAAGAAGGCAGAAAAGGATTAAACGCGGTAAATGTAAGCCGTGTATAATTTATAAATTATCAAGAATTGAAAAGGCCATTTCCATTAGGAGATGGCCTTTTTCTTTGTGCCGGAAATGCTTTGTACGAAGTACCAGGTACCAAGTACTTTCAGCACCCACCGCTCTTTGCTACCATTTTAATTGTTTTCGATTGTTTAACCTTTTTTTGGGATGGTCGAGTCTCAGTGCGACGATTTTGTGGCCTTTTTTCCTTCATGCCCTTGTGCCCCTTTTCTTCAGTCCACCGGTACTCGTGCGATAATGCGCAGTGGAGCCCCTGAGCCACCTTTGATCTTCATGGGTAAAGCCACTACGTAGATTCCTTTTGTCGGGAGCTGGTCGAGCTTGGCCACGTTTTCGAATGCCGGGATGTTTTCCTCCATTAGCTTCCGATGGGCAAGAAAGTCCTTCGATTGGCCATAATCTATACTGGGGGTATCAATGCCGACAGCCTTGATTTTCCTTTCCTTCACCAGCCAGGCCGCAGCCTCCCCGTCCAGACCCGGGAAATGTAGGTTGGCCACCCCCTCTTCTCCCTTCTTTTCGGTGCCCATGTATTTTTCCGCATCCGGATAAAATTGCCCAAACCCGGTTTTTATCAGGAGAATTATATTTTCCGGCATGATGCCATGCACTTTTTCCCAGTCCTGAATGTCAGCTTGTGTTACCAGATAATCCCTGTCCGCCAATGCTTTTTCGGAAACATCAACCACTACAGCTGGTCCTGTCAGATCCTCGAGGTCCAACTCATCCACACTTTTGCGGCCTTCGGCAAAGTGGATCGGGGCATCCAGGTGCGTCCCACCATGCTCAGGGGCACAAAAGGAAAAAGCCGAGTAATAGTATCCCCCATCGGTCATCCCCTCGGCCACTGTGTCAATCCGAAACCCTTCCGGTTCTGCAGGCCAGTAGAGGGTTTCGGAGGAAAAATCATGGCTCAGGTCCACCCATTTACCTTCTTCCGGGAAAGTAAGGGAAGTCAAGGACTCCTGCTGGTTTTGCATGCAGGAAAAAAGAAACAGTATGAAAAGGTAGGACCATTGTCTCATAGAATTGTGGGTTATATTTCTACTTTATCGAAACTTTGACTAGATTAAGTACTTCAATTTACAAATTAAAGCGCATAACCCGATGATAAAACTTCCGCTGGATTTCCTAAAAATGATGCTTTTGCCTGTCTTCTGTCTCTCGCCTATTTGGAGCCAAGGGCAACAGATTAGTACTGCTGAAAGAAAGATTCTTGATCGGGTGGAGGCAAACCATGAGGCCTCCATTGACTTTCTGGAAAAGACAGTCAACATCAATAGTGGCACCTATAATACCGCAGGAGTTCAAGAGGTGGGAGCCATTTACAGGGAAATGCTGGATGAGCTTGGGTTTGAAACCCGCTGGGTGGATATGCCGGAGGGGATTGAGCGTGGAGGGCATTTGATAGGTGAGATCAAGGGGGGAGAAGGGAAAACCCTGCTTCTCATCGGCCATATCGACACAGTATTTGAACCTGATAGCCCCTTTCAGAAATGGTCGAGGGAAGGAAACACGGCTACTGGCCCCGGAGTAAACGATATGAAAGGTGGAAACATGGTTATATTATATGCCCTAAAAGCCATGAAGGAGGCCGATGAACTGAAAAACCGCAACATCATCGTGATTTTTCACGGAGATGAAGAAGCACCTGGGCGGCCATTGGATATAACTAGAAAGGATATTGTAGAGCTGGCCCAAAGGAGTGATATAGGCTTGGGTTTTGAGACCGGCACTGGGTTCAATTATGCTACCGTTGCCAGAAGGGGCAGCAGTAGCTGGGAGCTTCAGGTGAAAGGGCAACAAGCCCATTCCTCGGGGATTTTTAGGGAAGGCAGTGGGGCAGGAGCCGTTTATGAAGCTTCAAGGATATTGAACCGTTTTTATGAGGAACTGCAGGAGGAAAACCTGACCTACAATCCAGGGCTTATTCTGGGCGGCACCCAAGTGGAGCTAAAAGATGGGGGGACAGCCGGGGTGGCTTCTGGGAAAACCAATTTGGTGGCCAACACCACCATAGTGAAAGGTGATCTCAGGTTTCTATCAGAAGAACAAAAAGAGCGGGCTAGGGAGAAAATGAAAGCAATCGTAGCAGAAAACCTGCCTCAGACCCAGGCGGAGATCACATTTGAGGATGGTTACCCAGCCATGCCTCCTACAGAGGGGAATAAGGCCTTGCTGGCCACACTGAGCCAAATAAGCCAAGAATTGGAACAGGGGGAAGTGAAGGCCTACGATCCCGGAAGGCGTGGAGCTGCGGATATTTCCTTCATTGCAGAATATGTGGACGGACTGGATGGCCTGGGGGTCATGGGCACCAAAGCCCACGCTCCAGGAGAGACAGTCGATTTGAGTACGGTTGAAGATATCGTGAAGCGCACGGCAATTTTGCTCTATAGATTGACAGAGAATTAGAGGGGAAAAGAGCATAAAAAATAAAAACAGATTACACAGATGGCCACAGAAGTATATCCCAATCTGTGTTTAACTGTGTAATCTGTATTAAAAAATCACTCTCCAACTAGCACCGCGGCGGTCCTGCCGGGCAATTCCAAAACAAGATTTTCTCCTTCCCTTCTAACTTCTATACCTCCAAGAACATCTTCATAGGAACCTTCATTTTTCGTAGGGAGATTAATGATTTGCGTTTCATTGCCGGCATTGAATACAGCAATGACTTCCTCTGAGTCATGCTTTCGGCTGTAGGCTAAAAGTTTGTGGTCATCATCAGTCAGAATGAAATCAATTGAGCCATGAACCAACGCAGGGTTGTCCGCCCGGATGCCGATCAGTTTTTGATAATATGAAAACAGTTCCTCATCAAACTTTACTTCGTCAGTTGGCCTGTCTTTACCAAGTGGATGGGTGGATTCCGGTTCAAAATCGTAGTCTTTCCAAATCAGTGGTTTCCTGTTTCCAGGATCATCCGGGCCCCACATGCCCATTTCATCCCCGGCGTAAATGTGTGGTGCACCAATATAGGTAAACTGTTGTGCCAACAGCATTCTCAAAGTTGCATAGGTGGCTTCATCCGGCTTGTGGATTTTATAATCAGGATTGTCTTCAGGTTTTGCCTGGTACTTGTTTTTGGTTTTATTGAAAAGCGAAGTCAGGGTTCTGGGCACATCATGGCTGGCTGTCAGGTTCATCAGGGCATAATTGCTTTCCTCCCGTAAATTATGGCGAAAGAACTCCAAACTGTCCACAAATACAGATGCAGGTAGTTCATCCGGCGCTGCGTTGAAGAAATGCCTGGCCGCACGGTACCAGCGGTAATTCATGTTGGAGTCGAAGATGTCCCCTCTCAGGAAAGGCTCCGGGTCTATCATGGTTTCTGGCCACTGTTCCCACCAGACCTCACCGAGCAGCAAGGCATCCGGATTGACCTCGCGCACTACTTTTCTATATTCCCTCCAAAAGCCCAAAGGAACTTCGGCTGCCACATCCAACCGGAAACCATCCACCCCATCAGACGGGTCGCCGTCACCGTTGGGGTCCATCCAACGGCGGGTGATGGCAAAAATGTGCTCCTTCACTTCCTTGCTGTAAAGATTGCCCTCATAGGCGCGGATACCATCAGCATGGTCCATGTACTGTGTTTTCTTGATTTCCGGCAGGTCAGGAACACCCGCCCAGCCGCTGAACTCAAATTCATCTTCAGGTGTATTTGGGTCATCAAATTGCTTGACCTCATACCACTCGGCGAAAGGCGATTTCTCCTGGTTTTTCAACACATCCTTCCAGGCCCAAAAAGTGTGGCCGGTATGGTTCCAGGAATAATCCAGAATGACCTTGATGCCCCTTTTGTGAAATTCCTCAATCACTTTGAGAAACATTTTATCGGCCTCCGTAAATTCCCAGGTTTCGGGGTCAGTAGGGTCTTCATTGGCCATTGTTTCCCTGTCCTTTGCTGGATCGGGGCCAAAGTTGCGGTCTATGTGTCTCCAATGCCTTGCATCATACTTATGCAATGAAGGGGCGTCATTTAGCGGGTTGAAATATATGGCCGTCACCCCAAGCTCCTGCAGGTAATCCATCTGGTCGAGCACTCCCTGAAGGTCACCGCCATATCTACGCACCTGAAGTTTCTGGTCAAACCCGGTGATGGGGTGGCCCCCTATGCCCTGCTTGCCATCCATGTTGGCAAAATAATCGTCGGGCCTAAACCAGTCCTGCGTCCAGGGTGTAATCTTCCACCCTTCGGGCACAAACCCCGGATATGCCCCCTCCATATCCTCCGGAGTGGGATCATTATCCGGATCCCCATTGCGAAATCGCTCCACAAAAATCTGGTACCAGACTACTTCCTTGGCCCATGCGGGAGGCGCGTCAAAGGGGGTGGAGGGAGATTCTACAATTTCCTTTTTGCTGCTGTCAATAGCACATGCCGCAAGCAAGGGGATTAGGAATAAGGGGAATAATCGGGAAATCTTTATCATGTCAATAGGTTTGGTTTGAAAAGTGAAGATAAAGATTTCTATAATAAAACTCGATCTAGCCTTCAATTTCGACCATTATACTGGGAGCTCCACTAATTAGTGCCCATTCCCCTAGACTATTTTGACGAGTGATTGTCTTGCCAAATGGAAAGGCTACTGGCATAGTGAGGATGCCAGCTTTTTGATCATTATTAAAACCTACAAATTCAATGGTTACCCATATTGTCTCTGAAAACTGAAGGTCATTGGGTTTCACGGTAATTTCACCTTTCTCCTGGTTGATTACATCAAATAATTTCTCAAATACTTTTTCACCAGGAAGTCCCATTTCTTCTAAACTTTCCCTATAGATATTCAGTCTAAAAACCACATGATCTAATTGATTATTGGCTAGATTAAACTTGACTTGACGTATTGTAAAGGGAAGGTTTTTGCTATCCACTTTGATTCCTGCCTCTCTTCCCAAATTCTCAGATGCATTTGTTTTCATAGGGTTAAAAGCGAACCCAAATCTGGATTTTGATTTGAGCCTACCTATTTGTCTAAGCTTGGTTCCAGGTTTGGCAGTAACTACAAATTCATTCATTTCCAAAGCTTGCTGGTCCATGAAGATAGCTGTAACTCCGCTTTCTTCATTGGTCAAAAATGCCTGAATTGAAACCTTTTTTGCTTTAAAACCAAGTTTGCTGACCTCAATGGAATCATATGCTGAAGCATTTTGAATGTTTAAAGTAAATTGGCCAGAAGAGTCTGAGACAGTTCCAAGAAGGAAGTTGTGTAGCGCAATGTTCACAAAAGGAATAGGTTCTTCCGAATGTCGGTCAAAAATTATCCCCACAATTTCCGTAGTTTGTGAGTACGCAGAAAAAGTGAAAAAACTCAAAAAGCCAATTGTAATCCAAGATCTCATGCCTGAACATACAAATAATAAAAGCCAGGTTAAATTAGTCTGGGTTTAATTATTCTTTTTTAACATCATACCACACCTGCACCAACCCAGAGGGATAGGTTATACTTCTTTTAAATATCAGCTTCTGCTCCAAATTGCCTTCTTTGAATAATCGGATGCCATCACCGAGCAGGTGGGGGATGATGCTGATGATGAGGCGGTCGATGAGTTGGTGGCGAAGTAGCTCGGTCACGAGCTGTGCGCCCCCGTCGCAATAGATATCCTTGCCGGGCTGGCTTTGGAGATAATGGACCAGGCCGACCGCGTCGGGATGGTATTCTGCATGCTCCCGCTTTCCCGTTTCGGACTTGGAAACCACAAAGATCTTTTTGTCCACATGCGGCACCTTACCCTCCATTTTCAGAATTTTGTCAAAGGTCCTTCTGCCCCATATGATCGTGTCTATATTGTTGAGGTGGTCGGCATAGCCGTAGTCCTCATTCGGCCTTTCTACCATCTGCAGAAAATCCAAATTGTCGTCGCTCTTGGCAATATATCCGTCGACGCTCATAGCGATAAATAAGATGACCTTGCGCATAAGAAATGTTGTGATTACCCTAAGTTAAAAATTAAATAAGGTTTTACAAGGTTGTCCGTCCATGGTCGACTGTTCAAAACAATCATCAACCTACTTAGTACATAGTACATAGTACAACCGAAACAGCCTATGATCCTCCTAACCTCTGCCCCAAGCTTTGAATTAGCAACCATAGACTACATAGTAGTTGCAGTATATATAGTTTTCATCCTTGGGCTGGGGTTTTATGTGGGAAGAAAGGAGAAGTCATCCGGGTCATTTTTCCTGGGGGGAAGGGCATCAACGTGGCCATTGGTGGGGTTTGGACTGATGGCGGCTAATCTTTCTGGGGCATCTTACCTTGGACTGGCCGGAGCCGGGTATTACGATGGCATATCAGTCTGGAATTATGAATGGATGGGCTCCCTGCTTTTGATACTGTTCACCTTCTTCATACTGCCCTTTTACCTCAAGTCCGGTGTGGAGACCATCCCCGAATACCTGGAGCGGAGATATGATCCCAAAACTAGGTACCTGTTTTCCGGGTTTACCATTTTTACGGCTCTTTTCATTGACAGTGCAGGTGCCCTTTTTGCCGGCACCGTCACTTTGGGGTTGCTTTTTCCGGCCGCCCCCACATGGGTTTTGATCGCTGGGCTGACGTTTTTAGGGGGGATTTATGTGATTTTGGGTGGATTGAGGGCTGTGATGATCACCGATACCATACAGGGAGTGCTGCTCCTGATTGCCGGGGGGATTATTTTCTATTTCTGTTTCCAGGAACTAGGTTCCTGGCAGGCGGTGGTCGAGGCAGCCCCGCAAGATGGCTTTAAGCTTTTCAAGCCTGCCGATGATGAGTTTTTGCCCTGGCCGGGAGTATTTACCGGAGTCTTCTGGATTGGGATTTATTATTGGGCTACCAACCATGTGGTGGTCCAAAAAGTGCTCTCCGCCAAAAACCTGAACCACGGCAGGGGAGGGGTGCTGTTTGCCGCTTTTATGAAACTTCCCTTTCTTTTCCTGCTGATACTTCCTGGGCTTATGGGAAGGGCAATCTATCCCGATTTGGATGATGCCGACCAAATATGGCCTATTTTGGCCTTTGACTTTATGCCTACGGGCATCAGGGGCCTGGTATTCGCAGCCCTTGCCGCAGCCCTCATGTCTTCCCTGGATTCTGTATTGAATGGAGCTTCATCCCTGGTGGTAAATGATTTTCTCAAAAGGAAAAGGATCGTTGAAGATGAGGGCAAGCTGCTGATCTATGGCAAAGTCACTGTCGGGGTTTTTATGGTGGTGGCGGCCTTGTGGGCACCGGTTATATTCATGTTTGACGGCATAGTGGAATACTTCCAATCCTTCATTGGGCACATCACCATGCCAGTAGTGGTGGTATATCTGGGCGGGTTGTTTTGGAAGAGGGCCACCAAGGAGGCTGCCTTCTACACCCTAATTATAGGCGCCCCCATTGGATTGGCTGTTTTCTTTATAGGGGAAATATTTGAGGTTATTGACATTCAGTTTCTCTATTCCACTGGCCTCATGTTGCTCCTCAGTCTCAGCCTGTTTATCACGATTAGCTTCCTGACTCCCAAAACGGAGAGAGAAAAGCTGCAATCCAACACCATTCACCCCAGCGCCTGGAAAGACCAACTCCGCAACATGGAAGGCCTTCCCTGGTACAAGGACTTCAGGTTCTGGGCCGCTACCATCCTGACCCTAACCCTAGCCATGGTAATCTGGTTGGGATAGGTAATTGGAGTTTTGCGTGAACCATTGTGTCGCCTTGCGCCTAAACTCCTAAACCTCCCGCTGCGCAATAGCGCCGGGAAATAAACTTCTAAACCAATATGCTAAGAAATAGAACGGTAAATATCACTCTAAACATTAGATGCTTGAGAAATACTTAGTACATAGTACCTAGTACTTAGTACCCTTTTAACATTCCCCTTGCTAAATTCCCTAATTTACCTGATATTTAAATTGTTAAAAGCTTTTAGCAACCCTGTAACCTTCACCCTTTGATGAACAAATTCTTTTTGCTCCTAGGCATAATCCAATTGATGGCCTTTCAGGCGTTCTGCCAACAAATGCCCATTATTCCTCACCCATATCATTATGAGTATAAAAATGGCTCCTTCAAAATTGACAGCAGCTGGAGCATAGCCGCAGGTGATGGGGTGGATAGTGGCACAGTTGAGGTGTTCAATGATTTCATGCAAAATCTGTATGGGTTTAAATTCGAGGGCTCCGGTTCAGGTGCCGCAAAAAAAGTGGGTTTAATAAGAGATGAGACGCTTGGGGAAGGGCAATATCGGCTTTCTGCAAAAGCGGGGGAAGTCAGCATCACAGGTTCTGAAAGCGGTTTGCTGTATGGCCTTTTTTCATTGGTTCAGCTTGTAGAGGAAGGAAAGGAGGGTGCCCTCCTCGTCCCGGCAATTGAAATTGAAGATAAGCCTGAGTTTGGCTACAGAGGGTTGATGATCGATGTGGTCAGGCATTTTAGGCCTTTGGACCAAATGAAAAAGATGGTGGACCTGATGGCGTATTTCAAGCTCAACCGCCTGCACTGGCACCTTACGGACGATCAGGGCTGGAGGCTGGAAATAAAGAAGTACCCCAAGCTCACTGAAATCGCCGCATGGAGGGACAGCACCATCGTGGGGCCATACAGCAAGCCATTTGTGTATGATGGAAAACGCCATGGTGGGTTTTATACCCAGGAGGAGGCTAGGGAGCTTGTTGCCTATGCCGCTAAGCGCCATATTACCGTAATCCCCGAGATAGAGCTTCCCGGACACAGCTCGGCAGTTTTGGCCGCATACCCTGAGTTTGGAAGTTTCCCCATGGAAAACGGCAAACCGCTCAAGGGCAGCATTCCGGCGGTGGACAAAGACGGAAAGCCCTTGAACAATGAGATATCCGATGCGGTGCCAGGGTACTGGGGCGTGCATTACAACATCTATGGGCCAAAAGAAGAGACCTTTCAATTTTTGGAAGATGTGCTTACCGAAGTTATGGGTATTTTTCCCAGCGAATATATCCACATCGGTGGGGATGAGGTGCCCAAAGACCATTGGAAAACCTCCCCTATTGCCCAAGAGGTGATTGAGCGGGAAGGTTTGGCCGATGAACATGAATTGCAGAGCTATTTTATCACCCGAATAGAGAGATTTTTAAATGAAAATGGCAGAAACCTTATCGGTTGGGATGAGATTTTGGAGGGTGGATTGGCCCCCAATGCCACAGTGATGAGCTGGCGAGGAGAGGAAGGGGGAATTGCGGCTGCCAAAATGGGTCACGATGTGATCATGACCCCCAACAGCCACCTTTATCTCGATCATGCCCAGGGCAGGAAATCTACCGAGCCTTTGCACTTCTGTTGTTATTTGCCTCTGGAGAAGGTTTATCATTACTCCCCTCGTCCGGAAGCCCTTTCGTCCGAGCAGCAACAACATATTATGGGTGTACAGGCCAATCTTTGGGCCGAATACATCCCTTCCGACAATAAGTTGGAATACATGATTTTTCCACGCTTGCTTGCCTTATCCGAGATCGCCTGGTTGGGGGAAGAACAGAAGGATTTTGAAAGATTTTCCCGGCAGAGTTTGCCAGTAAGGCTACAGGAACTGGAAAGAATGGGGGTTCATTTTAGGATTCCAGAAGCCATAGTCACCATGGATCGTGATGGGGAAGGGCGCCATAAAGTCAGGATGGAATCCCGGGTGAAAGGCTCTAAAATATTTTACACCATTGATGGCCAGCGGGCTGATCATACTGCCCTGCCTTATGAAGAGCCGTTTGCCTTGCCCCATTACCCCAAAGGCCCTCAAAGTACTCGCTTAAATTACATTGTGGTAACACCTGATGATAGGTCCAGCGCCATGTATAGCCTAGAGTTGACGGCCGAGGGACCAAAAGAAATAGAGGAAGAATAAAAAGAGCTTTTGCCACAAAGGAGCGATGGGGTAAGGTTTAATTAGAATTTATGTGTAACAGCAACAGTCTCCTCTTCCGTCTTCGGTCTTCTGTCCATCTAACTAAATGGAAAAAAGTGACTTGCCTTTGCTTGCAGGCAACCATTATGGCGGATAATCAAATTAGATATATACAGTTTTGAAAAAGAGTTTAGTATTACTTCTTTCCATGTGTTTTGCCCTCACGGGAAAAGCCCAGAATATCTACCAGGATCCTGAGCAACCTATTGAAAAGAGGGTGGAGGACTTACTGGGCAAGATGAGTCTGGAGGAAAAAGTTGGTCAACTTTCCACGCTGCTTGGTTGGGAAATGTATGACAATAGTGGTGAATCCATCGAGCCAAGTGCGGCTTTTAGAGAGGCAGTCCGAAACAGGCATATCGGTTCCCTGTGGGCTACCCTGAGGGCAGACCCCTGGACGCAGAAGACCCTCCAGAACGGGCTGAATCCCAAAACAGCTGCAGAAGCCACCAATGCCCTTCAGGAATTTGTCATTCGGGAAAGCCGCTGGGGCATTCCCTTGCTGTTGGCCGAAGAGGCTCCCCACGGGCATATGGCCATTGGCGCGACAGTTTTTCCTACTTCCATTGGACAGGCTAGCACTTGGAATCCGGATTTGATACAGAGGATGGCGTCCAGCATTGCAGAAGAGGTCAGGCTTCAAGGCGGCCACATCGGTTATGGGCCCGTGCTTGACCTGGCCCGCGAGCCACGGTGGTCACGGGTGGAGGAAACTTACGGGGAGGACCCTTATCTCAACAGTCAAATGGGCGTGGCCATGGTGAGGGGATTTCAGGGTGAAAACCTGAATAGTGGGGTTAATGTGGCTTCCACGTTGAAGCATTTCGCTGCATATGGCGTGCCTGAGGGCGGGCATAACGGGTCAGGATTGAGCGTGGGACTGAGAGAGTTACATTCCAGTTATTTTCCTCCCTTCAAGGCGGCCATTCAGGCAGGGGCCAAGTCCATCATGACTTCTTATAACTCCATTGACGGAATTCCCAGTACGGCCAACCCCTACCTTTTTCGTGAAATCTTGCGCGATGAATGGGGTTTTGAGGGCTTTGTGGTTTCCGATCTGGGAAGTATCAGCGGCTTAAGGGGAAGTCATAAGGTGGCCGCTATTGGTGAGGAGGCCGCCAAGTTGGCCTTGTTGGCAGGGGTGGATGCAGATTTGGGTGGAAACGGCTTCGACCGAAACCTTGTCAATGCTGTTAATGAAGGTATGGTGGACGAAAAGCTGCTAAATGAGGCTGTCAGTAATGTGCTTCGGTTAAAGTTTGAAATGGGCTTGTTTGAAAATCCGTATGTAGACCCTGAGAAAGCCCGGGAAGGGGTTAGGAATGATAAGCATGTCCAGCTTGCCAGAGAGGTCGCCAAAGAGTCCATTGTTTTATTGAAAAATGAAAACAACCTGTTGCCCCTAAGCAAGGACTTGAAAAAGATAGCCTTGATTGGGCCGAATGCCGACAATATTTACAACCAGCTGGGAGATTACACCGCCCCTCAGGAAGAATCAAATATTGTCACCGTGCTTCAAGGGATTCAAAATAAAGTCGGGGCTGAAAACGTCACCTATGTTAAAGGAACAGCCATTAGGGAAACCTCTCAGGATGAAATAGAGGAGGCTGTCGAATTGGCCATGAATTCTGATGTGGCGGTGGTGGTGGTGGGCGGCAGCAGTGCACGGGATTTTAGCATTGAACATGAGGATACCGGAGCGGCAAGAGTGAGTCAATCCGGAGGCCTAATCAGTGATATGGAAAGTGGGGAGGGCTTTGACAGGATGTCACTTGATCTGATGGGAAATCAACTGGACCTGCTAAAAGCCGTACAGGCTACTGGAACGCCCACCGTATTGATTTTGATCAAAGGTAGGCCACTTTTGCTAAACTGGCCTGAAGAAAACGTGCCGGCTATTTTGGATGCCTGGTATCCGGGGCAGGAGGGTGGAAATACCATCGCGGATGTGCTTTTTGGAGATTATAACCCAGCAGGCAGACTGCCCGTTTCTGTTCCCCGCTCTGTGGGGCAGCTCCCCGTCTATTACAATTACAAAGCTCCTGTGAAGCATGATTATGTGGAGGGGAGTGCCGAGCCGCTTTATGCTTTTGGTCATGGGCTCAGCTACTCTACTTTTAAATACCAAAATCTTTCCATCAATGTGATGGGTGGGATAGATGGTCCAAGGATTTCTATTGAATTTGAAGTGACCAATGAGGGCGAAATGGATGGAGAAGAAATCGTGCAGCTATATATTAATGATTTGGTCAGTTCCACCGTCACCCCGATTCAGCAATTGGTCCGTTTTAAGCGAAAGGCGATTCCAGCAGGGGAAACTCAGGCGTTTAAATTTGAACTGGGCAAGAATGATCTTCAGCTTCTTGACATGGAGATGAACTGGGTGGTGGAGCCCGGAGAATTTGAAATCATGATCGGCGCATCATCCAGAGATATTCGATTAAAGGAAAAATTTACAGTGAAATGAAAATTATCAAGCCTAATTTATTTTGCACGCTTTTTCTCTCCGTTTTCCTGACAGGTCTGGTAGCCTGTCAGCAGGAGGAAATGGCAAGTGACGATTCCCTTTCTTCCATCCGCCTTACGGATTACGTTGATCCGTTTATTGGTTCCGGTTTTCATGGGCATGTATTTGTAGGTGCCAATGTCCCGTTTGGTGCCGTGCAGCTGGGGCCGGTGAATATTACGGAGGGCTGGGACTGGTGTTCCGGTTACCATTATTCCGATTCGACCATCATTGGTTTTTCCCACACGCATTTGAGCGGGACCGGCATTGGGGATCTTGGGGATATCCTGGTGATGCCGGCCATCGGGGATGTTAAAATCCGGAAAGGGGAAGCCGAAAAGCCGGAGACGGGTTATTTCTCGTATTTTTCCCATGATGGGGAAAAAGCAAAAGCAGGATTTTACCAAGTGCATCTCGATCGGTATGCCATCGATGCAGAAATGACCACCACCGAACGGGTAGGCTTCCACCGCTATACTTTTCCGCAGGCAGAAGATGCCAAATTGATCATTGATCTGGAAGAAGGCATAGGCTGGGATAGGGCTACCGATACCTATGTGGAAATGCTCGATGAGCAAACATTGGTAGGACACCGTCATTCCAGCGGTTGGGCCAAGGACCAAAAGGTGTTTTTTGCGGCCAAGGTTTCCAAACCCATCAAAAGCTGGGAAACCCATGAGAACGGAGAGGCGAGTACAAATGAGTCTAGGCAGGGCAAAAAAGTGAAGGCCGTAGCCCACTTTGACACCCAGGAGGGGGAGCAGATTTTATTGAAGGTGGCAATCTCGCCTGTCAGTGCCGAAAACGCTCTTATGAATATGGAGGAAGAGCTTGCCCATTGGGATTTTGACCAGACAGTAGCGTTGGCTGATGAAAAGTGGGAAAAGGAGCTGAGGTTGATTCAGGCGGACTTCAATGAGCCTCACCAAATGAGGACTTTTTACACCGCGCTCTATCATACCATGATTGCCCCCTCTATTTTTAACGATGTAAACGGTGCTTACCGTGGGGCAGATGGTAAAGTCTACGAGGATAACAGTTATACCAATTATACCACTTTTTCACTTTGGGATACCTACAGGGCCGCCCATCCGCTTTACACCATTATCCAGCATGAAAGGGCTGCCGACATAATGCAGACCATGTTGAATATTTATGAGCAACAAGGCAAACTGCCCGTGTGGCACCTGATGGGAAATGAAACCAATACCATGGTAGGATACAGTGCCGTGCCTGTGCTGGTAGACGCCTTTAGGAAAGGTATCAAGATGGATGAGGACAAAGCGTATGAGGCCATAAAAGCCACTG
Organism: Litoribacter ruber; assembly: GCF_018500185.1. Classification (GTDB taxonomy): domain Bacteria; phylum Bacteroidota; class Bacteroidia; order Cytophagales; family Cyclobacteriaceae; genus Litoribacter; species Litoribacter ruber. The sequence goes on along the minus strand of NZ_JAHBGI010000005.1, from coordinate 318,060 downwards.
CCATGCGGGATGAGGAAGGATTGGGCAGCTTAAAATCTCTCGGGTATATACCCGCGGATGAAGCTGTGGAAACGGTGGCCAGCGGTCTGGAGTATGCACTGGCCGATTGGAGTATTGCTCAGATGGCCAAGGACATGGGGAAAGAGGAGGATTACCGCTATTTCATGGCAAGAGCATCCAATTACAAAAACTATTTTGACGAAACCTCAGGCTTTATGCGCGGAAGGGTAGGTGAAAACGAATGGCGTTCACCTTTCAGCCCATTTGAATCCCGACACATGAAAGATGATTTCTGTGAGGGAAATGCCTGGCAATACACCTGGCTTGTTCCCCATGATGTGGAAGGTTTAATGGAATTGCTGGGCGGTGAAGAGGCTTTTGCCAACAAATTGGACAGCTTGTTTATAGTCGAAGGCGACATGGGGGAGGAGGCCTCCAGCGATATTACGGGATTGATCGGGCAGTATGCACATGGAAATGAGCCCAGTCACCATGTGACTTATCTCTATGGATATGTGGGACAGCCTTACAAGACAGCCGAAAAGACCCGTCATATCATGGACAGCCTTTATTCAGACCAGATCGACGGCCTCAGCGGCAACGAGGACGTGGGGCAGATGTCTGCCTGGTATGTGCTTTCCTCTCTGGGCTTTTATCCGGTCAACCCGGCAAACGGCACCTACGTTTTTGGCAGCCCATTGGTCAACCATGCAAAGATTCGGGTAGGGGATGATCAGGTTTTTGAGATCAAGGTTAAGGACAATAGTCCTGAAAACATATATGTCCAATCCATGAAATGGGATGGACAAGAATACACCAGAAATTATTTCCATCACAAAGACCTCATAAAAGGTGGTGTTTTGGAAATCCAAATGGGCCCATCCCCTTCCCCTGACTGGGGTACACACACTACTGACCGTGCCCGGTCCAACATAAATTGAACAGAATTATGAAATACATTGCCCCAGTTCAGATTATCAGTTTGCTCCTGCTCTTTGGGCTGGCCTCCTGTCAGGAGCCATCCAGGGTGGCTGAAACCAGTTTGCCCTTGCCTTCCCATCGTCAACTGGACTGGCAGGAAATGGAGTTTTACGGCTTTGTCCATTTCAGCATCAACACCTTTACTGATATGGAGTGGGGGCTGGGGGATGAAAGTCCAGAGAAATTCAACCCTACCGAACTCGATACCCGGCAATGGGTAAAGGAGATGAAAGATGCGGGTATGAAAGGAGTGATCCTTACCTCTAAGCATCACGACGGTTTTTGCCTTTGGCCAAGCCAATACACCGAACATTCGGTAAAAAACTCCCCTTGGAATGACGGGCAGGGGGATGTGATCGCCGAGCTGGCAGAGGCCTGTGAAGAATTCGGTTTAAAGCTCGGGTTGTACTATTCCCCCTGGGACCGTAACCATCCCGATTATGGCAAGCCGGAATACATCACTTATATGCGCAACCAACTCCAGGAGTTGCTTACCAATTACGGGGACATTTTCGAAGTCTGGTTTGACGGTGCAAATGGCGGAACTGGGTACTATGGCGGTGCAAACGAGGAAAGGAGGGTGGATAAGAGGTCGTATTATGATTGGGAAAATACTTATGCCCTGGTCAGGGAGCTGCAGCCCAATGCGGTAATATTTGGGGATGCCGGGCCGGATGTGCGCTGGGTGGGAAATGAAAAGGGCTATGCCTATCCCACTACCTGGTCGTATCTGATGCGGGATTCGGTGTATGCAGGTATGCCCGAGTATGCAGAGCTTTACGCTTCCGGTCAGGAAGATGGAACCCACTGGGTTCCGGCCGAGGCCGATGTGTCCATCAGGCCGGGCTGGTATTATCATCCTGAAGAGGACGACAAAGTCAAAACCTCGGAGGAGCTGATGGATATATACTACAACAGTGTAGGCAGGAATAGCGCCCTGCTTTTAAATTTTCCCGTTGATACCCGCGGTTTGATCCACGAAAACGATGTTCAGGCGCTACAGGAAATGGCCGCCCGTATAATGCGGGACTTTTCGGTTGATTTGCTCCAAGATGGGCAGGTAAAAATTCTCTCCCCCTCCAAAGGCCAGCACGGTCCCGAAAATGTATTGAACAACGACATGGCCACTTATTGGATTGTAAATGAGGAGGTCCTAGAGGTGGATTTTGGCCAAGAGATCACTTTCAACCGCTTCTGGGTACAGGAGCATATCCCTCTGGGCCAAAGAGTAAAATCCTTTACCCTTGAAGCCAAGCAAAACGGCCAATGGCAGCCCATTGCCTCAGAAACCACCATAGGTTACAAAAGAATTCTCCGATTCGACGATACCCAGGCTACTGCCATTAGATTCCGCGTTGATGATTACCTAGAGACGCCACTGATTTCGCAGATGAAGGTGTTTTTGGCGGACAATAGTCGATAGACCATAGTATGTAAAACCTTTTTACATCTTACTTCTAACTTCGTACTTTAAAACGAGTCGTCCACTGTTGACAGTCGACTGTCAACAGTGGACTGTTCTCCGCGAATCACTCCTTCGAGGCAAAGTCCGGGTAGGCCTGCATGCTGTGCTCGTTCACGTCTAGGCCTTCGATTTCCTCCCTGGCATGGACGCGGATGCCGCGGGCTTTTTTCATCCCGAAAAAGAGAATGAAGCTGAACGCTGAGCAAAACAAGCCCGTCACCGCTATCCCGGTCAGTTGGCTGACAATCTGGGGCCATCCGGCAAGGGAGCCGAAGATCCCTACGGCCAGGGTACCCCAAATGCCGCAGATAAGGTGCACCGAAATGGCACCCACCGGGTCATCGATCTTCAGACGGTCAAAAAAGATCACCCCGCCAACTGCCAGCGCCCCGGCAATACTGCCAATGATCACCGCATCCAAAGGGCCCATCACGTCGGCACCTGCGGTGATGCCCACCAGTCCTGCCAAAATCCCGTTGAGTACCATGGTGATGTCAAAGGTGCGCGTAAAGGAATAGGCTGCGCAGAGTGCGCCGATGGATCCCGCCGCCCCGGCCATGGCGGTGGTGACAAATACTTTCGAAACCTCTCCCGGATTGGCCGAAAGGACACTGCCTCCATTAAAACCAAACCAGCCGAACCATAGCAGGAATACGCCTATCACGGCCATGGGGATGTTGTGTCCGGGAATGGGGCGGATGCCATGTGGGGTGTATTTCCCAATACGCGGCCCGAGGAGAATGGCCCCAACCAATGCTCCCCATCCACCGACTGAATGCACTATGGTGGATCCCGCAAAATCGTAAAAAGGTGTTTCCAAGGTGTCAAGAAACCCTCCGCCCCATTTCCACATACCCACGATAGGGTAGCAGATACCCACATACATAAGGGAAAAAAACATGAAACTGCTGAGTTTTATCCTTTCGGCCACGGCGCCTGATACGATGGTAGCCGCTGTGGCTGCAAACATGGCCTGAAATACAAAATCCGTGTAAAAAGTATATCCGGCATTATATGCTGCATTGTCCCAGTTTGCAGGAAGGTTGATTCCAAAGCCTGACAGTCCGATGAATGCCCCCTGAAAGATTTCTCCCGGGTACATAAGGTTAAACCCGATCAGGCCATAAGTGAGAATGCCAAGGCCGGGGATGATGGTGTTTTTGAAAAGAATGTTGATGGTGTTTTTACTTCGGGTAAGTCCGGCCTCCAGGGCGGCAAACCCCAGGTGCATGATGAATACCAATATGGTAGCCACCATCATCCATAGGTTATTGATGGTGAAAAGCTCTTGTTGCATGGTGTTTAATAGGTTTGTAGTATTTGGTTAGTTCTAAAGTGCGGCGTGGTCCCGGTCCTTGTTTCGAATGCGGTAGGCGCTTTCGATAGGGCTGACAAATATTTTCCCGTCCCCCACCTGCTTGGTGCAGGCATGATGAAGGATACAGTCCACAATTTTGTCCACCTGCTCATCGGTGACCACCATCTCCAGTTTGGTCCTGGGAATGTAGCCGGGATTGAAATCTGAACCCCTGTAGGATTGGGTTTTGGCATTTTCCATCCCAATTCCTTTCACTTCAAAAAAGGTGAGGAATTTGACATCCAGCTCGGTCAAGCAAGCGTGGACTTCCTCAAATTTTGAAGTTCTAATCAAAGCTTCTATCTTTTTCATTAGGTTTAAAAATAAAGGTGTTTTATTGAATATTTTGTTAATTTATGGCAAATAGATTTAAAAAACAACATCGTATTGCGAATAAAGTTGTAAAATTATTAATATGTGGTTTAAAAATGGGGTTTTTCCTTTAGGTAATGTCGGTTTCGTGGGCTTTGAGATTTTGCCTTTCCAAAAGTATCTCTTAAATTGTTAGTGAATTAAAGTCGTTTTTATGAATAAACCACTTCTGACAGCAATAGCGCTGTTTTCTACTCTAATGTTATTATTGGGCTGTGGAGGTACATCCACGGAAGAGCCAACACCCGTTTCCTTACAATTTATGGGTAAAAAGATCAGTTTGGAACTGGATGAGACTACCCCGAATTTCAGCATGGGGCTGGGTTACCATGAAGTGGACGGCAAGGAGTGGGTGTATAATATCAACTGGGAAAAGAATTCTTTGCAGGCTTATGATGCCGCAAGCGGCAAAATGACACGTAACCTGGTGTTTGAAAAAGAGGGACCTGAAGGTGCAGGGGAGCTTTTTGGTTTTTATGTGCATAATCCCGACAGTATTTTTCTGTTTTCCCAGCGCAATCCTGTGATCGTACTTACCGACACTTCTGGCAAAATAAAGGAAAAGATCCAATACGATGTGCCGGACCGTTATTCCCCGGCATTTGTGCATGGAGCCTACTTTCTTTCACCGCCGGTATTGATCGGAGAGGAAATGGTGGCCAGAACACGCGTATCCGGCAATATCCGTGAGATGAATAGCGAGGATCTTGCAGGCAGCCATGTGTCATTTGCCGTAAATCTGAATGAGGGCGGTTCCCGATTCATTTCACATCACTACCCGGCTGATTATATGGACAAGGGGGCCAAGCAGATTGAACCCAGTATGGCTTTCGATGGGGAAAAGTTTGTATATAGCTTTTTTGGTGACCACCATCTTTATTACAGTGAGGGTTTGGGGCAAAAACTGCAAAGCGTTTCCCTGCCAAGCGCTTACCTGGACAGGGACCTGCCCGTATTTCCCGCCCCGGAAAAAAGCCAGCAGTACATTTTCGGCTCATCCCGCTATGAACACCTGGTCTATGATCCATACCGGGAAGTGTATTATAGGTTTGCTTTCCCTGCCACCGAGGAAAGTGACCCTGAAAAAATCGCCCGCCTGAGGGACAACCCGGGTGACTTTGTAGTCATGATCATAGATAAGGACCTGAACCTTCTTGGCGAAACCCACTTCCCCAAAGGTAAGTACCATCCCAACAACCTATTTGTAGGCAAAGACGGTCTATACCTCTCCATCCAGCATCCGGATAATCCCGACAATGAAGAGGATAGAATGGTGTTTGAGTGCTTGGAGTTGGGGGGATAAGGACATGCTGTAAAATCTATGATTATAACCTCTCGGGAGCGTCATTGCGTGGTGGATACCTTGCTTTCTTCTTTGTTCTGCTTGATCCATCCGATGATCCTGCAGGGGTTGGATTTTCCTTTGGCCAGGGCGAATGCCTTGCCTAGATTGACCTGAAAGAACTCCACGCCTAGCGTGCACAAGGAATACCGGAAGGCCGGCGCGCCCATAGGAACTTCCAATACCAAGTCAATGGGGGAGGTTTCAACTGGTATTAGCGGTGTTTCCTGCATGATGAAATCATTATCATTCTCCTCGTCCAAATTGATGTCTAAACGGTGGAGGTGGAGCCTGAAATGCGTGGCATTATCTGGAAACCTCAGCATGTGCGAAGGGTGGAATTGCGGCATGCTTACTTTCAACTTTCCGGTATCAGTAGAAATTTCATAAGGCCACCTCAAAATGCTGCTTAGCCGCGTGTGCGGATTGAGGTCAAAATCTAAAAAGCGGTCCCAATTCCCGGATTCTACCACCCTTTGGCCTCGGGCGTGGATGGGGTCATCTTTTTTCATCTGCATCATGATCTTCTGCAGGCGCGTGGAAAGGTTGGTCAGCTTTGTTCTATGCTCCACCTTTTTCAAGATTTGCTTGATGTATTTGCCATTGGTAGAGGCAGCGCCAAACTCGGCCATGTTTTCCCGTGTCCGGGCAAACTTTGGGTCAGAGCTAACCCGCTCTGCCGTCACGCCGCCTTTATCCCTTACCTGATAGCCATCCTTATCCTTGTAAAAGTTCAGTTTGCCAATATTGCCCGTAAAAAATATGGGTCCTTCCTGTTTTGCCATTTTTGTTGATGTTTTTTTGAGACTGTATGACTGTTGAACTGTCAGTTCGTCGATTCGACAGTTCAACAGTTCAACCAATTTAAATCACCCCTAAGTATTCACTGTCGGAAATGTCGAATTTCCTACCTCTTTTGATGTGCCGTGAGAATGCGGCATAAATGTGCAACTCCCCTTGGAATTGGAGAGGGGCCAGGATCTCCTGTTGCTGTTGGGACCTGAAGTTGCCTTGCAGCACCGCAAAAGAGAGTTTTGAGCGAAGGTGGTAAAGGAGGATCATCACTTGGTCTTTGGCCTTGGCGTCAGCGATGCCGGTGTTGTTGTCCCATTGCAGCCGCACTTTTCCCTCCTCGGTCCAGACAGCGGATGGGTTGGAAAATCCCGTCAGTTTCCCTTGGCTAATCATTACTTGGGAGGGGTCTACCAACAGTTCCTCTTCTTCATTGAAGTACAGGGCCTTGTTCATCAGGTTGCTTGTGGCTTGGTGGATGCCCCTTTTCATGCCGGATTTGAAGTTGTGATAGCCAAACTCGATGACCTCCAAAATGGGGAAAAGAAAATCGCTGGCCAGGGAAAGCTTCTGTTGGTGAAACAGCTGAAGCTCAGTAGGGGGCCTATTTTCCTTTTCCTTTGAGGTAAGTTTTCGGGGTGTCTTGCGGGCAAATTTTTCCCCATTAACTTCATAAATAATGGTGTTGCCGATTGTGCCCTGCAAATCCGCATGGGTATTGGTGACTCTTGCCATAAAATGGTTGTTTAAAAGTGGATAAATATAAATGATGTACTGAAAAACGCGATCACTTTACCAAAAGCAGCTTTTCCTTCTTAAAAATACCGGCAAACCAATTCTATGTGCTTAAGGCATAGTAAATTACACCAAAATAAGATAAATCCAAATAAAGGTGAAAATTATTTGCTATTTACTGCAAATTCAAAAACAAATAATCTTCGGTTCATCATCGTTAATAATGGCTATTTATACGTTCTTGATACGCTGTTGATATGTGTAAGAACAGTAGAATCTTCTAATCTTGGTCATGACTTAGCTGATTTACGAAATTAATGTGATTTCTTAACATAGCCCATCACCCTTGAAGATTCCAAGCTGTTGGGACATATTTATGGCAAGTTGGCTAGGTTAGAAAATATCCGGGTTGGAGTGGGGGCTAGCAGTATTTGAATTAACTATAGGGTTGGCTATGGCGGAACGTGGTAGTTTCCTTTCTTTAAGTTGAAAGACTTGTGGATTTTAACTTTATTTGGATCTTTGCATTAACAGAACCCGAGATGCATACCGTAAGATCTGCGCTTGGGTCATTTTTTTTAGCTATGTCTTCAAAACCTTCCCGCACAATAGACGAGCAAATCTCCTTACTTCAAGAGAGAGGCATGAAGTTTCGAGTAGGTAGTGGGTAAAGATTTCCGTATATTTCTTTTATTCCTTGGAGTCAAAAAAGTTAAATATGAAAGCCAAGAGTAATAGGATTTTAATGGGCTTTTGCTAGGATTCTACAATTTTTCAAGGTTAATTACTTGCAATTTCTTGTTTATATCAAAAGTGGCTTGAAACTTTTACAATCAAGTGCATGAAAATACTTCAAACCGTTTTACTTATTTTTTTAAGTCTAAATACTTTTGCCCAAAAGGTGACATACAACCACCTTATGGATTTTGGTATCAGGCTTGTCTATATCTGCTTGGATCACCTCAGCCCCCATGGCGGCCAGCTCCTTGGCTTTTTCGGAAGACGGATCCCTGGTTACCGCGCGAACTGAAAATTCGCTATTGGGGTCATTCAAGATGGCCCTTGCCAATCCGCCACCCTGTGCTCCGGTGGCTCCAAAAACAGTGATGATTTTCTTTTGTGCCATGATGTGGTTAAGGTTGGTTGAATAGTGGTGGTCAAAAATTATTCAAGGATCTAATATACAGATAAATAGCTAGAAAAGTACATGCTGATTGGAATAAAAAATATAATCATTTTACTCCGGCAAATACAACCTCATTTTCCCCTTCCCAAACTCCACCTCATCCAGATGCCCCATCTTTTCTCTGTCTTCGGTGATCAGGTGCATGTGGAGGTAGGTGTCGTGGTGGGTGAAGATGGCCTTCTGCTCGGTGGAGAAAAAGCCAAGGATGGTGGCGGCTTCGTCCTGAAGCTTGTAATCCTGCTGGCCCCTGTGGGCTTCTTCGGGAGAACTTACTTTTGAGCCTTCGGGCAGGTTCACGATGTGGATGAGTGCATGGTCGACCTCTCCGGTGAGCCTGAACATGAACGGCCGGGTGGAATTTTGGGTAACCTTGTCGAGGTATTGCTCCAGTTCTTTGATAGATGAAATGCTATCGGGTAGTTCCTGCTCAGTCCATGAAGGGATGTTTGCGTAACCGAAAAAGGGGGCCTTCATCTGGTAGGTCTCTTCCACCTTCATCTCAGTGTCCGAAACCACGCTTGTGTACGGCGGTTCACAAGATTGTAAATTGCGGTTTCAGGTAGTAGGAAAGCATCGATGCGTACCCCTTTCTTCTCAGGGGTGACAAAGTAATAGTAGTAATCAGAATCGGACTTTGAGCCACTGGCCCTGTTTTGGAAAAGAGGAAAATTGTTTAACTTCTTATTTTACACAATTTTTATAGTTCACTCAACGGAGGCCAACCTTTTTTCAATGCTCTGAAAGGTTTGTAAAATGCTTTCTGCCGGTGGCAACTCCCCATACACTAAACTTTTAAAGTCCCCGTCATAAATTGGTCTCAATTCATTCCAGACATTTTTTAAGTCCTTAAAAATGAGTGCCTCATTCGGGTGGTGTATTAACCACCTATTGTTGCTCCTATAACTTGCCACATCATCGCTTGCTACTTTCAGTAACATTTTATCAAAATCACTTGAATGGAAAAATTCTAAAAACTCTTCCTGGTNGTTGCTCCTATAACTTGCCACATCATCGCTTGCTACTTTCAGTAACATTTTATCAAAATCACTTGAATGGAAAAATTCTAAAAACTCTTCCTGGTTTAATAGCTGATGCAAATCGTAAGTGTGCCTTATCTTTCTCTTTAAATCATCTATTGGGCTGGTGCCATAAGAAAAGCGAACCAGGCTCATTATTTTTTCGCAAATAGTTCTTACGGGTTCTAATACCACTAAATTAAAAGGTAGTAATCCGTTATCTTGTGCTATTTCCGGCTGCTTATTATTTAGCATCATCTGACCGACAAAAGATACAACGCTTTTGGTGGTGTATGGCTCATGGTAACCTAACCAAGTTGCTTCTACTACAATGGCATCTCTTACCTGACCGAAATTGCCCTTAAATTGTTTATTATAGGAATCTGCCGTTTTGCGGTTCATTCCCATTTTCTGGGTAAGGCCCTCTATGGTTACTTCTGGTAAATAAGATGTTACAATTTCACTAATAGTCCTGATTTTATTGGTTAATCTATTATTCGATTCACCTTCACGCCTTAGTACCACCAAGTCAATGTCCTCGGAAAAGCGTTCAATCATTTGGTAGCACTTGGAAAGTGCAGTACCTCCCTTAAATACAGTGTCTTTGCCTATATCATTTGAGAAAATCACGAATAAGGCATATGTAACCCAATAATCCTTTTCTACATATATGGCAGGAATCCTCATTTGGTCAGCAGTAAACTGCACCGCTTGCCTGAACAAGGTTTTGTTTTCATGCAACTTCATACAATATTCCATTTTTCTGCGGTGGTCAGGGTGCTGCCCGCACCGGGTATTTTATATTTGGTTATTGGGTTCAATGATTCAAGAAGTGGCTTTGCTAGTTTTCCTTGTCCCATTTGCTCCAACAAAGCACCCAATAGTGCCCTTGTAGCAGGCGGGTATTTTAAAGCGAGGCGAACCAAAGTATTGATTTCCTTTTCAGAAAACCCTTTAATAATTGCCAGGAACCGTCTACAGGACCCTTCAATGGTGGCGTCAGGAATTTTTTTGACATAACGTATAGCATCAAGCAACTGCAATAGGGGAATGTTGTCCTTTGTAATGGTGTTTTTTTGCCTCACGAACGAAATGGTATAGCGCTCCCTTTTTAAATTGGGACGAATTTGATTTTTCCCAATTTGAATGGTACTGCTTACCTGTGTAGTTAAGCCTAATTGATTGTAAATGCTGTAGCCAGTGAGATAACCGGTGATTTTCCCATCTTCCTCTAGAAGGTCTTTTACTACCTGCCCCTGGCTTGGCTGAAGTCTTCCAAAGGGAGTACTCTCTGGTTTGTAGTATTTACCCTTTGAAAGCTTGGCAATCTTTCCTGAAGCTACCATCCGGTTTAAAGCTTTGATCACAGCTTCCTTCTTTTCCACCTCAGTAATGAAATCTGAATAGGTGAATATATAGCCCTTTGGGAGTCTATCTATAGTTGATGATATGTATTCGGCTATTTTCATCCTTTTTCTGAATTCCAAATATAAGGTATTTGTCCAGTTTTTTTTATAAAAAACTGGACATTTTTAATGTGCTATTCAAATTTAGTAAGGAAGGCAATATGAATTGAAATCAAGGAAAATACAGCCGTCGGTGTGTAGCGAGTAAGCAATTGGGGAAAAAACTTTTTTCCCCAATTGCTTAGGATAGGCTCCAACCTTTTATCGGCAAGCAGAAGGCCTTATGAAACCCCTCACTTACTTACTTACTTATTTATTTATTTATTGATTAATAACCCCATGAGTCCATTTACTTATGGGGTTATTGGCTTATTGAACAATAACTCAATAAGCTGTTAAATACTTGGAATTTAAAAGGTTATTTTTTTTAAGTAGCCATATTCCCCCTTTTGGGAGGTCTAGTATTGGGGTTTCACTGGGATGTAGGTTGCGTTTTAAGGTAATAGTCCAAAGTCTAGCTACATCATTTCAGGGGGGATATAATTCATAAACTCTTGGGGCCTTAACCCGTATCTTTTGGCAAGGAATTCAATTTTTTCATTCCCCCGGATTTCACCACTGTTCAGCGCATAGTAACAAATAAGATCTCTTGGGTAGATACTTTCAAGGTTTTCCAAGAATACCTCGTGAAACATAAACCGGTTCAATATTCTTGGTATAATGAAATATGCATCCCTCTTCACATCGAGAAGATCAATGTCAACGTCCCAAAATATCCCTTTCCGGAATAATTGGGATAGCTTGAGATCCGGTATATTTATTTTTTCTTTCATGGAATGCCATATGACCGAGTAAAGTAATTTACTGATAATTCTGCAACCTGACAACTAAATGAAGCCTACAGTACGGCCTAATGCTTGTTATCTTGCAATCCTTGCACTCCCTTTGCACTATTTTCTTTGAGAAAATGGTCTTTCTAAGCTGTATATAAGGGTAGTGCAGAAACTGCAAAGACTGCACCATATGGGGTGTATTATCTTTTCCCCAAAAGCAGGGATGGATAGCCACTTCTTCTTAGCTCTGATGCTAGTAATATTGATATTCTTGTTGGCTAATTGGGTGACGTATTTGATGGATGCTGGTTAGGGATACCCACCCATTTGAAGGTTTTCCAGCGTGGGCAGGGAATCATGAAATATCTTCGACAGGCTAGGGAGGGGTGTCAAAATGGCAACCAATTCGATACTGATTTCGATACTGATTAAAAAATAAAAACACTAACTCGCATGTTTTCAGCTAGTTAGGGTTTTGTAAAGCAGAGGAGGAGGAGGGATTCCCCCAAAGGGGTCCCTACGGGAGAACCCCCGGTACCTTGCGGTACAACGGTTTTCATTGGAGGGATATTTAGATAATCCTGTTTTCTCTTAAATAGTTGTACCCTTCAATAGATTTAAAATACATTTCTCTTTTGTAGGCTTCTGATTTAGAGGTGAAGGTTTCGGAATATAAAATTACAAATGGTCTCCGGCCTTTGGTAGACCGCACTTTACCTGCGTTGTGTTCCTTAAGTCTTTTGGTTAGGTCCTTCGAGTGGCCGTAGTAATATTTTCCGTCCTTAGTGCTTTTGAGAATGTAAGTGTAGTACTGAACATCCATGGCAAAAAAAGGTTTAGAGATAAAAAATGACATGAAAAAAAGAGGCCCAAATCTTTCGATTTGAGCCTTCTGCAGAGGAGGAGGGATTCGAACCCCCGGTACCTTGCGGTACAACGGTTTTCAAGACCGCCGCATTCGACCACTCTGCCACTCCTCTATTTGTCTTAATACCCCGGTCGGGTATCTTTTATGTTTTCGCAGTGTTGACCTTTTTGGATTAAGGCAGACAGGTCTGCCACTCCTCTGGGTCTAATTGCGTTTCCGTTTTATGTGTTAACGGATTGCAAAGGTAGTGCTAAGTTTTGTTTTTGCAAATGGTTTCGGGTGAAAAAATGTGTTGGTTTAGCTAACTGGCTGATTTAGCGTTTGATAAATTTTGTCACGCTGCGCTTCTCGGCGGCTTTGTCCAGGGCCACGTTGATTTCGAAACAGATCAGGATGATGAAGCTGGTGATCAATAGCCACAACATGACAGCGATCATGGTGCCGATGGATCCGTAGAGCCTGTTGTAGGTGGCGAAGTTGTTTAGGTAGAAGGAAAACACGTAAAATCCCAAGGTGATCAGTAGGCCCGCCGTGACGGAGCCTGTGCTGAAGAAGCGCCACTTGTCGTGCACGGCCGGGGCAAAGCGGAAAATGAAGGCGGTGGCGATCATAAACAGGAACAATAGAGCGAAAAACCTCAGGGAAGCTACCAGGTAATAATTGAATCCACTCGACACGAGCCCCTGTTCGGACAGCATGCCCAGCAGCTGGTTGCCAAAAATCATTACCAGGGCGGCCGCACACAGATCCAACACCAAAATGAGCACTATCCCCACTGCTAGGAGGCGGGTGGTGAAATAACCCCTGTTTTCCTTGGTTCTATAGCAGGCGTTGAAAGCGTTCATGAGCGAGACCACCCCATTGGTGGCCAAGAAAAGGGCCAGGAAGAAACCAAAAGATAGCAGGCCTTGCCTAGGCCGGCTTACAATGTCCATAATGGTGCTTTCGGCTTCAAGGTAAATGCTGGGCGGCACGATCTCCTGTACAAACATCAGGATATTGCCGGTAGTCACATCCGGGAAAAAATACTGGATATAGGGGATCATGTTCAGCAAAAAGAGCAATAGTGGGAACATGGCCACAGTGAAATTAAAGGCTACCGCATAGGCTCTTTCGGTGATTTCATCCTTTTGGACCTGCTGAATGAAAAGCTTGCCTACATCGTAGAGGTTTTGGTCAGGATTGCCGAAATGCACATGCCGCAGTGCTTGGGCCCTCTTGTCCGCTATATTTACGTAGTCTTTAAACTTTTGCTTCACCATGGAAAAATAATAAAAATGAGGCTAAAATTACGAATTATTTTCAAGATGGGGGGATGGATTCAAAATAACCGCAAAGACTCAGAGGTCCGCAAAGTAATGAATATACCATGAAGTATGAATTGTATTTTAATCCAAAAATATTAGTTCATAAAATTATTATTCATAAATTGGTGGTGAGAGTTTTTTGAATCTTTAATCCCAATACTTATGAAGAATGTTTTAGTGCTAATGTTTTTGTTTTTTATAGTGGCGGCCTGCAGCAAGTCTGAGGAAGGTTATAGGCCTGAAGGTGGTTTGGCGGTCAGCCAGGATACTGTAATGGTGGATGCAGGAGAGGAGATTTTGTATTTGAAAACCGGCTTGTATCAATCCGTGCTTTCCGACGATCGTAGATATTTATATAATTTTGACGCCGACAGGAGTCAAGTGGAGAAGATTGACCTGGAGGAGCTGAAGTTAGTAGGGGCCACGCCCTATGAAAAAGAAGGTCCCAACGGTGTGGGCCAATACGTATATAGGATTTTTAGCGCCCCTTCTGATGAATTTTTCATTCTTTCCTTTGACCGTGGCGGCATCTTTGACCAGCAGGGCAATAAAAAGAAATCAGTATCACTCAAGCCCCAGGATTTATCAGGTGACGAGTTGAAGGTAAATGAAAATATGTTCAGTGGAGTGATCCCAAATTCCGACCCCAATAAGCTATATGGTACTTTCTCGAATTTCCATGAGGAGGAATTTTATTTTGGGGTGATAGATCTGGAGGAGAAATCCCTGAAAAAGGTCACTTTTCCCGAGCAGGAATACCAAAAGGATTATTTTTTCAGCTGGGTAAATGAAAAGGGCATGCCAATGGTCATGATGGGTCCCAACTATTTTGTTAACCAGGCCAAGGATAAGGTATTTATTACCAACAATGTGGATAACAGCATTCATATTTACAACCCAGAGGACGGGCTGGTGGAGAAAAAGGAAATGGATAACCAGCTTTTTGCTCATAGGAAAACCGGCAAATATAAGAAGACCATAGACTCGCAGGAGGAATTTAACAAAGCTATGGCGGACTTTAAAAAGGAAATCGCATTTAGCCAGCCGGTGTGGGATGAGAAAAACGAGAGGTTTTTGAGGTTCAGCTACCTGACCGAATCCAAACAGGACGCCGAGGGCAATAACAAGTCATCTAGTAAGGTTTGGCTGAGTGCTTTTGATACGGATTTGAACTTGCTGGGGGAGACGTTCCTGGAAGGGCTGACCAAAATACCCGCCCACCATTTCGTCAAAGACGGACAGATCTGGATGTTTGAAAACATGGATGACGAATTGGGATTTGTGAGATTCACGGTGGAGTAGAAAAAAAGTTTTCTCGCGGCGGGCGCGGCGTATTTCGCTGCGACGCTGCGAGAAATTAAGCTGGATAGTTTCACGCAAAGAGCGCAACGAAGGCGCAGAGAACGCCAAGTTCTTAATGCTAAACCCTAAATCATCCCCATAAGCCTTAAACTTTAAACCATAAACCCTTAATAATAAGGTCTCATCAAGTCCAATAGGTCTTTCGGTGGTCGGCAGGGGCGGTGGTTGTCGGTACGGATGAAGGTCAACAGGGTATAGCCCTCGTTGATGACCTCCCCGGCCTCGTTGATGATGGTGCAGTCGAAGCGGATCCTCACCCCGGGCATCTCCCTCACCTCCACTTTGATGGTCAGCAGTTCATCGTATCTGCCCGGTTTGTAGTAGCGGCTGTAATTTTCCAAAGCAGGCATCATGATGCCCTGTTCTTCCAGCTTTTTGTAGGAAAAGCCGATGTTACGCATGGCTTCCACCCTGCCCACCTCATAGTAGGCGGCATAATTTCCATAGTAGACATACCCCATCTGGTCTGTCTCAGCATATCTTACCCTTACCTGGGTTTCGGTAGTGAACATGGATTAATAGATTTTGGCCCTGTTTAAAGCCTGCTGGTAACGGCGGGCGTTTTGCAGGTGCTCGTTGTAGTTGGTGGCAAAGGCATGGTATCCGGAGAAGTCATCCTTGGCGCAAAAATAGATGTACTTATGGTCCTCGGCTGCTAGTACGGCATCAATGGAGCTGATATCCGGCAGGTTGATCGGTCCTGGAGGCAGGCCGGTGTATTTATAGGTGTTGTACGGACTGTCGATTTCTTTGTGCACATTGAGGACCCTCTTGATGCTGAAATCCTGCAGGGCAAAAACCAAAGTAGGGTCGGCCTGAAGGGGCATGTTCATCCTCAATCGGTTGAGGTAAACACCCGCCACCCGTGGCCTTTCATCCGACATTTGGGTTTCGGCCTGAACAATGGAAGCCAACGTGCTCACTTCCTTCCTGTCCAGATTCAATTGGGTGAGTTTGGCTGTCCTCTCCTCATTCCAGAATTTTTCATACTCCTTGTGCATCCTGTCAAAAAGCCCTTCGGGGGTCACGTTCCAATAAACCTCGTAGGTGTTTGGGATAAAAATGCTCATCACCGTTTCCTCTTTCAAATCGAATTTGGAGTAATAGGTGCTGTCTGTAAGGAGGCTTTTAAATTCCGCCTGATCCATTTCCAGGTTTCGGGTTACCTTTTCGGCCAGGTCTTCTTTGGTTCTGATGTTGTTGAAAGTAAGCCTCACTGGTGTCTGCCGGCCGGAGGAAAGCAGGGCCACCAGGTCCTTGTTACTCATCTTGGGTCTGATTTCGTAGAGACCGGGTTTAACATCATCCTGGTATCCTCTCACTTTTGCCACAAAGGAGAAGGTGACAATATCGTGGATGATTTCGTTCTTGGTCAGGCTGTCGGAGACGGTTTTGAAAGTGGCGCCTCTGGGAATTTTCAGTAGGGCGGGTTCCTCTTTGTCGGTCAGGGCATTGGGGGAGAAGAAAGCCTGGTAGAAATAAAATGTCATGGAGGTCATCAAAACGGTGACGGCAATGACAGCAATCAGGTATCGTTTGGTCTTTTTATCTGGGATCATATCCTATATTAACGCAGGAAGGGATGATTTTTTTCAAAAGTAGTCAAAAAAGAACAAAGGCGCAGGGAAAATGGACTGGCTCTTGGCCCTGCTAAACATTTTTTCAATTATATCACTTATCTTTAATAAATCTTTTTCAGCCATTAACCTATCAGCATATGCCTGCAGAATTTATCAAACTCTACCCGGAAAACCCCGATCCCCGAAGAATACAGCACATCGTCGACGTATTGCGAAACGGCGGGGTAATCATCTACCCTACGGATACCGTCTATGGTATTGGCTGTGATATTTTCAACCAAAAGGCCATAGAAAAGGTCTGCCAGATAAAAGGGGTGAAGCCGCAGAAGCAGAACTTTTCTTTCATTTGCTATGACTTGAGCGATATTGCTGACTACACTCGTACGGTGAGCACGCCGGTTTTTAAGGTGATGAAAAAAGCCCTACCGGGTCCATTCACCTTTATCCTCAATGCCAACAACAACGTGCCCAAACTGCTCAACAGCAAAAAGAAAACGGTGGGTATCCGTGTGCCGGACCATTCCATTCCAAGGACTCTTGTTAAGGAGCTTGGTCAGCCCATCGTGACCACCTCCATCCGCGATGAGGATGAGGTGATCGAGTATAGCACCGATCCCGAGTTGATTTATGAGAAGTACAAAGATCTAGTGGACGTGGTAATAGATGGCGGTTACGGAAACAATGTGGCCTCTACCATCTTGGACTGCACCAGCGACGAAATCCTGATCGTGAGGGAAGGATTGGGGAATGTGGATGAAGTGGTTTAAAGCAGGTTCCTTCTTCGCGGAGAAGGGTTTAAAAGCGTGGTAAATTGATCACAATGGGCACAAAGTTAAAATAAGTTGCATAATGGAGCGGGAGTTCTTTGATTAGCTGAGCGGAGTCAAAGCTGGTCATTTTCTGGTTGCATAACCGGTCCCCGAGCGTAGCCGAGGGGGAGGAAGTAAGAGGTGAAAGGTGGAAAGCATTTGAGTTAAAAACAATGAGATCTATTAAAATTGTCATTGAAAGAGCGGAGGATCATTATGCAGCCTATGCGCCGGATGTTTGGGGGGTGACTGGGGTGGGAGATACTCCCAATGCAGCCAAAGCCGCAGTTTTGGATGCAATTGACGTAGTGAAGGAGAATAAGCCTAATGATATTCCTGATGCCTTGAAAGGGGATTTTGAATTGGAATTTCAATACGATGTTGAAAGCCTTTTGAATTATTATAAAGGTATATTTACCAATGCGGCTATAGAAAAGGTGACGGGAATAAATCAGAAGCTAATTCAGCACTATGCAAGTGGTCTGAAAAAGCCGAGAACTGCCCAAAGGAAAAAAATTGAAGAAGGGCTTCACAAATTAGGCAAGGAGTTATTGGCTATTGAACTGTGACAAGACCCCATTTAAACCCTCTAGGTCTCGTGAAAATTTGATAGGCCTGGAAGGTTTTTCTTGTGGTGGTGATGGTTTAGGAGGTTATTTCCCGGCGCTGGAGCGCGGCGGGATGGTTTAGGAGTTTAGAGTGGGGGTCAGTTTACGTGGTACTTGGTACGTGGTACCTGGTACCAAGAGTGATAACATATCGAATGATGAATGATGAATAATGAAGATTGATAAAGGCAGTACAGTAATCACAGACCTATTATACCTGCCTCCGATAGAGTATTTTGCGGCGATAGAGGGAAAGGAGACCTTGATGATCGAGGGGCATGACAATTACCAGAAGCAGACCTATAGAAACCGGGCCTCCATCAGACTGGCCAACAAGGTGGAGCACCTTTCGGTACCTGTAAAAGGTGGAAAAGGCAGGCCTTTTAGGGAAATAGAAATAGATTATGAACAAAAGTGGGTCAACATTCACCTTCGTGGCATAAAAAGTGCTTATGGTAAAGCAGCGTTTTTTGAATATTTTTTTCCGTATTACGAAAGCGTATTTGAACGCAGGCCAACTCGGCTTTTTGACTTAAATCTTGAATTGCTGACACTTTGTCTTAAATTTTTACAACATCCTGTCAGAATAGTCGTAAGTACTGAATATCAGCCAAATGTGGGATTTCAGGATTTGCGAGGGGTAATTCAGCCCAAAGAGTCCTACGAAGTTAGGGGTATTTACCGCCCCGTTCCTTACATGCAGCTCTTTGGCTTAGACTTTGTTCCCAACCTTAGTGTAATCGATTTGCTGTTTTGCGAAGGCCCTCAAGCCGGAAGGATAATATCACAGTCGAAAAAAACTATTGAACAAAGCCCCGAATGATTGTGTTTTTAAGTCAAATTAGATTACATTGAAGCAAGAGAAACAACATTATAAGAAAGGATATTAATGGAAGCAAAATTTTCAAATAGAGTCAAAGAGGTGATCTCTCTGAGCCGTGAGGAAGCTTTGCGGTTAGGGCATGATTACATAGGTACGGAACACCTCTTGTTAGGTATGATTCGTGAAGGAGAAGGTGTTGCTGTTTCCATCTTAAAGAAGCTCGGCGTGCCACTGGACGAGCTTCGCACCGCAATCGAGAGGGCGGTGAAGGGTACGGCCAATCACAACGTGAAGAACCTGGCCAACATCCCCCTTACCAGGCAGTCTGAAAAAGTATTGAAAATCACTTATTTGGAAGCAAAAATATTCAAAAGCCAATTGATTGGTACCGAGCATTTGCTGCTTTCTATCCTCAGGGATGAGGATAATATAGCCACACAGATATTGCAGAAATTTGATACTAACTATGACGCCGTAAAAGAAATGCTGGAATACCAATCCGACCAAAACCCGCGATCCAGAGCCGAAGCTGACGACCCAGATGAGGAAGGCAGCAAGTTGTTTGGATCAAGCAGCTCCGCAGGATCATCCAAAGGCAGCGCTGAAAAATCCAGAACCCCGGTTTTGGACAACTTCGGGCGCGACCTTACCAAGATGGCCGAAGAGGACAAGCTAGACCCTATCATCGGTAGGGAAAAAGAAATTGAAAGGGTAGCGCAGATTCTTTCCAGAAGGAAGAAAAACAACCCTATCCTGATCGGTGAACCTGGTGTGGGTAAAACCGCCATCGCGGAAGGCCTAGCCTTGAGGATTATCCAGAAAAAAGTATCCCGTGTGCTTTTCAACAAGCGCGTGGTGACTTTGGACCTGGCCTCTCTGGTAGCCGGTACCAAATACCGTGGTCAGTTTGAGGAAAGAATGAAAGCCGTGATGAACGAGCTTGAAAAATCCCCAAATGTGATCCTGTTCATTGATGAGCTTCACACGATTGTTGGGGCCGGTGGGGCAAGCGGTTCGCTAGATGCGAGCAACATGTTCAAACCAGCTTTGGCTAGGGGTGAAATCCAATGTATAGGAGCTACTACCCTGGACGAATACAGACAGTATATCGAAAAGGATGGTGCTTTGGCCAGAAGGTTCCAGATGGTGATGGTTGATGCCACTTCCCCTGAGGAAACGGTTCAGATCCTTAACAACATCAAAGACAAATATGAAGATCACCACAATGTAAACTATACCCCTGAGGCGATAGAGGCATGTGTGAATCTTTCAGATAGATACATTTCCGATAGATTCCTGCCGGATAAGGCCATCGATATCCTCGATGAGGCCGGTGCAAGGGTTCATATCAACAATATCCACGTGCCTGATGAAATCATCAAGTTGGAAAATGAAGTGGAAGATATCAAGGTAGAGAAAAACAGGGTGGTTAAAAGTCAGAAGTACGAAGAGGCTGCCCAGTTGAGAGACCGTGAGAAGAAGCTTCTTGAGCAACTAGACAGAGCAAAAGCCAAGTGGGAAGAGGAAAGCAAGACGAAGCGCTATACCGTGGAAGAGGAAAACGTGGCCGAGGTAATCGCGATGATGACCGGAATCCCTGCTAAGCGAATTGCCCAAAACGAAGGTGCCAAGTTGCTGAACATGGGCCAGGAGTTGAGAGGCAAGGTAGTGGGCCAGGATGATGCGATCAAGAAATTGACCAAAGCTATCCAGAGAACCCGAGTGGGATTGAAAGATCCTAAGAAACCAATTGGTAGCTTTATCTTCTTAGGTCCAACAGGTGTTGGTAAAACGGAGTTGGCCAAAATGTTGGCAACTTACCTCTTTGACAAGGAGGATTCCCTGATCAGAATTGATATGTCGGAATACATGGAGAAATTCAGTGTGTCCAGACTAGTGGGAGCGCCTCCAGGTTATGTAGGATATGAAGAAGGTGGTCAGTTGACTGAGAAAGTCAGAAGAAAGCCTTATTCTGTAGTACTCTTGGATGAGATTGAAAAAGCTCACCCTGATGTATTCAACTTGTTGCTGCAGGTACTGGATGACGGTATCTTGACAGATGGTTTGGGCAGAAGGGTGGATTTCAGAAACACCATTATCATCATGACTTCCAATATTGGGGTGAGAGATTTGAAGGACTTTGGTTCGGGAATCGGTTTTGCCTCCAAGGCTAAATTGGACAACCAGGATGACGTGATGAAGTCAACCATCCAAAGTGCGTTGAAGAAAGCATTCAGTCCGGAGTTCTTGAACAGGTTGGATGATGTGGTGGTGTTCAACTCGCTGACCAAGGAGCATATCCATGAGATCATTGATATCAGTTTGGCCAAACTGTTCAAGCGTATCACAGATCTGGGTTACAAGATTGAACTGACCGACAATGCTAAGGATTTCTTGTCCGATAAAGGATATGATCAGCAATATGGTGCAAGACCATTGAACCGTGCGATTCAGAAATACCTGGAAGATGCCATCGCCGAGGAAATCCTCAAAGGTGAGCTATCAGAGGGTGATGTGATCGTAGCTGATTATCCAGGTGAGGGCGATGAGCTCAGCATCAAGGTTACCAAGCAGGAAAAAGCTGACTAATAAGTTCATAGATTGATTGATTGTTTGGATCCTCTCTGGCGTAGGCTGGGGAGGATTTTTTTTTGCCACAAAGACTCGAAGACGCTAAGTTTTTTCTCTTTGCGGCTTCACGCCACAGTGGCTATACTCTGTGAAATCCGAGAAATCAGTGGTTTTTTTGAGGGCTTTTTTGGGCCACAAAGGCTCGAAGGCGCTAAGTTTTTTCTCTTTGCGGCTTCACGCCACAGTGGCTATACTCTGTGAAATCCGAGAAATAATAGGTTTTTTTGAGGGCTTTTTTGGGCCACAACGGCTCGAAGGCGCTAAGTTTTTTCTCTTTGCGGCTTCACGCCATAGTGGTTATACTCTGTGAAATCCGAGAAATCTATATTTCTTTAGAGGGCTTTTTTGGGCCACAAAGGCTCGAAGACGCTAATTTTTTCTCTTCGCGCCTTCACGCCATAGTGGTTATACTCTGTGAAATCCGAGAAATCTTTTTTTTTTTTGTGGTTTTTTTTGGGCCACAACGGCTCGAAGGCGCTAAGATTTTTCTCTTTGCGGCTTCACGCCATAGGGGTTATACTCTGTGAACTCCGAGAAATCTATATGTCTTTAGAGGGCTTTTTGGGGCCACAAAGGCTCGAAGACCCTAATTTTTTCTCTTCGCGCCATCACGCCATAGTGGTTATGCTCTGTGAAATCCGAGAAATCTTTGTTTTTTTAGTGGGCTATTTTGGGCCACAAAGGCTCGAAGGCGCTAAGTTTTTTCTCTTCGCGGCTTCACGCCTTAGTGGCTACCTGAAGACCGAAAGTAAAGCGATACCGCATTTTTTTGCGCAGCAAAAAAGAGGCTCGTACACCTTCGCCGCGGCTACTTGGTACGTTGTACTTGGTACCTGGTACTCAAGCGTCAGTTAGAAATACGTAATACGAAGTACGAAGAAGTTGGCATGTTACCGTCCAGTTCTCTGATTCCTAGATGGATACAGGATGGGTGGTCTTTATGTTAACTTTTGAATAATACAGGTAGGGGGAATGGTAATTTTTAGTTTATAATAGGGAAAATATAGAGTAACATGCTATGTTCACCTTTGGGGTATGAAAGCAAGGTTCATACTCAGTACAATTTTAATGGCGCTCTCAATTGCTGTGCAGGCCGCCAATATTTCCGGGTTAGTAACGGATAAAGAAACGCAGGAGCCGCTAATCGGGGCGACGGTTCAGTTAGTGGGTACCAGTTATTATGCAATAGTTGGTTTAGATGGTTCTTATTCGGTGAGAAATCTGCCGGAAGGAACTTATGATGTGGAAGTGTCCTTTGTGGGCTATCAAAAAATCAGAGAAACTTTTTCAGTCAATGGTCAAAACATGAAGAAAGACTTCATGATGACCTTGGATAATAATGACTTAGCAGAGGTGGTAGTGAGTGGCAGTGCAATAAAAGGCTCAGAGATGCAAGCCAGAACGCTAGAGCGAAATGCTGCCAACACCATCAATGTGATCTCCAAAAAAGCAATTGAGCTTTCACCTGACATTACTGTTGCAAATATTGTTCAGCGTGTGTCAGGCCTTTCGGTAGAGAGGAATGCCAGCGGTGATCCACAGCACGCCATCGTGAGAGGTATGGACAAGCGGTATAACTATACCTTGGTAAATGGGGTGAAAATACCTTCCCCGGATAATCAAAACCGGTTTATCCCTCTGGATATCTTTCCCGCCCAGCTTTTGGAAAGGCTGGAGGTATCCAAATCCCTAACACCCATGATGGAAGGTGATGCCATTGGAGGTGCTGTAAACATGGTGATGAAGGATGCTCCGGAGGAATTTATGCTGGAAGGGGATATACAGTTGGGCTATAACCAAATTAATTTGGATAGAGGCTTCTACCATTATGATAGGTCAGACCTAAATATGAACTCCCCTTATCAGCAGTTCGGAGCTGATTACGCTGCCAGCATGGGGGACTTTACCACCTCCAATATGATGCTTAGAAACAAGACACCTATGCCGGATATCTTGGGAAGCCTTACTTATGGAGACAGATTTTTTAGCGATAGGCTTGGCGTAATGCTGGGTGGAAGTTTCCAAAACAGCTACAGAGGATCGGACAGCAACTGGTACAGAGCTGATGTGGACAATTTTGGATCAGGAAGGCCTACTTTGACTAGGCTCCAGGAGAGAGTCTCCTCTACTCAGCAGCAAAGAGCCGCGTTTCACAGTAAGGTGGACTATGTTTTTAACCCCCAGCACAAACTGTATGTATATGCTGGCAATTATTTCTTGAATGACTTCAGGGTCAGGGAGATGTTGGATACGGATGTTGATGGCAGAAACTACAATTACTTAGCGGGTAGCGGTATCCTAACCCACATCACCAGATTTACTTCCAGATATCAAAATATCCAGACTTCCACATTGGGTGGAGAGCATTCATTTGGAGAGAGATACAGGTTTACCATGGATTGGTCAGGGGTATACAGCCTTGCCACAAGTGAAAGCCCTGATGATGGTATTTTCAAGAGAAACGGTGAGATGAGGGATTTTGCATTCCAGCCTCAAAACATCGAGAGAAGGAATTTCAGGCAATGGCTTAACAACACAGACCGAGACCTCACTGCTTTCTTGAATTTCAGCTATGCGCCAGGGCTTGTCAATGAAGAAACCAGAATCCAGTTTGGTGGGATGTACAGGGATAAGGATAGAAACAGCTTTTTCAACCGATACATTTTTGACCCAACTAGTCCGGCATTTCAGGTTGAAGGCGTCCATTGGGACAGCTTTGAAGATGTAAGCTGGGCCTTGCTTAACCCTAGAGGGAATACCTCAGATCCACTGAACTTTGATTCTTATGAAAAGATCGCCGCTGGATACCTCAACACCAAATGGGATGTTTTTAACACAGAAATCAACGCTGGTGTACGTGTGGAGCATACTGATCAAGGATACACTCTTGCTGTAGCCTCTCAAACGGTAAATCCAGATAGCAGTCAAACTTATATAGATGTATTGCCTTCAGTTTCTTTCAAGCACAGGCTTAATAGCAAAATGAACTTGAGAGGGTCTTATTACAAAGCGCTTTCAAGACCTGGTTTTCATGAAATTGTTCCTTATAGAATGGCTGAAGAAGACGGTTTTGATGAGCGCGGAAATCCAAACCTGCAACGGGTAAGAGCCCACAATTACGACGTTAGGTATGAGTTTTTCCCAACCCTTTCGGAGCAAGTTTTGGTAGGCGCCTTTGTAAAGGACTTAAGAGACCCTATCGAGTACACCTTGGCTAGAACCAATATTTTCACCGGACCACTTTCCCTTCAGCCTACCAATTTTGGAAACGCGGTCAATTGGGGTCTTGAGGCAGATTTTATCAAGTATTATAATAAAATAGGTATCAGGTTCAACTACACCTATACCAATTCCAGAATAACCACCAGCAAGATCGAGCGAAGAAGGGAAAATCCGGATGACCCTTCTTCCCAGCTCGTTCAGGTGAGCGTAGACCAGACCAGACCCCTCCAGGGTCAAGCAGACCATATCGGTAACTTGAGTTTGATGTATAAGGACCAGGTTTTGGGTCTGGATGCTCAAATATCAGCAGTCTACACGGGAGAAAGGATTGAGTTTGTATCCCCATTCCTTAATAATGACCACTGGTCGAGGCCAATTACCCAGCTGGACCTTTCGGTAGACAAGAATATCGGTAAGTCACTTACTGTATTTGTGAGGGTCAACAATATCCTGGACACCCCTTATGAGCTTTTTGTGAAAAGCCCATTGGCCCGGGAGGACGCCGTATTTCCCTATCAGAACAACGTGAATGAAACAGTAGTAAGGAGTGATCGCTTCGGCCAATCCTACAGACTGGGACTTCGCTTTAGATTGAATCAATAACCAATTTATAACTAATACCTAATGAAAAAGTCAATTTTGAAATTTTGGATGATGGGAGCTCTCCTTGCTGGCGCAATAGCCTGTAGTGATGAGCAAAACCCGGTAGTCGATCCTGTGGAAGATGATCAGGATCAAAGTGTAGAGCCTACACAGGACAACATGTTCGGTGAGGTAAGCGGTGTTTGGGCTGCTAATGAAACCTACATTGTAACTGGGGACATTGTCATCCCTGAAGGCGAAAGCTTAACCCTAGAGGAAGGGGTAACTGTGATCATGGATGGCGATGGCCGTCAAGGCAGCAGTCCTGAAATCGTGGTAAGAGGTAGCCTTTATTCTTACGGTACCGAAAGCAACCGCGTCAGAATCACCGTGGCTGAAGATAAAAGGGTGCCTGCCAATCATTTTGCAGGTCTTTGGGGTGGTATTTCCACGACCGAAACAGTACAGGACTTGGTGTTTGAATACACAGATATTGAATTTTCAGGAGCTCCTGGCGAGGCCCACAATCCGATTGTACAAGAAGGAGAAATTGATGAGGGAGAGCCTCGTTACGCTATTTATATGCAGGATGACGGGTTGACATCAAACCTTATCCTATGGCACACCAGAATTGCATACTCCAAGGATGATGCAATCAGATTGAACGGTGCTAAGACTTTGATCGCGCACAGTGTCTTCGAATTGAACGGTGAGACTGGTGGAGAAGCCATGAATGCTAAGTCTGGAACAGTAGGTGACTTCTGCTTCAACTTGATGTACGGCGTAGCAACCAATGGATTGAAGGTAGCAAACTCTAAAGGTAGAGAGCCTCAGGCTGACAACTATTACTATAACAATACCATCGTTAATTCTGGCTGGAGAAGAGCCCAGTCTGGTAGAGGGGGATCTTTGAACTTCGAAAACGGAGCAAGAGGTTTGTCTTTCAACAACTTGGTAGTGAATTCTAGATACGGTTTGAGAATGGTTCCACCGGATAATCAGCCAGATCTTGCCAATATCACTTATGGTCACCAGTTTTATTACGGTGATGAGGAAATCATTGTAGAAGAGTTTTATCCTTCAAATGGTACTATCGGTAGAGAAGGTGGACAAGCCATCCCTGCCTCTGATGTAGCTGGTGGTGTAGCTGAAAACGATCCAATGTTCGTAAATTACCAACTTGGACAAGGTTTCAACATTGAGGCTGCCAGAGAAGGAAGCTCCACTGCTCCACTGGGTAACGCTGACTTCAGACTCCAGGCTGGTTCTCCAGCATTGACAGGTGCTTACACAGGTTTTGAGCCAAGATATGCTTCTTATGAAGTGAATGGCAAAACTTACGAAACTCCTCGTCCGGCTGAATTCTTCGGTGCCTTTGGGCAGGGAAATTAATATTTCGAAATCATATTTTGATTATTCCCAATGATGCCAAAATCCTATTTTTCTTTGGCTGGCAGGACGGAAGGCCGAAGATAACTGCATCCTAGAGTCAGACCAAGATTCTGGCAGTTTAAAGGTTAACTGATGCTTGCGGATATACATATTAAATCAATTTTAAATGAAAAGGGGTTCTATGTGCATAGGGCCTCTTTTTTTATATCATGAAAAAGTTTTCATTAGTATTCTTAGTCTTTTTGCAATTTTGCATACAGTCTCCCGAGCCGCAGCTGGATGAATGGGAGCAGTGGGAGCCCTTCCAGTCGGAATATGCATTGAATGAGTTGGAGCGGGTTTCCTTTTTTGTGGATGAAGGCATTGCCAAAGGGATGTCTACCTTGACAGAAGCTTCAGGATTGGCTTACAGTAGGAAAAATCCCGGTTACATTTGGACCCATCAGGACAGCGGGAATGATAATTTGATTTTCTTGCTTGATGCCAATACCGCAGAGACCGTCGCTGCCTATAGAATCCCGGGGATCTTCAACCGAGACTGGGAGGATATGGAAATAGGTCCTGGGCCTCAGGATGGCGTTGATTACATCTATTTGGGCGAAATCGGAGATAACCGACAGGCTTTTTCTACTTACAAGATCTACCGATTTGAGGAGCCTCTATTTGAGGAAGCGCACAGAGGAGAGGTAGTTGCCTTGGAGTGGGATTTTGATACCATTGAGTACAGGTATCCCGACAAGAGCCATGATGCAGAAGCCTTGATGGTGGATCCGGTCACCAAGGATATCTACATCGCCACCAAACGCGATTTCAGGGCTATGGTTTTTGTGGCCCCGTACCCCCAGCCGGTGGATGAGCTCATGACCCTCACCCACGTGGGCAATTTGGGGTTTACACGGGCTTTGGCTGGTACGGTGTCGGTAGATGGAAATGAAGTGCTCATCAAGGACGACGCAAGGATATTTTATTGGCAACGGAATGAAGGAGAGAGCTTTGCCAAAATGCTCGCCCGAACGCCCAAACTTGCCCCCTATAATCCCGTGGAACCACAAGGGGAGGCTGTTTGCTTTGATTTGGATGGCGGATATTTCACGCTAAGCGAATTCAGCAACGGTATTGTGCCCGTACTTTACCATTATCCTAGGTAGATTGCTCTTTCGATAGAAACGAAATTAGATTTTAGAAGCAGGAAAGTTTTCTCTAATATTACATTCGGATTTGAAAAATTTGAAATGAATATTCCCAAAGGAGCAAGCTTGGCTGGTTTTATCTTCTTTTTTATAGCGCATATCAGTTTTGGCCAGGAGAAATCCGGGCCTTCATTTATGATAGGGACCAAGGCCTCCTATATCAATAATACTTGGAGAGGTACTTACAATGAATCCTTTGGGATGTATGGGGAGGGAAATTTTCCTTTGCTTCGCAAAAGTGACCTCAATGCCAGGCTTCAGTTTGGGGTGGACAAGACCATGGGGTGTGATGCCAATTGCCGCTCGATGTGGTTTCTGGCGCCAGTATGGGGTGGGGTGGGTTTTCAGAAAGACCTTTTGGTTTTGGAAAGGCACCTTTTCTATGCGGGCATTGGGGCAAAGCATTACTTTGGCGCCAACAATCTGGAAACGAATGAGCTGGAGGATCCCAGCCGCCTGATTTCAGGGCGTATTTTGATGCTCAACCTGACTGTGGGCTATTACCTGCCGGGAAATCTGCCTTTCGTGGTGAAGTACAGTTTTGATGGGGAGCAATTTTATCGCATAAATAGTCTATCCCTTGCCTGGAGGTTTGAATAATATTTGAGGATAATTCCGTGACGCTTAACGTTTTTTAATCTCTGAGGTGGAAACTAGACTTATAAAGGTGGCGTTGATTTTGCATAATGGGAAAATATGAAACTGTTTATCACGGACCTTATTCTTAAGCTTTTCTTTTTGTTTTCGCTGGTCCCTTTTGTCTTATCAGAAAAGGTGCAGCAGCGCTTTGACGTGCGGCTCAATCCTTTGGTAGAGGATTCAATCTTCACTACCGGGGAAAAGGTGGGGGAAGTGGACTCCAAAATGCTCGCAGAGGCCAGCGGGTTGGCAGTGTCCCGGATCCATCCTGGCTTGCTCTATTCCCATAATGACCGTGGAGGTAAACCTGATGTGCATATGATCGATTCCCTTGGGCGCCACCTAGGCATGATTCGCCTAGAGGGGGTGAAAAACCGGGATTGGGAAGATATTGCCATAGGTCCAGGGCCTGAAGAAGGGGTGAATTATATCTATGTAGGTGAAATAGGGGATAACGTTTCTGAATTTAAGAGTATCCAGGTGCACAGGTTTCCAGAACCTGCAGAAATCCAGGAAAGGCTGACCGTGAAGCCGGAAACCTTTACCTTTTCTTACCCCGACGGCCCCAAGGATTCCGAAACGATGATGGTGGATCCCTGGAATGGTGACCTGTATTTGCTTTCCAAACGAGACTCAAGTAATACCCTTTACAAAGCCCCCTACGAAAAACTCGGCCCAGATCCAATAGTGTTGGAAAAGGTAATGGAATTGCCGATCACGCTGTCCACAGGTGGAGATATATCAGCAGACGGCAAGGAAATTCTCATCAAGAACTATTGGGTGGTGTACTACTGGGTAAGGCAGGAAGGTGAAACCCTAGAAGAGGCCCTTGCCCGCAAAGCAACTCAGTTGCCCTATAAGCCAGAACCGCAAGGAGAGGCGATAGCCTTTACCCCTGATGCCGGCGCATATTACACCCTGAGTGAAAAAAGTTTCCGAATAGACCCTATTCTCTATAAATATTCCCGCAAGTCCTCAGGCAAATAGTTGGCTGTCTAGATCCTATTGCCTTAATTCGAAGTCTCAAATTCGACAAGCTCCCTATGCCCCAAATCACATCCGCTGTATTGATGGTTCGTCCTGCTGCTTTTGGTTTCAATCCAGAAACGGAGGATTCCAACATTTATCAAAAGCGGGATGACCGGCCGGCAAGGAATATACAATGCAAAGCCCTGCTGGAATTTGACTGCAGCGTTGCGAAACTTCAGCAGAAAGGAATCCAGGTAATGGTGGTGGAGGATAAACTGGAGCCTTTGACTACCGATGCGGTGTTTCCCAACAATTGGTTTTCCACCCATGCCGATGGCAAAGTACTCCTATACCCAATGGCCTCGCTCATGCGGAGATTGGAAAGGCGGGTTGATATTATTGAAATGCTGAGTGCCAGGGGGTATAAAGTGGAGGAAATCATTGACCTCAGCTTCTTTGAAAATGATGGACAGTTTCTGGAAGGAACAGGCAGCATGGTGTTGGATCGGGAAAATAAGGTGATCTACGCCTGTTTGTCAGACCGCACGCATCCCTTGCCGTTGAGTTATTTGGGTGATATGTTGGGGTTTGAAGTAGTGAGTTTTTCCGCCTCCCAACGGCATGGAGACAGGAAAGTCCCGATTTACCATACCAATGTCATGATGCATGTGGGCAGTAAAGTGGCCGTAGTATGTCTGGATTGTATTGACCAGCCCAGTGTGGCCATGAGGATCAAAGAGAAGCTCCAGCAATCGGGCAAGCTGGTCCTTCCGATCAGTGTGCACCAAAAGTTTGCCTTTGCCGGCAATATGCTCGAGTTAAGCAATGCGGATGGGCAGCACTTCACAATATTATCCCAATCGGCTTTTGACAGCCTCAAGAAGGGGCAAAAACAGTTGTTGGAGAAATATACGGAGCTTATCATTTTTGACATCCCCACCCTTGAAAATCTCGGTGGGGGAAGTGCCAGGTGCATGATTGCCGAGATTTTCTTAAATAGATAAAATCATTAATGCAGGCTGCCGATCAGCACCCTCGGCACCTTGATGGTTGTGACTGTGATGTTTCGTTTTTCAGCATTGATGCGGAAGTTTTCAATCACCTCAAGCACATCGTAGTCGATTGATTTGGAATTGCTCCCGTCAATGATTACCTGCTTGCCATCCTCAATTCCATCCAAGGCTTTGATTAAAGCGCCTTTATTCAGAAAACTTACCTCCTCAGCCAGCATAATGTGGACAATGGCGGGGTTTTCACCCGGCTGGGATTTAAAGAAATAGCTGTTTTTGAAATTCCGCATGATGATATAGACAATCGCCACAGCCATGCCCAAACCGATACCTTTGAGCAGGTCCGTAAACACAATCCCGACTATGGTCACAATAAAGGGCAGAAACTGGTCTAGGCCAAGCTTGTATTGAATCTTAAAAAGGGAAATCTTGGTCAGTTTGTAACCGATCAAAAGCAGGATAGCCGCCAAACTGGCCAATGGGATCAAGTTTAGTAGCATGGGGATCATCATAGCGCTGACGAGTAAGAGTATGCCATGGAAGATGGCCGAAGCTTTCGTTTTGTTGCCGGCAGTTATGTTGGCCGAACTCCTTACGATAACCGCGGTGAGTGGAAGGCCTCCAATCAGGCCATTGATCATGTTTCCGGTGCCCTGGGCGATTAGCTCGCGGTTTGGGGGGGAGATCCTTTTGTAAGGGTCGATTTTATCGGCAGCCTCCAAGCTGAGCAGGGATTCCAAGCTGGCAATAATGGCTATGGTAAAGGCAATGACCCACACTTGGGGCATAAAAAAGCCAGATAAGTCGAAAGTTGTCAGTTCGGCAAAGAAACCCTCGATACCGGATATGGCCGGAAGTTTGACTTTTTGGGTATCAATATAAAGCTGAGGTACAAAGAACTTGAAGAATTTATTGATTCCCACTCCAGTCAACACCACCAGCAGGGGGCCGGGGATGTAGGTCAGCACTTTGTTTTTTTTGACAAAGGGTCTTTCCCACAACAACAT
Organism: Litoribacter ruber; assembly: GCF_018500185.1. Taxonomy (GTDB): domain Bacteria; phylum Bacteroidota; class Bacteroidia; order Cytophagales; family Cyclobacteriaceae; genus Litoribacter; species Litoribacter ruber. The sequence continues at coordinate 286,576 of NZ_JAHBGI010000005.1, read as the reverse complement.
GATGGCCATGGAAACGATGGTGATGATCAGCGCACCATAGGAAAGTTCATGGGTCAAATTCCCCAGATCCTCTACGGCTTTGAAATCATTCACAAAAGGAATAAAGGCCGCTAGGTCAGAGGTGGTATTGACTCCAAAAGCATAGGGGATCTGTTTGATGATAAGGATAATGCCAATCCCAGCCAGCATTCCTTTGATTACAGAAGTAGGGAAATAATACCCGATGATACCAGCTTTCAAGTACCCCAAGGCAATCTGCATGGCTCCGGCCAGGAAGACAGCCGTGAGGAAAAGTTCAAAAACCTGCAGCTCGGTGATGGCATTGAGTACGATCACGGTGAGTCCTGCGGCCGGTCCAGAAACGGAAGTGTTTGAGCCAGAAAGAAAGCCGACCACAATGCCGCCCACAATGCCGGCAATAATACCGGAAAACAGGGGCGCGCCTGAGGAGAGTGCAATGCCCAGGCAGAGGGGCAGCGCTACCAAGAAGACTACCAGCCCAGCCGGTAGGTCAGATGCCAGGTTTGAAAACAAGCTGAATTTCGTTGCTTTATTCATGATCAGAAGGTTGAAATGGGTAAAGATGGGCGCAGGTAAGTTGTCAGACCTGCAAAAAGTCCAGAAGGGTGGTGGTTAAAACAGCAGTGTTTTAATTGGGTAGTCCATTTGATTGATTCTTTGTGGATCTCCTGTAAAAATAGAATAATTATTGAAAGTTTGGTGGGGTTTAGGGGGAATTTATTTGGAGACGGAGGACGGAAGACAGGATACGGAAAACTTAAAAATTGGTCACCAAGGACACTAAGTTTCTAAGTAAGTATGAAGTACGAAATTTGAAGTGCGAAGAACATACAGCCACTTCGACGAAAAAGACGGGAGATGGGAGAAGACGGTTTTGTGAGAAAAAAAGGCCTTCCGGTTTGTCGGGAGGCCTTTAAAGGTTATTTGCCGGTGTAGTTGAACGGCGTGATTTGTTGAAGTTCTTCTTTGATTTCATCGCTTACATTGAGGGTGGTGATGAATTCCTTTATAGAGCTTTCAGTGATTTTGGAATTGGTACGAGTAAGTTCTTTGAGGGCTTCATATGGCTTTGGATAGGCTTCTCTCCTCAAGATGGTCTGAATGGCTTCCGCCACCACTGCCCAATTGTCTTCCAAGTCCGCATCTATTGCTGCTTGATTCAACTCCAGTTTTCCCATTCCCTTTTTCAAAGACTCGAAAGAAATAAGCATATGCGCCAATGGTACACCGATGATTCTTAAAACCGTGCTGTCGGTAAGGTCTCTCTGCAATCGGCTGATGGGAAGTTTGGCTGCCAGGTGCTCCAATAAGGCGTTGGCAATTCCAAGGTTTCCTTCTGCATTTTCAAAGTCGATCGGATTGACCTTATGGGGCATGGCCGATGAGCCCACTTCACCTGCCTTGATCTTTTGCTTGAAGTAATTCATGGCCACATATTGCCAGATGTCTTTGGAGAAATCAAGCAGGATGGTGTTGATGCGTTTCAGGGCATCAAATTGAGCGGCCAGGTTGTCATAATGCTCGATCTGTGTGGTAGGGAAACTCCTTTCCAGGCCGAGGTATTTGCTTACGAAATTTTCGGCAAATCCGTGCCAGTCATTTTCTGGATAAGCGATGTAGTGGGCATTCATATTGCCGGTAGCCCCACCGAATTTGGCAGAATACGGAACCTGCTTCAATAGTTCCAGTTGCTTTTCCAACCTGTTGGCAAATACAAGCATTTCCTTGCCAAGCTTGGTAGGAGAGGCCGGCTGACCGTGCGTTTTAGCCAGAAGGGAAATATCTTTCCAGTCCGTGGCCATCTTTTTTATCCCGGCCAAAACTTCATCAAAGGTTGGTAGGATGACTTTTTCCAAGCCTTCTTTCATCATCAGAGGCGTGGAGGTATTGTTGATGTCTTGGGAGGTCAAGCCAAAATGTATGAATTCCTTATACTGCTCCAGACCCAGCCGGTCAAATTTTTCCTTTAGGAAATACTCCACGGCTTTCACATCGTGGTTGGTGGTCTTTTCAATTTCTTTGATGTTCTGAGCGTCCTCCTCATTGAAATCGGCAGCGATTTTGCGCAGCTTACCGAAAAGAGAGGAGTCCACTTTTTCAAGTTGTGGAACGGGCATTTCACACAATGCGATAAAATATTCCACTTCCACGTGGACCCTATATTTGATCAGGGCAAATTCGGAAAAGTAATCGCGGAGAGATTCTGTTTTGCTCCCATACCTACCATCGATGGAAGAGACTGCAGTCAGCGTATTTAAAGTCATGAGTTTAGCTTGATTGGTTATTGACAGTACAAAGTTAAATCAAAAGGATAGAAATGGGGCACAAAGTTGAACTAAGTTAAAAAGAACTAGCGCATAGGGGGCGGGGGTGAAAAAAAACACAGATTACACGGATTTCACAGAAGGGGGCAAAATTCGGTCACAAAGTCTCTCAAAGTTTTAATTAAGTCGCACAAAGTAAAATTAGGCACTTTCTTTATACCCTCGACACTTTTTCTCTGGGACCTCTGTGCCTCTGCGGTTTTTTATTAATCGTCTTGTCGTCCTTGGTCCTTCGTATTTCGTACTTGTGAAAACATCTGTACTCTGAGATGTTTTATTAAAGGGTGAATGAATTTTTTATGTATAGAGTAACTATTATCATGTTTTTTCTATTTTTTCTAAGCCTTCAGGCCAGGGGGCAGACGGATCCGGATGGGTATGAATTTGAGGTGGAGATTTTTGAGATCGATGATGACATCAAAATTGATGGACGATTGGATGAGGGAGCTTGGGGCAGGGCCAAGAAAGTTACCGGCTTTATCCAGCAATTCCCTGACGAAGGGGACCCGCCTGCAGAGGAAACTGAAGTCAAAATCATATATGACCAGCGAAACCTATATATAGGAGCCAGGATCCACGATACCACAGAGAGTCCGCATATCATTTCTTCCCTGCAGCGAGACTATGATTTTTTTGAAAATGATGCCTTTGGGGTTCTTCTTGGCCCCTATGATGATGGGGCCAACGGTTTCTTTTTTGCTGTGAATCCTTTGAATATCCAGCTTGAAGCTTTGGTGACCAATGGCGATAATCTTCAGGAAGTGTAGGACAACCGGTGGACTTCTGCGGTGCAGGTATATGATGACTATTGGGAGGTCGAAATTGCCATTCCCTTTAAAACCCTTAGGTTTAATGAGGGTACAGATTATTGGAGGATAAATTTTATCCGGAATGACCGGAAGAATTTCCAGGCCTCCAGTTGGACGCCGGCTCCCATCCACCAAAACCTGATCAATTTAGCCTTTACCGGCTATATGCTGTGGGAAAACCCTTTGAGAAGTCGAGGACCCAATATTTCGGTCATTCCCTATGTGGCAGGTAACACCATGAAAAACCATGAAGCCGGTACCCCCTCGGAGCAAGGGGCGGCAGCCGGCTTGGATGCTAAAATAGCGGTAACCCCTGCCCTTAACCTGGACCTGACCCTAAACCCTGATTTTTCCACCGTGGAGGTAGACCAGCAACAGACCAATTTGGACAGGTTTGAGATTTATTTTCCCGAAAGGAGGCAGTTCTTTCTGGAAAATGCTGATTTGTTCTCTGATTTCGGTTTTACTTCCATCCGGCCATTTTTTTCAAGGAGGATCGGGATTGCTACCGATAGCTTGGGGCGGACTACTGAAAATAGGATTATTGGCGGAGCGAGGCTGAATGGGAAGATTGGGGATAACTTTCGGCTGGGGCTGCTGAACATGCAGACCGCCAGGGAGGAGGGTGTGGGATTCCCGGGGCAGAACTTCACCGTGGCTACCTTTCAGCAGAAAATGTTCTCCCGATCCAATATTGCCGGAATTTTCGTCAATCGGGAAACGACCAGCAGACTGGAGGGAGGCACATCCTTGCCAGATTACAACAGGCTCATCGGGCTCGACTATAATTTGGCCTCTCCAAACGATAGGTGGAATGGGATATTTTTTGTCCATAAGACATTTAGTCCGCACCTAAGTGGGGATGACTATTCCCATGCGAGTTATTTGAGATACAATACTAGGAGATTTGAAATCACCTGGAACCATGAGTATGTGGGTGAAAACTTCAATGCCGAAGTAGGCTATGTGCCGAGGGTGGGGTACTGGAGATTGGAACCCAGTGCGGAGTTTAGGATTTACCCCTTGGGGACTGCGGCTCAAGTGCATAAATTCAAAGTCTATTATGATCTATATAAAGACAGTAATTTTGGATTAAAAACCGACGAGAGGTTTACCTTCAATTACCGGATGGAGTTCAGGAATACGGCCTATTTGAATTTCAGGCTTTACAATGAATTTATTTACCTCTTTTTCCCATTTGACCCCACCCGTACCGATGGGGAGCAACTCTCGGAAGGCACTACGCATCAATACACCCGGGCAGGGGTGACTTTTGTGTCGGATGTAAGAAAGCGACTGAACTTTTACGCCAGTACTTACTATGGTGGTTTTTATAACGGGACTAGGGCATATTTCCGAAACGAGATCATCTACAGGGCCCAACCCTATGGGTCAGTTTCCCTTTTTGCCGAATTCAACAGCATTAATCTGCCAGAACCGTATAACAGTGCAAACCTCTGGTTGGTAGGGCCGAGGTTTGAGATCTCCTTCACCGAGGAGCTTTTTCTCAGTACTTTTATCCAATACAACAACCAGATTAATAATATCAACCTCAACACCCGTTTTCAGTGGAGGTTTAAGCCTGTTTCGGATCTGTTTATTGTATATAGGGATGATTACTTCCCCAACCTGCAGGTCAAAAACCGATCTGTTGTGCTGAAGTTGACTTACTGGTTGAATTTGTAGATAGAGAGAAAAAATGGGTCACGAAGAAAAAAATGGGTTACAATGAGGGCACAAAGGGGAATTGAAAATTAGGAATGAGGAATTAACGGTGCCTTTGTACCTAATTCTCCATTCAAAATTAATAAATTGGACACAAAGGGCTCCAAGGAAAAGAAGGGCACAAAGAAATGGACTGAAAGGAAAAGGATCACCCGTCACGCCTGTGCGCCGTGGAGTACCCCACTCTCCCATTCATGTACCAAAATTAGGGGGTTCAAACTTTCTTTTGCCGAAAATAATTCTTGAGGGTTTTGGGGTGGAATAAATCTATACTTTTGCGGCATGGTAATGAGGTTAGGAATCTTTTTGGTGATGTTTTCCATGCTGTCCCCGGTTTTGGCTGGGAAGGGTGATAAGGATAAAAGAAGGCCATTTGAGATGAATGTGGTCAAGACCGATCAGGAGATGAGGATTGATGGGCAGCTGGATGAGGATATCTGGTCTGAGGTGGATGCCGTGAGTGGTTTTGTGCAGCAATTTCCCGATGAAGGTGACCCCGCCACGGAGATGACCGAGGTAAAGATGGTCTATGATGACAACTTTTTGTACGTTTCGGCGGTGATGCATGATAAGACTCCTGGAGCCAACATCGTTTCCTCTCTGAAAAGGGACTTTATTTTTGCCGATAACGATGCCTTTGGCGTCATCCTAGGCCCCTATGATGACGGCAACAATGGTTTTTTCTTCTCTGTAAACCCTTGGAACATCCAGCTTGAAGGCTTGGTCAACAATGGGACCTACGTTTCTGAAGTATGGGACAACCGCTGGTATTCGGCCGTGCAGCGGTATGAGGGATATTGGACTGTGGAAATAGCCATTCCCTTCAAGACCCTGAGGTTTACGGAAGGCACCGATTATTGGAAAGTCAATTTCATCCGAAATGACCTCAAAAACTTTGAAACATCCTCCTGGGTGCCAGTGCCTATTAACCAACGGATTACCAATTTAGCTTTTACCGGATATATGAATTGGGAGCATCCCTTGAGGAAAACCGGCCCCAATATCGCCTTGATCCCTTATGCTGCTGGAAATACGGCGAAGGATTTCCAAGGCGGCACTCCTTCCGAACAGGGCGGTGCGGTAGGTATGGACGCCAAAATTGCGGTGACACCATCATTGAATCTGGACCTGACCGTCAACCCTGACTTTTCCACTGTGGAGGTGGATCAGCAACAAACCAACCTCAATCGTTTTGAGCTTTATTTCCCGGAAAGGAGGCAGTTTTTCCTGGAAAATGCCGACTTGTTTTCCTCTTTTGGGTTTCGACAGATTCGTCCCTTTTTCTCGCGGAGGATAGGTATTGCCACCGATAGTATGGGGAGGTCTTCAAACAACAGGATACTTTATGGAGCCAGGCTAAATGGAAATGTTGGGGACAATCTGAGGGTAGGTCTATTAAATATGCAGACCGCCCAAGAGGATGCGATAGGGTTTCCAGGCCAAAACTATACAGTGGGGACGTTTCAACGCAAGGTTTTCAGTCGATCCAGCATTGCCGGGATATTTGTCAACCGGCAGACCACCCACGTTTCGGAGAGTGGCACGAGCATGCCGGAGTTTAACCGGATGGTAGGGGTGGATTATAACTTGGCCTCGAGTGACAACAAATGGAACGGCAAGTTTTTTTACCACCAGAGCTTTAGCCCCCACAAAAGAGGGGATGAATATACCCATGCGTCTTATTTGGGGTACAATACCAAGAACTGGCATATCATGTGGAACCATGAGTATGTGGGCGAAAACTACAACGCCGAGGTGGGTTTTGTGCCCCGCCGAGGATATTGGAGACTTGAGCCGAGCATACAGTACAGATTTTTCCCGAAGGGGAAAAAAGTGCTACAGCATAGCTTCAGAGTAAGTTACGATGCTTACACAGATCGGGATTTTGGAATGCTGACAGATGAGTGGCGGACTTTTAACTACCGCTTGGAATGGAAAAATACATCTAGCTTGAATTTTAATCTCTTTAACGAGTATGTGTATTTATTTGCTCCATTTGACCCTACGCGGACGGGCGGTGAGAGATTGGCAGCAGGGACGGATTATAGGTATACCCGTGCCGGGGTGACTTACACGTCCGATACACGGAAGTTTTTCAATTACAGCATGCAGGTGTATCACGGGGAATATTTTAATGGCGATAGGTTTTATTGGAGGACAAACCTGAACTATAGAATCCAGCCCTATGGTAGTATTTCCCTGTTTGCGGAGTACAACAAGATTGACATGCCAGCCCCCTACAACAGTGCCGACCTATGGCTGGTGGGACCAAGATTTGAAGTTTCTTTCACCGATGAACTGTTTTTGAGTACCTTTGTTCAATATAATAATCAGATTGATAATCTAAATATCAATACTAGATTCCAATGGAGGTTCAGGCCGGTTTCGGATCTGTTTATCGTTTACACGGATAATTATTTCCCGGAGTACATGCAGGTAAAAAACAGATCGCTGGTCTTGAAGTTAACCTATTGGATTAATGTTTAATTAAGAAATATGCTATGCGAAATAGGGAAATAAAGGAATGCGGTACCTATTTCCTTATTTCTCTTTTAATTTATATTGCGCAAATGTTCAACTTATTCAGGAAAAAGAAAGAAGAAAAACCGAAGGGTAGCCAGTACCTTTCGCTGAAAATAAGAGAAGTGGTAAGGGAGACCCCAGATACGGTCACCCTATTTTTTGAGCAGCCAGAGCCTTATTTGGATTATAAGGCGGGTCAATTTTTGACCGTTATCCTGGATATCGATGGCAAGGAAGTGAGGAGGAGTTATAGTCTTTGTACCTCACCCTTCATGGATCCCCACCCTGGTATTACGATCAAGCGGGTGAAGGACGGGCTGGTTTCCAATTTCTTGAATGATAAAATGTTTCCCGGCAAGACGATTACGATTCTCAAGCCGATGGGGAATTTTACCACTGATTTGCATTCCAAAAACAGACGGCATTTCACCATGATTGCTGCTGGAAGCGGAATCACCCCCGTGATGGGGATCATCAAATCCCTACTGGTAAATGAACCAGAGTCCAAGATAACGTTACTTTACTGTAGTAGGTCCGAAGATCAGATTATCTTCAAAAAGCCTCTTGAGGACCTGCAGGGAAAATACCCTCAACTTGATGTGGTGCACAATCTTACCCAGCCTAGTGATAGCTGGAAAGGGCTAAGGGGCAGGATAGATGCTGAAAAGATCAAGGAAGTGCTCTCCACCCGTGCTTACCCTGAGGCTGAAAGCAAAAAGTTTTACCTTTGCGGTCCGGAAGCTCTGATGGCTACGGCCAAGGATACCTTATTGGCTATAGGGGAGCGCAAGGAGGATATTATTCAGGAGAGCTTCTACACTTCAGCTTCGGAAGATGCTGGTGATCCTACTGCTCAGGGAGTAGGGGAGGTGCCAGAGTTGGCCCGTACCGTTTTGGTGATGCTGGAAGGACAGGAATACAGCTTTGAAGTCACGCCTGATAAGACTATCCTGGAGGCCGGTCTTGATGAGGACCTGGACATGCCATACAGCTGCCAGAGTGGGCTGTGTACCGCCTGCATGGGCAAGCTGGTATCGGGTGAGGTGAAAATGGATGAGGATGCCGGGCTTTCGGAAAGCGAAAAAGAGGAGGGATATATTCTTTGCTGTGTTTCCAGACCGATGAGTGGGGATGTTAAAATAGCTATAGAATAAAAGAATAACCGCAGAGGACCAGAGGGCGCAGAGAAGAATTATTTTTGTGTTCTTTGTGTCTTTGTGGCTCAAATATAAGATGGAAAAATTAGTTAATCTAAAAGCCAGGTTCCGGGTGCTTGAGCGGAATGTACTCATTCTTACAGGACTGCCTTTGCCGGCATTTGCGTTTGCATATTTGCACACCAACAGCCCAAATATGGAGTTGAATCTGCCGGAATTACCTGTTTTGTTGGGGACAGTACTGTTGAGCTTGGTAATTGCATTTTTGGTATTGCAGTGGTTCAATTTCCACCAAGGGATCAAGAAAGTCAGAAAAAGCGAAATTTCTCTTGAAGAAAAAGTGGACAGGTATTCAGTTCTGACTATGCAGCGGTTTTACAAGCTCTTTTTCATAGGTTTTGCCTGTGCCATTGGTCTGCTGTTTTATGACAGTGCAGGCTTTACGATCGCCTATGCTGTAACCTTGGTGTACGTCTCCCTTGGCAAGCCTACCCCCGACCGCATCGCCAAGCTTTTGAGGCTTAAGGGCGAGGAAAAGGACTTGATTTACGCTATTAATCAGCGGGAGTAGGGGTTTCCCTTACTTCATTATTCGTCATTCGGCGTTCATCATTCATTATTATTTAAATATCGAATAATGAACAGTTCTCTTTTTCTATTGTATAAGCTCAAAAGTGTGGATTACAATTTCATCCTCTGAGATCCCTTCTTTTTCAGGATGGTTGGCTATAAGGTTAAGACCATTTTCGGTAATAAATGATAAATGGGGTAAATAGGTGTTTTCCTTGACCTTGTGTTCGGCAATCAAATTGAATTCTTTGTCGAATACATTGACAATAAAATATGGAAGAAATAAGCTGTAATCCATCCAATTGGCATTTTTAGGTAACTCTTCCCCAGGCCAGGCCAGCTCATAAAAAACATCACGGTAAGGATCATAGTGGAATGAGTGAGAGGCAGAAGTCCTGATCAATTCATTCATGTACTGGTCCACACTTTTGGAAGTGGCTCCTTCTTCATACTCATTGGAGTATTTGGTCAAAAGCGTGGAGGGAAGTTCTATGATTTCAGTTTCTTCTGATTTTATGTCATAAATATAAAGCTTTCTACTATACAGGTGTTTGAAATAAAGTTTGCCATCATGACTACAGATAGCGCTTTGTGATTTTTGCTTTTGTCCCTCAATAAGTTCACTGCCATACCGGAATGATAATGGAGAAATCGTAGCTTCACTTATGTCCAAGTGCAGGAAAGGGATGTATTCATTTAAAATTTGTGAACTCAAGGATTCAAAGGCAATGTAATTGGGAGGACTTTGGAAAAATAGCTTACCGTCCGATACGGTAAATTGCGTTCCATATCTGCTTAAAGAACTTGTGGGGGAATAAATTTCTGTGGGGTGGTCATAATCGAATTTGTTAAGCAGTTTTCCCTCATTATTTACTAAGGAGATTATATTTTTGTGAGAGGCAGGTATAAAAATACTGTCCTCCGAATGTATATGAAAGCCCAAAACATTCCCGATTCCATTGGGTCCTTCATATTCATATTTAAGCCATTGTGAAGACCTTCCTGTCTCCAAATCAAATTTACTGATTGAACTTCTATTTTGATTCCACCAGTAAAGATTGCCTTCGTGATATTGGACCGCAAAGGTGCTGGGGTCCACGTTGCTGCCAATTTTGATTGACAGACTATCGGATAGAATTAAAGAGTAGGCTGGTGAAATTTCTGAATTTTCACAGGAAACCAAAAATGTCAAAGAGAAAAATAAAATAATTGCCTTATACATTGTTTTATATTTAAAGGGAGGATAATTACCCTCCCTAAATTTAATTATTCTACTACAGGGCCATCATCACAACTTGGCTTTTGTATTGCACAATATGGACCAGTTGCCAGGTTTTCGCACGAAAATGTAGTTTCATTCCAAACCCACCAATCACTTGCATTCACGTTAAGTGTTAAGCCAAATGATAATAGTGAAACTCCCAAAATTAGTTTTACTTTTTTCATAGAACAAAGAATATGTTAGTGATAAAATATTTACAAATGCAATATGTTTTTTTTTTTTTTTTTAAATTGATGCAAGTGTTAGTTGAATTTTTTTATGAAGAAAAATTGGTTCACCCCGCTTTATAGTTAAATTAAAAATAATCAACCCAAATAACCATTAGGAAGAAGGTGCGAACTTTTCGGTAATGGGTTCTGCTGATCATGGTTTTGCACTGTTGGTTCTCCAGTGGCTCAATTTTCATCAGGGCATGAAGAGAAACCTTAAAAGCGACTTGCCCCTAGAGGATAAAATGGCGCGGTATGAAGTTTTGACCGCCCAGCAGTTTTAGAAGCTGTTTTTTGTCGGCTTTGCCTGTGCTGTGGGGCTTTTGTTTTTCCAAAGTGCCGGTTCTCCCTTGGCAAGCCCACCCCCGACCGCATCGCCAAGCTGTTGAGGCTGAAGGGGGAGGAGAGGGATACGATGTATGCTATTAATCAACAGGAGTAGTTTTTATTGGCAGGTTTCTAAAACTTCATTTATTTACCCTCGGCTCCACCCACAGCATCGATGCCGAAACCACAATCAACCCTAAAATCCACCAAGAGGATAAAGGCTTTTTTTCTGTAAGTATTTCGGTGCCACGAAGAGGGGGTTGGCTTCTAAGAAAGTGGGAAATAAGTTGGTTTTGGTGGACTTCCTTAAATTCATTTGCATGAATGTAAATCTCCAAGGAATCCGAAAGAGTGACCCAGCCATTCCCTGCAGGAATCCACTTTCCTTTTGTAATAAATGAATTGATGGGTGAACTTGCCATAAACACCGTGTCCTCATCGGCAATGAGTCTATTTATAGGATTGGAGGAATTGACCTCGATCTCGGTTGCAAATCCTTCAAAAACAGGCTGCTTTAGAGAGTAGTATTCGCCTTCTATGGGGCGCATAGGATCCAAGATCTGGCTCCAGATCTCACCATAGCGGACTGTGTCTCCTTGAAATGCTATGGGGAAGGTGTTTTCCAGTAGGCTGATCCCCACCTTTGCACCGCCCAATTCCTGATATGCCACAGCCCCATCATAGAATTCCCATTGGTTGGGTTTTTCCGCAAAGCGGAAAGGAAGTGAGGTTAGGTTACTTCCTACCTGCCTATTGCCTTCTTGGCTCACCCTGCTTAGCTGGAATCCCGTGCCCAATGCCCGGTTGATCTGTAAAATTTGGGCCTCGGTATTTTCGAAGTTGGTAAACAGTATGCTCGCACCCTCTTCCACTGCCTCGCTGAGGGCTGCCGTGTTGGCCATGCTGGGCTCAGTGATGTAAAACTGGATTTCCTCCCCACTAGTCTCTGCCAGTTGCTGCGCCTCAGCGGAGGTTTGGATGCTGCTGCTCAGATTTTGTCCCTGTGTGCCCAGCCATTCTGCCAATCGGCGGTTTTCCATGTCCGGATAGCTGAAAAGCAATTTGTAATGGATAGGTGCATTAGGTAAGGCAAAATACCTGACCAGGCCTTTCTCTTCGCCATTTACCCTAAGGCTAACCTCGTTTCTGCCAGTGGCTTTTGCCAGAAACTGTAGTTGAAATGACTTATCCCCCAAGATTAATTGAATGCTATCCAGCCTATCATCGCCCATATGAATACTGATCTCAGTGTCTTCTGCCACTACAATATTTCCTCTCACATATTGGCGTTGGCCCTGTCGGAGAATTCCCTCCCATTCAAGGTGTGAGAACACTCCGTTTTCATAAGCTCCCGTCCATTGTACACTTGACCCATAGAGCTTCGCTAAATCTTTGGCGTCAAAGTCATGTCCCAGTAAGTATACATCTCCTTTGCCTTTAAAATCTTCAATTGGAACCAATGTTTCTATCTTCAAGCTATCGCTGTATTGCTGGGCTAGGTCTTGGGAAATGTTTGGTGCATATACCAAGGCTTGCTGCCTAGGGTTTTCCTTTTCTATATAAGGAGCAAAAATGAGTAGGGCAATACTGAGTAGGAATATAACATTCAACCCTAGGCGGATGAGTTTTCTTGGTGTGGAAAGCCGCTTGGTGTTCAATACCCACATCACCTGAAGGGCTAAAATTACTGCCATCAAGAGCAACAACAATACGCTCCAGCCCGCGTCAAAAGGAAACTCGAAATTTATCATGGCAGGTTTTTCCATAAGTTTCTTTCCAGCTGTTTATTTCCACGGCTTTGTTTTGGCCGTGGTTGGTTTTTTAGAAAAGTGGTCAATTTCTGTTGTAATTTGGCTTTTTCATCAAAAGATAGCGCTTCTCCGCTTGCGAGCTTTTGGAGGCTGATGAGCTGGTTCCAGTCGTCCATGCCGGAAGTCTGCATCCGCACAGTCCAATAGTTGCCGAATTCCCGTACTACCTGCCTGTCGGCTTCAGCAAGCGTTTCTCTTTCCAGGAACCCAAGTATTTTTGCCGCCAATTGCGCCGTTTTTTCGGTGTCAAACTCCAGGGTTTTTAAGTCTTGGACATGGATTTTATCCAAATCCCCTGAAAGCCGCTTTTCGGCTTCTTTGATTGGGGGGGGATCAAAACCCGTCCGCCTTACATAGACTCTTGACTTTTGCTGCACCGACTTGAGCAGCTCCAAGGCTTTGTTTTGGTAAGGCAATGCTTTCTCGGGCTCAAACATCCTCAGATGCAATTCTGACTGCCACATGTTTTCCAAGGCAGCCTTAAGAATACCTCTGGTCGATTCTTCAAAGAAAGTGTTCGTCTCATCATCCTCATGGGCGTGGATGAAGTTTTCCAGCAGATTGCCCAGCCCACCGTCATCTTTACTTTGACTATTTGTTTCCTCATGCTCATGGCCGTGCCCGTGGTCATGCGAATGCCCATGGTCAGGCTCATGCTCACCTTCTTGGTCGTGCTTGTGCATAAAGCCTTCCAAAAGGTCACCGTCTCCATCAGCCATCGGGTCTCCGCCCCCTGCGCTGCTCTCAAATTCTTCACCCAAGTATTGGCCATAGCGCATACGCAACAGCTTTTGGTCATAGCCGATTTCATTGGAAGTGGAGTTGAATGCCTTTTCTGCCTTTTTGCCCCTTTCTGCTATAAGCTTTTCTGTATCTATTATGATCTGCCGCTGGCTGCGGAAATACTCGGGTAGCACCTGTACGGCCATGGTGGTGAGTTCTGCCTCACTCATGGCCGTGGTATCGCGGTATTTGATGAAAAAGGTCTCTGACCGTGCCGTGTTGGCTTCAGGCTGTCGGTTGTCCCTTGCCGCCCAGTAATAATACAGCTCATCTCCCGGCCGGAAATTTAGCGCTTTAAAATCCAGGGTCCTTTCCATTTGGGCACTCTTGAAATGGGTCTTTTCAAAAGGGATCCTAGTCTCCCTGAATTTCACATTTTCACCCGAACCCCTTGCCAGCGTGGCCACCAGGTAAACCTCCGTGACCAAAAAGTCATCACTAACTTTTGCTGATAGGGTAGTCCTCTGTTCGTCACGGATGGAATGGTAGGTGTACACCTCTTTCTGCTTGGGTTCAATTACCGGCGCCTTGTCCTGTATGACTTCAATCTTATGGAATGGCGTCCTTAAATGCTCCTCTTCTCCCTGAAATACCTGAATGGAATAGATTCCCGATGAAAGTGCTTTTTCCCTGAGGCTGAAAGAGCCATCCTTGGAGGAAAAACTCAACTTTTCTCCGGCTTGATTTACCAAGTCAACCTGTAGATCATCTGTCCAGTTGAAATCCAAGTTCCACTCCACCTGGCTACCTGCCATTACACTTAGGTCCATTTCCCGCTGCTTGGTTGGCTTCAGCCCGGTGTAGGGCGGAGGGGTGATGTGGATGGATGTTTTCTCTAACTGTAGGGCAGGCCGCTCGTTGCGATCGGCAGGGGAACTGCTGCTGATGAATGGTTGGTTTTCCTCAGTGATTTGATGTTGGGGTAAATAAGAGCTCAGGAAATAAATACCTACAGCAAAAATTAGCAAACCTAAAAACGGGATAAGGTTTTGCTTCCACACGCTAGGAATGATGGTGTTGCCTACTTTTTGGTTGAGCCTTTCAAGTTGGAGTTGCTCGGCGATGGTCAGCTGGTTTTTGCTCAGCAGATCCAGGCTATACTCCATTTGGTCTATGTTTCGGTGCAAAATCGCCAAGGCGCTTTCCCTTTGAGCAGCAAAAGCCCCAAAGACATAAGACAAGCCCATAAAAACCAATCCTGCCAAGCTAACAGCCACCCACTCGGAATCCAGAAACGCAAAAGAAAGTAACCCCAGAACAGAGGCCATGAGGAAGGCCTTGAGCAGGGCATTGGCTCGTAATTGCCATTGTACTTTTTCTATGGATTTCCTAAGTTGGTTCAAATGGGGGATATGGGGTTAGGGTTGAATATTCTTATTTGATAGAAGACGGAAGACCGAAAGCTTACGCCTACTACGTATATAACAAAGTGAAAAAATAATCATTCCAGCTCATAAATGCAGGTAATTTTTTTCAAACGGTGTCAAGAAATTTACCTTGGGAAAAAAATGCGAAAAAATACGGTTGAGACAAGAAAAAATACGTATATTGGAGAAAAGGAATAGATATGGGTATCGTCAATGATTTTCAGGTAATGTACGAGGTGGATCGGGGGGTATCCATTTCTCGCTTTGATATGCTTTTGGAGTCTTCCGGCCTCCAAAAGCAGGTTTTGGCGGGTTTGATGGGCCTCGATCCCCGCACCATCGATAATTACCGCAAGGCCAATAAGCGATTTGGAGCTTTGGAAGGGGAGTTGCTGCTCAAGCTTCATGGGCTTTTTGAATTTGGCCAGGAGGTGTTTGAGGGCAAGGATGCCTTTTTGCAGTATCTTTCTTCTCCCTCTTATGCCTTTCGCGAAAAACGCCCCTTGGATATGCTCAATACTTTTACAGGGGTGGAGCTGGTTTCCCGCGATCTTCACAAGATAGCCCATGGTTATGTAGCTTGATTGATGGAGCTTTTTAGGATTACGTATGAGGAGTTTGCTAACGAACTATTTGCGCCCGGTTTTGCCGGCAGGTGGAATAAGGATGGTGAAGCCGTCATCTATTCGGCCTCCTCGAGGTCTCTTGCCTGCTTGGAAAACTTGGTGCATAGACGGGTAAGTTCTCCTTTGAAGAGTTTTCGGACCATGGTCATTTATGCGCCTGATCAGGTTTCCATCCAACAGATAAGAGTTTCTGCCCTGCCAAAGAGTTGGAATCAGGACAGCTATTGCCCCAAATGTGAGGAGCTGGGATCAAGCTGGTTTCAGCAGAAGAAAACCTTACTTTTAAAAGTGCCCTCGGCCGTCATTCCGGATGAGTTTAATTATGTGATCAATACCAGGCACGAAGATTTTGCCCAAGTCAAAATCATTGATGTATTGCCGTTTTACTTTGATAAGCGACTTTAAACTCCTTTTCGGAAAGCCACAAACCGCTCGCCCAAGACCAAAAACAATAACAACATAATCAGCCAGGCATTCAGGTTGGCTTCTTTTTTTGCGGATTCTTTTGGGGAAGTTTTAAATATACGCTCCAATTGCTGCTTACTTACCTGAAGCTGGGGTTTGAGGTTCAGCGCTTCTGTCCACTTTTCCAAGATGAATTCAGGTAGTCGGCCACTTCGAATCAATTCACTTTCATCTTTATCCAGCTTGGTTGGCATAAAATAGGTGTTGGGCTGGATGGCCGGCCCCCAGGTGTTTTTTACGATGGCAATTTGGTTTTCTTTACCTTGGGCGGGGATGCCATCGGTGAAGATGATGTTGACCAGACTGTCGGCTTCCTCTGGTGCGGCTTCGAAAGTGAGGCCATATACCTCTGATATGGCCTGCAGGGAAGCTTCGACGAAGATAATTTCTTGCTCCTCCAAGTTTTCCGTTTTGTAGCTCACTGGTCCTTCAAAAACCAATTCTCCCTCTGTAGGCACGCTTTCACCTTGCCCAAGCTCACCTTCCTCAATCCTTAAGACCTGTTCGCCGGCAAGAGCGACAAAGGGTGCCCCCTCTTTAGGAATGTCCTGTTCACCTACATAGAGACTGACTTCCGTGGGGCTAACCAGTGTGGGGAGCTCTAGGTATTGTCCGTCAGGTTGCAGGTAAATGTGCAGGTTCTGGTCTTCTTCCAATTGGTCGGCCAGGAAACCGGGCAGGGCGTTGCGGTCTAGGGTGAGTTCAGTCGCCTGCTCAAGGCTTTCTACAGGTTGGAGGCCTTCGCTCATCCAGTACACTTGTTCCCCTTTTTCAAGCGCCTGCTCAATTTCAAACCTAAACTCTTCCACCAAGGCAGGGGTAGGTTCAATCAGGTGTACGGCGGTAGATTCAATTGGCTTTTCCAATTGGGGTAAAAACGGCTTGCTTAAAATAAAGGCCACCAGCAAAATGATCAGTATCCGAAGTACCAAAAGCAGTAGGTGGTCCAACTTGAGCCCTTTCTTGGGTTGCTGTTCTTTCTCTGACAGCCAGCGCATGGCAGCCCAGGGCATAGGCTTTCCTTTTCTGCTGTACCAGAGGTGGATCAGGATGGGTAGGCCAATAGCCAATGTCCCCCAAAGCATGATAGGCTGCAACAATTCCATCAGTATAGTTTTCTTTTTAACAAATACTGCCTGAGCACGTCCGCAATGGGTTGGTCCAAGGTGGTGCGCAACAGGTGGACCTGTGGGAGAAACAGGGCCTTTTCGAGCTGGTTGAGGTAGTCTGCCATCTCCTTTTGGTATTGTTCGCGGATGGACCCAGCGTCCATTTCGAGCGTGGAGCCAGACTCCAGGTCTTCAAAGCGGTAAAAACCTTTCAGGTCAAAGTTGATTTCCTGCTGTCCCAGTAGCTGAAACAGTACGATTTCTCTTCTCGGTTGGCTCAGCGAAGCCACCAGGTTGGTCCATTCTTCATTGGTTTGGAGAAGATCCGAAACCAGGATCACGAGCTCCCTTTCCCTAGACTGGAGTTGTGGAAAGGTTTGGGCACGGTCAGGCCATTGACCTTCGGCCCTCACATTTTCCAAGGTGAACAGCATACGCTGGAATGATTTGGGCGTTGTGGGTACCTCTTGCTGCACCTCCCCATTTTTGAGTGTGAAAAAGCTTATTTTATCATGCTGCTGCATGGCCAGGAAAGCCAGAGAGGCTAGTAAAACCTTGGCATATTCCAACCGCTTGATGCCATCTTCTTCGTAATTCATGGAGCCGGAGAGGTCCAGGATGAATTTAATGCTCAGGTTGCTTTCCACTGTCGACTCCTTGATGAGGTATTTTGAGGAGCGGGCAAATAGCTTCCAGTCGATCCGCTTGGGGTCATCGCCGGGTTCATAATGCTTGTATTGCTCAAATTCTGTCCCCGCCCCGATACGCCTGCCCGTATGGATGCCACCTTGCAACTCCTCGCTGATTATGCGGGCGGCAAGTTGAAGGTTGTTTAATTTGATAAGCTCGGCGGGGCTGTGACTCATTTAAACGGGATGGCTTTTAGTATTTGGGAAATCACTTGGTCGGTACTGATATTTTCGGCTTCCGCACGGAAATGCAAGGTAAGCCTATGTCTGAGGATGGGGTAGATGAGGGTTTGAATGTCTTCTGGGATCACGGAATAGCGTCCTTTCAAAATTGCCCTTGCTTTGGAGCATAGTACCATAGCCTGTCCCGCACGGGTGCCTGCGCCCCATTCGGTATACTTTTTCACAAAGTCCACCTTACTGGTTTCTGGTCTGGTTTCTCGTACGAAGGTGGTGATATACTGCATCAGTTCCGGGCTGATGTGCACCTGCCGGGTGAGTTTCTGCAGGGACTTGATGTCGGCAGCTGAGAAAATGGTCTGCTTTTCGGTTTTGTAAGTACCCGTGGTTCTTTCCAAAACTGCTAATTCCTCCTTTTCCGAAGGGTAGCCCAACTTGATGTAAAGTAAAAACCTGTCCAGTTGGGCCTCCGGCAATGGATAAGTCCCTGACTGCTCAATGGGATTTTGGGTGGCGATGATCAGAAACGGATCTGGCAAGGCATGGTCATTTCCTGCGTAGGTGACCATTTTTTCCTGCATGGCCTCCAGTAAAGCCGCCTGCGTTTTGGGAGGGGTACGGTTAATCTCATCGGCCAGCACCACGTTGGCAAAGATGGGGCCCTTGTTGAACTGGAAGAATTTCTTGCCTGTCTGGTGGTCTTCTTCCAGCACTTCCGTGCCTAGAATATCGCCGGGCATGAGGTCAGGTGTAAATTGAATGCGCTTGAACTTCATATCCAAAGCTTCAGAGAGGGTTTTCACCATCAGGGTTTTAGCCAGTCCCGGCACACCCTCCAGCAGGCAGTGCCCTCCAGCCATGAGTGCCACCAGAATCTCTTCGACTGCCTCTTCCTGTCCCACGATGGTTTTGGCAATCTCTTGCTTGAGCGCAGGGATTTTGGCTACTAATGCTTTATAGTGATCTAATTCTTTTGTGGTTTCCAATTTTATAGGGTTAAAGCGTAAACAACGATGTTGACACCGAATTTGGTGTTGTCTTCCCTTAGGAAGCGTTTGTTGCGGAAGTCGTAGTCCCATTCGCAGCCGTAATCCTTGTTGCTGTAGAGGACGCCGATCCTTCCATTGACCAGGATGGCCTTAAGGTAATCGTGGACCAGGTCGTCACCCCAGCCGTTGAGCTCAAAGGAGGTGGTAGGCGGACCGTCCTCAAACTTGAAAAAGCTGGAGTAGATGGCGTGGTCGTTGGGGATCTTTTGCAGGGCATCCTTGCCAAAGGTCTTGGCCATTTCGGCCTCAAAGGATTTGGCAAACAGGCCGTCAATGTCATGATTGCAGTCGTCGGCGAAGACAAAGCCACCGTTTTGGACATAGGTGCGGAAGTTGTTTCTTTCCTGCTCGGAAAATTCCACTAATTTATGCCCACTGATGTAGCAAAAAGGGCTTTTGAAGATCTCCGGGCTGCTGAGTTCTACGATCTTTTCTTTTTCATCAATGGGTATAGTGGTGTATTCCACCAGTGAATGCAGTAAATTGGACGGCATCCGCTGGTCGGTATCCCAGTTTCCCGAGTTGTATTTAATTCGTGTGAAAAAGAATTTTCGCATGATGAGTTAAAGGGACACGGAGTTCCACAGAGTTTTAAAGAGAGTTTCACAGAGGCTCCATCGCGGTCAATTTCACGCAAAGGTGCAAAGGAAAAGCGCGGAGGGCGCAAAGTTTAATCTCATCCGACATCCGACATCGGTCATCCAACATCGGTCATCCGACATCTCTGTGCTCTCGGGTTCTCCGTGGTTATTTAAATCAACTACCATAAAGGGCGCAAAAGTTCGCAGAGATTAAACCCTGTCACCTCTGCGCCCTTTTAGGTTGATTTTAAACTCAGTGAAACTCAATTTAAAACTCTTTTTCCTCTGTGTCCATTTTTCTTAGACAGCATCCGACAAACTTGTGAACGTGAAGTCCCGGATCTTCATGGCGGGGATCATGCTGCCGCTGACCCTTTGCTGTTGGCCCAGCTCCTCGATATTGTTGAGCATGATGATGGGGCTTTCGTTGAAGCGGAAGTTTTTAACTGGGAACTTGATCTCACCGTTTTCGATGTAGAAAGTACCGTCACGCGTAAGACCCGTATAAAGCAATGTCTGTGGATCTACAGCTCTGATATACCAGAACCTGGTGACCAGGATGCCCCTATCTGTGCTTCTGATCATGTCTTCCAACGACTTATCGCCGCCTTCGATGATGATGCCTGAAGGTGGGGCAACTGGTTCCACTCCTTGTTTTTCTGCCCAATAGCGGCTGTAGTACATGTTTTTCACCACGCCGTTTTCCACCCACTGGGTTCTTTCTCTAGGCAGGCCTTCACCTGTCCAAGGGGCTGATGGAATGTCCGGATGTGTTGGGTCAGAGTAAATGTTTACCCTTTCGTCGAAAAGCTTTTCACCCAAACGGGTTCCTCCGCCTCTCTTGCTCAAGAAACTTCTTCCCTCATCGGCACTTCTGGCATCCATACTTCTGGAAATCAGCCTCAAAAGGTCGCCGGCGGCAGTGGGCTCAAGGATCACCGTGTACTTGCCCGGCTCGATGGCCTGAGCATTTCTTGAAGCTTGGGCCTTTTGAAGGGCGATATTGGTTACACTACCGGTATCCAAAAGGGAAACGTCATTGAAGTCCCTGATGGCATATCCGGAGCCGGTACCGTCTTCTGTTCTTACTGTTACCGAAAAGTCCACAGAGGTACTCTGGTTGTAGCCAAAGTTGCCTTTGCTGTTGCCAAAAGCAGAAAAACCAGAATAATCCTCTAGATACCCTGCTGCGGTAAGGTTATTAGCAGATGTGGGGTCAATGCTGTCCGCTGCTGCCTTGGCCCTGAATTCAGGGTCGATCTTGTCAGTGGATTCGGAGAAAGTCCTGCTTTCTTCATACTCCTGAGGACCGAGCATAGGCATATACTCAGGGTTTTCGGGAGCGAGTTTTGCAATCTCTTCGGCTCTTTCTACTGCTTTTTTCAAAGACTCATCATCAAGTTCGTTGATGGTAGTGGAGCCTGAGCGCTTGCCGTACACCGAGGTGATGGCCAGGCTCAATTCATTGGATTCACCGCTGGTGTTGACGGTGCTTCTTGCATAACGGATGTTGCCGGTTTTGCCACCGGAAATCCTTACATCGGTTTCGTCCGCCGAAGCGTATGACAAAACCTTATCTATAATCTGTTTTGCTTCTTCTCTAGTTAAAACTGCCATGTCGCGTCGGGATTAAATGTTTCTACCTGTGTTGATGACATTCACGCCGTTAAAACGGGTGGTGGAGCTTCCGTGGGAAACGGCGCTGACCTGCGAAGGCTGGCCTTTTCCGTCAAAGAAAGTCCCAAACAGTCTGTAGTCATCCTTGTCGCAAATCTGCACACATGAATTCCAGAATTCCTGCGTGTTGGACTGGTAAGCCACGTCATTCAACATACCGGTGATCTCACCGTTTTTGATTTCGTAGAACAGCTGCCCGCCAAACTGGAAGTTGTAGCGCTGCTGATCGATGGAATACGAGCCGCGGCCTACGATGTAGATGCCGTTTTCCACATCCTTGATCATGTCATTGGCGCTGAGCTTGTCTTTGCCAGGGCGTAGGGAAACGTTTGGCATTCTTTGGAACTGAACAGAATTCCAGTTGTCGGCATAGCAACAGCCGTGTGATTCAGGTTCGTTGATGATATGTGCCTGGTCGCGGATGGCCTGGTAATTTACCAAAACGCCGTCTTTGATCAGGTCCCATTCCTTGGCTTCCACGCCTTCGTCGTCAAAGGCAACTTTGCCAAGAGAGTTTTCCTGGGTTCTGTCCGCCACGATATTGACAATGTCAGAACCGTATTTGAAGTCACCTGACTCCCATTTGTCCAAAGTGGCGAAGCTGGTGCCTGCATAGTTGGCCTCATAGCCCAATACACGGTCAAGTTCAAGCGGGTGACCCACGGATTCGTGGATGGTCAGGCCAAGGTGGTCAGGATCCAACACCAGGTCGTATTTTCCGGGATTCACCGATTTGGCTTTGAGTTTTTCGGTGGCATGCTTGGCCGCGGCAGTGGCATCCTCGACCATATCGTAGGAGTTTCTGTAACTCACCAAACCTGTGCCTGCTGGTCCTTCGGTTTTCTCGGAAGCAAGGCCGTCCAAATATTCGTAGCCCATGCCCATTGGTGCAGAAAGGGCGTCTCTGGTTTTGAAGAGCCCGGCCTCTCTGTCAACTGCAGTTACAGAAAGGGTAGGCCAGATTCTGTGGATATCCTGGTCGATATAGGAACCGTCGGTGGAGGCAAAGTATTTCTGCTCGTTGACCATGAAAAGGTTGGAGGTGACAAATGCCGCTCCGTTATCCATGGCAGCGCTGTTGGCTTTTAGTAAGAGATCTATTTTATCCTTAACTGGTATTTCGAAAGCGTTTTTCTCAATAGGCGTCTTCCAAGTCACCTCACCTACACCTTGAACTGGGGCAAGCTCCACGGGTTCCTTCTGAAGACGGGCATTTGCTTTGGCGATGGCCACGGCGGTTTCGGCCGCTTTGGCAATGCCTTCCTTGGTCACGTCATCGGTGGCCGCAAATCCCCAAGTGCCGTCTGCAATCACTCTTATGCCTGCCCCGAAGGATTCGGCATTGGTGATGTTTTGGACATTCTTCTCTCTGGTGAAAAGAAACTGTCTCAAGTATCGGCCAATTCGTACATCAGTATAAGTAGCGCCTTTGGATCGTGCGGCCTGTAAGGCCACGTCGGCGAGTTCTTTTTTGGCGGCATTGAGCATGCCTGGGTTCATAAGTTCTTCTGGGCTGACTTCCTTGCCGAAAGCCAATCCCGGAAGCATCATCGCACCCAATCCGAGACCGGACAGATGGATAAAATCTCTTCTTTTCAATTTACCTCCTTGTTTTGGTTGAAATAGAATATAAAGGTTAAGCTTTTTTTAAAGCTCGATTCTAAATTTAGACCGAAAGTTTGATTATAGCAAACTCAGATTACAAATGGCTCATATGCGTGACCTGAGGCGATTTTTCGGTTTTGGGCAGAAAACAGAGCGGTAATAATCTTGGAAAAATCTAATTTTAAAACCCCATTTCCTTATTTTCAGGTAGAAAATAGAAAATAGCGTTTCGGGGTAGAATAGCATTATTTTTTCTACCAAAAGCATTTATGGTAAGGGGTAAAAAATAGGTGTATTTTTTTTGAGGGGTAGGTTGTGGAATATGATTTTTTTAAGAAACCCTGCCTTAATTTTATTTCAAACTTAAACGCATATGAAAGCACCACGATTGATTACACTGTTGCTGATTTGGTGTGCCTGGAGCGCCAATCCGACTGTTTTGGCAAGTGTTGAGAATATTTCCTGGCTATACTTTCAAAGTACTTTTGACAAGGAAACCAATCAGGTTAACCTTGCCTGGAGCATGCTCAAGGAAAATGACCCGAACTTTGAAATTGAAAGGTCCATTAACGGTATCGTCAATTTTGAAGTTATCGGGACGCTTGAAAGTAAGGATGAGCTCAACGGTGAATTTCATTTCTTGGACAAACTGCTTCCCCTCTTGCCGACTAGGCTTTATTACCGGATAAAGGCCACTTCTCCGCGTGAAATGGAAAGCTACAGCGAACTCGTGATGGTGGAAAGCCCCGGTGTGCATCGGCTTTCGGACAACAGCTGGAGAGTGTTTCCAAACCCCATTGTTGAAAATAGCGCCAGGTTGGCATATGCGTATGAACTTGGACGAGGTGAAAAAATCAATGTGAAGATTTTTGACCAGTTTGACCGGAGCTGGGAGATACAGACGGATAGTCTGCAGCAATTAAATTTTGAACTTGACCGAATGTTGGCCATTTTGCCAAAAGGTCTCTTGATCTTTCATATCCAGACTTCCCAGCATCAGGAAAGATTGAAAGTGATTAACCGATAACCAATATGCAAAACATTTACCTCAAGTATTTTAAGGTAAGTCCTTACCCTTCCCTCCTTTTAAAACCTGCCGCTAAGGATAGTTA
The DNA here is from genome assembly GCF_018500185.1 of Litoribacter ruber. Lineage (GTDB taxonomy): Bacteria > Bacteroidota > Bacteroidia > Cytophagales > Cyclobacteriaceae > Litoribacter > Litoribacter ruber. The sequence continues at coordinate 262,575 of NZ_JAHBGI010000005.1, read as the reverse complement.
TTTGATTGAAGATGTGAACCATGCATTTCTGCGTTTGCTCGGTGGGGAAAAGAAAGATCTTATCGGTAAAGACTATATAAAGTCTTTTTATTCCCATCATGAGGATAGGTTGAATATATCGGCCAGTATTCTCAAAACTTCTCTGGAATATGTGAAAACTTATAGGATACCTAAAAAGATAGAGAAGTTCCACTTTGAGCTGGAGACTGCTGACGGCCTGGTGGAGGAATACGCTTGGGAAATTGAGAATATTCCCATTCTGGATCAAAACAGCGAATTGAAATACATCCTGCAGGTTTCTAAAGAGTTGCTGACGGTGGAGGAAAATATTACCTTTCCTATGGAAAGCCAGTTGGATTTCAGTCTGATGGGATTCCTGTTGGGGATTTTCCGTCAGGAGCAGGAGTTGGAGGCCTCTTTGGGCAAAGCCCTAAAGCTGGTAGGGGAGGAGCTAGACGTGGAGCGGGCCTATTACTTTGTCAACGGTCAGCATCCCCAGTCCGGCAAACCGGCCACCAGCCAGCAGTTCGAATGGGCCAAAGACAGCTATTGGGATGAGTCGGAAAATATGGTCACGCAAAACCTCCTGTTTGAGGAAATTGAGGACCTGATAGAGCCTTTGGTTGACAAGGATTTCTTTTGCAGGAATATTTCAGGACTTAGGCCCGGCAACCTCAAGGATATATTGGATGACCAAAAGATCAAGTCCATTTTTATCCTGCCTTTATATGTGCAGAACAATTTCCACGGGTTTATAGGATTTGATGATTGTGTGAGGGAAAGAGATTGGAGCCCAAAAGAAAAGGAGTTCCTGAAATGTTTTGCCTCCCTTGTGGCCAATGAGATTGAAAAGAACCTTAAACTGGAAATGGAGCGCTTCGGCCTTACCGTGAGAGAGGACTTGGCTCCTTTTGTGGCAAATTCCCCCGAAGCTGTGTCTTTTGGCCAGTCGGGTACCTATCGTTTTTATGAAACCATTGTCGAGCATGGAGCCGAGCTGATTTCGATCATTGATGAAGCCGGCCTGATTTCCTTTATGAGTGGAAATTTGAAAAGACTACTCGGCTGGAAGGTGGAGCGGATTTTGGGTAAAGTGGCCTTGATGTTGGTCCATCCTGCAGACAGGTTTAGGGTGATGAAAAAGCTGGTTTTTATCAAGCCACTTCAGCAGACCAAATTCTCCCCCTTTCGGGTAAAAGATCATCTGGGTTTCTGGAAATGGGTGGAAGGCACGGCCATCAACCTGAGTAAGGACAGCCAAGTGCAAGGCACCATCCTGCACATGCGGGATGTGACCGACTTGGTGATCAATAACCAAAAGCTCAAAATCAGCAATGAGCGTTTTAAGTTTGCCATGATGGCCACCAACGAGATGATCTGGGACTGGGATCTAAGCAAGGACAAGGTGACTAGGAGCAAAGGCTTCCAGAAGCTACTGGGCACAGAACTGCAACCCGACATCAAAGGCTGGCTTTGGCTGAAGTTCATCCATCAAGAGGATATTAAGATGGTGAAGAAAAGGCTGCAAGAGGTGATGCAGGATCAAGATTGCCACCACTGGAAGCTGAATTACCGCCTTGTCAAAGAAAATGGTCAGGTCGTGTATGTGGAGGACCGTGGCTACGTGCTGCGTGACGATGCCGGCAATGCAGTAAGAATGGTGGGCGCCACCGCTGATGTGACCCAATCCACCAAGCTGATGGGGGAGGTAAAGCTTCAAAACGCCCAGCTCAAGGAAATTGCCCACGTGCAGTCCCACCACGTCCGCGCGCCACTGGCCAGGATCCTCGGTCTGGTAGATATGCTGGATCAAGATTTAGAAGAAGGTATTGATAACAAGCAAGAGCTTAGGGATGTGCTTGAATTCATCTCCGATTCCGCCAAGGAGCTTGACAAGGTGATCCAGGAAGTGATTAAGAAATCGGAGGAAGTGAGGGGGATTTAAATTTGAGAGAAATGGTATACGGCGGGATTTAACCGCAAAGATTTTGAAGAAGCGCTAGGTTATTTTAACAGTTAAACTTTGCGCTTCTTTGTTTCTTTGCGGTTGTTTTTTTTTACTTCTTCCCCACAGCAATCTTTCCCTCCTTGTATTTCAACTTGAATTCCTCGTCACCGTTTTTGTCAAAGCTTACCCAAGGGCCGTGCTTGAGGCCGGATTGGTAGTGGCCGATTTTCCAGAGCTCACCGCTTTTGCGGTAATATTTCCATTCCCCCTCAGGTCTGCCCTTGATGTACGGACCCTCGGCTTTGATCTCCCCGTTTTCAAAGAAATAGGTCAACGTGTTGGTAGTCCTGTCCAGGACCTCTTTCTCGCTTTCTTTTAACTTGATGTCTAGCATAATACTTCTGCATTTTGTTCACCAAGGGTAAATATAGGGAATGTGTTTAAACTACCGAATTGAGGTGTTTTAGCAAAGGTTGTATAATACAAATATCCTAGGATAGGGGAATTAAATTTGTGTTTCAATTCCCCCGCTGAAATTTTTCAGGCTTTCAGTCAGTGTGTTACAGGTTTTTTTGGTCTAAATCCTCCGTGCTTCTGACCACCTTGCCGATCACCTCATCCAGTTCATCGGTTGAACTTTTGATGTGGGGAAGCATTTCCTTAAAAGTTTCAAATGCATCTTCAGGGCTTTCGCTTTCCAAGAGATTGATTAGCCCTTTCAATCTGGCCAGTGGGGCTCTCACCACATGCGATTGCGTCCACGCGATCTCCCTGAGTTGTTGGTTTTGTCGTTTGATTTTGCTGATCATTTTCCTGGACTTGCTCACGTCCAATGCGGCCCCAATGATGCGCTCCGCCACTCCGTCGGTGTCCCTCAGGATACTTCCTCTATCCACCATATAAGCCATTTGCCCATCCTGTTTCTGGATTCGGTACTCAGCCTTCCACTGGAGCTGAAACCTGTCCTTCAGCGCTGATTCGATAGATTCCTTCACTTTATCACGGTCTTCGGGGTGGATGATGTCCAGCCAGTCCTGTGGTTTGGATCTTTTAAACCTTTTTCCAAACAGGGTCAAATAGGTGGAGCCCCTGGTTACCTCATCCTCATCGATTTGCCAATCCCATAGCATCTCATTGGTGGCCTGCATGGCCAGCTTGTATTTCTCGTTGCTGACACTCAGGGCCATTTGCCAGCGCTTCACCTCCGTAACATCCTGTATTATGCCCTCCCAAGCTGTAATGTTTCCAAGCCCATCCTTGATGATGTTTATTTTTTGGTTGACATACTTAGTAGTACCGTCATCCATGACAAGCCTGAAATGGTAATCATAGTAATCCTTGGCCGGTTCATGCTCGTTTTTGACCAGAAGGATATGCTTGTCCTCAGGGTGCACGCTTTCCAGGGATTTTTGGAAACTTGGCTCATAATACCCTATTTCTTTTCCATATATCTTATAAACCTCATCTGTCCATTCCATTTCCTTGCTGGCAAAATCATAATGCCAGTAGCCCACCTTGCCAATCGCCTGGGCTTGATTCAGCCGCTTGTTGAGAGTCAAGAGGTTGTTCTGCCATAGTTTGTTTTCGGTTACGTCTTTTCCGACCGCATAAAGTACAAGCTCGTCCAAATCAGAGGCTGTGCTCCAACTTATCCAGCGGTATCCCTTATGCTTGGTCAAATATCTGTTTTCAAAAATTGAAACATTCGTCCCCTTGAACCTTTCCCTGAGGGAATCTTGGGAGAGGTCAATATCATCGGGGTGGATAAAATCAAAGATAGACTTGCCTTTTATTTCTGATATCTCATACCCCAAGATGCAAGCAAAAGCCTGGTTGACTTTATAGAGCTTGTCCTGGTGAAGGATGCACATCATGTCCCCGCTGAGATCGAAGAAATTGTTGAGCTCCTCCATCATCCGTTTCTTCTCGAGCTCCATACCAAGCTTGTTCCCGAGCTCAAGTAGGGTCTCCTCAAAATAGTGCAGGTTGGACTGCGGTCCTTTTTCGGATAGAAAGGTCAACACCCCGAACACCACTCCCTGGCTCAGCATGGGGACACTATACCCCTGGTTTAATCCAGTGACATATGCCTCCTCTAGGCGCAGGCAATTAGGATTTGTGGTATGATCCTCCATATTCTCCAACTTGCCAGTCATCCAAGTTAGCCCGGGCAGTCCATCACCTTTAGCAAAACGGTCTATTTGTTTAGTCCTTTTACTAAATTCAACCCCCTTGCTGTCATTCTCTATAGAGGCTACCTTACAGATTTGGCTGTTGTCCTTAGAAACGATCCAGGCCTCGCTGAGGGATATCTGAATAAACTCATTAATGGCCTTTAATACTTCACGTATGCCCTCATTTATGCCAATGGATTGTGAAAATATATTTCGTACTTTGTGAAGCAGGTTTTTCCGATTTTCCTCATGCTTTTTGGCGGTGATATCCCTTTGGATAATAATGTAGTGGGAGATTTTGCCCTGATGGTTACGCATGGGGAAAGTTTCCATGGTTACCCAGTAAGGTTCTCCGCTTTTGCTTACCTTTTCTATTTCAATTTTGTTATAGCCACTGGGGTCAAATGCTGCAGCATGTATATCACATTCCTCAGGGTTTTTAAGAGATGAACGGAAGCTTACAATATTATTTCCCAAAACTTCCTCTTTTGTCCTTCCAGATATGGTTAAAGCCGCTTCATTTGCAAATATGATTTCTCCCTCAAAGAATGATTTTCCCGAGGCCTCGATTACATACACAGCATCTTTGGAGTTTTTGATGATTTGATCCATCAGCCTCAGCCGGTCCAGCTCCTCCATCCTTTCGGTGATGTCTCGGGAATTTACCAATACGCCATTTACAGCTGGATCATGTCTCAGGTCTGTGGCATGGCTTTCAATCCAGCGGAATTCCCCTGCTTTGTTGCGGAATCTATAGGGGCTCATTTTCACCTGCTTGAGCTGATCTATTTTGGCAAACTCCAGGAGCAATTCTGGAAGGTCATCGGGATGTACAAATCCCAAAGCACTTTTGCCTGTCAGGTCTTCAGGTGCATAACCCAAAATGGGCATGTAGGTGCTACTTACAAAAGTAAAATAGGCATCGTCAGTGGAGATCGCATACAGCTCCCCGCCCTCTTGGATTAGTGACTCAAATTTGCGGTGGGCAAATTCCACCTCTTTTGTGACTTCCTTGATGTGGGTGACATCCCACACCACGCCGTCATGGTATTTGCAATTGCCATCATCATCCAATACCTTGATGCTACGGTCTTCGACCCATTTTATCGACCCATCTGCACAGATAATTCGGTATTCAAGATGATGGTAGGCTTCGTCTGTCCCTGTCGCGTCAAAAGTGTAAGGCAGATCTTCTGGGTGAATTATCGAAGCAAATGTCCTTTCTCCTGACATGAACTCCATTGCTTGATACCCGGAATAATCCTGAATGTTTTCATTGATATAAAGCATGGTCCAGTCGGAATCGGGGAGGCATCTGTAGGCCGATCCAGGGATGTTATGAATAATGGTTTCAAATTGCTGTTTGGAATCAACAAGTGCCTTTTTGTTGAGGACCCTCTCAAGGGACACACTGAGGTTTACGACTATCGTCTTCAAAAAAGTGACATCCTCCAGCTGCCAGTTTCTTTCCTCCTGCATGTCCTCAAACATGATAATGCCCCAGAATTCCTCGTTGCAGAATACCGGATATAATATGATGGCTTTGGAGCCCCTAAGCGCCATCTTGTCTCTTAATGCGCTTTTCTTTAAGTCACTGACCTTGGATTTGTAAATGCGGTTTTTTTCCAGTGTGGCCAAACAATATTGGAAGTCCTCCGGGGTGAAGGATTCAAAGGTTTCCCTCATCCGCTCACTTTTTTTCCATTTGTAAAGCAGCCTGCTGGAGTATCTCTTTCCCTCCTTATTTACCTTGTAAAAACTGATAACATCCACCAGAATGGCGTTGCCCGTCAGCCGGAAGGCCTCCTGTATGGTTTCTTGGCCATGGTTGCTTTCCAGCAGCACACGGGTGACTTTATCGATTGTTTCGGTATAGATGCTTTTTTGGAGGGTATGCTGCTGCTGAAGCTTTTCCTGGGTCTTGTCTACCAAAATCCCATACACCCCCACCACTTTGTCCTGTACGGCCAATGGCATCAGGGTGGCCTCACAGTTGATTTTCCGGTTCCGTTTTGATCTCAGACTTACATGAAAATTGACAATCTCACGTTGGTGGCATTTTTGAAGCATCCCTTTTACCAAGAGCTCGTCATCTGGGTGGGTGATGTCGGAAAGGAGCAGTTTGGTGAGCTCTTCTTCTTTGCGTTCTGTCACAAACTGGAAATTGCCATTGGCCGAAGTGATGTAGCCATCATTATCCAGCTTGAAGAGCATGTTGGGGTGGTTGTCAAATATGCCCTTATAGATTTGCTGCTGATAGGTAAGGTTGAAGTAAATGGCCTTGTCCTTTTCCTGCAGGTGGATCTGCTCGGTCACATCGGTGATGGAGAGGATGATGGATTTGAGCTTTTTCCCCTCACCAAGAATCGGTGTGTTGATGATCCTCCATTTTCTTTCGCGTAAACTTCCGGTTTTTTGGGTAGGAATATAGACCCGCTGCACCTTCATGTCATGGGTTTTCTTTTTGGTCTTCACGAGTACCAATGAGTCCATCAGGTCGTCCAGCAACTCCATATTGTTGGTAGAAATAAATGGGCGGAAAGCCTCTCTGACCTTGGCTCCCTCGAAAAATGCCTCTGGTTTGCCTGCCAACTGACAAAACGTCGGGTTGGTTTTCAGGATCTTCATTGATGGTCTTTCTCCATCGATTATTAGGGAAGGGGTTAGGGTATTTTCATAAATTGCCCATATATCTGATTTTTTAAGCATTGTTATTCCGTAGAAATGAGGTTGACCAAAATCAATTATACAACTAAAACCAGAAGCAATTTAAGCGGACTTTTCATTGATGAAAAATTTTGTGAAAAGAAGCAGTTTTCATTCCTTAAACAGACAAAAAGCGGCTATATAAAAAGTTAATGTAAGTGAAACGCCAATAATTGGTGTTTTTAGATTTTTAAGGAACAAGCATGGCCTGACTCATACAATTGTATCTAGCAGGGGCAAAAGTGTATTTGGCTTGATAGGAAACAAACGGATTTGATTGGGATAGCCAATGTGTCAGGGAAAATAGGTTAAAAACATGCTTTTTTTCATGTACTAATTATTTTATATAGAGAAATAGGTGCTTGGAACCCTTGAAAGTGCTTCTTTTTTAGAATTTAGCTAATGATAAAATTTAACGCCACATTTGTAAAGAGTAATCATCCTTACTGCGATTAATTTAAATCACCCTTATGCGAATTAAACTTTCTCAAAGCCCATATTTTCAACTGGTGGAAAACCTGCTCGAAATGGCAGGCATACAGCTGGAAGCAGAGTGTGTCATCTTATCCGTACTCTGCAAAAATTTGGTGAAGGAGCAGGTCATCGTGCCTCAAAATTCTGCAGTGCTTCAAAATTCTGAAGGTTATAAGGTGGCAAGTATTTCTGACTATCTCTTGGAGGATGATTTTGAAAACTGCATTCAAGAAGGGCTCTTTTCTGATTCGGGGGAGCTACTGGGGCATATGTTTATAATCAACCCGGCCATTGAGTTTGGAGAAGATTATAACAGCACCGTTGCCATTATCAAGACCCAACTGATTGAGACCGTACACCTCATTATTAGTAACCATGAATTGGTATATAGAAATGAGCAAAATAAATCCCTGAAGCTTATTTCCAAAGTAAGCCATGAGATCAGGACCCCTCTTCATGCTCTTTTTGGCAACACCAGGGTGCTGTTGGATTCAGGCCTGAATAGTGAACAACAGGAAGTGGCCGAAAACATATTGAAGTCAGAAAAGCTATTGATGAACCTTGTCAACGAGGTCTTGGACTTTTCCGAAGTGAAGTCAGAAGACTTTTCTTTGGTGTGTAAGCCTACTTATATTTCTGAATTGCTGGAGGACGTCAAGGCACTTTATAGCCCAATAGCCAAGGAAAAAGGGCTCCACATTGAGATCGAGGAATCCGATGTAGAGCTTGCTGTGCTGGCTGACAGCATGCGCTTGAGTCAGGTGCTGGGCAACCTGATTAACAATGCCATTAAGTTTACAGGCTCAGGCAAAGTTACCCTGCGTGCCAACCGGATAAGCCACAATACCTATCAATTTGAGGTAGAGGATACCGGCAAGGGCATACCTGAGTCCTTTCAAAATAGTATGTTTGAGGAGTATACCCAAGCTAAGGAAGATTCCGAGTTTGGGACTGGATTGGGCTTGGCCATCTGCAAAACCTTGGTCAACAACCATGGGGGTGATATTTATGTAAAGAGTCCGGTATCCAATGGTTCAGAATCCATAAAAGGGGGCACCGTCATCTGGTTTACCATTGAGGCGGAAGTATCCAGAAAGGCAGATGAAAAGGAGAAAACCAATATCTCCCATAATTTTGCCAATAAGAATATTTTGCTCGTCGACGATGACGAATTGATCCAAACCTTGTCTACCCATATGTTAGCCAAAGAAGGGGTGGAGACCTATCTGGCCACCTCAGGCTTGGAAGCCCTTGACATGGTGAGGAATCACCATATCGATGCTGTCTTCCTGGATGTGGAATTAGGAGGAATGAACGGCTTCGAGACTTGCCAGAACTTAAAAGAATTGTTGGGGGAGCATACCCCAATTGTCATGTTTTCCTCACATAGAGACGATAAAACCAAAGAAAGGGCTTATGAGGCAGGATTTACCCATTTCCTGACCAAGCCTTTTAATTCCAGAACCTTACAAAAAACCTTGAGAGATTTAGATAAGTGAGTTAGTTTGTGGTTAATTGTGGTTAGTTAAAACCTACTGCCGCTGTGGCAGTAGGTTTTTCTTTGCTATTGAAAGTCTACTGAGGCTTCTGGGGCATGAAAACTTTCTTTCGGGTTGGGCTTTGGGCTTAGCAATTATCTTTTTCTTTTAAAAATTTTTTGCTTCCTGTCAGCATCCACAAAATCCAGTCTGTGGTCGGAGAAAAGAAGGGATTCCCTGCTTCCCAAGGCCAAAAAACCAAAGTTGCACAGGCTTTCGTAAAATAAGTTGATCACCCTGTTTTGCAGGGTGTTGTTAAAATATATCAGCACGTTGCGGCACATGATGAGCTGAAACTCATTGAAAGAACCGTCAGTCACCAGGTTGTGGGTGGAGAAGACCATATGCTTCTGCAGGCTTTGGTCAAACAGGGCCGCCCCATATTTGGCTATATAATAATCCGAAAAGGCATTTTTGCCCCCCGAGGCCATGTAATTGGCCGTATAGGTCCGCATCTGGTCGAGACTGAAAATGCCTTTCTTGGCATTATGCACCACCTGCGGGTTCAGATCCGTGGCATAAATAATGGACCGGTCCAGCAGCCCCTCTTCCTTGAGCATGATGGCCAAGGAATACACTTCCTCTCCCGTGGAGCAGCCTGCCACCCAAAACTTGAGCATGGGATAGGTGGCCAACTTGGGCAAAATGTTTTCCCGAAGACTCAGGAAAAATAGCGGGTCACGGAACATCTCCGTTACATTCACGGTGAATTCCTGCACAAACTGCGCAAAGGTGCCCTCATCGGACAACAGCATTTTTGCCAGTTCGGTAAGGTCGCCTTTAAACTTGTGCGTTTCCATATAATGCTTCACCCTGCGGCCGGCAGAGGAAGGGGCATAATTGCGGAAATCAAAGCCGTAGTGGCTGTGGAGAACATTCATCAACTGCGTGACGTCCTGCCGATCATCTTGTATTGAACCTACCATAGTGTAAAGTTATTGGTAACTCCAGACTTTTAACAAAGATACAAGTTTTTGAATATTTACAGGCCTGCTGACATAATCTAACATGTTTGCCAACAGGCATTTTTCCCTGTCCCCTTTCATTGCTGTGGCTGTAAGGTCAATGCTGAATGTGTGGAATTGAAAGAATTAGAAAAATACCGGGATTGGAGTGGGGCTGGTGTAACTTGGTACCTCGTGCTTCTAATTTCGTGCTTAGTAAAGGGGTACTAAGTACAACGTACCAGGTACCAAGTACTCACAGCATCAGCGGTCGGTTTGTAGCCATTTTGCCCGGCTGAGGCAATCTGTCGTCTCTATTCTCGTCGCCCTCCCTCCGAGCTTCGCTCCTTAGATGGGGTGTGTTGGGATGACGATTGGTTCCGTAAAACCTTCCAGGTCTGGTGAAAATGATAGACATGGAAGGTTTTTTTCACGCACTACTAAACTGGGAAGTAAGAAATAATGAATGTCGAATGATGCTTGCCGTGGAGGGAATAAGGAAATAAAATCAGACTTTGCGCCCGTTGCGCCTTTCCTTTGCGCCGATGCGTAAAATGGACCGTGAAGAGGTATATCCAAAAATACCCCAAAAGGGGGATGCGTAAGGGGGATAGAATGGGTAAATTTATATCATGATAAAGGAGATAAAAGATATGCACAGCGTGTGGCAGTCGCTTATCAAGGATGATAGGCAAGTCACCACCCTTCCATCCATGAATTTTGATGAACTCATCAGCTCCATTTTTTCACTGGGTCCCTTTTATTTCTATATTCTGGACTTCTATGATATGTCCGTCTCCAATTTTAGCAACGGCTTTGAAGAAGCCCACGGTATTGATCCCAAGGATGTCAAGCACATCAACCAGGTGCTTGCCCTCACCCATCCCGATGACATGGAATTTGTGGTCAAGGCCGAGGATAGGGCTTCCAAGTTCATTTATGAGACCATTGGATCCGAACACATAAAATCCTATAAGGTGTCCTATAACTTCAGGTTCAAGACCAAAAAGGGCTCCTACGAAATGTTCAACCACCAGTCTTTGATTCTTTCGGTAGACGAAAAGGGGAATCTGGGCAAGTCGCTGAACATCCATACCAACATCCACCACCTTGGTCGCAAAAACAACTACAAGCTTTCCCTTCTTGGACTGGATGGGGCGCCCTCCTACATGAACCTTGACGTGCTGGGCGGTACTGATGAAAATGAATGCAGCAAAAGCTTCCTGCTGTTCTCCTCACGTGAGATGGAGGTAATCAAACTGGTGGCAGCAGGCCTGCAAAGCCTCCATATCGCCGACAAGCTCAACATCTCCCCCGAGACCGTCAAAAGCCACCGTAAGAATATTCTAAGTAAATCCGGATGTAAAAACTTTAAGGAGCTGGTATCGCAGGGGGTGAAAGAGGGATGGCTGTGAGTTGGGAAGTGCGAAGGGGGTGGGGGTACTAAGTACCAGGTTGTTTCGTCTTCCGTCTCCGGTCTTCCATCTTTTTATTTTACAATAAAGTTTTGTTAAATTGATCAAAATCTTTTTTATTGCAGGTAATCAATACTTTTTACCTAATGAAAAAAGGTTTGGATTTAATGCACAAGGTGTGGGAGAAGCAGCTAATAGACAAAAGAAGCCCCATTAACCTGCCAAATTTTGATCTGAAGGAGGTCTTCAGTCCCGTTTTTGCCTCAGGGCCCAATTATTATTACCTAGTGGATTTCTCTGATTTCAGCATTACCACCATGAGCCAGGGCTTTGAGGAAGCCCATAGGTTCAGCCCCGATTTCATTGAGAAGATTGACGATGTACTCGAACTCATCCATCCTGATGATGTGGAGTTTGTATCCAAGGCCGAGGACAAGGCTTTTAGACTGATCCGTGAGAAAATAGGGGTAGAGAAAATCAAATCCTATAAATTCAGCTACAACCTCCGCTTCAAAGTAGGCAATGGAGGATACGAGATGTTTAACCACCAGTCCTTGGTCTTGTCAACGGATGAAAACCACAATTTTATCAATGCCATAAACATCCATACCAACATCAACCATCTGGTGTGTGAAAACAGCAAGACGCTCTCCGTTTTGGGCATTCAGGGGGAGCCCTCCTTTATCAATTTGCCGGTGGATGACCGTACAGATCTACCCACACTGTTTGATAAAAACCTCTTCAGCAAAAGAGAAAAGGAAATCATTGAACTCATAGCCGAGGGCCATGACAGCACCGGAATAGCTGAGAAACTGTTCATCTCCCGGGAAACGGTCAAATCGCATAGGAAGAATATTCTGAAGAAATCCGAATGCAAGAATTTCAATGCCTTTTTGCTCAAGGGGCATGTGGAGGGGTGGATTTAATGGGGGAAGGTGTACTAAGCACCAAGTACCAGGTACCAAGTACTCCCGGCATCAGCAGTCGGTTTGTAGCCATTTTGCCCGGCTGAGGCAATCTGTCGTCTCTATTCTCGTAGCCCTCCCTCGAGCTTCGCTCTTCGGATGGGGTGTGTGGGGATGAGGGTTTTATCGTGCATATACACTTCATTCATCATTCATCATTCATCATTTGATTTCGTGACTGTCCTGATATTTTACTTCGTCTTGCAGTCTTCCCAGGTCTAACGGGGCGTAGCTGTCTCTTTTCTCGGAGTAGGTCTCGTTGAGGACTCTTATGTAGCTGTCCAGTTCATTGGCCGTGGCGGTAACGTGCTGACAGATGGCTTTGACTGTCTCGTCCTGTATGCTGTCCTTGTCCACCATGGTGGTGAGGCCCATAAGGTTGGCTACCGGCTTCCTTAAGACATGCGAGATGTCAAAAATGATTTTTTCCAAGGTGGCCACGTAGGCCTTCTTCTCGGAGATGTCCTGAAAAGTGCCGTACCACACCACGTTGCCGTTTTCCAGACGCTCCGGTTTGGCATATACCCAGTGCCAGGTTTCCCGGTCCTGGTAGTGGGAGGCGGTGATGCGGTATTCCATGTCCATCATGGTTAGTTCTTGGAAGGATTTGATTATTCCTGCCTGCAGCATGGGCACATCGTCCAAGTGAACGACTTCAAAAGCCTTCATGGCATCTTTATGCAGGTCTTCGATATCCAGGTCCGGGTGAATTACAGTTATACCCTTGCTGATGAAGGGAAACCACATTTTGCCTTCGGGAGCCATCTCCAACTGAAAGATGATCCCCGGAAAAGTATCTGTTAGTTGAAGGATCTGGGCGTTGATCCTTTTGAGTTTCTCGTATTGGTGCTTGATGGTACGTTTGTATTCGATAAACCTCATGGCTTTTTTAGCCAGGATCTTCAAACCTTCAATTTGCTTTTTGCTTAGGATCCTTTCCATTTTATCTATCACACAAAGGGCCCCTATGCCGTGACCGTCCTCTGTACGCAAGGGCACTCCCGCATAAAACCGGATATGGGGATCGCTGGTTACCAGTTTATTTTCCCGGAAATTCATGTGATTGAGGGGATTATGCACTATGTAGACCTCCTCACCGCTGTCAATGGCGTGTCTGCAAAAAGACTGTTCAATAGGAGTGGAGACCAGGTCGGTTCCCACTTTGCTCTTAAACCACTGTTCGTCTTTGTCTACCAATGAAATAAGCGATACGGGCGTGTCGCAAATCAAAGATGCCAGTTGTGTGATTTCGTCCAGTTCCTGCTCGGGGGGTGTGTTGAGCAATCTAAATTTCTGTAAGGCCTCTATTCTCGCCTTCTCCCTACTTGTCATCTTGTAAGCTTTACTTTTCTGGCCTTAAATAGCGAAAACATTTTTAGTTATGCAAGTTTTTCGTCATTCGTTCACTTCGTGCCTCGTACTTACAGCGGGGTACTAAGTACAACCAGGTACCAAGTACTCCCAGCATCACAGCAGTCGGTTTGTAGCCATTTTGCCCGGCTGAGGCAATCTGTCGTTTCTATTCTCGTCGCCCCCCCCCTCCGAGCTTCGCTCTTCGGATGGGGTGTGTTGCCGGCGGGCAAGCATTATTCCTCATTCATCATTCTTCATTTGTTTTTTCTGTGTCCCTTTTGCTTCCAAGAAAAGCTCAGCTATACCAAAAAAGAAAAGCAGCAGGATCCCCGCTGCCATTCCCAAACTATAACAACCTTATGCAAATCCATCTTTGCATTTCGGAGGCAAAGTTAGGGAGCGAAGGGCAACTGTTATAAGAATTTTATATGAGTGGGGAAGGGCTGATTTTCAATGGCTTGTGCTTGGCGCTTATATTTATTATGCCTTCTCTGTAGATAAATTCAATTATTTATTAACCTTTTTGTGATAAAATAGTATATAATTGTAATTTTTAGATTAAAAAATGGATGATATGAATAGTCAATACGGTAACATTAGGAGAAAACTGGAGCAGCTGGAGGAGCAATTGGAGCTGGGGCAAGTGGATGGTCTGGAGGAAAGAGTAGAGGCAGTGTTGGTGAAACTTAAGAGACTGGGGGGTAAACTGAATGATTTGAGTTCCATGGAATATTTTGGCTTGAGATCGAGGATTCAGGACCTGTTGGATGAAGCAAAGTCTGACGGCGGTTCCCTTTTGGACCGGATGTATCCTTTCGGGGAAGAGGAAGATTTCGATGGAGAGCCTATGGCAGTTGGTTTTTAGTGCCGCTAAACAAACTTTTAAGCCCTTTTCAGGGTGAAGTAGAAATTGCTGCCGTTACCGTATTTGGAGTCCACTTGGATCTTGCCGGAATGGATTTCCATGACGCGGCGGCAGATGGCCAGACCTATGCCGCTGCCTTCGATGTTGTCGCTGGCGATGCGGACGAGGAAATCAAAGATTTTCTTCTGATGCTTCTTTTCGATGCCACGGCCATTGTCAATGACGCATATTTTGACCGCCTCACCCATGGGCTCGGCAATGATGTGGATCACAGGCACGGCATTGGATCTGAATGTCAGGCTATTGTGAATAAGGTGGAATAATAACAACTGCAATTGTTTTTTGCACCCAGTTACAAGGGGCATTCTGCCTAGGCGGAAAGTAGCGTCACTGTAATTGGGGTTCTTTTTAAAATCCTCCACTATTTTTCTGCTTATTTCATTCAGGTTGACTTTGGAAAAGGTGGGGTGGGGATCCAAGTGGAAATAATCGGAAAGATCTCCCATAGTTCGGGTAGCCGAGTAGCTTATGTTTCTTAATGCATGAAAAATATGTCGGCCCTCATGGAGGATCAAGGCCTTTTCATGCAGGACGTCAATGTTGTATTCCAATTGTTTGACCTTAGTGTTTACGCCCAAAGCCTCATGAAACAGGGCTTTCTCGTAATCTGATACCATACTTTTGCATCGATCGTAATATTCCTGAATCTTGTCATGCTCTTTTTGTAAATAATTTTTTGAGGCGTTGGATTCAGTATGGTTTTGCAGGGTAAGGATATATTGGGGTGGGCGGTCTTCGTCTTCCTGACGGATCATCCGGCCATGGATCAGGCATTCCAGTTTGATGTCATTTACCGTCAAGTCCACAAATATCTTCTGAATGCTGCCCAAGGAATCCAACAGGGGGAAGTATTGCTTTTTAAGAAAAGAGGCAGTGTGCGGGTTGGCCATCTCATCGATGGGTCTTCCTTCCAGTTCGGATTTGTTAAGTCCCGTCCATTCTGCAAATGTATCGTTGAGTGAGGTTATCCTCCTGTTTTGGTCGAGGAGAATATACCCGCAGGGGGCCATTTCGTATAGCAATTTGTAGTCTAGGGAATTATCCTGAGTTGCCATAAAAATTCCATTTTAGGTGGTCAATTTTACCTCTAGCTATCATCATGCCATTACTTTGTGAGAAGGGTATATCGGAGAAAGTAGCAGTGGGTTAGGTGGGGTTCTGTTAAACTATCTCAAATTATCCGGAAATAATGTGGAATATTTTTGTCATAAATAAAATAAATTTAACTTTGGGCATAATTTATTGGCTTATAACGTGCAAGCGTGTAGACATCGATTTTTATGACAGATGTATTAAAAAGGAATAATGTAAAAAGGTTTGGCCAGGGTCAGCAGGCCATAGTATTTTCGCATGGTTACGGCTGTGATCAAAACATGTGGAGGTTTGTGGCTCCGGCCTTTGAAAATGATTATCAAGTGGTCCTGTTTGATCATGTGGGGTCTGGACAGTCCGATCAATCCCAATATGACTATCAGAAATATGGTTCATTGGAAGGGTATGCCGAAGATGTGATAGATCTTCTGGAAGAGTTGCAGCTTAAGGAGGTCATTTTTGTGGCCCATTCGGTAAGTTCCATGATCGGTGCCTTGGCAGCTGCCGAGAGGCCCGATTTGTTTGAGAAACTAATCATGATAGGGCCCTCTCCTTGTTACATTAATGACGAGGCGTATTTTGGGGGTTTTTCCAAGAGTGATATTGATGAGCTGGTGCAGACCCTGGAAAACAATTACATGGGCTGGTCAAGCTTTATCACACCGGTGATTGTGGGCAACCCTGAGCAACCGCAGCTTTCGGAAGAACTCAATAGCAGCTTTTGCAGTATGGACCCAGATATAGCCAAGCATTTTGCTAGGGTGACTTTCTTGGGTGACAATAGGGAGGATTTAAAAAATGTACTGGTGCCCACATTGGTGGTGCAAACCCATCCAGATGCAATTGCGCCCCTGGAAGTGGGGCGTTATGTTGAAAAGAATCTTCCGAAAGGGGAATTGATTCAGTTAGATGCTTCGGGACACTGCCCGCACCTGACGGCACCGGAGCTTACAATTGAAGCGATCAAAAATTACCTGGGTTGAATAATAATGCTAAAATAGAGGATATGGTTAATTTTTTCCAAAATGCACCTTGTGGGCTGCTTACCATTTGGACAGATGGAAGAATAATTGAAGCCAATCAAACGCTGTTGAACTGGCTAGGGTATGACCGTTCAGATGTAGTGTCGGTCAAAAGTTTTCAGGATTTTCTCAACATAGGGGGAAGAATGTTTTTTGAAACGCATCTGCTGCCTCTTTTGCAAATGAAAGGGGAAGTAGCTGAAATCAATATGGAGTTGAAAGGTAATGGCTCCAAGACCCTTCCATCTCTTCTGAATTTAAAAAAAATGATGTCTCAGGAATTGGCTTCACCGGTTTTTTGCATTTCGGTTACCAATGTTAAGCAGAGGATCCTGTACGAACAGGAGCTGCTTTCTGCCAAGAAAAAAGCAGAAATAGAGGCGAAAAAACTAGGGGAACTAAATAAAGAGCTGGACAGATTTGCCAATTCCGCTTCAGAAACTCTCCTAAATCCAGTCAGTGCAATTACGGATATGTTGTCTATTCTGAAAATTAAAAACCTACTGAAGCCCAACATGCAGGCTGATGAGATTTTTTCGGTAATGAAAGACAATTCTGACCGGATGAGGCAAATGCTGCTAGATTTTAAGGAATATTTATCTATAATTGATAAAGGTCCAAATTCCGAGACCGTCGATCTGAATGAAGTATTCGACCTGGCTTTAAAAGAGGCGACTGGAAAAAATCAAAGTAAAATCTCTTTATTCAAAGATGACCTCCCAAAAGTCAATGGAGTAAAATCCCAGCTTCAAATCCTATTCAAACATTTGATCTCCAATGCTGTCATATACCGTTCTTTTGCCGTTCCAGTGATTTCAGTTTCCTTTGAAGAGAAAGGCGATTATTATGTCATTAAGATCAAGGACAACGGGATGGGGATCGAACAGGAAGATTACCTTGTGATATTTGATTTTATGCACCGGCTGCATGCTTATAAGGATATTCCAGGAACCGGCATAGGTCTGGCTACCAGTAAAAGGATAGTCGATAATCACGTTGGCAAAATCTGGGTCAACTCAGCAGTGGGCAATGGCAGTACCTTTTGTTTTACTTTGCCGAAAGGTTAGAGGGGTTTAGGGGTTATTCATATGTTCCAGCTGGTATGATTTTTGCTTCAGAATTTAGTTGTGTACGCCTAGCCCAATCCTGGTTCACACTACTACTGTCCTAAAATGTTGAGGGATAGTTTTTTAAACTTAAACAAAAGTCTAGAGAGGTTTTTTTGATTAGTTGAACTTTTTAAATAAAAAATGATTTTTAAACAGGTTTGTGGGTGGAAATCCTTAAAATTTACGGCTATAATTGGCTGTTTTCCATAAAATTTAGAGTGCTTTAACAAAATGTAATTATATTTGAGCACTCAAAACCTTGCACAAGTATGAATTTCATAAAGAATCTGTCAATTAAGACCAAGTTGATGCTGATTGCCATGATCCCGATCTTGGCGCTTTTTTATTTTTTGGTGATTCATTTGCAGACACAGTTCCAAACCAGGGCCAACATTCAGCAGGTTCAGGAAGATGTGTTGAGGACAGCCAAAATGTCGGACCTGATTCATGAGTTGCAGGCTGAGCGGCTTTATTCTCTGGAATATATACTTGGGGATAAAACCGTCATCGGACCCCGATTGGCTGCCGAACAGAGAAAGACAGATGCCTCTCTTGAGGTTTTTCTACAAGAAGTAAGCTTGACTGAAGAGGAAAGAGCAGGGGAGGCTGAATTCCACAAAATAATGGCTGGCTTGAGGGCTTATGTGCAATCTCCTGGGGCTGAACTTGATTCGGTACAGGCCCAGTTTGCCTTTATCAACAAGGCTTTGGTTGATGTGGCTCATGAAACCGTGCTGACTACCCAAAACTCGGAGGTAAGAAGGTTGCTAAATGGTCACATCAGCTTGATGTATGCCAAGGAATTTTTTGCGCAGGCTAGAAATGAGCTGAACCAAAATATTAGAAGGGGAGGCTTCAATGGGCCGGATTACAGTAACTATTCAGCCGCGGTTGGAAAGTATGAAGTCAAACTGGAGAGTTTTATGCGGGCCAGTTCGCCGGATGTAATAGGTTATTACAATACCCAGGCTGAAGTAAATCCACAAATTAACAACACTATTGACTTGCTCAAAGCTGCTACTGCGGATTATTCTCTCCAAGATTTCGATATGTCTGCCCAGGAATGGATGCAAAACGCAACCGGGTACCTCAATTTGTTGAAAGGGGTTGAGGACCGTTCCAGTGCGGCTATTCGAAACTTAGCCCAATCCCAACTGGATGCGGTAAATACCACTATTTATACATCTTTTGCCATAGTTCTCATATTTTTGGCCCTTATAGCATTTTTTGTAAACTATATAATTAACAATCTTACCTCCGCATTTCAGCGGATACAGGCTGCGGCCAACAGGATCGCGGAGGGTGACTTGGAGCTTAAACTTGACATTGATTCCAAGGATGAAATAGGAAGTCTCAGCCAGTCATTTAATGAGATGGTAAATGTGACCAGGGACTACGTGTACTCGGCTGAAAATATTGGAAAGGGCAATTATGACATCCAAATCCCCGTAAGAAGCGAGAAGGACAAGCTGGGAATTGCCTTGAATAGCATGAAGGATGACCTCAAGCACCTCTCTTTGGATAATGAAAATCGAACTTGGCTGCTTACCGGTAATTCTGAATTGAATAATTCCATCAGGGGGGACAGGGACCTGCGTGAGCTTGCCCAGAATATCATCAGCTTCCTGGCTGAATACCTGGAGGCCCAGATCGGCGCCATCTACCTCAATGAAAACGGGGCGCTTCACCTCTATGGAAGCTATGCCTTCAACAACCGTAAAGGCAATACCAATGTAATCGAATTTGGAGAGGGACTGGTAGGCCAGGCGGCCTTGGAGGAAAAAACGATTGTTTTCTCCAACATTCCTAAGGATTATCTTCCTATCACATCCGGTTTGGGTACTAAAGAACCTAATCATATAATAGTTTTCCCGTTTATCTATAATGGAGAACTTAAAGGGGTGGTCGAATTGGGTACTGCCGATGAATTTACTGATCTGGAAAGAGAGTTACTGGAATTGATGGGTGAGAACATCGCCATCGCCTTCCATACCAACCAGTCTAGAACCCAGACCAAAGAACTTCTAGAAGAAACCCAGCGACAAGCCGAAGAGCTTGAAGCCCAGCAGGAGGAACTCCGCCAAACCAATGAGGAGCTCCATACCAAGACTTCCATGCTTGAGCAGTCTGAGGTTGAGCTTAGAGCCCAGCAGATTGAGCTCCAGCAGACCAACGAGGAACTTGAAGAAAAAGCCACCTTACTGACTGATCAAAAGGGTAGACTGGAGAAAGCTAAGATTGAGCTGGAGACCAAAGCCAAGGAGCTTGAAATGAACAGCAAGTACAAGTCTGAGTTCCTGGCCAACATGTCGCATGAATTGAGAACCCCGCTGAACAGTATCCTGATTTTGGCTGAACTTCTTGCCGACAACCGTGCCAAGACGCTGTCAGACAAAGATGTGGAGTTTGCCAAAAACATCCACAGCTCTGGAAATGACCTGTTGAACTTAATTAATGAGATACTGGATCTTTCTAAAGTGGAATCCGGTAAAATTGAACTGGAAGCAGAACAGGTGGAGCTGGATGAACTGATTAAGAAAATTTACAAACAATTTAGAGAGCTTTCTGTCAAGAAGAATATAGAGTTTGCTGTCAATTACGAGGATGATGATGTGAAGCAACCTATTGTTACGGATAAGTTGAGGCTGGAGCAGATCCTCCGCAACTTGCTTTCCAACGCCTTCAAATTTACCCCTTCGGAAGGACAGGTGACTTTTGATGTTGAAATCGTGAGGTCAAATGGAAACTTCGGCAGCAAGAAGCTGAATCAGGATCCAAAAGTCCTGGTGTTTAGAGTGACGGATACCGGAATCGGGATTCCAAAAGATAAGCAGGGAGTGATATTTGAAGCCTTCCAGCAGGTGGATGGCTCTACCAAGCGGGAGTTTGGGGGCACTGGCCTGGGATTATCCATCAGCCGAGAAATCGCTACCAAATTGGGTGGGGAAATCCAACTGGAAAGTGAAGAAGGAAAGGGCAGTGTTTTCACCCTGTACCTACCGTTGGATAGTGGATTTATCATCGAAGATTATACTTCCCCGGTAGAGGATCTGGATGATTTACTCGAAGAGGCCAGTATCCAGAAGCCAGTGGAAGACCCCACTGCCGGAGTGGTGGTGGAGATTGAGGATGATAGGCACAAGATCAAGGCTACGGATAAGATTGTCTTGATCGTGGAGGATGACCTGTCGTTTGCCAATGTGTTGCTCAAATTTGTAAGGGAGAAAGGCTATAAGGGTATCATCGCCCACCAAGGAGATGTTGGGTTGAGTCTTGCACGACACTACCAGCCGGATGCCATGTTGCTGGATGTGAAACTTCCGGTGATGGATGGTACGGAGGTGCTGAGAAAGATGAAGACCGATCCGCATTTGCGCCATATTCCTGTCCAGGTAATTTCTGGCTATGACAAGCGTAAGGAAGGGTTTGAATTGGGGGCATTTGACTTCCTTCAGAAGCCTCTTTCACAGAAAGATCTGACCGCATCATTTGGAAGAGTAGAGGAGTTTATAAAGAAAAAGCTCAAGAAACTTTTGATCATAGAAGATAACGTGCAGCACAATAATGCCATTCAGGAATTGATTGGAAATGGGGATGTGCGTTCCTTCCCTGCCTTCAGTGGCAGAGAGGCTGAAGATATGCTCAACAGTGACAATTTTGACTGTATTATCCTAGATCTTGGATTGCCGGATATGACGGGCATCGAGCTGATGGAACGCATCAAGGCCAATGAAAAAATCAGAAAAACACCAATCATAGTCTATACCGCCAAGGACCTAAGCAAAGAAGAAGCCTTGAAACTTAATGTGCTGGCTGATACTGTCGTATTGAAAACCGTGGATAGCCATGACCGCCTGTTGGATGAAACCAGCTTGTTCCTGCATAGGGTAGAGTCCAAACTGCCGGCAGAGAAGCAGCAGATCATCCGTAAGCTGCATAGGACCGATGAGGTACTTAAAGGCAAGAAAATCCTTATTGTGGATGATGATAGCCGTAACATTTTCTCGCTTACCAATGCTCTGGAAGCGGAGGGTCTGGTGTGCATCACAGCGGAGAATGGTAAGGTAGCCGTAGATACCATCCAAAAAGAATCCGAGATAGACCTGGTGTTGATGGATGTGATGATGCCTGAAATGGATGGCTATGAAGCTACCCAGACCATCAGGAAAATGTCGCAGTTTGACCACATTCCAATTATAGCCCTTACGGCAAAAGCCATGAAAGGTGATCGTGAAAAGTGCCTAGCATCTGGAATGTCTGATTATGTATCCAAGCCAGTGAATATCAATCAATTGATCTCTTTACTGAGAGTTTGGATGTATAAATAATAAACAACTGATATTATATCCTGTTTTAGAAATGTGCGTAGTATTACAAATCTGTGCATGATCTTTGAAACTAAATGAACACCTGAAAGACATCCTTTCAGGTGTTTTTATATAAAACCTTTAAACTGCTGCATTATTCACTCATTTATTGAAAATGAAATCGAGATCCACCGCCTCTTCGAGGATCTCAATTCCGCATACGGCTTCGACTTTACGGAGTATGCGAAGAGTTCTGCTATGCGGAGGGTTATGTATTTTATGGAAATCCATAAGATCCCCACTATTTCTGATTTGACCAGGATATTGCTCCGCAATGAGCATGTGTTTGCCAGCTTTGTCCAAGAGTTTACCGTCAACGTCACCGAGATGTTCCGTGATCCGGAATTTTATCAGGCCTTGCGGCAAACGGTAGTTAAAAAGCTATCGAGCTACCCTGTTATCAAGATTTGGATTGCAGGCTGCTCCACGGGGGAGGAGGCCTATTCCACGGCAATCTTACTCGAAGAGGAGGGGCTGCTGAACAGGTCCATCATTTATGCAACGGATCTGAATCCAAGGGTGGTGTTTTTGGCTAAAAAAGGGGTGTACAGTCAAGAGCTCATGGAGCTTTATGGCAAAAATTACAATGAGGCAGGTGGGAAAAAATCACTATCGGATTACTATACGGCGGATTACGGTTCAGTTATATTCGACAGCAGGCTGAAAAAACACATGGTGTTCTCTGTCCATAATCTTGCTGCCGACACTTCTTTCAATGAATTTCAGCTCATCCTATGCCGCAATGTGTTGATCTATTTCAACCAAAGCTTACAAAATAGGGTGTTTAACCTTTTTCATGACAGTCTCTGTACTTTTGGCTACCTAGGTCTGGGAAGCAAGGAATCCATGCTTTTCTCCGACAAACGCCATGATTTTGTGGAAGTGGATAGAAATAGGAAGATTTTCAAGAGGAAGTATTAATTTATTGTACTAGGTACTAAGTACAAGTACTAGGTGTCAGATACCAAGAAATCCAGATGGCGCTCAAGATTCAGTTTTTCAACTGTAGCTTTACCAAGGCGCAGCCTTTCAACGAATGAACCCGATGTTATTTTGCGCAGCTAAAAAACGAGGAGCCGTACCCCTTCGCCGCGAATACTTTGTACTTGGTACCTAGTACTTAGTACCCCCCCCCTTCCACCAATCCTCAAAGCACTATATCCTATTATTCTTCACAAAAGCCCTCAAAACCGTCAAAGCCGGATGCTGTTCTTTTTCCCCTAGAAAATTATAAAAATCCACATCTCCGGTCGACTTAAACCCCGTCAACTCCCTTGCTTCATCAGGGGAAATTGAATGGTAGCCCATTGACCAGTCTGGGAAAAGCCGTTCTTCCAGATCCCCTTCCTTCAATCGGATAATACCCCTATGCCTGGGGTCCTGACCGATAGTTTTGTACAAGGGCATCACCTTCTCTTTTTCTCCTTCCAAAATCTGGATTATGCTCCCATCCATGTAAATGAGCAGCCCTGTAATTCCCTTTTTCTGGTTGTTTTCCCTGCTCTTCACCAGAATCTCTTGCAGCTGCTCCTCGGTTAATTTATGGACGGATGAACTCAAATAGACGATATAGTGCATTTGGTTGTAGGTATGGGTCATTTGATTGCGTAAAGTTTAAAAGTTTTAGTTGAAAAAGCAAATGGCTAGGGCACCACGAATTCACGGCGAAGGCCATTGGCTGCGTCAATGATTGGATTACTGTTAAACTTATCCGCAAAGCAGGGACCTGCCTTTGTCGGCAGACAGGCTCTGTGCAACTCAGTGCTAAACTCTGTGTCCCTTTTCTTTCCGAGAACTTGTCCTGTCTTCGGTCTTCCGTCTTCCGTCTCCTCCCAAAAACTGGTACACTTTTTATGCTTAATTAATTGCATCCTCATTTTGGTATGCCTAATTTTGTAACATGCAAATGAAAGATCCAAAAACGGTTACGGTCTTCTTGACCAGATTGCTGGCAGTGTTCCTGCTGGTACTTTCTTTTGCTGACCATGAGGATAGGATTTTTATAGGCAAGGATTATCAATCCGCAGCCGTGGAAGCGCTGGAGTTTGATGACATCGACTTTCCTACCTCCGTATCCAGAAGTGATTCCCAACCCTATTCCAAAGTAGAAAGGGCTGTAATCCTTCCCTTGGCCTTGATTTTTAACCTGGAAATAACTAAGGAAATCCCCAAGGTCTCCTTCCCCATACAGTATATAGGTATTCATTTGCCACTACAGGTCCTTCTGGACCGCATTGCCTGCCCCAACGCGCCCTAAGTGCCCTATTGTTTTCTTAACTAACTGACCATATCCTATGGTGGTCTAACTTGTACTGCTTTGTTGGCAGTATGGCGTTCGCGCATATGTTATCCTAATCTATTTATTCTATTATTATGCAATTCTTAAGCATTCTTAAGG
Source organism: Litoribacter ruber (assembly GCF_018500185.1). Lineage (GTDB taxonomy): Bacteria > Bacteroidota > Bacteroidia > Cytophagales > Cyclobacteriaceae > Litoribacter > Litoribacter ruber. The sequence goes on along the minus strand of NZ_JAHBGI010000005.1, from coordinate 238,145 downwards.
CTGAGACGGCTGTCTTGTTGCCTGTTAGAACAGTTATGACCCTGTTTGTTTTTGTCGGACTGGCCCTTGGTGCCAGCTCCTGTAACCAGGGCCACAGTAAAAACGACGAAAAAAATAAAATACCCCAAATTCCGGTCTTGGAGCTTCATCCCCAGTCCATTGAGATTCCCCAAACCTATATCTGTGAAATACAGGCTGTACAGTTTGTGGAAGTAAGGGCCAAAGTGGAAGGCTTTGTGGATAAAATCTACGTGGATGAAGGTGAGTTTGTCAAGAAAGGCAAACCCTTGTTTCAGCTCACCTCCATGGAATTCAATGAGATGGTCAACGGTGCCAACGCACGGCTTATGCAGGCCCGGGCAGAGGCCAAAGCCGCCAGCCTGGAAGTGGAAAGGCTAAAGGTGCTCGTGGAAAAGGATATCATCACCGCGTCGGAACTGGAACTGGCAAAGTCCAAGCGGGCTGTGGCTGAATCTGCTATTGCAGAAGCTGAATCTACCCTCAACAATGCCCAAACCGGGCTTTCCTATACTACGATAAGGGCGCCATTTGATGGCATTGTCGATAGGATCCCCTTCAAAATCGGAAGCTTGGTGACTGCCGGCGATCTGCTGACCAATATCACAGACATCTCCGAGGTGTTTGCTTACTATAAGATCAATGAAAATGAATACCTCAATTACATGCGGAAAAAGATCCAGCAGGAAGGTGAAGATAACGTCATTGAAGACCTGTCCCTGATCCTATCCGACGGTACCACCTATGCGCATAAAGGGCAACTGGAAACGATGGAGGCCGATTTTGAAAGAGGCACGGGCTCCATTGCTTTTAGGGTGCGATTTCCCAATCCCAATAGTCTGCTCAAACACGGGGCAAGCGGCAAGATTGAAATGACCAACCAGCTCGATGATGTATATCTTATTCCCCAGAAGTCCACTTTCGAGATACAGGATTTCAGCTATGTCTATGTGGTAAATGCTGATAACGAAGTAAAGGTCCGAAGCTTTAAGCCTATCAAAAGACATGATGTGTTTTATGCCGCATCAGGTTTCGAACCGGGCGATAAGATTGTATTTGAAGGCATACAGCAGGTAAAGGACGGGGTGAAAATCCAGCCCCAACAAGTGGAATCTCAGGAAGTCTATGGAGAATTGAATAGTCAGCTAGGGGAGGGGCAAGGTTGAGATGTTAGAATTGTTTATCAAAAGGCCCATACTATCGACCGTAATTTCGGTCTTTATTACGCTACTGGGAATTTTGGCGCTGACTTCACTGCCCATTACCCAGTTTCCCGATATCGTACCCCCTTCGGTCACCGTGACGGCCCGATATACTGGGGCCAATGCTGAAGTACTTTCCAAGGCTGTGGCCACCCCGCTGGAAAGGGCTATCAACGGTGTGCCGGGGATGACTTATATGTCTTCGGTAAATACCAATGACGGAGTCACCGTAGTGACGGTGGTTTTTGATGTGGGTACCGATCCCGATCAGGCTGCCGTAAACGTTCAAAACCGGGTTGCCACAGTAGTGGATGAGCTACCTGAGGAGGTGATCCGTGCCGGGGTGCAGACAGAGAAGGAAGTAAACAGTATGCTGCTTTACCTCAATCTGTATAGCTCGGATACTTTGCAGGACGAGCGCTTCGTCTATAACTTTGCCGATATCAATATCCTTCCTGAACTCAAAAGGATTGATGGGGTAGGCTTTGCCGAAATCATGGGGGCAAGGGATTATTCCATGCGTATATGGCTCCATCCGAGCAGGCTGGTATCCTATGGGTTATCTCCCCAAGACATCACAGAAGCCATCCGCAGGCAGAATGTGGAAGCCGCACCGGGTAAATCCGGTATCAGCTCTGACCAGTCTCCCCAAATGCTTCAGTACGTATTGAAGTATACGGGGAAATTCAACCGGGAAGAAGATTATGAAAATATCACCTTAAAAGCATTGCCGGACGGCTCCTTGTTGAAAATCAAGGATGTGGCGGAAGTGGAATTTGGTTCCCAAGATTATAACATGGTATCGATGACGGATGGCCGGCCTTCTGCCTCCATCATGATCAAGCAGCGCCCAGGTTCCAATGCCCGTGAGGTGATTGCCAATATCAAAGACAAAATGGCCGAATTGCAGGACAGCAGCTTTCCGCCATCCATGGAGTTTAACGTGAGTTATGACGTTTCCAGGTTTTTGGATGCCTCCATTTCCAAGGTGTTGATCACTTTGCTGGAAGCTTTTCTGCTGGTTTCTTTGGTCGTGTTTATTTTCCTGCAGGACTTCAGGTCTACCCTGATTCCGGCGATAGCCGTGCCTGTTTCTTTGGTGGGAACGCTCTTTTTCATGCAGCTATTCGGGTTCTCCATCAATCTTTTGACTCTCTTTGCGCTGGTCCTAGCCATTGGGATAGTGGTGGATAATGCCATTGTGGTGGTAGAAGCCGTGCACGTGAAGATGCATGAGGAAAAAATGAATGCCTATCAGGCCACCTTGGCGGCCATGAAGGAAATCGGGGGAGCTATCGTGGCTATCACCTTGGTGATGTCAGCGGTGTTTGTGCCGGTCGGTTTCCTATCTGGACCGGTGGGAATATTTTACCGACAGTTTTCGCTCACCTTGGCCATTGCCATTGTGATTTCCGGGGTAAATGCGCTGACCCTTTCACCAGCTCTATGTAGCATCATGCTCAAACCCCCACACCATGAGGGGAAAAAAAGCTGGCTGCAGAGGTTTTTCGACAAGTTTAATGAGAAGTACGAACAGTTAGCTGGGAAATATTCAAAGGTGCTTTCCAAAATCGTGGGAAGAAGAACGGTTACATTTGGAGCTCTCGGGCTGTTTTTGGTTGCCACTTTTGGGATGGCCAGTGTAGTGCCGAGCGGCTTTATCCCTACAGAGGATCAGGGGATGATCTATGTCAATGTCACCACACCTCCCGGGGCCACAGTGGAAAGAACCAAAACGATCCTTGATGACGTTCAGGCGGCATTGCTACCCCTTGAGGAGGTAGAAACCATCTCGACCTTGGCTGGCTACAGCTTGCTTACCGAAACGGCCGGTGCCTCCTATGGCATGGGCATGATCAACTTGGTGAGCTGGTCTGACAGAGCGGAAGGAGTTGAAGAGCTCATTCGGGAATATCAGGAAAGGACCACCCACATCACTGGTGCGGAAATCCAATTCTTTTCTCCGCCCACTGTTCCTGGTTTTGGAAATGCCTCCGGATTTGAACTGCGCCTGCAGGATAAAACGGGGGGAAGTCTGGACCAGACTTCCCGCACCACCCAGGAGTTTTTGACTGCCCTGAATGAGCGGGAAGAACTAAATGAGGTCTTTACCAATTTCGACCCCAGCTTTCCACAATACGTACTTCATGTGGACCATGACAAGGCCGCCCGCTTGGGTGTGTCCATAGATGGGGCCATGGAGACGCTGCAAAGCCTGGTGGGGAGTTTTTATGCCTCCAATTTCATCCGCTTTGGTATGATGTACAAGGTGATGATCCAGGCGGCCCCACAGTACCGGGCCAATCCTGAGGCTATTTTGGAAATGTTTGCCAAAAGCGACAACGGCAACATGGTGCCTTACTCCAGCTTCATTAGCATGGAACGGGTGTATGGTCCCGAGCAACTCACCCGCTACAACATGTTTACTTCCGCCATGATCAATGGGGATGCGGCTCCCGGATTCAGTTCGGGCGATGCTATCAAGGCCGTGGAAGAAACGGCCTTGGATATCTTGCCGAGGGGTTATGATATAGATTGGTCGGGGATGACCAGAGAGCAGATCGAGTCGGGCAATCAAGCTATTTATATATTCTTGATTTGTCTGTTGTTTGTTTACCTGCTTTTGGCAGCACAATATGAGAGTTACCTGTTGCCTCTTCCCGTAATCCTTTCCCTTCCGGCCGGTGTCTTTGGGTCCTTCCTTTTCCTCAAACTCACTGGCTTGGAAAACAACATCTATGCACAGGTTTCCCTGATCATGCTTATCGGCCTATTGGGGAAAAATGCAATCCTCATCATTGAGATAGCCATTCAGAACCGGGCGAAAGGAATGGGCATCATAGAATCAGCCATGAAAGGCGGTGTGGAAAGGCTGAGGCCGATTCTGATGACTTCATTTGCCTTTATATGCGGACTTATTCCCCTAACCATTGCAACAGGAGCCGGGGCCATAGGTAACCGGACCATAGGTACTGCTGCAGCGGGGGGGATGTTGATAGGCACCCTGGTGGGGATATTTATCATCCCTGGATTATACGTGGTTTTTGAAACCCTTTCCAGCAAGTTTAAGAAGCCTAAAACTGAAAATGTATTGAATTAATCATGAGATATTTATTGATAATCATATCGGCTTTCTTTTTCCTACAAGCCTGCAAGGTGCCTCAAAAGGCCGTGGGTGATATCCAGTTGGATGTCCCCGAGGCTTATCAGGTGGAAGGAGAAGGAATTGAAACAATTGCCGTGGCCCCTTGGCAGTCCTTTTTTGAGGATGATCACCTAAAGGCGCTTATAGACACGGCTTTGGTCTATAACCAGGATTTGAGGAAAACACTCGAAAACATCCGAATAAGCCAGGCCAGGCTTAAGGCCGCAAGACTAGGCAGGTTGCCTGAAGTAAATGCCATGGCGGGAGCTAGTGTGCGCAGGTTTGGCGACTACACCATGGATGGAATAGGAAATACGGATACCAATTTTTCCGAATTTCTTCCCGCCGACAAACGCCTTCCTTCTCCTTATCCAGACTTTATCATAGGAGCTGAGTTCGGGTGGGAGCTGGATATTTGGGGCCGTCTTTCAGGTCAGAAAAGAGCTGCTGCTGCCAGATACATGGCCTCCGAGGAGATGCTGCGCAATGTCCAAACTTGGCTGGTGGCCGAAGTGGCCCATCAATACTATGAAATGCTGGGTTTGGATGAGGAGATTGCCGTTTTGGAGAAAAATATTGAGTTGCAGGAATTGGCATTTGAACTCTCCAAGGATTTGAAAAATTCAGGTAAGGAAAACCAACTCGCCGTGGACCAATTTGAGGCCCAGATGCTCAATTCCAAATCTTTGCTTATTCACAAGAAAAGGGAATTGAGAACAGTGGAGCTGAATATCAGTGAGCTATCGGGGAAATACCCGGAGCAAATAGAAAGGGTAGGGTTGGATCCTGCTTTTGCCAAGCCTAGGGCTATTTCCTTGGGCCTGCCAGCAGATCTGCTCAGACTTAGACCTGATGTGAGAAGGGCAGAACAAGAACTGGCCGCCAGCCAGGCCGATGTCAACGTAGCCCGTGCAGACTTCTTTCCCTCTCTTCAGCTCTTTGGAATGGCTGGTTTTAATGCATTTGATTTCAGCAAGCTGTTTTTGAATCCAGCCTCCTCGGTGTATCAGCTTGGCGCCGGTCTGTCCGCACCGATTTTCAATCGCAGGCGTATCAGATCCGCCTACGAAGAGGCCACGGCCTCCCAAAAACTCGCCTGGCTGGATTATGAACAAACGGTCCTGAAAAGTTATTTGGAAGTGCTTGATATGGTGAATGTGTATTCCACTTTGGAGGAACAATTAACTGTCAAGAAACAGGAAGTAAACGTACAGAAGCGGTCTGTAGAAAACTCCAATACCATGTTTTCAGTGGGCTATGCCAATTACCTGGAGGTGATCAATAGCCAAAGCAGGGCACTGAATGCTGAATTGGAATACATTGAGCTGAAGCGGGAGCAATTGCAGGCAATTGCTTCGATGTACCGCTCTTTAGGGGGCGGGTGGAATTGATCCATTTTTTTTAATTGCAGTTAGCTGTCGGCCTTCGGGTCGGCAGCTTTTAACCACTCTCATACACTTTAGAAATCATGTTAGAAATCATAAAACAGCGTATTATAACCACTCACCCCATCACAGGGGATTCCGTGGAATTTGTCAGTACCACCAGTGAAAATGACGGTACTTGCAATATCATGCATGTGCGGTTAAACCCTACTTTCAAGGTGCCCAGCCAATATCATAAAAAGACCATCCACGTATTTAAATGCCTGGAGGGTGCTTTGTGTATCCGGTTAAAAGGAGGTGAATTGGAGATGTTGCCAGCTGGAAGGTCCTTTACAATTTTGCCATTGACTCCTTACGCACTTTTGAATCCAGGATTAAATCCTGTCAAATTTGAGCATAAGATAATTCCTGGAAGAAGGGGATTTGAGGATGCTTTGATGATTTTTCATGGTATGCTGAAGAAAAAGGAGCTGGTAAGTTTTGGGACAAGAAGTTTCCTAAACTTCATCTCAGATACGTACACGGTTTCATTTACCGAAAAAATGCTCCATCCCTTAAGAAGATACTTGGCTTCAAAAGCTTTAAGAGATGGAGCGTATAAGAACTTGTTGGAGAAATATGGACGTGCCAATGGACTAGTTTTCAATCACGATACTCCCCGAGGCAATGCTTCCCCGGATGGTATGCCGGGCGTTGTTGTCTACCCGGAGGGTACGTGAGCGGGAATTGCCGATGGTCACCGAACCGCTGGCTGCCGAAATGTCAAAGTTGAAATCCTGAAGGTTGCTTGGAGTCTGGATCTTTATGGAGCCCGAACTGCCCTCCAAGTAGGTAGCTACTCCCAAACCGGAGTTTTCAGCTTTGGCACTTCCTGAAGTCAGATTAATAGTGCCGATCTCGTGCACATCAGTCATATTTATCCTTCCGGAGGTAATCGAGGCATCCACTATGCCACCTACATTAGTGGCCTGAAGGCTGCCTGAAACAGATTTGTAACTAACATCCCTGCCAATACCATTAAGTTCTACCTTTCCAGAGGTGGTTTCGCAGAAAAGGCTGCCACCGATATTATTGGCTTTTATGGTGCCAGAAGTGCCTTCTAAGTAAACATCACCATCTACATTATTCAGCTCAATACTTCCGGAAACAAAACCAATGTGCGTTTCAAAACTATCAGTATCTTCAACCCTGATTTTGCTCGCCACAGTATTGATGAAAAGCTGTATGTCGCTGGGACCGGTAAGGTTGATATGGCCACGGCTGTTGTCATTTTGGTTTCTCCGTCTTTTGGGGGGTTGGTAGGAGATTTTCAAAGTGTTGCCTACTGTTACGAAAACAAGGTCCTGGCCTCTGTCTTCCTCTGCCTCCAGCCGTGCTTCCATTTCAACAGTTGGGGAGTCCGCGCCTTTATAAACCACATCCAACACACCGGCTTCGATTTCTATCATGCTGATGCCTTCATATGATTTTTGCACGTCTACCAAAGTCTGCCTTTGGGCAAAAGTGCTGAAAGCCATTAGGAGGCCTATAAGAGTTATAAATAATGATTTCATGGGAAAGAAGTTGAATAAGAAATAATGTAATTTAAAGAATGATACCAAAGCTCATGGCATTTACCTCCGGCCCTCGATTGGACTGGAAGACGTGGTTGAGGTCATAGTTGAAGAAGAAGTCCAGCCAGCTGACGCCTAATTCACCCCTAATACCGTAGCGGAGGTTTTCCAGATACATATCGCTGCGGTCAAAATCTTTGTTTCGGCCATTGTCTTGGTAGACAAACTTGCCCCTGCCTCCCAGGCGGTAACCCGCATGAGGGCCGGCACCTATCCTGAAACCGTTGTGTCCGGTACTGATCTTTGGAATCAGCGCCAGGGTTAGGTAGGAAGCAGCAATTTTGGACTTGATTCCACCCGCTCTTTCCAAAAATTCCACACTTTCAGCCCCTTTGATGGCCTGGATGTTGTCATCGGCAAATTTGAAGTTGTGGAAATGCACTCCAGCGAGCCCCTTCACATAGAAGTTGTTGCTGACTTTCATCTGTCTCACGGCATTCAAACCTACCATCCAACTGCCCCACACTCTCACATCGGGTGCTGCAGATTCTCCATTCCAAATTCCCTTTCCAAGGTCGATGGTAAAATAGGAGCGGGAGATGAGGTTTTGGCCATCTTTGTAAATGGCCTCACTGCTGTGCTCATAGGAGAAATCCACATTGGTCCTATTGCGGTTTTGGGATTGGTCTTCATAAGTTTTGGTGTGGAATCTCATGTTCCCTTTTAGCATGGGAACCTTCGATTCATTTTCTTCGACCAAAACCTCTTTGTTCTCCTGTGCCTGAGCCAAAAAGGGTAGCTGCAAGCAAAGGAAGGCTAATATGACTAAATTGACTTTTTTCATGACTAAAAATGCTTCGTTGATTTAAAATACCAATCCAAAGGAAATAGGATTCAAGCTTGGGCCCTGTCCTGGAAGGAAGAGTTCGTTGAGATCGTAGGTGGTGAAGAAGGTTACGCTTCTAAACCCAACCTCGCCTCTGACACCATAGCGAAGGTTGTTGAGGTACGAACCAGCGCTTTCTTTTTCTCTTCTGCGACCTGAAGTCGGCAGGTCTCTATAGACGTACTTGCTTCTGCCGCCTAATCTGTACCCCGCATAAGGTCCGGCCGCGACTCTCAAACCGTTTCTGCCTGCATCGTTCATTTTGCCAAAATCCAATCTGAAGAGGGTTTGGGCGGTGAGGTAAGAGGCAGAAACCTTGCTTTTGAAACCTGCTACATCGTCTCTTAGGACCCAGGCAACATTTCCATCTTGGTTGAGAGCCTGGAATCGGGTGTCTTCAAATTTGAAATTGTACCACTGCACACCCAGTCCGAAGTCCCAATAGGCGCCTTTGGCCACTCTCTGGCTGGCCATCCAGTTGAGGCCTACATTCCAGCTTCCCCAGCCTTTCACGGAGTAAGGGGATGCACCGCTTGGGAAATTGCCGTCTTCCAAATAGTTGTTGATACCTAGGTCAAAGTTGAAATAAGTCCTGAATCCCGGGTCTACTTTTTTAGGCTTTCGGTCTTTGGATTCCACCCTTACATGGGTTTTGTCCCCGCCTTCATCCACGATCACACGGAACCTACCTACCGAAACCTCCGTTTCCTGGGCATCTTCTCTTACGGTCACGATTTCCTTGCCTTTAAGCTCCACTACGTGTAACTTGCCCGTTTTCTCATCCATTTCAAGATTGAGTTCTCGGATAATCTGATTGACATCCAGGGTTTTGAGACGCTCAAAATCTGCCTGATTGTCTACCAGAATCACAATCTTGCCGGATCTGCCAAAGTCAACTATGACGCTGTCCTGCTTCGTCTGGTTCCCTTGGTCCTGACCAAAGGCCATTTGTATCAAGGCCAATAATAAAATGGCTAAAAGGTACTTTTTCATCTGTTTAAAATTGAGAGTTCTAATTAACCGCCAAGGACGCTAAGCTTCGCAAAGAATGGGATGTAATCAACTCTGTGCGCCTTCTGAGTCCTCTGATCTTCCCGATCCGCTTCGCGCCATGGGGAAAGTTCTGTGGTTTTTTTTAATTAATTTCTTTGCGTTTTTTTAATTCTTTGCGGTTAGCTTATTGAATTAATTTTTGTTTTTCCTTGAGGTAATCGTTGCGAAGAGACTGTTTTTTGCATCCTGCAGGTCTGCAAAACCCTGATCTACTTTATTGAATATATTTCCTACTTTTTCAATCTTGTTTTCGAGCTCGTCGATAATGGTCTCTTTTTCCTCTTCCTTGCTCAACCCGCTCGAAACTATCCTTACTCGCACCACATCTGCATCAGCCAATAAAAGTGACTGGTCTTCCAGCGCTGGTATTTCCAATTCCGGGATTTGGATTTCCTCAATCTTGATCGCTGCCACTGGCTGTCGGATTTCTTCGGTTGTCCTTTTTTCCACTTGGACTGGTGGAGCTTGCCGTGGTGCCACTGGCTTGGTCACTTCCTCGGCCGGTTCACTCACGGGAGCTTTTGGCGTTTCGGTTGGAATGGTCTCCTCCACAATTTCATCCAAGGTTTCCGGTTCCACTTCTCCGGTTACTATCTCATTTTGCTCAGTGAACTGCTCTGCGACTGGATTGGTCAATTCCTCGGTGAGGTTCAGACTTGTCCAGATCAAGGCGACCATGGTGAAAATCAAAGCCATTGACGCGGCGATCCTCAACCAGGGGAAAGCGGCTTCTTGCTTGTTGCCAAGCTGTCTGTCCAGTTTTTCCCAAGCCAATCCGGAAGGCTTCACTTGATGGTTTTCCAGTTTTCTTCTGAAAAGCTCGTCTATATTTGGCTGTTGCTTATCCACTGATGCTCCTTTCTTTTAAGTTCTGGTCTGTTAGTTTCTGTTTCAATATTGCCCTGGCTCTGCTGAGTTGGGATTTGGAAGTGTTTTCCGAAATCCCCAACAGATCTGCGATTTCTGGGTGACTGTACCCTTCGATTGCATACAGGTTGAAGACCGTCCGGTAGCCTACCGAGAGCTCCCCGATCATGGCCAGCAGGTCTGCTGTTTCCATATCGGTAAACTCATAAGGCGTCAGGTTTGCCACCGATTCGCTTTCCTGGTTTACTTCCATTAGCAGGTTTCGTTGGTTTCTCAGGGTGAGCAGGGCATTGGTTACGATTATCCTTTTCATCCATCCTTCAAAACTTCCTTTTCCTTCAAATTGGGCAAGCTTGTCAAAGATCTTCATAAACCCCTCAATCATGATATCCTCGGCCAGGTCACGGTCCTTCACATAGCGGATGGCGATGGCCAAAAACTTGCCCGAATAGGCGTCATAAAGTACCCGCTGGGCTTTTCTATCGCCCCGGAGACAACCCTTGATGATGTCGGCCTCTTCGGTAAAAGTCTTTCGGAATAACATTATTATTGGTTTTCAAATAAGTAGATACAAGTTAGGCAAAAAGGGTTGCACGGGAGAGGGAAAATATTTAATAAATTTTAACGGAAGGGGTAAAATTGGGTACAAAGTACTAGGTACTAGGTACAAAGTATTTCCGCATTAAAGGTTGGGTATTTGCCAATTTACTGTTGTGGAGCCATCGGACGTCCATGTTTACGATGCCCTCCTTCAGAGCTTCGCTCTTCAGATGGGGTGTGGTATTGATGAATTTCGAATAATGAATGACTTCGGTCAATCCATATCCCTAAAAAACTCTTCCAGGTCCAGCTCAAATCCTTGTAGGACGGTGGAACTGACTACATCGCCCGGGCAATATAGTTTGGAGGGGATATACTTGCCGTGGTATAAGGTGTAAATCAACAGAGTTTGGCCGATTGGCTGGAGAACCCAGTATTCCTTGACGCCGCTCTCCAGATAGACTTCATATTTGTTTTTCAGCTCTTTTTTGTTGTTGCTTGGGGAAAGGACCTCTACGATCAGGTCAGGCGCACCGATACAGCCGGCGTCGTCAAGTTTGGACTTATCGCAGACCACGGAAAGGTCAGGTTGTACCACAGTGAAAATATCCTCGTTTTTCTTTGATTTAGTCGGTAAGCGAACATCAAATGGAGCAGGATAAACTTCACATGGTTTCCCTTTTAGGAAAACGTTGATCGCGGTATTTAAATCCGAGATAACCTTTTGATGGATTCTGCTGGGTGCCGCAGTCCACTTGAAAACCTTACCCTTGATAATCTCCACCATCTCGTCCATTTCCCAGTTGAGGTAGTCGGCATAGGAATATTTTCCTCCATAAGAGAAGCTGGGTTCTTTGGCGATGTATTTTTCTTCTTTGGTTTTCATAATGAAGACTGCGGTCAATCCATATTCTTAAAAAACTCCTCCAAATCAAGCTGGAAGCCTTTAAGGACAGAGGACTCAACTATGTCACCCTTTCCGTAAAGCCTGGAAGCAGCATAGGCCCCGTTCTTCAGGGTATAGATCAAAAGGGTATGCTCAAATGGATGAACCAACCAGTATTCCTTCACTCCACTTTCCCGATAAACTTCATATTTGTGATAAAGCTCCTTTCTGTTGTTGCCTGGAGAGAGGATTTCCACGATCAGATCAGGGGCTCCTATGCAGCCGGCGTCATCAAGTTTGGACTTATCGCAAATGACACACAGGTCCGGTTGTACAACAGTGAAAATATCTTCGTTCTTCTTTGATTTAGTCGGTAAGCGGACATCAAAAGGGGCAGGGTAAAGTTCACACTGCTTTCCATTCAGAAATTTGTTCAATTCAAACGACAATTGATTAACCACTTTCTGATGGATTCTGTTGGGTGCCGCAGTCCACTTGAAAACCTTTCCCTTGATAATCTCAACCATCTCGTCCATTTCCCAGCTGAGGTAGTCGGCATAGGAATATTTGCCTCCATAAGAGAAGCTGGGTTCTTTGGCGATGGATTTTTCTTCTTTGGTTTTCATAATGAAGATTGCGATTAATCCAAATCCCTAAAAAACTCCTCCAGATCAAGCTGGAAGTCTTTAAGGACAGAGGACTCAACTATGTCACCCTTTCCGTAAAGCCTGGAAGGAACATAGGCCCCGTTCTTCAGGGTATAGATCAAAAGGGTCTGCTCAAATGGATGAACCAGCCAGTATTCCTTCACTCCACTTTCTCGATAAGCTTCATATTTGTGATAAAGTTCCTTTCTGTTGTTGCTTGGAGAGAGGATTTCCACGATCAGATCAGGAGCTCCTATGCAGCCGGCGTCATCAAGTTTGGACTTATCGCAGATCACGCATAGGTCAGGTTGTACGACAGTGAAAATATCCTCGTTTTTCTTCGATTTGGCGGGTAAGCGAACATCAAATGGGGCTGGGTACATAACACAAGACTTGTCTTTTAGAAATGTATTGATTGTGGTGGTCAAGTCCCTGGCCACTTTTTGATGGATCCTACTGGGTGAGGCCGTCCACTTGAAAACCTTTCCCCTGATGATCTCTACCATCTCGTCCATTTCCCAATTGAGGTAGTCGGCATAGGAATATTTCCCTCCATAAGAGAAACTGGGTTCTTTGGTGAGGGGTGGCTTCTTCTCTCTGGTCTTCATTCCCTTAATTTACGAAATTCCAGCCCTTCTTAGCCATTTGTAATCAGGTTTTTATGTTTTTCCATAGTATAAATTGGGGGAGTATGAAAGAGGGCAAATTGGCTTAGTCCTGGCTAATAGTTTTAAATCGTAAATAGTTTGTATAACTGTTTAGTAAGCATCTAATACAGAATAATCTATTGATTATACAGGTATCAAGAACGTATCAAGAGCGTATAATCAGCGCTATTAAACGTTGATGAACCGAATTTTATTTGTTTTTGAATTTTGTGTGAATAATTATAAATATTACCCTTATTTAGCTTTCAATTATGGCTCTAGGATTTAATGATCCTAGAAATTTACCCCTGTATTTCCCAAGTATCAAGTTGGGGGAATCTTGCATGTTTGATGGAATCTTTTGCCACTGGTGTAACTTCTGATAGGAATTTTTGCCAAATGTTTATATTAGATTTTTAAATGAACTTTTAACCAATATGAACAGACTTAAGATTTCTTTAATTATTCTGCTGCTAGCTTTTGGGCAGGGGGTATGGGCACAGGAACAAGACATCCTCGCTAAGTTGGAGGAAATAGCCATTGTGGATCATAAGGTAATGATGCCGATGCGCGACGGAATAAGGTTGGCTACCGATATATACAGGCCAAAAGGTGATGAGCCCGTTCCGATTATCTTTTCGCGAACGCCCTATAACTTTAACAGCTACAGGGATGGAGAATTGGTTAGCCGGACGATGGAGGCCGCTTACGAAGCCGTGCAGCGCGGGTATGCCTATGTGGTGCAAAATGAGCGGGGGAGGTTTTTTTCCGAAGGGGAATGGGATATTCTCGGCACGCCCTTGACTGACGGTTATGACGCCATGACCTGGATGGCCGAGCAGGAGTGGAGCAACGGCAAAATCGGCACACTGGGCTGTTCATCTACCGCTGAGTGGCAGATGGCCGTTGCGGCTATGAATCACCCCGCACATGCCGCTATGGTGCCACAGGGGTATGGTGCTGGAGTGGGGCGCATAGGTGATTATTATGAGCAGGGTAACTGGTATAGAGGTGGTGCCGGACAAATGCTTTTTACCGCTTGGCTTTATGGCACCCAACATGACCCCATGGCACCAAGATTACCGGAGGGTATTGAACAAGAGGATCTGCAAAGGTTACAGCGGTTTTATGATATGGCTCCCCGATATCCCAAAGTAGATTGGGTGGAGGGCTTGGCGCACCTTCCCGTGCAGGATATCATCAAAAATGTGAATGGTCCAAAAAGCATCTATGAGGAAATGATCACCCGTAAGCCCAATGACCCGGCCTGGTATGAGGGAGGCCTCTACCATGATGATATGGATTTTGGTGTCCCAAGCTTCTGGTTTGTGTCCTGGTATGATGTAGCCAGCAGTCCCAATCTCGCCCTTTACAACCATGTGAGGGAAAATGCTTCAGAGGAAGAAATCCGCAACAACCAGTTTCTGGTCATCGCACCTACCCTGCACTGTGCTTTCAAAAGGGCGACTGAGAATACCATCGTGGGGGAAAGAAGTGTAGGTGATGCCCGCTTGGATTATGATGAGATGATCTATGGCTGGTTTGACTTTTGGCTGAAAGGGGAGGAAAACAATGTGACCTCCGGAATGCCTAAGGTGAAATACTTCACGATGGGGTCTAACAAGTGGCAGACCTCCGATACCTGGCCTCCAAAGGAAGCTGATATGACTACCTACTACCTCAACAGTGGAGGCAAGGCCAATACAAGGTTGGGTGACGGGCAGTTAAGCACTCAAAAAGCCACTGATGACAAGCCTGATTCTTTCGTTTATGACCCCATGGACCCGGTAATGTCCTATGGAGGCAATGTTTGCTGTACAGGCAATGCCGTTAATGGGGGTGCTTTTGATCAGCAGGAGATGGAGTTGAATGAGAACATATTAGTGTACACTTCCGAGCCATTTGGGGAAGGCGTGGAGATAAGTGGTTTTATAGAGTCCAAACTTTACCTTTCCTCAGATGTGAAGGACACCGATTTGACCATCAAGATTATCGATGTTTACCCTGACGGCAGGGCCTACAACCTGGACGAAACCATCCAAAGGGTGAGATACCGGGAAGGCTATGAAAAAGAGGTGTTTATGGAGAAAGGCAAGGTCTACGAGGTTAACATGACGCCAATGTCCACAAGTAACTATTTTGACAAGGGGCACCGGGTAAGGATCGAGGTTTCCAGCTCCAATTTCCCCCGTTTTGACCGCAACCTGAATACCGGCGGCAACAATTATGATGAGACTGAGGGAGTGGTGGCGACCAATAAGATCCACCATTCGGAAGAGTATCCCAGTAGTATATGCTTGCCAATAGTGAGGAGGTGATGAAGGAATAGCCACGGAGACTCGGAGAGTGCTAGGGGGGGTGAAACTTCATTATTCATCATTCGCTATTCATCATTCGGTATTTTTGAATGATGAATTTTGAATAATGAAGTGTGTACTTCCCATGGCCTATCGGCTCTCCTGGCCTTTCAAGGCATAAGGCTGGATCAACACTTCAACTGGTAAGTCCAACAATTCTGAGATTTTGGGGATACTATCAATGGTTAAAGGTTTGTTTCGGTTCAAAATCAGATTTGCCTGCTTTTCTCCAAATGGAGGAATTAGATTCTTAAAGTTTTGTCTATTTATCATTCCCTAATAGCGTCAATGTTTTCATATGGAATGAAAAAACTAACTAGTTTGTTTGTTTTACAGTTTATAAACTATATATTTAAGATAAATATTGGTTTATGAAAAGACATGTTATTGCGCTTGCTGCCTTAATAATTGGATGTAGTGAAGAGCCAAAATACCCTGTGTTTGACCTCGACGGCAAGAGTTTTCTAACTATAGTAAACGAATCCTCCACTCCATTGAAAGTAAGCTTTGAAAAATGGTCCACAATCCCATCATTGGAATTTGAAAAAGTGGACACAGTTATTGCGAGGTCTTCCTCCATAGACCTTAATATGGATAATAAAGCTACCGATTATATTTACCTTTCATTAAATGGTAAGAAATATGATTTTTTTCTTGTGCCCCATGCTGTAGATACCATTTTATATTCTGGAGATGACCTTGAGTTCTCTGGAGATTTTGCGGCCGTCAACAGGTTTTTACTTCAGAAGTCAAATGATGGTTTAGGTTTTTGGAACGAAACCAGAAAACGTGCAGAAGCCAATCACTTAAGCGAAGGTTTTCATGGAGTCATCGAAACAAATGACTCTATCACAGCAGTACTGAAAGATTACCTCTATTCCTACAAGGGTAACTTGCCCAAGTGGTTTGTATCTCGGGAGACCAATAGGTTGGATTATAAAAATGAAGGTTCAAAATTGAATAGCTTTGCCTATCGCAGGACCATGCTGAAGAAAAGTGATACGATACCTGCTGGTTATCACGAGAAAATTTTAGCCACTATTTCCTTAGAAAATGAGGAGTTTATTGGTGAACAAGAGTATATGAGATTTCTTCATGAATATTTGAATTTTTTGGATCATGATAACCCAGAGGGGAAATTTGTAAAAGGAGAAATTCCATTATCCATCTATCGGGCAAAAAAGGTAGAAGCTAATCTTTCGGGAAAAGTAAAGGATGCATTTTTAGCCAATCAGATTACCCAAATAATTAAAGTGGCCAGGGACGAATATGATGTTTCAGTGCTGAAGTATTTTCAGGATGAAGATTTTAAATCCTATGTTGAAAATTACTATGCAAAAGGAAATATTCTTCCTCCAGGTAGCGATATGCCCTATTTTTTCCTATCGGATCTTGAGGGAAAGGAAGTGGAACCCACTGATTTTCGGGGGAATGTTCTACTGATCAATTTTTGGGCGGATTGGTGTGGTCCCTGTATAGTGGAGTTTCCCTACGAGAATAAACTTGTGGAAAAATATCAAGACAGTCCCGTAAAGATCATCAATATTGCAATTGAAAGTAAGGATGAAAAATGGAGGCTTCTAATAGAAAAACATGGTTTGACCACCATCAATCTATTTGCCAATGAAGTCTGGACCAACAAAATCAAGAAGGATTATAAAATTGTCGGAGTTCCACACTCGGTAGTCGTGGATTATCAAGGTAGGATTGTCCAGAACAACTCCCCGACTGCTAGAATGGGAGTTGAAAAAATCATAGATCAGCTGCTGGAAAAAATGGAAGTTGAAGATACAAATATTAATAGTGCTGTAAATTAATCAATCTATAATCAAGTCAATGTATGCAGGATTATGATATTGGTTTCCAATGCTAAATTCAACAATATAGCCGAAACCCTGATTTCCCAGCCTGAGGAGGGGGTTTTTATGGATGCCTGCTTTGTAAATGAAAATGGATTGAACATCCAATATGCAGACCTTCATAATGAGGATAGGTTTTATTTTAAAACTTTCTCTCTTAGGGATAAAACCCGCTAGGTTTAGTTGAATAAGAGATTACATTCTAGCAGATTTGACCTCGTTGCTAAAAAAAAATCCTGGCAGGTTTAAAATTTACCTGCCAGGATTCTTTTTCTAATTCATAAACCACTCCCCCTCAAACATTTTCCTGCTTTCCTTGTCCACCTCGCTTTGCTTGTGGTCGGAGCGGCAGGTTAGGCAGAGCAGGCCGTTTTCGTTGAAGACCCAGTAATTCTGGCTGTGTACGTCCTTAAGCTTGTAGCCGTTTGAGTACAGCGTGCCCCGTAGGACGGAGAGAATGGACTTATCCATCACGAAGGGCTTGTTGTAGGGAATGTAAAGCGTTTGCTCCAATTCCTGGGCGCGAAACTTGTTGAAGGAGGTCAACCTTACATTTTTGTCAAGCGTAAGGACGCTGTCCTGTATGTTGTATTCGTATAGAATCTCCTTGATGTTGTTTTTGGCGTCTTCATAATTTTTGCCCTTAGAGCTAAATGTCTGCTCCAACCGAACCCTTTCATCTGTAGTGCCGGCCAAGGTCAGGCTTATGTCGTTTCTATACAAGGTTTCCGACTGACCTGACTGTTGGGAGCGCACGCTTACCTGTGGCTGGCTTTCTCCCTGGATCACCATTACGCCCTCTGTAGGGAACTCCAGGTATTGGGTTTGCTCATCCTTTGCGCTGGAGCTGAATTGCTGGAAAGACTGCGGCAGGGTGAACCCTATTATCCCGATACTGATCAGCCATAGGAACAATGCGATAAGGCCTACTTTTTCATGGATAAGATTTCTCCTTACCCAGATGCTGATTCCCATCACCGTGATGATCATGGCCGGGATAATCACCACCATGGTAAGTGCCACTGCCAGCCAGAACGGAATCATGTCGGTAATAAATTCCAGCGGAAAATCCCCTGTTTGTATCCCCATACCCCAAAGTTCACCATTGATCAGGTTGAAATAGGTGCCCAGGAAGATCATGGAGGAAAAGATCAACGCTATTCCAATGAGGAAAATAATCGCCCCAAAGAAGATTCTAAACAGGATCAGCAGGAATGCCCCCAATGGTCCCATGGCTGTTCCCACTTCATTCAATCCTTTGCCCACCACGCGAAAGGGAGTCATGAAAGCCCTTCTCGCCCTGGACTCTTCTTTTAATGGCGGAGGATTTTGCCCCTGAAGGATGGTGTTTTCAATATTGGTTAGCGTGATGGCACCACCTTTCATTTCTATCCGCTCGGTAATGGATTTGGCCAATGGCGTGATGATCCAAAGGATAAGATAGATCACGAATCCGGAGCCTCCGGCAAAGATCAGGGCCAAGAATGCCAGCCTTACCCAGATTACCTCAATATTGAAGTAGGAAGCAAGCCCGCTACTTACACCACCAATTACCCTGTCATCGGGATTCCGGTAGAGCTTCTTGATGTTTTTATCCTCTTCGGTCTCGTAGGCTTTAGGCAACATAATCCAAAGTACCACATAGGCCAAAACTGTCCAACCTGCCAAGCTGAATCTAATTCCCGAGAAAGGCAGAAAGTCCCAGGTGCTGAAATTGACCCTTCCGCTGAAAAGGAGCAAGATGGCAATCAGCCTGGTCCACAGCGGATCGATTGTCAAATAGTGGGCAATACCAGCGCATACCCCCCCAAGGATCTTGCGGTTTTCGATGCGGGTCAGCTTTTTATACCCCTTGGTGTTTTCCTGATTGGGAGGTGTGATGTATTTGTAAAAATCATGTTCCTCCTGCTCGGCATGTTCCGTGTGATCTTGGTCGAGCTTTTCCTCACTAGCTTTAAAGTCAGCGATTGTACCCATTTTTTCGATTAGGCTTTCCACATTTTCAGCAGTGATTACCTGTTTGTTGTTTTTCAGGTAGGTAAGGAAGATCTCAGCGATGCGACTCTCGATATCACTGATGATTTCCTGGTTGTCTGGGTAATGGGAAAAATGCCTGTTAATTGCCTCAAGGTAATTTTTGAGGTGGGTGTAGCCGTCGTCCTCGATGTGGAAGAGGATGCCGCTTATGTTTATGCTTATAGTCTTTTTCATGGCCTTATTTTTTTGAGATAATAGTTTGGGTGGATTTGGTCAACGAGTCCCAGGTCTGGTCAAGCTGGCCGAGAAAATCCAGCCCATCGGCTGTGATGGAGTAGTATTTTCTGGGCGGTCCACTTTCGGACTCTACCCATTTATAGGCTACCAATGAGGCGTTTTTGAGCCGGTTGAGCAGAGGGTAGAGGGTGCCCTCCTTTACCAGCAGCTCGGCCTCCTTCAATTCCCCGAGCAGGTCGGAGGCATAGACCTCCCCCCTGGAGATGATATGCAGGATGCAGAATTCGAGAATTCCTTTCCGCATTTGTATTTGGGTGTTAAAAGCTTTCATATCTGTCATGTTATAGCGTATTATGCGCACATTACTGGTACGCCTTCCCCTATATAGATTAAAAAATAATACCAAAGTAAAAGAAGCTACCTTGCATTACCAGTTTCTAGGTGGTAAATTGTAGAAGGTCTTGAGTCTGTTATTTGTAAAACACTGTTTATTAATGTTTTGAAAGTGTATTCTGATAAAAATCCACTAATTCCTTTTCTGAAAAAAATCTTTTATTAATCCAAGCCAAAAGTATTCATACTACATGCAGTGGTATAAAGGCGTACAGAAAAGTGTACGGTTTCGAGCAGTTTTTAAATTATGGGAAGGGGTTTATTTACTAGTGGCTGGGAATGTTTTTAGGGCGGTGAAGGCTTAAGGTGGTTTAAGGGTTTAATGCCCTGCGTGCTGATTAAGGGATTAACGTTAATCCCTTAATCTTTTAATCCCCTAATCTATATTATAAATAATTTTTTTAATTTAATTTGTAGTCTAATGAGCCGTATCCCAGGACTTTTAAGAATTGTTTTCTGCATGCCTATTTTTTTGCTGTACCTAATTGAGGCTCAGGGGCAAAGTCTTGCGCCTAAATATTCCAATGAATTCCTGCAGATCGGAGTAGGAGCCCGGGCTTTGGGCATGGGAGGGGCGCAGGTTTCCAATGTACGTGACGTGACGGCTGCCTACTGGAATCCCGCCGGTATATTGGGCGTGAAGCATGAACATGAATTTTCCATAATGCACGCCGAGTATTTTGCCGGAATCGCCAAATATGACTATGCCGGATACACCACGGCCATTGATGAAGAAAACCAGATCGCCATCTCACTGATCAGGTTTGGGGTAGATGATATCCCCGACACCCGCTTTCTCTACGATGCCAATGGCGCATTAAATTACAACAACATCCAGTTTTTCAACGCCGCTGACTATGCGATGATCCTGTCCTATGCGCGGGATTTCAGCGACATTGTCAAAATCGGGGTCAACACCAAGGTCATCCACCGCAATGTGGGCAAATTTGCCAATGCATGGGGGTTTGGGCTTGACCTGGGGGGCATAGTCCTTTTGGACGAATGGCGTGTAGGGGTGATGTTGCGTGATGTGACAACCACTTTCAACTCCTGGTTTCACAATGCCGAAATGGTGCGGGAAGTGTATGCCCAAACCAACAACGAGGTGCCCATCAACAGCACTGAGCTTACCTTGCCCAGGGCTATATTCAGTTTGACAAGGGATATTTGGCTAACTGAGGAAATTCAGATGCAGGCGATTTTGGATCTGGAGACCACTTTTGACGGGCAGCGGAATACCATTGTAAGAAGCAATTTGCTCAGCGTGGATCCCCGGATGGGTTTGGAGGTGGCGTACAAAAACCTGGTTTACCTGCGTGGGGGTGCCGGAAACGTGCAAATGATCAAAAACTTCGATGCGAGCTATAGCACGGCGTTCCGACCTAGTTTTGGGGTTGGTTTTCTTTTAAATGGCCTGGTGCATATCGACTACGCCATGTCTGACATAGGGAGTATTTCACAAACCCCCTATTCCCATATTTTCAGCGTGAAGGTGGGCTTGAATCAGCACAAGGATAATTACAGGATTTACAAAGGTTGGGATAAAAAGCCGAATTGAGTATGGGGAAATTTTACAGGCTCCTTTTGACGATGACTCTTTTATTTCCACTTTGGGCAACCGCCCAAAGCCAGTGGATAGATTTCCATCGGGACTATTACAAAATAGAAACTGCTGAAGACGGCGTTTACAGAATCAGCTACACCGCCTTTTCCGCTTCCGGCATCAATGTCAACCAGGTGGACCCGCGGGACATAAGGTTGTACCATAGAGGGGAGGAGGTTCCGATTTTGGTGCAGGGGCAGCAGGATGGCCGCTTTGACCCGGGCGACCATATCACTTTTGTGGGCAAAAAGAACGATGCTACCTTGGATTATCGGCTTTACAACAACCCTGCCGATATGCCAAACCCCTACTACAACACCCATAATGACACCACGGCATATTTTCTGACCGTAACACCTGGCGTGAGGGGGCTGCGTATGAATCAAACCCCAGCGGTAAATCTCTCGGCTCCTTCGGTAGATATTTACCAAGCAGAAAGATTGTTGGTTTTTCATGACCAATATAACTTGGGGCCCATTTATCATCCGGGAATATGGATGCCCGAGTACGATAGGGGACAGGGCTGGATGGGACCAATCATCCAGAGAAATAACCATCTGGATTTCAGCTTGACCAATTTGGGGGAGGTCATGGCAGCAGGTGAGCACCGGGTGGAGATGAACCTCATCGGCAGAGCCGGTGCCACCCATCAAACAGCCATCAGCGCTGGACCCAACGCCAATTCTTTACGGGAGGTTCTTCGGGTGACCTATGATGAATATGAGGTCCGAAATGTGGAGTTTAACCTGCTTCCGACCGATTACAACAGTGATGGCAGCATTGTGATCCGTGTTCGATCCCTGGGGGGAGAGTCGGATGTGGATAATGTTTCCCTGAGCTTCCTGAAGCTCAATTATCCAAAAAGGGCTTCGGCGGGGGACTTTGATCAGGCCACCTTTGATATCAACCGGGGAGTGGAAAGGCTGACCTTATCTGGCGTGAGCGCTGATTACGTTGGTTTTGAGATCAACGATAGGGACAATCCGCGGGTTCTGGCTTTTCAAAAGGTTGGCAATGAGCTGCATATTCCCGGTGGGGGTGCTGCCGAGGGGCGCAAAGTCCTTCTCCAGAGGAGCAGCCAGATCAAAAATGTGGACCGCATGAGACGATTTCGCTTCCGGGATGTTGCCAGCCAGCCGGCCAATTATGTCATGATCAGCCACCAGTCGCTGAGACGTCCCGCAGCCTCCTACGGGGACCCCGTGGCCGCCTATGCGGCCTACCGCGCCAGTCCCGCCGGGGGAGGTTTCGATACCCTAACGGTCAATATGGACCAACTTTACAACCAGTTTTCCTTTGGGGAAAAGAGCCCTTTGGCCATTTACGAATTTTTGAGGGCCTATTATCCCAAGAACAAACCCGAATACCTGCTGCTTTTGGGCAGGGCACTGGGGATGTTTAGTACCCGAAGGGTGGACGGGGTGAATTATACCTACAGAAGAAATCCAGGAGCATTTGAATGGCAGGACTTGGTGCCACCGGCTGGGTATCCCTATGCCGACAATAATTTTGTGCAAAACCTGGATCCTGAAAACCCGGAGCTCCAGGCCATCGCATTGGGCAGGGTGCCGGCACGGAATCCCGATGAGGTGGCTTCCTATCTGGATAAGATAAAGGAAAAAGAGGCGCTGGGTGTACAGGAACCCTGGCAAAAAAACATCATCCACCTGAGTGGTGGCCTTTCAGCCCTTGAACTCAACCGCTATTTCAATTTTCTCAATGGCTTCAAAAACATAGCCGAGGATATTTACTTAGGAGGCAGCGTGAAGACCTTTAGGAAGAGGTCCAATGCTACAGTGGAACTTATCAACATCTCCGATGAGGTCAATCAGGGGGCGGCTATGGTGACCTTTTTTGGTCATGCCTCACCGGCTCTCATCGATATCGAAATAGGCTTTGCCAGTGATCCGCAGATGGGTTATGCCAACAAGGGGCGCTACCCAATGCTGCTGCTCAACGGATGTGATGCCGGAAATGCTTATGGTACCCCGTACACCTTTGGGGAAGACTGGGTGCTGGCCAGGGATGCGGGCTCTTCCAATTTTATTGCCCACTCCAATTTGGGTGTGGATATCTATCTGAGGAGGTATTCGGAGTCGATTTACCTGAAAGCCTTTTCTGACTCTTCACTCATCCACCAATCCATAGGTAAAGTGCGGATTGAGGCAGAAAAACACCTTTACAGCCGATATGGGGCAGGACCGCTTTACCGCTCACATGCTACGATGATGGTGATGCTGGGGGATCCGGCGGCAAAACTTTTCCCAGCAAACAAAGCGGATTACGCAATCAAGGCAGAGGAAGTCACTCTTGAAAGCAGAGTAGAGGGTGGTATGAGTGTGCTATCCGATACTTTAAACTTGAAGTTTTTGGCGCGTAATATTGGCCGGGTGGATCTGGATAGTTTCAAGGTGGAAGTGTCGCGGAGGCTGCCCGATGGGACGGTTATCCAATATGAGCCGATGACCTTGCCGCCTGTTTTCCGGGCCGACACGGTCACCTTTCCCATTCCAAACCGGGACCTCAATGCTTTTGGGGAAAACTTTTTCACCATCAACCTCAATTCCGAAAGGACTGTGGATGAGCTGACTTACCAGAACAACTCGGTGACCATTTCCGAATTTATCCAGCTCAACGGGACCACCAACTTGATGCCGTTGGCCTACAGTATTGTGGAAAAGCCTGAGGCGACCCTGATTGCCCAGGTGACGGCTCTTTCATCAGACCCCCGAACGGTCATGTTCCAGATGGATACGGTGCCAAGTTTCAGCAGTGCGGTGCGAAGGGAAACCAGAGTGCTTACTACGGGATTGGCAAAATGGGAGGTGGATTTTGAAGGGTTGGTAGGGCAGAAGGATTCCCTGACTTTATATTGGAGGACCAAATTTATGGAGCCCCGGGAGGGTGAGGATGACGGATGGAATGAATCTTCTTTTTCCTATATCAAGGACAATCCGGAAGGTTGGACCCAGCGCAAGCTCCCCCAGTTCAGAAACAACGGCCTATACCAAATAGAAATCGACGAGCCGCGAAGGGAGTGGAGGTTTGAAGGTGTCAACCTGGACCTTCGAGTGATGACCTTTGGCAGCCAGACGGAGGGTTTGAGCTTTACAAACACCGAGTTTTTGATGGATGGCATTTCCTACATCTTGGAGGCCGGCAACAGAACCTGTCCCAACGGTTCATTGGGCCTACTTTCTTTTCAGGCCAAAGACCTTACTCCGTATCTGGTCTTCCCGCCGGCAGGTTTTGATGTGCTGGATGGGCGCAGCTGTGGCCGGGTGCCGCAAATTATCCAATCCATACGAAACAACAATCTGGTGGGAGGCAACCAAATGTTGCTCGACTATGTGGATGGGGTGGCTGATGGCGATTATGTTTTGATCTTTTCGGTGGGGAATGTGACCTTTTCCGATTGGCCGGATGCGGCCTATATCAAACTGAAGGAATTTGGGGCCAATGAGGCCACGCTTCGAAACCTGCGCACTGGGGATCCTTATATTCTTTTTGGGCGAAAGGGAATGAAACCCGGGGAGGCCATCGAAATAGTGCCGGAGCGAAATGGGGAGCAGGAAACCAATGAGCAGATTTTGACCTTCGAAAAGTCGGTGGAAGGGCATTATACCGCGGGAAGCATCATTTCGCCTAAAGTAGGGCCGGCGAGCGAATGGGGAGCGCTTTTCCAATACATCAAGCGCAATGATCTTTTCAACCAGGAAAATACCAGCATGGATCTGATCGGGGTAACCGAGGATGGAGAGGAAGTGGTGCTGTTTGAAAAACTGCAGGAAAACGAGCTTTCATTGGCTTCCCTCAATGCTGGGCAATATCCTTTTCTCCGCCTAAGGTATGCCATGGATAATCCCGAAGCAGACAAACCCAGCCAACTAAATTATTGGCAGGTCAATTACACCGGGGTGCCGGAGGGTGTGCTGGTTTTCAAAGGTACCCAAAAGCAGATCCAGATGAGGGAAGGCGAGGAGGAAGAACTTCAATTTGAATTCAGTAACATTTCCAGACATGACTTCACCGACTCCCTTACTGTGGAATGGAGTTTCCATAACACGGACTTAAGGAAGTTTGAGCGTTTTTCCACCAAGATACCTCCAGTTCCGGCAGGAGAAAACCATGCTTTTGAGGTGCATTTCGCTTCTGGGGGACGTGCTGGAAAAAACAACTTGAATGTATTTGTAAACCCTCGGGAAGTTTTGGAGCAATCCTACCAAAATAATATCGTAGACCTGCCCGGGTATTTTATGGTAATTCCCGATGACAGCAGGCCCGTTTTGGATGTGAGTTTTGACGGGGTATATATCATGGATGGGGATATTGTGTCGCCCACGGTGCTGGTGGCGGCTTCTTTGAAGGATGTGAACAGCCTCATGCATAAAAAAGATACCGTGGGAATGGAGGTGATGTTGAAAAGACAGTGCGAAACCTGTGTATTTGAGCGGGTGAATTTCAGCAGTTCCAAACTGAAATGGTTTCCGGCTACAGATGAGAGTGATTTCAAGGTCGAGTTAAAACCGGGTCCGCTAGAGGATGGGATGTACACGCTTCGGATCAGCAACAACAGTGAAAACAGCCAAGAGGCTGAAAAGCCTTACGAGATCAATTTTGAGGTGGTAAATGAGGCCCAGATCACGAATTTTTACCCCTATCCGAATCCCTTTAGTACAAATGTACGTTTTGTATTTACAGTCACCGGCACGCAGGTGCCTGACCAGATCAAAATCCAGATCATGACGGTTACCGGCAAGGTGGTTCGTGAGATTTTTCAAGATGAACTTGGCCCGCTGAGGATAGGCAATAATATCACGGAATATGCCTGGAATGGCAAGGATGAATTTGGTGACCAATTGGCAAACGGGGTGTATATCTATAGAGTACTGGTGCTGCAGAACGGACAATTTATGGAGCATCGGGCCACTGCGGGAGACAAGGCCTTTAAGAAGGGTTATGGGAAGATGTATTTGTTGAGGTAAGCTTTAGGAAAAGGTTTCACGCAAAGGCGCAATGGGGAAAAACGCAAAGTGCGCAGAGATTTCACGCAACGACGCAACGGGAAAAAACGCAAAGGGCGCGGCGCGGGGATTTTATAGATAATGAAGAATAAAACCTTTCAGGTCTCGATATATTTTAATAGACCTGGAAGGTGTTGTAATCCGTACTTGGTACTTGGTACCTGGTACTTTGTACCAAAAAATGAATATATGAAAAGCATTATAATAGCCCTCCTTGCTTTCGGGCTTTTCCACAGTGACGGGAAATTGAAGATTGTTTCCTTTGAGGAGTTTGAGGAAATAATAGAAGCTCCGTCGGACGGGATTCGGGTGTATAATTTTTGGGCGACTTGGTGTGCACCTTGCATCAAGGAGATGCCGCACTTTCAGACAGTGAGCAGGTCAGAAGGAGTGGAACTGATGTTTGTGTCCCTGGATGATGGCAGAAAGCCGGATAGGGTGGAAAACTTTATGGAAAAGAGAAACATCACCTCCCCGGTGGTGCTGCTGGATGATATTGATTACAACCGCTGGATTGGCAAGGTGAGTGATGATTGGTCAGGGGCTATCCCGGCCACCTTATTTATAGATGCTAATGGAAAGCGGCATTTTCACGAAGGTGAAATGAGCGAGCAGGAACTGAAGGATTTTATCAATAAACTTAAATAAATATGAGAAACATGAGGTTTTTAATGACAATGCTGCTTGCCCTAGTTTTTACGGGCGCAATGGCGCAGAAAAGCGGTTACCAGGTAGGTGACACCGCGAGGGATTTTGAACTCAAGAATGTGGATGGTGAGACCGTTTCGATGGCCGACCATGAGGACGCCAAGGGTTTTCTGGTGATTTTTTCCTGCAACACCTGCCCCTATGTTGTGGCATATGAAGACAGGATGATGGAGCTGCACGAAAAGTATGCGCCTAAAGGATACCCTGTGATCGCCATCAACCCCAATGACGAGGCGCTTTCTCCGGGAGACAGTTTTGAGAAGATGCAGGAAAGGGCCAGGGATAAAAACTTCCCCTTTGCCTATGTGTACGACGAAAGCCAGGAAATCGTGAATGCCTACGGCGCCACCCGTACGCCTGAGGTGTATCTATTGCAGAAGCAGGATGATGAATTGGTGGTGAAGTATATTGGGGCAATAGATAACAACTATAGGGACGCCAGTGAGGTGACGGAGAGGTATGTGGAAGAAGCAGTGGATGCCCTGCTGAACGACCGACAGATCGCCGAAACCAGCACCAAGGCGATTGGGTGCACGATAAAGTTTAGGAAATAAGACGGAAGACGGAAGACCGGAGACGGGAGAGCCTCTTCGCGGATAAAATGGTCACGAAGAGCACAAAGTTTCAAAGAAGTGGCACAAAGGCTTCTTCGCACATGCATGTTTATATTTTTGTGCCCTTTGTGGCCATTGTGGTCATTAAAACATACCCCATCCGTAGAGCGAAGCTCGGAGGGAGGGTTACGGGGATAGGGGCCGTAAATGACAGGAGGACCTCAAAATGGCCTAAAATCAAGCCCAGTCCTAGAAGTACTTGGTACCTGGTACCTGGTACTTGGTACCCAGACGCCTAGTACAATTTTTCAAGGCATAACAATTGCTATATTACCCAATAACCAACATTTTTAATATTCAAGTTTATGAGAACATTGACCGATAAGGAGAAATCCGTGCTCCTTGAAAACCACCAAAAGACCCAGGATGCTTTTAAAGTTGACCACCCGGATAAGGAAATGAAGCCTTTTATATATTATGTGCCGGAGGATTTTATGCACTTCCTGATGGCCCACAACAAGGGCATCCCCCCAAAGATCAGCGAGGAGTTTTCCTTCATCGACGACCTGCTGCCCTTGCCTGAGGAATACAAGACACACCAATACATCATCGTGGTGAACGGGGAGAAGTATTTTTATGATTTCCCGGTTAAGGGTGTTTAAATGTTGTACTAGGTACTAGGTACAATGTACTAAGAAGGGGTTTTGTTGCCGCAGTTGAAGCTTAGTACATAGTACTTAGTACATAGTACGATATAATTCATATAATAAAAAACGCATAATATATCCACTTTTTCGCTTGTTAATCTAATCGGATCTTATACTTTTGCATACGATTCAGACGAATATTTGGTAGATCAGGAAAGGTGTGAAAGGGTTTGTGTCCTAAATACTTTGTTTTGAGTCGCTTACAAAATAACCTGTGGCAGGTGTAGTCCTGTTGCATTTGAAGCGTATAAAGTATCCATGTTCCGATTAGCACTAAAGGGGATTGTTTCTTGTCTATTGCTATGTTGCTTGAGCCAAATTTCCACGGCCCAGCAGTTCGGAAACTTCGAAAATATTTTGGAATATCATTTTTCGGAGAAAGAAATTAACCTTAACGAGAATGATTTAGGCCTAAACAGGCTGATTATTGCCAACCCTTCCCCCCAGGCGGTAAATATCAAAGTACAGCTTTTGGATACCGATAAGATCAGGATGATCTCTGATCTTGAGCGCACTATCAATATCGGACCGGGTCAGCAAATCATCCTTCCCATCCGTTTTTCTTACCGATATCATCAGGAAAGTGACTTCAGGGCGGATCCGGTAAGCTTTCAGATCCTCATGCAGGATACGCAGGAGCTTCTCGAGCCTTTCGACTTTGTGATCAAAACCCAGGAAACCAGAAATTGGAGAGCGAATTTGACTAATAACCAAGTGCTGGTCCAGTATGAGGACATGGTGGAGTTTGAGCTCAACGTGCAGAACAGGGGGAATCGACGGGAGGAATTCACCCTTAGATCCACGAGCCAGAAAGGTCAAAAGCTGATAGATGAGCGCCTGTTTTTCGCACTGGAGGCCAAAAGGGATACCTTGATCCGGTTGAGTTTTCCTGTAGCGGAAACCTCCCTTGCTGACCTGGAACTTGACCAAATCAGATTTTCCTTGAGAGATGGCTTTGATGGCAAAAAGGAAATGACCGGTAATATTCAGCTGGTCGGCTCCGAAATCAGGCAGCAGCAGAATGCCTATTATGATATCCCCTTGACAATGGAAGTTCAGGGTTTTCGCAGCAGTCTGGGACGTCCCATGATGTTTCTTAACCTTGCAGGATCGATAGAACTCCACAATGATCAAGCCTTGGGCATCAACATGCGTACGGACGGTATGGGACATCTTGGTGGGCCCAACTCTCTATATCAGGCCCATTATAGAAAAGGCGACTTTACCTACACCGCCGGTACTATCATCAAATTTACCGACTTCCTGATCAACGGTTACGGAGCAGGCATGAGCTACCATAAATCTGATAAGGAATTCCATGACCTGACCGTCAGCCAGAGCCGTATGGATCCCCTTTATCAGGTGGATTATTCGGGAGGGTTCAAATATGCCCAGGATGTGGCGGGCACGGTTCATCATTTTGCCAATTATGATTACCAAAGCGGCAGCTACAATTACCTCTTTACCAAAAGCCTGCAGTATCAGATCAACAGAGCCTGGACGGTGGGTGTTTCGGGCGGTTATTCAAATGAATTTGACAACTTCCAAGGCCGATTGACCGAAGGCCACCTATGGGGCTACGAGGTGGCATATCAAAAAAACGGTTTCAGCGCCATTTCCCAGATCAACAACTATTCCGACACCTTTATCGGGATCAACAGGGGTTTTTCTTATCAGCGGCACCAGGTGAGGAAATCCTGGAAGAATTACGAGCTTTCTGCTTTCCACAACCAGACCGCTAGAAGGCCGATGATCTTCACCCCTGACAGCATCTACGTGGTGGACGCGATGCAACTGAAGGAGACGGGGGTGCGAAATAGTTTTGCCTATAAGAAGGCCAGGATGAGCGGAACCTTTTCTTATATGGAGCAGCGCTTTGCCATGCAGGCCGGGCCAATGGCGCAGTACCTTAGAACTGCCTGGACCTATAATTATGGGGGCAATCTTCCTGTGAGATTTTCCCTGAACTCGGCGCTCAGCTATGTGACGCTGGAAGGTCTGGAGGATGTGTACAGCAGGATTGCCGTGACCAACAATTTCAACTTGAGCTATAGGAGTTTTGGGATTAGGGGCCGAGTGGACCGTGGGCCTAATTTTTACAATGAGGTAGTGCGGGACTTTGAGGACAATATCCTTCCCCAGCGGATACAGGCCGGCCCCTATGTGGATTTTACCAAAACCCTTAAAAACGGCGCCCAATTCAGCAACAACACCCAGGCGGAATATTTCAAGGACAACGTGTTCTTTGATCGTGAGATGCTTTTCGTGAGAAATTCCTTCCGCTTTAATCTTCCCAAAGCAGGTTTTTATGGCGGACTATCCGTGTCCCTGAATATGCTAAGCCGAAACAACAGCTTTGTCAATTTCAACTTGGGGAAAAAGCTTAGCGTGCCTACTGTGGGGATCAGAAAATACCATGATGTCAAGCTGAAGTTCTTCAAGGATGAAAACCGCAATGGGGTATGGGATGCCGGTGAAGAAGTGATAGCCAACGAATATGTGATGGTCAATGGCCGAATGGCGATGACTGATGCGGAAGGGGTGATCACCTACAAAAACGTGGAAGATGGCGAGTACACCCTCGAGATGCGCAACATGCGGAATCTGGTGGGCTGGGTGCCTGCCAAGGGAGTGGAGCAGCACTTCACCACTTATAAGGGTGGGGCTTATGGCGTACCGTTTATAAAGAGCAAGTTCATCAAGGGCTCAGTTAGGGTGATCCATGACGACAACCAGACTGACAGGTTCAATCCTCAGGGTATGAAAGTGAATGTGGTGAACGAAAAGGGCGAACAATATGAGACCATTGTGAACAGTAAAGGGGAGTTTCTGCTCAACGTGCCTTCGGGAAGATACATCGTGACCCTAAGTTCGGCGGGCTTATCGGCTGACAAATACCAGATCGAGAACAGCAGCCAATCCGTAGATCTGCTGGATAACGGGCGCTGCGAGGTTCATTTTACCATCCGCCAAAAGGCCAGGGACATGAATATCCGAAGAATAAGCCGAAGATAGTTCTGAAGGTGACTGGTAAAAAGAACTATGTGGATAGCGGATGATTATTTCGTAAATGGCTTAAAACCATATGGTTAAAAGTGAATAAGAAAAATAGGTAAAATCACTTATTTGTATTTTGAATAAAAATTAACGGATTTAGTGTCAAATAAATTGTATTTCGTTTTGAAATATGTGAAACAGAATATACTTTTGTGACACTTGATAAAACACCCGAACAACAAATTCAAACCTTAAAAAAAATACAATGATTAAGAAGATTTTATTATCCGCGTTTTTAGTAGTGAGTGCAGTGCAGTTTTCGATGGGGCAGGGAGGTGTTAATGCTACCGCTAATGATCAACAGTTGGTGACTATCCAAATAATAAGTCTTGCAGAATTAACCTTTAATTCAAGCGAGGGTAATAATGTATTTCAGTTTAATACTTTAGATGAACTTGAAGAAGGGTTGCCGGATAAGGCAGGGGTATTAGAAGTTCGCTCTAACAAAAATTGGACTATAAATGCAAAGGTTGATTTTAAAGAAACTGGCTTAGATACTAAGGACGGATTTATGTTTGAACTTTTTATTGATGATGTTGCTGATTCACGAAAGGTATTAACAAGTGCCCCTCAGAATGTAGCAAGTGGTGATAGGGGAGCTGGTAATGTTAATCACAGAGTTGTTAATTACCATATTACTCCAGGCTTGAATGTAGATCCAGGGAATTATGATGTAGAGGTTCAATATGTTTTGACTCAGCAATAAACTTAAGTATGATTTTTTTAAATTAACATCAAAAAAGGTTGTCAAAATTAAGTTGACAACCTTTTTTGATGTTAATTCTAGTTATATTTATAGATATATTAAGAAAGTAGCTCTTTAAGATTTTGTTTTAGCTAACCACTTGATCATTTGAGCTGATTATTTATAAAATTAAGATTTATACTTTTAAAGTGCTATCACCGTCTCCACCGCTTCCATCGGCATATTCGGATCAAAATCAATCACCGCCATAACCGCATATTCTCCATTTTCCAATCCTTCCGGTTTTTCAAACAACAGCTTTCTTTCTCCCTCCGGAAAAACAGGAAACTCCCTCTTTTCAGTTTTGATTTCCTTACCTGATTCCAGGTGTACCAGTTCCAAATGGGCTTTGCATTGCAGCATATATTCCCCAGTGTTTTTCATTTCCAGTTGGATCTGGCCTTCTTCATTTAAGAATAAATCATAGATTTCTGCGGACTTTTTGGTGAGAGTTGGAGGGGTCTGGTAGATGTGGATACCGAAGCGGAATACTTCCCTGATCTGGGTACGAACCTGTCCGGTGTTTTCTTCCTCTATATCAGCCTTGGGTTCCACTCCCGTAATGAAGAGCATGCTCCAGCGCATGGCTTCGTTGAGTTCTGGCTCGCCTGGCAGGGATAGTGTCAGCTGCACATCCTCGGTCTCTCCCGGTGCTATGCTGGTGAAGTTGCGGTCCATGGTGAGGTGTGGGCCAAGGGAGCGGTCGAGGGTGTCGGATTTGAAATACTGGTGGTTTCCCATAGGATCCCTCAGCCAGTCCCCCAGTTCCGCCTCGATGAAGATCTCCTTGTTGGATACATTGGTCACCGCCACCCGCTGCACCTGGCTGTTGCCCGCCGAAAGGTTGAAGTCCAAGGTAGTGGGGTAGACGCTGATGTTTTGGGCTGATAGAGTGCCTACCACCAGAAGACCCATGACAGTCAAACAGGATAATTTCAATTTAAACTTATGTAAAATGTATTTCATGAAAGGTATTCTGTTATTTATCTTAAAGTTTTCCGCAAATAAGCGATTTTTGTTTTGTGGAGAAAGCTGTAAGACTTAATTTTGGACAAAGATAATTGTTTTGAGATCTCCTAGATTTATTTTATTCATAGTTTTCTTAGTTACTGCCTATAATGCAAATGGGCAGGGGGGGACCAATAGGACTGTTCATTCCATTTCAAATAATTATTCGAATTTGATGTCGATGTCATATGATCCTGAGTCCCTTTCAAATACGATTCAACAAGTGGGGAGTATAGCCGTTCAGCTAAGCGCACACAATACTGGATTTGATGTTCAAGTCAGGTTGGCAACAGGCTTTCAAGGTTGGGCAAGCTATTTCAGGATTAAGAATGAAAATGGAGTTGATCTAGATTTGGGGCCAGATTTCAGGTCAATTTTTAGCAGAGAAAATAATACTGTATCCGGAAACACTAGTTTTCCAAACCGAACCTTCGATATAAGTATGATGCCTCTGGGGTATAATTTACCTGGTGGATTTAATAGTGTTAAATTTGACTTGATTATTATACAAAAAGATAACTCCGCAACTATTTATGATGCGACCTTTGAAGTTGATGTGAGTATAAAAAAACGTTGTACTTGCGATATATTGCCATCTAATACACCTCCATTTCAATTTAATGAAATTGCGAAGTTGATTTCGGAGAATGGCATTACCCATGAAAAATATTCTGAATTTTCTATCAAGAGTAATGTTTCATGGGAGCTATATTTAACTTTAAATCAAAATGGGTCTGATATGGATATAGCTAGGCCTAATATATATGTTGTAAAAGATAATTCTCCAAGTTTAATTACGGAAGCAGATGAAGTAATTGTCGGGTCAGGGGAAAGAGGGGTTAAATCACTATCTCTTGGTATTAGAACAGTTGCGGACTTCATACATCCACCGCAAACTTACACTCCCCTGCTAAATTATCGTATAGCGTGTGGACTTGATTAAAATTTTTATATTTTGTAGAGCATAAATTTCGCTCTTCTCCCCTATAATTCCGCATTTCCTCATGTTAAATATCTCTGTTTTTGCATAAAATCAACAGATAATTTTATCATAAATTTTCCTACCTACCTTGCTTTCAGTGACTTTAATCAGCTAATTTCGTCACATTACTCAAACATTTTAGCAAGCCATTCTCTTTTATCCTTATGAACTTTTTGTCCGTATACTTAGGTATATCACGGACTGATAATTTAACTAGAAGGAGGGAGAATGATGATGAGATTCTTTATGTTCGCTATTTTGTTTGGTGTTTTAAATATAAGGGCAAATAATGATCTTATGGCCCAGAGTAATAATACCACCGCCACTGACCAAGTCCGTATTGTCATCCATGAGGTGATGGGGCTGGATCTGAAAAACAACCTAGGCGGGGAGGCCAGGTTTGAGTTTACCGACCGCCAGCAGGTGGAGCAGGGCATGGAACTCATCGGGGCCAGTAGTATAGGCATTCGGTCTAATAAGGACTGGAACCTGAGCGTAAGGGCCGAAAGCGATTATTTCCTTACCGAAGAAGGGGGTTCTGAGCTGCCCGTGGAGGTGCTGCAAGTCCGTGTGAATGGTAACCAAAATTACCTGCCCATCAGCGGCAGCAGCCAAGTCCTCAACAGCGGGCGCAGAGGCGACAATAGCCGGCCCGGAAACCAGTTTGATATAGACTACCGTGCAGATTTGATGGAAAGGTACTATGCCCCGGGGAACTTCCGGGTGAGTCTGGTGTATACGGTGAGCCAGCAATGAGCATTGAAATGGGTCACTAAGGGCACGAAGTTTAAAAGAAGTCCACAACGGCTTCTGCGCGGAAAGGAAAGGGGCACGGAGTTCCGCAGAGTTTGGCACAGAGTTACACGGAGTTTCTTCTTCGAGGATAATTGAATTATGAATAATGAACGCCGCATGATTCCCCCGAGTCGCGAGATAGTGATTAATGAAGTAATTCTTGTGGCTTTGATACCCCATCCGAGGAGCGAAGCGCCGAGGGAGGGTACCGAGAGTAGGAGCGGTAAATATCAGAAAGGCCTAAAAACAATATCACAAAGCGGTTAGTCTTGCGGTGTACTTTGTACTTGGTACCTAGTACTTTGTACCATTAAGCATTTGCCATGCATATATCAAAGCGTCTATAATTCTTCGACCATGGCCCAGGCTTCAAAAAAGAATTAAGTATAGATGAAAGTAAGAAAATATAAAATATGGGTTGGGCCTCCTTATGCGGAGGTGGGTTTGGAGAAGAAGAGGGAGCTTATGGAGTTAATAAGGAGTCAACTATCTTCTTCAAAGGGTAACAGCAGTCCGGTGTGTTATCGGGTTAGTTGAGCTGCAGATGTCCCGAATTGTTAATAATTTTTTGCGGGGTGATGTGAGACTAAGATGTTGTTTTTTAGTATATTAGATCATCGGATTTTTTGTGTCATCTTTTTCAATTTTTAGCCTATGCATCTATACATTCCTTATTTGCTTCAAGATATTGCCAATGCCCATCGTGCGGAGCCGCAGATGGAAGAGTCGCCCTGGGAGGATCCGCTGGAGGGACACTTTGAGGCTGTAGAGAAGTATCTCAGCCGTGCAGAGCCTGAGCATACATTTGGCCACTACTGTGGCTTACAGTCCGAGGATTTTCCGCCGGCTGAACAGCTTTCCGTAAAGGAAATGAAACTGGTCTGCAAAGCTTTTGAGCGGATGATGAGTTCCTGGAATCTGGATATTTCTTTGCCAAACAAGTTGCCTGCGCATATTGCCTATAGGATGATGGTGGAAACCCTGGATTCCAAGACCGAAATCGTGAACTTTGGATTTATAGGGATAGATTTCTGCACAGGCGATCCTTCGGGATGCGAATTCAAGGAGTACTGTCCATGTTTAGAGAATTATGATAAGCTGAATGAAGGGGAGGGGTTTGAGGATCCCGGAAAATCGGATTTAGGAGGAAAGGAAGATCTTCCATATTAGGTAATGGCTTACGCTGTCTGTAATTTCCTCCGTTCTATATATAAGTCATAATCCATCTGAAGGGATATCCAGAATTCTGCAGCAATCCCCAATTCTTTTTCCAGTTTTAGGGCAATGTTGGCGGTTACGTTACGCTTTCCTTTTACGATTTCCCGATTTTTTCTTTTTTGAGATAATTCTGTGATTTCAAGTAAGGATCATGAAGGGAGACGGGTCTCAGAAACAGGATAAACTCAAAGTTCTACTTTTTCGTTATAGTTACCATGAGCAGAACATTTCGTATCATACTAAAACCAGAACCGGAAGGCGGGTATACAGTAATTGTCCCTTCGCTACCTGGATGTGAAACTTGGGGAGAAAGTATTGAAGAGGCTAAAGCCATGGCCAAAGAGGCGATTGATCTTTACGTAGAAGATCTTGAGGCAGAGGGGGAAGAAGTGCCTAATGACAGTGAAAACCTGGAAATATCCATAACAGTAGCGTGAAATATAAGTTTTTAATACTGCTTTATTTTTTAAGCTAAATGAAAAGCGTTACTCCAAACAACTCATCAAAATTCTGGAAACTCATGGTTTTAGCCTAGAGAGAAGTAAAGGAAGTCATCACTTATTTCGCCATCCCAATGGACTAAGAGTTATAGTGCCAGTCTATTCTTTAGATATGAAAAAAGGTACGCTATTAAGTATTTTAAAACAGGTGGGGTTGAGTAAAGATGACCTCATTTAAGTATGCACTTTCGTTAAAAAAATAAGGACTCCTAAAAGGAGTCCTTGTACCCAGGGCCGGACCTGCGTGCCTTGGCACGCAGGCAGGGTCGAACCGGCACGCCTTGCGGCATTGGTGTTTGAGTGCTCTTATAAAGATTTTAAGTACTTTTTTCCGCTCCCCGCTTTCAGAAACTTTTCTCTTTTTCGTGCTTCCGTTCTAGACGGGAATTCTTCGGTTAGAATGAGGGAGAATGGGGAAGTTTCTGACCAAGCTTTTGATTGCATATACAAAGATCGGCATAAGGAGAAAAATTATGAGTCTAAAAAAAATGGCTTTAAAAAAAGAAAAGCCCTCTTTCGAGAGCTTTTCGGCCAGTGTACCCAGAGCCGGAGTCGAACCGGCACGCCTTGCGGCATTGGTGTTTGAGACCAACGCGTCTACCGATTCCGCCATCTGGGCATTTTACTTTTAATATATAAAATCAGTTTCTTGTAAACTGCGAATATCGTGTTTGAGACCAACGCGTCTACCGATCCTGCCTTTGCCGGCAGGCAGGTCCGCCACCTGGGCATGTCTTTGACATGTAGTCTGTGTTCCTTTCAGCTTTGATGCATGTCCACCACTCTTTCAGTGTTTTCGTTGCTTGCTGATCGGAGTGCAAATATGGGGAAAGAATTTTAATCGTGCAATACTAGGGGGTCACTTCCTGTGATTTTTTTTGACTATGGGCGACCGGTTTTTCCTGGAAAAGTGCCTTGGTTTTCTTCCAGGTCGATCTAAAGAGTTCAGAATCACGGTAATTGTTCAGCGCCTCCTCATCTTCCCAATGGCTGAAGGTGGTGAAAATATTTTTCTGATGATAGTCCTGCCAAAGTTCCAGATGGGTGCAGCCCGGGAAATTTCGGATCATTTTCTTGCTTGAATTGAAGATCTCCAGGAATTCATCTGCCTTGTTTGGCTGAAAGGTCATGCGCACGGTCCTGATCAACATAGGTAAAGGGTGGTTAAGGTTTAATCTTGTTCGAAATGGATAAAAACGGGGCTGTCCAGTCGGAGACCCAGCAATTTGGCCCCCTCCCCGTGGTTGATTCCGATTTCCAGCAGCCCCAGGCTGTTAAAGAAAGCAAAACAGTCGCCCGGCTCCACGGTATCGTAGGAATCATTGAGGCTGTGGAGCACTTCCCGGCTGAATTCTATGGTAAATTTACCCGGATTGAGTTTGTCAAACACATCTTTGGGGATGTTGGTGATAAGGTTTTCATAATTATCCACATGGATGACATAGCCAACAATCTCCTTTTTGGTGGCCTTGAATTGTCGGGACAGCATTCTTTTTATGGAATTTAGCGGTCCTCCAAAATCATGTATGGCCGCGCCGCTGGCGACCTTCGCTGCGATAGGTGCCAAGATGTCTTTGGCAGGAAATGTGCTGTCTTTAATGTGGATGTCAGCAAATTGTACTATAATGCCGGGATCGGTGTCCGACAACATGCTTAACACGCCGTTGTTCGGACCTATAAAAATATGCTCATTGAGTTTGATGCCAATAAAGCCATCTGTCATACTGCTGGTGCTGTTGATGGCTACCAGGTGGATGGTCCCCTTTGGGAAGTTGCGGTACACCGAGCGCAACAAAAAAGCCGCATGGGCAATGTCATAAGGTTTGATTTTATGGGAAATGTCCACGATATTCAACTGAGGATTTATGGAAAGCATTTTGGCTTTCACGGCAGGCACATAAAAGTCGGTATCGCCAAAATCCGAGGTGAATGTTACTAAGGCCATAGAATCAAGTTAATTAATTTTGTATTTTTGTTAGTATCTTAAAAACAAAAATAGAATTTTATTCTTACGTAGAATAATCAAATAACCTTTAAATCGAGAGAAAAGGATTGGTAGAGAAAATAATTACATTAGAGAATATTCCGCTACTGGAGTTTCTGGGTACGGAAAATGAGAATATTCGCCAAATTGCCGCTGCTTTTCCACAGAGCAAGATCGTTTCCAGGGGAAATGAGATCCGCATACAGGGCCGGGCGCCTGAAATCCTACGTATCAACGATATCCTCAACATGCTCCTGCAGCATTTCAACCGTTTCGGTCAGGTGACCCCGGATAATGTCAAGGAGTATATCGAGATGGGAGGGGTGCCATTTGAGGCTTCGCCAAAGAATGATGTGATTGTTTTCGGTAATAAAGGTTTGGTGATCAAGCCCAAGTCTGCCAACCAGCGCAAGCTAGTGGAGGCCAGCTATCAAAACGACCTGGTGTTTGCCCTTGGGCCTGCCGGTACGGGTAAAACCTACATAGCCGTGGCATTGGCGGTGCGGGCGCTGAAAAACAGGGAGGTGAAGCGGATCATCATCACCAGGCCAGCGGTGGAAGCCGGTGAAAACCTCGGTTTTTTGCCAGGCGATCTTCAGGAGAAGCTTGACCCGTATTTGAGGCCGATCTACGATGCGCTCAGCGACATGGTGCCGGCTGAAAAATTGAAGTTTTATCAAGAAACGCGCGTGATCGAAATCGCCCCCCTGGCCTATATGAGGGGACGAACTCTGCACGACGCGTTTGTGTTATTGGATGAAGCTCAAAACACGACCAGTGAACAAATCAAGATGTTTTTGACCCGTATGGGGCCAAATTCAAAAGTAATAGTGACAGGTGATCAGTCCCAAGTCGATCTTCCTACCCGGCAAAAGTCAGGTTTGAGCGTAGCGCTTGGCGTATTGAAGGATGTAAACGGTATAGGTGTGGTCAACCTTAGCGGAAAGGATGTGATCCGTCACAGGTTGGTAAAATCTATAATAGAAGCTTATGATAGAGATGATCAAGAAAAGGAGAGAAGGAAAAATGAATATCGAAATAACCAAAATAAAAACTGAGGAGGCCCTCACGGCCATTTTCAATATAAGGCAGGAGGTTTTTGTCTTTGAGCAAAACGTACATCCCGAAGAGGAATACGATGAGTTTGAGGAGACTTCCACACACTTTCTGGCCCTGCTGGACGGCGTGCCTGCAGGTACGGCCCGCTGGCGGTATACCGACAACGGCGTAAAGCTGGAGCGGTTTGCCGTATTGAAGGAAATGAGAGGCAAAGGAGTGGGGCAGGCTTTGGTCAAGGCAGTCGTTGACGACATCGCCAGGGAAGAGGCCGCCAAAGGGCAATTGCTTTACATGCATGCCCAGCTAGCTGCGGTGCCTTTGTATGAGAAGTTCAATTTTGAAAAAGAGGGGGATATCTTCTCGGAGTGTGAAATCGAACATTACAAAATGAAAAGATACCTTTAAGGTATCTTTTTTCGTTTAAAATGCTTATTTTCAGTTGGATATTTTTCAACTGACTTTTTTATGCTTCATTTTGGGGACTACCCTTTTGTCCGGTATACGGTGTTTTTCACTTTGGGCATTCTGTGCTATGCCGGGATGGGTGAATTGGAAATCTATTGGCTGTATGGAGGATTCCTGTTTTGTTTTGCGGGTTACTATTTTTTGCTGAGTCAAAGTCTATTTCAGAAAGGCTTTTCCCAAAAACTTCCGCTATCTATAGCTGCCTATGCAGTTTGCTTTTCTTTTGGCTTGGTCCTGAGCGGTAAACAGGACGTCTTGAGAAATCCGATACATATCGTAAATTCCGAAGAGGTAAAAGCTTGGATTGGCGTGGCGCAGGATAGGGACGAACCCAAGCCCAAAAGCAATAGAAACCTCGTAAATATTCTGGAGGTGGAAATAGCTGAGGGTTGGGTGAAAAGCGAGGGTAGGGTAATCATCTACCATAAGGACAGCCTCAATCCCGGGGATGTGATTCTGGTAGGACAGCCACTGCAACGGGCAACAGGTTTTGCCAATTCGGAAGGGTTTGATTATCCAAAATTCTTGGCTAGGCAGCAGATCTTTCATTCCATGTTTGTGTCGGACTTGAAGGTAATTGATAAAGTCAGCAACAATCCCTTAAGGTTTTTCTTTGAAGATTGGAGAGGCTATTATGCTGAGCAAATAGAGCTTTATTTGCCAAGCGAAAGCAGCAGGCAGATTGCCAAGGCCCTCCTGCTGGGGCAGAAAAGAAATCTGGATAAGGAAATCACGGAGGCATTCAGTACTGCGGGGGCCATGCATGTGCTGGCGGTTTCCGGCTTGCATGTGGGGATAATTTACGGATTTTTCTTTCTGTTTTTCAAACCCAATGACTTACCCACTTTCAAAAGATTCCTTTTCCTGTCTGGGCTTATTATTCTGATTTGGGGCTATGCCTTCGTCACTGGGCTGTCCCCCTCGGTGCTGAGGTCGGCTACCATGTTTACCCTGATGGCGCTAGCTCAAATGCAGTCAAGGTCTCCTTCCGTTTTCAATGCGGTAGCCATTTCGGCCATGTTGATTCTGGTTTTTGACCCAAACATGGTGTACAATGTGGGGTTTCAGCTTTCCTATGCCGCATTGCTGGGCATATTGCTTTTTCAGCCCCTTATGGTAAAATTGTGGCTGCCTAAAAACAGGGTGCTTGGTTATTTTTGGGTCATCACCTCTGTGGGAATTGCGGCACAGTTGGGGACTTTTCCGATCTCGGGGTATTATTTTCAGCAGTTTCCGGTCTACTTCATGTTCTCCAATTTGGTAGCCATCCCCGGGGCCTTTTTCATTATGGCTATTGGGATTCCATTCCTGCTTTTGTCAGGTTGGACATTTGCAGCCATATGGCTGGGAAAAGGTTTGGGTTTATTAATCGGAGGGTTTAATGCGGCCATGTTTTTCATTCAGGATTTGCCCTACTCCAAAATTGCCAATATCGGTATGGATGGCTTTGAGATCTTTGGGTATTATGTCCTGGTTTCTTTGATGCTGTTGCTTTTCCATGCTCCCAACAGGAAAGTTTTGATTGGCATAATGCTGCTGGTTTTTTTGGGAGGGGTGCATAATTGGGTCAAGGTGATTGGCAGCGGAAAGCCGGGCTTAATAAAGCCTCTGGACAAATCAGTAAGTTTGCTTAAGGATAAAAGCCTTGATAAGTTAACTCTGGACTGATTTATTTTTCTAATTTTGATGAAAGACAAGAATACTTTTTGACCAAAAAAACAGATATGGAAACCCAAATAACCACAGAAATCAAAGACCGGATAGGTTATATCACCCTCAACAAACCCGAAAAGAGAAATGCCCTGAATGCTGATATGGTGGCCGATCTCAAAAAGGCACTCAACAAGATGGCGGCTACAGACAAGGCCAAAGTCATCGTGATCCGCGCAGCGGGCAAAGTGTTTTGTTCGGGAGCTGACTTGGCCTCGCTGCAGGCGCTACAGAGCAATACTTATGAGGAAAACCTGCAGGACAGCAAGAGCCTCAAAGAGCTTTTTCACCTGATCTACACACTTCCCAAGGTGGTGATCGCGGAAATCCAGGGCCATGCTTTGGCTGGTGGCTGTGGTTTGGCGACGGTCTGCGACTTTTCCTTCAGTGTGCCGGAGGCAAAATTTGGCTATACTGAAGTGCGGATAGGCTTTGTGCCAGCGATCGTGAAGGTTTTCCTTTTGAGGAAAATTGGCGAAGGGAAAAGCAAGGAATTGCTGCTGGGTGCTGAACTTATTGAAGCGGAAGTGGCCAAAGATTACGGGTTGATAAACACGGTGGTGGAGGCTGAAAACCTTGCCTCTGAAGTATATGATTTTGCCCAAAAGCTGATTAATCAAAACTCCGGTTTGGCCATGGGGCTTACCAAGCAGATGATTGCCGAAGTGCAGGGCATGGACCTTGCTGATGGTCTCGAGCATGCTGCCAAAATCAACGCCAAGGCAAGGGGTACAGAGGACTGTCAGAAGGGGATTGCCGCATTTTTGAACAAAGAAAAAATCACCTGGTAGATTGAAAACAAAAGCGCTAAGTGTACTCAAGCAAGTTTATGGGTTTGATGATTTCAGGCCCATGCAGGAGGATATTGTCCTTTCGGTAGCGGGTGGGCAAGATACCTTGGCGCTATTGCCCACCGGGGGCGGGAAGTCCATCTGTTTTCAGGTGCCAGCCCTGATGAAGGAAGGGATCTGCATCGTGGTGAGTCCCTTGATCGCGTTGATGAAAGACCAGGTGGATAACCTCCGCAAAAAGGGGGTGTTGGCGGTGGCAGTATATTCTGGGATGCGAAAAAGGGAAATCGATACGGTGCTGGATAATTGTATATACGGCAATTACAGGTTTCTCTATGTATCTCCCGAAAGGCTAAAAACCGAGCTTTTCCGCGAACGGGTAAAGCAGATGAAGGTCAATATGATTGCCGTGGATGAGGCGCATTGTATTTCCCAATGGGGTTATGATTTTCGACCGCCTTACCTAGAAATAGCCGAACTCAGGGAGATCCACCCCAAGGTTCCCGTGATTGCCCTTACCGCTTCTGCTACCGATGTGGTGCAGCAGGATATTTTGGAAAAGCTCAAAATGGTCAAGCCCAAGGTTTTTAAGAAATCATTTGCTAGGGCCAACTTGTCCTATTCTGTCAGGATGGTGGAAAATAAGGAAGA
This sequence comes from Litoribacter ruber, assembly GCF_018500185.1. Taxonomy (GTDB): domain Bacteria; phylum Bacteroidota; class Bacteroidia; order Cytophagales; family Cyclobacteriaceae; genus Litoribacter; species Litoribacter ruber. Next base: position 194,932 of record NZ_JAHBGI010000005.1, on the reverse strand, counting down.
GAAAGCTTTTGAAATCCTGCAGAAAATCCCTGGAAGTGCGATTGTATATTTGAGAAACCGCAAGGCTACCAAGCAGGTCAGCCAGGCCTTGTCATATATGGGGATTTCCGCTACTTTTTATCATGCCGGTTTGGACAATGCCACGCGTGAGGCCAGGCAGCAGGATTGGATCACGGGGAAGGTCAGGGTAATCGTGGCCACCAATGCTTTTGGGATGGGGATCGACAAGCCGGATGTGCGGACGGTGATCCATTTGGACCTGCCGGAAAACCTCGAAAATTATTACCAGGAAGCCGGGCGGGCGGGCAGGGATGAAAAGAAGGCTTATGCCGTGCTGCTTGCCAATGAAAAGGATTTGCAGATTTTGGCCGAAAGGGCAGAAAAAAGCTATCCCCCTATAGAATTTCTCAAGCGGGTTTATCAATGTTTGGCCAATTATTACCGGATAGCGGTGGGCAGCAACATGATGAGTAGCTTTGATTTCGATATTTCAAAATTTACCGACACCTACAATTTAGAAGTTCTTTCCACCTATAATGCCTTGAAAGTGTTGCAGGAGGAAAACCTGATCGAGTTGACCGAAAGCTTCTTTGTGCCGTCCACTTTGCATTTTTTGGTGAATCACGGCAAACTATATGAGTTTCAGGTGTCCTATGGCAAATTGGATCCCTTGATAAAAGTGCTTTTGAGGACCTATGGCGGGGAGCTGTTTGTGGAGTACCTCAGGATCCACGAAAACAAATTGGCCCAGGCGCTAAAAATTCCAGAACAGGAAGTGGTGAGGCAATTGGAGCAGATGGATAATTTGGGAATCCTGGCCTACAACAAGCGCAAGGATCAGCCACAGGTAACTTTCCTGACGGCCAGGATGGATGCGGGGAAATTGCCGCTCAACCAAAAGAGGATTGCCGAGAGACGGGAAAACGCCAGACAGAAGGCCCAGGCCATTACAGCTTATACCAAGCAGGATAGGATTTGTAGGACCGTGCAGCTGCAGAATTATTTTGGGGAGGACACCGAGAAGGAATGCGGGGTGTGTGATGTTTGTGTGCAAAATAAGAAAAGGAGTACTGTGATGGACAGGAGTTTGGGGTTGCGACAGGCGGTTTTGGCAACTTTGTCGGGTGGGCAGGCGTTGTCAATGGACGAGCTGACCGAAAAGGTAGCTGTAAAAAATGATTTGGAAACCGTAGCCCTACTTCGGGAGTTGGAAGATGAGGGGCTGATCGCGAGGGGCGCCGACGGCAGGATAAAAATGAACTGATTATGAGTTTTTGGGATGAAATTGTAGAAAAGCTATTCGGCAACAAGCAGGGCAATGTGGCTTTTAAGGAGAATTTCATCCAAAAAGAGGCCGATGCCGAGCAGGTGAGGGAATGGCTGTACGGTGAGGGGGCCGAGGTGATGGAAATGGTGTATAAAAACTACCACCTGCAGAAAGCTTCCATCAGTGCAAAACCTTTTGTGAAGCTGTACAACACGCCTTACGCCAATGGATTCGCCTTATTTTATCAAACTCCCTTGGAACTCCATTCTTTTTCCAATCTTTTCTTTGCATTTGGCCAGCGAATAGTAGATTTGGGATATCGAAAGGTCAGTCAGGACAGAAAAATCCAGGACATAGGTACGGAAGTAAAAACAATTGAGAAACAATATTTCAAACCGCCCATTCAAGATAAGGATTTTGGCCAGAAAATTGATCAATTATTTGGTAACGTAAGTGTGGAGAAAGTTCTTTTCAATGATAAGCCGAGTTATATCACAGTATTGGTAACCGTTTATTCGGACCGCCTCTACCAAGACGCCAAACCTTTTGATGAATTTGTTGAGCAATTGTTTAATCACCACAATGAATAAGCTGCAATTAAGAAAATTACTCGAAAACTACCGGACCCCCTTTGAGGAGGAGAGTCTGTTCATAAGCGACTTTATCGCTTTGACGCACGATGATCTGGCATTTTCCCGTCAGCGGGTGCAGGGACATTTCACCGCTTCTGCTTGGATAGTAAACCGAAGAAGGACGCACGCCCTGATGACGCACCACCGCAAACTTAACCGTTGGCTTCAATTGGGCGGACATGCGGATGGAAACGAAAACCTTTTGGAAGTGGCCATGAAAGAAGCCAGGGAAGAAAGCGGATTGAATTCACTGCGCATTGTGGATGTTTCCATCTTCGATATTGACAGGCATATCATCCCCGCCAATCAAAAAGATCCCGAGCACTTTCATTATGATGTGAGGTTTCTGATAGAGGCATCTATCGATGAGCCCTTGGTCATCAGTCCTGAAAGCAAGGATCTGGCTTGGGTGCCTTACGAAACCGTGGAGGACCTAGTTGGCAACCAGCCGTCCATTTTGAGGATGCTGGAAAAAACCAGCAAATCACAACTTGCAATTTAACTTTACCTAATTAAATGAATAAATATTCCATGGAAGATGTAAAGTCTTCCTTTTCCTTTTCTATCCCCATCCAAGTCAAATTTTCGGATATCGACGGCTATATGCACGTCAATAACGGGATTTATTTCAACTATTTCGAGCACGCCAGGGCGGTTTACCTTTATAAGGTTTGCGACTGGGACATGATGAGTACAGGGGCTGTAGTGGCCAATGTCAGCTTGGATTTTTTGAGCCCTATCCACCTGATGGACGAGGTACAGTGTTATGTCCGCACCATCAAGATCGGCAAAAGTTCCTTTGTGCTGGAGCAGGTATTGGCAGGCAAAACTTCCAAGGGCGCTGAAAAAGTTTTCGCCTCTGGCAATGTGACCATGGTAACCGTGGATATGAAGACCATCCGACCTACGGAAATCCCTGAAGAATATGTGGCAAAGATGAGGGCTTTGGATAAAGTGGGGGAATAGGGAAGATTAGAGACGGAAGACCGAAGACGGAAGGCCGAAGCCGAAGACGGGAGATTGCGGATATACCTGTAAGTTTTTCTATATTTGTCAAAAAAACACCTTTACCGTGATCAAATATCTAAGTTTATTCATCTGCGTTTTCATATTTGTCAGTTGTTCTCCCTCGGAGCAGGAGCTTTTCGATGCAGGAGTGGAAAACCTGGAATCAGGTAACCATTCCAAAGCTGTGGAATACTTCGACCGCGCTATTGAGAAAAACCCTGAAAACACCTCGGCCCACAATGCCAAAGGGGTGGCCTATTTCAATATGGAGCAATATGATGAAGCTATAGCATCTTTCAACGCCTCCATTGCTGTGGATTCAGCTTCCTACAAGCCTTTTTACAATAGGGGAAATGCCTACTTGGAAAAAGAGGAGTATGTGAAAGCCCTGCAGGATTATAACTATGCCAGCAGCCTCGACCCGGGGGTGATAGATATCTATTACAATAGAGGGGTGACTTTGTTGGCAATGGAAGAATTTGAAGATGCCATTCTAGATTTTGAAATGACGCTACAGGCCAATCCGGAACATGGACAGGCATTTTTCTATAAAGGGAAGGCCGAAATGGAAAACAACCAGCCCTTGGAGGCCATTGAATCCTTAAGTAGAGCCGTGAAAATTGATACTCGAAACGGTGCAGCATTTTACCTATTGGGAATCACCCAGCTGAGTGCTTTGGCTTTGAAGGATGAAGGATGCAGAAACCTACAGAGCGCCTTGCAGTTGGGCTTCACGGAAGCTAAAGAGTGGATTGAAGAGTTTTGCGGTGAGGAATAATGGCTGAGATAGGTCAAAATATCCAAAAGGCTAAAAGTCTTCTCGAGCAGGGAGAACTTGTCGCTATTCCAACCGAAACAGTATACGGTCTTGCAGGAAATGCCCTGGATGCCCAAGCGGTTTCCAAGATTTTTGAGACCAAAAACCGGCCGAGTTTTGATCCCCTGATTATCCATGTGGGAAAAATCGAGCAGGTGTCCAAATATGTAAAATCGCTGCCCGAGGAGCTGAAAAAACTGGCTGAAAAATATTGGCCAGGGCCTCTTACGCTTTTGTTGCCCAAAAAGGACATAGTCCCGGATCTGGTGACCAGCGGACTGGATCAGGTGGCGATAAGAATTCCCAACCATCCCTTAACACAGGGACTTTTGGGTCAACTGGATTTCCCATTGGCCGCTCCCAGCGCCAATCCTTTTGGATACATCAGTCCTACTAAAGCCAAGCATGTCAACGATCAGTTGGGGGATAAACTTGCTTATATCCTTGACGGTGGTGAATGCCAGGTCGGGCTGGAAAGCACGATTATAGGTATGGAGGAAGGCGAGATTGTGATTTACCGATTGGGGGGGATGGATGTGGCTGAGGTGGAATCCGTGGTGGGGCCTGTCAAGGTGCTATCCCATTCATCCAGTAATCCCAAAACTCCTGGCATGCTGAAAAGCCATTATGCGCCTAGGAAGCCTTTTGTACTTGGCAATTTGGACACTTTGGTGGAAGAGTATGAGCAGAAAGGTGAGGATTATGGGGTGTTGAGTTTTGAGAAAAGCTTTCCCGGGCTTTCGGCCGATCGACAGGTGGTATTGAGCCAAAAAGGTGATTTTAAGGAGGCTGCCCAAAAACTTTTTGGCGCACTAAGGGATTTAGATGAGGCAAAGGTTTCGGTGATTTTGGCCGAACTGCTCCCAGAAGAAAGTTTGGGCCGAGCCATAAATGATAGATTGAGAAGGGCTGCTGCCCAATAGCGATAGTCGAAAGACATACCCAGATAACCATTATCAATTTTCTAACTTAATTTTCTAACATGAACAACCAAGTCAAAACAGTCGATCAGGTAAATTTTAAAGGCAAGAAAGCGTTGATCCGTGTGGATTTCAACGTGCCGTTGAATGATAATTTTGAGGTGACCGATGATACCCGTATCCAGGCTGCAATTCCCACGATCAAGAAGATTTTGGGTGATGGCGGTGCGGTGATTTTGATGTCACATTTGGGCCGTCCCAAAGGCGGAAAAGAGGATAAGTTTTCCCTTCGGCATGTGGTCAGCAAACTGGAATCGGCTTTAGGTACAAAGGTTAAATTTGTCGACGACTGTATCGGTGATGAGGTAGAAAAGAAAGCATCAGAGTTGAAGGATGGTGAGGTGTTGTTGTTGGAAAACCTGCGTTTTTATAAGGAAGAGACGGCCGGTGATGAGGGCTTTGCCGAAAAACTTTCCAAGCTGGGAGATATCTATGTAAATGATGCCTTTGGCACTGCCCACAGAGCCCATGCGAGTACGGCCATTATTGCCAAATTCTTTGATGAGAAAGTTGGTGGTTACCTACTCAATGCTGAATTGGATAATGCCGACAAGGTACTTGACAGCGCACAAAAGCCCTATACCGCTATCATGGGTGGGGCGAAAATTTCCGATAAGATCTTGATCATTGAGAAACTTTTGGATAAGGTGGATAACCTGATCATAGGTGGCGGTATGTCCTATACTTTTGCCAAAGCCCAAGGAGGCAAGATCGGCAATTCCCTAGTGGAAGAAGACAAGCTTGAGCTAGCTTTGGAACTTCTCGAAAAAGCCAAAAAGAACGGTGTCAAGCTGCTGTTGCCAAGTGATAGCGTGATTGCAGATAAGTTTGACAATGAGGCAAGGAAGGATACTGCTCCCAACAACGATATACCTGATGGCTGGATGGGCTTGGATATAGGGGAAGAAAGCCGAAAGAGCTTCTCTGAAGTAATCAAAAACTCCAAAACTGTTCTTTGGAATGGCCCTATGGGTGTTTTTGAAATGAGCAGTTTTGAAGGGGGCACCAAGGCCATTGCTGAGGCGGTGGTGGAAGCCACCAAGAATGGGGCTTTCTCTCTAATTGGAGGAGGTGATTCAGCTGCTGCGGTGAACAAGTTTGGCTTTGGTGATGATGTATCTTATGTATCCACCGGTGGAGGTGCGTTGCTTGAGCATATGGAAGGGAAAGTGCTGCCAGGAGTGAAAGCGCTGTCCGAATAAAACATTTTGAATGACATTTTATACCCAAGGGATTTTCTCTTGGGTATTTTTTTTAGGCTTTTAGCTGAATTGGGAATTCCTTAGCGCGGTCGTGGATATGCGATTTCCACATTTACGACGCCGTCCCTGATCATATCTATTTTTCTGGCGGCACTCCGTGAAAGGTCAATTACCCGGCCTTTTACAAATGGGCCCCGGTCGTTGATCCTTACCGTTACGGTTTTGCCGTTTTTGAGGTTGGTGACTTTTACTTGGGTGCCAAATGGGAGTGTTCGGTGCGCAGCTGTCAGTTTGTTGTGGCTGTAGATTTCCCCATTGGCCGTTTTTCTGCCTTGAAACTTGTTGGCGTAATAACTCGCCTTGCCGCTTTGGGTGACCATTCTCGACTTGGAGGCAGTGCTGGTAGCGCGTGGCGCACAGGATGAAATCAGAAGAAAAGAGAACAAAAGCAGGGTTAAGCTTACTCGGGAAAACATGGTAATGATATAATTTTGACCAATTTCAGCAAGTCCAGTGCCATTCTGCTTAATTAACAACAACTAATGAATGTTGAACTTCCTCGTGAATACCCAGTTCCGCATTATGGAATCTGATTACCAGAGGGTAAGTGCCAATTGGGGCATTTTTGCCGTTCATCGTTCCATCCCAAATGCATAATGGGGAAAGTGGGCCATTGTTTGGTGTGGCGCAGTGAAAAACCAGTTCTCCTTGTCGGGTATAAATAAACACCTCAATTTCCTGTACTACCTCATCGGCAAAGATTCTGAAATCCTTCTCCGGATCCAAGGGGTTCAGGGCATTTGGGTATTTCAACAGGCGCTCGCAAAGGTCTCTAACTTCAAAATCAAAAAACGCATTACAACCCAGTTCATCCCAAACTTCCAGCTGGTAATTGCCTTCTTCTACAGGAGCAAAGGTGGGGTCAGTACTTATCACCGAACCGTTTTGGCTCCAAAAGTACATCTCAAATTCTCCAGGGTTTATTCTGGGCAGAATATTTAGCTCGATACAGATGCCTACCTCATCCTGAAGGCTAACTTCAATTTCAGGGCTTTGGATCACCTCGAAGGTGGCAGAGCCAAGGTTGCAGCCGATTTCATTTCGAAGTATGACCTCATATGTGCCATCCATCTCAACATCGATACTCATTTGGTCAAAAAATTCGATCAAGGGAACCCTGTCGCCGTTTTCATAAAAATACCAATCGATGCTATAATCATCCTCAAATGAAAAGTCCGCAGTAAGCGTGGTAAAGGCATCCGTTCCACAGAAAATATCACCATCCAAACTTACTTCAACCTCCTGAATGGGATCCACCACCTCAAATTCCAAAGGCTCTGAAGGACAAGGGCTACTCGAACGAGGCTGTACATCCAGATAATAGGTGCCTGGTCCTGGGGGCAGGAATGCTGGATCAATAGACAGAACAGTGCTGCCATCTGAAGCCAGCCACTGAATATTCACCTCCTCGAATTCCCTATCCAAAGTGGCAGTGTACAATTGGTTACCAAAACAATCCAAAAGCTGTCTATTGATGTCGAACTCAATTTGGGAGCTGATGGTGACATTAAAGGTTCGCGTACGTGGGCATAGTGGTGAATCCGGGTCAGTAGGTACTCCCAATAAGGAATATCTGCCCGATTCCTCGATGTCAAAAATCTCATCAGTGATACTGGTTCCGTCAGGGTAAGTTAAGGTGTATTCCAAATCTTCATCTCCATTTGGTACAAATTCATAAAACTCACAGGCCGCAATAGTGGGCGGAACAGAGAAGTCTACCTGGTCTGGGCCTTCCACTAAATAAGTTTCCGAAGTAGGGCTGATACAATCATCTTCACCGCCCACTTCCACACTGTATTCACCTTTAGGTACTCTTACCTCAACATTTGTTCTGTCCGTAAAGGAACCTGTTCTAGTTACAGGACCTACCACCCTGTAAGTACCTGTCTGTGCTTCTCCTCCAAAATCTATGGTAAGCACCCCATCGCTGAAACCGGTAGGAGAACATGTTTGGGGGGTAGCGCTGACGGTAAAAAGTATGCCATCCTCGGGGTTGTCGTTTTCGATGCTGACTGATCTGGAGACCGGGCAGCCGTTTAAAGCCGCCCTGACGGTGTAAACCATCGGGAAAAGATCTTCAATGATCAGTTCCTCACCTGGCTCCAATGAACCGTACTCCTCGCCATTTACTTCAATATTTTCCAATAAGGTATCGGCTACTATTTGAAAAGATCCGGTTGGATTCTCGCAGCTTTCTGCATCTGACAGCTTTGTAATGTTGAGCTCGGGAGCTGACTCGACCAATAGGGCGAAAGAATCTGAAACCGGGCAGCCAGGTCTATTCGGATCCTCAGCCTCAAAAGAGATAATATACTCACCTATGTCCTCAAGATCATTCGTGTTGAGATTTAGTTCAAATGAGGATTCAATGAAGGTTCTGGCAGGCTGTCCTTCTTTCTGATAATACCAATCTATAGAGATGGGGACGTCCGGTGTGTAATTGACCGTGGCACCTAAGCAGGCAGTGTCGGTGGATGGCGTAACTTCAACCTCAAGAGAAGGTCTTACTATAACTTCTGCCACTGCTTCGCAAAAGCCTGATGAAATGCTTGCAAAATAACGCCCTGGTTCATCGACTTCAATTGTATTGCCCGTACCGATTATATTTTCGCCAGCATCAAGCCATTGTATAGTATATAAAGAGAAATTTGGGTCAGCAGGGTTAAGCGCTTCTAGCGCAAAGCTTTCTCCCGCACAAAGAGTAACCACTCCTGGCAATGCAAAAGAAGGTCCGGGTATTACCGAAAATGGCTGCGATTCCCTATAGAAATCAGGGTTTCCATCCCTTGCCACCCTTACATTAATGGTATAATTCCCCAATACCGTAAAGGGAACTGTGATGCTTTCCACTCCTAAACCGTCTCTGTAATAAACCTCAAATCCCTCGCTGTCCGTCACACTCCAGAAATAAAAATCAGTTTCGGGATTGCCTCCAGCGGAAAAGGTAGCTTCCTTTAGAATATAGGTCAAACATACGCCATCAGGTCCTTCAAGTTCGGGGGTGTTATAGTATGCGTCCTCCGAGATGGATGAGGCAGACTTGGTGACCATTACCAAACCTACAGCCATGAAGGCCAATAGCGTGAAAAAGTAGGAAAAGCGCATCTTAAGTTATACTTTAAAAAAATAATCAATAACAAAAGAAGTGCTATAAAATGAAAAATACTGCTTTTTTTCACATAAAAGCAGTATTTTTTGTCTATCTAACGAAGACCCATTCTTTTTCTGTACTCAACTTTTCATCATACTCGTAGCCCTCATCATTGAAAACCTTCAGTTTTTCAGATTCATTAATCTGGTTTTGGATAATGAAATTGGTCATCATTCCACGGGCCTTTTTGGCGAAAATACCAATGATCTTATACTTCCCATCCCGGTATTCCTTGAAAGTCGGACTGATGATATTGGCCTTAAGGGTTTTCTTATCTACAGCCTTGAAGTATTCCTGGCTGGCCAGGTTGATGATGGTCTCTTTGCCCAGTTTATTTAATTCTTCTGCGATTTTGGCACCCCAAAATTCATAAAGGTCTTTGCCTTTATCATTTTCAAGCTTGGTTCCCATTTCTAATCGATAAGGCTGGATCAGGTCCAAAGGTCTAAGCAAGCCATACAGGCCGGATAGTATGCGCACATGGTCTTGGGCAAACTTCAGTTCTTGATCACCATATTCCTCCACTTTCAGTTGCTGATACACATCGCCTTTAAAGGCGAGTAAGGCCTGCTTGGAGTTGTCAAAGGTGAATTTTTTCTTAAAGTTCTGATACCTTTCTTCATTCAGCTGGGCCAGGTTTTCACTTACGCCCATGAGCTCTTTAATGTCGGAGGCATTTTTGGTTTTCATGATCCCGACAAGCTCCTGTATGTCTTTTTTAAATATAGGCTCGGTAGCCAGGTTTACTTCGGTAGTGCTTAAATCAAGTGTCTTGGCGGGGGAAATTATCGTAATCATAGTTTGTTTTCGGTAAAGTTTCACGCAGCGTCCGCAAAGATTCGCTACGAACGCCACGTGATTTTTGTAATTGTAATAAGTATTATTCCAATACCACTACAGCGGTTTTGATCTCTTTTTCCAGGTTTTGTCTCACACTCTTAAACCTGATAATGACCGGATATGTTCCAATAGGCACGGTTTGGCCCCTTACGGTACCGTCCCATTCCAAAATCGGCACCCTAGGTGGGGTGTCTACCTGCTCAACCACGTGGATCAGCTCACCCCAGCGGTTGTAAATGAGGAGCTGGACCTCGTTGACAAATTCATTGACATAGACTACAAACCATTTATTGGGGTCGCGTAGGTTCATGGCATTTGGAGTGATGACCCTAGGTTCGCAATCCTCTTCGACCATGAAAGTGGTCATGGACATACAGCCCTCTTCGTCCCAAACCCGCAAGGTGTACTCCCCAGGCCTATCTGGCAAGATGGATGGCATATCACTGAATGGCTCATCCTCATCCTCAAACACCCACTCAAATCGTTCGTAGTTGCCAGCAAAAATCTCTGGAGCAAAGTTTTCTATAGCGCAAATGACATACCTGTCATCTAGAGTAGGCGACTGAATATTGGAGTCCAAGATAGTAACCCTGTCTTCACCCACCACACAGCCAAACTCATTTAGAATTTCCACTAAATACACCCCTCCATCTTCTGCTGCAATGGTAGTTTCGGGTCCAGAAGAAAGTGGTACATTGTCTAGGTACCATTCGAAGCTCATTCCTTCCCTGAAGTTTCCTGTAACAGTAATGGTATTTCCTTCATTTCCGCAGAAAGATTCTGGGACAAGTTCAGCTGGTATTGTTCTGAAATCAATAATTATTGGATCAGGGTGAGGTATTGGACAACCATCGGGGGTGATGATCTGGAAAGCATACTGTCCAGAAGGCAGGTTTTCGATGGTATTAGGAAGCCCTTCGCTAAATTCCCCCGTCCAAGTCTCCCCTGATCCTTCTCTTACCAATTCATAAGAAGCGGTAACCGGGATGCTGGAGAAAGTAACGGTGATTGAGCCCAGTTGGTTATCACAGTCTGCTTCAAGATCCAAATCATATTCATAATTGGCAGGAGGGGAAATGTTGTCAATTCTGGCGGTTCTGGTAAACTCACAGCTATTGTTGCTGGCTAGAAAGGTGTAGTTCCTAGGGGCGAGGTTTTCTATTTGCTCTACTTGTCCAGGTTCTAAATTCTCAAAGGAAAGGTCCAGTTCCTCAATGACCAAGCTTTCTATAGGAGAATTAACTGTCAGAACGATAACTCCCTCTGGATTGTCACAGTCTACCTCAATATCCAATACCTCAATTGTGTAGTCAGGCAGTGGGTTTACCAATAAAGGATTTCTTTTTTCAATCATGCAATCCTCCACCAAGGGGTCTTCTGCAACGAAAATGATGTCAAATTGCCCTGCGCCTAGAATTTCAGTGTCCAATTCCAAGGTTTCAGATGTTTGCAGGCGAATCCTATCTTCTTCCCCTTCAAGCTGATAGAACCACTCACCTTCAATTGGAGTATCAGGCTCAAACGTCACAATTTCCCCCACGCAGACTTCCTCATCGGACTGCTCCACTTCAAACTGGAAGGCTGGTCCTACAAATATGGACTGGGTGTTTGGACAGCTTAAAATTTCCGCATCGGGTGTGCCCTCAGGGATACGGTGGCGGACTCTTACGGTATAGATACTTTCCTCATTTACCGTAATCGTGTTTGTAGTACCTAAAATTTCCCCTGCAGCATTCACCCATTCGAAAATGTAATCCTCCTCATTAAAGCCGTCAGCTTCTTCGTCCATTGCGGTAAGTTCGATCTCATCACCTGCACAAAGCACCGCTTCGTCCTCAAGAATCAGTGTGGGAGGGGCAATCACTACGACTTCCATTTCATCTTCAAAGTAAGTTGGGTCGCCACATCTGTCTACTCTTAATTCTACCGTAAAAGTGCCGTCAGTTGGGAATTCATATTCAAGATTTTGGGCTTCCTCACCTCCTTCTTCTTCATGTATGATATCGCCATCTTCATTTCGGATAGTCCAAAAATATGTGTCAATATCCGGCTCACCACCTCCTTCAAAAAGTCCCCAGGCCCCTTCTTCAGGATCCAAGCAGAGTTGCTCAGGGCCATCAAGGGCGGGTTCTGGAATGGCGCTGCCATCCATATTTACAAATGCAGGTAATCCCAAGTTGGAAGTGCCGGGCATTGGATCGTGGGCTTGGGTATTGTAGAAGTGTCTGGTAGTACAGTCCTCATCGGAAATTTCCAGCGTCTGGATTTGCCCGATCACACTCTGGCCTGGCCTCGCCACATATACCTGTCCATCTGGCCCGATTTGCAGGGCCCCAAAGTCACCTTCACTGGTAACTTCCATGCGGGTATCCACGATACAGCTTTCCCGCTCCCCTTTTGTGTTTGCATTGTCCAGACATTCAAAACAACCTTCAATGGGCTCTATGATAAATTCTTCCACACGGCTGTTTCCACCAAGGTAACTCACATAGATCCTAGATCCGTCACCCGAGAATTCCACGCCATACACTTCTCCATCACCACCCAGATCAATGGAGGCATACTCGGAAAGCTCACCCGTTTCGGAATCAAAATCGAAGATTTCCACCCAGTTGTTTGTGCCGTCACTAAAGGTGATGGCCACTTGGGAACCGTCAGGGCTGAATTTCATGGCTCCGATTTCCCCGGAGTTAAAGTTATGGTTTTGTCCCACCGCGCTGAATACAGGCTGTCCGATACCTTGTGGCCCTACGGGATAGGCCCGGAAAGTATTGTTGCCGGCCTCGTGGAAGAGCACCCAGGTCGGGCTGCTGCCAGCGGCGGCCATCTTCTCCGTACTAGTGCTGAACAGGAAATTGTCCTGGGTGGGTACGCTGCCAAAGCCAACCCCTGTTGGCGGACTGCCCTTTAAATCTACTGTTGAGAATTTAGCCTCGCCATTCCCAATAGTAAATAAATAATATAATGTCTCGTCTTGGGGAACGGCAACAGCCAAAATGCTTTGACCAACATTGGGGTCCCCTCCAATGTTTTCTGCTAAGACATCACCAGTCGCATTCCAAACAGTAGAGCCATCAGAGTAAAATAGCACTTCCCCAGCCGCATCGGAAATAGTGGTAACCCCGGCAGGCATATTGGATGGGTGTCGGCTGGGGATTGGGCGGGGAATAGGGCCATCAGGATCGTCAGGGTCGGGGTTAAAATCCAATCCCGCTCCATCACCAAAGTACCAGATGTTATTTTTAGGATCATCTATGTCCCATACATTTACTCGGATACTAGCATATGCAGTACATCCCTCAGGATTCATCGGATCTCTTACCAGCACCCAATAAAGTCCCGGTTTATCGGTAATACAAGGTCGCTCTTTTGGTCCCCAGCCTTCTTCTTTTCTATCTGACCAGAAATACTCTAGATTATCCATGCCCCCACCGCCAGGGCCTCCTATACCCCTGCCACCTTGCTGGTCATCACCCATGCTAGCTTCTAGCCATGTGTCAATATCAAAACATTGACCAGCACAAATGGTGGTGTCCTGAGGAGTAAATTGAGCCTCAATTGGATTTTCGTTTAAAGTAATGGTATTGGTGACATCCATTGTTGATCCATCCGCAAATGTTACTGTCAAAGTAACTGTAACAGATTCCTCCGCAGTGGCGTCCGCCGGGATAAGAAGGTGCTCTTGGTCAAGATCCAGCTCAATCGGTTCTCCATCTGCATCTACAAGCTCTGCAGATAGCTCCCATTCAAAAGAAACAGGCCGGAAATTCCTCGGGGTGATCTCAGAGGTTAGTTGTATGGGGTTGTTTTGACAGGGTTGCTCAGGCTGCCAGGTGAAGTCCACCACAGGGTCGAGCTCGGCATTGGGGGAGAAATTGGGGAAGGTGGTGCTGCAGAAGTCCGCCTGGTCAAATGGGTCTTCGTCCACCGTGACTTCTAGAATATCCTCCTCATTGGGATTTTCTACTACCCCTACGTAAATGGCGTCCAGCCCCGGCTCACTGTATAGGTAATATAGCCGGCCATCGGGACCGACTCTTATGTCATATATTTCTTCGATCTCGGTTTGCAGAGGTATAGTTTGCGCAGGTAGATCAGGGTCCGTAGTGGAAATTCTGATCAGTTCATTGCCTCTTGAGAAATACATGTATTCCCCATCGGGGGAAAATTCCACCCCGTTGATGGGCGTTCCGTTACCGGTGCCTTCAATTGTGATCAGTTCACCCAGACTGCTTCCGTCAGGTTCAATGGTGAGGATATGAATGTCCTCATTTGGATCTTCAGGAATAAGAACCAGCTCCCCCGACTCCTCATCGAAATACATGGATCTGACCGCAAAGGGCAGAGGGGTGGTGATGGGATCCTCAAATTCCCCAGCCACATCGGTAAAACCGCGTGCTACCAGATTGCCCCCTTCTATGGTCAGAAGAAAGGTGGTTTCGGCCGGCCTCACTACGAGGATCGGCCCTGTGACTCCAGTGGTGATCTGAATATCTTTTTCAGTAATGGCTCCCAGGGGAGGTTGGCTGCCCGTGGCTCCTCCTGGATCGTTCATGTCAACTATTGAGTAAAAAAGCGTGCCGGCATCATTAACATAGAAAGTGTAATAAAGTTTGTCCCCGTCCACATCGTAATCTAGAATTCCGATGGCCACGCCCTGCTGGGCATCCCAGTCTCCGGCAAGCTGGGGAGCCATATTTTGCATCGGTCTTTCCAGGTTATTGTAAAGCAGCACCCCGTCTGTATAAAAAATAACGTTTCCGGAGATAGGGTCAATGGCAACGGCTACGTTATCATTACCGAGAATATCGTTTAAATTACGTATCGAGGGGCTGGTTCCTTTACCAAAAGAAATGGCCTTTGCGGGGCTTTCCTCGCCACATCCGAAGATCCATTCGTTGTTATTAAAACCTTGGGCCTGGTTTTTGTTAAAAGAAGAAATGAGCCCGAAAATCAGCAGGCTGCAAAAAATGAATTTTATTTTTAGTAAAGAATACGGAATTTTCATATTAAATAGCTGCCAATAAAACACCCGAATTGGCAAAACGTTTATATAAGCTAGTCATCTTCAAATAAACGAACAAATAATTGTTTAAGTCGCACCTTTATATTGTTTTTTTTACTACCCTGCTCCTCAGCCTTTCCTATCAGGCTTTTGGTCAGGATCCCCAATATAGCCAGTACTATGCTGCCCCGATGTATCTGAATCCCGCCCTTGCCGGGTCGGAACTGACCACCCGCATCGGGCTCAACTACCGCAACCAATGGCCTGGGCTGGACGCTAATTTCAGTACTTTTTCTGCCTATGTGGATACCTATAACGAAAACCTGAACAGTGGTTTTGGCTTCCACATGATGAACGATGTGGAGGGGGCCGCTGGGCTGAGGTCCCTAAGCCTTTCGGGGTTATACTCCTATGAACTCCGTCTTTCTGAAGGGGCTTATTTCCGTCCGGGATTCCAAGCAAGTTATATCCGTAGAGACATAGGTTATTATGAAAATCTGATCTTTGCCAACCAGATAAATCCATCCGATCCATTTGGACCGACCCTTCCGGGGCCCAATGAAGACTTGGGGACACCGGTCAATATGCTTTCCCTTTCTTTTGGGGGGTTGTTTTTTACCGAGAATTTCTGGCTAGGAGGAGCGGCCCATCATGTCAACCAGCCCAACCAATCCTTTTTGGACGGAGTGAGCCCTTTACCTTTAAAATGGTCAGTTCACGGCGGTTATCGCATATCCTTGGGACAGGGGCCCATGAGACAGGATTTCACCCATACTTTTAAGCAACGCTATATCACGCCGACTTTTAATTATAAAAGACAGGGACCGTTTGAACAATTGGACCTCGGGGCGTATTTATATGCAGAACCACTTATTGTGGGTATGTGGTATAGAGGATTGCCTTACAAACCAGTTGAAAGTCAAAGTAACCGTGATGCCATTGTGCTGTTGGTCGGATTTAGTCTGCCAACGGGATTCAATGTAGGTTATAGTTTTGATTACACGGTTTCTCAACTTGGGATCCAGTCGGGAGGAGCACACGAAATTAGTTTGAGCTATATTTTTCCAGATCCAAACCAAGGTAAACCAAGAAGAAGGGACACCATCCTTCCATGCCCCAAGTTTTAATAAAACCTGTGTATGGATCCGGCATTGCTGAAGTACCTTTTGTTAGGTATCATTACGTTGAACCTTATATTTGAAAAGTCCATCAACTGGCTTAATGTCAGGAGGGCCCATTGCTTGGTGCCTAAAACCTTGGAACAGTACCTGAGCCAAGAAAAGGTAACCGAGTCGGAAGAGTACCAAAAGACAAATTACAATTTCGGGCTGATCACGGGCTTATTTACCTACCTTATTACGGCAATCTTCATCCTGTTTGGTTTTTTTGGTGATCTTGACATCTGGCTGCAGGATTTTGTAGGGGAACCGCTCTTGCGGTCTCTTATTTATATCGGCATTCTGTTTATTGGCTCGGATCTGCTCTCTCTTCCTTTTGATTATTACCACACTTTTAAGATTGAGGAAAAGTTTGGCTTCAATAAAACCACCCCCAAAACCTTTTTCTTGGATAAGTTGAAAAGCTACTTGCTTTCCATCACCGTGGGGGGCGTATTGCTCTTAGCCCTCTTTTGGCTGATTCACCAGATAGGAAGTGACTTTTGGTGGATTTTCTGGGCTGTGGCGATGGTGTTTATGCTTGCGGTAAATTTGTTTTACACCGCTTGGGTACTTCCGATTTTCAATAAATTAAGTCCGCTGGAAGAAGGGGAGTTGAAAAACCGTATTCTTGCTTATGCCAATTCCGTGGGGTTTTCACTTGATAATATTTTTGTGGTAGATGGCAGCAAACGGTCCACCAAGGCAAATGCTTTTTTCTCAGGCTTTGGAAGAAGGAAAAAAGTCGTACTGTTTGATACCTTAATCGAGCAACATACGCCGGAGGAGTTGATCGCCGTACTGGCCCACGAAATCGGGCATTACAAAAGAAAGCATATTTGGTACAACCTGCTCACTAGTTCGCTGCAGGTGGGTGTGATGCTTTATATATTGTCTCTGGTGATTTACAACGAAAACATGAGTTTGGCTTTGGGAGGAAACCAACTGGCTATCCATTTGAATCTGATTGGATTTACCATGCTTTTCTCTCCGATTTCCATGCTGTTGGGTGTGGGGTTAAACATGATGAGCCGTAAACATGAATATGAGGCGGATGCTTTTGCCAAAGAAACCTTTGCAGGGCAGCCCCTGGCAGAAGCGCTAAAGACCCTGTCCGTAAAAACCCTCAGCCATTTGAATCCACATCCCTTGTATGTATTTGTCCATTATAGCCACCCGCCTTTATTGAAAAGACTGGCCAAGCTGGAAGGTTAAAGGAAATCAACATCCACGTTGAATGGATATTTCATTAGATACTGCAGGGCTTCTTCCACTTTGAAATTCTCAAAAAGCACCTTATAGAGATTTTCGGTAATCGGCGCCCTCATACCTGTGCTTTCTGCAAAAGTCTTGATTAGCTTCACCGTATTGATCCCCTCTGCCACTTCCTCCATATCGGCTATGATATCCGGCAGTTTTTCTCCATTTGCCAGCCTAAAGCCAACCGTGTAATTTCGGGAAAGTTTAGAGCTACAAGTGGCTACCAAATCCCCGATTCCTGCCAAACCTATGAAAGACTTGGTGCCTCCGCCCAAAGCTTTTCCTAGATAGATCAATTCCACCATGCCTCGGGAAATCAACAATCCTTTGGCATTCTCTCCCAATCCCATGCCGCCAAGTGCACCAGCGGCGATGGCGATGATGTTTTTCAACACCCCACTCAATTCCACGCCGATGATGTCTTGGTTGCCATACACTTGGAAGCGGTCGTTGCGAAGCAGTCGCTGGCCTTCCAAGATTACCTCGTTGTATTTACTGGCAATCACCGTGGCAGCTGGTTGCTTGAGGGATAGTTCTTTGGCAAGGTTGGGCCCGGCAAGACAACCCACCCGCACCACTACGGTTTCGTTGAGGATTACCTCACTCATGGTGGCAATATTGTCCCTTTTGATTCTGTCTACCGTCTCCAAAGTTTTGCCATCGGGCAGGAGTAAGGATAAGCCTTTGGTGCCGTGAATCAAGATATGGTAGGGGTGAAGAAAAGGCGCAAATTGCTGCATCACCTCTCGGAATCCAGATGAGGACACGACAGGAAAGAGGATTTCACATTTTTGGCAAATGTATTCGATATCTGAAGTGGCCTCGATTCTAGGATGCAGGTCTCTTCCTCCTGCCGTATGGCGGGCGTTGATCTCTTCGACCACGTCGGCTTTCCGCGCATATACGATCACCTGGCTTTTTTCGGCCAGCATGTTTGCTATTGCGGTTCCAAAACTTCCAATTCCAATTACTCCAACGGGCTTATTGCTCCTAGAAGAGTTTTTCAAGATCATATCCGTCAAGTCTGTTGTGATAAAAATAAAGGAGGTTCATGTCCTCGGTGATGATGTCGCCATTATCATTCAAGATCAATGGGCGCTTGGAGTGGTAAAGGCCCACATTGCTCAATCCATGTGCGATGATGCCGTCAAGGTCCTGCTTCAAGTGCGGGGCAATATGCACCTTCCCGGCGGCTCTGATTTCCTTGATTCTGTTGAGCACCCGTTCACATTCTGCTCTGAATTGAGCATAAGGGATCACCAAATCCTCTTCCGGCAACCTAAGCAAACTGAACAGGTCAAGTTTCCTGTTTTGGCGTTTGAAGATCTGAAATGCGGTAAAGGCGACCAAATGGCTACTGAACACCCGGTTGATTTTGTGGAATTCCTCAACGATCCGGTTGCCCAGTCTAATTGTATATTGGTCCTCCCGCTGTGTGTCTATGGAGATTTTTCCGTCTGAAACAAAGTAATCACGCGTGTCTATATTTCTACCGTGGCTGTCCAGACTCTTGCCGTCCTTGTCCACATAATTGCCCAAAACATCCATGGCCTTGCCTATGGAGACTGAAATGTCGGAGCCTTTGGTGAAGAACTTTACCAAGAATTTGGCTATTTTGAGCGAGTCAGAGAATTCATCGGTCTCTTGATAGAACCTTTCCTGACCTGTAATCGATAGATGTTCCTGAATCAAACTTGGCGCCTCGAGTACAAAATGGTAATTGATCGTTACCGGGACGATAAATATTTTACCGCTAATGTCATTGAGGTCCTTTTGGTAATTTGCCCGCTGGGCTTCCACGGCAGTGCTGAGTAAGCCAAGTTTTAATTTGGACTCGATTTTCCCACTCCTAGAGCGTGTACCGCCCGGGAAGAACAGGCTATGACAGCCAAACTGTATCGCTTCACTCGAATAGGTTTTGAGCGTTTCGATGTAGGGAAGGTTCTTTTTCCTTCTATCCACCTTGTAGGCACCCAAGGCATTCATGAAATAGCTAAATATCTGGATATTGAACAGGTTGAGGCCTGCTCCATATATATAAGGGGGCATCCCCAAGGTGCTGATGGTCCATCCGATCAGAATGCTGTCCAGATTGGAGAAGTGGGTGGGCACCATAACCACGGTCCCTTTAGAAGCCAGATCCCTTAATTGTTCGGTTTCTCCAATGATCTGGATTTTATCCTGAAGGGTGTATTGGGTACTAAAAAGGGATTTGAAACCTTTTACCCTCGCCGCATTGAGCAATCTCGAAAAACCATAGGTAACCAAGCGCCTGGTCGCTTTGTAATGGCTGTGTTTGAAATTACTGGCAATTTCCTCAGCATATCGGGTGGTGATATCATGAAGAATGTTGTGGTAAGCTGTTTTTTTGTCCTTATTAGAAAGATTGCTTTCGGAGGTCAGGTGTACCATTGCCGATTTCACCTTTGACCAAAACTCATAATCATCCTCCGGATCTACCAACCAGGGGTTCTGTTTGATCCTGAGCTTTTCCCGATACAAAGTCGTTTCCAGTTCCTCCCTCAGTATCTCCATGTTGTTGCCAGTCAGGGCGATAATGCGGTTTCTGGCCGCCAGCGCCACAGCTTTGATAAACTCCTTTCGGTGTTTGCTGAGCTTCACGACGGGCCATTCGTCTTTTTGGGGAAGGATTGGGGCGTACTTATGCTTTATGTAATCGTCAGTCAAGGATCTCTAGTTTAAACGATTCAAAGATAATGAAAAATAGTTTCCTATCTAAGGAGGATCAATCTGAAGAAACTATCAGCGGGTATCTGGGTTTATGATTTTGCCAACATATTACCGAAGGTCATTTTGTCAATGAAGTAATAGGTTGTATTATTGCATCTTCAAACCATCGATGAAGCCGGATTTAAAGCAAATACAAGCCCCGATCGCCACGGAAATGGACGATTTTGAGAAGAAGTTTCGAACCTTTATGAAAAGTAAGGTGAAACTTCTCGATCATATCACCGGCTATATCGTAAAGCGAAAGGGCAAGCAGATGCGGCCCATGTTTGTTTTTTTAACTGCCGGAGTATCAGGTGGGATTACCGAATCATCTTACCGCGGCGCCGCCCTAATCGAGCTTCTCCACACCGCGACCCTCGTCCATGATGATGTGGTGGATGATGCCAATTACCGGAGAGGTTTTTTTTCCGTCAATGCTCTTTGGAAAAACAAGATTGCCGTACTGGTGGGGGACTACCTGCTTTCACGCGGGCTGCTGCTCAGTGTGGACAATGGTGATTTTGGTCTCCTTCAGATCGTGAGCCGCGCGGTAAGGGAGATGAGCGAAGGGGAATTGCTGCAGATTGCCAAAGCCAGAAAGCTTGACATCACCGAAGACGTTTATTATACCATCATCAAACAAAAAACCGCCAGCCTGATTGCCGCTTGTTGTGCAGTGGGTGCTTCTACTGCTGGTGTGGGTGCCGATCAGGTCGAGCAGATGCGGCTGTTTGGGGAAAAAATCGGGATGGCCTTTCAGATCAAGGATGACCTTTTTGATTATGGAAAAGATGAAGTAGGCAAACCTGTGGGTATCGACATCAAGGAAAAGAAAATGACCTTGCCTTTGATCTTTGCTTTGGAAAAGGCCTCCTGGATGGAAAAGAAAAAGATCATTTACCTTATCCGGAATAAAAACGAGGACAAGAAGTCTGTCAACAAAGTAATTGACTTTGTAAAGGCTTCTGGAGGTTTGGAGTATGCCGAAAGTGTGATGAACCGGTACTATGAAGAGGCCCTGGAAATTCTTGCGGCTTTCCCTCCATCAGAATACAAAACTTCACTCGAAGCCCTAGTCGAGTATACCATTCAAAGGAAAAAATAAGTCCGAAGCTGGGATGTTCTCCCACTTTCTCCCCCACTGGAAAAAATATTAATTTTTTTAAGGGAAATTCTCATCCATTCTTTATTTGATAAAAACCACAAATATGGCCTTCAGGCTTTTATTTGGTGGAAAATACAATTTTTTAACCTTATAATTCTAACCATTCTCTGGTGTTTTTGCTCCTGATTCCATTCCTAACTTCATGACCTTCAGAAAATAAGATTAGTAATTATTTGCTGAAAAGTTGTGATAATTCAAACTTTTAGATATTTTTATCAACAAGTGGTAAAAAGTGGGAGAGAGTGGTGGGATGTGTAAATGCTTTTATTACTTTTGTATTTGAAGGAAACTCTAGAAATCTGAATGGCCAATTTTTTATCCACATTCGAATGTAAACTCGACGCCAAGGGACGTCTGGTTTTGCCTGCCAAATTCAAGGCGGCATTGCCAGAGGTGCAAGGGGGTGAGTTGATATTGAATCTGGACAAATCAGGCTGTGTCGAAATCCATGTAGCGAACGATTATCAAAGAAGAATTGGGGCCAAAATCTCCAACCTTGATGAGTTTGACCCTAAGGCAAAAGCCTTGAGAAGAGTCTTGATGGCCAGGGTTTCTGAAGTGGAGCTAGATAGTGCCGGAAGAATGTTGGTGCCGAAAAACGTATTGGTTCATGCAGAGATCGATCGCGAAGCGGTATTGGTAGGAGTAGGCAGATATATTGAAATGTGGAGTCCTGAGCGATTCAAAGAGTCACAAAATAGTCTTTCTGAAGAAGAAGAGGCAGAACTGATAGCAAAATATTTATCACAATGAGTGAGCAAGTGTACCATATTCCCGTGATGTTGCAGCAATGCATCGAAGGCCTGGCCATCGATCCTAATGGGATTTATGTGGACTTGACTTTTGGCGGTGGAGGGCATTCCAAAGAAATATTGAAGCACTTGGACAAAGGACATCTTTACGGGTTTGATCAAGATCCTGATGCTGAGCGGAATGTGCCAAATAGTCCAGATTTCACCTTCGTAGCGGCCAATTTCCGCGATTTGAAGCGTTATTTAAGACTACATGGGGTGAAGCAGGTTGATGGGATATTGGCCGATTTGGGCATTTCATCTTATCAAATCGATGAGCCTACCCGTGGATTTTCCACCAGGTTTGAAGGCACATTGGATATGAGGATGAACAAGTCTTCCGAAGTGTCGGCGGCAACGGTTTTGAACACCTACGATGAGGCCCAATTGCACAAGATATTCGGGATATATGGAGAGGTGAAAAACGCCAAGACATTGGCTCAGGCAGTGGTGTCCGAAAGGGCTCAGCGCACATTTGAAACCATAGAGGGATTCAAGCAGCTGTTGCAGAAATTTGCCCCACGAAACAGGGAGTTCAAATATTTTGCACAGGTATTTCAGGCCTTGAGAATTGAGGTGAATGACGAGATGGGGGCGCTGGAAGATATGCTTGAGCAGGCAGTTGAAGTGTTGAAGCCTGAAGGCAGGCTGGTGGTGATGAGCTACCACAGTCTTGAGGATAGAATGGTGAAGAACTTCATCAATAAAGGTAAAATGCATGGAGAGGTGGAAAAGGATTTCTATGGAAACTTGATCCGCCCCCTAGAACCGGTGAGTCGCAAGGCTATAGTAGCAGATCAAGAGGAAATAGCGCGTAACAATCGGGCTAGAAGTGCCAAACTGAGAATCGCGAAGAAAAATGGCTAAGAACACATTTAGGGCAAAAGAGGAAAAAGGCAAAGCTACCAAACGTATTTCGAGTGGCAGCAGCTTGTTCAGTTTCATCGAAAAGAAGCTTGACATCACGGGGTTGATCGGTTATGGCATCCCGGTAAAGCTGGTTCCTCCATTCCTTTATGCGGCCACTTTGGCCTTGATCTATATCTGGAGCAACCATAAAGCTGAAAACACCATACGCGAGATCAATCGGGTCCAACAGGAGGTGGAGGACCTGAGAGCGGATGTCACCACATTGGAGGCCGACTATATGTTTAGCTCAAAGCAATCGGAAGTAGCCAAGAAAATGCAAGCACTGGGAGTCTACGAAATAGATGAGCCTCCTATGAAAATAAAAGTGAAGAAGTGAATATTAAGAAATCCATACTGCTGAGAATAAGATTTGCCTTCCTGGTGGTGGCGATCTTTGCCGGGGTAATCTTTTATAGGATTACCCAAATTCAGTTTGTGGAGGGTGAAGAATGGCGTAAAAAATCTGATGAAGTAAACCTTCAATACAGAACGGTAAAAGCTACGCGTGGGAATATCTACAGCGGTGATGGAAGCCTTTTGGCCACCAGCCTACCTTTCTATAGAGTGGCGCTCGATCCTTCCATTGCAAAGGACGAGGTGTTCAGAAATGGGATCGACAGCTTATCCATAATGCTTTCCAAGCATTATAATGATAAATCCAGAGACTATTATAAGAGGCTGATCAGTGACGCTAGATCCAATAATAAGAAGTATGTGCTTCTAAACCGCAAGCAAATCGGGTATCAGGAGATGCAGGCGATGATGAAATGGCCGATTTTCCGGAATGGAAGAATGGGCGGTGGGGTCATTTTCGAAAAAGTGGAAAAAAGATTCTATCCTTTCAAGGCTCTTGCCGGACGTACCGTGGGCTTTTTGAATGAAGACAACTACGGGGCAGGACTCGAATATTCTTTCAATGCACAGCTTGGCGGAGAAAATGGTGAGGCCCTTTTCCAAAAAATCGCTGGAGGCACTTGGAAGCCCGTGCACGATGCCAATGACATCAAGCCTGAGGACGGATACGATATCGTCACCACTTTGGACGTCAATCTTCAGGATGTGGCTGAGTCAGCCTTGTTGAAGCAGTTGATGAATAAGGATGCTGAATTCGGAAGCGTGATTGTGATGGAAGTGGCTACAGGCCATATCAAGGCCATTGCCAACCTGCAGAAAAACAAAAACGGATACGGTTATGGTGAGCTATATAATTACGCCATAGGCGAGCAAGGACTTACCGAGCCTGGTTCCACATTTAAATTACTTTCCATTATGGCCTTGCTCGAAGAAGGAAAGATTAATTTGAATGATAAAGTGGAGACCGGAAACGGAACCTTCAAGTTTTATGACCGCACTATGCGGGATGTCAAACATGGAGGGTATGGAGAAATAACGATCAGAGAGGCATTTGAGAAATCCTCAAATGTGGGGATTTCCAGACTAGTAGAACAGCACTTTGGCGTGACACCGTCAAAGTTTTTGGATTATGTGGAAAAAGCGGGTATCAACATGCCGATTGACTTTCAGCTAAAAGGTGAAGGTGTTCCTTATTTCAAAAAGCCCGGTTCCAAAAACTGGTATGGGACTACGCTTCCATGGATGTCCATCGGGTATGAAGTGAAGCTTACTCCTTTGCATACCCTGATGCTTTACAATGCGGTGGCGAACAACGGCCGCATGGTCAAGCCGATGATCGTGCAGCAGATTTCCAGAGCCAATGTAGTGGAGCAGGAATTCAAGACAGAAGTGATGAGAAAGAAAATCGCATCTGACAAAACCATCAAGGAATTGCAGTCTCTGTTGGAGGGTGTGGTAGAAAATGGTACGGCTAAGAATATCCGAAATGCGGATTACAAAATCGCTGGAAAAACGGGTACCGCCCAAAAGTTGATTGACGGGCGCTATACACAAAAGTACTATGCATCCTTTGCTGGATATTTTCCTGCTGACAATCCGAAGTATTCAGCGATTGTGGTGATTGATAGCCCTAAAGGTTTCAATGCTTATGGTGGGGATGTTTCTGCACCTGTGTTTAAGGATATTGCCGATAAGATATTTGCTCAAGACCTGAGTTTGAATACAAAAAAATACAAAAATCTGGTGGAGGTAGACCAAAACCAGTTTCCGATGATACAGGCTGGTCTAGCCGAAGAGCTTCAGATGATCTGCTCCAAGTTTGGGCTGACCAACAAATATGAAGGTGGCGAGCGCTGGGTGAAATCTTCGGTGGCCAATTCAGCGATCTATTGGGCACCAAATAATGTAGATGAGCCGATTGTGCCGGACGTGACAGGGATGTCTTTGAGAGATGCGCTGTATGTGTTGGAGAACAAAGGGCTGCGGGTTCAATATTCAGGCAAGGGTAGGGTAAAAAGCCAGTCGCTTTTGGCTGGAGGCAACGTGCCCACAAATGGAATAATAAAATTGACACTGGGTTAATGAAAGTACTTAAGGACATATTATACAAAGCATCGCTTACTTCGGCCATAGGTGATATGGATGTGGAGATTAGCGAAATTGTATTTGACAGCCGCAAGGTTTCTCAAGATTGCGTTTTTGTGGCCATCAGAGGAACCCAGGTTGACGGACATGCCTTCATTGCAAAAGCCATTGATCAAGGGGCAAAAGCCATTGTGTGCCAAGAAATGCCTAGCGAGCATGCTGCCGGCATCACGTATGTGCAGGTGGCAGATTCTGCGAGAGCCCTTGGAGTGATGGCTGCCAACTATTATGAGAGTCCATCTGATAAGTTGAAGATAGTAGCTGTGACCGGTACCAATGGAAAAACCACCACAGCGACCCTTTTACACCAGCTTTTCATGGAGTTGGGCTATGTTACCGGATTGCTGTCAACAGTTGAAAATAAGATAAACGAGGAGGTAATACCATCTACCCATACCACTCCGGATGCCCTGGCCATTAATCAGCTTTTGGCCAAAATGGTGAAGGAGGGATGTACGCATTGCTTCATGGAGGCAAGCAGCCACGCGATTGTGCAGCATAGGATGACCGGGCTGAACTTGACCGGAGCTGTGTTTACCAACATTTCCCATGATCACTTGGATTATCACGGCTCATTTGATGAGTATATCAAGGCCAAAAAGCAGCTTTTTGATGAGTTGCCAAAAGGCGCTTTTGCGCTGACCAATGCTGATGACAAACGTGGTTTGGTGATGCTTCAAAATACAAAAGCAGAAAAGCATTCCTATGCATTGAAATACCCTGCTGAATTCAAGGCCAAAATCCTGAGCAACACGCTTCAGGGGCTTGAGCTGGATATAGATGGAAAGCAGGTATGGCTCAGGATGATTGGTGAGTTCAACGCCTACAATGTTCTGGCGGTGCTGGGTACAGCGGTATTGCTGGGAGAGGAGACGGATGAGGTGCTGATGCAGCTTTCCAAAGTGAGAGGCGCCACCGGGCGTTTCGATCAATTTATCCATAAGGGCATCACCGTAATTGTGGATTACGCCCATACGCCTGATGCGCTGGAAAATGTATTGAAGACCATCCAAGGTGTAAGAGATGGCGGAGAAAATGTAATCACAGTAGTGGGTTGTGGCGGAAACAGAGACAAGGCGAAAAGGCCAGAAATGGCCAAAATAGCCTGTCAGTTCAGCGATAAAGTTATCTTGACTTCTGACAACCCAAGGGATGAGGTTCCAATGGACATCATCCGTGATATGGAAAAAGGAGTCAATCCGATCAACTTCAAAAAAACCATGTTGATCGAAGATAGAAAAGAGGCCATTAAAACGGCTGCCATGTTTGCCGTAAAAGGTGACATTATTCTCATTGCCGGAAAGGGCCATGAAACTTATCAGGAGATTAAAGGCGTGAAATACCCATTTGATGATAGGGAGATCGCGGAAAATTTATTAAAACAGATACACCAAGATTAAGGAATGTTATACCATCTATTTGACTATTTCGACACAGCATTAGATCTACCGGGCGCAGGGGTGTTTCGGTACATCTCATTCCGTGCGGGTATGTCAGCGCTATTCTCATTGATCATCACGATTACCTTCGGACACCATATCATCAACTGGATCCGTAGGCAACAGATCGGAGAAAGCATCCGTGATTTGGGGCTTGAGGGACAGCAGGCCAAAAAAGGCACACCGACCATGGGTGGGTTGATGCTTATGGCCGCTATCATCGTTCCGACATTGCTTTTCGCCAATATTAACAACATTTATATCATTCTTTTGCTGATCACCACTGTGTGGCTGGGAACGATTGGATTCATTGATGACTACATTAAGGTCTTTCAGAAAAACAAGGATGGCCTTGCAGGCAAATTCAAAATCGCCGGCCAAATTGGTATCGGGGTGATTGTGGGAGCTACTCTTTTCTTCCATGAAGATGTGGTGGTTAGAGAGTTTGAAACACCTGTCTCCATTGAGGAAGGCGTGGTGGACACACCGGCTTTTAGAGATGTAAAAGTTGCCAAAACCACCATCCCATTTGTAAAAGGAAACGAGCTGAATTACGAAAGGCTTTTAGGTTTCCTTGGTGATGACCTTACCCCTTACCTATACATTTTGCTCGTGATTTTCATTATCACGGCAGTGTCTAACGGGGCAAACATTACCGATGGGATTGATGGTCTGGCCGCCGGGACCTCGGCCATAATAGGCCTAACCATCGCCATTTTTGCTTATATCAGTGGTAACGCCATTTTCTCACAGTACCTGAATGTGATGTTTATCCCTAACTCAGGCGAGTTGGTGATTTTCTGTGCGGCTTTTGTAGGGGCCTGTGTCGGCTTCCTTTGGTACAATGCTTATCCCGCCCAGGTTTTTATGGGAGATACGGGAAGTTTGATGCTGGGCGGAGTGATTGCGGTGCTATCACTGACCTTAAGAAAAGAGCTTTTGATTCCTGTGCTTTGCGGGATTTTCGTGATTGAAAACCTATCCGTGATCTTACAAGTGTCATATTTTAAATATACAAGAAAGAAATACGGTGAGGGAAGAAGGATATTGTTGATGTCCCCGCTTCACCACCATTATCAGAAAAAGGAAATCCACGAATCCAAGATCGTAACCCGTTTTTGGATTGTGGGGATATTATTGGCCATCATTACATTGGCAACTTTGAAGCTTAGATGATGAATAGGATAGCAATACTTGGAGCAGGTGAAAGCGGCATTGGCGCGGCTCTTTTGGCAAAAGCCAAAGGATACGAGGTCTTTGTATCCGAATTTGCCCTTATCAGCGAGGAGCGCAAGGCTCTGCTCGATGCGAAAGGTATTGCCTATGAGGATGGGGGACATTCTGCGGAAAAGCTCCTTACTTTCCCCGAAGTCATAAAAAGCCCAGGGATTCCTTATGCTGCTCCTATGGTGAAGCAGATTATGGAGAAAGGGATTTCACTTATTGATGAATTGGAGTTTGCTTCCAGGTTCAGCAATGGAAAAGTCATTGCCATCACCGGGACAAACGGAAAAACCACTACCACACTGCTTACTTACCACCTGATGAAAGAAGCGGGAATGGATGTGGGGCTGGCGGGAAATGTCGGAGATAGCTGGGCAAGACAGTTGGTGGATGGTGATCGTGCCTGGTGGGTTTTGGAAGTCAGCAGTTTTCAAATTGATGGATTCAAAAAGCTGAAGCCCCAAGTGGCGGTCATTCTTAATATCACGCCTGATCATTTGGACAGGTATGAGTATAGACTTGAAAATTACATCCATTCTAAGCTCAACTTGGTCAAAAACATGGATAACCAAGGGCATCTGATCTATTTTAAGGAAGATCAATATATTTGGAGAGGTCTAAAGGAGCTTTCTGTACAGGCCAATATCCATCAAATTTCCATTGCTCAAAAAGTGGAAAATGGTGCCTATTTCGATGGTAGCCAGATTCATTATTCCACAGGGAAGGGTTTTCAAATAATTGATACAGCATCTCTTCCCTTAAAAGGGCATCACAACATGGTTAACGTGATGGCTGCAGCTCAGGCGGTGATTGCCGCGGGAGCTGATGAAGAGCGGGCTATGAAGGGGTTGACTACCTTTAAGAATGCCGCCCACAGAATGGAAAAAGTAGCCGAGCTCAACGGGGTGGAATTCATCAATGACAGCAAGGGGACAAATGTAAATGCAACCTATTATACTCTTGCGGCCTACCAGTCAAAGCCAATTATCTGGATTGCTGGAGGTGTGGACAAGGGCAATGATTATAATGAATTGGCAGAAGTAGTGAAAAGCTCGGTAAAAGCTTTGATCTGCCTGGGCAAAGATAACGAGAAACTGAAGTTTGCTTTTGGGCAAATGGTACCTCAAGTTATGGAAACCCAAGAGATGCGCCAAGCCGTGCAAATGGCACAGCAAATAGCACAAGCAGGTGATGTGGTACTATTATCACCAGCCTGCTCCAGCTTCGATCTGTTCAAAAACTATATGGACAGAGGTGAGAAGTTTATTGAAGCGGTAAAGGAAATGGAAACGGTGAAGTGATGGGAACAGTAAAAACATGGATCGACAATAATTTGAAGGGTGACCCTATAATCTGGGGTATAGTAATCCTGTTGTCCATTATCAGTATTCTGGTAGTGTATTCCGCTACTGGTACCCTTGCCTACAAAAAAATGGGAGGCAACACAGAGGCTTACCTGATAAAGCATTCATCGTTGATTCTGGCCAGTTTGTTTGTTATGTGGGGTGCGCACAAGTTGCCATATAAATATTACGCCAAGCTTTCCCTGTTTGCTTTGTGGATATCCATTCCATTGCTAGCATTTACCTATTTCTTTGGCTCCAACGTGAATGAGGCTTCCAGATGGTTGACCATTCCGGTGATCAACCAGGCTTTCCAGCCATCTGATTTGGCCAAACTTGCTTTGATTGCGGCGGTAGCCAGAATGCTTGCCAAAAGGCAAAAAAATATTGAGGATTTCCAGAATACTTTCCTTCCCATCATGATTTGGATAGGAATAATCTGTATGCTGATTGCGATGGCTAACATGTCCACAGCGGTGCTTTTACTTTGTACTTGCCTTTTGTTAATGTTCATTGGCCGGGTGCCTATGAAGTTCATCATGGCGGTGCTTTTGATCGGGGGCTTGGCCCTTACATCGGCCATTTTCCTAGGTCAGAGGGGAAGTACGTTCTTCAGCAGGATTGAGAATTTCGTGACCGGGGATGAAGTTCCCTACCAAGCCGAGCAGTCCTACATAGCCATTGCAAATGGTGGGGTTTTCGGTCTTGGACCGGGTAACAGTGAGCAACGTAACAGACTGCCTCACCCTTACTCCGATTTTATCTTTGCGATCATTATCGAGGAGTACGGATTGGTAGGCGGTGCCGGGGTATTGTTTCTCTACTTGGCCTTGCTCTATAGAGGAATGCGGGTGGTAGCCATCTCTAACAGACCCTTTGGTGGCTTGTTGTCCGCAGGCTTGAGCTTCGCGCTTGTCCTTCAGGCCATGGTCAATATGGCTGTTGCGGTGGGTATTGGGCCGATTACAGGCCTTCCATTGCCACTGTTGAGTATGGGGGGGACATCATTGATATTTACAGGGATTTCCCTTGGAATTATATTGAGTGTAAGCCGTGGAGACCATGAGGATGCCTTCCCGGTAGAAATGAGTACAGCTAGAAATTTTGCCAAAGTAGCCTAAATGACAGAAGCAAGAACATATAGAATCATGATTAGCGGTGGTGGCACCGGCGGACATATCTACCCTGCCATTGCCATTGCCAATGCCTGGATGGAAAAGCATCCCGGGTCAGAGATTCTGTTTGTGGGTGCTGAAGGCAAAATGGAAATGGAGAAGGTGCCTCAGGCGGGATATAAAATCGAGGGCTTGAAGATAGCCGGTCTGCAGCGGACATTGACCTTGGCGAATCTGGCTTTCCCTTTCAAAGTGCTAGCTAGCCTCCAAAAAGCCAAGAAACTGGTGAAGGATTTCAATCCGGATGCGGTGATTGGAGTTGGGGGGTATGCCAGTGGGCCAGTTTTATATGCTGCCCAGGGCAAAGGTATCCCAACCTTGATTCAGGAACAGAACAGCTATGCTGGATTGACGAATAAGATCCTTGCCAAAAAAGCCAATACCATATGCGTGGCTTATCCTGAAATGGACAAGTTTTTCCCATCGGGAAAAATCACCTACACAGGAAACCCGGTAAGAAAAGATATACTCTCCTTGGAGGGAAAAAAAGATAAAGGACTGGAAAACTTCGGTCTCGAAAAAGGCAAGCCTGTAATCCTAGTATTGGGCGGTAGCCTTGGAGCCAGAACGATCAACCAATCGGTGCTTGGGTCTCTTCAGCAGTTTGAGGAACTTGGGTATCAGGTTTTGTGGCAGAGCGGGAAATTTTATTTCGAGGAGATGTCCAAGGCAGTAAAAGGTTCCAAGTTTAAAAATGTGAAGGTTTTTGCCTTTCTCAAGGAAATGGACCTCGCCTATGCTGCCGCAGATATCGTGATCTCCAGAGCGGGTGCGCTATCTGTGTCCGAATTGAGCTTGGTGGGCAAGCCGGTGATTTTTGTACCCTCTCCGAATGTGGCCGAAGATCACCAAACCAAAAATGCCATGGCCTATGTGTCGCAAAAAGCAGCCCTAATGCTGGCAGACAATGTAGCAGTGGAAAGACTTGGGGAAACGGTCGCCAACCTGATCGCCGATAAGGCTGAAATGGCACTCTTGGGGCAAAATATCAAGCGCTTGGCAAAGCCAGAGGCTACCAATACCATTGTAGAAGAAATTGAACAATTGATTAAATGAATTTGAAGAACCTACATAGCGTCTATTTCCTCGGCATAGGAGGTATCGGGATGAGCGCCATTGCCAGATGGTTTGCACATCAAGGTATTGCCGTGTCCGGATATGACCGCACCTCTTCGGCTTTGACCCAGCAGTTGGAGCAGGAGGGGATTAAGGTTCATTTTGAAGATAGCCAGGCCACTTTGCCAAGTGGATTGGATAAAGAAAACTCCTTGGTGGTTTGGACTCCGGCTATACCAGCCAACAGCTACCAGCTGAATTATTTCCGCCAAAACGGCTTCCAGTTGAAGAAGCGGTCTGAGGTATTGGGAATGATCACGGAGGGGTTCAAAACGGTGGCCGTGGCTGGCACGCACGGGAAAACTTCAACATCCGCACTTGTAGCCCATTTGCTGAAAGTCGGAGGGTTGAATGTGACGGCATTTTTGGGTGGGATCACCCAGAATTTCAATAGCAATCTGTTGCTTTCCGAAGGTGATTCCGATGCGCAGGTGATTGTGGTAGAGGCTGACGAATTTGATCGCTCTTTCCTTACCCTTCATCCAAATATTGCCATTGTGACTTCTTTGGATCCTGACCATTTGGATATTTATGGAGATGCCAACGAGCTTGAAAAATCATTTGCCGACTTCATTAATTTGATAGACAAAAAAGGTAAATTATTTATTCAAAAAAATGCTGTTGAAAGGTTAAATAGGAATAATTTTGGCTCTTTGGACCTAGAAATATATGGGTTGAATGGCGCGTCTATTCAAGCCCTTGATATTCAGTCCGGAATACGTTCTTTTGAGTTTACCTATTCAGGAAAAAATCAGAGTTTAGAGAATCTAGCTCTTCATGTACCGGGATTCCACAATGTGGAGAATGCCCTGGCTGCCATTTCTGTTGCTTTGGAATTGGGAATCGATGCCGATTCGATCAGAAAAGGACTGGAGAGCTATAAAGGAGTAAAGAGAAGATTTGAAATCAGGTATCAGCAAAATGGCCGGGTATACATTGACGACTATGCCCACCACCCCGAGGAGATTAAAGCCTTTCTTGGTTCGGTGAAAGCCATGTACCCAGACAACAAGCTGACCGCAATTTTCCAGCCTCACCTGTTTTCCAGAACCAAAGATTTTGCGAAGGAATTTTCAGAAAGCCTCTCCCTTGCGGAAGAAGTGCTGCTATTGGATATCTATCCTGCCAGAGAACTACCTATCGAGGGTGTGACTTCCCGGATGTTATTGCCGGGGATTACCTCTGGGAGCAAAGCTGTATTGGCAAGAGAAGATGTGATTCCGTTTTTGGAAAAAAACAAGCCGGAGGTCCTGGTGACTATTGGAGCCGGAGATATTGACCGGATGGTGGAACCGATCACTAAATGGATGGAGGGAAATGATGAGTAGGTTAAGAATTAAAAACAGCGTAGTGTTTACCCTGCTCGTGGCGGTGCTGCTGGGCTTTATTGCATTTGTGGAAAAGAAGGAAGACAGCAAGGTTTTCCATAAACTTGAAGTAATTGTTGCCAGCATAAGCGACGTATACTTTGTGGATGAAAAGGAAATCGTGAAGATTCTGGAAAATGAATTTTCTACCCTTAAGCCAGGTACGCCAATCCATGCTATTGACTTGAAAAGCGTGGAGAAAAAGGTGGGCAAGCATCCTTTTGTAAAGGACGCAGAAGCATTTAAGGACCTTAAAGGAAATGTGGTGGTGAAAATCAACCAGCACAAACCTATTGCGAGAGTGGTAAGACCGATGGCTGCCGATGGATATATTTCCTCAGAAGGAATTGTTTTGCCGACTTCCCAGAAATACACTTCAAGGGTGCTTTTGATTGATGGGCCAAATGGTGAAGCCTTGTTGGGCAAAAAGGATATCAGTAAGACTGATAAAGAGCTGCTTGAACTGATCCATTTTATCGTAAATGATAAGTTTTGGAACGCACAGATTTCCTCCATGGAAATCAATCAAAAGGGCGACATTACCCTATACCAGCAAGTAGGCAAGCAGACGATTGAGTTTGGCAAGCCTACTGAGATTGAGGAGAAGTTCAAAAAGATAGAGATTTTGTATAAGGAGATTTTACCCAAGCAAGGCTGGAATGCCTACGACAGGGTGAATGTCAAATATAAGGACCAGATTATTTGTGAATAATTGATTATAGCTATGGAAAATGACAAAATAGTAGTTGGGCTGGACATTGGGACCACCAAGATTTGCGCCATCATCGGCCGCAAAAATGAGTTTGGCAAGTTGGAAGTACTCGGTATGGGCAAGGCTGTTTCTGACGGCGTGATCCGCGGCATTGTGACCAACATTGACAAGACAGTGAGTGCTATTGAAAAAGCCGTAAACGAGGCTTCGGAAATGGCGAACGTGAATATCGGCGAGGTGATCGTGGGTATAGCAGGTCAGCACATCAGAAGTTCCATCCACCATGGCGTAATCATCAGAAATACTAAAGAAGATGAGATTACCATAGAGGACGTAAGAAGGCTTTCCAACGACATGGAAAACATCGTAGTGCCTCCGGGAAACACCATCATCCACGTGATGCCTCAGGATTACACTGTCGATTATGAAGATGGGATCAAAGATCCGGTAGGTATGTCTGGTGCCAAGCTTGAAGCTGATTTCCATATCATCACCGCCCAAACCACAGCTATAAACAACATCAACAGATGCGTGAAAAGAGCAGATCTTGTTTCCAGGGATTTGATTCTTGAACCATTGGCTAGTTCACTTTCGGTCCTGAGTGATTTAGACAAAGAAGCAGGGGTATGTCTTGTGGACATCGGAGGTGGTACTACCGATATAGCTATATTTTATGACAACATCATCCGACATACGGCTGTCATTCCGTTTGGTGGAAATATCATAACCACAGATATCAAGGAAGGATGCATGGTAATGCAGACTCAGGCGGAGTTGCTGAAAACCAAATTCGGTAGGGCAATCGCTGAGGATGCCAATCCAAATGAAATAGTATCCATCCCGGGCCTTAGAAACAGGCCTCCAAAAGAGATTTCCATCAAAAACCTGGCTTCCGTAATTGAGGCCAGAATGGAGGAAATTATTGAAATGGTACAATCAGAAATCATGGCCAGCGGTCTATATAAGAAATTGGCAGGCGGAATTGTGCTCACCGGCGGTGGGTCACAGCTCCAAGGTGTAAGCCAACTTTTTGAATACATGACTGGTCTGGATACGCGAATCGGTTACCCTAATGAACACCTGGGTAAGACAGTTGTAGAAGATGTAAAGAGCCCTATGTACGCTACTAGTGTGGGCTTGGTGCTAGCAGGTTTTAAAGCGCTGGACGACAGAGAGGATCTTTACAGACAGAGACAAACGGTATCCGTAACCCCACGCACACAGCCGAAAGTGGAAGCTGGCGCCAAAGACATCTTCGGTTCCATCCGAGACAGGCTCAAAGGGTTCATTACGGATGATATAGGCGACGACACTTGGAAGTAGTTCCATTTTACTAGGGCTTTATCAAATAGGGAGTCTTAAGGCCTTGCCTTAAGCTTCCCTCCCAAGTTCACTTTAACGATTACATATTTTTAGATTTTAAATTACAGTTCACCAAAAATTGAGGAAAAAATGTCAGACAACAAAGATTACAGATTTGACCTTCCGAAAAACCACAAGTCTATCATCAAAGTGATAGGAGTAGGAGGGGGTGGTTCTAACGCAGTGAACCACATGTTCAACCAAGGTATAAAGGATGTGGAGTTTGTGGTAGTCAATACCGACTCCCAGGCACTCAAATGCAGTCCTGTACCCTTGAAGGTGCAGATCGGCGCCAACCTTACAGAAGGTCTTGGAGCCGGTGCCAATCCTGAAAGAGGAAGAAACGCTGCTATTGAAAGCAAGGAAGAAATTAGGGAATTACTTTCCGATAATACCAAGATGGTATTTATCACTGCCGGTATGGGCGGTGGAACCGGTACAGGTGCCGCACCGGTGATTGCCAAGATTGCCAAGGAGATGGATATCCTTACCGTGGGTATCGTCACTGCTCCGTTTGGTTTTGAAGGCAGAAAGAAAATGGGAGCAGCCCAGCAGGGGATCGAAGCCCTTCGTGCAAGCTGCGACACCGTGCTTGTTATCCTAAATGACAAGTTGCGTGAAATATACGGCAACCTGGCCATCAGATCTGCTTTTGGAAAGGCCGACAACATCCTTTCTACTGCTGCCAAATCCATCGCTGAAATCATTACCGTACACCAGGATGTAAACGTCGATTTTGAAGATGTGAAAACTGTGATGTATGATGCTGGGGCAGCCGTGATGGGTTCTGCAACAGAGGAAGGCGAAGGCCGTGCCATCAAAGCCGCTGAGAAAGCCATCGCATCTCCATTGCTCAACAATGTGGACATTCGAGGTGCGCAGAAGATTTTACTTTCCATCATGTCTGGTGAGGAAGAGGAGCTTTCTATGGACGAATTGAGCGAAATCACTGAATTTATCCAAGAGAAAGCTGGAGAAGAGGCAGAGGTTATCTTCGGTCAGGGTATCGATCAGGATCTTAAGAAATGTATCCGTGTCACCGTGATCGCTACAGGTTTTGAAGCTGATTCATTAACTAAAGAAGAAGATGAGAAGCGTGCGAAGCTGGAGGCGGAGAAAAAGAAGCAGGAAGAGGAAGAGGCTGAAAAAGCTAGAATTGCAGCAGAAAAAGCCAAGTTAGAAGCGGAAAAGCAAAGATTGGAAGAAGAAGCCAATGCTACCAAGATCATTGATTTGGAGTCAGGCAAAACTTCTAAAGTGGAAGAGACTGCAGAAGCGGGGTCTACCTTTACTTTCCCAATCAACATTCCGGGTTCTCCAATTAATCCTGCCAGACAGGAAAATGTAAACTATGGTTACCAGCAGCCGCAAAGGCAGCAGGCGCCATCTGCTCCACAGCAACCTGAGAGAAAAGTATATACTTTGGATGGAACCGAAAAGGATACACCATCAAATAAATATACTTTCATCAAGCCTAATGATAACCAGCGTGATGAGCGTGAACCAGAGCCTCAGTCTAGATATCAAGAGACTAAGGAAGAAGAGGTGAGCGGTGCCTATACTACTGACCATTACGAGCAGTACAAGCAAAAGGCGATCAAAAGAGCCCACGAAAGATTTGAAAGATTAAGCCAGATGAGGTCTGTAAACCAGTCTCAGGAAGATTTCAAGGAAAAACTGGAGACTCCAGCTTACTTGAGAAAAAATGTGAAGCTTCAGGATGTTCAGCACAGTTCTGAGCAGAACATTTCTAAGTTTAACCTGAATGATGACAACGAAATACTTGGCAACAACAGGTTTTTGCATGACAATGTTGATTGATTAAAAATCAATCAACATTTCAGCTTGGGTTTGCAATAAGTCAATGTAGAATCTGTTGGTGAGCAGATTGTCAGACATATTTTCCTCAATTTTGGCCAGTTTTGGCTTGTTGGCTAATACATGCATTCCCAAATAATGGAAGATGTCGGTGAGGTGGCTCAAAGCGATGCCACCCCCGCCAATTCCTGAGGAAAGCCCCACCAAAGCGCACTTTTTGTTCCTAAAAGTGTTGGGATAACTCATTCCATCGATGAACGACTTCAGTATTCCCGGAAATGAGCCGTTGTATTCCGGTACGATAAATACAAATTTCATCCCTTCTTTGACCTGGTTGTGCACCCGGTTATACTCCTTGTTTTTGCCATTGTGCTCATATAGAGCCGTAAATATGAAATCATTTGGCAGGTCCATTAGGTCAATGATCTCAGCTTCCTGATTCAAGTCCTGCAGGATTTCCAAATACTGCTGGGCAATCTGGCTGGAAATGGAATTTCTCCTGTTTGTGCTTACTATAATTTTTATCATCTCAAAATGGTCCTGTTAGGATTATCTTGTTTATGGTTTGAAGTTTAAAGTTTAAAGCCTACGGATAGACTGCCTTGGTGTCCTTCTATTTAAGCTTGGTGCAATTTTGTGACCCGTTGCTAATATTGGTTTAATTCGGCTGAATTAAATACACCAAAAGCTACCTTTAAGTTTCTGGGCCCTGAATTTAGGCAATGCACAAATGATTCCTGTGGATTTTCTATTAAATTTGGGCAAAAACCAAGTTATCATGAGCGAAATTGACTATTCCAGCCGCATTGAGCAGGCGGTGAGCCATATAAAAAACCACATTCAATTTAATCCTCAAGTAGGGGTGATCCTCGGGACAGGCTTGGGCCGATTGATTGACGATATCGAAATCGAAGGGGAACTGAACTATGCGGATATCCCTCATTTTCCTGTTTCTACTGTGGAAAGCCATTCGGGCAAACTGATTTTTGGCAAGATCAATGGAAAGTCCATTGTGGCCATGAAAGGGCGCTTTCATTACTATGAGGGTTATGACATGAAGGAAGTGACTTTCCCTGTTCGTGTCATGAAGCAACTTGGGGTTTCCTGTCTGATTGTCTCCAATGCTGCAGGCGGGTTGAACCCTTCTTATAAAATCGGGGAAGTCATGATTTTGAATGACCACATCGACCTCTTTCCTGAAAACCCGTTGAGAGGGAAAAACCTAGACCAGTTCGGCGTGAGGTTCCCCGATATGAGCGAGCCTTATTCTTCTGAGTTGATCGAAAAAGCCAGGAAGATTACCCAGGAAGAAGGAGTAATGGCCCATGAGGGTGTATATGCTGGCGTGCAAGGTCCTAACTTGGAAACTAAGGCTGAATACAAATACCTGCGCACCATCGGCGCTGATGCCGTGGGGATGAGCACCATTCCCGAAGTGATTGTAGCTAGGCATATGGAATTGCCGACATTTGCGATTTCTGCCATCACAGATCTTTGCTCGCCGGGCAATATCAAGAAAGTAAGCATCGCCGAGGTACTTGCCGCAGCGGCCAAAGCTGAGCCGGGAATGGCGCTGAT
This sequence comes from Litoribacter ruber, assembly GCF_018500185.1. Lineage (GTDB taxonomy): Bacteria > Bacteroidota > Bacteroidia > Cytophagales > Cyclobacteriaceae > Litoribacter > Litoribacter ruber. The sequence goes on along the minus strand of NZ_JAHBGI010000005.1, from coordinate 156,325 downwards.
CATTAAAAAACTTATCGGACAACTTCCCTAAGATGGCTTTGATGAGAGAAAACTTTACCGAAACCTTGGATTTCCTCAGGTCCAAATTCCCCACATTACCTAAAGCCGGGATCATTCTTGGCTCGGGTTTGGGCAATTTCAGCAGCAGGATAGAAGGTCCGATTGAGATTCCCTATTCCGAAATCCCCAATTTTCCTCAATCCACCGTGGAGGGCCATTCTGGAACGTTGATATTTGGAACGCTCAAAAACATACCCGTGGTTGCCATGAGTGGGAGGTTTCACTTCTACGAAGGATATGAGATGGATAAGGTGACTTTTCCGGTCAGGGTGTTGAAGCTCTTAGGAATAGATTTTCTTGCAATCTCCAATGCTGCCGGAGGGCTGAATCCCAGTTTTCAGGTGGGTGACCTCATGATTATCCAGGATCATATTGATTTGTTCCCCTACAATCCACTTCGTGGAAAGAATGAAGATGACTTTGGTGTCAGATTTCCGGATTTGAGTGAACCCTTCGATATGGCGCTTCGCAAAAAGGCTCTGGAGATTGCAGTCAAAAACAATATTTTGGCCCATTCAGGTGTATATGCAGGTGTGCAAGGACCTAAACTAGAGACAAGGGCAGAAATGAGGTATTTGAGGATCATCGGTGCCGATGCCGTGGGGATGAGTACGGTGCCAGAAGTGATCGTAGCCAGGCACATGGACTTGCCGGTGATAGCCGTAAGTGCCATCACCAACCTCTGCATACCCCAAGAAAAGCAACACTTTTCTCATGATGGTGTGGTGGATGCTGCCCAAAAGGCTGAGGCTTCCCTGAGCAAATTGGTCGAGGAGCTGCTTCAGAGCTGATTCCCTTCCATGGCATATTTCTTGACAATTTTAGGTTGTTTTTAAACCCTAAATTGACAGAATATGGAAAAGGTATTAATTATAGGAGCCAATGGGCATACGGGAAGAATCATAGCAACCAAATTAAAGGATGCTGCTTCGTATATCCCGGTAGCCATGATACGGGATGCGGGTCAGAAGGATTATTTTGAGGAAATGGGCGTACAAACCTGCATGGGAGATCTAGAGGAAGAATTTGAAAGCTGCTATAAAACTGTGGATAAGGTCATCTTTGTCGCGGGGTCGGGATCTTCCACAGGCAAGGATAAAACCGAGTCGATTGATAAAGATGGCGCCCAGAAAAGTGTAGACTTAGCCAAAAAGCACGGGATTAAAAAGTATGTAATGCTCAGCTCTATGGGGGCTGAAGACCCGGATCCGGATTCCGGAATGCACCATTACCTTTCGGCAAAAAATCTTGCCGACGAGCATCTGAAAAAAAGCGGAGTGCCCTATGCCATCGTACGACCTGGCGCACTGACCCACAAAAACGGGACAGGTAAGATCAAAGCAGCTTTTCAATTGGAGGAGCAGGGAGAAATCCCACGGGAGGATGTGGCATCAGTGATGATTCACTGCTTGGATAGGGACTATGGTACAGGGTTGACTTTTGAGATTCTCTCTGGCGATCAGGATATTCCGACAGCTATTGAAGGATTGAGGCAGGTTTGAAAACCTGCTTTTTTTTATGGGTTTAGGTTGCTTTGTATTTGAAAAAAAGATTAAATTTAGTAACATTTAAACTTTTTTAATATGAAAATACTTTTTCAGGATTCCATCAAATCCTCCCTTAAGCGCAATCTTATTAATCTCGGTTTTCATTATGATTTTAAGCCTACTGTAGGGCAGATGAAATTCGGAGATTTCAAAAGATTAACTCCCATTAGCGATGTATTTGGTTATGATAGGGGAGGCCCTATTGACCGCTATTATATCGAGAATTTTTTAACAAACAACGCTGAATGCATTCAAGGGCGTTGTCTCGAAATTGGAGACAATGAATATACCATGCGGTTTGGCGGAGACAAGGTGCTGCGCAGTGATATCCTGCATGTTCATGAGCGGAATCCACAAGCGACAATCATTGGTGATATCTCGGATTTGCCGCAGGTGGAGGATGACAGTTTTGATTGTATTATTTTGACACAGACTCTTCACCTGATTTACGATTTCAAAAAAGCATTGCAAAGCACTATTCGGATATTAAAGCCAGGAGGATTCCTTTTGCTAACTGTACCCGGTATTACTCCAATTGCAAAAGATGAATGGGGGGAAAGCTGGTACTGGTCATTTACCTCCCGAGCGATGCAGAAGATCATGGAGGAAGTGTGTCCCCAAGGAAAAACTGAGGTTGAGAATTTTGGAAATGTGTTTTCGGCTTCCAGTTTTTTATATGGTTTGGGGTGGCAGGAACTTACGCATGAGCAGCTGGATTACCAGGACCCAGATTTTCAGGTGGTGGTGACCGTAAAGGTTCAGAAATTATGAGGAAGTTTATCAATAACCTACTTAAACCCTCCACAGCTATAGTATTGATGTACCATAAGATCGGCTCACCCAAGACCGACCCCTGGCTTCTTGCTGTTTCCGAGGAGAATTTTGATCAGCAAATGGCCTGGTTGTGCAACAATCTTCGGGTTGTTGCCCTTGGCCAGCTTATAGGGGAATTAAAGGCTGGAAAAATCATCCAAAACTCCGTAGCCGTTACTTTTGACGATGGGTATGAAGATAACTATATATTGGCTAAACCAATCTTGGAGAAGTACGGGATTCCAGCAACTTTTTTTATTACGGATAGAAACCTTGAGGATGGGAAAAGCTTTTGGTGGGATGATTTGGAAGAAATAGCCTTGCATTCCGGCCAGCTCCCCGCTTCCATACATGCCAATGGGTCGGAAATAGACCTTGGTGATGAAATGACAATTGCTGCCAACCATTGGGATGGAAATGCAAGGTTTTACGCCATGGAGCCGATTAACAAAAGATCAGAACTTTATTACATGCTATGGCAGGAATTTGGTCCCTTGAAATGGAGGGAGCAGGACATCCGACTCGCAGAGGTTAAAGCGTGGGCAAACAGAAACTCTTATGATGTAGACAAATGCATGAGTAAAGAGCAGCTAAAGGATTTGTCCAGTAATGAGCTTTTCACGATTGGGGCTCATACCCATTCACATCCCGCTCTTGAGGCCCATTCTATCGAGACTCAGTTTTTTGAAATCAAGCAAAACCTGGATTATCTATACAAACTGACTGGTTCCATCCCAGAATTTATAGCCTACCCATCAGGAAGTTACAACGAAAATACCCTTGAGGTAGTAGATAGACTTGGGCTGGAGGCTGGACTTACGACGGTTCCCGTGCCAATTTCCAAAAAGACTAAGCCTTTTGAAATGGGCAGGTTTCAGGTTATGGACTGGGGAAGGGAGGATTTTTCTTACAAATGTACCCAGTGGTTGGGTCAGTAATCAAAAAGGAAGCTTTATGAGACCATTGGTATCTGTTGTAATCTGCTTCTTTAATGAGGAGAGATATTTGGGCGAAGCAATCCAAAGTGTTTTGAGTCAATCTTATCCCAACCTTGAAATTATTCTAGTTGATGATGGCTCCACCGATGCAAGTCGCGGGATTGTGGAAAACTTTATGTTAGCCCACAAAAAAAAGATCAGGTTGGTGGAACACGCCAACGGTGAAAATAGAGGGTTGAGCGCCAGTAGAAACCGTGGGATTCATTTTGCCAGAGGGGAGTATGTTGCTTTTTTAGATGCAGATGATGTGTACCTTCCGAACTATGTCAGTACTCAGGTTGAAAAGATGCTGAACCATAAAGTATCCTATATATGTGAGGCCACATTGTATTGGGAGGGGAATGATAATGACCAAATTGTATACGTGGGAGCTCCAAGTGAGCAGGTTTATAATCCACAAGAATTGAATCAAATCCTATATCCCCTCAAAACCCATGCAGCTCCTTGTATGTGTGCCGTAATGGTGAAAAGGGAGTCTATATTAAGAAATGATGGTTTTGAGGAGTCCTTTACTGGAATGTATGAGGATCAAGTGTTTTTAAGCAAGTTATATTACAATGAGGTGGGATACATTTCCTCATCATGCAATAATTTTTACAGGCAGAGGAAAGATTCCATGATGTCCACAGTAGCGGATAGGGCTAAATATATAGACATCAGGAGGAAGTTTTTATATTGGTTTAAATCCTATTTAAAGGAAAAGAGAAATGAAAACAGAATCATTTCTACCCTTTTGAGAAAAGCAATCTTGTCCATAGATTATCCCCGCTTGTATTCGGCCTACAACAAGCTACAAGTGAAATTCAAATTGGCTTAACAAAAAAGGCTATCCCAATTTCTTGGATAGCCTTTTCGCTTAATTCTGCTCCATAAATTCCAAAGTCAAATACGCCAAGGTCCTCATGCCGAGCACAAAACCTCCTTCATCCAGGTAGAGGTCAGGCGTGTGGTGGGAGGCCACCTCGGTAGGGTCAGCGCCTTTGGGCATTCCGCCGAGAAAGAAAAACAGCCCCGGGGCCTCTCTTTGGTAATAGCTGAAATCTTCCGCTCCTGTGATGGGATCTGAATAGATCACATTTTCTTCACCTGCCACTTCTTTTAGGGTGGCTTCCATTCTAGAGGTCAGGTCAGGGTCATTTACCGTGGATGGATAGATTTTTTCAATGGTTACTTCTGCTTTTGCCCCTGCGCTTTCGGCGATCTTTTCGGCAATTTCTGCAATGCGCTTGTGCACCAATTCCTGCTGGTCGTCTCCAAAGGTTCTAACCGTCCCGATCATCTCCACTTCCTCGGGAATGATATTCTGGCGCACCCCGCCCTTGATCGCGCCTATGGTGACCACAGCTGGGCTTTCGGTGATGTTGACGTTTCGGCTCAGGATGGTCTGGAGGCCCGTCACAATCTGGGCTGAAGTCACGATGGGATCTACAGATGCCCAAGGAGCGGCCCCATGGGCCTGGCGGCCTTTGACCAGGATTTTTAAATTGTCGACCGCTGCCATGGCGGGACCTGAACGATAGCGGATCTTGCCAACCTCGGTCTGGGAGTTGATGTGCAAGCCAAAAATGGCGTCAACTCCTTCCATTACACCTCCTTCCACCATCTGTTTGGCTCCCCAAGTTTCCACGTCAGGTGAAAAAACACCTTCTTCTGCAGGCTGGAAGATGAACTTTACGGTTCCTTTCAGCTCATCCTTCATTTCAGCGAAAACTTTGGCAACCCCCATCAGCATGGCCACGTGGGTATCGTGACCACAGGCATGCATCACGCCGGTTTCCTGTCCGTTATATTCGGTTCTTACGGTAGATTTGAAGGGGACATCTGTCCTTTCCGTCACTGGAAGGGCATCCATGTCAGCCCGGAGGGCTACGGTTGGGCCAGGTTGCCCGCCTTTTAAGATGCCAACCACTCCGGTCACGGCCACCTCCTCCTGAACCTCCATCCCCAAAGACCTCAAGTGGTCGGCCACGATTTTGGCCGTGCGGGTTTCTTGATTACCTAGCTCAGGGTGTTGGTGAAAGTCGCGCCTCCATTCGATTACCTGGTCCTCGATAGAGCTTGTTTTTTCATCCACCGTGGACTTTAAATCACTCTGCCCCAAGGCTAAGTGGGACATCATGCAGAGTAAGATTGGTATTGCTTTCTTCATAATTTTGTTAGTTGTGTGATGGTTATTTTTTAAAAATACAAAATTTCCATTTCTTATTCATTGCAAATATAGGAATGGAATAAAGATTGCATGGTTAGACCAAACATCATTCTTAATGAGGTATTTCTTTTTGCTGATCTTTTTCATTTTTATAAGCAGCATTACTGGTTTAGCCCAAGAAAAAGACACCCTTTATATAAAGAACCAATCACCCCTTGTCGGCAAATTGGAGCGGATTCAATTTGGCGTGGTACGCTTCAATGCCGACAATGTGGGCCGGGTGGAAGTGGATGTTACCAATGTAAAAACCTTTCGAACTTACGGGTTCGGCTACCGCGTGCAGACTGCCAACAGGGAGTTTTACATCGGGATTTTCAAAACTCATGAAGAAGAGGGCCGGGTCAGGATTTTGACGGGGTTTGATGAAATTGATATTGCCATTAGGAATCTTAATGAGGTAAACCTGCTGAGAGAAAACTTTTTGGAAAGAGTGCAGGGAAGGGCAACTGCAGGGTATACCTTTTCCCGATCCAGTAACATTGGGCTTTGGAACGGTTCGCTCGAACTCGGATATGATACCGAAAGGCTCGACATTGACCTTACGGGTTCCATTATCGTCAGCCAAGAAGAAGGGGGATTCAGCCGGGATAGGGAAAATGTCCTGCTGATTGCTAATTATTATCTCAGCCCGAGTTGGCATGCCTGGGGGCTTGGGAATTATCAGCGGAATTTACAGTTGGGCATACTGAGGCGTTTGCAGCAGGGGGCAGGTTTGGGTATCTTTGCCATACAGGATAAGCGAACTATCAGCAGGTTGGCCAGTGGGCTTGTGATTAATCAGGAGGTCAATATTCAAAGGCAGGTCAATTCCCCACTCTATGAGGTGCCGGTGATTTTAGAATTCACCTTTTTCCGCCTTAGAAAACCCCAGCTGAACTTCAGAACGACACAAAGTCTTTTTGTCAGCCTAACCCAGCAGGGCAGGATCAGAAACGATGGGGATACCCGCTTGTCCTGGACGGTAATCAATAACTTTGAAATAAACTTGAACTTTTATAACAACTTTGACAACCAGCCCCCTTCAGAATTAGGTTCTACTTTTGACTACGGATTGGTGTTCGGTGTTGGATACAGATTTTAACAAACCATATGGAAATTGAAGGAAAATTAGCCATCGTGACGGGAGTCAGCAAGGGCATTGGTTACCAGGTGGTGACCCAACTTTTGGAAAAAGGTGTAAAAGTGGCCGGTTGGGGCAGGAGCCATCCCGACCTTTACCACGACAACTTTACCTTCTTCCCTTGCGATGTGTCCCGCGAAAGTTCTGTTGAGGAAGCCTATAAGTCTACCAAGGAAAAATATGGTAAAGAGATCCATATCCTGATCAACAACGCCGGGTATGGACAAGCTTCTCCGATTGATGAAATGAAATCAGAGGATTGGGAGAAAATGTTCCAGACCAATGTCCACGGGATATATTATGCCACCAAGAGAATAGTGCCCCATATGAAAAAAATGGAAGAGGGCCATGTTGTAAACATTTCCTCCATTGCCGGGCTGAATGGGCTGGCTAATTTTTCCGCCTATTGTGCTACCAAACATGCTGTGAGGGGTATTTCCCATTCACTTTATATGGAATTGAGGGATTTTGGGATCAAAGTCAGCACAATTTATCCAGGTTCTACCCAGACGCAGTTTTTTGATGATATCGATGGAATGGAATCGAGTGAAAACATGATGCGACCGGAAGATGTGGCCACCACCATTGTGCAAATGCTGGAAACCCACCCCAATTTCTTCATCGCCGACGTAGAGTGCCGCCCACTCCAGCCAAAAGGCAAGAAGAAGTAGGATTGAGGTTTCTTCGGTCTTCGGTCTCTCATTTGGGTATGTAAAGCATTCCCTGTATTTTTACGCACTAACCGCTGAACTATGTCTTTGGAAGTAATCAACCTTTCTAAAACTTACGGGGAGCAGAAGGTGCTCAACAAAATTTCCTTTGAAGCCAAGGCCGGACAGGTTCTGGGCTTTTTGGGGCCAAATGGTGCTGGAAAGTCTACGACCATGAAAATCGCCACCGGATACGTGCTTCCCGATGAGGGAGAAGTTAGGGTGAACGGGGTTTCAGTTTTGTCCGATCCCAAGGAAGTCAGCAGAATGATAGGTTATCTGCCTGAGCATAATCCTCTTTATCTGGATATGTATGTTAAGGAATTTCTTGCCTTTATAGCAGGACTATATTCCATGGGGAAAAGCCATCATGAAAGCAGGGCCAAAACAGTAATTGAACAGTGCGGCCTAGGCCCGGAGCAGCATAAAAAGATCGGGCAGCTTTCCAAAGGCTACCGCCAAAGGGTAGGGCTGGCCAAAGCGTTGATCCACGATCCTTCTGTGATTATCTTGGATGAGCCCACCACCGGGCTTGACCCCAATCAATTGGTAGATATCAGGAAGCTGATCAAAGACATCAGTTGGGATAAAACGCTTATCCTCAGTACCCACATCATGCAAGAGGTGGAGGCCATTTGTGAAAAGGTGGTCATCATTAATAAAGGTCAAATTGTCGCCCAAGACCTTTTGGCTAACCTCAAATCCGAAGCGGGTAAAAGCTCAATCTTGCTCCAGATAGAAGAAACCATGGATCTGGAGCTGTTTAAAAACCTGCCTTTGGTGAATAGCCATAAGCTGGTTGACCAGCATACGGCACTTTTTTATACTTCCGATCCAAAGCTTTTGAGAAAACAGCTCCTGCAGTTTGTCCAAGACAAAGACCTTACCTTGGTGCGGATACAGCAAGAAGAAAAAAACCTAGAATCCATTTTCCATCAGTTGACCAATCAGAATGGGTAGTTTATTAAAGAAAGAGATCAACAGCTTTTTCAACCAACTCACAGGATATTTAATTGTCATCATTTTCCTCATTTCTATAGGTCTAATAGTGTGGGTTTTTCCGGATACCTCAGTTTTGGAGTACGGTTATGCAGATTTGGACCCGCTTTTTACCTATACTCCCTTTGTGTTTGTGTTTTTGGTGCCGGCTATCACCATGAAAATGATCGCCGAGGAAAAGAAAACCGGGACATGGGAATTGCTCATGACCTCCCCCATTAATCCTTTTCAGATCGTATTAGCCAAGTACCTAGCCGCTGTGCTTTTGGTTTTGATAGCCGTTTTGCCCACCCTGATTTACCATTTTAGCATTTCCCAATTGGGGAGCCCGGTGGGGAATATAGATAGTGCAGGTTTTTTTGGGTCGTTCATAGGACTGGTTTTCATAGGTGCTGTCTTTTCCGCCATTGGGATTTTCAGTTCTGCTCTTACAGATAACCAGATCGTTGCATTTGTGATCGGGGTATTCCTAAGCTTTTTCCTTTATTTTGGTCTCACAGCCGTCACCGACCTGATGGCCTTGAGCCAATTTAGCCTTTGGCTGGAAAATGTGAGTCTGAGCTATCATTATCGCAGCCTAAACAGAGGGGTGATCGTATCATCCAACCTGCTGTACTTTTTTGCCTTGATCACGGTATTATTGGGTGCCACAGCTTTAATCATCCGCAGAAAATGAGAAACACCAACAAGAGCATATTCAAGTCTATCGGAATTCTTGCGGGATTGCTGGTGCTGTTTTTTATTTTGGAAAGTCTATTTCCATTTAGGATTGACCTGACTGAAGATAAAAAGTATTCCCTGCATCCCGCAACAAAGGAAACACTAAAAGAGCTCGACGAGCCGCTTGAAGTGGAAATTGTCCTTACCGGCAAACTACCCGGTGGTATGCGCCGACTTCAACTGGCCATCGAGGAGACGATAAGGACATTCAATGCCTACAGTTCTCATAGAATCACTTATCATTACCAGGACCCGCTAGAAATTGAAGGAGAAGAGCAGCGTGATTTTATCTATTCACTTTCCGAATATGGAATTAGCCCAACAAATCTTCATGCTACGGTAGACGGGGGGCAGTCTTCCAGACTTATATTTCCCGGTGTGGTGATTCGTGACAGTGAGTTTGAGACCGGAGTGCTGCTCCTAAGAGGAGAAAGAGGGATGGGCCCGGAGGAAATCCTCAACCTTTCGATTGAAAATCTGGAATATGAGCTTATCAATGGGATAAAAAAACTGATTACCAAACAGCAGTATGCAGTAGGTATGGTGATGGACCATGGGGAGCTGGATGATGATGACGGTTTTGGGATGGTGGAAGCCTTGGTGGAAGATTATGAGGTATATAAGGTGCCTTTGGCAGACGCCACCTCTGTGGAAGATATCCTGGGATTCGATGTAATGCTGGTGGCCGGTCCAAAGCAGGCGTATTCGGAAAGAAGCAAGTATCTGCTGGATCAGTACTTAATGAGAGGTGGGAACATTATATTCCTGATGGATCAGATGCAGGTGGATCTGACCGAAGCCGGAGGTGGTGGCACCACGGCTTTGCCGATGGAAAGCAATTTGGATGACCTGCTCTTCCGCTATGGAGTGCGCGTCAATCGGGATTTGATCCAGGATCTCAGCTTCGGCTATCATCCTGTAATGACCGGGCAGTTTGGGGATCAGCCGCAGATAACGCCTTTGCCATGGCCATTTTATGTAGTGGCGGGGAGAATGGAAAACCACCCCATCACCAAAGGATTGGATCAGGTTCAATTCCAGTTTATCAGCTCCATTGATACGGTAAAGGCTGAGGGGGTGACCAAAACTCCCCTGATTTTCTCAAGTGACAATAGCAGAGTGATGGCCTTCCCGGTTAGGGTGGCTTTTGAGGATATGGCTCAGGAGCCGGAGGTGGAGAGGTTTAACGAAAGGCATTTGCCTCTTGCATATCTTTTAGAAGGCAATTTCACTTCTTTTTACAAAAATAGGTTTCTCCCTGATGGGGCCAATAAGGAAGAGTTTATCGAGGAAGGCAGCCAAGGAAAAGTGGTGGTGATCGGGGATAGCCAGGTGTTTAAAAGCGACTTTGATCTCAATTCCAGAGAGCCTGTACCTTTGGGAATGGATCCTTTTACGGGCAGTGAGTATGCTAACCGATTGTTTCTTCAAAACATGGTCAGCTACCTCATCGAGCCCGACGGCATCATTGCCACTCGGACCAAACAGTTCCAGATTAGACCTTTGAATAAGGTAAAAATCCGCAATCAGAAAACTTTCTGGCAAGTGATGAATATTGGAGGTCCCGTGTTGTTGATCTGTTTGATTGGCTTGGTAAAAGTCTACCTGCGAAAAAAGCAGTATGGTTAACCCCAAAAAAATGAAGATTATTCGAAATATTTTGCCATAAATCTCCCAGCAAGGGGAGCTTTTATAATTTTATTTCTAAATTTACCCTGTTATAACTACAATAGAAAAATTAGTCGACCGTATGAAATTCATTGTTTCCTCTTCTGCACTTTTAAAGCAGCTTTCTGCTATCAATGGGGTAGTGACCACAAACCCGGTGGTGCCTATTCTTGAAAATTTTCTTTTTGAAATTAAAGAGGGTAAACTGACCATTACCGCCTCTGATCTTCAGACTTCGATGATGACTGAAATTGATGTGGAGGCAAAGGAAGATGGCAACATCGCCGTTCCTGCCAAAATTCTTATCGAAACCTTGAAAAACCTTCCGGAGCAGCCGGTGACATTCAGCATCGATAGTGAAACCTACAGCATTGAAATCAGCTCGGATAACGGTCGTTATAAACTGGCTGGTGAGAACGCTACCGACTTCCCAAAAATCCCTTCAGTAACCAATGCCACTACTGTGGATATGTCCACTGAGGTCCTTAGCAGTGCCATCAACAATACCATCTTTGCAACCAGCAACGACGAGTTGAGACCGGCGATGACTGGGGTGTATGTGAATCTAAGCAGTACCAATGCGACATTTGTGGCAACCGACGGCCACAGATTGATCAGATATAGAAGAGTGGATGTGGCTTCTCCTGATGCGGCAAGCATCATTATCCCTAGAAAAGCCCTAAACTTACTTAAATCAACCTTGCCTTCTGAAAATGTGCCGGTGTCAGTTGAATTCAACAGCAGCAATGCTTACTTCAACTTCAACAACATCAGGATGATCTGTAGGTTGATTGATGAGCGTTTCCCTGATTACGAAAACGTAATTCCAGTGGACAACAACAACGATATGACCATCGATAGAGTAGAATTTATGAGCTCTATGAAGCGTATCGCCATCTATGCAAATAAAACTACCCACCAGGTAAGATTGAAATTGGTAGGAAGCGAGCTTCAAATTTCTGCTGAGGATCTTGACTTCTCTAACGAAGCCAATGAGCGCCTATCTTGTGAGCATGAAGGAGAGGATATCGAAATCGGCTTCAACGCCAAGTTTTTGATCGAGATGTTGAATAACATTTCTGCCAAAGAAGTAACCTTGAAGTTCTCCGCTCCTAACAGAGCTGGTCTAATTGTTCCTTCTGATAAGGGAGAGAACGAAGATATCTTGATGTTGGTGATGCCTGTTATGTTGAATAACTACGTATAAGAAGTAGACATTAAAATTTATAATGAAAACGCCTCAATATTTAGTATTGGGGCGTTTTTTTTGTGGCCTAAAAATTATTCGATTGTACAAACAATGCAGGGTTACGCCTGTTTAGGAATAAACAGATAATTAAACCACAAAACCTAAAACACAATGTCTAATTTACAAGGTAAGAAAGTAGCTATATTAACCGAGACCGGATTTGAGGAGAGCGAATTGCTCAGCCCAAAGGAAGCCTTGGAGAAAGAGGGTGCCACTGTGCATGTAATATCCCCAGCCAAGGAAATCAAAGGCTGGAAAGATGGCAACTGGAGCAAAGAGGTGAAAATCGACTTGGCTCTAGATAACGCCAATGCTAACGACTACCATGCGCTGGTAGTGCCGGGTGGGGTGATCAACCCTGACAAACTAAGAATGAATGAAAAGGCAGTGAGCTTTATGAAAGCTTTCTTTGAAAAAGGTAAGCCGGTAGCAGCCATTTGTCACGGCCCACAGGCCTTGATCGAGACTGGTGCGCTGGAAGGCCGAGAGATGACTTCCTGGCCATCAATCAAAACAGATCTCAAAAACGCCGGTGTCAACTGGGTGGATGAAGAGTGTGTATGCGATTCAGGCCTCGTGACCTCCAGAAAGCCAGATGATCTTCCAGCTTTCAACAAAAAGCTGATTGAGGAAATCAAAGAGGGGGTTCACGAAGACCAGAAAACTGTCTAGTATAATTTTGCCATCTAATTAAAGGGCTGTTTCATTTAAATGAAGCGGCCCTTTTGAATTATAGCAGTCTAAGATCATCCTGTATAGAGATTGGATTCATTATAGCAATTTGGTAATACTTATACCAGTATTAAACCAATCTTTAACCAGTGTTAAGCCAGTGAAAAAACAATCTGATATTGGTTTAATATTGGTTTAAAACATGTTGATTGTAGGTTAATGACTAGTTTAATCTTTGGTGATAAGTGGAAGGTTGATTGTTTTAGTTCTGTTTTGAGATGTCGAAGTGTAGGGCTAACGCAGAAGCTTGTAACCAGCTTTGCAATATTGGTCAAAATGAACCAAAACGGCATCTTCCTGTTTTTTATTACGATGAAGAAATATGTGTCTTTAATAGCAATTACTCTTTTGATGGCCTGTAATGGCACAAGGGTAGACAGGTTTTTGGGTGAGAGAAGCCCGTATGAGAAGTATAAAAACGGACTGGAAACCTCTTCCTTGGAGCATAGTGCCATGGTCAGGGATTGGGTGAGGATCGGGGAGAAGGTGCTTTCTGACAGCCTTAGTATCAACCTGCCCTATCAAGAGGTGGGGTATTTTGATCCTAAGGAAGCATCTGCCTTGTTGCTTCGATATGAAGTGAAGGAGGGGCAGCGGATCAACGTGAAAGTGGAGCCTGTATCTCAAGTGGATTCCCAATATTTTGTAGATGTATTTGAAGTAGGCGCGGATGGGCAGCTTGCTCAGAGGCACTATGCGGAAGAGGAGCTGAGTATATCCTATGAGGTTAAAAAAGATGGCCTACATGCCGTGCGGGTGCAGCCAGAACTTTTTAGAGGGGGAGTGTTCTCGCTTCAAGTGAGCAACGAGGCTACATTAGCTTTTCCTATTCCTGAAAAAACTAGTAGAAACATAGCCAGCTTTTATGGAGATGGCCGTGATGCAGGCGCCAGAAAACATGAAGGCGTAGACATTTTTGCACCAAGAGGCACACCAGTGGTGGCCGTAAGGGATGGTAGAGTCAGACGAGTAGGAAACAATCGATTGGGTGGAAAAGTGGTAAACTTAAGTGGGCCTGGCTATTCCTATTATTATGCCCATTTGGACAGCCAATTGGTAGATGTGGGCCAAGCTATAAAACTCGGAGATACCTTAGGTTTGGTAGGCAATACAGGTAACGCCAGCACCACGGCGCCACATTTGCATTTTGGGATTTACAGAGCGGGAAGAGGGGCTGTTGATCCTTTTCATTTCCTGCACTCTCCCGATGAGCTGGCTGAAATGGAATTGCAGGATACTACCATGATCGGAAATTTCCATAGAGTGGCCAATGCAAGAATTAACCTTCGAAGCCTTCCATCAACCTCTGGGGATATAGTGCGGGAGCTTAGCCAACATGAGGTGCTGAGAGTGGAGGCACAAACCAAGGACTGGTATAGAGTGACCTTGCCGAATCAGGAAAAAGCCTATGTTTTTGCTTCACTTGTCGAACCAGTTGAAAACCCTCTGGAAACGGTAACCCTCAGCCAATCGGATTTGCTGAGGGAAGATAGAGAAGGGGCGGCTTATTTTGAAAACACTTTGGAGTCAGGTGAAGCGGAAAGGTTGGGCCATTTCGAAAACGAGCAACTTCTCCGGACAGCTTCAGGTAGACTGCTTTGGAAGGCACCCGTGGAGGATTAGACCTTTCCTATCCTAGCTAAGATAGGAAAGGAAACCTTAACTTCTTTTCTTTCACCAAATGCTTTTTTCAGTTCCTCAGTGACTTGTGGCATTATGTCTAACCCAGTTTGGTTTTTATAATTTTTGACGGCTGACCAAGTTTGGAGGTACCCGGTCAGCTGCTCTAGATTCCAAGAATAGGCTATGGTGTGGATGGAAAAGTCCACTTCCTTGAAAGGAAACGGAATGGTCTGGTAATTTTCATCGATCCATTTCCGCTCAGGGTCCCAATAATTGCCCAAAATGTCAGAATAGAAATGGCCAATTATCAACTCAACACTTGGCTCGCTTTGAATCAACCCGTATCCCAAGATCGCCAAAAGCCCATTTGGCTTCAGGAGCCTTCTTACCTCAGCATAGAAGCTATTGAAATCGAACCAGTGGACCGCTTGTCCGACCGTAATCAAATCAAAGGAATGATCTGCAAAACTGCTTTCTTCGGCAGGCTGAATGGAGTATTCAAGGTTTGATGCCTGGTACGCATTCTTGATTTGTTGCTTGCTGATGTCGGTTGCTTTGACCTGGCTGAATTTTCTCGCCAAATGCCGGGCAACTTGCCCATTGCCTGTGGCTACATCCAGAGCGGCATCGAAAGACACACATAGCCCAAAGAGCTCCTTAAATACGTTTTCGGGATAATGTGGTCGAAAATTAGCATAACCGGCGGAATCATGTGAAAACCTGTCTTTCATTGTAGGATATAAAAAAACACCTTCCGATAAAGAAGGTGTTTCATATATTTTAGTCGATTCTTACAATGTCAGCTCCCAAGGCATTAAGACGCTGGTCTATATATTGGTAGCCTCGATCAATTTGCTCAATATTGTCAATGACAGAGGTGCCTTCGGCGGAAAGGGCGGCGATAAGCAAAGATACGCCGGCTCTAATGTCCGGAGAGGTCATTCTGATGCCTCTCAGTGGATATTTCCTGTCCAAACCTATCACAGTAGCCCTGTGCGGATCGCATAGGATGATCTGTGCACCCATGTCGATCAGTTTATCGACAAAGAACAAGCGACTTTCAAACATCTTCTGGTGCACCAAGACAGTGCCTTTAGCCTGCGTGGCAGTTACCAACACAATACTCAAAAGGTCAGGCGTGAAGCCAGGCCAAATGGCATCGGCGATCGTCAATATTGACCCGTCGATGAATGTCTCGATCTCGTAATGTTCCTGGCTGGGGATATAGATATCGTCTCCTTTGATTTCAAGCTTGATACCCATGCGGCGGAAGGTTTCTGGGATGATACCCAGCTTTTCCACCTGTACGTTTTTGATGGTGATTTCAGATTTTGTCATGGCAGCTAGGCCAATGAAAGAACCGATCTCGATCATATCCGGCAGCAAAGTGTGCTCAGTTCCATTCAGCTTTTCCACTCCTTCGATATTCAGCAAATTGGAACCGACACCGGTGATCTTCGCGCCCATTCTGTTGAGCATATCGCAAAGCTGCTGTAAATAAGGCTCGCAGGCAGCATTGTAGATGGTGGTTTGGCCTTCTGCCATCACGGCGGCCATCAAAATATTGGCCGTACCGGTGACCGAAGCTTCGTCAAGAAGCATATAGGTCCCCTTAAGATTGGTGCCGTCGATTTTGTAGATTTCCTGCTTGCTGTCGTATTCGAACTTGGCGCCCAATTTTTGAAATCCAACGAAGTGGGTATCCAATCTTCTTCTTCCAATTTTGTCTCCTCCTGGCTTGGAAAGTCTTCCCGTTCCAAACCTGGCCAATAGTGGCCCTAGGATCATGACGGATCCCCTAAGGGCTGAAGCCTTCTTTAGAAAATCCTGTGTGTCAAGATAATTCAAATCCACCTCATCCGCTTGGAAGGTATAGCTCTCTGGGCCCACTTTTTCCACTTTTACACCCATGTCGGCCAATAGCTCTATCAGTTTATTGACATCCCGGATGTTGGGGATTTTGTTGATGGTGACTTTTTCTTCTGTTAGCAATACTGCACAAAGTATCTGCAACGCCTCGTTTTTGGCGCCCTGAGGAGTGATTTCACCTTTCAGTTTCAATCCCCCTTTTACTCTAAATGAAGACATTAATTTCTGCGTTTTTTGTAGTTTCCTCCGTTGTTTCTTCTCTTATGGCCATTGCCCCCGGAGTTTTGGGAGTAATTTCTGCGGCCACTGCTTTGGTTTTGGGAGTCATTGTTAGATTGGGAGCCGGGTTTGAAGTCCCGTCTCATGCTGGTTTCAAACAGGCCGTTTTCCTTCACTTTTTCCAGGTCAATATGAAGCCGACCTTTTGAAAGGGTCTTGATATCGTCCAAGATAATGCCGTCGTCGAAGTTTTCCTTGTTCCAGGTGGAATGGAAACTTCTCATCAGCTGACCGATAAAAATAATGGCCGCTTCCTGCTCTTCATCGTCCTCGATCTCAATGGCTTTTTCGATGAGCTTTTCGATGTTTCTGCCGTAGTGCTTATATTTCACCTCACCTTCCGGATAGCCGATCATCTGAGGTCTTTTTCCAAGCAGCTCTTTTTCCGGCATCGGAAAAGGGGCATCCACGTCCAGCTCAAAGTTGGACATAATGTAAAGATCATCCCAAAGCTTTTGATCACTTTCAGATTTCAACTGTGGATTGAGTTGTTTCATCAGGTCCACCAGGGTGTAAGCATAGTCGGTACGCTTCTGCTTATCGGGCACGGTCTGGACATAGTCCACCAGCTTCTGGATGTTTTTGCCGTATTCTTTCAAGATTACTGAGTGTTTGTTCTTTTCATTTATCTCCATACCTCTGCCTGCTTAGTTTGAAATGACACTATAATTTACAAAAAATATGTCACTTAACCGGAGAATTGATCAATGCATTTAACAGCAGGAGGTCAATATATTTATGGGGAAATAATGAATTAAGGAAATATTGAAATACTGGATTAAACCTCTATTTCACTATTTCTAATATTTCACTATTTCATTATACCTATTTTATTCTAATATTCTGAGCTTTGCAAAGCTAAGTAATAAAGTCTTTTCGCCAAAATTATCAAATTTTATTGAAGCTTTTCTATTTGCCCCTTCTGTTTCGATTTTCATCACGTCACCAAATCCAAATTTTGGATGCTCCACCTTTTGGCCTTCCTGTAGATTGTTGGTGTTGGAAGGCTTGAAGTCTGGGCTAGGTGTATGAATCTTGGCAGTGGTGCCTGTGCGCATTGCCGGCTTTTTGAGGCCTATAAACCCACTTTTACCCTCACTGCCATAGTCTCGGAAGCTGCTAGCAATGGCTGAGCTCATCCGTTTGTTAACCTTCACATAAGTGGAGTCGACTTCTTCCAGGAACCTGCTTTGCTCGCAATTTAATAGCCTACCAAATCTGTACCGAGATAGTGCGTAGGTCAAATAAAGTTTTTCCATTGCCCTTGTGGTGGCTACGTAAAAGAGCCTTCTCTCTTCTTCCAAATCCTCACGGCTCTGCATCATCATCTGCGAAGGGAAGAGGTCTTCTTCCATTCCAACCACAAAAACCTGCCTGAACTCAAGCCCTTTTGAGGAGTGGATGGTCATCAAGGTGACCGCATCGCTTTGGTCTTTGTCGCGGTCATTGTCGGTCAGCAGGGCGATCTCCTGCAGGAATGCCCCCAAGCTTTTGTCCTCATTTTCAGGATTGTCGACGTATTCCTTGATCGCATTCAGCAATTCCTGCACGTTTTCGTACCTGTTGAGTCCCTCAATGGTTTTGTCCTCATATAACTCTCGGAGCAATCCAGACTGCTTGGCGATTGAGGTAGCGGCCTCAAAGGCATCCTTTCTTTCCACCTCTAGTTTGAAGCTCTTGATCATGGTGGCAAAATCATCCACAGAGTTTGCCGCACGGCCAGCAAGGAAGCTGGAACCATTGGTCACCACTTCCCATAGCGGTATGTCGTGCTCATAGGCCGCAATCATCATCTTCTCCACTGAAGTGTCACCAATGCCACGTTTTGGATAATTGATGACCCTCTTGAAGGCCTCTTCGTCAGCCGGATTGACCGTAAACCTCATGTAGGCCATCAAGTCTTTGATTTCCTTCCTCTGATAAAACGACAATCCCCCCACAATCTTGTAAGGTATGTTCATCTTTCTCAGGGCCTCCTCCATCGCCCTGGATTGGGAGTTGGTTCTGTAGAGGATGGCAAAATCGCTATTGTTTAGTTTTTTGTTGTTTCGTTCCTCAAAGATGGTGGAGGCCACCAAACGCCCCTCTTCATTATCAGAGGCAGCCTTGATCAACTCGATGAGGTCCCCATTTTCATTTTGGGTCCACACATTCTTTTTTAACTGGGCTTTGTTTTTGGAAATAATGGAATTGGCTGCCTCTACGATCGTTTTGGTGGAGCGGTAGTTTTGTTCCAGTTTTACCACGAATAGATCCGGGTAGTCCTTTTCAAAATTAAGGATGTTTTGGATATCCGCTCCGCGGAAAGCATAGATACTCTGGGCATCGTCACCCACCACACAGATGTTTTGGTGCACTGCCGCCAGTTTTTTGGTAATCAGGTATTGGGATAGGTTGGTATCCTGAAACTCATCCACCATTACATATTTGAACCTCTGCTGATATTTATTCAGCACATCAAGGTGGTCCCTGAAAAGCACGTTGGTGTTGAAAAGCAAATCGTCAAAATCCATGGCTCCCGCCTTGAACAGCCTTTCCTGGTAAGTTTTGTAAATCTCCCCGATTTTGGGTTTCATGGCAGTTTCATCATCAGCCTTGATATAGGGGTCATTTTGATAAGTCTGCCAGGAGATCAGCCTGTTTTTTGCACCGGAGATTCTGGCCAATACCGTGTTTGGCTTATAAACTTTATCATCCAGTCTCTTTTCCTTCACAATAGTACGGATAAGCGACTTGCTATCATCCGTATCGTAAATGGTGAAGTTGGAAGGATAGCCCAACCGGTCGGCTTCCACCCTTAGGATCTTGGCAAAAGTGGAGTGGAAAGTTCCCATCCAGGTATTGCGGGCCTCCAGACCCACCACCTGCTCGATCCTGTGTTTCATCTCCGCAGCTGCCTTGTTGGTAAAGGTGAGCGAAAGAATGTTGAAAGCATCCACGCCTTTGGAATAAATCAGGTGGGCGATCCTATAGGTAAGTACCCTGGTTTTACCTGATCCTGCGCCGGCGATGATCATTACCGGACCTTCGGTTTGTTCTACAGCTTGTCTTTGTGGTGGGTTGAGTCCTTCTAAATAATCCATATTGCTTATAATCACCATGCCTGGGCGATGGTTCAATCCTTTGGTTCTTTGAATGTTTACAAAGGTAAGGAATTGAACAGGATATGCGTATTCGGACTCATAGATGTTTTTGGGAAATGAGGCTTTTAGGAAAAAATAGGTGAACAATGGACGGAAGACGGAAGACCGAATAATTGGAGCAATTGGTCGCTAAGGACACTAAGTGAAAAAGAAGTAGCACAAAGAATCTTTCAACTTAACAAAGAGCTAATCTTGCTTTTAGACGATATTACTCCATAGCGGCTATAACTAATGGGTTGTTAATTGTAAGTTTTGCTACTAGGTTTTTAATTTTTCTTGGTTAATTTTACTGGAAATGATACTAGCCGTCTGCGGTATACAGGTCCCATTAAAATGTGCAATTACACCAACCTTTTTATATGAAACACCTATTCACTCTCCTGATTGTTTTGATGGTCAGCAATGCCTTTGCCCAAGATGGGTTTGTAGAGACAAAGTACTCTCGCAATTTCAGTTTTGCAGGCACAAACCGGATTCAGCATAGTGTCAATGAAATTGATTTGGATGATGAAAGTTTAAGTGAGCTTTTTCAGGGGAACGCTCTTTCCTACAATCTTTTGGAAAATGGAAGAAGGGACAAAAGGATTGGGGTGCCATTGAATATTGTTGGAGGCGTTGGATTGATTGCAAGCTTGGTATTGATAAATCGAAACAATATAAATTCGAACGAGACCAGTTTTCAAACGCATGATTGGGTTTTCCTGTCTTCTGTTTTTGTGGAGACAATGGGCTCTCTTTATATCAATTCTTATTTGAGAAATAGGCTGCGAGCAGTTAATAATTATAACCGAACCCAATTTGAAGAAATGGGGGCGGGCAATATGGGGTCCTTCATCGAGCTGGAATATGGGCAAACCCCATTTCGTTATTTTTCTTATATCCAAGATGGCCACCGGATGAATAACCGTGAGCTTACTGATATTCTTGCAGAAGATGCCAATTTAAAAGACATAATATCAAAAGCCAACCGCCAAAGGGGAATAGGAGTAGGATTGGTAGCCACCGGTGGAGTTGGACTTGTTGCCGGTACAGTTTTGCTGTTTGAAAATGAGAGGGCAGGACTGGTTGTAGGCGGAGCTTCTTTTGTGTCATTGATCTCCGGATCCATCCTTCTCAATGCCTCCCGGGCCAATCGGCAAAGTGCAGTCAACCTCTATAACCGACAGCTGTTTCAATCCGCCTCCGGCATGAGTAATCTTCACCTAAACCTCAATCCCACAAACGGGGGACTGGTTATGAGTTTCTGATTGTTGAGAGGGAATTAGATTTCTTCTACTTCCTACCTCTCACCTTTCTCCCTCTTCTCCTTCCATCTATTATGGCTCCAAAGGTAAAGAGCTGGCTCCTGGCGGATGTTCTCTTCCGTGAGCTCCACAAACCGGTCTGTGATACTGTGGTCAGTGCTATCATGTGGGGCATCGGAGATTAGCTGGTAGGTGAAGGTATAATGCCCACGCTTCGGCTTGGTGGTAAAGCCAAAGATCACTGAGCTGTCAAACCTCTTGGCGATCTTTTCAGCCCCTTCGAAAAATGCAGTCTCTTGGTTCATAAAGCTTCTCCAATACCTGATATCCGAATGGGTGGGGCGCTGATCCGCGGCTAGGACGATCAGCCTGGGTTCGTTTCTTTTTTTGATGAAATTCCGCTGGAAATTGCCCCGTTCTACCAAGTCGCAGCCAAAACGGCTTCTGATTTGGTACATGAGGTTTTCGAAAAACGCTTCATTTACCTTCTGATATACAGTCTCCACTGGAATGGACCAAGTGGCGGTGCCGGCGAGCAAATGGGCCTCCCAGTTGAAGAAATGAGGGCACACCCCGATAACCAGTTTGCCGGCCTCGACTCTTTCTCGGATGATCTCATAATTGACCAGCTTGACCCTTTCCAAAAGCTCTTCCCTGGAAATAGTGAGGAACTTGACGGTTTCTACAATCGAATCGGTGAAGTTGCGGTAAAAATCTTTTTTGATTTTTTGGATTTCCTTTTCCGGTTTTTCCGGAAAGGCATTGCGGAGGTTGATCACGATGACTTCTTTTCTGTATTGCAATACATGGCAGGCCAGGAAATATAGAAAATCGGACAGGATATATAAAACCGACAGCGGAAGCCGGGAAATAAGCTTTATGATAAACATTCGGATGGGTTTTGCGTATTATTTCTCCAACACATTGGAGGGGCGCAGAAAATAATTTTCAAATTAAAGGAAATTGAGTGACTTTCTGGCCGAAAATTAGTTATAAATTAAGTCAATTAGTATTTTTGGAACTTATGTCTGAAGTACAGAAAAAAAAATATTCTGAAAAAGAAAAAACCAACATCTTCGACAACGAATTTATGCCCCACATAGATTCGATGTATAACTTTGGCTATAGGCTGACTTTTGATGAAGATGATGCAAAGGATTTGGTACAGGACACCTACCTGAAAGCCTACCGGTTCATTAATTCCTTTGAGCAGGGCACCAATGCCAAAGCTTGGTTGTTTAGAATACTGAAGAACAGTTTCATCAATGAGTACCGCAAGAAGAGCAAGCAGCCCGCAAAGGTAGATTATCAGGAAGTTGAAACTTATTATAACTCCGAGAGTGTTGACCATAGTATCACTTCAGATTTGAGGGTAGATGCCGTGAAGGACATGATCGGGGATGAGATTTCCAATGCCCTGAACAGCCTGGCGGTTGATTTCCGTACGGTTATAATTTTATGTGACCTGGAAGGCTTCACTTATGAGGAGATGGCCAAGATTTTGGACATCCCGATCGGCACTGTGCGATCAAGATTGCATAGGGCCAGGAACTTATTGAAAGACAAGCTGCGTTCCTACGCACAAGACATGGGATACGATACTGATAATGAGGACTAATTTGACTTAGTTATTGAATAAAATAAAGCAATGGAGAAAGATTTAACCCCTTCCGGAGAAAGAAAACTAGAATGTGATGATGTGAGTAAATGCTTCCAGCTTTTGGAAAGCATCTTAGATGGTGAAGTGAATTCCGAATCAAAGGAAACCCTGGACGGCAAACTTGCCAAGTGCCAGCCTTGCTTTGAATATTTTCATTTAGAACAAGCCATCAGAGAAGTACTCAAAACCAAATGCTCCAAGCAGCCGGTTCCCAGTGAATTAGCTTCCAGCATACGCCAAAAAATCGAAGAGATTAAATAATTAAGTTAATTCATGTCATCAGGAAAAGCGATTATTTTTTCGGCTCCATCGGGTTCCGGGAAAACCACAATTGTAAAACACCTCATTTCTAAAAACCCAAAGCTGGGTTTTTCTATTTCAGCCTGTACTAGGGACAAACGCGGTCGCTCCGAACAAAACGGTAAAGACTATTATTTTTTGACCCCTGAGGATTTCAAACAAAAAATTGACAAAGACGAATTTATCGAGTGGGAGGAAGTCTATGAAGGCAACTTCTACGGGACGCTCAAAGAAGAGATCCAACGGATCTGGGATGAGGGCCGCCATGTGATCTTCGATGTGGATGTTAAAGGAGGCCTTAACCTTAAGAAATATTTTGGAGATAAGGCTTTGGCGATTTTTGTGAAAGTCCCTTCTCTGGACGAACTCACCGAGAGACTCAAAGACAGAGGCACTGAATCGGAAGAGAGTCTTTCCAGAAGACTTTACAAAGCCAAGTTTGAAATGGGCTTCGAAAACAAATTCGACGTCACCTTGGTCAACGATGATATGGAAAAATCATTTGCCGAAGCAGAAAAGCTGGTCGGTGATTTTCTAAATAAATAATTTTGACCGAAGACCGAAGACCGAAGACGGAGGACGGGAGGCCGAATACCGGATACGGTAGAAAATAGGGTAAGACTTTTGTGCTTCAGTTGAAACTCTGTGAAACTCATTTTAAACTCTGTTTAACTCTGTGTCCCTTTTTCCATGAAAATCGGTTTATTTTTCGGCTCTTTTAATCCCATTCACATAGGTCATCTCATCATTGCTAACGTAATGGTGGATCAGACGGATTTGGATGAGGTATGGTTTGTCGTTTCTCCCCAGAACCCCTTCAAAAACCCCCGTTCTTTACTGCACGAACAGGATAGACTCCGAATGGTGGAGCTCGCCATTGCCGACCATTTTTCCTTCAAGGCCACCGATGTGGAATTCCACATGCCCAGGCCAAGCTATACCATTGATACCCTCACGTACCTTTCCGATAAACATCCCGGCCATGAGTTTAAGCTGATCATTGGGGGGGACAATCTCAACCATTTCCACAAGTGGAAAAACAGTGAGCAAATTCTAGAGCAGTATGGCTTGTATGTGTATCCCCGGCCGGGGAAAAATAAAGTGTTAGAGCATTCAAATGTGCGCTATGTAGATGCCCCGATGATTGACGTTTCTGCCACCTTTATCAGAAAATCTATCAAGTCAGGCTTTTCTGTAAAGTATCTACTTCACCCCAAAGTGGAGGAGTATATCTTGGATAGAAAGTTTTTCCTTTAGTATAAACCTACCTGCTCTCCGCCAAGTTTTCCTGGCGGGTTTTTACCTTTACAAGTAGGTGGTCGCCTACTTTTTGACCCTTTTTGGTGCCTTCCGTTATCGCTGGCCTATAGTGAATTCCTCCATATAGCCTACTGATGGCTGCTTCTTCGGCTGCTGCCCTAAAAGAAGGGAAGGTGCGTGTAGGAAGGCCGTAAGCTACCTCAGTAGAGTCCACAAATTCAAATGGCTCCCCAAATAGATGTGTCAATGTATTGGCTGCGGCTGTAGAAATTACGCTGTGGCCACTGGTGTACTCTGGGAATGGGGGAGTCTGCAACAAGGGTACCCAGTCTTCATCGATATGCTGATTGATGAAAGTTTCAGGCCTTACCAGTACACTTCGGTATTTTTCATCCCAGCAGGCGATAAATCCATCCATTAAAGTAATAGCGGTATAAGCCATGGCCTCAGCAGTGCCTTTCCAGTCTAGCTGTGCCTTCTTGGCTGCAATGCCTGCAATGCCCATCCAGTGCCCTCCAGGGGTGATTTTCTTCTCGGCAAACATCACATGGCCTTTGATATTCATCTTGTAGGGATTGCAATCCCAGAAAAAGGCAATATCCTTTTGCTCATCGGTCATGGTTTGATGAACATTGAACACTTCGTAGGCCTCTTTGTAAAACTGACTTTCTGGATCCTTGCTGTAGGCTGTTGGAGGTGTTGATTTGAATTGGGCGGCTGAATCCAAAAAGAATGGCCTGATTTTATTCCAATGCGGCTCTATACCTTCCATGTAAGCTGGAGGCGTGGGCTGCCAAGTCCCTTCTATGCCCGTCAACCCGTATTTCTCAAAAGACCTGCTTTGGTGGTAATTGTCCCCCTTGGAATAATCAAGTACGTGGGCGGCCACTTCTTTTCCCAAATCGATGGAATTGGAATAAGCTTTTGTGGACAATGCTGACCTAAATGATTTTAAAAGCTCTTTTTGGTGGTTTTCCAGCTGGTCTTCCGAAAAAACCAACGCAGTGGCCACTTGATAGTATGCAGTCAGTGCTGCCAATGGGTAAAATACATCTTCGGGGACATCATAGGTCTTTTCCTCAAAGCCATTGAGCTGCCCTGCAAGGGACTGTAGAGATGGGTCAGCCATAGCAGCCACTTCATAAGCTGCTATGGAGGGATAAGCGTAGATTCTGCTGGCCACGGGTGGGCTAAAAATGTCGTGAACAATCACTTGGGTAAGCTGTTCATTGGCATCTATAAGCAAATCTCCGGTATAAACCCGCTCATCCATTTCCTTAGGCTGGCATGCCCATCCCATAATCAGAAAGGTAAATGATACTATGGACAACTGAATTCTCATCCCGATAAAATTTGGTAATATTATTACTGTTTAAAATATAAAGTAAGATACTTCAAAATTGTATTTTTTCAAAGTCACTACTTCATTAGCTTTCCTTCTTCTGTCCCCCGTTTTCCGTCCTCTTCACCAATACCGGCGTATCATTATTCCTAATAAATAGATAATGCATTTCCCCTTCAATAATAATAGGAAGTATGCGCCTGGTTTCACCGGTGACTTTCAAACCGGATTCTTTTCCGGATAATGCTGTTAATTTGCCAGGATTGGAAGAGCCTTTCAAAGCCAGGCCATAGGAGGCGTCATAGCGTCCTCTTTGCACATTTACGGGGTAGAAGTTACCACCTAAGAGGGCCATTTTTTGCTCCGCATCGTAATAACCCGCTTGAATGGGGGAGATTTGAGCTTCAAACGGCAAGGTGTCAACCTCGAATTTATAATTGCCCAAATTTCTTACCCGTAGGGAATTAAGCTGATAGGCTTCCATTCTGGCCGATTCCTCAAGTTGTTTTTTGCCAAAGACCTGCTCCAAGGTAGCTTCAGCAAAAACGCTATAAGAAAGAAACTGCTTTTTCAGCGAAGGTACCTGCTTTGACAATTCATCTTTAGTATGGAAAGGGTACTCCCTTCCAGCCATAAAGTGGGAAAGAACCTGCTCCCTTGTCCCATTTTCATCAAAATCATTCACATACAGCCGCAGTGGCTGCTCCTTACTCGCTTTCAGTTTCGAATTGGTGCCCAGGTTGCCCATGATAAAATCCATTCTTCCGTCTCCATCGAAGTCTCCTTCCACGATGGTGTTCCACCAACCGTTTGTATAGGCAAGCGGGCTGTCAGCCACATCCAGCTGGGTGAGTTTGCCTTGCTCGTTTTTGATAATGGTAATAGGCTCCCATTCGGCGGCGATTACCAAGGCAGGGTAGGTCTTGTCTTCGAGAGGCAACCATTTGGCATCCTTCACCTTTCCGATTTGCTCTAGGAAAGGGGCTTTCTCGGCGGTAACAACTTCAAATTTCCCGTTGCCTTTGTTTTCCAAGAGATAGGACTGGGGTTTGCTTCCGTATTTCCAAGGTTCAGTACGGGCACCTATAAACAGATCCAGGTCACCATCTCCATCAAAATCTCCGGCAGCTACCACACTGCCTGTGAGGAAGAGAGTAGGGAAGTTTTCCGATTTACTGAAGTTGCCCTTTCCGTCATTAATATAAAGTCTAGGTTGATTGGCAGCATTCTTTCCATAAAATTCATTTCCACCGCTCACAACCAATAAGTCTTGGAAACCATTGCCGGCAAAATCTCCGAAGATAGCCGACACATCCTCATTCAGGCTGTCCAATTGAAATACCGGCTGAGTGCTGGGGCGGAATCTGCCACCTGAGGTTTGGAAATACAGCTTGCCTGCTTGATGTTTGGCTCCGCCGATATACAAATCCTCCAATCCATCCCCATTCACATCAGCCACCGCAGCCGCTGGACCTTCTGCCGAAAGCATGTGGGGGAGGAGGGGCTCTCGGGTAAATTCATTGAATGTGTTTTCCTTATGCTTGAAATCTATTCCCAAATCATCCTCAACCTGGACGGTGAAAGGCTTTTCTTGGTGAAACCTGCTGTAATCAAACTTTCCTGAAGCATTTGTCTGTTGTACCTCCAAGGTTTGGTTGAGAGAAACATCGGAGATAATCTGATAGCTGAAGTCCGGCCAAATTACAATTAGGGAATCAATTGGCTGTTCTTTGCTGAACCCAAAATTCACCCGATAATCAGATGAGCTCATGAAGCCTTTTACTGGACTGACTTCCTGGATCTGAAAATCATTTCCCTGATATACCAATACTTTGCTGCCTACACCGAAATTATTCCCAGGCTTCCCTTCTAAAAGGATTTTAACATAGTTTTTATCCGATTCTGAATCCTTTTGAATGCTTCTGTTTTCCAGTACAAATGCCTGGTCATTGATATTGTTGACCACAATGTCCAGATCCCCGTCATTGTCAAGGTCCACAAATACAGCCCCGTTTGAGTAGGAATCCAGGTTCAATCCCCAGTCTTTCGACATGTTTGTGAAAGTCATGTTGCCATTGTTGCGGTAGACATAATTGGGTAGTTTGATCGTGGGCATTTTCTCAATCAAGGCAAGCTCTTTTTCAGTGAGGTCATATTGCAACTGGTACTGTATGTCCTCATCCGTTATAAAGTTAATGTAATCGAGGTCATTGCTTCTTCGCAGGATTCCGTTGGCAACAAAAATGTCTTTGTACCCATCCAGATCAAGGTCAGCCAAAAATGTCGACCAGCTCCAATCCGTGGCATGTACACCGGCCATCATGCCCACCTCGCTGAAAGTGCCGTTACCATTGTTGAGCTGGAGGGTGTTGCGGGCAAACTGGTGGGTGAAACCGTAATTTAGCTTGAAGTTATATACATCATAAGGGTCTTCCGCAGCTGAGGCTTTTAAGATTTTGGGATCTTCAGGTAGCATGTCTAACGTGAAAAGCTCCGGAAATCCATCATTATTCAGATCCGCAAAATCCACTCCCATGGAAAAATGGCTGGTATGCATCATGGATTCATTCAGCTTATTGGTAAATGTCCCATCGCCATTATTGATATAGAGGTAGTCGTTTTCATGGAAGTCATTGCCAACAAAGATATCCGGGTACCCATTGAGGTTCACGTCACTGATTACCACGCCCAAGCCATAGCCGATTGCACTGCTAAATATGCCGGCCTCCTCGGTCACATCCACAAACCGGCCGTTATCATTTCTCAATAATTTGTCACCAGCCAAAGGATGGGTTTTATCCCTGAGGGTGCTGGGACCAAAGGTTCCGTTGTTGTGCACCGAATGGTTGAGCATAAACATGTCCAAGTCCCCATCTAGGTCGTAATCGAAAAAGACCGCTTGGGTAGAAAACCCGATTAGGTTGAGTCCATAATCGGCAGCCTCGTCCCGGAAGCTTGGAATGCCGTCTGCATCATTGCCTTGGTTTATGAATAGTTGATTTTGGCTTTTAAACTCCAAATGATCTCCTAAGTAACTGACATAAATATCCATCAATCCATCACCATTGACATCCGCCATGCTCACACCTGTAGTCCAACTGTTAAAGCCCGCCACGCCAGATTCCTCCGTGATGTCCCTAAACTTCAGGTTTCCTTCATTCAGGTAAAGTTTATTCTCGTTTTGGTTGGAGGTGAAATATACATCGAGCAAGCCGTCACCATTTACATCCCCCACAGCCACACCGCCGCCATTGTAAAAATACATGTAGGTGAATATGTTCATGTCTACGGTTTCCTCCAGTTCATTGCTGAAATGAATGCCGGATTCCTCTGCGCTAACTGATCTGAAGAGGGTGTCCTTATCCTCCTCTTTGCTGGAGCTACAGGATGCAAATAAGGATAGGCATATAAAAGCGGGTACTTGGTACTTCATCTTAATTCAATTTAAAAACTAGGGGTGTATTGTTATTGCGAACTGCAATCAGTTTGGGAGACGTGGATTGCAGCTTGCGCAAGTGCCTGGTTTCGCCTGGGACTTTAAAACCGGTGAAGTTCTGGGGTACAAAATTGCCTTTGCCGTCGCCAAGCAGGACCACGCCGTCGGATGCATCATATCTGCCCAACTCTGGCTTTACTCCATATAGATTTCCAGCCATGATGATGTCCAAATGTCCGTCATGGTTTACATCCATCACCTCTGCACTCCGCATGGTGGTAAACTGTGCCGCTAGTGGGAGGATTTCCATGGAATAGCTATCGTTGCCTCGGCTCATCAGAACGACACTTTCGCTAATAAAACTTCTCAAAACCTTTGCTCTTGAAAGCTGCTTGTCATCAAATATCTCCTCCATGCTTTTTTCAGCGTAGGAGTCATAAGTTTGAAACTTCTTTTTCAAGGAGCTCATTTGCTTTACCACATCGTGTCGGGTATGAATCGGGAGGTCCCTTCCATTTTGGTGATACGTGGTAATTTGTTCATACGATCCATTGTTGTCAAAATCATTCACATACAGGCTAATAGGGTTTTCAGGGGAAGTTTTCAAACGGGTGTTAAGGCCTGAATTGGTTAAAATGATATCCATTTTGCCATCCTTATTTAGGTCAGCAAGGGTGATGCTATTCCACCAGCCATCGGTATTGTCAATCCCCTCTATTTTTAATTCTTCACTAACCAAAGTTTGGTCTTCCACTGAAAGCAGTTTGATAGAGTTCCAGTCGCCTACGGCCAGGATTTTTGTTTTTCCATCGTGTTCAAATAAAGCCAGGTCTGTCAACATTCCTATATCTCTTAGGACCTGACCATTTTCTCTCGTTTTGTCCTGAAAGTTGCCATTGCCGTCATTGATGAGCAATTGGTGGGTGGGGTTGAGCCCATAGTATTGGTTGCTTTTTCGGCTGGCGATTAAGAGGTCCTGATGTCCATTTCCATTAAAATCAAATGCGACGGCCTTGCTGCCGATTTGGAAAGTATTAGGTAGAGCGTCTTCGGCATGTTCAAAGATTGGTTGGCCACTGCTATCTAGGCCTTTGTTGAGGTAAAGGCGATCTCTTAGCTGTGGAGAATTGGAGCTGAATTCACTCCCCCCGCTCACTACCAAAAGGTCTAATTTTCCATCATTGTCGGCATCAAAAAACAGGGCAGAGACATCTTCAGACCCGGAATGACTAGCGAACTTTTGCCCTGTCTGGAGGAATTCGCCTTCAGAAGTCTGAAGAAAGACAGCTCCTTCCTGATCCTTGGCCCCTCCGACAAAGAAATCTTCCAGCCCGTCACCATTGAGGTCTGCTACCGCAAATGCTGGCCCCTCTGTAGAAAGCATTTTGAAGGTAAGCCTTTCTCTGTCAAAATCATTAAAAGGGTTTTCCACATGTTGAAAATCCACTCTTGGTCCTTCTAGAAATAGCGGCTCAGCTTCCCTGCTATTCCATTCTCTATCATCCGCATCTGCCTGCTTCAAATGATAATGGGAGTTTAGCTCAAGGTCGGTCAGTTTTTGCACCTTGCCGTTTCTCCAATGCACAAGGACGCTATCAGGAATAAAGTCTCCAAGTCCCATTACCATCTTGTAATCCATGGATGACTGAAACCCTCTTATCGGCATGTTTTCAAAGCTGATGACCTCATTTCCTGCATAAGCCTGCACCTTGGCGCCTAGACCGAAACTGTTTTGGCCTTCTCCCTCAAAAGTGAAAGTCAGAAATTTGTTGTTAGGTTGAGTTTCTACGGTGTTGTTTTTATAAATGTAAAGCTCTTGATTCAGGTTGTTGATCACCAGGTCGAGGTCGCCATCGCCATCCAGGTCTCCATAAGCCGCCCCGTTGCTAAAAGTGGGCTCGCCAAATCCCCAATCATCGGCCACATTTTCAAATTGTAGCTTGGCCTTTTGGGTAAACATGTAATTAGTCAGTTTTTCGGAGGGCATTCGGTTGACGAAGTCTTGGAAATTGACCTTTTTACCTTCTACAGCTGCTTTCATATTTTCATTGGAGGCCAAGTATTCCACAAAATCCTGGTTTGTCACATCTTTATACACCCCATTGCTGACGAAAATCTCCTTGTTGCCATTATTGTTGAAATCTGCAATCAGCGCCCCCCAGCTCCAGTCGGTCGCAGCCACGTTGGCTAAGTATCCGATCTCGCTGAAATTCTGCCCTGCATTGTTGAGCTGTAGGGTATTGCGCATATATTGGTAAAAATAGTCCTGTTGAAGCCTGAGTTGGAGCACATCGTAGGTCTCGAACTGCGCCATTGTCTTCAGCCTCCGGTCCGATTCCGGCATCATGTCGGTAGTGAAGATTTCCGGATAACCATCGTTGTTGATGTCGGCGATATCGGCGCCCATGCTAAACATGCTGATATGCTGCATGTAGTCGGGTAGGGCCTCTTGGAAAGTACCATCGCCTTGATTAATGTAGAGATAATCTCTTTCGTAAAAGTCATTGGAAATGAAAATATCAGGATGCCCGTTTCCGGTTACATCCCCCACGCTTACCCCAAGTCCGAAACCGATAACACTTCCATGGATACCGGCCTCTTCGCTGACATCTATAAATTTCCCGTTTTCGTTTTTATAGAGTTTATCCCCGCCTTTTGCATCCCGTTGGGTTCTTAGATTTCGGAATCCCAAAGTTGAAATTGGGCGAAACGAGTTATTGAGTAAATAACAATCAAGGTCTCCATCCCCATCATAATCAAAAAACACCGCATGTGTAGAAAAACCTGGGTCAGCCAAGCCGTATTCGGCAGCTTTTTCCGTGAAGGTTCCATCTCCGTTGTTGACGAACAGCTCATTTTCCATGTTGTTGCCTTCAAGGTCTCCGGAATTGCACACATAAATATCGAGCAGGCCATCCCCATTGATGTCCACCATCGTCACGCCGGTGGACCAAGGCTTAGTGCCGGCCACCCCTGCCTTGTCGGTTATATCTTCAAACCGCATATCGCCTTGGTTGAGGTAGAGTTTATTTTGACCACGGTTGGCCGTCAGGAAAATGTCTGGCAGGCCGTCATTGTTGATGTCCCCTATGGCCACCCCGCCACCGTTGTAATAATTTCTATATCGGAATACGTCAAAATCCTCACTGTCTTCCAATTCGTTAGTGAAGTGAATGCCTGTCTGCTGGGGAGTAAGCCTCGTGAATAGTTTGCCTTGGGGAATATCGGTTTCAGGCTGGCTTTGACAACCTATCGTCAAAAGGATAATCGCAAAAAGATAATTGGGGTACTTCATGTACTAAAGATAATTAATTTAGTAATTGGAGAGGGCAAGAAATGAGGTTTTTGTGATTAGTAAGTATAGAAAAAAGCAGATATCGCTACCTGCTTTTATGTCAAAAAATATGAATTTAAATAAAGAGTTAATAGCCTGGGTTCTGGGTGAAGTTTGGATTGGTGTCCATGGCCCTTTGTGGGATGGGGAACAATACCACGTGGGGAGGGGTCACCGGCTTGTTTTGCCACTCTTGGAGAAACATGCCAAATCGGATTTGGTCATTTCTTCTCCAGCCTTCCCAGTATAGTTCAAAGCCTCTCTCATCAAGCAGACCCATTTCGG
Organism: Litoribacter ruber; assembly: GCF_018500185.1. Taxonomy (GTDB): domain Bacteria; phylum Bacteroidota; class Bacteroidia; order Cytophagales; family Cyclobacteriaceae; genus Litoribacter; species Litoribacter ruber. Next base: position 123,725 of record NZ_JAHBGI010000005.1, on the reverse strand, counting down.
TCAAGCTGGCTAAAGGTTCTGCACCTCTTGCCTCTCTCAATCCATTAACCATTGCCAATGCCTCACCGGTATTGCCAGTTCTAAATAAAGCTTCTGCACGCATCAACCAAGCATCAGCATACCTGAAGAAGATGTAGTCAGTGCCGATTAAGTTGTCCGCAAGGTTATTGGGATCCGGAGGGTATTTGATTACCCTGACCCCTTGTCTCTCATTAGAGTAAAGCAAGCTAACCTCTGGAGTGAATACCAACGGGTTACCACCTCTGTCAGTAAGCGGATTGCCGGCCCCGTCAAACTGCTGGCCCTCTAAAAATCCAACCCTCAAACCGTGTCTATCTGTAAAGCCAGGCAATGCCTGCCCTTTCCTTACATCGTCAGTCTCTCCCCACTTGTTATAAAAGTCTGCCACTGTGGTGAAACCGTTCCAACCGCCTCCTGATCCAGGTACCTGGTTGTAGTGGATTGTCATTTTATAACGGTTCTGAACACTTGCCACGGCATTGCCAGTTTCGTTTCTTCTGGCAAAAATGATTTCCCTAGAAGTGGTTCTATTGTCCGGCACAAAGTTATCCCAATAGAAAGGAGTCAAACTTACAGAACTATTGAGCACCACATCAGTACTTTCAATCACTGCCTGCATATCTTCATTCGTAAAGTTATATGGACCAGCAGGTTCAGCTGCAGTAAATACAGCCCTGTTTAGATAAACTTTTGCTCTAAGAAAATGTGCAGCCTCTACTGTCGCCTGACCGGTGTTGGCGCCATTCAAGGACGGCAGGTTTGGAATCGCTGCATCCAAATCATCAATGATCAACTGGGTAGCCTCAGCTCTGCTAAGTACGGTTGGGATCTCATTTGGATCATCCAAGTCAAGTCTTATCGGTACTTGGCCGTATAGATCCACGATATTATAGATATAATACGATCTCAAAAACCTTGCTTCCGCAATTTGCTGGGCACTGGCGTTAGGCGCATCGATTACTTGTGTGGCTCTTAGCTGTCCGGTATTAAGAATGTTCCAGGCGTTGAATACAAATTCGTGGCTGGCATCCCAAGAATGCAGGTGTAACTGTCTCCAAACCCCAAAATCACTCCAGTCAGTACCTCTGGTGGGTCCCATCATCTCATCCGAGGGATGCTCCTGAAGGGCATAAATTCCCGCCTGATCCGAAAAAGCATTCAGCTGGTTGTAAGTACCTTGAAGGGCAGCCGCCGCCTCAGCTCCCTCGCCTGCTTCCGATGGCCTATTGAACGACTCCGCATCCAAGGCCGCATCATCTAATTCTGTACAAGCCATTCCCAAGGTAAGGGCAAGTGCAGGTAGATAATATTTATTCAATATTTTCATGTCCATGTCAATTAAAATCCAAAGTTCAAGTTAAGCGTATAGATTCTTGGTAAAGGGAAAGCTGTATAATCTATACCCAAGGAAGGAACCCCGTCCCTGGCTTTATTGGTGTTCACCTCTGGGTCAAAACCGCTATATCCTGTAAACAACAGCAGGTTTTGGCCAGTAAAGCCAACTCTCATCGATCTGATATAACGGCTGTCAGCCATATTGAAGGTGTAACCCAGGTTTAGGTTGGCTAACCTTACAAAGTCACTTGACTCCAAGAATCTGGAAGAAACTTCACCAAAGTTTGCGGGGTTTTCACCGGAATTGGCGATCTCACGGGTTACGTTTCTACCGTTGGCCAAGTTACCTCTCAAGAAGATGGCGTTAGCGGTGTTGTTGTAAATCAAACCGCCATTCTGTCCGTTGAAGAAGACGCTGGCGTCAAATCTGCCGATGGCGAAGTTGTTGGTAAGCCCCCACGTGAATGTTGGGAATGGAGAACCCAAGTAGAACAATTCTTCATTGTTTCTGTAAATACCCAAGCCGTCTTCAGTGAAACCTTCAAAATCCCTCATGTAGAACGAGTATAGCGGCTGTCCATCGGTGATTCTCTGGGCAAAAGCTCCCGTCAAACCTTGTCCGTCAATGTTACCGGTATTCAGGGTAGTACCTATGCCCTGAACGTCATTTCTCAGGAAAGTAGCATTTCCTAGTATGTTCCAAGAGAAGTTTTCTCTGTCTATGGCCAAATAATCCAAAGTAAATTCAACCCCTTCGTTAATTACGCGGCCCGGAAGGTTTTCCCATCTGGTGATGGCATTTGCCGGAGCCGGGAAATCCACAAGGATCAGCAGGTTTTCCGTTTGCTTGTTGAAATAGTCAATAGCACCGGTAAGCTTGGATTGCATGATGGCAAAATCAAAACCTACGTTGTACTGAACCGTTTCTTCCCATCTCAAGTTAGGGTTGAATTGGTTCGAGATAAAAGTACCGCCTTGGTTATCCGCTCTAAGTACTGTTACTGCCGCGTTTCTAGGGAATTCTTGGTTACCAGTGACACCCCAACCTGCTCTCAATTTCAAGTCGTTAAAAGTACTTCCACTCATGAAGTCCTCTTCGTTGATCCTCCAAGCTGCAGCAAGGGATGGGAATACACCGTATTTATTGTCCTCACCAAACTTTGAAGAGCCGTCAGCTCTCAATGTGGCAGTGATCAAATATTTGTCCCGGATGTTGTAATTTACCCTACCGAAGAAGGATTGCAGTTCATCTTGGCCTCTAAATGAATTTCCTAGGAATGCCCTAGCGGTTACGTTGTCCACACCACCCATGTTATCCACTGGAGGCACATTAGGTAAGGTGAAAAATTGCGATTGCAAGAAGTGACCGCGGCTTTCGAATTTCTGATAAGAGAAACCCAATAGGGCTTCTAGTCTGTTTTCTCCCAAAGTACCGTTGTAATTCAGGGTGTGCTCGATCAACTGGTTACGCTGGTAGGTATTGTTGATCACACCTCTACCGATATTTTCGATTCCGGGGAACACTAATCTTTGGTCCAAACTTGTTCTTCTAACCCCGGATGAATTATCCATACCGAAATTCATTTTGTAGAAGAAGTTGTCTGTGAAATTAAATGTAACACCGATGTTACCCAATACCCTGGTCGTCTCACCGCGATCATCGATATAAGCCAGCATGGCTACTGGGTTTCTAAAATCCTGAGATTGCTGGAAAGTGCCATCTGCATTTCTAATAGGGCGGGTAGGGTTAGCCTGAAGGGCCGCACCGATAAGGTTACCTTCAAAGCCCACATCTTCACCAAGAGGAGCATATGTGTCCTTGATGTCTGAGGCGGTTAATTGTAAGTCAAATCTCAGTCTGTCGTCAAAAACTTTGTGAGAAGCATTGATACGTCCGGTGATTCTTTCAAGTCCAGTGTTTCTGATAATACCATCTTGGTTCATGTAGCTGAGGGATACCCTATATTGGGTGTTTTCGGTGCCCCCACCATAACCAACATTGTAATTTTGGGTGATAGCAGTCCTGAATATTTCATCCTGCCAGTCGGTGGCTCCTCCAAAGTTGATGACGTTTTCATCAGCACCAGCGGCTACTGCCTGAGGAATGTAATCGTTTGCATCCAAAAGGTCAATTTTTCTGGCTCTGGTACTTACACTCGCGCTGGTAGAGAAAGTAAGGCTTTCCTGTCCAGCTTTTCCTTTCTTAGTAGTAATCAAAACCACACCATTGGAACCCCTTGAACCGTAAATCGCGGCAGCAGATGCATCCTTAAGAACAGAGATACTTTCGATATCGTCTGGGTTTAGGAAGTTAAGCGGGTTTCTTGGCTGTGAACCACCGGCTCCATAGTCAGCGCCACCAGCTTGTGTGGCTGCACCGTCCAAGGGAACGCCGTCAATTACGAAAAGCGGGTTGTTGTCAGATCTTACTGAAGAAGTACCCCGGATACGAATGTTGACCGCCGCACCTGGCTCACCACTACTCGGGGTCACCTGCACACCAGCAGCTCTACCTTGTAGCAACTGCTCAGGAGAGTTGATGATACCTTTGTTGAATTTTTCCTCACCAAGTGCAATCACCGCACCGGTAGCGTCTTGGGCCCTTTGCTGCCCGTAACCGATGACTACCGTCTCGCTTAAGCTTTGGATGTTTTCTTCAAGTGTAATTGTGAAAAGTGAAAGATTTCCAATTGAAACCTCTTGGGTAGTAAACCCAATAAAAGATACAACTAAGGTCGTTTCACCACCTTGTAAATCCAGACTGAACTTGCCATCCATGTCGGTGACGGTTCCCCTGGAAGTCCCTTTTACCTGGATTGCAACGCCGGGAAGCGGCTGCATATCCTCGCCGGAGATCACCGTACCGGTAATCTGCCTGCCCTGTGCATACACTGTCTCAGCCGTAATAAACAAGGCCAAAAACAGCAGCATGACTTTCATGCTGAGTAAATAGTTTTTCATAGGTTTATTCTGTTAAACTTCAAAAATTGGTAGAACATGCTAATTCTAATGTAAAATCGAATAATTAATTCATTTTTGCAAAATTTAACATTTTCAAAATTACCTGTTATTGAGATGGTTTGTTAAATATTAGTAGTCTATTTTGTAAAATTGATAGTATTATGTTGTATTATTTGCAAAAATGTTAATCGAAAACGATTGAATTTTATTAATACTTAAAATTTTACTGTTTTATTAAAAATGTTGTAAGATACTAACATTGGTAAAGATGTCGTAATGGCCAATTTTCTATTTTATGCTATGATTTGGTTTCGGATTGATTTGGTAAATATTACGTTTATTTTGTTTTTTGGCCTTATTGTATTATTTGGGTAAGTTTTTAAGTATTCCTTATGTCCTGCGATTTATCTAATTTACACCGATTATAAGGATTGAATAAGTTCGGCTTTTCAGCGCAATCATTTTATTATGAGAATAACAATATTGATGATTTTGGCCATTTCATTTTTCGGTGAAGGCCTTTACGCCCAAGGGGTGAGAGGCAAAGTGGTATCCGAATCTGGTGACCCCCTGGCTTATGCCTCGGTATATATCCGGAATCTGGGTGACGGAGTGCCTACAAATCAAAATGGGGAATTTGAGTATGCCCTAAAACCCGGCATGTATGATATATTGGTTCAATATATTGGATACACTTCTGTGCTCAAAACCGTAGAGGTCCAAGACCGATGGGTAGAGCTGAATGTGGAACTCAAAGAGCAGGTTTTTGGACTGCAAGAGGTGGTGGTAAGAAGCGGGCAAGAGGACCCAGCCCTCACTGTGATGAGAAAAGCTATTTCAAAAGCCAAATTTCACCGCCTACAAGTGCAGGAATATTCCATGCAGGTTTACCTAAAAGGCACTGGTAAATTGACTAACGCGCCTTTTTTTCTGAAGAAAAAACTTAAGGAAGAGGGGCTAAACCTGAATGAGGCCTATACATCAGAGTCGGTTTCTGAGGTTAAATTTTCCCAGCCTGATAAAATCGAGGAAAGAGTGATCAGTATCCGCTCAAGCGGTGACGACAACGCCACTTCACCGGCACCCTATATCGGCACCAGCTTTTATAATGAGAAAATCAATGGAGCCATTTCCCCTCTTTCAAGAAGCGCTTTTGCCTATTATAAATTTACCTTAATGGGTTCCTTTATGGAGGATGGCATCCTAATCAATAAGGTTAAGGTGACGCCACGCTCAAGGGGTGAAAATGTTTTCGAGGGGTTCATTTATATCATTGAAGACCTGTGGGCCATCCACAGCTTGGATCTCAAAACATCCATCATGGGATTCCAGGTCAATGTGAATCAAATCTACGCCCCGGTGAAGGATCAGGTTTGGATGCCTATCAGTCATACATATCTCTTTGGGGGAAAAATCTTTGGTTTTGCTGGGGAGTACAAATACCTAGCTTCGATCCGAGATTATGACATTAAGCTGAACCCGGATCTGGAGGTGGAGCCAGAAATAATCGATGAAAAGGTGCAGGAAGTGCCAGAGGACATTGTCAGGTTCGACAAGAAAAGTTCTTCCTTGGAAAAGCTTGAAGAAGGGGATAAGCTGACCCGAAAGGAATTTCGGAAAATGGTCAATCAATATGAAAAAGAGGCCTTGAAGCAGCGGGAAGATGTGGAGGTAGTAAGGGAGCGAAATTACAAAGTGGACAGCCTGGCTTCTAAGAGAAATGAAAATTATTGGGACAGCATAAGGCCGGTAAAGTTAACCGCTGACGAAATCAGGGGATACAAGCGGGATGACAGCCTTGCTGTAGTTGAGAAAGCAAAAGTTGATAAAAGCGACACCACTGCAAGGAAGAAAGTCAAAAAGAAATTTGACCCTTTATCTGTCATTACTGGGGGTAGCTACAGTTTTGGTGGAGGGAAATCTGCCGGCTTTGATGAAAACCTTTTCAAAACCGGGTTCAATACCGTGGAGGGGTGGAAGTTTGGTGTATCGGGCTACTTGAGATATGCCAAAGTGGATACGCTTGCTGACTCGGTCACCCGGAGGACAGTGGAATACCAAGTGCGGCCAGCTTTCCGCTATGGGTTTGCCAGCAAGAGGCCTTATCTCAAAACGGATATTTACAGGAATGTAAGAGCGGGCTCTATAAATTCCAGACTCGGGATAACAGGAGGCAGGTATATTGAACAGTTTAACAGTGATGAACCTATCACCGAATTTGTAAATATGCTGTATACCCTCGTAATGAGGCAGAATTTCATGAAGCTGTATGAGCAGGATTTTGTTCAAGTTTATCATTCCAGTCGTCTGAGTGACAAGTTCAGTTATGAAGGTAGCTTGAAATGGGCAGATAGGAGAGAGCTGTTTAACCAGTCGGACAATAGCTTCTTTTATGAGGAGACTCGGGAGTTTACGCCAAACCGCCCTGACAACTTGGAATCTAGCCCCACCAATTTTCAAAACCACCAGGCTTTGATCCTTAATGCGGCCTTCAGATGGAGGCCAGGGGTGAAATATGGAATAAGGAACGGGCGAAGGTATGCTATTTATGACCGGGCTCCGGAGTTCAATTTTGGCTACACCAAGGGGATTCCCAACTTCCGTGGTCAAACTACCACTGACTTTGACCTGCTAGAGGCCGGTGTGTCCCACAGCTTCCTGTTTGGGGTGAGTGGGCGTCTTGATTTCAATGTCAACGCTGGGACATTTCTGAATAATGACCGTATGTATTTTATGGATTACAAACATTTTGGCGGGAATAGGACAATTTTCAGCAACATGGGTGTGGCCTCAAATTATAGATTCTTGGACTATTATCGTTTCAGTACACAGACGGATTTTATCAGCTCCATTGTCCATTATCAATTTAGAAAATTCCTGTTTACACAACTGCCCATGCTGAGATACACGGGGCTGAGGGAAAATATTTTTCTTAATTATTTAAAAACAGCCAATTCTCCACATTATGTTGAAATCGGCTATTCCCTAGATCAATTATTCCGAATTTTCAGGCTCGAAGTCGGTGCAGGTTTTGAAAACGGGCGGTATAGTACCTCAGGGGTAAGGATAGGGGTGGCTTCATTTATCAATATTAATTGATCGTAATTGTTTTTTGTAAAAAACAATTGTAGTTTTTGTTTTCTGTAGAAAACAATCTATATCCGCATTTGTCTCAGTATGCTTGGCAACATAGCCTTTAACATTTCTACCATCCACGGATACCTAAATCCGGCAAAATCAAAACAACAATGTTTAAATCACTTTTACAGACAGACCACTCCAAAACCACCATCCTTATCCGCCTCATGGTAGGCGCAGTATTCCTTTCCGAAGGGATCCAAAAGTTCCTTTTTCCGGCAATTAGGGGAGCTGGGCGTTTTGAAAAGATCGGGCTGCCTAACCCGGAATTCTTGGGGAGCTTTGTTGGTGCGTTTGAAATCCTCTGTGGGATTTTGGTTCTGTTGGGCCTGTTTACACGTGTAGCCAGCCTTCCATTAATGGTTATCATGCTGGTAGCCATAGCCACCACCAAATCTGAGGTGCTGGCTCAAGACGGATTCTGGGAGATGATGCACGGCAGCCGTACGGATTGGTCCATGCTGCTGGGAAGCATTTTCCTTTTGATCAAAGGGGGAGGCTATTGGTCGGTGGACCATTCATTGATCAATAAGAATTGGTAGGGAAATATTTGACCATGCAGGAAAAATCTCCTATATTTATCCCTGTAAGGTTTAATAATGGAAAGAACTGGTTGTCAATGACGGCCAATTCTTTAGAGTCTGGGCTTCTTTGAAGCCTTTTTTATTTTTTGACGTTCTGGTTTAGGAGTTTAGTCGGCCTTCGGCCTCGGTTTAGGTGTTGTAGAGTGCTGGTTGAATGGTTGAGCATACCGAAATGGAATAGCTTCGCTGTATTCCATTCGGACCTGAATAAAGGATTAAGGAACAATAGCACTTTACGTTAATCCCTTAATCCCTCGGATGCGCAAAGCGCCATCCGACATCAACCTATCAACCGACCCGCGCTGTAAAACCATAGTCTCCTAACTACTTACCTCTTACCTTTGACTTCCCCCAAATCCCCTCTGCTACCTTTGTTGTTATATTTCCCTTCAATTCCCTTTGGTCTTTCTAGTTAGTTTTTAAATTTTTTCGATTCAAAATAGTAAACAAAACACTGATTTAATTTGCTAATATAATTTAATCAAGATATTTTTGGTATATAGATTGTTTGATGCTATTAGCAGTTTTTAAGAATATCGCTTTTTGGCGAAGTAGAGGGATTTTAGATGAAGAGATTTTTAACTTTTATAGCGTTTTTTAGCCTAATAGCTTGTCAATCCTACGAGGAACAGACCGCAGATGGGCAAGCCAGCTTTCTAATAGGGTATATGCCCCAATTTGGCAATGTGGGAATCAATGCGCGCCAGCTTAGAATTTCAGCCTGGGAGCACCAGATGGCCGCATCAATGGAGGTTCATATCCAGAGCACCGCCGATGGCAGCAGCCATGTGCTGAATTTTACCCTTTCCAATTCTAATTTGCCCCAAACCATCCTACTACCCTATGGGACCTATACCTATGAGGTCAATCTGGAGGGCGGGGAAATGGAGCGATACCTGCCCTTCAGGTCTGAAGGTACTTTTGAACTCCAAGGCCCTCAGGCCCAAATCAGCATGCAGGCAGAAAGCAGCCATGGACTCATCAGCGTGCTCAATGACCAGGTGGATGAGGTGAGCATTGATGGACAGGATTTTTTCCTGACTGATGATGAGGAGTTCTATTACTTATACGTGGCGGGGGGGAGTGCTGTCACGCTCACGGTCGATCCCACAGATGGACAGGATCCTATCAATCGGGAATTGACAGTTGGGACCTCTGAGCATTACCATTTTTACATCAATCCAAGCGGAGAGCCCAATTCGAGCTTGGTCGACTTGGTGATGGGGGAGTTTTCCTATACCGAGGAAGAGATAGCTTTGGATAACCTTGCCAATGTGGTGTATGATGCGGATGGAAACAGGTACCGCACCGTTCAGGTGGGCAACCAGGTTTGGATGGCCGAAAATCTCAGGACCTCCTCCTATTGCAATGGCGATCCTGTTAGGAGAGAGGCCAATCCTGATAATTGGGATGATGTAGAAGAAGGGCTATGGACCTACTATGATGACAATGAGGCCTATGGGCCGATTTACGGAAAACTTTACAACGGCTATGCTGCAACCGATGAGCGCAACATTTGCCCTTGCGACTGGCGGGTGCCTACTAAGGAGGATTTTGAAGAGCTTGGCCTATATTTGGACCTAGATCATACGGGGCCAGATAAGTTGAAAGATACCGGGTTTGAACATTGGAAATCGCCAAACACTGGGGCGACCAATGAAACGGGCATGACCATGAGAGGTGGCGGAATGTTGATCAGGCAGACTCCCCAGCGCGACAGGGAGGAAAATAGATGGCATTATCCCTTCCCCTTAAGGGTTGGCTACAATTGGTTGCATCTTGTGGGGAGTTGGTGGACTCAGACCGAGGGAGAATTCAGGTTTTGGTGGCATGCAACTGAACCTGAGCCACCGGGGTATAGATTCAATACCCTTTATGCTATGGAGCTTAGGTTTAACGGGGTTGGGTATGGAAATCCTGGAGTTCACGATGGGTATAAAACCGAAGGAATGTCCATCAGATGCATTAAAGAAAACCCCTAAGCCATGAAAAAACTGCTTTATATATTTTTATTATTGGGGCTTCTCAGTTGTACCCAAGAGGAGGAAATAATTCCTACTTCCACCCTGCAATTTACGGGAATCAATATTGCCGATTTTGGACAGAGTTCCATAAACGCTAGACAAGCGGATGCATCTGATTGGCAACATGTGCTACCCGATTACATTGAGATTTCAATAGTTAACCAACAGACCGGTGATGAATTACTTTTGCCCATAGATCCCAACGATTTCAGCACTCCTTACAGTGTGGACTTGCCTTTTGGGGATTATGTGTTTTCCTATGAGCCTTCAGCTGGAGTTTTTGAGGATTACCTGCCTTTCGAAACCCACGGTGCATTTGCCGTTAATGGCACTCCTGTTTCGATCACCATTGAAGCTTTCAGTGATTATGGTTTGGTTTCACTGAGGAATGAATATGTGGAGGCATCCCAAATAGTTTCCGGAGGAGATGAAAAGGAGCTGAGGAGATCGGCTGATCGCAACTTTTACTATCAATATGTGCGGGGTGGTACCAATGGCACATTGAGGGTAATAGAACATTTTGATAGGGAAGTTCTTGAAATGGAAGTGGCCGTGGAGGCTGCCAACCATTACCATTATTATTTGCAGCTTCCTGAGCAAGGTAATGCATATTTTCAATTAGTACTTACTGAATTTTCGCTGATTCAGGAGGGGCTGGACCTGACTCCTACAGTGGAGGGGGTAGTCAGGGATGCTGAGGGGAATGTATATAAGGTAGTCAAAATCGGCAATCAATATTGGATGGCCGAAAACCTGCGTAGCTCTACTTTCTGCAATGGTGATCCGCTGGAGGATGCCGGCCAGCCCAATTGGGATTGGGAATATGGCAATGACATCCCAGGTGCCTGGTCATTTGACAATCAGCCGGAATATGATATTCCATATGGCAAGCTTTATAACAATAGGGCTGTAGTCGATGATAGAAATATCTGTCCCTGTGGTTATAAAGTCCCAAGCCTAGATGACTGGAGAGAACTTCGCGATTACTTAGGAGGCAGTGAAGAAGCCCCAGAAAAAATGAGAAGTACCAACCCTAGATATTGGATCGAAGAGTTTCACCGAACAGCCACCAATGAGAGTGATTTCAATGCAGTAGGGGCAGGGTTGGTCTGGCTTGACCTTTTTGGCTATAATTTTCCGAGTTATTTCAGTAGGTTCAATGAAATGACTTCTTGGTGGACCAGTACGGTGGAGGAAATGGAGGACCCTTGGTTTCCCTATGATGTGGTTCATTCCGTATGGTTAAGTCAAACACTTCATGAATCAGGGTTTGATAATCCCGATAATGTATTTCTTCGATCGGTGAGGTGTATAAGGGAGTGAAAAATGATTGGCGCCTGCCCACTTCCATCTCATGGTGTCGGAAATCAACAAGAATTCTATTTCCCGCATCAGGGAAAAGTAATCGTAGTTTCCTTTAGGGCAAGGGGATTGTTTCTACATGATTTGGAGTTATTTCATTGAATTGCACGATTGAGTCCTTGGGTATGTTATAGCTCCAGAGAAAGTGTAGTGGAGTGAATTTCCAATGAGTAAGTTATATAAGCAGCCCAAAATACAAGTGCCTAGATTCAGTGAGGAGAATGGCTTTTATACCACCAAAAAACGGTCTGACAACATGGCCCGCATCAAAGGTTGGGATACCAAGCCTGAGAAAATACTGAAAAAGGCGCTCTGGCATGCGGGAGTCCGATACAGAAGCAACAGCCAAAAACTCCTAGGCAGACCTGATATATCATTCATCAAGTATAAGCTGGTTGTATTCGTAGATGGCAGCTTCTGGCATGGTCATGATTGGAACCGCAGGAAATCTTCCATCAAGAGCAACCGAGATTTTTGGCTGCCCAAAATCGAGCGAAACATGCAAAGAGACCAAGAAGTAAATGCCTACTACCTGTCCAAAGGCTGGACGGTTTTGAGGTTTTGGGATTTTGAGGTGAAGAATGAATTGGGCGTATGTGTGATGAAGGTGGCTGAGGAGATTGAGAGGGCGTGTGGTTTTAAGGTTTAACTTCTTTGCGGAAGAAAATGGGCCGCAAAGGACCCAAAATTTTAAAGAAGTACACTATGGCCTCTTCGCGGAGTAAGAATTGGTCAAAAAGGGCACTATGGTCACAAAGTGGACAAAGTTCAAAAGTAGTAGCACGAAGAATTTTTAAGTACGAAGTTAGAGATAATCTTTTTGATCTGAATGAGTTTATCGGTAAATTTGTAAGTGGTTAATTTTTAGGTTTTTGCGAGTTGGTTCGGTGTGAGGTTTTTAATGCCGATCGGGTATGTTTTAGTGTATAATTTCACTTCTGATAAAATTCCAACATTATGCAAATCACTATTTTGGGAGCCACTGGTCAGGTGGGTGGCTCAGTACTTCGAGAGGCGTTAAAGAAAAACTACCAAGTGAAAGTTTTAGTGAGATCTCCGGAAAAGCTGAATGACCTGAGAGATAAAGTTACGGTAGTCACCGGTAACTTGTTGGATGCGGATGCAGTTGAAAAAGCACTTCAAGGGAGTGCTGCGGTTATTAATGCCGCGGGGGGAGTGAAAGAGCCTGATCAGTTTGAAAAGTTTCAACGTATCGGACAGTTGCTGACAGGTAAAATGAATGATCAAGGAATAAAGCGGTTGGTCAATATCTCCGGGGCCGTCAGTGCCCTTCCTAATGAGTCATTGGATTTGCAAAGGAGAATTATGAAGGTTTTTGTAAGTATACTTTTTAAAGAGATGAAACAGGCCCAAGAAGCACTGATGCCCATAATTATATCAAATGGGCAGATATACTGGACTTTTGTGAGAGCTGCCATGATCACTAAAAAAGCGGGGACGGGTAAGGTGTTGGCCGATGACAAACGGATGCCGGGCACCTCAATTAGATTGGATGACTTGGGGATGTTTTTAGTCGATCAGGTTTCCTCTGATAAGTGGGTGAAAAAAGCACCTTTGGTTGCATCAAAAACGTAATGGCAGATGTCAGGAGATATGATGGTTTAGAGGGTCTCCTCCAGCTAAACCTACCTGGTGCAGACAGGCTCCTAAACTCCCAATCCCCGAAGGGGTGTTCGGGAAATAAACTTCTAAACTATTTTCCGGCAATTTTTCTCTCCGGAACCCCTTCAAAGGTAATCCTTACCGGCTTGATCTTTCCTTCTTCGTCAAATTCCATCTTGTCTATGCAGACCACGCGGTGGTTGTGGTGGGTTTCCTCCAAGGGCCTGCGGTGATATACGATATAGTATTCGTCCTCATCGGGAATCTGGATGACGGAATGATGGCCGGCACCGGTGGCCACTTCGGGGTCTTGCTGGAGGACGGTGGCTTCCCGCTCGAATGGGCCGAATGGACTGTCGGCAATTGCATAAGCCACTCTATAATTAGGGCCTCCCCAGCCTCCCTCGGACCACATAAAGTAATATTTTCCGTCCCGGATAAACATAAATGGTCCTTCCACATAATCTTTCGGAGTTACTTCCTGGTAAAGTTCCCCGTCCTCAAATGGCTCCAGCCCGGTGAAGTCCTCATTGAGCTTGACCACATTGCAGTGGCCCCAGCCACCGTAATACATGTAGTGGGTCCCGTCTGCATCCCGGAAAACAAACTGGTCAATGGGCTGGGCGCCGTTGACGATCTCGTTGATTAGAGGCTTGCCGATGAGGTCTTCAAATGGACCCTCGGGTTGATCCGCTACAGCCACGCCTATACCTCCCAGAGCTTCCTCTTTTTGTATATCGTTTGCCCCGAAGAAAAGGTAGTATTTGCCCTTGTTTTCAATTACCGAGGGAGCCCACATGGCACTGTCGGCCCAAGTAATGACGGCTGTGTCAATAATTCGCTCGTGTTTTTCCCAGTTGACCAGGTCTTTAGAGGAGAATGCGTCCATATGGACCTGCCGGTGATAGGCATCCGAATAGGTGGGGTAGATCCAATAGGTGTCGCCGTAGACAATTCCCTCCGGGTCAGCGTACCAACCCTCAATAACCGGATTTCCGGAATAGGCGGGTTCGGTTGTGATGGGTTCTTGCGGAGAACAAGCTATTAGAGGAAATAGGGATAAAAGGAAATAAAGGGAAATATTGTGGGAGGAGGTTTTCATAGGTTGGTAGGTTTGGATTGAAAATAGGGGTTTTTGGAGAATGATGCAGGGGGAAAGGGTTTAGTGGTTGGTTAGGGTGATGGCTGGAAGGGTACTTCACCCATATATCCCGCCCCTACCCTTGCAAAATAAATCCCTACACCTTATCTTCCCTTTATGTCAGAAGTCACTATACATACCGGATTGAGTTTTAAAGATTACAGGAGGGCTAATTTCTTTTTGCTGTATAGGCGGAATATGACCAGAGGAATGCTAGTGTTGGGGGTTTTATTGATATTGGGAACCGTGGTTTTGTACTTTGTTCGGCCTGAATATTATTCCAGTTTTCCCATTTTGCCAATTGCCTTGGGTGCGGCGATGGTATTGTTACCGCCCTTATCCTTGCTTAGGTCCTCCAAGAAGAACTACTTTGGCGATGCTCGATTGAGGGAGAAGTTTACCTACAAACTTGACAGGGAGAGGATACAGGTTCTGGGCGAATCGTTTGACACAACCTTCTCATGGAAGAAACTTTATAAGTTTGAAGTTTCAGACCACTGGGTGCTGCTTTGGCAAAATGCCCAAATGGCACTGCTGATTCCAAAAAGAGACGTGACGGAGGGCCAAATTCAAAGGTTGAAGGATATTGCGGGCAAGCATCCGGGAGTGAGGACGAAATATTAAAATGATAACAAAAGCCACTTCGCGGAGTAATTGGCCACAAAGTTTTAAAGAAGTGGCACAACTTGTTCCGAGAAGCGGAGCGGGAAAGGGCACTTTGGGGAGGGAAAGGGTCACAGAGCCTCTTCAGGGAGGGAGGCCGAAAAAAATATTATTTTAATGGGCAGAACCTAAAGCGCTAGACTGCTTAGTACCTAGTATAGTGTACTTAGTACAATAAAAAAATCCCCGAAGGGATTTTTTTATACTTTCATGATTTCGGCTTCTTTCTTGTCGAAAAGCTCGTCGATTTTTCCGCTGAACTTATCGGTGTATTTCTGAACCATGTCTTCTGCTCTTTTGACTTCATCTTCAGGAGCTCCATCTTTCTGCAGCTTTCTCAAGGAGTCGTTGGTATCTTTTCTGACGGTACGGAGGCTGATCTTGCCGTTTTCGCACTCTTGCTTCACCTGCTTTACCAAACCTTTTCTTCTCTCTTCTGTCAAAGGCGGGATGGTCAAGATGATGATCTCCCCGTTGTTTTGCGGGGCAAGTCCTAGGTCGGAGTTTACAATTGCCTTTTCGATTTCACCGATCAGGTTTCTTTCCCATGGCTTGATAGTGAGGGTTCTGGCATCTGGCGTGGTGACTGAGGCCACCTGCTGCAATGGGGTAGGAGCGCCATAATAGCTGACCATGATCCCGTCAAGCAGGTTTGGCATAGCTTTTCCGGCCCTTATTTTTACCAACTCAGCAGCCGTGTGGTCTACGGCTTTTTGCATGAGCTCTTTTGCATTATCAAGTTCTAATTGAATCTCTTCCATGATATAGTTAAAAGCTTATTTTGACATAATTAAAGTACCAACGTCCTCTCCGTTGATCAGGTTTTCCAGATTGCCGTCTTTGTTCATGTCGAAGACGATGATAGGAAGGTTATTTTCCTGGCAAAGGGTGAAAGCCGTCATATCCATTACGTTTAGGTTGTTTTCATAAACCTCCTGGAAGGAAATGGTTTCGTAACGGGTGGCATTGGCGTCTTTTTCAGGATCTGCAGTATATACTCCATCCACTCGGGTGCCTTTCAATACCACCTCAGCTTCGATTTCAATGGCTCTCAAACTCGCCGTAGAATCCGTGGTGAAGTATGGGTTGCCGATACCTGCACCAAAAATCACTACTCTTCCTTTCTCCAAATGACGAATGGCTCTTCTGCGGATAAAAGGCTCGCATACGCTCTCGATTTTGATGCCGGACATCAGTCGGGTGTACATGCCGTTTTGCTCCAAGGCACTCTGAAGCGCCATGGCATTGATCAAAGTGGCCAGCATGCCCATATAGTCACCCTGCACACGGTCGATTCCGATTTTCTCGGATTGAACGCCCCTGAAAATGTTGCCTCCTCCGATTACAAGTGCTACTTCTACACCCATGTCCACCACTTTTTTGATTTCCAGGGCATATTGCTCTAGTCTTTTTGGATCTATGCCGTAGTTTTTGTCACCCATTAGGGCTTCGCCGCTAAGCTTAAGGAGGATTCTTTTATACTTCATGCTCTGATGGCCTTCTAAAGAAAGGTATTTGTTGTTGAAATGATTTTTATCGAATATTTAAACTCGACAAATATAATTTGTTAAGGTAATAAAACTATGGGAAATTGGGTTTTTTTGGACCGATGTAGGATGTCCGATGACCGGAGATTCTAGAATTGAATCAAAACCTGGTTTTTTTCCACGCTGGCCCCTTTGCTTACCTTGATTTCCTTTACCACTCCGTCGCCTGGGGATTTGATGATGTTTTCCATTTTCATGGCTTCCAGCACAAGTACGTGATCGCCCTTCTTTACCTCATCTCCTATTTTCACCTTGATATCAAAAATAAGCCCCGGCATGGGTGCCTTGATATCTTTAGCTTTTGATCCGGCTGTGTTGTTCATTCCCAATTTTTCCAAAAGCAAGTCATAACGGTCCTTTATGGAAAGGGTGACGGTTTTGTTGTTGAGTTTGACCTTGAGGGTTTTTTCCTCGGCATTGTGCTCGATAAGCTCCAAGTTGTAGGACTTGTTTTTGGCTAAAATATGGTAGCGTCGGTCCTCGAGTTTGGTAATGTCCCACTCGACCAGACTTTCATTGACCTGAAAGCCCTCGTTTTCCTTGCTTACCTCGAATTTGTCTTTATTTATAGTTACTGAATACATATTAGGGAATTTTGGTGGCTAAAGATAGTAAATGTGTGGGAAAGGACAAGGTGTGGGCATTGTACTAACTATATTGTACTAGGTACTAAGTACGATGTACTAAGCGTTCACGAAGGCGAAGGGATAGTGAGTACCAAGAGTACTACCACGTACCACCTAATCGCAGCGGAGGCTCACCGCTATCCTGTGTCTTTGACTTAGTGCCTAGTACCTAGAATCTTGGTACAACAAATAGTACAATAAAAAAACGACAACTACATGCTGTCGTCTTTTGAACAAAAAATCATATTTGGAGGTAATGCTTATGTCAGCTTTTTGGATCCGGCGCCCATCATGATGCCCCCGATTACTAATAGTACAACGCTCACAATCACGGGGGTCCAGTTGGCCGTGCTCACGGCGATATCCATGCCCAGGAAAGAGAAGCTTTCCGAATCCTGAATGGCCTGGATGCCAAAGATCAAGGTGCCAACAACACCCAGAATTAGTAAAATCATTCCAGCTATTTTCATAAAGTGTAGTGTGTTTGGTTAAAATAATAGTATAACAAAAAGAGTGCGCAAAATTTTTATGGGCTTCACTTTCAGCCAAAAACCCAATCCCCGAAAATTATCTTAACTTAGGACGTTGTTATTTCAAACCCGTTTGATTTTATGAATTTAAAAAATACCAGTGTTTTGTTATTGGCCCTTTTGCTGGGGTGTAAGACGCAAACCGAAGTAACCCAGGCACCGGCAGAAATGGAAGAGGTGCCAGCAGAGGTGGAGGAAAGGTTTGAGACTACCCAGCAGCAGAAAGGGGTCTTAAGGCAGAAAGAATATGAACTAAGGGAGTATAGGGCTACTAGGGAAAGGCATTTTGACCTTCTTCATACTTCATTGGACCTGTCTTTTGACTTTGAGAAAAAGCATGTTCTTGGGAAAGCCAAGCTAAAACTCAAGCCATATTTTTATGATCAAAGGGAGCTGGAACTTGATGCCAAAGACTTTGAAGTTTACGATGTTTCTGTCATCAGGGAGGATGAAAATTATCCCCTGAATTTCAAGTATGACCAGAAGAAACTTTTAATCTACCTGCCGGGAAAAATCTCCTCAAGCGACACCCTGGACCTGTCCATTAGTTACACTGCCAAGCCGTATGAAGGCGGTAGCGGCGGCAGCGCAGCCATCACGGATGATAAGGGGATGTATTTTATAAATCCAACCGGTGAGGAGGAGGGGAAGCCCACGCAGATCTGGACCCAAGGGGAAACGGAGCATAATTCCAAGTGGTTTCCCACCATCGATGCCCCAAATGAGCGGGCCACCCATGATTTCAAATTGACCGTGCCCGAAAGATACCAGACATTCAGTAACGGAAAGTTACTGGGCAGGCAGGATAATGAAGATGGTACGCGCACAGACCACTGGGAGATGGATATGCCTCATGCACCATACTTAGCCGCAGTAGTTGTTGGGGATTTTGAAGTAGTGGAGGACCAATGGGAGGATGTACCCCTGCGCTATATTGTAGAGAAAGGATACAAAGAGGGTGCGGCCAAGGTTTTTGAAAATACTCCCGAGATGATCGGTTTTTTCTCGGAGCTGTTGGGCGTGAGGTATCCTTGGCAGAAGTATGATCAGGTGGTGGTAAGGGATTTTGTGTCTGGAGCTATGGAAAACACAACCCTTTCCATTTTCATGGAAGCACTTAATCTCGATGAGCGGGAAGCCTTGGATAGCGAATGGGAGGGCATCATTGCCCACGAACTTTTTCACCAGTGGTTTGGGGATTATGTAACTACGGAATCTTGGTCCAATTTGCCGTTGAATGAGGCTTTTGCCAATTATTCCGAATACCTGTGGGAAGAATTCAAGCATGGTAAGGATGCGGCAGACCTTTCACATGTTGGGGAAATGGAGCAGTATTTTTCCGAGGCTGAAGGGAAGCAGGTAGATCTGATTAGATTTTACTATGATAATGATGAGGAGATGTTTGATAGCCACTCCTACGCAAAGGGGGGTAGAATCTTGCATATGTTACGAAAGTACTTGGGAGATGAGGCCTTTTTTGCTTCCCTAAACCATTATTTGGAGAAGCATGCCCTGAGCAGTGTTGAAGTTCACGATTTGAGACTGGCTTTTGAGAAGGTGAGTGGTAAAGACCTCAATTGGTTTTTCAACCAGTGGTTTTTGGACTCTGGGCATCCTGAATTGGATGTCAGGATAGATGAGAGTGTGCCAGGGAATATTCTGCTGACCGTAAGGCAACAGCAGCCTTTGGGGCAAACCCCGTTGTATAAGTTGCCCTTTAAGGTTCAATATTACATTGATGGGGTGCGGTATGAGCGGGAGTTTGTGTTGGAAGAAGGAGAGCAGTTTTTTGCCCTAGAGAACGGAGAATTAACGGATGTCGTGCTGTTTGATGAGGGCATGGAGTTGCTGGCCAAAAAGCAGACTTTTAGGGGATATGATAGGCTGGTAGCCCAATTTGAAAATGCAGAGGCAGGGATTGCCAGGTATGAGGCGCTGGACAGTTTGACCACCCACTACACCCGTCAGGAACTCGGTGGGATATTCCGTTCTGGAATGGAGGATGAGTTTGGTTCATTGAGAGAGCTGGCCTTGGACAGGTTGAGTTCGAGTGAGGTAAACTTCCAATTTGTGGAGGACTTGGTGTACCAGATGGCCCAAGAGGATGAGAAGAACAGTGTGCGGGCTGCAGCTATCGAGGTGCTGGCGCAAAACAACCCGGAGAAGTATCAAGCCTTCTTCAGAGCCCAATTGGATGAACCTTCCCTTTATGTGGCTGGGGCAGCTTTGGCCGCATACCTGGGGCATGAAGGTAATGACGACAGACAGGAAGTAGCAGAAGGATATATGGATCACCGTAACATCCGGGTGGTAGTGGCTTTGGCCAATTACTTTTCTGCAAGGGAAGAAAAGCAGTATGCGGGCTGGTTTCACGATAATCTCAACAAGCTTAGTGGAGAGTCGCTGTATTACTTTTTGGGGTATTATGGTGATTTCTTTGCTAGGCTTGAGGAGCAAGAGAGGAACGTGGCCATTGAAAAGCTTTATGAAGTGGCAGCAGAGAACCCTGCGAACTATATCCGCTTGGGAGCTTTTCAGAGCCTGTTTGGATTCTATGACGAAGATGGGGTAAAAGAAAAACTCAAACGCCTCAACGAAGAGGAGACCGATAGTATGGTGAAGCAGTATCAGGGTTTTTACCTGCAGAATTATGGAGATTAAAGGTGAGGGCAAATATTCTAGAAAAATTAATTGGTTGATGACGAAACGCTTAAGCGGGAAGGTTAAAAAAATATGAGATTTTTTCAGCCAATATTTTGATAGTTTCACAAAAGCCTATAATTTTGCCATCCGTTAAGACATACAAAAACAAACGAACGTTTTGAAAATGGCTTAGCGGATCAGTTGGGGGAATACCAAAGCGGCCAACTGGGACGGACTGTAAATCCGTTGACTTATGTCTTCACAGGTTCGAATCCTGTTTCCCCCACAATTTATTCGCAAAACTTTTGTAGTTTTGCAAGCATATTAGATTAACAAGCGGGAGTAGCTCAGTTGGTAGAGCGGCAGCCTTCCAAGCTGCAGGTCGCGGGTTCGAGCCTCGTCTCCCGCTCTATGCTTGTTTATAGGCATACTATTAATGTTATCAGCCGACGTAGCTCAGGGGTAGAGTGCTTCCTTGGTAAGGAAGAGGTCACGGGTTCAAATCCCGTCGTTGGCTCAGAGACATTCAGAAAAAATAACTAATTCATATCTTTAACTAAACAGAGGATTTTCACGCATGGCAAAAGCAACCTTTGACCGTTCCAAACCGCACGTTAATATCGGTACTATTGGTCACGTAGATCATGGTAAGACTACCTTGACAGCTGCCATTACGACCGTATTGGCTAACAAGGGTCTTTCTGAATTAAGAGATTTCTCTTCTATCGACAACGCTCCAGAAGAAAAAGAAAGAGGTATCACTATCAATACTTCACACGTAGAATACCAGACAGAGAAGCGTCACTATGCGCACGTTGACTGTCCAGGTCACGCGGATTACGTGAAGAACATGGTAACTGGTGCTGCTCAGATGGACGGTGCAATTCTTGTAGTTGCTGCCACTGACGGACCAATGCCTCAAACTAGAGAGCACATCCTTCTTGCTCGTCAGGTAGGTGTACCAGCTCTAGTAGTTTTCTTGAACAAAGTTGACTTGGTAGATGATCCTGAATTGTTAGAACTAGTTGAAATGGAAGTAAGAGAGCTTCTTTCTTTCTATGATTTCGACGGTGACAACATCCCTGTGATTTCCGGTTCTGCTCTTGGTGGTCTTAATGGCGACGAGAAGTGGGTAGACCAAATCATGGAATTGATGAACGCTGTAGATGAGCACATTCCTCTTCCTGAGCGTCTTATCGACAAAGACTTCTTGATGCCTGTAGAGGACGTATTCTCGATCACTGGTCGTGGTACTGTAGCTACTGGTAGAATCGAAAGAGGTGTAATCAACTCTGGTGATCCAGTAGATATCATCGGTATGGGTGCTGAAGGTCTTAAGTCTACCGTAACTGGTGTTGAGATGTTCCGTAAGATCCTAGACAGAGGTGAAGCTGGTGACAACGTAGGTCTACTTCTTAGAGGTATTGAGAAATCTCAAATCAAGAGAGGTATGATCATTTGTAAGCCTGGTTCTGTGAAGCCACACGCTCACTTCAAAGCTGAGGTTTACGTACTTTCAAAAGAAGAAGGTGGACGTCACACTCCATTCTTCAACAAATACCGTCCACAGTTCTACTTGAGAACAACTGACGTAACTGGAGAGATCAAACTTCCTGAGAACGTTGAAATGGTTATGCCAGGTGATAACGTTACTATCGAAGTGAATCTTTTGAGCCCAGTAGCTCTTGAGAAAGGTCTTAGATTCGCTATCCGTGAGGGTGGTAGAACAGTAGGTGCTGGACAGGTTACTGAAATCCTTGACTAATCCTTAGTGATTGAAATAAATTCAAATGCGGTTCTGAAATTTATCGGAATCGCATTTGTTTCTTTAAGGAAAATTGACTAGTTTTGCGTTCCGTTTGGAATGAGCAATTCAACAAATACACGGGCATAGTTCAATGGTAGAATAGCGGTCTCCAAAACCGTTGATGGGAGTTCGAATCTCTCTGCCCGTGCCACTAAATCATAAAATCATGAATGTTAAGAATTTTGTAGTTGAGTCAATAGACGAGATGAAGAACAAGGTTACTTGGCCTACATATTCGTCTTTGCAGAATAGTGCTGTATTGGTTCTTGTGGCGTCTTTGATTTTCGCACTGGTTATCGGTGTGATTGATCTGAGCTTCGAGAATTTGATGACATGGTTTTACGATTTATTTTAATTGAGAATTAAAGTTACGGATGGCTGAACATAAATGGTACGTACTTAGAGTGGTTGCAGGGCAAGAAAAGAAGGCTAAATCATATTTAGACAACGAGATTGCCAGGCAAAAGCTTGAGGAATTTATTCCTGAGGTTTTGATCCCCTCTGAGAAAGTTTACGAAATGCGCAATGGTAAGAAGCGGGTAAGGGAGAGAAACTATTTCCCGGGTTACGTTTTAGTCCATGCTGACATTACCAATGGTGAGGCCAATCACGTGATTACAAGTATTCCGGGAGTTATCGGTTTCTTAGGGTCAAGCACAGGGGGAGCTTCCAAAACCCCTGAACCATTACGCCAGTCAGAAGTCAACAGGATTTTAGGTCGTGTTGAGGACGTGGATGAGTTTGCCGAGAAATTGGATACCCCATATATAGTTGGAGAGACCATAAAAGTAATGGATGGTCCTTTCAGTGGGTTCCAGGGTACAATAGAAGAGGTGTTTGAAGACAAGAAGAAATTGAATGTTATGGTCAAGATCTTCGGTCGGAACACGCCTGTCGAATTAAACTTTATGCAAGTAGAAAAACTAGACTAGGAAATGGCTAAGGAAATTACTGGTTATCTGAAATTACAGGTGAAAGGTGGCCAGGCAAATCCATCTCCTCCAGTTGGTCCGGCCCTTGGTTCAAAGGGTTTGAACATCATGGAGTTCTGTAAGCAGTTCAATGCTAGAACTCAGGAAAAAATGGGTCAAGTTGTTCCTGTTCTTATCACGATTTATTCGGATAAGTCTTTTGACTTCGTAGTAAAAACTCCTCCAGCAGCAAACTTGCTAATTGAGGCGGCGAAGATCAAAGCTGGTTCATCAGAACCAAACAGGAAGAAAGTAGGATCTGTTACCTGGGATCAAGTTAAGGAAATTGCCGAGGTGAAAATGCCTGACTTGAATGCTTTCAAAGTAGAATCTGCCATGAAAATGATCGCAGGTACTGCAAGAAGTATGGGAATCACAGTTTCAGGAAAAGCTCCTTGGGAGGAATAAATATTAAACAATGGCTAAGTTAACAAAAAAGCAAAAAGAAGCTCTTTCTAAATACGACCCAAGCCAACAGTACTCCCTGGCTGACGCTTCTTCAATTGTGAAGGACATCACTACTACCAAGTTTGATGCTTCTGTAGATCTAGACATCCGTTTGGGTGTTGATCCACGTAAAGCAGATCAAATGGTAAGAGGAGTAGTGGCGTTGCCTCACGGTACAGGCAAGGACGTTAAAGTTCTTGTGCTTTGTACTCCTGAAAAGGAAGAAGAAGCAAAGGAAGCTGGAGCGGACTATGTGGGATTGGATGACTATATTGCCAAAATCGAAGGCGGATGGACTGACGTAGATGTCATCATCACTATGCCTAACGTAATGGCGAAAGTAGGTAGGTTAGGTAGAGTATTAGGACCAAGAGGTTTGATGCCTAATCCTAAATCCGGTACTGTAACCCTTGATGTAGGGAAAGCGGTAAAAGAAGTTAAAGCCGGTAAGATCGACTTTAAAGTAGATAAATTTGGTATCATCCACGCGAGTGTGGGCAAGGTATCTTTCGGACCTGAGCAAATTCAGGACAACGTGAAGGAACTTATTGCTACCATTTCTAAGTTAAAGCCAGCATCTTCAAAAGGTACATATTTCAAGAGTATACATTTGTCTAGCACAATGTCTCCTGGTATTGCAATAGATAAAGGGAGTATTCAAGGTATATAATTATGACTAGAGAGGAAAAACAAGTAGTAATCGAAAGTCTTACCGAGAAATTAAAAGAAACTCCGCATTTCTATATCACAGATGCATCCGGTTTCAACGTGGCTCAGGTAAATGCTTTCAGAAGAATGTGTTTTGAAAAAGGAGTCGAGTACAGGGTTTACAAGAACACCCTTATCCAAAAGGCGTTAGAAAACCTTGACACTGATTACGCTGCTTTTTCAGAGCAAACACTTAAAGGTTTTTCAGGGATTATCTTCTCTCCGGAGACTTCTAATCTTCCTGCCAAAATCATTAAGGATTTCAGAAAGAAATTAGGTAAGAAAGAAACAAGACCAGTTTTCAAAGGTGCTTCCATTGACAGCGATCTTTTCATAGGTGAGAAAAACCTTGAAATGTTGTCAACCCTTAAATCTAAGGAGGAGCTACTGGGAGAAATCATTGGATTGCTTCAATCTCCTGCCAAAAACGTTATCTCTGCGCTCAAGAGTGGCCAGGATAAACTTGCAGGACTTGTTAAAACTCTTTCTGAAAGAGAATCTTAAAATATCATCAAATCAATTAGTTTAAAAACAATCAATTAAAATAATAATACAATGGCAGATCTTAAAGCATTCGCTGAGCAGTTAGTTAACTTGACTGTTAAAGAAGTTAGTGAGTTAGCCACTATTTTGAAAGACGAGTATGGTATCGAACCTGCTGCTGCTGCTCCAATGATGGTAGCCGGTGGTGGAGCTGGTGAAGGTGCTGGAGAAGAAGAAAAAACTTCTTTTGACGTTATTTTGAAAGCTGCTGGTGGACAGAAACTTGCTGTAGTTAAGCTTGTAAAAGAATTGACTGGTCTTGGTCTTAAAGAGGCTAAAGAAGTAGTTGATAGCGCTCCTAAGGCGGTTAAAGAAGGTATCGCTAAAGACGAAGCGGAAGCTCTTAAAAAGCAACTTGAAGAAGCTGGAGCTGAAGTTGAGCTTAAATAATCTCCTTAACCTTTCACCCAGAGGGTAAAGGTTAAAAAAATTAGACCTGACTGTATAGTCAGGTCTTTTCCTGTTTGTGCGCAGTTTGAAAATTGCACTATTCTAAGCGATAATTGTCGCATTTGGTTATAAATTATCACTATAAACATATACTGCCTTGGCTATCCAGAATCAACCCGAAAGGAAAAGTTTCTCATCTATTAAGGTAGTCAAAGACTATCCGGATTTCCTAGATATCCAGCTTCAATCTTTCAAAGATTTCTTTCAGCTAGATACCCCAGCTGAAAAAAGAAGACAGGATGGTCTTTTCAAGGTGTTTTCTGAGAATTTCCCTATCAGTGATTCCAGAGAAAACTTCACCCTTGAATTCATTGACTACGCCGTAGATCCTCCAAAATACAACGTTTCCGAAAGTATTGACCGAGGGCTTACCTATTCTGTTCCGTTGAAAGCAAAACTTCGTCTATTGTGCTCTGATGAGGACAACGAGGATTTTGAAACCATCGAACAGGAAGTATTCTTAGGAAACCTTCCTTACATGACCGAAAAAGGCTCCTTTGTAATCAACGGTGCCGAGCGTGTAATTGTATCTCAATTGCACAGGTCTCCAGGCGTATTCTTCGCTCAAAGTAAACATACCAACGGTACAAAACTATATTCTGCAAGAATTATTCCTTTTAAAGGTTCTTGGATCGAATTTGCTACCGACATCAATAACGTGATGTATGCTTATATTGACCGTAAGAAAAAATTCCCTGTTACGACTTTGTTGAGAGCAATCGGATACGGCTCTGATAAGCAAATCTTGGATCTGTTTGGACTTTCTGAAGAAGTTCCTTCCACCAAAGCTGCTTTGAAGAAAGTAAGTGGTAGAAAGCTAGCTGCCCGTGTTTTGAGAACTTGGGTAGAGGATTTCGTGGATGAGGATACTGGTGAGGTAGTTTCTATTGACAGAAACGAAGTATTGTTGGAAAGAGACTCCATCCTTACTGACGAGGATATCGAGTTGATTTTGGAATCCGGCTCCAAAAGCATCATCCTTCACAGAGAAGATGTAAACGTAGCCGATTACTCCATCATCTACAACACCCTACAGAAAGATAATTCCAATTCTGAGAAAGAGGCGGTGGAAGTTATCTATAGACAGTTAAGAAATACTGAAGCACCTGATGAAGCTACTGCCCGTGAGGTTATTCATGGTCTTTTCTTCTCTGACAAGCGATATGACTTGGGAGAAGTAGGACGATATAGAATTAACAAGAAACTTGGTTTGGACATCGCTTCAGACAAGATCGTGTTGACCACCGAAGATATCATCAACATTGTGAAGTATCTAATCGGTCTAATCAACTCTAAAGCGGTAGTCGATGATATTGACCACTTGAGTAATAGAAGGGTTAGAACTGTAGGCGAGCAATTGTATAGCCAGTTCGGTGTAGGTCTTGCCAGAATGGCCAGAACTATCCGTGAAAGAATGAACGTAAGAGATAACGAAGATTTCAAGCCTGTTGATTTGATCAATGCTAGAACTCTTTCTTCTGTTATCAACTCATTCTTTGGTACCAACCAGCTTTCTCAATTTATGGATCAGACCAACCCGCTAGCCGAGTTGACCCATAAAAGAAGGTTGTCAGCTTTGGGTCCAGGTGGTCTTTCAAGAGAAAGAGCAGGTTTCGAGGTTCGTGATGTACATTATACTCACTACGGCCGTCTTTGTACGATTGAAACACCAGAAGGTCCAAACATTGGTTTGATTTCTTCCCTTTGCGTTCACGCTAAAGTGAACTCTATGGGCTTCTTGGAGACTCCATATAGGAAAGTGAAGGAAGGTAAAGTTTCCATGAATGTTGAAGACATTGTGTTCTTGACCGCTGAAGAGGAAGATGATAACAACATCGCCCAGGCAAATGCACCTCTTGATGATGCAGGTAACTTTATCAATGAGAGAGTAAAAGCTAGATTTGAAGGTGACTTCCCAGTGTTGGAACCAAATGAAATCAGCTACATGGACGTTGCTCCTAACCAGATTGTATCGGTTGCGGCTTCATTGATTCCATTCTTGGAACATGATGACGCCAACCGTGCTTTGATGGGATCAAACATGCAGCGTCAAGCAGTGCCGTTGTTGAAAGCAGAGTCTCCGATTGTGGGTACAGGGCTTGAAGCAAAAGCTGCTGTTGACTCGAGATCATTGATCATTGCTGAGGCTGATGGTGTGGTAGACTATGTGGATGCCAAGAGAATTACCATTAAATATGAATTAACTGAAGATGAGCTTATGGTCAACTTCAGTGACGAATATAAAACTTATGACCTGATCAAGTTCAGAAGAACCAACCAGGACACCACCATCAATTTGACTCCATTGGTGCTTAAGGGCCAAAAGGTAGTGAAGGGGCAGGTGTTGGTAGAAGGTTATTCAACCAACCAAGGAGAGCTTGCTTTGGGTAAAAACCTTCAAGTGGCTTACATGCCATGGCAAGGTTACAACTTTGAGGATGCTATCGTAATTTCCGAAAGGGTTGTAAGAGAAGATATCTTTACTTCTATCCACGTTGAAGAGTTCCAGTTGGAAGTTAGAGACACCAAGAGAGGTGAAGAAGAATTGACATCTGAAATTCCAAATGTTTCCGAAGAGGCAGTTAAAAACCTTGACGAAAATGGTATAATCAGAATTGGCGCTGAACTGAAAGAAGGTGATATCATCATCGGTAAGATCACGCCAAAAGGTGAAACTGATCCTACACCTGAAGAGAAACTTCTGAGAGCTATCTTCGGTGACAAGGCTGGGGATGTGAAGGACGCTTCTTTGAAAGCTTCTCCTTCATTGAACGGTGTGGTAATCGATACCAAATTGTTCAGCAGACCTAAGAAGGATAAGGATCTAAGAGCTAAGTCTAAAGCTGAGGTTGAAAAACTTAAGAACCAATATTCCAAAGATCTTCTTGGTGTAAGGGCTAAGATGATCAATAAATTGGTGAAGCTTCTTGATGGTAAGACTTCTCAAGGTGTAAAGCACAAGTTTGGGGATGAGATTATCAGCAAAGGCGTGAAGTTTAACCACAAAAATATTGAGCAAAACTTATTCCCTGCTAAGAACCCTTATAGAGATGAGTCTAACTACAATGTGGCTGAGGAAGCTAACCTGATTTCGGATATCATCCTAGATGACTGGACTGAGGATGCGCATACCAACTCATTGATTCAGCAATTGGTGAAAAACTATACCAATACTAGAAATGAAATCTCCGGGATCTTCAAGCGTGACAAGTTCACTCATGAGGTAGGGGATGAGCTTCCAGCGGGAATCGTTCAGTTGGCTAAAGTATATGTCGCCAAGAAGAGAAAGCTAAAAGTAGGTGATAAGATGGCGGGCCGTCACGGTAACAAAGGTATCGTGGCCAAGATCGTAAGAGATGAGGACATGCCATTCTTGGAAGACGGTACCCCAATGGATATCGTATTGAACCCACTTGGTGTACCATCTCGGATGAACATAGGACAGATCTTTGAAACTGTATTGGCTTGGGCTGGTAAGAAGCTTAATAAAAAGTATGCGACCCCAATCTTCGATGGTGCTACCATGGATGAAGTGGCTACAGAACTTGATGCTGCAGGTTTGCCATCATTTGGTAGAACTTACCTTTATGATGGTCTATCGGGCAAGAAGTTTGACCAGCCAGTGACGGTGGGTGTAGCCTACATGTTGAAACTGGGTCACTTGGTGGATGATAAGATGCACGCCAGATCTATCGGACCATACTCGTTGATTACTCAACAGCCATTGGGTGGTAAAGCCCAGTTTGGTGGACAGAGATTCGGGGAGATGGAAGTGTGGGCATTGGAGGCCTTTGGTGCTTCCCATGTACTTCAAGAAATCCTGACCGTGAAATCCGATGATGTGATCGGTAGGGCCAAGGCTTACGAAGCAATAGTAAAAGGAGAAAACCTTCCGAAACCAAATATTCCGGAATCCTTCAACGTATTGGTTCACGAGCTTAGAGGCCTTGCTCTAGAAATCACCTTGGATTAATTTGAAAAAACGGGCCGTAAGGCCCTTCACATACTCACAAATAAATTATGGCTTTCAGAAAAAATAAAAAACTAAACAACGACTTTTCCAGAGTCACTATTAGTTTAGCTTCTCCAGAATCCATTTTGGATAGCTCGCATGGTGAAGTGACCCAGCCGGAAACGATCAACTATAGAACCTACAAGCCTGAAATGGGTGGGTTGTTCTGTGAGCGTATCTTCGGTCCGGTCAAAGACTGGGAATGTCATTGTGGTAAATATAAGCGCATAAGATATAAAGGTATCATCTGTGACCGATGTGGTGTAGAAGTTACTGAGAAGAAGGTAAGAAGAGAAAGAATGGGCCACATTGAATTGGTGGTTCCAGTTGCCCACATTTGGTATTTCAAATCCCTGCCTAACAAAATAGGTTACCTTCTTGGACTTCCAACCAAGAAATTGGACCAGATTGTTTATTATGAAAGATATGCCGTAATTCAGCCAGGTGTAAAAGCCGAAGATGGATTGCAATACTTGGACTTTTTGACCGAGGACGAATACTTGGATATCATGGACAAGCTGCCGAAAGAAAATCAGCAGCTAGATGACCAGGATCCTAATAAATTTATCGCCAGAATGGGTGCTGAAGCTATTGAAATGTTGTTGTCAAGACTGGATCTTGATGACCTTTCCTACAGCTTGAGACACCAGGCGGCTACTGATACTTCTCAGCAAAGAAAAGCGGAGGCTTTGAAAAGGCTGAAAGTAGTGGAAGCGTTTAGAGACGCAAGAACCAGAATTGAGAACCGTCCGGAATGGATGGTGGTAAGAATGGTTCCTGTAATTCCACCGGAGTTGAGACCGTTGGTTCCTTTGGATGGTGGTAGATTTGCTACTTCTGATTTGAATGATCTTTACAGAAGAGTGATCATCAGAAATAACCGTTTGAAGAGACTTATCGATATCAAGGCTCCTGAAGTGATCTTGAGAAATGAGAAAAGAATGCTTCAGGAAGCTGTAGATTCACTATTTGATAACTCAAGAAAAGTGAACGCAGTAAGATCTGATGGAAACAGAGCATTGAAGTCGCTTTCTGATATGTTGAAAGGTAAGCAAGGTCGTTTCCGTCAAAACCTGTTGGGTAAGCGTGTCGATTATTCTGGTCGATCGGTTATTGTAGTAGGTCCTGAATTGAAGCTTCACGAATGTGGTCTTCCCAAAAACATGGCGGCTGAACTTTTCAAGCCTTTTATTATCAGAAAACTGATTGAAAGAGGAATTGTAAAGACAGTTAAGTCTGCCAAAAAGATTGTAGATAGAAAAGATCCAGTGGTGTGGGATATCCTTGAAAATGTATTGAAAGGACACCCTGTATTGCTAAACAGAGCCCCAACTCTTCACAGGTTGGGTATTCAGGCCTTCCAGCCAAAATTGATTGAAGGAAAAGCAATCCAGTTGCACCCATTGGTATGTACAGCTTTCAACGCCGATTTTGACGGTGACCAGATGGCTGTTCACGTACCGCTTGGACATGAGGCAATCTTGGAGGCTTCAACATTGATGTTGGCATCTCACAACATTTTGAACCCAGCTAACGGCGCCCCTATTACTGTACCTTCTCAAGATATGGTTTTGGGTCTGTATTATGTAACTAAGGGCAAGCGCTCTACGGAAGAGGAGAAAGTAGCAGGTGAAGGCATGACTTTCTACGGAGAGGAAGATGTAATCATTGCTTTGAACGAAGGCAAGATTTCTCAGCATGCTTTTATCAAGTGTAAAGTATCTATTAGAAACGAAGCCGGTGAACTTGAAAACAAGATCATTGAAACAGTAGCAGGAAGGTTGATCTTCAACCAGTTTGTTCCTGAGCAAGTAGGTTTCGTTAATGAACTTTTGACTAAGAAAAAGCTTCAGCAGATTATTGGTGAAGTGGTGAAAATTTGCGGTATCGCAAGAAGTGCCCAGTTCCTAGATGATATCAAGCATCTAGGATTCCAAATGGCTTATCAGGGTGGTCTATCAATGGGTCTTAATGACGTTATTATCCCAGATGATAAAGAACCGCTGATTGCCAAAGCCAAAGAGGAAGTTGACCAGGTTTGGAACAACTACTTAATGGGTCTTATCACCGACAACGAAAGATATAACCAGGTAATTGATATCTGGACTAGAACAAACTCCCATTTGACTAACATCTTGATGAAGCAAATGGAAGAGGATAAGCAAGGATTCAACGCCATCTATATGATGATGCACTCTGGAGCCAGGGGTTCTAGAGAGCAAATCAGACAGCTGGGAGGTATGAGAGGTCTGATGGCCAAGCCGCAGAAAAACCTTCAAGGTTCTGTCGGTGAGATCATCGAAAACCCGATCCTTTCCAACTTTAAAGAAGGTCTTGATGTATTGGAGTACTTTATTTCCACTCACGGTGCCCGTAAGGGTCTTGCCGATACGGCCTTGAAAACTGCCGATGCGGGTTACTTAACCCGTCGTTTAGTGGATGTTGCTCAAGATATGATCGTGTCCGAGGAGGATTGTGGTACCTTGAGAGGTCTAGTAGTAGAGGCATTGAAAGACAATGACGAAATCGTTGAGCCACTTTCTGAAAGAATTGTAGGCAGGGTATCTGTTCACGATGTGTACGACCCTATCTCTGACGAATTGATCTTGACTGGTGGGGAGGAAATCTCCGAAGAACTTGCCAAGAGAGTAGATGAGTCTGCTATTGATGAGGTTGAAATCAGGTCGGTATTGACATGTGAAACTAGAAGAGGTGTATGTACCAAATGTTACGGTAGAAACCTGACTTCGGGCAATATAGTACAGACAGGTGAGTCTGTAGGTGTAATTGCTGCCCAGTCTATTGGTGAGCCAGGTACACAGCTTACCCTTAGAACCTTCCACGTGGGTGGTACCGCTTCCAACATTTCTGTTGAGGCAAGTATACCTGCCAAGTTTGATGGTGTCATCGAATTTGAAGAAGAACTAAGATGGATCAATACTACAAATAAGGACGGTGAAGCTGTTACAATTGTAATGGGTAGATCTGGCGAGGTGAAAATTAACGATGCCAAGTCTGGCAAAACATTAGTGACAAACCACGTGCCTTACGGTGCGATCTTGAATGTAGTAGAAGGTCAGAAGATCTCTAAAGGAGATTCTCTATGTACTTGGGATCCATACAATGCCGTGATTCTCTCTGAGTTTGACGGTGAGGTAGCCTTTGATGCCATCCTTGAAGGCATCACTTACAAGGAAGTATCTGATGAGCAGACAGGTTATAGAGAGAAAGTAATTATCGAAACTAAGGATAAGACTAAGAACCCTGCCGTGGTAGTAAACTATGGTGACGAGACTAAGTCATACAATATTCCAGTGGGAGCCCACCTTTCTGTAGAGGCAGGTGAAAAGGTAAAAGCTGGTCAAATCCTAGTGAAGATTCCTAGATCTGTGGGTAAAACTAGAGATATTACCGGTGGTCTTCCAAGGGTTACTGAATTGTTTGAGGCAAGAAACCCATCCAATCCGGCTGTAGTTTCTGAAATCGACGGTGTGGTAACTTATGGTGGTATCAAACGTGGTAACAGAGAAATCTTCATCGAATCCAAAGATGGTGTTAAGAAGAGATACATGGTATCCCTTTCCAAGCACATCCTTGTGCAGGAAAATGACTTCATTAGAGCTGGTGAGCCGTTGTCAGATGGTGCCATCACGCCTAATGATATCCTTTCCATCAAAGGCCCTACTGCAGTACAGGAATATTTAGTGAATGAAATCCAGGAAGTATATCGTCTTCAGGGTGTGAAAATCAACGATAAGCACATCGAGGTGATTGTAAGCCAAATGATGCAGAAAGTTGAGATCCTTGATGCTGGAGATACTGGATTCCTTCAAGGTCAGATTGTTGACAAGTGGGCTTTCAGAGAGGAAAATGATAACATCTTGGATAAGAAAGTAGTAATGGATGCCGGTGACAGCAACAGCTTAAAGCCAGGTATGATCATCACTACCAGAAGACTGAGAGATGAGAATTCTAGCTTGAAGAGAAAAGACTTGAAACTTGTGCAGGTGAGAGATGCAGAAACTGCGGTTTCCAAACCTACCCTACAAGGTATCACTGCTTCTTCTTTGGGTACGGAAAGCTTTATATCGGCAGCTTCCTTCCAGGAGACGACTAAGGTGTTGAGTGAGGCGGCTATCCGTGGTAAGCGTGACGAGTTGTTGGGCTTGAAGGAGAACGTGATCGTTGGTCACTTGATCCCAGCCGGTACCGGTCAGAGAAGATTCAAAGATGTGATCGTTGGATCTCAGGAAGATTATGAAAGACTTTCAACTGAAAAGGAGAAGTCTACCAGAAAATCCAAAGAGACTATAAAGTAATAGCGATTTTATAACAAAAAAGGCCTGTCTCAAAGCAGGCCTTTTTTGTTTCCTGCGAGGCAAAGGAAAATGAGAACATAACTTTGCGGAAAGAGGAGGGATACAAGAATTTCATCGAGTTTTGCACAGAATTACGCAGAGTTGCCCCTAGGATTACCTTATTGAAGATAATAGTATTTTCTAGAAAAATAGGATACTGACACTGACAGAAATATGGCAGAGATGGAAAAGGAGTAGCAGATAAACACTTTAATTTAAGAGTAAATGGATTCAGAAGAAAAATTACCCCAGGATCAGCAGATCAATGTGGAGCTTCCCGAAGAGGTGGCTGAAGGAGTTTATGCCAATCTTGCGATGATAGCGCATTCCAATTCAGAATTTGTGGTGGATTTCATCCGTTTGATGCCGGGTGTGCCTAAGGCCAAGGTTAAATCTAGGATCATCATGACTCCGGATCACGCCAAAAGGTTGTTGCAAGCCTTGAAAGAAAATGTTGAAAAATACGAAGCCGCTTTCGGTAAAATTAATGGGGGAGGGGAAGGTCCTTCTTTTCCCATGAATTTCGGTGGGACGACAGGAGAGGCATGAGGGTTAGTTTATATTCTATAGTCCATGCTCGCTAGTTGAAAGCCAACGGCCGACTGTGGCCTGTTGACTATGGGCTATCATCTACAATAAAATATAACTCTTTAATTTTGTTAGTTTTAACGATTTGATTACCTTTGCAGTCCAAAAATCAGTTTAAAAAAGTAAGGAAAAACTAAATTTTATCAGTTAATGCCTACTATACAGCAGTTAGTAAGAAAAGGTAGAAATACCCTTGAGACCAAATCCAAGTCAAGAGCCTTGGATGCGTGCCCTCAGCGTAGGGGTGTGTGTACTAGAGTGTACACCACTACTCCTAAGAAGCCTAACTCAGCAATGAGAAAGGTAGCTAGGGTTAGGTTGACGAATGGAAAAGAAGTTAACGCTTATATTCCAGGTGAAGGTCACAATTTGCAAGAACACTCTATCGTGTTGATCAGAGGTGGTCGTGTGAAGGATCTTCCAGGTGTGCGTTATCACATCATTCGAGGTGCATTGGATACTTCTGGAGTTAAAGACCGTAAGCAAGGTCGTTCCAAGTACGGTGCTAAGCGTCCTAAGGCCGCTAAAAAATAATCCATATTTTAACATTACGAAATAATGAGAAAAGCGAAACCAAAAAAGAGATATATTCTTCCTGATCCGAAGTTTAATGACACTTTGGTGACAAAATTTGTGAACTGCCTTATGGTGGACGGGAAGAAGAGTATTGCTTACAAAATCTTTTATGACGCAGTAGCGAAAGTAGAAGACAAAACAGGTGAGAACGGTCTTGAGCTTTGGAAGAAAGCGCTTAACAATATAACTCCCGCTGTAGAGGTGAAGAGTCGTAGAGTTGGGGGAGCTACTTTCCAGGTGCCTATGGAGGTGAGACCTGAAAGAAAGACTTCACTAGGTATTAAGTGGATGATCACTTATTCTAGAAAAAGAGGTGAGAAAACAATGATGGATAGACTTGCCGGTGAAATCATGGCGGCATCCAAAGGCGAAGGCGCTGCGGTGAAGAAGAAAGACGACACGCATAGAATGGCAGAAGCCAACAAAGCATTCTCACACTTTAGATTCTAAACAATAAGATGGCGAATAGAGACTTAAAATACACTAGAAACATTGGTATTGCTGCGCACATTGATGCGGGTAAGACTACTACGACCGAGCGTATCCTTTTCTATACAGGTGTGAGCCACAAACTTGGTGAGGTGCACGATGGTGCGGCTACCATGGACTGGATGGCCCAAGAGCAGGAAAGAGGGATCACGATCACCTCAGCAGCTACAACAGTTTTCTGGGATTACAGAGACAAAAAATATCAAATCAATGTAATTGATACTCCAGGTCACGTTGACTTCACTGTAGAGGTTAACAGGTCTTTGAGAGTACTTGACGGTTTGGTTTTCCTTTTCAGTGCTGTGGACGGTGTAGAGCCACAGTCTGAGACTAACTGGCGTTTGGCTGATAATTATAAAGTTGCCCGAATCGGATTCGTTAACAAAATGGACCGTGCTGGTGCTAACTTCCTAGAAGTTTGTAAGCAAGTAAAAGAGATGTTGGGTAGCTACGCAGTTCCATTGCAGCTTCCTATCGGATCAGAAGATAAATTCAGAGGTGTTGTTGATTTGATTAACAACAGAGCCATCATTTGGAATGAAGAAGATTTTGGAATGACCTTCGAACAGGTTCCGATTCCAGAGGACATGGTAGATGATGTAGCCCAGTGGAGAGAGCATTTGCTTGAGGCGGTAGCCGAGTATGATGAGTCTCTTATGGAGAAATTCTTCGAAGATCCAAACTCAATTACTGAAGAAGAAATTTTAACTGCACTTAGAGCAGCTACTATTGACATGAAGATTGTACCTATGGTATGTGGGTCTTCATTCAAAAATAAAGGTGTTCAGACCATGCTTGACCTTGTGATGGAATTGTTGCCATCTCCATTGGAAAAAGGTGATCTTTACGCTACATCTGTTGATTCAGAAGAAAAAGTATTGATTAAGCCTGATGTAAATGAACCGTTCACAGGTTTGGCTTTCAAGATTGCAACCGATCCTTTCGTAGGTCGTCTTTGCTTCGTGAGGGCTTACTCAGGTAAATTGGATTCTGGATCTTATATTTTCAACACGCGTTCTGGTAACAAAGAGCGTATTTCCAGAGTGTTCCAAATGCACGCCAACAAGCAGAACCAAATCGAGAGATTGGAAGCTGGTGATATTGGTGCTGTAGTTGGTTTTAAGGATATCAAAACGGGTGATACACTTTGCGATGAGAAGCGTAAGGTGGTAATGGAGTCCATGGTATTCCCTGAGCCGGTTATCGGATATGCTATTGAGCCCAAAACTCAGGCTGATGTTGATAAACTAGGTATGGCTATCGCCAAACTTGTAGAAGAAGATCCTACACTTCAGGTGAACACTGACCACGAAACTGGTCAGACTATCTTGAGAGGTATGGGTGAGCTTCACCTTGATATCATCATCGACCGTCTTAAAAGAGAATTTAAGGTTGAAATCAACCAAGGTGCTCCACAGGTGGCATACAAAGAAGCTTTGTATGGCAACATTGAGCACAAAGAGGTTTATAAAAAGCAGTCTGGTGGTAAAGGTAAGTTTGCAGACATTGTGTTCGAACTTGGACCAAAAGATCCAGATCCAGAAACAGGTGAAATCAAGCCAGGACTTGATTTTGTCAACGGTATCGTTGGTGGTGTAATTCCTAAGGAATTCATCCCTGCTATCCAAAAAGGATTTGCAGAGGCCATGAAAAACGGTCCATTGGCAGGTTATCCTGTCGAAAGTATGAAAGTTAGGTTGTTCCACGGTTCCTTCCACGATGTCGATTCAGATGCTCTTTCTTTCGAACTAGCTGCAAGAATCGGTTTCAAAGAAGCTGCTAAGAAAGCCAAGCCACAACTTTTGGAGCCAATCATGGCTGTGGATGTTGTAACTCCTGATGAATATACTGGTCCTATCACAGGTGACTTGAACAGAAGAAGAGGATTGATGAAAGGTATGGATACCAAAGGTACTTCCTCCGTAATCAAAGCTTCAGTGCCATTGTCTGAATTGTTCGGTTATATCACTGACCTTAGAACGATCACTTCTGGTAGAGCAACCGCTTCTTTGACCTTCTCACACTATGAGCCGGTTCCATCGAATATTGCAGAGGCAGTTATTGCTAAAGTAAAAGGAGACAAAGCCTAAACAAATTAGAACATGAATCAGAAAATAAGAATAAAACTTAAGTCTTACGATCACAGCCTGGTGGATAAGTCATCAGAGAAAATCGTAAAAGCTGTAAAATCTACAGGAGCAGTAGTGGTAGGTCCAATTCCATTGCCTACTAAAAAAGAGAAATTCACTGTTCTAAAATCTCCACACGTAAACAAGAAAGCTCGTGAGCAATTCCAGCTTTGTACTTACAAGAGATTGGTGGATATTTACTCTAACAGTTCTAAGACTGTTGACGCTTTGATGAAAATCGAATTGCCAAGTGGAGTGGATGTAGAGATCAAAGTTTGATCCTCCTGACACGAAACGAAAGTTTTTGGAAACCTGTCCGCTATGAGCGGATGGGTTTTTTCTTTTAGGCGCAAAATGATTTATACGGGAATATTGCGTAAATGTTTGAAAATATTTGAGTTGTAATTTGTAGGCTGGTTTTAAATTACTAACTTTGCAGTCCCTTAGGGCACAAGTGTGTGGATACTTGTGGAAATATTATATTATATAACAGAAGATGTCTGGAATAATAGGTAAAAAAGTAGGAATGACTAGCATTTTTAGTGCCGATGGGCGTAACGTCGCATGCACGCTAATAGAAGCTGGTCCTTGCGTAGTGACGCAAGTAAAAAATGTTGAAACAGACGGGTACAACGCTGTTCAATTGGCATACGGTGAGCGTAAGGAGAAAAACACTCCTAAGCCACTAGTGGGGCACTTTAAGAAGGCCGGCACTACGCCAAAGCAGAAAGTTGTTGAATTCAGAGATTTCAGGGTAGAGTTTGAAGGTCAAGTTGATCTTGGAAAAACTGTAAAATCAGAAGAAGTATTCATCGAGGGAGACTTTGTGGATGCTATCGGTACTTCAAAAGGAAAAGGTTTTCAAGGTGTTGTAAAACGCCATGGTTTTGCCGGTGTTGGTGGCCAGACTCACGGTCAGCACAACAGAGCGAGACACCCAGGTTCCATTGGTGCATGTTCTTGGCCTTCGAGAGTATTCAAAGGTATGAGAATGGCCGGTAGAACAGGTGGAGACAGAGTGAAAGTGATGAACCTGAAAGTACTTAAAATCTATCCTGAAAAGAACTTGATCCTGGTAAGCGGCTCTGTCCCTGGTCCAAAGAATTCTTTCGTTATTCTAGAGAAGTAAGAAAATGGAATTAGTAGTATTAAAACATAACGGTGAAGACACAGGTAGGAAGGTAACCCTTTCGGATGACATTTTCGGCATTGTGCCAAATGATCATGCGATCTACTTGGATGTTAAGCAGTATTTGGCTAACCAAAGACAGGGAACGCACAAATCCAAAGAAAGAGCTGAGATAGCCGGATCAACTAGAAAGATCAAAAAGCAAAAAGGTACAGGTGGCGCCAGAGCTGGATCCATCAAATCGCCTGTATTTAGAGGAGGAGGTAGAATCTTCGGTCCAAGACCAAGAAACTATTCTTTCAAATTAAATAAGAAATTGAAGCAGTTGGCTAGAAAGTCTGCGCTTTCTTACAAAGCTCAGGAGAATAATGTTTCTGTATTGGAGAACTTGTCATTTGACGCTCCAAAGACAAAGAACTTTATTTCTTTATTGTCTGGCCTTTCTTTGACAGATAAGAAATCACTTGTGATCCTTCCAGAAGGAAACAAGAATGTATACTTATCCAGCAGAAACCTACCTAAGACAAAGGTGATCACAGTAGATGACGTAAATACTTACGAGCTGCTACACGCTGACGTTGTTGTTTTCTGTGAAGACGCTGTAAGTAAGTTAGAAAACATTTTATCGAAGTAATACAATGGATATACTAAAGAAGCCTTTGATTACGGAAAAGATTTCTGCTATGAATGAACGCGGAGTTTACGGGTTTATCGTAGAGAAAACTGCTAAGAAGCCAGAAATCAAAAAAGCCGTAGAGAAAATGTTTGGTGTGAAAGTAGTCGGAATCAGGACTATGAGATATGCTGCGAAGCATAAGACAAGATACACCAAGTCGAAGATCGTATCCGGTTACACCAATGCCTTCAAGAAGGCCATTGTACAGGTAGCCGATGGAGAAGTAATTGATTTTTACGGAGAAGTTTAATTGAAATTAAATCATGGCAGTTAAAAAATTAAGACCTGTAACTCCTGGGACCAGATTCAGAGTAGCTCCAGCGTTTGACGAGATTACCAAGTCAACGCCAGAGAAATCTCTATTGGCTCCGTTGAAAAAATCAGGTGGTAGAAATAATGTAGGTAAGATGACAGCCCGCTATATGGGTGGTGGTCACAAGAGAAGACTTAGAGTAGTAGACTTTAAGCGTACTAAATTCGGTGTGCCAGCGGTAGTAAAAGCTATCGAGTATGATCCAAACAGGACTGCTCGTCTGGCTTTGTTGTACTACGTGGATGGTGCTAAGGCTTACATTATTGCTCCGGAAGGTTTGCAAGTTGGACAAACAGTGATTTCCGGAGAAAGTGTTGCCCCAGAAGTAGGAAATACTATGCGACTGGCTAATATTCCTTTGGGTACCATAGTTCACAACATTGAGCTGAAGCCTGGTAAAGGTGGAGCTATGGCTAGATCAGCCGGTAGCTATGCTCAGATTGTAGCCCGTGAGGGTAAATATGTGACGATCAAATTGCCTTCTGGCGAGATGAGATTGGTACTAGGTGTATGTTTGGCAACAGTAGGAACTGTTTCCAATTCAGACCACATGAACGTGGTATTAGGTAAAGCTGGTAGAAACCGCTGGTTAGGAAGACGTCCTAGAACAAGAGGTGTGGCTATGAACCCTGTCGATCACCCAATGGGTGGTGGTGAAGGCCGTTCATCAGGAGGTCACCCGCGTTCAAGAACTGGTTTGCTTGCTAAAGGTAAGAAGACCAGGTCTCCTAAAAAGTATTCAAATAAGTTTATTATCAGTAAAAGATCTAAATAATTATGGCACGTTCATTAAAAAAAGGTCCTTATATCGAGCATCACCTCCTAAAGAAGGTGGACGTGATGAACGAGTCTGGAAAGAAGTCTGTAATCAAGACCTGGTCCAGAAGATCGATGATCTCTCCGGATTTTGTAGGCCATACCTTTGCTGTGCATAACGGTAATAAATTCATCCCAGTATTCGTAACCGACAACATGGTGGGTCACAAGCTTGGTGAATTTGCCCCTACAAGAAACTTTAGAGGTCACATTGCCAAAAAAGATAAAGGAAAGAGATAATCATGGAAGCAGTAGCAAGATTAAATAATGTTCCTACCTCACCTAGAAAAATGCGTCTAGTAGCTGACCTAGTTAGAGGCAAGAGAGTGGGACAGGCACTAAGCATATTGAAGTTTACACCAAACCATGGTGCTATTAGATTAGAGAAACTTCTACTTTCTGCTATAGCCAACTGGCAAGCCAAAAACCCTGATACCAAATTGGAAGATGCTGATCTAGTGATCAAGACTATCATGGTAGACAGCGGTCGTATGTTGAAGCGACTAAGACCTGCTCCTCAGGGACGGGCCCACAGGATTCGTAAAAGATCAAACCATGTAACCTTGGTAGTTGATGCGATCAACACTGTGGAGACCGCTGGTGAAGTAGAAACTAAAGATAATTCTAATTAAGATCAGACTATGGGACAAAAAGTAAACCCGATAGGTTTTAGACTTGGTATCGTAAAAGGTTGGGATTCTAACTGGTACGGCGGCAGAGACTTTGCCGACAAGCTATATGAAGACCAAAAAATAAGAAAATATGTGTATGCCCGTATCCCTAAGGGAGGCATCGCAAAGGTAATTATCGAAAGAACTCTTAAGAGAATCACCCTGACAATCCATACAGCTCGCCCAGGTGTGGTAATCGGTAAAGGAGGAGCAGAAGTCGATAAATTAAAAGAAGAGCTGAAAAAGCTTACCGACAAGGATGTGCAGATCAACATATTTGAGATCAAGCGTCCTGAACTTGATGCAAAGTTGGTAGGGGAATCTATAGCTCAACAACTTCAGGCCCGTATTTCTTTCAGAAGAGCGATGAAGCAATCTATTGCCGCTACCATGAGAGTAGGAGCCGAAGGAATCAAAATCAAACTTTCTGGACGTTTGGGTGGTGCTGAAATGGCGAGATCTGAGATGTACAAAGAGGGAAGAATTCCTTTGCATACATTGAGAGCAGATATCGATTATGCGATTTCAGAAGCTGCAACCGTCTACGGAATCATCGGAATCAAAGTTTGGATTTTCAAAGGTGAGGTATACGGGAAGAGAGATCTTTCTCCAAATGCCGGAGTAGCCAATGAAGCGAAGGGCGGAAGAAGAGATGCCGGCCGTAGAAGAGAAGGCGGACCAAAGAGAAGAAAGAGAAATAACTAATTTTCACCGATAAGTGAGAAATCATGTTACAGCCAAGAAGAACTAAATATAGAAAAATGCAAAAGGGCCGTGTCAAAGGCATCGCGCAAAGAGGGCATACGCTTTCTTTCGGGAACTTTGGCATCAAATCCCTAGAGCCAGGATGGATTACTTCTCGTCAGATTGAAGCGGCGCGTATCGCAATGACAAGAGCCATGAAAAGAGAAGGTCAAGTATGGATCAGAATTTTCCCTGATAAGCCTATTACCAAGAAACCTGCAGAGGTTCGTATGGGTAAAGGTAAAGGTGCTCCTGAGTATTGGGTAGCCGTTATCAAACCGGGGACAATTCTTTTCGAAGCAACCGGTGTAAGCTTAGAAGTAGCTCAAGAGGCGCTACGACTAGCACAACAGAAACTTCCAGTGAGTACAAAATTTGTAGTACGTAGAGATTACGTAGGATAATTCACAACTATGAAAAACTCTGAAATCCAAGCACTCTCCGAGAGTGAAATCACTGAGCGTATTGCAGCTGAGCAAGAAAATTTGACAAAATTGCGCTTCGCTCATGCCATTTCTCCAATAGAGAATCCGAATAAAATAAGAGAAACCAAGAAGTTGATAGCCAGACTAAAGACTTCTTTGAGAGCAAAACAACTAGCTAAATAAGAAATCAATGGCTACTACTGAGAGAAATCTACGTAAAGAAAGAATAGGAAAAGTAGTAAGCAACAAGATGGATAAGTCTATCACAGTTGCCGTTGAGAGAAGGGTCAAGCACCCGATCTACGGTAAGTTTGTTGCTAAAACTACCAAATTTATGGTTCATGACGAGAACAACGAGTGTGGCGCAGGCGACCTTGTGAAAATTAGTGAAACTCGTCCGCTGAGTAAGAACAAGCGTTGGAGATTAGTAGAAATTATAGAAAAGGCTAAATAATCATGATACAACAAGAATCCAGATTAGGCGTAGCGGACAATTCAGGTGCTAAAGAAGTACTTGTAATCCGTGTACTTGGAGGCACCAAGAAAAGATATGCTAGCATTGGTGACAAGGTTGTGGTAACTGTAAAGTCTGCTCTTTCTTCCAGCAACATGAAAAAAGGTACCGTTTCTAAAGCGGTGATTGTTAGAACTAAGAAAGAAATCAGAAGAAAAGACGGTTCTTATATCCGTTTTGAGGATAACGCAGCAGTTCTTCTAAATAACAACGATGAGCCAAGAGGCACTCGTATCTTTGGCCCAGTAGCCAGAGAGTTGAGAGAGAAGCAATTTATGAAGATCGTATCCTTGGCACCAGAAGTATTGTAATCATGGAAAGAAAATTTAATAAGCAACCAAAATTGCATATCAGAACTGGCGATACCGTAAAGGTATTGGCCGGAGATGATAAAGGTAAAACTGGTAAAGTACTTTCTGTAAACCTTGAGAAGAAAAGAGCGATTGTAGAAGGATTGAATATGGTAACTAAGCATATCAAACCATCGGCAACCAATCCACAAGGTGGCATCGAAAAGAAAGAAGCCGGCATCCACATCAGTAACCTTATGCTTGTAGATCCTAAATCTGGTGAAGCTACCAGAACAGGAAGAAAAGCAGGTGAAAATGGTAAATTAGTAAGGTATTCTAAGAAAACCGGGGAGGTGATCAATGGCTAATCCTAGAGTAAAAGAAAAATATGTGAAGGAGGTAGCTCCTGCACTTAAGGAAAAATTCCAATATAAGTCTGTAATGCAGGTGCCTAAGTTGACCAAAATTGTGATCAACAAAGGTATCGGAGCTGCTGTGGCTGACAAGAAATTGGTAGATCAGGGAGTTGAAGAGCTTTCTTTGATCACTGGCCAGAAGGCTGTACCTACTGTAGCAAAAGTATCTATCTCTAACTTTAAGTTGAGAGAAGGCATGCCAATCGGCGCCAAAGTTACTTTGCGTGGAGACAGGATGTACGAATTCTTGGATCGTTTGATTTCTGTAGCCCTTCCAAGGGTGAGAGATTTCAAAGGTATCTCTGACAAAGGCTTTGACGGAAGAGGAAACTACACCATGGGTGTAACAGAGCAAATCATTTTCCCT
The DNA here is from genome assembly GCF_018500185.1 of Litoribacter ruber. Classification (GTDB taxonomy): domain Bacteria; phylum Bacteroidota; class Bacteroidia; order Cytophagales; family Cyclobacteriaceae; genus Litoribacter; species Litoribacter ruber. The sequence goes on along the minus strand of NZ_JAHBGI010000005.1, from coordinate 80,088 downwards.
GAAATCAGCATTGAAAAAGTAAGCCGTATCACAGGAATGGACATCACTTTTGTGACCACTGCTAATACTGACGAAGAGAGCTTTGCTTTATTGAAAGCTTTCGGAATGCCTTTCATCAACAAAAATAAAGAAGAATAATTATGGCAAGAGAGTCAATAAAAGCTCGTGAGAGAAAAAGAGAACGTCTTGTAGCCAAGTACGCCAAGAAGAGAGCAGAACTAAAAGCTGCCGGTGATTATGAAGCTTTGGATAAGCTTCCTAAAAACGCTTCTCCTGTCAGACTGCACAACAGATGTAAGTTGACTGGCCGTCCTAAAGGTTACATGAGAAAATTCGGTATCAACAGAGTTACCTTTAGAGAAATGGCTTCTGCGGGTAAGATTCCTGGTGTAACTAAGGCGAGCTGGTAAAAATCAGACAAAAGTTTTTATTCTAAGAATCATTGTGTAACTTTGCACGCCCGAAAGGGCATGCAGTTAGACTTATATAAATATGACTGATCCAATAGCTGATTATCTAACCAGGTTGAGAAATGCCATCAAGGCTTCTCATCGAATCGTAGAGATACCTGCTTCCAACATCAAGAAGGAAATTACAAAAGTGCTTTTTGACAAGGGATATATTCAAAACTACAAGTTTGAAGACAACGGTCCTCAAGGGACTATCAAGATAGCTTTGAAATACAACCCTACCACTAAGCAGAACGCAATTGTAAACCTTTCAAGAGTAAGTAAGCCAGGTTTGAGAAAATATGTTAAAAATGATGAGATGCCACGAGTTATCAACGGCTTGGGTATCGCCATCGTTTCCACCAGCAAGGGTGTAATGACCGACAAAGAAGCTCGTACAGAGGGGATAGGTGGAGAAGTGCTTTGTTACGTATATTAATAAACCGTTATGTCTAGAATAGGTAAAAAACCAATAAATATACCGGCGGGTGTTACTGTAGACGTGTCAGCGCATAACGTTGTCACTGTTAAAGGTCCCAAAGGTACGCTGACTCAGGATGTGAATCCCGATATCACCATGCAGGTGGAAGACAACCAGGTTGTAGTAACTCGTCCTACTGAATCGAAGAGACACAAGTCTCTTCACGGACTGTACCGTTCTTTGATCAACAACATGGTTGTTGGTGTAACGGAAGGTTACAAGAAGGAACTAGAACTAGTGGGTGTTGGTTACAAAGCCACCAACCAGGGCCAGGTACTTGAATTAGCCCTTGGTTACTCGCACAGTATATACTTCGCTCTTCCTGATAGTGTTTCTGTGAAAACTGAAACTCCTAAAGGTAAGAACCCAATTGTTACACTTGAGAGTATTGATAAAGAATTAATTGGACAAGTAGCCGCTAAAATCAAGTCTCTACGTAAAGTAGAACCTTACAAAGGTAAAGGTGTTCGCTTCATAGGTGAGCAGATTAGACGTAAAGCTGGTAAAACTGCTGCTAAAAAATAATTAAAAGATGGCTTTTAATAAGAATTCAAGAAGACTTAGAATCAAGAAAAGTATCAGGAGAAAGATCTCCGGTACTGATTCAAGACCTCGTTTGTCAGTATTTAAAAGCAATACTGGTATATACGCGCAATTAGTAGATGATCTTAAAGGTCACACCTTAGCTCAGGCTTCCTCAAAAGAACTAGACAAAAGCAAGAAAAATGCCAACGTTGAAGTTTCTAAAGAAGTAGGTAAAAAGCTTGCTGAGAGAGCAGTAGCAAATGGTATCACTGGTGTTGTTTTCGACAGAAGTGGATATTTATATCATGGTAATGTAAAAGCTCTTGCCGAAGGTGCAAGAGAAGGTGGCCTTAAATTTTAATAGAAATTATGTCCCAAGTTAAAAAGAAACCCATTAGGGCAACAGATACTGATCTTAAAGAAAAAGTTGTAGCTATCAACCGTGTTGCTAAGGTAGTAAAAGGTGGTAGAAGATTTTCCTTCTCTGCTATTGTAGTAGTCGGTGATGGTAACGGTATTGTGGGATTTGGTCTTGGTAAGGCTAATGAGGTAACTGATGCAATTACTAAAGGTATAGAAGACGCTAAGAAGAGCCTTGTAAAGGTTCCTGTGTTGAAAGGTACCATTCCTCACGAACAAATTGGAAAATTTGGTGGCGGATTGGTGTTGATCAAACCTGCTGCTCCGGGTACTGGTGTTATCGCCGGTGGTGCGATGCGTGCGGTGTTGGAGAGTGCTGGTGTGAAAGATGTATTGGCTAAGTCCAAAGGATCTTCTAACCCTCACAACGTGGTGAAAGCTACTATCGATGCGCTTTCTCAACTTAGAGATGCTATCGCTGTATCACAACAGCGTGGAGTTAAATTATCAAAAGTATTTAACGGTTAAGAACATGGCTAAGGTAAAAGTAACGCAAGTTAGAAGCACAATCGGTAAGCCAGAAGATCAAAAGGCGACTATAACCGCTCTAGGTCTAGGTAAGATTAACAGGACTGTGGAAGTGGAAAACACCCCTCAGATCGCTGGAATGATAAGAAAAGTAAGTCACCTTGTAAAAGTGGAGGAAGCTTAATTATGAAATTACATACATTAAAACCTGCCGAAGGTTCCGTAAAAACTCGAAAAAGAATTGGCCGTGGCCAAGGATCTGGTAGAGGTGGGACTTCGACAAGAGGTCACAAAGGAGCAAAATCAAGGTCTGGTTATAAATCTAAATTAGGTTTTGAAGGTGGTCAAATGCCTCTTCAAAGAAGAGTTCCTAAGTTTGGTTTCAAGAGCCTTAACAGAATTGAATGTAAGCCTGTCAACCTAAATACCCTTCAGGAATTGGCTGATAAGCTTAACATTCAGGAGATTTCATTTGATACTTTAGTAGAAAATGGTCTAGCTGCGAAAAAAGATGTTGTAAAAGTCCTTGGAAGAGGCGAACTTACGGCGAAATTAAACGTAAGTGCTCACCATTTCTCAGCATCCGCTGTTGAAGCTATCGAAAAAGCTGGCGGATCTGTTAACAAGATTTAAGAATGAAAAAGTTTATCTCAACAGTTAAGAACATCTTTTCTATTGAAGATTTAAGAATCCGTATTCTGAATACAATCGGTTTTCTGATTGTATTCAGATTAGGTTCTTTTATCGTATTGCCAGGTGTTGACCCAAGTAAGCTAACAGGATCATCTGAAGGTATATTTGGGCTTATTGATACCTTCCTTGGTGGAGCATTTAGCAATGCATCCATTTTTGGGTTAGGTATTATGCCATACATCTCGGCATCCATTGTATTGCAATTGTTAACTGTTGGAGTACCATATTTCCAAAAGCTTCAGAAAGAAGGGGAGTCGGGTAGAAAACGCATCAACCAAATCACTAGGGTATTGACGATCTTGATCACAGTAGCCCAAGGTATAGGTTATGTCACCGCTACCATTCCAAATGAAGCAATTATGGTGAGTAAGCCTTTATTCATGTTCTCTTCTCTAGTGTTGTTGTCAGCCGGTACCATGTTTTGTATGTGGTTGGGTGAGAAAATCACGGAGAAAGGCATCGGCAACGGTATTTCCATGTTGATTATGATCGGTATCATTTCTAGGTTCCCTGGAGCTATTATCGCAGAAACCCTCTCTAGAGGTACCAGCGGTATGTTGTTGCTGATCATTGAAGCTGCTGTTCTGTTCTTTGTAGTGGTTGGTGTTGTGGCGTTGACAGAAGCTACCAGAAGAATACCTGTGCAGTATGCCAAACAAGTGGTTGGTGGTAAAGTTTATGGCGGCCAGAGACAGTATATCCCTATCAAGGTGAATGCTTCTGGGGTAATGCCTATCATCTTTGCCCAGTCCTTGATGTTCCTTCCTGCTCTTGTAGCTCAGATTTGGGCGGAAGACAGTGATATAGCCAACTATATCGGGAGCACATTTAGTGACTTTACCTCTTGGCAATACAATTTGGTATTTGCAATAATGATTATCCTCTTCACCTTCTTCTATACCGCTATCACGGTTAATCCGGAGCAAATAGCTGAAGACATGAAAAGAAATGGTGGTTTTGTACCGGGTATCAAGCCAGGTGCGCCTACTGCAGATTTCATTGATAATATTATTTCAAGAATTACATTACCGGGATCCATTCTCTTGGCTTTGGTGGCAATCATGCCAGCTTTTGCGATGATGGCTGGAGTCGGAGGTGAGTTTGCCCAGTTCTATGGTGGTACATCTCTACTGATTATGGTAGGGGTAATCATGGATACTTTGCGTCAAATAGAAAGCTATCTGTTGATGCGACACTATGAAGGAATGATGAAGAGTGGAAACATTAAAAATAATCCTTCAAACTACGCTGTCGCATAATATATGATACATTACAAGACTTCAGAAGAAGTCCAGTTAATAAAAGATAGTGCTGAAATTTTAGGCAGAGCTCACGGAGAAGTTGCCAAATATGTGAAAGAAGGAGTCAAGACTTCCTTCTTGGATAAAATTGCGGAGGAGTACATCCGGGATCACCAGGGTGTCCCTTCGTTTAAAGGATATAATGGATTTCCATCCTCCCTTTGTATATCGGTCAACGAAGTTGTTGTACATGGTTTTCCAGGGGAGTATGTTTTGAAAGATGGCGATATAATCTCAATAGATTGTGGAGTCTTTCACCAAGGTTTTCATAGCGATTGCGCTTATACTTACCCTGTCGGTGAAGTTTCCCCCTCTGTATTGTCACTTTTAAAAGCTACCAAAGAATCTTTATATCACGGTATTGAAAAAGCTGTTTTCGGTAACCGCATTGGTGATATAGGCCACGCGATCCAAAAATTTGTAGAAGCCAAGGGCTACACGGTAGTCCGCGAGCTGGTAGGACACGGCTTAGGCCGCAGCCTTCACGAATCTCCTGAAGTGCCTAACTACGGCAAACGGGGAAGTGGACAAAAACTAATGGACGGTCTGGTAATCGCCATCGAGCCCATGGTAAATTTGGGATCGAGAAATGTGGTGCAGGAACGGGATGGATGGACCATTAGGACTGCTGATCGCAAACCTTCAGCCCATTTTGAACATACCATTGCGGTATTTGAGGACAGAACGGAGATATTGACTACACATAAGTATATAGAAGAAAATTTTAAATTCTAAACATGGCGAAACAGACCTCTATAGAGCAGGATGGTACTATAATCGAAGCATTGTCCAACGCAATGTTCAAAGTAGAATTGGAAAATGGTCATCAACTGATAGCCCATATTTCCGGTAAAATGAGAATGAACTATATTAAGATTCTTCCTGGTGACAGGGTGAAATTGGAGATGTCTCCATACGACCTTTCCAAAGGCAGAATTGTATATCGTTATAAATAAACTATCATGAAGGGTCTATTAAGATAGCTTCATATTAGTAGACCATTAAATAACACAGACATGAAAGTAAAGGCATCTATTAAAAAGAGAAGTGTTGACTGTAAAGTGATCAGAAGAAAAGGGAAGCTTTACGTTATCAACAAGAAAAACCCTAAGTTTAAACAAAGACAAGGTTAATATTATGGCAAGAATTGCAGGTGTTGACATTCCGGACAACAAGCGCGGCGTAATCGGCTTAACATACATCTTCGGTATTGGAAGAAGTTCAGCTGAAGCTATTTTGAAAAAAGCAGGCATATCTGAGGATAAAAAAGCAGGTGAGTGGGATGATGAGGAGTCTACCGCTATTAGAAATATTATTGCTGAAGAATACAGAACTGAGGGTGTACTGAAGTCTGAAGTTCAGCTAAACATCAAGCGATTGATGGACATCGGTTGTTACAGAGGTCTAAGACACAGAAAAGGTCTTCCTTTGAGAGGTCAAAAGACTAAGAACAACGCTAGAACTAGAAAGGGTAAGAGAAAGACTGTTGCTAACAAGAAAAAAGCAACTAAATAAATCTTGATTTAGATTATGGCTCAGAAAAGAAACGATAAAGCTAAAGGTAAAAAAAGGGTTGTTAAAGTAGAAGCAGTAGGGCAAGCCCACATCAGAGCTTCTTTTAACAACATCATCATCTCCATTACCAATAACTCTGGTCAGGTGATTTCATGGGCTTCTGCCGGTAAAATGGGTTTCAGAGGTTCAAAGAAAAATACTCCCTATGCAGCACAGATGGCCGCTCAAAACTGCGGACAAGTTGCTTATGACTTAGGTTTGAGAAAAATCGAGGTTTTTGTAAAAGGTCCTGGTTCTGGTAGAGAGTCTGCCATCAGAACTTTACAAAATGTAGGTCTTGATGTAACTACGATTACAGATGTGACGCCACTTCCACACAACGGATGTCGTCCTCCAAAACGTAGAAGAGTTTAATATTAACGGATAAAGAGAATGGCTAGATATAGAGGTCCTAAAGCGAAAATTGCTAGGAAGTTCGGTGAACCAATCGAAGGACAAAGCAAAGCACTTCAAAAGAAAAACTATCCTCCAGGCATGCACGGGAGAGGTAGAAGAAAAAAGCAGTCTGAATATGCAATTCAGTTGATGGAAAAGCAAAAAGCTAAGTACATCTACGGTGTATTGGAAAGACAGTTCGCCAAAATGTTTGATATCGCTTCTAGAAAGCAGGGTATCACTGGTGAAAACCTTCTTCAGTTGTTGGAAGGTAGATTGGATAATACCGTATTTAGATTAGGTATTGCCCCTACTAGAAGAGCAGCTCGACAGTTGGTTTCTCACAAGCATATCTTAGTGAATGGCGAGATTGTAAATATCCCATCTTATACCCTTAAGCCTGGTGATGTTGTAGCGGTTAGAGAACGGTCTAAGTCTCTTGAAGCTATTACGGAGAGTCTTGCAGGTAAAGCACAAAACCGTTATCCTTGGTTAGAGTGGGATAACAGTTCTTATTCTGGTAAGTTTGTAAGCATCCCTTCTAGAGATGATATCCCTGAGAATATCAAGGAGCAACTTATCGTTGAACTTTACTCTAAGTAATAATATAACTTCTGACTTAAAAGAACTAAAGATATGTCCATACTAGCATTTCAGATGCCCGAAAAAGTGGTAATGGAAAAAGCTGATGATTTTCACGGCCTATTTACCTTCAAGCCACTTGAAAAGGGTTATGGGGTAACAATTGGCAATGCGTTGAGAAGAATTTTGCTTTCTTCCCTAGAAGGTTATGCCATCACTTCAGTGAAACTTCCTGGAGTAGTGCATGAGTTTTCTACCATTGAAGGGGTTGTCGAAGACGTTACTGATATCATTCTTAATCTTAAACAAGTAAGACTTAAGAAGATTCATGATTCTATTGATGGAAAAATCACCATCGAAATCAAAAATCAGGATGTCTTTACTGCCGGAGATATCGCTAAGTTCACCTCTTCCTTTGAGGTCCTGAATCCAGAGTTGGTCATCTGCCACTTGGATGATACGAAAAGTTTTGAAATTGAAATAACAGTTGAAAAAGGTAGAGGTTACCTTCCAGCTGAAGAGTCCAAGCCAAAAGAGCAAGTATTCGGTGTCATTCCTATTGATGCTATCTTCACACCTATCAAGAATGTGAAATACAGCGTGGAAAACACAAGGGTAGAGCAGAAGACTGACTTTGAGAAATTGATTCTTGAAGTATCTACTGATGGTTCTATCCACCCTGAGAAAGCTCTTCAGGAATCTGCCAAGATTTTGATTCAGCACTTCATGTTGTTCTCTGACCAGACTATGGTACTTGAGGATGTGACAATGAACCAAGCTGAGCCAATCGATGAGGAATTCCTTCACATGAGAAAATTGTTGAAGACTTCTCTAGGCGATTTGGACCTTTCTGTAAGAGCATTCAACTGCTTGAAAGCAGCGGATGTGAAAACTTTGGGTGACCTTGCCAAACTTGAAATCTCCGATATGATGAAGTTTAGAAATTTCGGTAAGAAATCTCTAGCTGAGTTGGAGCAGTTGATCCAAGATAAGGGATTGACCTTCGGGATGGATTTGTCTAAGTATAAACTTGATGAAGAATAATAAACGATGAGACACGGTAAGAAATTTAACCACCTTGGCAGGACAGCCTCGCATCGAAAAGCAATGCTTTCGAACATGGCTACTTCCTTAATTCTTCACAAGCGTATATCCACCACGCTTGCCAAGGCTAAAGAATTGAAGAAACATGTAGAACCTCTAATCACGAGAGCTAAAGAGGACACTACTCACAATAGAAGAATTGCTTTCTCTTTCCTTCAAAGCAAAGAAGCCATAAAGGCTCTTTTCGGCGAAATCTCTGAGAAAGTAGGTACAAGACCAGGAGGGTACACTAGAATTATCAAAACGGGATTCCGTCTAGGTGATAATGCTGAAATGTGTATCATTGAATTGGTTGACTTCAACGAATTGATGTTGAAAGAAGCTAAGCCAGCTAAGAAAACTACTAGAAGAAGTAGAAGAGGATCTGGTGCATCTAAGGCTGAAGGAACTGATGCTTCTACTGAAGCTAAGTCGTCTGATGCTGAAGAATCAAAAGATGAAAACAAATCTGAATAAGATATGTTATTTTCATAATATAGAAAAGGGATTGGGCTTTGGTTCAATCCCTTTTTTTTATATCCTTTAAGAATAGGACATTCTTCACTTCTTAATAATTTCACTAAATTTGACCAACGAATCTAATACCTAAGAATGAACAGAAAAAAAGCAACTTTACTCTTAGCGGACGGAACCGTTTTTTACGGAACTCTTGTAGGCAAGGATGGCACTAATGGCGGAGAAATATGTTTCAATACCGGGATGACCGGTTATCAGGAGATTTATACCGACCCTTCGTATACAGGCCAGATTATCGTAAACACCACTCCTCATATTGGAAATTATGGCACTATAGATACAGAAGTTGAATCTGCACATCCTTTGATTGCTGGGATAGTGGTGAGCCACTTCTCTGATGTGCATAGTAGGATAGATGCCACTAAGAGCTTACAGGCTTACTTGGAAGAGCACGGTGTTACTGGTATTGCTGATGTGGATACAAGGAAACTCGTAAGGCACCTTCGATCTAAAGGGGCTATGAATGCCATTATCAGCTCAGAATATGATAACTTGGAAGATCTGCAAGCCGAATTGGATAAAGTTCCTAGTATGGCCGGTTTGGAGCTTTCCTCTAAGGTGTCAACCAAAGAACCTTACTTCTTTGGAGATGAAAATGCAGAGGTAAAAGTTGCTTGTATAGATTACGGAATTAAGCTAAATATCTTAAGAAATCTGGCCGATCGCGGTGTTTATTGCAAAGTGTTTCCAGCTAAAACCAGTGTGGCCGAAATGGAAAAATGGGCGCCCAATGCTTATTTCCTTTCTAACGGTCCTGGTGATCCAGCTGTGATGGATTACGCAGTTGAAACTACAAAAGAATTGCTTGAGTTAAACAAACCGCTTTTCGGGATTTGTTTGGGGCATCAATTGTTAGCTAGAGCTTGCGGAGTGGGGACATACAAGATGCACCATGGTCACCGAGGTCTTAATCACCCAATCAAAAATGTTAAAACTGGGAAAAGTGAGATTACTTCTCAGAATCACGGCTTCAATATTACAAAAGAGGATATTTCGGCCAACCCAAATGTTGAAATTACTCACGTCCACTTGAACGATGGAACCATTGCAGGTATCAAGCATACTTCAAAACCGGCGTTTTCTGTGCAGTATCACCCTGAGTCCTCTCCGGGCCCACATGATTCAAGATACCTTTTTGATGAGTTTTTAGCCTTAATCAATAATTAAATCAACCTATAACCTTTTATACATATGAGTTTAATACAACAAATTCACGCTAGACAAATTCTTGACTCCAGGGGTAATCCTACTATTGAGGTAGATGTGGTAACCGATAGCGGAGCTTTTGGTAGAGCAGCAGTGCCTAGTGGTGCTTCCACGGGTGTTCATGAAGCTGTAGAGCTTAGAGATGATGACAAAGAGGTTTACATGGGAAAGGGTGTTTTGAAAGCCATCGCCAATGTAAATGATAAGATAGGACCTGAATTGGCTGGGTTCGATGTTTTTGAACAAAATATGATTGACCAGATCATGATTGATTTGGATGGATCAAAAAATAAGTCAAATCTAGGTGCCAACGCTATTCTAGGTGTTTCGTTGGCCGTAGCCAAAGCTGCAGCCATGGAAGCTGGTCAGCCTTTGTACAGATACATCGGTGGGGTAAGTGCCAACACACTTCCTGTACCTATGATGAATATCTTGAATGGTGGGTCTCATGCTGATAACGCGATTGACTTCCAAGAATTCATGGTAATGCCTACTGGTGCCGAGACCTTCTCTGATTCTTTGAGAATGGGAACTCAGATTTTCCACCACTTAAAGTCAGTTTTGAAGTCCAAAGGTCTTTCTACAAACGTTGGCGATGAGGGAGGATTTGCTCCTAACCTGCGTTCCAATGTTGAAGCTATTGAGGTGGTGCTACAGGCTATCGAAAAGGCTGGATTCAGACCTGGAGAGGATGTATTCATAGCCATGGATGCAGCTTCTTCTGAATTCTATGATGAGGAAAAAGGCCTATATGTTTTCAAAAAGTCTACTGGTGACGAACTCACTTCTCAGCAGATGGCTGATTACTGGGCTGATTGGGTCAACAAGTATCCAATCATCTCCATCGAAGACGGTATGCATGAGGATGATTGGAATGGTTGGAAATTGATGACCGACGCTGTTGGCCATAAAATCCAAATTGTTGGAGATGATCTATTCGTGACCAATGTGGAAAGACTTCAAAGAGGTATTGATGAGAACATTGCCAATTCTCTTTTGGTAAAGGTAAACCAAATCGGTTCTCTGACTGAGACTATTAAAGCGGTTGACCTTTGTCATAGAAATAAATATAAGTCTGTAATGTCTCACCGTTCTGGTGAAACTGAGGATTCTACAATTGCTGACTTGGCAGTAGCCTTAAATACTGGCCAAATCAAAACTGGTTCAGCTTCCAGGTCTGATAGAATGGCAAAATACAACCAGCTCTTGAGAATTGAGGAGCAGCTAGGTGAATCAGCCTATTTTCCTGGAAAGAAATTTTAATGAATAAAGAAAAGGTAACCAATTGGTTACCTTTTTTATTTTTAGATGCCCCAAGCTCGGAAGGGCCTTTTTCTATTGAATAATTTTTATATTTGCTTGAGTTAAAGATCTGCAGCAATGGCCAAATACCTTAAGTACACCAAAAACTTCTATTTTATTTTTACAGTTCTATTCATATGCTGGATGATTTTCATTGATACAAATGACATCTTTAGCCAGTTTAAACTGAGGGCAAAGCTCCGGGATTTGGAAAAACAGAAAGAATTCTACCAAGAGCGGAAAACCAAAATTCAGGCTGAGAGAGAAGAGTTGATGAGCAATTATGAACTTTTGGAGAAGTTTGCCCGTGAAAGATATTTAATGAAACGTAAATCAGAAGACCTGTATGTCATTGTTGAAGAGTAAACTTACCTTAATAGTCCTGTTTTTAATACTTGCCTTATCATTTGACTCTTTTGCGCAGAGAGAAATATACTTGGATGAAAGCCCTCCATTGAAGGACAGAATGTATTATGGAGGTAATTTCAGTTTGCAGTTTGGGTCTGTTACCTTCATTGATGTTTCGCCATTGGCTGGTGTTATGATTACCGAAAGATATTCCGCCGGTGTGGGTGCAACTTATCAATACATAAACTTCCGTTGGCTCAACACACCAGGTTCAAGTGTATTTGGGGGTAGGATATTCAACAGGTTTAACGTGTTGCCCAACTTCTTTCTTCATGGAGAATTTGAAACCTTAAATGCCCAATATGTAGATTATCAGGATAGACTACAGCGTGACTGGGTGCCAGGTCTTTTTGTTGGAGGGGGTTATTTTTCCCCATTTGGCCAACGAGGAGGGATTAATATATCTATTCTTTACAATTTGATGTATGATAATCTAAGGTCCCCCTACAATGAACCATATGTAATTCGAGCGGGTTTTCTTTTTTAGGAAAAAACCAATTATGCAAAAGTTCATTGATAAAATTTATAAAGCCCACACGGCCTGCCCTAAATGTCCTTCCAGAAAAATCATTCATGATTTCCTGGAAGAGCTTTTAGGGTTTCTTTTTCCAGAATATGCCCCGAAATCATTATTGAAAAGGACTGAAGTTGAAGAAAAGTATGAGAAAATTAAAGAGGATTTTGCTTTTCTTTTGCTTCTCAATCCTCAACTTCACAATCAAGATGTAACTCAGCTACAGCATAAGTTTTTTGCTGATCTTGATGGTGTCTATGATTTGATACTGGAGGATGTTGAGGCAATGTTTGAGGGTGATCCCGCTGCCAAAAGCAAAACTGAAATCATCCGAAGCTATCCTGGGTTTTTGGCGATAGCAGCCTACCGCATAGCCCATATATTGTATAGAAACAAAATAATGCTGATCCCGCGTATGATGACAGAGTATGCCCATGGTATGACTGGCATAGATATTCATCCCGGCGCGCAGATTGGAAGACGTTTTTGCATTGATCATGGGACGGGTGTAGTGATTGGAGAAACTGCCCTGATCGGAAGCGGTGTGAAGGTGTATCAGGGTGTAACACTTGGGGCCCTCAGTGTTGATAAAGAAATGGCTGACAAAAAACGACATCCAACCATTCATGATGAGGTGGTTATTTATGCAGGAGCGACTATTCTTGGTGGCGAAACGGAAATAGGTGCTCAAAGCATCATTGGAGGCAATGTCTGGTTAACTAAAAGCATTCCGGCGGATTCTAAAATTTATTATCAGGCTAAAATGCACCAAGAAAACACCAATGAAACCGATACTTTTATAGTTAAAAGCGGATCTTAAATTTCTTTTCCATGCGTTTATTTGAATTGATAGGCAATACACCCTTGGTAGAGCTTAACGTAATTCCTGAAAATCCAAATGTAAAAATCTTCGCAAAGCTTGAAGGGCAAAACCCAGGAGGGAGCGTGAAGGATAGGGCTGCCTATAATATGATCCGCTCTGCCCTAGACCGGGGAGAGCTTAAATCTGGGGACAGACTTATTGAGGCTACTTCTGGGAATACCGGTATCGCGCTCGCCATGGTAGCCAACTTACTAGGCGTACACATGACCCTCGTAATGCCGGATAACTCCACCAAAGAGAGAATATTATCCATGGAGGCTTATGGGGCTAAAGTCATATTGACTCCAGCTGCTAAAACTATTGAGTATTCCCGGACTCTTGCAGAGGAAATGGCCGAAAGGGATGGTTATTTCATTCTTAATCAATTTTCCAATCCGGATAATTATAGAGCCCACTATGTCGGTACGGGTCCGGAAATATGGAGAGATACAGATGGCCAAATCACCCACTTTGTTTCAGCCATGGGGACTACGGGAACAATCATGGGGGTGTCCAGATACTTGAAAGAGAAAAATCCAGATATACAGATTGTAGGAACCCAGCCTACAGATGGTTCAAGCATTCCGGGTATAAGACGGTGGTCCAAAGAGTTTTTGCCAAAAATATTTGAGCCTAAAAGGGTAGATAGGGTAATAGACGTAAGCCAGCAAGATGCTACTCACATGACTCGAAGATTGGCTAAAGAAGAAGGGGTCCTTGCAGGCATGAGCAGTGGGGGTGCCTTGCATGCTGCGCTTAAAGTGGCTTCTGAAATAGATAAAGGTTGGATTGTCTGCATAGTCTGCGATAGGGGGGATAGATATCTGAGTTCAGATCTTTTTGGTTGATTAAGGTGGCGCATAAAACAAACGGGGCTTGAATATCTGATATTCAAGCCCCGTTTGTTTTACAGCTCAACGCTAAATTTTTCTCCCAACGCTTTTAAATCATCCACCACGGAAGGAAGCAATGGTATTCCATCTTTTCTCCTGATTGTCTCAATTTCTCTTTCAGGGTCACCGGGGATTAGGACTTTATCATGGCCTTCAATTGTCTTGGCCGATCTAAATCTTGAAATCCAATTGTCCATGTTTGATTTGAATTCTTCAGCCGGTCGGAAAGCGTCTACCCGCATTGCACCAAAGAAGTGTCCCAGTCCTTCTCCAACCGGGTTTGGGTCTGGTTGTAGAAAAGCTACAAATGGCGGCACCCAAGGACCATAATTAGCTCCAGAAAGGACTGCGGAGAATATATCTACAATGGCCCCCAAAGCATAGCCTTTATGTGAACCATGTTCTTTGTCACCCCCCAATGGGAGTAATGCGCCACCATCTTTTACGCCGCTAGGACTAGTAGTTGGTTGCCCGTCTTTATCTTGAATCCATCCTGATGGTGCCTGCTCATTTTTTCGGGTAAGGATTTCCAGCTTACCATTTGCCGCAGTGGTAGTAGCCAAGTCTGCCACAAAAGGGGGCTGCTTTCCCGCCGGTATGGCTACAGAGATGGGGTTGGTTCCTAACAAGCGCTCCCTAGCATAAGTAGGAGCCACGAGTGGACTGGCATTCGTCATAGACAGCCCGATCATGTCGTGCTGCAAAGCCTCCATAGCATGAACGCCCGCAATTCCGTAGTGATTGGAGTTTTTGACGGAAACCCAGCCGGTTCCCGCAAGTTTTGCCTTCTCAATAGCAACCTTCATTGCATAAGGCGCTACTACCAACCCTAAGCCTCCATCACCATCTACCACAGCCGTGCTGGGAGTTTCGTAGGTGACGTGGATATTTGGTTTAGGATTAATCCTTCCAGCCTCCCATAACCTGACATAACCAGATAGCCTAGCCACTCCATGTGAATCCACCCCCCGCAGGTCTGCAGATAATAGAATTCCGGTAGCAATGCTTGCCTGGTCTTCAGGACAGCCGATTTTTAAAAAAACTTCTTTTGAAAATTTACTTAATCGATCAAGTGTGTAATTCATGTAATCAAGTACGGAAGAGTATTAACTATTTACTGGGCACTCTTTTCTGATAAGTTGGGAAATAGCGCCCTCTTTGAGTGCGTAAGTGGAACAATACAAGTGTTGGGCTGGGACAAATTTCAAGATATAGGTGATCAGTAAGCTGGCCACCACGATCATATCCACCCTCATGGGAATCATGCCAGGGATATCCAGCCTTTCTTGCTTGTTCAACGTTACGAGTTGTTTTGCGATTTTATAAAACTCAGTCGAAGGGAGGTCAAATGTTTGCTGAGTTTTCTGCTTTTTCTGTTTAAGGCTTGCAAAATAGATGTCTGATAGCGTATCAAAGGTTCCAGAGGCTCCTACCAGTTCAGTCGGTTCAAACTTATGGATAGCGAGAACTAGATCGTGAAGTTTTTCGGCTAGGTAGCTTTCCAACTTATCCATTTCTTCAGGAAGAATCGGGTCGTGATAGTGGAAAAGATCAAGCATGCGCTGTCCCCCTATTTCAAAACTTTGCTTCCAGAAGGACTGTACATTATTGCCAATGATGAATTCCACGCTTCCGCCACCGATATCCATCATTAAGCTGGTACTATCCGAAAGTGAACCGGAGAATTTGATACCCTCATATATCAACTGGGCCTCTTGCTCACCATCGATTACATTTACTTCTATATTGTAAAGCTTTTTGATTTTTTGGACGAATTCGGGGCCGTTTTCTGCATTTCTAACCGCACTAGTAGCAAAAGCAAAAATGTCATTTATTCCTTCACCTTTGATCAGGTTGTGGAAATGCTGTAAGGTGTGGTAGGCTCTTTTTCGGGCATCAGGCATAAGTTGTTTTTTGGAAATTCCCCCCTGGCCGAGTTTAACGGCAACTTTTTCCTTATAAATTGTCCTGAAACTATCTTCATGCAATTCTACCAATAGCAAATGAAATGTATTGGTCCCCATGTCTATGACTGCTGCCTTCTTAAAATTCATCTTTTGGCAAAATTTAGTTGTGCGAATATAGAAAGTTTATTTAAAAAGCATTAGTTCCTCCTTTTTATTTAACTAAGAAAAAATAGAAGGAAAAAATATCTTCTGCCCACAATCCAATAATTAGGCCGACATTGGACAAAAACAACAATAAGTTGAAGGCAAATTTTTTGGATAGGGTTTGCATGGCTATATTTGACTAAATCTTTACAACAATAAACTCATGGATAGTACAACTAAAGGCGTATATACTTTACCTGGCAACCAGGAAAAATATGATTTATTAAAAAAGAAAAACCAAGAGGCGCTCCAGGGCGGGGGAGAAGCCCGGATAGCCTCTCAACATAAAAAAGGAAAACTGACAGCCAGGGAAAGGATTCACCTTTTAATGGATGAAGGTTCCTTCCAGGAAATTGACAAGTTTGTGATGCACCGGGGCAAGGACTTCGGTATTGACAATGAACATTACCTTGGCGACGGCGTGGTTACTGGCTACGGGAATGTCAACGGTAGATTGACCTATGTTTTTTCCCAGGATTTTACTGTTTTTGGAGGATCGCTATCGGAGACCCATGCTGAGAAGATCTGCAAAATCATGGATATGGCCATGAAAAATGGAGCTCCAGTTATTGGCTTAAATGACTCGGGTGGAGCAAGAATCCAAGAGGGTGTCAATTCCCTTGGCGGCTATGCAGATATCTTTTACAGAAATACCCTTGCTTCTGGGGTGGTGCCGCAGATATCAGGTATCATGGGGCCATGCGCTGGCGGGGCAGTTTATTCCCCAGCTATCACTGACTTTATCTTAATGGTAGAGGATACCTCCTATATGTTTGTGACTGGGCCAAACGTGGTGAAAACGGTTACCCAAGAGAATGTGACCGCAGAAGAACTTGGAGGGGCCAGTGCCCACTCTGTAAAAAGCGGGGTGACCCATTTCTCCTGTGCCAACGAAATGGAGTGCATCAACCATATCAAGCAGATCTTAAGCTATGTCCCTCAGAATTGTGAGGACACGGCTCCGGTGTATCCATACGAAATGAAGGAGGATGAAAGCCGTAAGGTGCTCGATGAGGTAATTCCTGAAAACCCCAACCATCCATATGACATGCGGGAGGTAATCGAGGGAACCCTGGATGAGGGGTCATTCTTGGAAGTACATAAAAATTACGCAGACAATATTGTTGTTGGATTTGCAAGAATCGCCGGTAGAAGTATTGGAGTAGTGGGTAACCAGCCTCAGTCTATGGCGGGCGTTTTGGATAACGACGCCTCTGTAAAGGCTGCGCGATTTGTGCGTTTCTGTGACTCTTTCAATGTGCCTTTGCTAGTGTTGGTAGATGTACCAGGCTTCCTACCTGGTACAGATCAGGAATGGAACGGCATTATTACCAATGGTGCCAAATTGCTATATGCCTTCTCGGAAGCGACAGTACCAAGAATTACCGTGATTACTAGAAAAGCTTATGGAGGTGCATATGACGTGATGAACTCCAAGCATATCGGTGCTGACCTCAATTTTGCATGGCCAACAGCCGAAATCGCGGTAATGGGTGCCAAAGGTGCTGCCGAGATTATCTTTAAGAAGGAAATTGCAGAGGCTGATGATAAAGAGGCCAAATTGCAGGAAAAGGTTGACGAGTACACCGCTAAGTTTGCCAATCCATACAGAGCCGCACACAGAGGTTTTATCGATGAGGTGATTATGCCGTCGGAAACAAGAGAGAAGTTAATTAGAGGCTTTAAAATGCTGGAGAACAAGGTGGACAAGTTGCCTAGAAAGAAGCATGGCAACATTCCTTTGTAAACAAAATACTTAATGGGAGCAAATACACAATTTCTATACAAATATTTAAATAATGCCTCGCCCACTGGGTTTGAAGCGTCCGGACAAGAAATATGGTTGGATTATATCAAACCGTATGTGGATGAATATTTCACCGATAATTATGGTACAGCTGTGGGGGTGCTTAATCCCGATGCCAAATTTAAGGTGGTAATTGAAGCCCATGCGGACGAGATCAGCTGGTTTGTCAACTACATTACGCCGGAAGGTTACATCTATGTTCGCCGCAACGGGGGCTCCGACCACATGATCGCTCCTTCGATGCGGGTCAACATACATACAGATGAGAAGATCATTCCGGGTGTTTTTGGTTGGCCGGCCATACATGTCAGGGACAAAAGCAAAGAAGAGGGGCCAACTCTTGATAATATCTTTATCGACGTGGGAGCCAGAAGCAAGGATGAAGTTGAAGAGATGGGGATTCATGTTGGCTGCGTAGTAACTTTCAGGGATGAACTGACTGAGCTAAATGGGAAATTCTATTCCGGCCGGGCACTTGATAATAGGATCGGGGGCTACATGATTGCAGAAGTAGCCAGGCAACTTCATGAAGAGGGTGTCAAACTTCCTTTCGGTCTGTACATCGTCAATGCCGTTCAGGAAGAAATCGGACTGCGTGGAGCAGAAATGATTGCCAGAAAAATCAAGCCTGATGTGGCCATCATTACCGACGTATGTCATGACACCACTGCTCCCTTGTACAACAAGGTGACAAGTGGTGATCAGACAGCTGGAAATGGGCCTGTATTGACTTATGGAGCTTCAGTGCATAAAAAGCTTTTAGATTTAGTCATAGCTGTCGCAAAAAACCGCAAAATTGATTTCCAACGGGCCGCAGCCTCCCGGGGTACAGGTACCGATACCGATGCCTTTGCCTACAGCAATGAAGGTGTGCCATCGGCGCTGATATCACTCCCGCTTAAATATATGCATACAACCGTGGAGACGGCCAGTAAGAAAGATATTGACGAGGTAATCGCACTGATCAAAGGGTTCTTGGAGGACTTTGATCCGGAGTTTGATTTTAGGTATATCAGTTAAAAAAGAAGGGGTGACAATTAGTTGCCCCTTTTTTGTTGCTTCTAAATCAATTCTGCATTTTTTGCTATATTGTATTAAATTTTTAACTTTTAAGAATATTTTTTAGATGGAAACTAGGCATTTATCAAATGTGCAGGTCTCTGTGATTATTACCTGCTATAATCATGGGAAATTTCTGAAGCAGGCAGTTCAGAGTGCCCTTGAACAAAATATAGAGGAATTGGAGATTTTGGTTGTCGATGATGGATCACTTGATGATACATCAGAGGTTGCCAAGTTGTTGCCAGTAAGGTATATTTATCAATATAATCAAGGGCTTTCTGCGGCTCGCAATACTGGTATTAGACACAGTAGAGGCAAATTCTTGGCGTTTTTAGATGCGGATGATTACTTTAAACCCAACTCTCTTCACACGAACTTGGATATAATCCAAAACAACCCCCAAATCGCTTTTGTAGCAGGATCCCATGAGAAAGTTTATGAGGAAACTGGGGAAGTTTTTGTTTTGAATGATACTGTCAACGAAAATCATTTCTACTACATGTTGCAGGGCAACTTTATTGGAATGCATGCAGCCGTGTTATATAATAAATGGGTGTTTGCTGAATATAAATTTGATGTGAATCTCAAGATGTGTGAGGATTATGACCTTTACCTCAAGATTACACGCAAATATGAAATTATTCATCATGAAAAAATTATTGCAGCATATAGGATTCACTTATCCAATATGTCATCCAATTATTCCAAAATGCTGAAAGCCGCTCTTTCAGTATTGAATCGAAATAAGCCGTTAATTAAATCAGTTGAAGAAAAAAAGGCATTTAAGGAAGGAGTTAATTTTTGGAAAAAATATTATACCCAAGAAATGATCAACCAAATGAGGCTTGGTAGAATTAAGCTGGACTACTATGGACTTTTCATGTTAATAGATCAAAGCCCAAAGATTTTGCGCAGATCAATTGAAGCAAAGTTTAGATCAAATCTGTCGGTGGATTAAGATTATCGACTCCATTTGGTTTCTTGCCTGATTTTTCAATTATTTGGGTATTAGGAAATAAAATTGTTCCAATTTTCTAGCCAAAAAAGGTAGAAGAAATTGAGAGGATATAAAACACTAGAAAAGCACATATGGAAATTACTGACCAACTTGGAAGAAACCTGACTATACCTGATGAACCTCAACGCATTGTGTCCCTTGTACCTTCCCAGACTGAGCTCCTGGCCGATATGGGGTTGGGGAAAGAGATTGTAGGGGTAACCAAGTTTTGTGTTCATCCAGAAGGTTTTAAAAAGTCAAAAACGATTATCGGGGGGACCAAAAATTTTCATTTCGACAAAATACGATCCTTGAACCCGGACCTCATCATCGGAAATAAGGAGGAAAATTATCAGGAAGGGATCGAAGCACTTGCCAAAGATTTCCCGGTATGGGTAAGTGATATTTATAATCTAGAAGATGCTTTGGATATGATGAAAAGTCTGGGGGAAATGACTAGCAAACAAGTAGAAGCAGAAAGAATTATCAACTTGGTGGAATACGGTTTCCGCCGCGATTTTTTTTATAAGGGAACCGTGGTTTACCTGATATGGAAGGATCCCATAATGGTTGCCGGGAGGGATACGTTTGTGAACTGCATGCTAGAGAAAGCAGGTTATACCAATTTGGTGGATGCCAGTCGGTATCCCGAAATGACCGTTGAGGAAATTACTGCATTAAACCCTGAAACGGTTTTGCTGAGTTCGGAACCATTTCCTTTCAAAGAGAAACATCTTGAAGATTTTAAGCGAAGATTCCCATATGCGAATGTTAAGTTAGTTGATGGTGAAATGTTTTCTTGGTATGGAAGCAGGCTTATAAAGGCTCCGGAGTATTTTGAAAGGTTATAGAAAAAATCACCTGCCCGCCGCTATCGATTTTTAAATCAAAACAAGGTCAAGATTGCCAGATGGCCATCTTAACCTTTTGCTGTTCTCAATCCATATCCATTATCTCCCTAATAGGGCCGACTTCTTTCAGTTGCCGATACACCGACTCGAAATCATCTCTTTTGATGCTGTTTTCAAGGTTTTTAAGTTTTTCGATATAGCACCCCAGCGCCTCAAGCACATGTGTTTTGTTCTCCTTCAGTATCGGTGTCCACATTTCCGGGGAGCTTTTTGCCAGCCTTACGGTAGAAGCAAAACCTGAGCCCGCCATATCAAAGATGTGACGCTCGTCTTCCATTTTGTCCATCACTGTTTTGCCCAGCATGAAGGATGAAATATGGGAAAGGTGGGATAC
The DNA here is from genome assembly GCF_018500185.1 of Litoribacter ruber. GTDB lineage: Bacteria > Bacteroidota > Bacteroidia > Cytophagales > Cyclobacteriaceae > Litoribacter > Litoribacter ruber. Next base: position 59,192 of record NZ_JAHBGI010000005.1, on the reverse strand, counting down.
GAAGGCAAGATGAAGGTCGTGCTCTTCGGGATCCATAAAACGGAGTTTCAGGTTCAGTGCCTCGAAAAGCTCATATGCTTTACCCTTGAGGTGTACATCTGTTTTTTCCATTTCGCAAATGATGAAGACCTTTCTGTTCAGCAAGTCTTCTTTTGCCGCCCGAGGCCCTGAGTATTCGGTCCCCGCAATTGGGTGGCCGGCCAGAAACTGCCCCCGCTTTTGGTGATCGGAAAGGTGTTTGCAGAGGGTGGCCTTTGTGGAGCCGAGGTCGATGATCAAGGTTTCTGCGCTTACCTCATCCAAAAGTTTTTTGGAAAGTTCAGGAAGTACGTCAACAGGAGTCGCCAGCAGGACAATATCTGTGTCAGCGGAAGGTTTTTCTGAGACCTCGTCAATTAGCCCTAGGTATTGAGCCTCCTCCAGATGCTGATCGTTTTTGTCAAATCCGCTGATGTGTACTTCCGGGAATGCTTTTCGAATGGCTAGGGCAAATGATCCTCCGATCAGGCCAAGGCCGATGATGTGTATGTGTTTCATTAGGTTAATAGGTTTCGATAGAATATAATTAAGAGGAGCACCTTCTGATAGCCTCCAGTATGCGGTCCTCGGATGTGCAAAGGGAAAATCTGATATAGCCCTTACCCCCTGATCCGAAAATGCTGCCGGGTGCCACAAAGATTTGCTTTTCCTGCATCAAGCTGTCCGCGAACTCCAGATCATCCATACCGTCCGGCAATTTAGCCCAAACAAACATGCCTGCCGTTTGTCGATGGAAGGTCAGACCAAGACTTTCGGCAAGCTTCCAGACCAGGGTTCTTCTGGACTGATAAGCGGAATTCAATCCATCAAACCACTCTTTGTTCAGTCCGAGTGCAGCAATTGCCCCTTTTTGGATTCCCAGAAACATCCCAGAATCCATATTGCTTTTGACCTGCAGAATTGCCTGCAGAAATTCTTTTTTCCCTGCCATCATCCCTACTCTCCATCCCGGGATGTTGAAGGTTTTGCTCAGCGAGTTCAGTTCAAGAACACTTTCAGCGGCCCCTTCTATTGAGAAAATGCTTTTGGGCTCCGGGTTTAGGATGAAGCTGTATGGATTGTCATGGACAATAAGGATGTTATGGTTTTGACCAAACGCAACAAGTTTTTCAAATAAGCTCTCTGAGGCTAATGCACCTGTGGGCATGTGGGGATAATTGACCCACATTAATTTTACTTTGGAAAGATCCTGCTGTTGCAAGGCTTCAAAATCAGGTTGCCAATTGTCTTCTTCCTTTAGGTTGTAAAAGACTGGATGGGCTTTGACCAGTTTTGTGACAGCGCTATAGGTGGGGTACCCGGGGTTTGGGATCAATACCTGGTCATCCTCGTCCAAAAACGCCATGGAAATGTGCAGGATACCCTCCTTGGATCCCATCAGTGGCAGGATATTCTCAGGCGTAAAGCTGACCCCGTACTGCCTTTGATAAAATTCGGCAAAAGCAGTCCTCAGCTCGGGAGAACCCTGATAGCTTTGGTATCCATGTGAACATTCCTGACCGGCGGAATCCTGTAAGGCTTTGATAATGCTCGGATGTGGAGGCAGGTCAGGGCTTCCTATTCCCATCTCAATGATAGGCTGTCCTTGGGCAATCAGTTGCTTTACTTCCTTGAGTTTGGAAGAAAAGTAGTATTCCTGGACATTCTGGAGCCTTTTGGAATATTTTTTCATGGCTTTTGGCTTATGTATTCTCCGAATATTTTCACCTCATTCCCTGCTCCCCTTACTTTTTCCAGCGCCTTGGAATATTTAGTATAATCGGAAATCAAAGTGTCAATGAAAAAAGCGTAGTCCCAGGGTTTTTCAATCACAGGGATTGACTGGATTTTGCTCAGGTCAAGATCCTGGTCAGCAAAGATTTGAAGAAGCTTAGCCAGTGCGCCTTTTTCGTTGCGGATGATTACTTTTAAGGAAGCCTTGTTGGGTATTTGGGCCGGTTTCTCGGGTTCTTTGGCCAGCAGGATGAACCTAGTGAAGTTTTCTTTTACAGTTTGGATATTTTCGGCCAGAATTTCCATTCCGTATATTTCTGCGGCTTTATGGCTGGCTATTGCTCCCTGGTATTGGAGTTTTTTCTCTGATATTTCCCGGGCGACGCTGGCGGTATCCTTTCCTGGTTCAAGTTTGATATGGGGATGCTTTTGGAAAAATGTTTGGCATTGTAAAATGGCCATGGGATGGGACTTCACAACTTGCAGATTTTCCACTTTCAAGCCGGGCAAAGCCATCAGGTTGTGTGAAATGGGCAGATAGTGCTCGCCTTGAATAAAGAGTCCATGCCTGTCGATCACTTCATAATTGGGTAAGATGGCTCCGGCAATGGAGTTTTCAATGGCCATTACTCCCTGTGAAGCCGAACCATTTCCCACTGCTGCTGCAACTTCTTCAAAAGTGTCAAAACTGAGTACATCTGCGTCAATGCCAAACACATTGATTGCCACCTGGTGGTGGAAGGAGCCCGGGATTCCTTGGATTGCTATAGGCATCTTTTTTACTTTTTGAAAATGAAATAAACCGCTAAGACCAAAAAGCCAAAACCAATGAGGTGGTTGAGCCGAATGGTTTCTGTTTTAAAAAACGCAAAGGTGAATACCATGAAAATCACCAGGGTAATTACCTCCTGCAGAACCTTCAGTTCTACCAAGGAAAATGGGCCTCCATATTCTCTGAAGCCGATCCGATTGGCCGGTACCTGAAAGAAGTATTCAAAGAGCGCAATGCCCCAGCTGATCATCACAATGGAGATCAGACCCAAATTCTCAAACCACTTGAGGTCCTTAAACTTGAGATGCCCATACCAGGCAAATGTCATAAAGGTGTTTGAAAGCACCAGGAGGACAATTGTGTAAATGCCTTTCATATTTTGGTAAAGGCTATTGATTTTTGATTAAGGTCAGCATTTCAACATGCTTCCAGAAGCTTGGGTAACTTTTGTTTACCACCTCCGGATCTTCGATGATCACATTGGTTTTTGTCATAAGAGGCATATAGGCCATTGCCATGCGGTGATCATCATAAGTTGAAATCGTCACTTCATCCGGGATATTTACTGATGGAATCAAAGTAAACCTGCCGTCCCCGCCTTCCAACAGGTGGGCGTTGAACTTGGCCAGTTCAGCCTGAAGTGCGGCAATACGGTCGGTTTCCTTAATCCGGAGGCTTTCCAGTCCGCTAAACTCCATTTTTTGTCCAATGATTGCGCAGGTGACAGCCACCGTTTGTGCCAGGTCAGGGCAATGGGTGAAATCGAACTCCTGCATTCCCTTTACCGGGATTTTAGTCAATTTAATTCCATCTTTCTGGAATTCACTTGCTACGCCGAGATGGGCCATGATATCCACTATTTTGGAATCTCCCTGCAAACTTTCCTCTTTAAGTCCATTTAGGAAGAGCTCACCACTTTCGGCACAGGCCAACAGGCTGTACCAGTAGCTTGCACCTGACCAGTCACTTTCCACTGAGTAGATTGTGGGCCGGTAAGGTTGGGGGGGAATGGAAATTAAGTTGCCGTTCCAAGTATAGCTGATCCCAAATTGCTTCATCAGTTGCAGGGTCATCTCAATATATGTGCGGGATCCGACTTTTCCGGTCAGTTCCAGCTTCAAGCCTTGAGGGAGGAGCGGGGCAATCATCAGGATGGCGGATATATATTGGCTGCTGACATCACCCCTGATGGTGATCAAATCCGTTTTCTGCTCTGAAAACCCGTTGACTGCAAGCGGAGGATAGCCTTCAACTCCCAAATAATGGATCTCTGCCCCCAGCTGCTGTAGGGCTTCAACCAAAATCCCGATCGGGCGTTCGCACATCCTCGGGGTTCCCGTCATTACTTTTTGTTTGTTGGTAATCGCAGCATAGGCTGTCAAAAACCTCATCGTGGTGCCGGCGTCAAGCACATCATAAATTGGTGGATCTTTTTTGAGCAGTCGGATCATCGTCTGCGTGTCCCGGGCCTCTGCCAAGTTTTCAATCCGGTTTTCACCTGAAGTGAGTGCGTCAATGATCAGTACCCGGTTGCTTTCGCTTTTGCTGGAAGGCAGGGGGATTGTTGTGGATGGAATATTACTTTGTTGTGGAAGTCTAAGCTGGTTCATGCTTCAATTCATTGTAAAAGGCCAAGGCCGAAATAATCTCTTCTCTGGTGATGGGAATATTGTACTCACACTCGCCGATTCTTCTCAAAAGGGAGCAGTTGATGGTTTTGCCCTCGTTTTTCTTGTCCTGCAAACACAAATCAGAAATGCTTTGGAAAGCTTCCGGGTTTATGGAAACCTTGCCGAAGACAGCGATTATTTTGTCGCATACAGTGTCAAGGTCATTTTTTGGCAACCTCAATTTAAGATGGGAAAGATAGGCTTCGGCCACCATTCCTATGGCAATGGCTTCCCCATGGAGCAGGTGTTCGGGAGTGTCCAGATAATGGGATTCCACTGCATGTCCAATGGTATGCCCGAAATTCAGAATCTTCCGCAAACCCTCTTCCTTGGGGTCTTTTTCAACCACCTCTTTTTTGATGGAAACTGATTTTTCTATGATGTCCTTCCATGGCTGTACCTTCCAGTTGTCAGTTTTGAGACAATGAAAATAATTCTCGCTTTTGATAAGGCCATGCTTGAGCACCTCGGCATATCCGCTCCTGAGCTCGCGAAGCGGAAGAGTCTGGAGAAACTCTTCAGAAATCACTACTGCAAGAGGCTCTGCAAATACACCCAGGTGGTTTTTGAAACCCATAAAATCAATCCCCAGTTTCCCTCCCACACTGGCGTCCACTTGTGACAAAAGGGTGGTGGGGATGTTGATGAAACGCATGCCTCTTTTGAACGTGCTGGCGCAAAAACCTCCCATGTCCCCTGTGACACCTCCACCCAGATTTATAATGAGGGATTTCCTATCAAAATCATTCTCCGTCATCCAGGTCCAGATTTTAGTGCAGGTTTCTAGGTTCTTGTGAGCCTCACCTGCCTGAAAGGTGAAAGTCAGGTGGTCCGGAAGCTTGTCGGCAACCATAGGGTAGCAGTAATTAAAGCTGTTGCTGTCAGTAATGATGCCCAACTTTGAATAGGATTGCTTGCTTAAAAAGCCAGTGAGCCTTTCAGCTATTTTTTCTGAGAAAATGATTGATTCCAAATTTCCTTAAATTATGTTGAGGTCCAAATTACAAATAAATTACTGCTTATTTTACGATTTTCACTGGCTCTCTCAACTGCTTCTCCTGTCTTTTAACGGATTCTTCATGGATGGTGAAAAGAAGCTCCTTCATGAATTTTTCCCCAAGGTTTTTTGAAATGCCCTTTTGTGTTCTGGATTCCATCACCTGCTTCCATCTCTCTGATTGGAAAACGCTGAGGTGGTTTTCTCTTTTATGGGCGCCAATTTGCTCAATGACGGCAAATCTCTCCGCAAGAATGTCCAGCAGCTGATCATCGAGATGGTCCACTGCCGCCCGCAGATCATGAAGTTTTTCACTTGGCTGCACTTCCTCCAATGGGGTCTTGAAATCCAATTGCTGCAGGATCTGCTTTAGCTGGGCCGGGGTAACCTGCTGTTGGGCATCCGACCATGCCTTGTCCGGGTCGTGGTGGGTTTCTATCATCAGTCCGTCGAGGCCGAAGTTGAGTGCTCGCTGGGAGGTTTCCAGGATGCCGTCCCTTTTACCAACAATATGGCTTGGGTCGTTGATGACCTGCATGCCTTTCCATTCTCTTTTCAGGTGGATGGGCATTGACCAGTTTGGCTTGTTCCGGAATCTTTTGTCGTACGCATCACTGAAGCCCCGGTGGATGGCGGCCAGTTTATCAATGCCAACGGCATGAAGTCTTTCCAAAGCGCCGATCCAAAGCTGAAGGTCAGGGTTCATGGGGTTTTTGACCATCACAGGGATATCCGTGCCTCTCAAGGCTTCTGAAATTTCCTGTACCGCAAACGGGTTGACAGTGGTCCTGGCGCCGATCCAGAGCACATCAACCTTGTGCTTGAGGGCCATTTCCACGTGGGCGGCATTGCCTACCTCAGTAGTGATGGGGATATTGAGGTGGTGGCGAACGATCTCCATCCACTTGAGTCCTTCTTCGCCGATGCCTTCGAAGCTTCCCGGCCTGGTGCGGGGTTTCCAGATGCCAGCTCTGAACAGGGAGGGCAATACATTTTCCTCCTTCATGGCCAGGCAGACTTTTTCAATCTGCTCTGCACTTTCCGCGCTGCAGGGACCTGCGATGATCAATTGGTTGCTGAGGTTCAAACCCCATTCGGATGACTGTAAGTGATTTTTCATTTTGCAATAGGTTTAAAATAGAAAAAGCCCGGATCTTGCGAACCGGGCTTTAGGTTTGTAAATATCTTGAAGTTTATTTTTCCACTAGACAATACGCAGCTCCGATTCGACCTTGGGGGCGAAAGTAAAAGTAAAAGAAGCTAAAATATAGTGCTGCGAATAATAACATGTTTCAAAGGTAAAGGATGTTTTTTATTATACAAAATAAAAATATCGACAACTTTTTGTCTGAGTTTCAAAAATACCAACTTGTTTTTGTGTTTTATGTAATTCGCGAAGGGATGTTTTGTGGAAAGGGTTGGAACTAGGGGAGGAATGGTTAATTATTTGGCAAAAAAAAAGCCCGGAAATTTCCGGGCTTTGAGTTTTTATGAGTTAACTAACTCTTCTTCAAGATATTTGTCTACTGGAACATATGGCATGTCAAATGCATCGGCAACTGCTTTATACACAATGTCACCTTTGATTACATTCAGACCTGGAACAAGTTCAGGATTTTCCAAAGCTGCTTTCTTCCATCCCTTGTCCGCCAATTGGATGGCATAAGGTAGAGTCGCATTAGTCAATGCAATTGTGGAAGTGTAAGGTACAGCACCTGGCATGTTAGCTACACAGTAATGAACGACGTCGTCAATTACATAAGTTGGATCCTGGTGAGTAGTTGGCTTACAGGTTTCGATACAGCCTCCTTGGTCTACAGCCACATCTACCAATACGGTACCTGGCTGCATCTCTTTCAGCATATCTCTAGTGATCAAGTGAGGAGCCTTGGCGCCAGGGATCAAAACAGCCCCTACGATAAGATCAGCTTCCTTGATCATTTTACGGATGTTGAATTCGTTAGACATCATAGTCTTAACATTTTTAGGCATCACGTCGGATAGGTATCTCATTCTTGGAAGGGATACATCCATGATAGTCACGTCAGCTCCTAATCCGGCAGCCATCCATGCAGCTTGGGTTCCTACTACACCACCACCAAGGATGATGACTTTAGCAGGCAATGTGCCCGGTACGCCACCCAATAGGATGCCTTTGCCACCAAGAGGTTTTTCCAAGTAGTTTGCGCCTTTTTGAACGGCCATTCTGCCGGCTACTTCCGACATAGGTACTAGCAAAGGAAGACTTCTATCCGTTTTTTCAACAGTTTCGTAAGCCAAGCAAACAGCCTTACTGTCCACCATTGCCTTTGTAAGCGGCTCGTGAGAAGCAAAATGGAAGTAAGTAAAGATCAATTGATCTTCTTTGATAAGTTTATATTCAGGTTCAATAGGCTCCTTAACTTTGATGATCATTTCCGCAGCTGCATAAGTACCCTCAATGGTAGGAAGGATAGTAGCGCCTGCTTCTTCATACATAGCATCGGTAAATCCGCTGCCTTCTCCGGCAGTATGCTGAACATACACAGTGTGACCTCTTTTAACGAGTTCTTTAGCTCCCGCCGGGTTTAAAGCCACGCGGTTCTCGTTGTTTTTGATTTCCTTTGGAACACCTATTATCATGATATTCTAGTATTTGGGTTGTGATTTGAGCGCAAATATAGCATCCTAAGCCTTAAGAAAAACAAAACCCTATCATATATTTTGATGTTATTATTTAAATATAGTTAAATTGAAACATTGTTATGTTTAAAATTTCAAAACCTCAGGAAGTTCTGTTTATGGGGTTTTTAAAATCGATTCTTCTGACCTTTTTTTACTAGCATTTGATAAGAAAAGCATCTAATCAGTGGTTAAGGAGAGTTTAGGGGGTTTGAATGGTTTTTTTGATTTAATCAGAATTTTATTTATGATTTGGGCGTCTTTTTACTATTTCGTCAGAATAAATATTGGATATCGCTTTTAATTAGTTGTCAGTTTTTTTTGCAGGACTGACATTTTATTGTATTTTTGAAATACTTGCAGAGAATGCCTGCCAAACCCAAAATAGCTTTAAAGAATAATTTTATGGAAGAAGTTGCTGTGAATAAAAAAAATAAGTCATTAAGCTTGTCGAAAGACGAAATTCTTAATGATTATAGGCTTGCCCAGCAAAGCCGCCAAGCATCCCTTATGGGCCGAAAAGAGGTTTTTATGGGGAAAGCCAAATTCGGGATTTTTGGAGACGGTAAAGAACTGGCCCAGATCGCGATGGCCAAGTATTTCAAAAACGGGGATTTCCGTGCCGGCTATTACCGTGACCAGACTTTTATGTTTGCCATTGGCGAGCTTACCATTCAGGAATATTTTGCCCAGCTGTATGCTCACGCGGATGTAGATGCTGAGCCTGCCTCAGGCGGCCGATTGATGAATGGCCACTTCGGTACCCGGGCTTTGGAGCAAAACGGAGAGTGGAAAAACTTGACGGAGATGAAGAATTCAGCTTCTGATATTTCTCCCACCGCTTCCCAGATGCCAAAACTTTTAGGTCTTGCTTATGCATCCAAGCTTTATCGTCAAAACAACAACCTTTTAAAGGAGCTTTCAAACTTCAGTATTGAAGGAAATGAGGTCGCTTGGGGTACTATAGGGAATGCTTCTACATCAGAAGGGATGTTCTATGAAACCATCAATGCTGGTGGTGTACTTCAAGTCCCTATGGTGGTTTCGGTTTGGGATGATGAATATGGTATTTCAGTGCCCAAAGAGTACCATACCACCAAAGGAAGTATTTCAGAGGTCCTGAAAGGTTTTCAAAGGACTGATGATCAAAAAGGATATGAAATCCTTGTGGTGAAAGGTTGGGATTATGAGGCCTTGATGAGTACATATCAAAATGCCGCCAGAATCGCACGCGAAGAACATGTGCCGGTGCTGGTGCATGTGATTGAACTCACTCAGCCCCAAGGTCACTCTACTTCTGGTTCCCATGAGCGATACAAGTCCAAGGAGAGGCTAGAGTGGGAAGCTGATTACGACTGTGTGCGCCAGTTCCAAGAATATATAATTGAACAGGGCATGGCTACTGAAGAGGAGCTAGCTGAAATAGATGCCGAAGCAAAAGCATTTGCCAAAGCGCAAAGAGAGGCTGCTTGGAAAGCATTTGCAGGCGAGATTAAATCTGAATTACAGGATGCTGTTTCTTTAATAGAGCAGGCCGCTCCTAATAGCAGACAGAAAGAAAAGCTGGTAGTATTGGCTGATGAATTGGCCAAAACCATGAACCCAATACGAAAGGATGTTATTAGTGCGGTAAGAAAAGCCTTGCTATTGATGAGATTTGATGGGGCGGATGTAAAGCAGAATTTGAAGCTGTGGTATGAGCAGCAAAAGAAACTGAACGAGGACAGGTATAACAGCCACTTATATAGCCAGTCAGATTTTCGTGTAGGTAATATTGATGAAGTTCCTGCTCAATACGGCGATGATGCCCAATTGGTAGATGGACGGGAGGTTCTACAAGCCTGCTTTGACCACCTATTGAGCAATGACCCAAGGGTTTTTGCTTTTGGCGAAGATGTGGGGAAGATAGGAGATGTGAACCAGGCTTTTGCCGGCCTTCAGGATAAATACGGAGAACTCAGGGTTACTGATACCGGTATACGTGAATGTACAATTATCGGGCAGGGCATTGGTGCTTCCATGAGAGGGTTGAGGCCAATTGCTGAGATTCAATATTTGGATTATCTTTTATATGCTATACAAATCTTATCGGATGATGTGGCATGCTTGCAATACAGAACCAAAGGCGGTCAAAAAGCGCCAATAATCGTTAGAACCAGAGGACATAGATTGGAAGGCGTATGGCATTCAGGTTCACCTATCGGCATGATCTTGCATAGCTTGAGAGGAATGTTGGTGTGTGTGCCTAGGGATATGACCCAAGCGGCCGGTATGTATAACACTTTGGTGAAAGCCGATGAGCCAGCTTTGGTGATCGAGTGCCTGAACGGTTACAGGTTGAAAGAAAAAATGCCTGCCAATATTGGTGAGTTTACGGTTCCTTTGGGTAAGCCTGAAATTTTGCGTGAAGGCTCCGATCTTACCATCGTAACTTACGGTTCTATGTGCCGAATCATAATGGATGCGGCCTTGATGTTGGATGAGATGGGAATTTCCGTGGAAGTGATCGATGTGCAGACATTATTGCCATTTGATACGCACCATGTCATTGCAGACTCAATCAAGAAAACCAACAGGGTGATCTTTGCCGACGAAGATGTACCAGGAGGTGCTTCTGCATACATGATGCAGCAGGTGATCGAGGAGCAGGGTGCTTATTATCATTTGGATTCTGAGCCGGCAACTATTGCCGCAAAAGCACACCGACCTGCTTATTCATCTGATGGAGATTATTTCTCCAAGCCAAGCGTGGATGATGTAGTTGAGAAAGTTTATGAAATGATGCATGAAGTAGATCCAAATACCTTCCCTGAATTATAAGTAGAAATTAAGCAAATATAAAAGGCCTCCGAAGATCATTCTCCGGAGGCCTTTTTCTATTTTAATATTTCAATATATCCATATTTCAATATTTCTTTTTTTCTTTCTATCTCCTCGTCACTTGATTAAGCGTAAAATCCGGAGTTGATACCGTATTGCTTCGATTTAACTGACGGTCTTGGATCTGTACATCCAATCTGATGGTGTCATTCCTAAAGATCGCCTGCCAACCTGAGGATAACATCCCGTAAGAAATGTTGCCTTCTATTGCCCTTTCCCTATCGTCGGTTAAGATACGGGGGAATCGCCCATTGAATGTGGTGTAATAGGGAGGCCCTTCCCAGACGAACTCTTGGTAATCCCCTCCTCGTTTAATGAAAAAGCGCACGAAAATGTTGTTGTGATCTGGATTGGGTTTTATCCAAAGCGTATCCCGAACTGTGACATTATCCAACATAGGGTCCAAAATTCTCCAGTCTCTTGGGTTGTAACTGGGTGCGTCGGGTGGCCTGTTGGAGTAAGAGATGCGGGACCCGGTTTCGGTTAATACGTAGTCAAAGGGCTGAAAAGGCGGGTTGAAATCCCTTGGTCCCAAACCCAAGTCACCTTCTGCATCCTTGAAATCCACGCTGACAATGAGTGAGTCAGGCGCTCCTTGTATAGGGACAAACTCCACTCTGCTGAAGGATATCTCAGGGGCGGAGGGGAAATTTTCCGGAGGAGACACACAGCCTATCGCAGCCGTGGCTAAAAATAATATGCCTAGATAGTTTTTCACCTTCATCTTGTAAGCCTAAATTTACGGATAATATTGGTTTTTATAAAGTTGGTAAAAAAATGCCATTCACAAATATAGAACGATGAATTATTTCAAAAGTTTTTCAGCCGATTTAGATCAAGTCAATGAAGTTAATTTTGAAAAAGTAGCTCTTGCATTGTTTAAGTTTCAGGCATTACACAACCCCATTTATAATAGCTATCTCAAATACCGAAAAGTAAAAGTCGGAAAGGTCAATAGCCTAGATGCAATTCCATTTCTTCCTATTTCCTTTTTTAAGTCCCACAAAGTAGTCACGGGTCCCCAAGAGGATTTCACAGATTTTTACTCCAGCAGTGGGACTACGGGCAATATTACCAGCCGGCATTTTATATGGTCCCAGATGTTTTACCTAGAGAATGCCCGAAGGATTTTCGAATCGGAATATGGGCCTTTAACCGATTATCATGTGCTTGCGCTTTTGCCAGCTTATCTGGAAAGACCAGGCAGCTCCCTGGTGACTATGGCGGATGATTTTATCAAACAGTCTGGGTCCCCCCATTCCGGATTTTATCTTTACAACCAAGAAGAACTATTGGCAAAGCTGAACGAGCTCGCGGCTAGCCCCAAGAAAGTGCTTTTACTGGGAGTGACATTTGCCTTGCTGGACTTTGCCGAGCAGATGGGGCATTTTGAACCGATGGATAACCTCATAGTGATGGAGACCGGTGGGATGAAAGGTAGAAGAAAAGAAATGATTAGGGAAGAAGTTCATGAAATTCTAACAGGTTTTTTCAAGGTTAACCAAATCCACTCCGAGTATGGCATGACCGAACTCATGTCCCAGGCTTATTCCAGGGGAGGAGGAAGATACAGCCTTCCCCATACCATGAAGATCCTGCTAAGGGATGTAAATGACCCCTTTTCACCTGCAAGGAAAAGGCAAGGTGGGATAAATGTGATAGATTTGGCCAATTTCCACAGCTGCGCATTCATAGAAACCCAGGATATGGGCCGTTATGATGAAGAGGGCAGGTTGGAGATTTTAGGCAGGTTTGATAATTCGGATGTCAGAGGCTGCAACCTACTGGTGGTTTAACTATTCCAGTACAAAGTCATAAACTTTAACTTCCTTCCATTTGTCGGCATGCTGTTCGATAAACTTCAGGTGAATAGGGTCCACTTGATAGGCGTTTTGATCCTCAAGGGAGTCGAAAACCATATTCAAAGCCAAATCGTAACTGCTGTCCACCACATCTCTTGCTTCAGTCGGGGCAGGGGTTCCCATTTTAAACTCCTTAACGCTGCCAATAGACCCCAACTTTTTTGTGGCCGCTTTAAATTCCTCGAAGCTGGTATCATCATTTAACCAAAAGAACACCTGATGGATCATTCGAGATTTAGCCTTGAGTTGAGCAGTTCCTACAAAAGGTAAATAGCTTAGGGGGAGTGCCAAAATCAGCCGGTTTAAAAATTTTCTTCTTGATTTCATAGGGTAGTTTATTTTTAGTTAAAAGTTATTCAAAATATAGAAATAAAATTAGCCAATTGCTTACGAAATGGCATTGTTTTTATCCTAGCTATTTAAAATTACTACCTGAATGAGAATAGTTACCTATATTCTGATTTTTGTTGCGGTAATCACCACGGCATTACCCTTGATCCAAACCACCCATTGGTGGATTAGAATATTCGATTATCCGCGAGCCCAAATTGCAGTTATTGCTATTTTGGCTCAAGCTTTAACTTTCGTTTATTTCCGGCACGACATGGTTAAATTCCTTGGGATTTCCGTGTTCCTGCTGGCAGCCATAGCCTATCAGGGCAGATTGATGATTAAATATACGCCAATTTACCCCGTTCAGGCACCAGGGGCTTTCGAGCCGGTGGAGGAAAATACCTTCAGTATCCTGATGTATAATGTTCGGTTGACGAATGACAGGTATGCGGATTTCCTAAATTTGGCGAGAGAACGAGATCCCGACATTATTTTGCTTACAGAGCCAGATCAGGCTTGGGCTGATGCTGTCGAAGGTCTTGATCAAGATTATCCTCATCATATCAAGCATCCTTTGGACAATACTTACGGGATGATCCTTTATTCCCGGTTGGGGCTTGAGGATACGGAGTTGAATTTTTTGGTCAAGGATAGCATTCCCTCTATTTTCACTAAGGTAAAACTTCCCTCTGGAGTTTTGGTTAATCTTCACTGCCTTCATCCAGAGCCTCCAAAGCCAGGTACACCAACATACGAGCGTGATACTGAGATTTTGATAATTTCTGATCGGGTTATACAAGATGAAAGTCCAACGGTAATTGCCGGGGATTTAAATGATGTAGCCTGGTCCAGAACATCCGAGCTGTTTCAGAAAAGGACCTATATGCTTGACCCCAGAGAGGGTAGGGGGCTTTTTAGTACTTACAATACCTTTGTCCCTCTTTTTAGGTACCCTCTTGATCATTTCTTCTATTCCAAACATTTTAATTTGGTCAATTTTGAGCGGTTGCCCCACATTGGTTCGGACCATTTTCCAATCAAGATGACCGTTGAATATGTTCCATTGGAGGAGAGGTTTGACAAATCAAAGTAGAAAGGAGCAAACCCTTTTCTATCTTGATTAGTTATTTCTACGGATTATTTTATATTTATAAATATAACTGGTGATTTTGATCAGTTAAAAACCCCATTTGATGCCATACTTTATAATATTTTTAGTTTTCCTTTCAGTAATAGCTACCGCACTGCCCATGATCCCTTCATATAAGTGGTGGATTAGGATCTTTGATTTTCCCAGGGCCCAGGTGACGGTAATTGCTTTTCTTTCCATTATCCTTACGCTTATCTTTTGTATAGATAGTCCTTTGCTTCTTTACACTTTGATTCCTTTGTCGATAGGCGTGATCAGTTATCAATCTATAAAAATGATTAGGTATACGCCATTTTACCCTATCCGATCACCAAAGGCCAATCTTCCTATTCCTGATAACTCCTTTAGTGTTCTACTGGCGAATGTTAAAATGGATAATGATCAATATGGGGAGTTAAAGGAAATCATCAGGAAGAATGATCCAGACTTGGTTTTGCTAAATGAGGTGGACGATAAATGGCTGCGTGAGCTTCAAGAGCTAGATAGAGATTTTAGATATAGCATTAAATATCCGCAGGACAATACCTATGGGATGACGCTTTATTCAAAACTCAAGCTCATCGATACCAAGGTGAATTTTTTGGTGGATAACACCATCCCTTCAATTCATACCAAAGTGGAGTTGAGATCAGGCAAAATTATTAACTTCCACGGGCTTCACCCTGAGCCACCCAAACCTGGTAGTTCAACTTACGAAAGGGATACAGAATTACTGATAGTGGGGAAAAGGATTAAAAATGAAGATGAGCCAGCTATTTTGGCCGGAGATCTAAATGATGTAGCTTGGTCGGCTACTTCAGAATTGTTTCAAAAAAGGTCAGGGCTTTGGGATCCTAGGGAGGGAAGAGGCTTTTTTAACACCTACAATGTGTTTGTGCCATTCTTCCGCTACCCATTGGATCATTTCTTTTATACCAAAGATTTCTTACTTATTAGCCTTTCCAAGTTGGCGAAGTTTGGATCCGATCATTTTCCAATATTGATCAAGCTGGAATTTGACCCTAAGGCAAGAACTAAAATAGATTAATTGGTTTTCCCTTTCATAGACTCCAGTTCAGAAGCCACTGCGTCGGCTTCTGCATATTTTTCATCACTCTTTTGACGGTCAATTTTCGAGAGCTTAAAAGCTTCCTCTAACAGGCTTTTATGCTTTTGGCGTAATACTTCGATTTTGGATTTCTTTTTGAATATACTCAGCATAGTTCTAATCGTGTTTTGGTTAACCTTGGATTAGAAATATCTTGTTTAAGGTTTTTGTTTGATTAGACAGTTAAAAAAAATAACTGATCTTATTTAAGGTAGGCCGGGTATTTGATTAGATTATCCCGTCGTTAACTGTTCAGGGAATGAAAAGTTTTCAATTTAATTTTGTATTCCCTTGAGAAATAAACATATTTGGGTTTCTGAAAAAATATTTAAGATATGAAAAGATTATTAGCTGTTATTTTGGCGCTTGGCTTTTTGGGCCTAGGTGCATGTGCCTCTAGCAAACCTTGTCCGGCTTACGCTAAGGCTGAGATTGCCGAAGAAGTAAAAGGATAAAAAAAATATGCTGACTTAATAGTCAGCATATTTTTTTATGTCTTCTTCCGAAATGGTCTGGCCTCCCAGGATTACTAGCCTTTCCACCACATTGCGAAGCTCCCTTATATTTCCCGTCCAGGGGAATTCCTGAAGCTTGGATATAGCAGCTGGATCCGCCACTTTTTTGGCAGTGCCATACTCCTGGGCAATGTCGCCCAAAAACTTGTCTACCAACAGCGGAATGTCTTCTTTTCTATCTTTCAATGCAGGCACTTGGATAAGGATCACACTCAATCTGTGGTAAAGATCCTCTCTGAAGTTTCCTTCTTCGATCTCTTTCTTCAAATCCTTATTAGTAGCCGCTAAAACACGCACGTCTACTTTGATATCTTTGTCCCCACCTACTCGGGTGATTTTATGCTCTTGTAGAGCTCTAAGTACTTTTGCCTGGGCCGAAAGGCTCATGTCCCCTATTTCATCCAAAAACAAGGTGCCGCCTGTCGCTTGCTCAAATTTACCCTGACGCTGCTTGTTGGCAGAAGTAAAGGCTCCTTTTTCATGGCCGAAAAGCTCACTTTCAATCAACTCTGCCGGAATGGCGGCGCAGTTGACAGCAATGAATGGGGCGGCTGAGCGATTGCTCTTTTGGTGAAGCCAATGGGCTACCAACTCCTTACCCGTACCGTTTGGTCCAGTGATCAGTACCCTGGCCTCGGTAGGGGCTACTTTTTCTATAGTGTCCTTCACGGTCTGAATAGCCGTAGAGGCACCCACCATATCAAGTTTCTTGGAAAGCTTTTTCTTGAGCACCTTGGTTTCGGTCACCAAGTTCTTTTTCTCAAGGGCATTCCTAACAGTAAGGAGTAGCCTGTTCAAATCCGGCGGCTTTGGGATAAAATCAAATGCCCCCATTTTGGTGGCTTCCACTGCTGACTCAATCGAGCCATGCGCTGAAATCATGATGAACTGGGGCTGACGCTCCATCTTTGAGGCTTTCTCCAAAACCTCCAGCCCATCCATTTTAGGCATCTTGATATCGCAAAGTACTAGGTCGAATTCTTCGTTTTGGATTCTTTTTAGGCCTTCTTCTCCATCTGCAGCCTCAGAGATGTCATACTTCTCATACTCTAGGATTTCCTTCAGTGTAGCCCTGATGACGCGCTCGTCATCAACGATCAAAATTTTAGGCATAATGTGTATGTGTTATTAATAATAAAAGAAAAAATGCAAGCCTATAAGCCGGGTTCTGTAACCTTTGCCCAAAAGCAAAGGCCATTTGTCATTTATCTAGCCTTGCCATCACTGGCAAGATCTATCGATCTACCCACTCCGGTTTCCCGACAAGTCGGGATTGGACGAGCAGCCCTTGGACCGGAGCCTATTTGATCTTTCAACCCATAAGGTTTTCCATGCCTCCTGCATCACTGCCGGAGCGGTGGGCTCTTACCCCGCCTTTTCACCCTTACCCGGTTTCCGATAGAATCGGGACCCGGGCGGTCTGTTTTCTGTGGCACTTTCTGTATCCCGATCCTTACGGATCAAGACCCTTCCCGTTAGGAAGTATGGCGCTCTATGTTGCCCGGACTTTCCTCCTTCCCGCTTTTATCGGGACGGCGACAAATCGGCTTGCATCCTGCAAATTACAATGTTTTTGGTGATATACCCTAAGTAAAAAGGAATTTTCCTGACTAGGGTTGCGCCAAAGATAACAATAATTGTTCCATAAATAATTCCATTTTTATCTCCTTGTATTGATTGCAAGGTTTAATAAAGAAAATCTATTAAGAATTCACAACCCTTATTTGGATTAAGTTTAAATAGGAAATACATTTGCATCGTTATTAAAATTAAATCTAAATAAGGATTGACCGATATATGAATCGCATTCCAAAATTACTCGGAATTTGTTTGGTAGCTTTGATTTCTCTATTAGGAACGGCCCAACAATCTTTTGCCAAAGATTCAAATGAAGATAAAGAATTGGCCCTTACAGGAAAAGTGAAGTCGCAGGAAGGAGAACCTATTCCCTATGCTAATATCCAAGTGCTGGGAACGGTGAAAGGTACCCTGACTAATCTTGATGGCTCTTTTGAAATATTTGACCTTGAAGATGGGGTTTATACCGTTAAAGTTTCAGCTATGGGATTCAAAGCCATTACTCGTGATGTGGAGGTTAAGAACGGGGTAATTAAGCAATTGGATTTGATTTTTGCAGAAATTGGGGTTGACATGCCCGAAATTACTATTATTTCGGAAAAAGACAGGATGTTCAGCAAGGTGCCTGGAGCGGTTACATTTATAGATAATAGAGAATTGAAAGCCTTGAGCCCTATCAGTGGCAATGAAGCCTTGAGAAGGTCGCCGGGTGTACACGTGGTAGACGAAGAGGGAATAGGAATGAGAGCCAATATCGGTATTCGTGGTTTAGACCCGGATAGAAGCCGCTCGGTTTTAGTGATGGAAGACGGTATTCCTGTCGCGCTTTCCCCTTATGGAGAGCCTGAATTATATTATACGCCTGCAATTGACCGTATGAGCGGTGTAGAAATCTTGAAAGGTTCTGGACAGATTCTTTACGGTCCTCAGACCATCGGTGGGGTTGTAAATTATATCACGGCTACTCCTCCGCAAGAGCAGGAAGGTGCAGTAAAAATCCAAGGTGGCCAAGGAGGATTGTTCACGGGCATGTTGAGCTATGGAAATACTTTTGGGAATACTGGCGTGCAGGTTAATCTCTTGAAGAAAAGAGCTGATAATGTTGGCCCAACGCAATTCGATATCACGGATTTTAATACCAAGTTTCTTTTTGACCTCAATGAAAGGTCAACCCTAGGGGTAAAGCTGGGGGTGTATAATGAGGTTTCCAATTCGACATATGTGGGTCTTACCCAGACCATGTTTGACGCTGGTGGGCAGGATTATGTAAGAATTGCCCCTGATGACCAGCTTGATGTTCGCCGATATTCTTTAAGCTTTAGCCATAAATACAAGATTTCAGATAAAGTAAGGTTGAGAACCATCGCCTACGGTTATACTACCACAAGAAACTGGAATAGACAAGACTTCGCTGTAGGTGGGGGAGAGGGTTATACGCCTCCATCCAATTGGACAGGCACTGTTTGGGGGGATACCGATGTAGTGGGTGGTGCGCTTTATATGAGAAACTCTACTGGGAACAGAAATAGGCAGTTTGAAGTGGCTGGAGTTGAGCCTAGATTGGAAGTGGATCACAACCTTTTTGCCAAGAAGAATGAGTTGATCGTCGGTACCAGGTTCCTTTATGAAAGAGCATTTGAGCAAAGAGTCAATGGCACGCAGGCTGGGGTGAGAAGTGGTGACTTGGTAGAAGATGAAATCAGAACCGGTCATGCAATCAGTGCTTACGCCCAAAACAAAATCCATCTTAACGACAAGTTTAGCTTCAGTGGAGGGGTTAGAATGGAAAGCTTTGATTACGTAAGGGACATCAACAGAAGAAGCTTCCCGGGTGTGGGAATCAGGGATACTTCCCTAGTAGCCGGCAACCAGGTAGTAGAAGTTATCCCAGGCATGGGGTTCAATTACAGACCTACCCAAAAGATAAACATGTTTGGTGGGGTGCATAAGGGGTTTGCGCCGCCAAGAATAAAGGATGCCATCTCCAACTTGGCAGATGTTTACGAATTAGACGCTGAACACAGCTGGAATTATGAGCTGGGTTTCAGAACCGATTTGGTAAACTGGATCTTTATGGAGATGACAGCATTCCACATGGATTTCTCCAACCAGATCATCCCAGTGTCTGAATCTTCCGGTGGAGTAGGTTTTGGAGTAGTCAATGGAGGTGCTACCCGTCATTCAGGTCTGGAAACAGCTATTGTGATGGATATCAGCCAAGCGTTGGGATTGAGCAGGACTAAGCTGGTGTATGATATTAATGCTACGTATGTGAAAGCAACTTTCTCTGAAGACAGGTTCGTAAATGAAGTGAATATTTCTGGAAATAGAACGCCATACGCCCCTGAGTGGTTTATCAACTCTGCTTTAACATTGGAAACAGAATCCGGATGGGGAGCAAGATTGGTAGGAAACTATGTAGGTCAGCAATTCACGGATATTGAAAACAGCATCGCCGCATCAGCAGATGGTCGAACTGGTCAGCTTCCAAGCTATTTTACCGTGGATGCAGTTGTAAATTATACCGTGGCCAAGTGGAACACCAATTTCAACTTGACTGTAAAGAACCTTACTGATGAGCGTTACATTGCGAACAGAAGGCCTCAAGGTATCCGAGTAGGACTTCCAAGATTCATTACAGCTGGTTTTGAATTCAGATTTTAAACATTCAACCTCTTTTAGGGTTAAATTACAAAGCATTCAATGCTTTTACTTCATAGTGCAGGGTTATGCCGCTCCTTAGGGGGCGGCTATTTTTTTGTTCGGCCAGTCGACAATTATCCTTACCTTTGCAAAATAATTAAAGAGTAATAATATGATATTAGTGGGGAAAGCCGTGCTAAGCGACGATATTAAGGATCACTTCTTCGTGTGTGATCTCGAAAAATGTAAAGGCGCCTGCTGTGTAGAGGGAGACGCCGGGGCACCATTGGAAGATGAGGAGATTGAGATACTTGAGAAAGCCTACCCAGCTATAGAACCCTACCTTAGCGAAGAAGGGAAGGCTGCTATCAAAAAGCAGGGGGTATGGGTATATGATCAGGAAGGTGAAAAAGGTACTCCAACCATAGGTGACAACCGTGAATGTGCCTATGCCCTATATGATGAAAAGGGGATTTTGAAATGCGGGATGGAACAGGCTTACTTGGATGGGAAAACTAATTTCAAAAAACCCATAAGTTGCCATCTGTACCCGATAAGGGTGAAGAAATACGATGACTTTGATGCTTTGAATTACGACAGATGGGAGATATGCAATCCTGCCTGTTCGCTGGGGAAAAAGCTTGGGGTGCCCATCTATAAATTCCTAAAAGAACCTCTAATTAGGAAATACGGGGAGGCTTGGTACGAAGAACTGGTAAGAGAAATAGAAGGAGAAAAGCTTTAATAGTTTTGCGCCAAATAAGAAAAAAAGGCTGCTTTATCGAAAAGCAGCCTTTTATATTTTTAACCTTTAATGCGTGAAAAGTCAAAGGTATCCAAGAACTTGGTGGTGAAGTTTCCAGCTTTAAATTCAGGATCGTCCAACAAAGCCAAATGGAAAGGAATGGTGGTTTTGATGCCATCAATTACAAATTCCTCTAAGGCTCGCTTCATTCGTACTATAACCTCTTCTCTAGACTGGCCGCTAACAATCAGCTTAGCAATCATGGAGTCATAGTTAGGAGGAATGACATAGCCAGCATACACATGGCTATCTATCCTGACACCACGTCCACCTGGAAGGTGTAGATTCACGATTCTACCAGGGCTAGGTCTAAAGTCCTTGGTAGGGTCTTCTGCGTTGATTCTACACTCCATAGAGTATAACTTGGGATAATAGTTCTTTCCGCTTATTTTCTCCCCAGCAGCAACCTTTATTTGCTCCTTAATCAAGTCGAAGTCGGTTACCTCTTCGGTAATCGGATGCTCCACTTGGATACGGGTATTCATTTCCATGAAGTAGAAGTTGCGATGTTTGTCCACCAAAAACTCGATGGTACCGGCACCTTCGTATCCAATGGCTTCAGCGCCTTTAATAGCAGCTTTACCCATCGCATCTCTAAGTTCATCTGTGATGAAAGGAGAAGGGGTTTCCTCCACCAATTTTTGATGGCGTCTTTGGATAGAGCAATCTCTTTCCGAAAGGTGGCAAGCCCTTCCATTGCTATCACCAATGATCTGGATTTCAATATGTCGAGGCTCCTCCACAAATTTTTCCAAGTAAAGGGCATCATTACCGAAAGCAGCGGCTGATTCCTGTCTGGCATCATCCCAGCCTTTTTTGAAGTCAGCTTCTGATTTGATGATTCGCATACCCTTACCACCACCACCGGCTGTAGCTTTTACGATTACAGGGTAGCCCATTTCGGCAGCTATCTGTTTGCCCTCCTCCATTGATTTGAGCAATCCTTTTGATCCAGGTACGGTAGGTACGCCCGCTTCTTCCATGGTAGCTTTGGCAGTAGCCTTGTCACCCATTTTATTGATCATTTCGGGGCTGGCTCCGATGAACTTGATATTGTATTCATCACAAATCCTTGAAAACTCGGCGTTTTCAGACAAGAAGCCGTATCCGGGGTGGATAGCGTCAGCATTGGTGATTTCTGCTGCAGCAATGATTCTTGGGATATTAAGATAGGAGTCTCTAGAAGGAGCCGCACCAATACATACAGCTTCGTCAGCAAAACGAACGTGAAGACTGTCCTTGTCGGCAGTGGAATATACAGCCACTGTCTTGATGCCCATCTCTTTACAGGTACGGATTACCCTTAGGGCGATTTCTCCTCTATTGGCAATAAGTATTTTCTTAAACACAGTTGATTAAGTTAGTTGTAACAAAATTGAAACTTATCCTGCCGGATCTACTAGGAACAATGGCTGATCGTATTCTACAGGCTGGGCATTTTCTACCAACACCTTTACGATTTTACCTGATACCTCAGATTCAATTTCGTTAAACAATTTCATCGCTTCAATGATACAAACCGTCTGGCCAGCCTTTATGGTGTCGCCTACATTTACAAATGAAGGGGAATCAGGGTTTGGCGTTCTGTAGAAGGTCCCAATCATTGGCGACTTTACCTCGATGTATTTGGAGTTATCAGAAGCCGGGGCAGCAGGTGCTGCCGCTTCAGTTGGCGCCACAGGAGCTGGATTTGATGGAGCTGGAGTTGTGTTGGAAGGGGCAGGTGCAGCAGCAGGTTCAGCAGCTTTCACGTGTACAACCTCAGAGTTCTTCTTGATCGAAAGTTTGAACTCATCCGTTTCGATTTTTACCTCAGCCAAACCTGACTTAGAAATGAAATCTATTAATTCTTGAATTTCTTGCGCTTTCATATTTTTTTGATGTTAGGAAACTTGAGTTTTGATTGTCAGTTTCGGGTTTGTATAAATACATTGAAGCCATGCAAATGGAGGTAGGCATGGCTAATAGATTATTTATTTGACTCTTTCTGAATAAGAACCATCCCTGGTGTCGACCTTGATCATGGTATCTTGGTCGACGAAAAGGGGGACCATCACAGTAGCTCCCGTTTCAAGAGTCGCAGGTTTTAGGGTGTTGGTAGCCGTATCGCCTTTTATACCAGGTTCGGTATAGGTAATCATCAATTCCACAAACGGAGGCAATTCTACTCCTAGAGGGGTTTCGTTTTCTGCATGGATCAAAATATCCACCATCTGACCTTCCTTGAGAAGTTTAGGTCTTTCGATAAGCTTTTCCTCGATAGGAATCTGCTCGAAAGTTTCGGTGTCCATAAAGTGATAGCCCATGTCATCGGCATAGATGAACTGGTGCTGTCTTTTTTCCACTCTGGCAGTGGTCACTTTCTCGCCGGCATTAAAAGTCTTGTCCAAGACTTTTCCGGTTGTGAGACTTTTTAGCTTGGTCCTTACAAACGCAGCGCCTTTCCCAGGCTTTACGTGCTGGAATTCCACTATCGTAAAGATATCGTGGTTAAATTCCAAGCAAAGACCATTTTTGAAATCTGCAGTACTTGCCATTTATTTAAGGTTATTTAGTTTCTCAATTATTTAGGGTCGTATCCCCATTTTAGGTACATGGAACCCCATGTAAACCCACCGCCAAAGGCTGCCAAGATGATGTTGTCACCTTTCTTCATTTGCGATTCGTAATCCCAAAGGCACAATGGCAACGTTCCTGCTGTCGTGTTGCCGTACTTTTCAATGTTCATCATTACTTTCTCTGGTCCCACACCCATTCTATTGGCTGTGGCATCGATGATACGCTTGTTGGCCTGATGAGGCACCAGCCAGGCTACATCTTCGGCAGTAAGGTTGTTTTTGGCCATGATGTTGGCGCTCACCTCAGCCATGTTGGTTACGGCAAACTTGAACACCGTAGAGCCTTCCTGGTACGCAAAGTGCTCACGTGCGGCTACTGTTTCCATTGTAGCTGGTCTGGCACTGCCACCGGCTTTCATGTGCAGGTATGGCGCTCCGGATCCGTCGGAATGAAGGATAGAGTCCATAATCCCTATTTCTTCAGTGGTTGGCTCCAAAAGAACCGCTCCACCGCCATCACCGAAGATGATGCAGGTAGACCTGTCAGTGTAATCCACAATTGCAGACATCTTATCCGCGCCTACAATGATGACCTTTTTATGCTTGCCAGTTTCAATGAATTGGCTTCCGATTGTCAAAGCATACAGAAAACCCGAACAAGCCGCTGAGATATCAAAGCTGAAGCTGTTCTTAGCTCCTACATTGTCGGCGATAATATTTGCTGTGGCCGGGAAAACCATGTCAGGCGTTACCGTGGCACAAATTATCAAATCAATATCTTCGGGATTGGTGTTGGTTTTTTCCAATAGGCCTTTTACAGCGTGGGTGCCAATTACCGAAGTACCCTGATTCTCTCCTTTTAGTACTCTTCTTTCTTTAATACCAGTACGGGACACAATCCATTCATCATTGGTATCGACCATGGTTTCCAATTCCTTGTTGGTCAACACATATTCGGGGACCCAACCATGTACTCCGGCTATTACAGCTCTAGTTTTTTCCATTTAAATTTGGTTTGGGGAGTTACCTAGAAACACTGGATGATTAATATGTTATTTCTACTTAGTAATTCCCTTGTAATTGTGGTAAAGTACCGATTGTAGGTTTTAATACATGGGTACTTTACTTTACGGCCTTCAAAATTATTTAAAAAGTGCTTTACCACCAAGGATTTTAAGCACTAGAATTGTAAAGCTATGATATAAAGTCCTGTACCCCTTATCTGGCATAGTGAAAAATGCTTTTTGGAGGCCAGAAACAACTATTCATGAAGCTATATAAAAGAAAAAAAACCACCTGGAATTCAGATGGTTTTTGTAGTATGTTGTGTATATGGCTTATGCCAATACTTCTTTTTCCATGATCACTTGACCTTTGTGATAAAGCTTGCCGTCCAACCAGTAAGCTCTGTGAGGAAGGTGGAATTCACCAGTGGTTGGGCATTGTGCCAATCCAGGAGCGGTCAACTTGTAATGCGTTCTTCGCTTATCTCTTCTGGTTTTCGAAATTTTTCGTTTAGGATGTGCCATCTCTATGCAATTTTTAGATTAATCTTTTTTCTTTAAATTTTTAAGCGCTTCCCATCTGGGATCTGTATTTTCCTCGGATTCCGATGACTCCTCGTCTTGCTCAGACGGCTCGTCTTCAACATCGCCGGAACTGTATACCAGCTCACCCTCTGCTTCAAAATCATCTTCATCCATTTCATACACATGGTCCGGATGGACTTTCTTGGCCGGGATCGCTAATATTATAAATTCATATATCAATTGCGCAACATTGATTTTGGGGGTGTCGCGGGTAATCATGAAAATCTCTTCATTGATTTCCGCTTCCTCTGGACCGTATTTGTACCTTACTCGCTGGGTAGTTTCCAGTGGATGGTCAAAGAGCTCTAGACTTCGGTCGCAGGTAAGCTCCACGCTTCCCTTAATGTCAAATATCGCGTCTATTAAATTAGCTTCCTTGGATAAAGTAACCAAAGCAGTCAAATTCCCCTTGCTTACAATTTCGTTTTTCTCAAAGTGCTTGAAGAACTCATCGGTAACTGGAAAAGAGAATTCATGCTTCCCTTCTTTAAGTTTGATGACTTCAATATCGTAATCTTTAAAGAATTTCACGCTTCCTCCTTCTAATTTAAGACCGCAAATTTAGTGAAGTATTTTTAAAAACTAAAACTGAACCGTATTTATTTTAGTCCTCCTCTTCCCAGTCACCCTTCTGTCTGATAATATCATAGGCACAAAAGATGGCTGAACGCATGGAGCCTTCATCGGCTACGTTCTTCCCGGCGATGTTATAGGCAGTGCCATGATCGGGAGAAGTTCGCACAAAAGGCAGGCCAGCCGTAAAGTTGACGCCGGTCTCAAACGCTAGGGTCTTGAAAGGAATCAAGCCTTGATCATGGTACATGGCCAAAATCCCGTCAAACTTCTTGAAATGCATCATTCCAAAAAATCCATCAGATGGATAGGGCCCAAATACCATTTCGCCTTTGTCCTTAAATGCACGAATGGCGGGTTTGATGATTTCTTCCTCTTCAGCACCCAACAAACCATCTTCCCCTGCATGCGGGTTAAGTCCCAGTACGGCAATTTTTGGCTTGTTGATACCATAATCATCCTGAAGGGACTTGATCATGATCTGAAGCTTCTCTTGGATTCTCTTCTGTGTAATCTGTGCCGGCACATCTTTTAGAGCGACATGACCAGAAACAAGTCCAACCCTCAAGTCGTCCGACACCATAAACATCATGCTGTCTTTCGCCTCAAAAGCCTGTGTAAGGTATTCCGTATGGCCCACAAAGCTCAACTCCTCGCTGTTAATGTTGTTTTTGTTCAGTGGGGCAGTTACCATCGCCTGGATTTTGTTGGCCTTCATATCCTCAATAGCTTGGTCTATAGCGGCAATGGCCATTTTGCCCGCTTCCATGGTTTCCACGCCTGGAATTACCTCGGGGCATTCTTCCACGACGTTGATCACGTTGATTTTCTTGTGGTGGATTTCGTCCACGCTCTTGATTTGCATGAAATTAAAATCATCCAGCTGCAATTGCTTGCGGTAATAGGTGATGGCCTTGCCGTGAGCATAAATTACAGGCGTAATGAGCTTTTGAAGCCTGTTGTCCAAAAGGGCTTTCATGGTCACCTCGGCACTGATGCCGTTAATATCTCCTATCGTAATCCCAATGATGGGCTTGTTTTTCCTGTTGCTCATTTAGTGCTTTGGGTATAATTTGATAAAAACCTGGTCAGCAGCCTCACGCCAAATCCGCTTCCACCCGCCGGCTTGTAGCTGTCGGAGGATTTGGAATAGGCGGGGCCGGCTATATCCAAGTGTATCCATTCAAAATCTATAAAATGTTGTAAAAACTTCCCGGCAGTGATCGCCCCGCCGGTCGGACCGCCAAGGTTTGTAATGTCGGCAATGTTTGATTTTAATTGCTTATCGTACTCTTCCCAAATCGGGAATTCCACCAATCTTTCGCAAGTGATCTCTCCGGCCTGTTGAAGCTGGGATTTCCATTCCTGCGATGCCGTACCCATCATCACCGCACCTTCCTTGCCAATTGCAGCCATGGCCGCTCCGGTAAGTGTGGCCACATCTATAACCAGTCCCGGATTGTATTTCTGCGCAAAGATAAGGGCATCAGCCAAAATTAACCTGCCTTCGGCATCTGTATTGAGAATTTCTACGGTTTTGCCATTGGGATACTCAATTACATCTCCAGGGGTGACGGCATTGTATCCGGGGCGGTTGTCCGTAGCGGGGATCAGTCCGATAACTTCTATGGGGAGGTTAAGTTTGGCAACAGCACACATGGTGCCCACCACCGTGGCGGCTCCAGCCATGTCGGACTTCATCAGGTCCATGGAATTTGCCGTGGGTTTCAAGCTCAATCCACCTGTGTCGTAAACCACCCCTTTGCCCACCAATACTATGGGTTTGTCATTTATAGGCTTATCGGGGCGGTGGCACATGATGCTGAAAGTAGGAGGCAATTCACTTCCTGCATTGACAGCAAGCAGTCCGGCCATTTTTAGTGAGGCGATCCGGGTTTCGTCGAAAATCTCCGTTTCGAACCCATATTCTTTTCCCAAGGCTTCAATCTCCTCAGAAAGCTGGGGAGCCGTTAAAAATATGGCTGGCTCATTGACCAAGGTACGGGCTACAAAAGTTGCGTTGATGGATAACTGTAGAAAATCGGCCTCCTGTTGGGAGAGTCCGTTAGCGACTACCTCAAGAGTGGAGGGGAAAGTCTTTTTTTCGGTCTTATACTTTTGAAAAGAATAGGAGGCAAGCATGCAGCCTTCCAGAAAGGGCGCAAGGCTGGCATTTTCTCCCAGACCGTATGCCACTGCCGCATCCAGGTCCTTCAAAAACCCCCAAGCTTTAGCACCAGCTCTTCTGGCATATTCTGCCTTGTAGGTTTCAGAAGAGCTTTCTTTCTGCTTAAAAATTAATAGTTGATGGGTCCCGTTTGTGAAAGTTAACTGTTCCTTGTTTTTGGAAAATAGCATGTTTTTGAGGAAGGCTTTTTCCTTTTCTTCAAAGGCATAATGTTCCAGATCTCCCTCCTTTGAAAGGTAAATTACACCTTGGAGAGCAGCGGGATTATCAAGGCTCTTTTTTAAACTTATGGCAGTTAACATATAATATCTTAATTTTGACACGCAATTTAACGAATTTTTATCAGAGAAATTAAGATGGATAAAGTCAAACCTAAAAAGCACCTGGGCCAACATTTCCTTACCGACTTGGGGATTGCCGAAAAAATAGCCAAAGGCATGACCGGTCACAAGGGAGTGAAAAAAGTGCTCGAAATCGGTCCCGGGATGGGGGTTCTGACGGATTTTCTGCTGCAGGAGCCTTGGGACCTGTACCTGGTCGATGTGGATACCGAGTCCATTGCCTATTTGCACAAAAAATATCCCCAGTTGGGAGAAAAGATTATTGAGGCAGATTTCTTAAAACATGATTTTGGAAAGGTAATTGAAGGGGACTATGCAGTAGTGGGGAATTTCCCTTACAACATTTCTTCACAGATATTTTTCAAAGTACTGGAGGACCGCCACAAGGTGCCTGAGGTGGTGTGTATGCTTCAAAAAGAGGTGGCCCAGCGGATTGCTTCCCCTCCTGGAAATAAGGATTATGGGATTTTAAGCGTGCTGTTGCAGGCCTTTTATGATATAGAATATCTTTTTTCGGTGCCTCCCGGGGTCTTTAATCCTCCGCCAAAAGTGAACAGCGGGGTAATTAGGCTAAAAAGGAATGAAACCAAAAAGTTGGATTGTGACGAGAAGATGTTTTTCAGGGTGGTTAAACAGGCCTTTTCCACTCGCCGAAAAACCCTGCGGAATGCCCTCAAATCAATGGGACTGGCCGAAGAAGTGAGGGAGATGTCCTTGCTGGACAAGCGCGCTGAGCAACTAGGCGTGCAGGACTTTGTATTTTTAACGAACCAAATTCAAGCAACTTGGAACAAATAAAACTATTCGAGCTCTCAAAAGAATACCTGGAGCAACTCCGCCAGGCTATAGAAGCCGAAGACAAGGTGTTCATCAAGGAATCCATGGAAGGCGCCAACGAGGCCGATGTGGCGGCCTTGCTAGATGAGCTTGACATGCAGGAGGCTTTGTACGTGCTTCGGGTGCTTGATGATGAGCTTGCCGCTGATATCTTAATTGAGCTTGATGAAGATGATCAATTCAAGATCATTACATCCATGGAGCATACCGAGCTCGCTGCTCTTATCGACCACATGGACTCCGATGATGCGGTAGATATACTCAACCAACTCGGGGTTAATGAGCGGGAGGATGTAATCAGCCACCTTCAGGAGAAGGAGAAGTCTGCCCACATTCTGGACCTTTTGCGCTATGATGAGGATAGCGCAGGGGGACTCATGGCCAAGGAATTTATCAAGGCCAACCAAAATTGGACGGTGGTGCAGACGATCAATGAGATCCGACGCCAGGCTGAAAATGTTGAGAAAATCTACTCCATATATGTAGTGGATAATAAAGAAAGGCTTTTGGGAAGGGTCAGCCTGAAGAGGATCATTCTTTCGGCAGCCGATACCAAGATTGCGGATATTTTTGAGGATGACCAAATATCTGTGCCTACCCATATGAGGCAGGAAGAGGTGGCGGAAATTATGAGAAAATACGATTTGGAATCCATTCCTGTGGTAAATGTCAAGAATAAGCTTGTTGGAAGGATTACCATTGATGATATCCTCGATGTGATCCGGGAGCAATCAGAGGAAGATATTCAGGCCATGACGGGGCTTTCGGATGATGTGGAGGAAAGCGATAGTATTTTCAGGATCGCCAAAGCTCGGCTTCCTTGGTTGCTTATCGGTGTGGTAGGTGGGCTGATGGGGGCCGGAATAATAGATTTCTTCGAAGATGGTCTTCAGAAAGTCATCGCATTGGCTTCATTCATTCCTTTGGTGGCAGCTACCGGCGGTAACGTGGGCATTCAGTCCTCCTCCCTGGTAGTCCAGACGCTTGCCGCAAAATCGGTGTTCAGCGATACCCCTTGGCAAAGATTCATCAAGGGCTTTCTGATAGCCTTGGTCAATGGTGTAGTGTTGGGAGGTTTTGTGCTGGCTGTGGTGGTTTTTGTCTACAAACATGAGTTTATTTTTGGAGTTACCATTGGGCTGGCCATGTTCTGCGTGGTTTTGCTGGCATCCTTTATGGGGACCGTAACTCCCATTTTGTTAAATCGATTTGGAGTAAACCCAGCCATTGCCTCAGGCCCTTTTATTACTACGGCAAATGACCTGCTTGGCTTGGCAGTGTATTTTGGAGTGGCGATGTTGTTGTTGAATTTGTAGGATGACAGATGTCGGATTTCCGATGAGGGTATCAGGATAAAATTGGCCACGAAGGGCACAAAGTAAAAAAGAGGTCGAACAAGGCTTTTTAACGGCAAGATGAGGGAGGTTTAAAATAAAACGATCTGTTATGAGGATTTTGATCATAGACGAAATGCACAATAGTATTGTGCCCCTTTTGGAAAAATTGGGGCATGCAGTGGATTATAAGCCAGAAATAGACCGCAAGGGCATAATGGAAGTTGTGGGTGGCTATGAAGGATTGATCATTAGATCAAAAACAAAAATGGATCGAGAGCTGCTGGAAAAGGGGGGCAACCTTAAATTTATAGCCAGGGCAGGAGCCGGCCTTGATAATATTGACATTGATTTTTTAGAAGCCCGAGGCATTCAGTTATTCCATGCACCCGAAGGCAACCGGGATGCGGTAGGGGAGCATGCCGTGGGTATGCTTTTGGCCCTTTTTAACCATTACAACCGGTCTGACCAGCAGGTCCGCAAAGGAATCTGGCGGAGGGAAGAAAATAGAGGGGAAGAATTGGCCGGCAAAACAGTCGGCATCATCGGATACGGCAACATGGGCCAGTCTTTTGCAAAGCGCCTAAGTGGATTTGGAGTACATGTGCTGGCCTATGATAAATATAGAACCGATTATGGCGATCAATATGCTGCTGAAGCGGGTTGGGAGGAGATTTTCGAAAAAGCCGACATTTTAAGTCTGCATATCCCTTTAACTTCCGAGACTAGGGGTTTTTTGGATATCACCTTTTTGGGCAGATTTCAAAAACCCATCTATTTCATCAATACGGCTAGGGGAGAACTAATCAGTTTTGATACTTTGAATGAGGCCCTTCAGGAGAAAATATTCAAAGGAGCCATACTCGATGTATTGGAAAACGAAAAATTTGGCAGCATGACTCACGCCCAGAAACTGTCCTTTGATAAACTTGCCGAGCGTGACAACGTCATTTTTTCACCTCATGTGGCAGGCTGGACCCACCAATCTTACGAAAAGATCAACAAAGTGCTAGTTGAAAAGATAGCCAAAGCCTTCCCCTAAGCTTTTGCTTTATCCATTAGCCTACAATGGGGCTAGTCCCATTTCTGATACATAGATTTTTTAAGTAATTCCTACCTAATATCAACTTTACTCAGATAGCAAACCTTTCCGTTTCCATCCCATTTTTACTCCAAATCCCCACTGCATCCTCTCCGTCAAAATACGGAGTGGGTACGGAGAGGGTACAAAGTGGAATCGGAGTGGATACGGAGTGGCTAAGTTTGGGTGTTGCTTTAAAGTTTTGATTAACAAAGGATTGTGTTGTTGATGATTGGTGTTGGTGAAGGGACGGTATACAAGAAGGAACTAATAAGCAATCTGTCATTAGTTCACTATATATTAAAAGTTACATTATTACTTTTTACGCAGAAGTCTTATATTTAGATGAAAATGAATGAGATATGAAAAAGGCTTTATTCAGTTTCTTGATTTTTATAAGTTTTGTCACCCAGGCATTTTGCCAGACTGAAGGCTTGCAGAAAACCATCCGGGCCACCAATATTCAAGAAACGTTAATCAATCGTCCCAATTTTGTAGGGGGAAATATGGTGTATGGTATTCCAGATGAGCCTAAGCGAGTACTGGGCAATTTTTACCTGGACCCCAAGTGGAACAAATCCACGCTCATGCTTTATAAAAATGATCAGATTTTAACCGACCACTTGGTTCGCTATAATATCGAGAGCCATCAATTTGAAGCCATTGCCCCCAATAGCGATCAGGTAAAAACCATTCCGGGCCTACGCGTCCACAATTTGGTTTGGATTGATTCCGTGCATCAGGTGCCCAGATATTTTGTGAATGGGATGGAGTTTTTGGACCAAGGGGTACCTATTTCCGGCTTTTTTGAAATCTTGGTAGATGGTGAATTGCCCCTGGTTCGGCGCACGGTGACTACCTTGAAAAGGGCCAATTATAATACCGCGTTGATGATTGGGAATAAGGATGATGAGATCAAAAAGAAAAACATTTACTATTTTGTCAAAGACAAGCAGGTTTTGGAAGTGCCCCGAAAGAAGAAAAAACTTTTGAAGATTTTTGATGATAAAGAGCAGGAGGTGGAGGGCTTTATCGAGGCTAACCGGATAAACCTTGGCGAAAACAATGGCCTCTATAAGGTATTTAGCTTTTATAATTCATTGTATGAGGGCTATGAGCCCCTTTGGCCGGAGGCTACCGAATAGATAGCTTGTTTTATTTATATCAATCACCTTTCCTAAAATAGGATTATGAAGAAAATTTTAGCTGCACTCTTAATTTTTGTTTCTCAAAATGTATTAGCCCAAACCACCCAAAAGCCGGTTTTGCACGGTAAAAACTGGGTGGCCATCACGGGCAAACCTTTGGCAGCCACCGCTGGGGCCATGACCTTCCAGAAGGGGGGTAACGCCGTGGATGCGGCCTGTGCCATGCTGGCGGCGACCTGCACGATGTGGGATGTGCTCAGCTGGGGAGGGGAGACCCAGGCGCTGATCTACCATCCGGGCCAGAAAAAGGTATTCGGTATCAATGCCCTTGGTGTGGCTCCTTCCGGAGCAACGGTTGATTATTTCAAGGATAACGACATGGAGTATCCGCCTGCCTTTGGCCCATTGGCGGCAACCACGCCCGGAACCTTTGGAGGAATAATCACCATGCTGGCGGAATATGGGACGTTGAGCCTTAAGGATGTTTTAGAACCAGCCATGCAGATGGCCCAAGGCTACCCCATCGAGGCGCAAACGGCCAACCAGATCGAGTCCAACAAGGATAAGGTAAAGGAATGGCCTTATTCCAAAGCGGTTTTTCTTCCGCATATGGGAGAGGAGCGGGAGGCGCCGCATGCCGGGGAAATATTCGTGCAGGAAGACCTTTACAATACACTCAAAAAACTGGTAGATACGGAGCAAAAGGCCTTGTCTGAAGGCAAGAGCCGCAAGGAAGCCCTGCAGTTGGCCTATGATAGGTTTTATACCGGCGACATTGCAGAGGAAATCGTGCGAAGCGTGAAGGAGCAGGGAGGATTGTTCGAGATGGAAGACCTGGCCAACTGGCAGGTCAAAATCGAGGATCCTCTGCATGTGAATTACAAAGGTATTGATGTTTTCAAATTGAGAGAGTGGACGCAAGGGCCGGCTTTACTGCAGTCATTAAATATTCTGGAGAATTTTGACCTAAAGAAAATGGGTTACAACTCCGCCAATTATATTAACACAATCTATCAGACCATGAGCCTGGCTTTTGCCGATAGGGATTTTTATTATGGAGACCCTGATTTTGGACAGGCTAGCCCTATGGAGGGGCTTCTTTCAAAGCAATATGCCAAAGAAAGAGCCAAACTGATTCAGGAAAGAAATGTGGAGGATATTGGGCCAGGTGATCCTTATCCTTTCCAAGGTGGAACCAATCCATTTAAGGACTTATTGGAAAAAAGAAAAGATGCATTGAGTTATTTCGAGCCAGAAAATCCCATTTCGGGATTAGAAGATCCGTTTTTGGAAGAATTCCTATTAGGCACGACTACCGTACAGGCAGCCGATGCAGAGGGTTGGGTAGTTTCCATCACGCCGAGTGGGGGCTGGGTGCCGGCTGTCATCGCCGGTGAGACCGGCATAGGCTTGAGCCAGAGGATGCAGAGCTTTGTGCTGGACGAGAAGCTGAATCCTTTTAATGTGCTGGAGCCTGGCAAGCGTCCACGGGTGACCCTTACGCCAAGCATGGCCTTAAAGGACGGCAGGCCGTTTTTGTCCTTTGCCGTTCAGGGTGGCGATACGCAGGACCAGAACCTGTTGCAGTTTTTCCTCAACGTGGTGGAGTTTGACATGACTGTACAGGAAGCCGCCGAGGCTGCCAACATCAACAGTTACCAGATGCAGTCCTCCTTCGGCGCACATGAAAGCAAACCTGGAGCCATTACCCTCAGCACCCAAACACCTCCATGGGTAAGGAACGAGCTAAAGAAGCGGGGCTACAAGATGGATTTCCAGGAAAGGACCAGCGGGCCAATCAACGCAATATGGTTTGACTGGAAGCACGGCACCTTCTGGGGAGGCAGCAGCAACCACGGGGAGGATTATGGGATAGCTTGGTAAAAAAAGAGAAAGGGTACACAGAGTTAAGATAGAGGTTTAAAAGGAGTTTCACAGAGCCTCGTCGCAGAGAAGAAATGCTTTAGAATTTATTTTCGCCTTTCTGCCCCCTGGTTGGAAGCATCATTAATTAGAGGGAGGGTTATGGGATTGCATGGAAGAAGGACGGGCGGTAAGGGGACAGCGGACTGATCTGTGTCATTTGAATTGACAAGCAATTAGGTACTTTTAGGGAGTCATCTCAATAGAGTGATTTTGGAATATTATGGTAAGATGGGGATGAACGTTTAAATTCGGTGTTTTTTGGGTTTTGGGGATAGTTTGTTATGATTATCATTCAGAGGGTAAGTAATAATTGTACCTTTTTATTTAAACTAATTTTAATTTTTTTTAACGAAATGTTTGCTTCTTTCTTTCTTTCTTTCTTTCTTTCTTTCTTTCTTGGGCATAGGTTATAGGTGGCCGCTTTTTAGCCTTTAATAATTTTAACCATATAATTCTTTAAAAAAATGAAAAAGTCAATCATGTTTTACCTTTGTTTATTTTTGGGTATCGGCTTAACTTATGCTTCTTCTTATGAAGATGAGTTTCAATCCTGTGTGGATGCGACAGCTTGTGGTGTAAATGTCATGGTCTGCGGTGATACTTTAGAGGAGATGAATGAGCAACACGGTGAGTGGGAGCAAATTCTTGGCTGTGGAGGAGATTCATCAATAGATCCAGCTCCATAAATTTTGCTATTTAACCTAGCAGCACTCTGTGCTGTTAGGTTTTCACCATAATTGAAGGTTTTTATGATGTTTACATTTATAATTCATTTATTGTTAGCTTATTTTGCTGTGGAGCCGACTCTTTCTTCATCAAATATGGCTGTTTATTATCAGTTGGTTTATGTTGATGATACCTTGAGTATGGAAAGCCCGAAAACAGAATTTATGGTGCTTTTGGTAGGAGAACAGCAATCATTGTTTAAAAGTTATAATAAATATTTGCAAGACTCATTAATTCAAGCACATTCATCTAGTGGGACTACTCCAAAAGAATTTTTTGAATTAAAAAAACAATATCCAAATTCTAATTTTGATTTTCAAATAGTTAAAAATACAAGGTCGATAAAGGTTTATGATAAAATTATACCTGACCATTACGTATATGAAAAGGATATGTCTGGTTTGGAGTGGGAAATAACTGGAGATAAGAAAACCTTAATGGGTTTTACTGTTCAGAAAGCCAAGGCTCTCTATGGTGGTAGGGTATGGGAGGCGTGGTTTTCAGAAGATTTACCTTTAAATGATGGACCATATGTTTTTGGAGGTTTGCCAGGGTTAGTTATTGAGGTTAAAGATTCTCAAGGACATTATGCCTTTAATCTTTACAAGATTAAGAAAGGGATTAAGTCTTCCTTAGAACCTTATTTAGTTAAAAAACCAATTGTTGCCTCAGAAAAACAATTTTTAAGATTAAGAAAGGAGTTTCATTTACAGGCTTCTCAGAAATTATCACAATCAAATATGGAGGTTCGAGATATTGAACTTGCTAGGCAGGTTGATGAGAGGTTCCGGAGAAAGAGTAATTTTATTGAAGTAAATTAAGTTATGAAAAAAGTTTTAGAGTAAATAGATTCTTGGCTAAAAAATTCTAACAAAATTAATATCTAAAATTTAAGACAGATAGTAAGACCATAAATTAGTTGCGACGAAGTATTCTGTTTTTAGTGATTTTATGAGTTAATAATAGGGGTCCACGCTGAGTAATTTTTTTAATTACTAAAAAGTGAAAGAAAAATCAATATAGATATTTAGACCGGGTTCACCCTGATTGTTTAATAATATGATTATAAGAACCGTTATTATATCTGTAATTTTTATCTTAGGGTTCATACCACAAATTTATGGACAGGCAATTTTATCGGGAAAGGTCTTATACAAACAACAAAATATACCTGTATTTGGTGTCAATGTTTTAGTTAAGGATCCTGAAGGCAAAAACACCATGACTTTTGGGGTGACTAATGATAAGGGGCAATTTTTAATTCAGATACAATCGGAGTCAGATAGTCTTTTAATTGAATTTAGATCTTTAACGATTCAAGAGTATCAGATGGTGGTTTCCAATGTGTCCCAACAGATTTTGGTAGAAGTAGAGGAAGCTATGCAGGAAATTCCTGAATTCACCCTGAAATCTATTAAAAATCCTATCACCGCAAAAAATGACACGATTAGTTATTCCGTAGAAGGATTTGCTACACCAAATGACCGGGTGATAGCCGATATCCTGAAACGGCTTCCAGGAATTGAAGTGCTGGATAATGGAAGGATATTGTATGAAGGAAGGGGTATTCACAAGTTCTACATAGATGGAATGGACCTGCTGGAGGGGAAATATAATCTTGCTAACAAAAACCTGCC
This sequence comes from Litoribacter ruber, assembly GCF_018500185.1. Classification (GTDB taxonomy): domain Bacteria; phylum Bacteroidota; class Bacteroidia; order Cytophagales; family Cyclobacteriaceae; genus Litoribacter; species Litoribacter ruber. The sequence continues at coordinate 22,549 of NZ_JAHBGI010000005.1, read as the reverse complement.
TGCAGATGCCGTAGAGTCTGTGCAGGTGCTGGAGAACCATCAACCTTTGCGGGTGCTTGACAGTCTGGTATTTTCTGATAGGGCGTCTTTAAACTTAAAACTGAAGAGAAAAAATGTATGGGTAGGGACAGGGGATGTGGGAGTAGGGGCCTCCCCTCTATTGTGGGAGGGTAAATTCAGCCCCATGGTGTTCCGAAATAACCTGCAAATGATCAATACGGTGCAATCCAACAATTCCGGTAAGGATATCGCTGAGGAATTGGAAGTATTGACTTTGGATGATTTGAAGGAAAACGTGGGAAGTCTAGCTGGTTTTAAGCCTTGGTTTGGGATCCCTGACCTGTTTGTTCCAAATCTTCATAAAGAAAGGTTCCTATTCAATGAAAGCCATCTGTTTTCTGCCAATGTGCTTAAACGTAATGCAAACAAGATAGAGTTCAGGACGAATGTCTCTTATTTGCATGACAGTCAGCGGCAGAACGGTCAAGTCCGTACGGCATTCTTCCTTCCTATGGATACTGTTAGTATCCAAGAGGATCATCATAACCGGTACGTGAGAAGGGATCTGGAGGCTGAACTGTCCTGGATCAAAAATGAAAAGAAAGGCTATATAAAAAATAGACTTCAATTAAATGTCCAAAATAATGTGGAATTAGGACTGACCCATTTAAATGAAATTAAGCGAAACCAAAAAGCCAACCTCCCATTGGTGTCTATTTCCAATAAGTTTCACACCCTAAAACCTGTGGGAAGACAACTTGTGGACGTCAGATCTGACGTCACCTTTAGACGGGCAAACCAAAGTCTGTCGATTTCCCCTGGAGGCTTTGAGCAGCAATTGACAGAGGGCGTTTCATTTGAAAGGCTGGTTCAAAATCTTGAATCCCAAACTTTCTTCCTCAATAATTCCATAGGCCTGACCAAAGGTTTGGGAAAAGGCTGGACCTATAGTGGAAATGCGGGCCTGTTATACCAGCTGGATGTGATGGAAAGCAGTTTGAGTACTAGGGAGGGAAGCGAAGAGGCGGTGCAGCCCTTTCCATACGTAAATGATATTAGCTATCAACAGGTCAGGACTTACCTCAAATCGAAATTTACCCTGAAGCAGGAGTCATTTAACTTTTCATTTGATATCCCGATGAGCTATCTCAATGTTCAGGTGAAGGATCCAGTAGCCCATCAGGGCCTTCAGATGGGAAGGATGATCTTCGAGCCCCAGCTTTTTATGAAATATGATTTTACCGGAAAGTGGAATTCGGTAGTGAGGCTTAAAAGGAAAAATGACTTCAAGGGTGTTCAGGATTTGCATTATGGTTTTATCCTACGGAATTTTAGAACTTTCCGACAGCAGGCTACAGCCGTTCCTGAAGTAGTGGATCATAGTCTGGCCTACCATTTAAACTATAGAGATCCCATAAATTCATTTTTCGCTAACTTTAACTACACTTATGCATTTATGGATTTCAATACCATCACGGAAAATCAGGTGGGGGCCTCTGGGGAGATTGTCTACCGCACTTTGGATTTGCAAAACAGTGGTGAGACTCATTCCTTAAACCTTCGGAGTAGTAAGTACATGCCTTTGTTATTTACCAACATTATCCTCACGGGACTTTTTCAACACCGCACAAGAGAACAGATTATCAATGGTGATCTTGCCGTGGTAGCCTATCAGGTAGTCGGGCCTGGGTTAGAGCTACATATCAATCCAAAGTCTGTCGTCAATCTTTCGTATAAGGCAAATTTTAATTTTATCAATTCCACTGTGGGGGAAAATAGCTTAGGGCGCATACAACAATTAAAGCAGACTGCCGAGCTTGATGTCTTTCCTGTTGAAAACCATTTATTGAGTGTCATAATGGAAGTTTATGACAACAGGCTTGGAGAGAACAAGGATTTGACTGGTTTTTTGGATTTGCGTTATAGATATAGGATCCCCCAAAGCAAGTGGGATGTGAGCCTGCATGCTCAAAATATTCTCGATAACAATAATTTCGGGACCTTTACTGCGGACTCCTTTATGATCCGAGAGCAAAGTTTCATGCTGCGGCCCAGGCAGGTTTTGGTGAATTTGAATTTTTCTTTCTAAAATCGTAAATTGAGCTAACCTTATTATTTTTAGCATTTATGCAGCCATTAATTTTATACCATACCAAATACGGAAGCTCAAAGCTTTATGCAGAATGGCTAAGGGAGGACCTAGGTAGGGGAGAGATACGGGATCTTCGGGGTTTTGATGCTACAGGGCTGCGGGATTTCGGACAGATCGTGATAGTGAGCTCCATTTATATAGGGAAAGTCGGAGCGATGGATTTCATGGTGCATCATTGGGGTGAGCTGCTCGAAAAGCAAACCTACCTACTGGTGGTGGGAAGCGCTGAGCCTGGTTCAGAGGAATCCAAGCAGGCTTACATGCTTATTCCGCGGGAGATCAGGGAGGGCTTGAACGGTTATCATAAACTGCCTGGTAAAATAGATTTTCAAAAACTGAGTTTTATTCATAAATTGATGCTTTGGTTTAAAGGTATCCGAAAGAGCGAGGACAAGATGGACCGGGCGGCGCTGCAGCCGGTCATTCAGGATTTGATAAGGGCCTGAGAAGGCATATATTTCTTTTTAAACCTTAAAATTGCTTATACGTTACTAATACCATACCTTTGTAATACAAAAAATAAGAAATTTAGGGAAAGGCGGTTTCAGCAATGAGACCGTTCTTTTTGTTTTTCATAGCCATAGTAACTTAAATAAAGACATGGGAAAAATACAATACTACACTGAAGAAGGCTTGAAAAAGCTCAAGGATGAACTTCACGAGTTGAAGACCAAAGGCAGGCAGGATATCGCCAAGCAGATCGCCGAGGCCCGCGACAAGGGTGACTTGAGTGAAAATGCGGAGTATGATGCCGCCAAAGATGCCCAGGGGCTTTTGGAGCTAAAAATCTCCAAGCTCGAGGAAGTAGTAGGAAATGCCCGGGTATTGGACAATTCGAAAATGGATACTTCCAAGGTCGGCATCTTGAGCACTGTCAAAATAAAGAATGTCAAAAATGGTATGACTGTAACCTACACGCTTGTGTCGGAAGAAGAAGCTGACCTAAAAGCTAATAAAATCTCACTGGCTTCTCCTTTTGGAAAAGGCCTGATGGGAAAAAAGGTTGGGGAAATCGCCCAGATCAACGCGCCTGCCGGTGTGGTTGAATTTGAGGTATTGGAAATCAATTATTAAAAATCCTATCCCGGTTGTGTCCCAATCGGGATTTTTTTGTGAAAAACTATGGCATCTATATTCACCAAAATCATAAACAGAGAGATCCCCGGCCATATTGTAGCTGAGGATGAAAACTACATCGCATTTTTGGACATCCAGCCGCTCGTAAGAGGCCATGTACTCGTGGTCCCCAAGCAGGAGGTTGATTATATCTTTGATCTGGAAGACGACATGCTGGCCGGGCTCAATGTCTTTGCCAAAAAGGTGGCCAAAGCTATAGACAAGTCCATCAAGTGTACCCGTGTGGGTGTCGCCGTGATCGGTCTTGAGGTCCCCCACGTCCACATCCACCTAGTCCCCCTCCGCACCATGGACGACATCAACTTCACCCGCCCCAAGCTAAAGCTCGACCAAGAGGAGTTGGCGGAGATTGCTGAGCGGATTAAGGGAGCTGTTTAAAGGGACGGAGAGTTTCGCTGAGTTCAGCCAAGAGTTTCACAGAGCTCCTTCACGGATTTTTTTATCACAGAGTGGGCCCGGAGTCTTTTTTAACCTACAATTTTTTAAAAGCAGATATAATGGAAATTGATAAAATCACAGAAAAGATTCTGTTTTGCGCTTTTAGAGTGCACTCAGAGTTAGGTCCTGGACTTTTAGAAAGCACATATGAGAAGTGTCTTGCATATGAGTTGATTGAGCAGGGGTTGACAGTGGAGCAGCAGAAGATTTTGCCTTTAACCTACAAAAAACTTGAGTTGCAACATGGTTACCGTCTAGATTTGCAAGTTGAGGGGAAGGTGATTGTGGAGGTTAAAGCAGTTGAGAAATTAACAGAAGTCCATGTTGCTCAGGTTTTGACTTATTTGAAGTTGACGGGGTGCAAAGTTGGGTTATTGTTGAATTTCCAAGTCGATAGCTTAAAAACAGGCATTAGAAGGGTTTCAAAAAGTAAGTGAGTTTATTGGGGAAGAACAGACTCTGCGTAACTCCATTAAAAACTCCGCGAAACTCTGCGTCCCTTTACTTCACTCGATCCGGGTTTTCCTCCAGGAACGACTTCCAGCCGGCGGTGCGGCCGCGGGATTGGAGGCGGCCTTCGTGGAAGTGGTGGCAGAGGGCTACGCCCAAGGCATCGGTGGCGTCGAGCAACTTGGGCAACTCCTCGATCTTCAGAAGCGTTTGCAGCATTTGGGCCACCTGTTCTTTGGAAGCATTACCATTGCCGGTGACGGATTGCTTTACTTTTTTAGGGGAATATTCCGTGATAGGGATGTCCCTGGCCAAGGCCGCGGCCATCGCCACACCCTGAGCCCGGCCCAGTTTTAACATAGACTGTACGTTCTGGCCAAAAAAGGGTGCTTCTAGTGCCACCGTGTCAGGATTAAACTCATCAATGATCCCTGTTATCCGCTCAAATATCTTTTTTAGCTTCAGTTCATGGGTGCCGTACTTCTTCAGGTGAATAACCCCATACTGCAAAATCTTATAGCTATTTCCTTCAACCAATAGCAATCCATAACCCATTACATTGGTGCCGGGATCTATGCCTAGGATGATTTTTTCTTTCGGTTTTAATTTCGCTAATTTGGCCATTGTCGCAATTTAATGCAATTCCTATGATGTCGCTTCATAAATGCATGTTTTTATCTATTCCAAACCCGGATCAGGTCAACCTTATTTTTTAATTCATGCTTGCCTCTTATTTTGCCTTAATCTGTATTTATATAATAATTCTGGCCTTATTGGCTTCCAGGTGGCCAAAACCATCAACAAAATTGAATGATGTGGCTGCTAGGCAAAAGCAAACCCTCATCATCCCAATTCGCGATGAATGGTCAAACCTACCTGCATTGCTGCAAAGCTTGGAGCAAAATGACCCAAGCGAGGTTTTGTTTGTCGACGATGGAAGTATCGACGGTGGTCCCGAATTTATCCTAGATGAGATAAAAAGGCGAAAACTTGCCAACTGGAGGGTTTTGAAAAGTGAGGGTGTTGGTAAGAAGGCAGCTGTTAGCTTAGGCGTTACATTGGCTAGTAACGAGATTATTTTGGTTACGGATGCAGATTGCCAATTACCAAAAGGTTGGGCAGAGAGAATGACTGCTCAATTTCAGAATCCCCTAGTCAAAATGGTTTGCGGGCCAGTTTTGTCTTGCGACTCCAAGGGCTTGCTTGGGCGGTTTGAACTTGGCGAATGGTGCAGTATTTTGATGGTGACCAACTATGGCTTTTCGGAAAGCAGGCCCATCATGTGCAGTGCTGCAAATATGGGCTATAGGAAAAGCGTATTTCAAGAGGTGGGGGGGTACGAAGGTAATGAAAATTATCTAAGTGGAGATGATGAGTTTTTATTGAAAAAAATCACTGAAAAATACGGTGCTGAGGCCATTTGCTGGAAGCCTGAGAAGGAGTTTTTGGTAAGAACCAATCCGGTCCCATCCCTGGGGGGCTTACTGAATCAGCGGGCCAGGTGGGCCAGCAAATGGGGGGTCGGCAAGACGTGGGGAGAAAAATTGCCACCAATGATTTGGGCTGTTTTTTCTGCCATATTGCTGGTTTCTTTTTCTTTACTTTTCTCAAAGTCTGAATATTCAAGATATTTTTTCGTAATTTGGATATTCAAAGGCTTGGCTGATTGCTATTATTTAGGAAGGGTGCTTAATCACTACCTGCCTTACCTACCCAAAGCCACCCTGCTGATAGCAAGCGCATTTCATCCGGTCTATACCCTCCTGATTGTTTGGAAGGTTTTATTTACTACACTATATTGGAAAGGGAGAAGAATAATTTCCCATGTAAAAGATGAAAAACAACATGTCTGAAGCTGAGTTTGACCTTATGGATGAGCTGTATTTTGTTCAATCGTATGCCTATTTAAAGGAGGCCATGGGTTGGGATGATGAACAGCTTTTGGCTATCTTGCAGAAACTTTACGGGAAAGGTTATATCAAATGCATGACCGAGCCTGACAGTGAAATCTTTGACAAGGCGGATATCTTAAAGGCCGGTCGTGATTACTACTATCTGGCTACCAAAAAAGGCCTAATGTACCACAATACCAGAGAATAACATTTTTATGGAACTGACTGCTGAAACGGTAAAATTTCAAAGAAAAGAGCTTGAACTCAAAGCTCTGTTGGAAATTACCCAGGCTATTAATGAAAATAAGTCTGAGTCAGTCCTGCTGAATATCTACAAGTTCACCACCCTCGTACATCTTAATATTAAATCCTTGGTGCTTTATGTAGCCAACCAAGATGGTTTTGAATCTAGGGTGGCTCATGGGGTGAAGGAGAAAATCCCCGAACTCATCCCCTATAAGGATGTAGAGGATAACAAGGAGATGGGGAAGTTAAGTTTGGTGATGCCGAAAGAGTATTCTTTCTCGGAATTGGATTTTTATATTCCAGTATACCACAAAGATAAAATGCTGGCAATTCTTCTTCTCAAAAGGAAGGGAGGAGAATTGGATATGGATTATACCCAGGCTCTAACCAATATTTTGGTGGTGGCCCTGGAAAACAAGCGTTTTGCAAGAAAGCAGCTGGAACAGGAAAGATTGAAAAAAGAAATTGAGATCGCTAGCAATGTGCAGCGCATGCTTTTTCCCGCATCATTACCTGAAACAGATAGACTGAAGGCCAAGGTTACTTATGTGCCGCACAGTACGGTGGGTGGCGATTATTATGATTTTGTCAAAAAATCAGAAGATGAGGTCTTTTTCTGTATAGCCGACGTGAGCGGTAAGGGTATGCCTGCAGCACTTTTGATGTCCAATTTCCAAGCAGCACTTCGGACTTTACTGAGAAGTAGCTCAGATTTGGAAATGATCGTCCACCAGTTGAATTATACGATTTTTGAAAACACCAAAGGGGAGCGGTTTATCACCTTCTTTTTGGGATATTATAATTACAAGACACAAGAACTCACTTATGTGAACGCGGGCCATAATCCGCCTCTTCTCTGCTGGGAAGGCGAAAGCCGAAGTGAGCAATTGGAGGCAGGTACTACTATTTTGGGAGCTTTTGAAGAACTGCCCTTTCTTACCGTTGGAAAAAGAGAGAACCTCAAGGGCTTTACCCTGCATTTATACACAGATGGTCTTACGGAGACCTTCAATGATGAGGATGAGGAGTACGGTGATGAGCGGTTTGGAGAATATGTGAGAGAAAATCTTTGCATGGATCCGGTTTTATTCCATGAGCAGTTTTTTGATCATCTTCAGAATTTTTCAAATGGCAAGAACCGACAAGATGATATCACCTTGATGAGTTTGAGGTTTAAATAATGATTTCATTCGGCATGTTTATTCACAAGGTGCCCCGAAGATTGCAGAAAGCATTTCCCCAATTTATCTGGCGGAAGAATGAAAATACCCAGAAGATCTACCTGACCTTTGATGATGGGCCTGTGCCCCAGGCTACTGATGCCGTTTTGGAGGTTTTGGACAAGTTTGAGGCCAAGGCAACTTTTTTCATGGTGGGGGATAATGTGGACAAGAATCCAGCTTTGGCACGGGAGGTCCTGTCGCAGGGGCATACAATAGGTAACCACACTTATAACCACCTCAACGGGCTCTGGTGCACTACTCCCAAGTATTTGAAAAACGTCCGCCAAGGCAAAGCCGTGTTGGAAGATGTGTTGGGGCAGGAAATCAGGTTTTTCCGTCCTCCTTACGGTAAAATTAAGAAGGGGCAGTGGAAGGCAGTTGGCCAATTTCATGAAATAGTGATGTGGGATGTGCTTTCGGGTGATTACTCGCCCAGTCTTTCTGTGGAAAATAGTATTCTCAAGACCGTCAAATACTCCCAAAACGGTAGCGTATTGGTATTTCATGATCAGGAAAAGACGGTAAAAAAAGCCCCGTATATTTTAGAACAGGTGCTTTATCGATTGAGCGATAAAGGGTTTGAATTTGATCGCTTATGATGTGGGGTGCCCAGGTGATCGTATTTTTTTTACTTGTCCAAGATTTAGTGCTGTACCTTTGCATGGTATTTAATTTCAAAGATTATTTTGGGAAGACCCCAGCAAGCTGGCCAAACATAACGGTGCTGATCCCTGCCAGAAATGAGGAGGACAATATTAAGGCATGTCTAGAGGCATTGGAGCAATTGGATTATCCTTCAGAAAATCTTCAGGTTATTTTGGGTAATGATGGATCGGAAGACCACACGGAGGAATTGATGAAAACGTGGCAGTCTACCCAAAGTCATTGTTTATTTCTAAATATAAATGAAGCCCCAGCCAATTCCACCATGACCGGAAAAGCAAATGCCCTGAATCAGATGGCAAAACTGGCGGATGGGGAGTATTTGCTTTTTACCGATGCTGATTGCAAAGTGGGAGCAGGATGGGCCAAGGAGATGGTAGGCGCGGCGGTGCAAGCTGACGCGTCTTTGGTGACAGGTATTACAGCAGTGGAGGGAAGGCAGTTATTTGGCAAACTTCAGGCCATGGATTGGTGGCTGACATTGGGAATGGTGAAGGTATTTGCTGACTTAAATACCAAGGTGACCTCCATGGGCAATAACATGCTGATCAAAAAGTCCTTATATGAAAAATTGGGAGGGTTTGAGAAACTGCCTTTTTCCGTAACGGAAGATTTTGAGTTGGCCAAGGCGGTGTCCCAGTTGGGATACCGAAGTATACATCAGGTTTCTCAAAATAGCTTATTGGAAACCAAGCCGGTTGCGGATTATTGGGGGCTTTTAAGACAACGGAAGCGCTGGATGCGTGGGGCAATGGGGTTGACTTTAATTTGGAAAGTTTTACTAGCGCTTCAAGTGCTGTTTTTTCCTTCCATCATTTTTTTAACATGGCTCAATCCGCTGCTGGGAGTTGGTATTTGGGCAATGAAAATATTTATCCAATCCTTATTTCTAAGGCATTTTGCCGGAAAGACGCAAAGGCATTTGGCCGTTGGGAACTTGCTGCTATTTGAATTTTATTATTTATTCATTTCATGGTCAACAATAGTGTACTATTTTTGGCCTGCAAAAATAAACTGGAAGGGGAGAACCTATCCAGTCTATCACCCAAAATAAACCTATATGTACCTAGTTGATTCCCACGCCCATATTTATTCCAAAAAGTACGATGATGACCGGGACGCAATCATTGCGAGCTGCTTGGAAAAAGGCGTAAATAAAATCTATATGCCGAACATTGATGTGGAAAGCATCGATGCCATGTTGGAGGCCGAACACAAATATCCTGATGTGTGCATTCCTACTATGGGCCTGCACCCCTGTGATGTGGATAAGGATTTTGATAAGCAGCTTTATGTGATGGAGGATTGGCTTAAAAAGCGCCCTTTTGCCGCAGTGGGCGAAATCGGGTTGGATTTATATTGGGACAAAACATTTTTTGAACATCAGAAAGAAGCTTTGAGAATTCAAATCAGGTGGGCCATTGAGAAAGGTTATCCCATAATTCTGCATTGCAGGGACTCAATTGACCAGACGATCCAAGTGGTGAAGGAGGAGTTCAAAGATGGGCTAAAAGGAGTCTTCCATTGTTTTTCAGGAAACCTCCAGCAGGCCAAAGAAATCCTGGACATGGGTTTTTTGTTGGGCATAGGGGGGGTGGCTACTTTCAAGAATGGGGGGCTGGATGCTGTTTTGCCTGAGGTTGGCTTAGAGCATTTAATTTTGGAAACCGATGGGCCGTATTTGGCGCCTGTTCCGTATAGGGGCAAACGCAATTCGCCCGAATATATTCCCATAATTGCCCAGCGGGTAGGTGATCTTACTGAAAACACGCTTGAAAAAGTAGCTGAAGTGACCACCAAAAACACTGAAAAACTCTTTAGCCCCATCAAATCATGAACTATAAGATAGTAAGGCTCAATACTGCAGCCAAAAGCGATATAGAATCCTCCGTACTGATTATATATACGGGAGGCACCTTGGGAATGGCCTATGACGAAAGCGGAGCCTTGGTTCCGTTTAATTTTGGGCAGATCCTGGAAAAAATCCCTACGCTCACCCATATGAATATCGCCATCACCGTGATATCCTTCCCGGAGCCTATTGATAGCTCCAATGTGAACATGCAGCATTGGGTGGACATGGCCTATATTATATATGAAAACTACGACTCTTATGATGGGTTTGTGGTACTTCACGGAACAGATACCATGGCGTACTCGGCATCTATGCTTAGCTATATGCTAAAAGGTCTTCGCAAGCCTGTGATATTCACAGGTGCCCAGCTGCCTATCTCTGCCATGCGGTCCGATGCCAGGGAAAACCTGATGACGAGTTTGGAGATTGCCACATCAAAAGCCAATGGCAACCCAATAGTGCCAGAAGTTTGCCTGTACTTTAATCACATGTTGCTCAGGGGCAACCGGTCCAAAAAAGTACAGAGCGTCCACTTTGATGCCTTTGAATCAGAAAACTATCCAGCCCTTGCCGAGTCCGGGATCGTGATTGACTATAACTTTGCGGCGATTCGACCCTTTGAAGAAGGGGGGAGTCTAACCTACAGCAGTAAAATGGATAACAATGTTATGGTTATAAAGCTTTTCCCAGGCATTACCCAAAAAGTATTGGATAGCTGTTTTAACATAGAGGGGCTGAGAGGGGTGATTCTGGAAACCTATGGTTCAGGCAATAGCCCGAGCGAGAATTGGTTTATCAAATCCCTTGAAAAGGCCATGGACAAAGGTATCCACATTTTCAATGTTTCCCAATGCAATGGCGGCCGTGTGATCCAAGGGAGGTATGAGACAAGTAAGGACCTCAAAAGGGTGGGTGTACTGAGTGGAGGGGATATTACCACAGAGGCGGCAGTGACCAAAATGATGTACCTATTGGGAAATGAGTCCAGTGAAAAGGAAATCCGTCGGAAGCTGGTTACGCCGCTGGCAGGCGAAATGTCGTTAACGAGTAATTAGGCAAGAAAACCGGTAGAATTTTCAAAGAATAGCGGGCTTGTTTAAGGGCTTGATCATCAGGGAGGTATTCTAGTGTAAAATGTCTAAATCGGTTTAAAGGCATTTTTTTCAATAATTAAGCTCAAAAAATGTTGCATAGGGGCAAATTAATATATTTATTTGTTGCCACGATTGCAGATCAATAACACAGAGAGGTGTCCGAGCGGTCGAAGGAGCACGCCTGGAAAGCGTGTATACCCCTAAAGGGTATCGAGGGTTCGAATCCCTTCCTCTCTGCTTCCTATCCCCAATGATGTTTTCTAGCTTTATTCCAGTTTCATTGTTGAAGTTGATAGAATAGCATAAATGAAATCCTCCGCTTAACTGACCAAGATTCCTTTTACATAAAAAGCTTTAAAGATATTAGAAAAGATGTTTTAGCTTGTGACAGGAATCCAAACTGGAGGAAATAGATATTATTTTTGAAATTTATGGTAGCAAATTTTGCTATTTGAATAGAAAAAATGATAACTTTAAAATTAAATCATTACAATTAGAAACCGTTTAACCTTTATTTAAAGTCTATTAAAAACCAAATTATGAGAAAGTTAATCGCTTTGTTCATGCTATCCGGCATTCTTATGAATCCGGTGATCTCGAAAGCTCAAGACGCAGTTGATCAAGATACAGCTGTAGTCGACACTACTGAAGTAGTACAAGAAGAAGCTGAAGTTGAAGAAACCAGCCCAGCTATCACAGATGATGAAATCGTCGAAGAAGAAAGAGGATTTCACCAAATCATCAAAGACAAATTTATCGAAGGTGACCCTGCTTTCATGACTCCAGTATTGATCTGTTTGATCTTGGGTCTTGCTGTGGCACTTGAGAGAATCATCACTTTGAACCTTTCTACTACCAACACCAAGAAATTGTTGGCAAGAGTAGAAGAGGCTTTGGAGCAAGGCGGTATCGAAGCTGCTAAAGATGTAACAAGAAACACTAAAGGTCCTGTTGCCTCTATCTTTACTCAAGGCTTGATGAGATACTCTGAAGGTATCGATATGGTTGAAAAATCCATCATCGCTTACGGTTCAGTAGAAATGGGTAGATTGGAAAAAGGTCTTGTTTGGATCTCTCTTTTCATCTCTTTGGCTCCAATGCTTGGTTTCATGGGTACTGTAATCGGTATGATCGGTGCATTTGACTCTATTGAGGCAGCTGGTGATATCTCTCCATCTCTTGTAGCTGGTGGTATCAAAATCGCCCTTTTGACTACAGTAGCTGGTTTGATCGTTGCGATTATCCTTCAGTTGTTCTACAACTATTGCGTAGCTAAAATCGACTCTTTGGTTAATGATATGGAGGATGCTTCTATCTCTTTGGTAGATATCCTTGTAAAGTACAAATTGACTAGATAATCCTAGTTAATCTTGTAACTTATTCAAATTATCAATAACTTAAGAATCAAATCAATATGGATACTACGGATATTTTCTTATATGTAGGTTATCTTTTGATTGCGGTTGGAGCGGTATTGGCTCTTGTCATGCCTTTGATCAAATCATTCGATAATCCAAGAAGTCTAATCAAAACAGGAATTGGTGTCGTAGCTCTACTTGTATTGTTCTTCATTGCTTACAGCATTGCTGACAACGAAGTAATACCAAGATATGCAGCTGCACCGTTTAACTTGACTCCGGCATTGTCTCAGTTGGTAGGTGGAATTCTGATCACAGTTTACTTCCTATTCGGCTTCGCAATCTTGGGGATTATAGTGACTGAAATCAACAAAATCATTAAATAATGGCAAGAAAGAAAGGCAGAATGGCTCAGGAAGTGAATGCAGGGTCTATGGCGGATATCGCCTTCTTGCTCCTTATCTTCTTCCTGGTCACTACGACAATTGCTTCGGACAAGGGTGTATTGAACATCCTTCCTCCTAAGCAGGATCCGAATCAGCCGCCGCCAGAAATTAAACTTAACGAGCGTAATATCTTCAACATCCTTGTGAATGCCAATGACCAATTGTTGGTAGAGGGTGAAGTAAGACAGAACACCGTGGGTTTGTCAGACGAAATCAAATCTTTTCTTCTGAATTTCGGAGCGCCGGATGAAGAGGCTCAAGCATTGTTCAATAGCTTGCCTGCATCTTTAAGAAATCAAGCTGAAAGAGACAGTAGATCTTCAGATCACCCAATGGCTGGTGGAGCAGTAATCTCCATTAAAACCAACAGAGGTACTAGCTATGAGCGTTATCTTGAAGTTCTTGACATTGCCAAAAGAGCTTATTTTGAAATCTATGCAGAGCGAGTAGGTATTACCGCTGATCAGTACAGAGCCCTATCTGGTAGAAATGCCGCAGAGAAGGAGCTTATTGACAGAGGTAAGGAAGGAATCCCTATGGCGATCTCCATTGCTGAACCAGATAAAATAGGAAGTTAATATGTCAAAGTTTAAAAAGAAAAATAAGGTAACGGAAAGTATTCCTACCTCAGCTTTGCCGGATATTATTTTCATGCTTTTGTTCTTCTTTATGGTGACCACCGTACTAAGAGAACAAGAGATCCTAGTTGAGCAGAGAATCCCACAGGCGACTCAGCTTCAAAAACTTGAAAAGAAAAGTTTGATCTCCTACCTATATGTCGGTAAGCCGAAAGATACGGGTAGATATGGTACTGAACCAAGAATCCAAGCCAATGATGTACTTATCGGAACAAACGATATCGCACTTTGGGTAAACCAGGAGAGAGACAAATTATCTGAAGCTGAAAGAGATCAGATTACTATTTCGATGAAAGCCGATAGAGAAGTTAAAATGGGTCCAATCTCGGATGTTCAGTTTGAACTTAGAGAGGTCGACGCAAGAAGAGTTCTTTATGCAGCTGTAGGTCGAGTAGATCAATAGCGATTAATATTATCTTAGCATAAAAAAAGCCGATTGTTGAAATCGGCTTTTTTTTTTGTTTGGTTCATTTTTTGATTTATGGAGGGGGCCTTTATAACTAAACTTTTTGCGTGATGTTAAAAATCTTATCTGCCAGGCAGATCAAAAGCCTTGAAGAATCTTATTTGGAGGAGAAGGGGATACTTTCTCTTGAATTGATGGAGACCGCTGCAGAGGCTTTTTGCCAATGGTATATGCAGAACTTCAGCAGGAGACAAGATATCGCTATTTTTTGTGGAACAGGGAATAATGGGGGAGACGGGATTGCCATTGCCAGGCTACTTTCTAGGCAAGGTTATCCAGTCTGTGTTTATACCCTTGGCGATGCCAAAGATGGTACTGCCGACTATAACTCCAATCTGAATATTTTACCTACCAATATCGTGAATAAGCCGTTTTCCAATATTGATTGGGAAAGGTTCCGTTGCCATGTGATCATTGATGCCATGCTAGGGATAGGGTTGAATAAACCTTTGGAAGGGAAATATCTTGATGCGGTCAAAAAGCTGAATTCCCAAAAAACTATGAGGATTGCGGTGGATATGCCTACGGGTCTGCCATCTGATAAGTTGGTGGATGGGGAGGCATTTCAGGCCCATTATACCGTTACTTTTCAAACGCCTAAACTTAGTGCATTATTTCCGGAACATGCCGCCTATGTTGGGGATTTGGTAGTGAAAGATATCGGAATTGATGGCAAGTATTTTAATGGGTATGAATCTTCCAGATTTTTTGTGGAAGAAAAAGATATTCTGGAGCGACATAAAATTTTCCATAAGGCAAGCCACAAGGGTGATTTTGGGAAAGTGTTGTTGGTAGGGGGGTCGAAGGGGAAATTGGGTGCTATTATGTTGTCGGCCAAAGCTGCCCTTCGAACTGGAAGTGGGTTAATTTCTACCTTTGTCCCCGGTTTTGGGCTTCCTATTATGCAAAGCAGTATTCATGAAGTCATGGTGGAGACTTGTACAGGAAATGATATTTTGGATTCGGCTCCAGAGAATCTCGACAGGTTCGACACAATTGCTATTGGTCCGGGTATGGGGACCGATGAGAAGACAGCCGAAGCTCTTAAAAACATTTTGGAGTCCTATAAGGGTAAAATGGTAATTGATGCAGATGCGCTTAATATCATAGCCAAAAGGAAAGATTTGAAGGAGTTGATTACTAGCCAAATGATCTTGACACCACATTTGAAGGAGTTTGAAAGAATGGTGGGGGATGATGTCAAATATCCCGAGGGAAGAATCGAAAAAGCATTGGAGTTTAGCCAGACTTATGGATGTGTACTTATTTTAAAAGGATTGCATAGTTTGATCACCACTCCTGCAGGCATACAATATTTCAACCCTACTGGTTCCCAGTTTTTGGCTACGGGCGGTACAGGTGATGTGTTAACAGGTGTTGTGGCATCCTACTTAGGTCAGGGTTATTCTGTGGAAAATGCGGCATTGTGTGGAGTTTATCACCACGGTTTGGCTGGGCAACTGGCAGGTGAAGACCAGCGACGAGGGACTATTGCCTCAGATGTGATCGAAAAAATACCGGAAACATATAAAAATCTGGGTTTGTCATAAATATTGGGTTTTTATTCCCTTTGGTAGGTTTTTTGTACCATTAGAGCAAAATATATTCTATGGTAAAAATCTACATCCTTAACCTACTTCTAATTTTCACCTTATCTTCAAATCTTACCGCATCGTCTAGCGGGGATTCTTTCTTACCTGATAAAGTATATCCCAATCCAGCCTCTGATTACATTTATTTCCAGACTGACTCGGTGGATCGAAAATTTGAATTTGAGATCTATAGCCTAATTGGCAATAAGCAAAACTATTTTATACAAATACCTGAAAAGGGATTGTATCGTTTTGAAATCGTTCAACTTCAACCCGGTCCTTACTTCTTAAGTGTAACGGATCGAGAGACTCAGGAGAAACAAACTTTCCGTTTCCACAAAAACAATTAATGAGGCCAAGGCTTGGTGATTCTTTCGGCTATATAGGTTTTGTAACTGTTGCCAATACAATAGACAGCTGCTCCAATCAATAGGAAAATGTGAAACATCCCATTATTGAATATGAGTGTCATAATATTAAATGATTCAAAAAAGGAATTGATGCTGGATACCTCGGTTCGGATCCAATAAAGTGTGAAAATGAATCTCACCACGACACTGAGTAGGGCAAGCATGCCACCTACTATCCCCATCAAAGGATTGCGGAAATGATAAATCAGGCAAAAGCTGCTGATGGTCTCGATGCCGGCCATTAAAATGGCCCCCTGCAGGCTGTAACCTTCTGCACCGATTAGTGTAAACTTAGTAAATCCTCCGAATAGCAATAAACCGGCAAGTGAAAACCGGATGATCAATCCCCCAATAGCTTCAGTTTTGAGAAACTTTAAAAATTTTTCCATTATTGAATTTATTCATAAAAATTTGAAAAAGGTCAAAAAATAAGCCACAATATAAATTGTGGCCTTTAATTCTTAAAACTCAACGTTTCCAGGAGTCCTTGGGAAAGCTATCACATCTCTGATATTTCCCATGCCGGTAACAAATTGTACCAGCCTTTCAAATCCAAGTCCGAATCCAGCATGTGGTGTTGCTCCAAACTTTCTTGTTTCCAGGTACCACCACATTTCTTTCTGAGGTATGTCTAATTCATCCATCCTTTGGGTAAGCTTATCAAGTCGCTCCTCTCTTTGGCTTCCGCCCACGATTTCCCCTATACCGGGAAAAAGTATGTCCATAGCTGCGACAGTTTTTCCGTCTTCGTTTTGCCTCATGTAGAAGCTCTTGATCTCCTTTGGGTAATCGGTCAGGATTACCGGCTTTTTGAAATGCTTTTCTACCAAGAATCTTTCATGCTCCGACTGAAGATCAGCACCCCATTCTTCAATTAAGTAACTAAACTTCTTCTTTTTGTTTGGCTTTGAATTTCTCAAAATTTCAATCGCCTCTGTATAAGTAATTCTTTCAAAACTGTTTTGAGTGACAAACTGTAATCTTTCCAACAACCCCATGTCACTCCTTTGATCGGCTTTTTTAGCAGCCTCTTCCTCGGCAGCTCTCTTGTCTAGAAATTCCAAATCTTCCTTGCAGTTTTCAAGAGCATACGCAATCACATATTGGAGGAAATCTTCAGCTAGGTCTTGATTGTCTTCAGCATCATAGAAGGCCATTTCTGGCTCAATCATCCAGAACTCAGCCAGGTGGCGTGTGGTATTGGAGTTCTCAGCTCTGAAAGTAGGTCCAAAGGTGTAAATCTCGGACAAAGCCATGGCGGCTAATTCACCTTCCAGCTGCCCTGAAACCGTCAGGTTTGCCTCTCTTTCAAAGAAGTCTTCCTTATAGTTGATATCCCCATTTTCATTAAGAGGAGGGTTTTTAAGGTCCAGTGTGGTCACTTTAAATGTTTCGCCTGCTCCTTCAGCATCCGAAGAAGTGATGATTGGAGTGTGGATATAGAAAAACCCTTTGTCATTGAAATATTTGTGGACTGCAAAAGCCAGGGCGTGCCTCACTCTGAAGACCGCCCCAAATGTATTGGTCCTCATGCGTAAATGTGCATTTTCCCTTAAGAACTCCATACTGTGCTTTTTGGGCTGCAGAGGGTACTTTTCAGGGTCTGCCTCGCCTAGTATCTCGAGTGTATTTACGGTCAATTCTGTTGATTGGCCTGATCCTTGTGATGCTACAATTTCACCTTGTACTTTGATACAAGCACCAGTGGTAACTTTTTTCAAAAGGTCTTCTGAAATGGCATTGGGGTCAGCTACTACTTGGTAATTATGAATGGTGCTGCCATCATTCAAAGCGATAAAAGCTACATTTTTATTGCTTCTCTTGGTTCTAACCCAGCCCATGAGAGTTACCTGTTCGCCGACTTTTCCGCTGTCTAGCAGATGTTTAATTTTGATGCGCTTGTTAAATGCCATTTGGTAATTTATTTAAAGTGTCCAATCAAATCTGATTAAGTGATTATCTTTGTGATTAAAGGAATGCAAAAAAACGATATAATAAGCTTTTTATCAAAATTTTGGGGTAATTTCCTAAATTTACATATGGAATTGAGAGCCCTGTTATAATCTGTATCGAGTAACCAATTTTTATTAACTTCTATTAGCATACGCACATGCAAAAACTGAATTTAAATCAGATATTATCTCAGAAGCTGTCTCCACAGCAAATACAGTTCATTAAATTGTTGCAGGTTCCAACTGCGGAGTTGGAAGCCAGGGTAGAGGAGGAGTTGGAGATTAACCCTGCATTGGAAGAAGGAAAAGATGACGACACTTCCAATGACGATATGCAGGATAATTACGATAATGAAGTAAGTAAAGACGATGGTGATTTGAATCTGGATGATTATCTGGGTGATGATTACGGTGGATATAAAATGCAGGGGGATGGCAATTACAGCCCCGACGATGAGGATAGAGAAATTCCCCTCTCCAGTGGCACCTCCCTTCATGAGCAATTAATTTCTCAATTGAATTTTTTGAAGCTTGACGAACGCCAGAGATTAATTGGTCAGCAATTAATTGGAAGTATTGAAAATGACGGTTACATTAGGCGAGATCTAGAAGCCATTATTAATGATTTGGCATTTAGCCAAAATGTGGAAACAGACCTTGATGAAGTGGAGCAGGTATTGCGCAAAATCCAATCCTTTGACCCTGCCGGTATTGCAGCGAGAAGCCTCCAAGAATGTCTTACCCTTCAACTGGAGCGAAAAGAACATCCAGAAGATGAAACCGTGCAGTATGCATTGAATGTGATTAATAACTGCTTTGAGGAATTTACCAAAAAGCATTATGATAAAATCCTTAAAAAATGTGGCATTGATGAGGTGAAACTCAAAGATGTGATCCAGATGATCACCCGGCTTAATCCCAAGCCAGGAGGGGTATCTGAAGGTTTAATGAAAACCCAGTACATTATACCTGATTTTATCTTAAATAATGTCAATGGTAAATTCGAGATCAGCCTGAACTCCAAGAATGCGCCTGACCTTCGAGTGAGTAGATCTTATACGGAAATGTTTGATGCCTATGACAAGAGTGATAAGAAGGATAAAAAACTGAAGGAGACCGTCACTTTCGTCAAACAAAAACTTGATGCCGCCAAATGGTTTATTGATGCTATCAAGCAGAGACAACAAACTCTGCTAAGAACCATGCAAGCCATATTGGATTACCAAAATGAATTTTTCATTGAAGGAGATGAGGCCAAATTGAGGCCTATGATCCTAAAGGACATTGCGGAAAAGATAGATATGGATATCTCTACCGTTTCTAGGGTGGCTAACAGTAAGGCTATCCAAACGGAATTTGGTGTGTTCCCCTTAAAATATTTCTTCTCTGAAGGAATCGCTACAGATGGTGGCGAGGATGTGAGTAACCGTGAAGTGAAGAGTGTGCTTAATAAGATGGTAAGTGAAGAGGATAAAAGAAAGCCGCTTTCAGATGATAAACTTGTCAAACTTTTGAACAAAAGAGGTTACAATATCGCAAGAAGAACCGTCGCCAAATACAGAGAGCAGTTGCAAATACCTGTGGCTAGATTAAGAAAAGAACTTTAATAGTGATTAGAACTCTTGCGTTAATTTTATCCGTAGTATTCCAGCCTTTGCTGGTCCCTACGGTGGTATTTGCTTGTGTGTTTTATTTGATTCCAGAAGCCACCAGCGTCCCTTTACAGGCTAAAAGTACAATTTTATACCTTATAGCCCTTACTACATTGGTAATTCCACTCATCAGTGTGGTAGGCATGAGACTTACCAAAGCTATCAAAAGCATCCATATGCAAACCATTGAAGATAGGGTATTCCCGTTTTCAATGGTTACTCTTTTTTATGGGTTAACCACTTATTTCTTTTATTTTCGAATGGATTTTGATGAGTTGATAGGTTATACCTTAGGCTTGATTACTCTTTGTATCCTTATCTTGACCATTATAACAGCATTTTGGAAAATCAGTGCGCACACTACCGGGCTTGCAGGATTGCTAGCCATAGTAGTGGTGCTTCATATGAAATACAATTCAGGAGGGCTGCTTTATCCACTTATATTTTCTATTTTGCTTTGTGGGGCGGTAATGTCTTCCCGCTTATATTTAAATGCACACAAACCTGCAGAGGTGGCCGGAGGTTTCCTGCTAGGTTTCTCCATATGTTTTATAGGCTATTATATCTACCTTTTCAACTGATCTATATGAACTACAACACCATCGTATTTTCCGAATTTGAGCAATATGTCGAGTTAAAGCTTAATAGACCGACTGTTTACAACGCCTTGAATCAAGAAATGCTTTCAGAATTGCTTGAAGCGTTTAAAGCCATCGAAAGCGATGATCGCATCCGATGCGTCGTGTTAACTGGTACTGACAAGGCTTTCAGCAGTGGACAGGATCTCAAATCGGTAGGAGGGGATCTTAGCAACGTTCCTTTTGAGTCCATTATCAAAGATTTTTATAATCCACTCATACTGAAAATGCGGTCACTCAACAAACCCATAATCTGTAAGCTTAATGGGGTGGCTGCGGGAGCAGGCTGTTCTTTGGCTTTGGCATGTGACATGATCATCAGTTCAGATGATGCTTACCTGGCAGAGATTTTTGTTAACATCGGGTTAATCATGGATGCGGGCTCCACTTTCTTTTTGCCTAGAGCATTGGGGTCGTTCAAAGCTTTTGAAATTGCTACCACTGGGGCCAAGGTATACGGAAAAGAAGCCGAGAGCTTGGGTTTGGTCAATAAGTCAGTCCCTGCCCTTGAGCTGGATGATGAGGTTCAAAAAATGGTTAACTACTATACCACGGCACCTACCTATGCGATTGGCTTGATCAAAGAAATGCTAAATGAATCGAATGGGATGAAATTGGAAGAGGTTTTGGAAATGGAAAGCGTCTATCAGCAGAAGGCAGGCAATTCCCATGACTTTAGAGAAGGGGTGATGGCCTTTTTGGAGAAGAGAAGACCTAATTTTCAGGGTAAATAAAAAAGGGAGCGGTTATTCGCTCCCTTTTTTATTTAAATGTGTTTGTGGATGTTAAAACAGTGCCACTGAGATACCAAAGTTAAACTGATTTGCCTCAGTGTTCAATGGGCCCTGGTTGTTTCTCCAAATGGAATTCAGACCATAATAGGACCAGACGTTAAATCCTCCAAAACCAACTCTTGTATAGACACCGTATCTAATTGGGTTGAATCCTAGATTTTGCTTGTCTTTTACAGTTCTTGAAAGGCCCTCTTCTGTTTCAAAGGAAACTTTTGAGTGGGCATCAAACAGAACCCCTACCTTGGCACCTACAGCAAATCTAAATCCCTTGCTATAGTCCGTCTTATTAAGATGGTATCTGAATTCAATAGGGATATCTATATAGTTGGCAGCTGTGGTATGACCATTTATATTGATGTTTTCGCCATATACGCTGGTGATATCAACTAGTTGGCTTGAATTTGGACCTTTTTCCGGGTCATTGATCAGCATTCTGTTCCTTTGGAAGGAAAACTTCTCCAAACCTAGGCCTATACCAGGGTTGAAAGTAAGGCCGGTGTTTTCTCCTATATTAAAAGGTCTCTGATAATATACATTAAAGGTACGGGAGGCTAAAAACCGAGTGTTGAAATCACTTGGTCTGTTATTTAGCACGTTAAAACCAAAATCGAGAAACAAATCGCCTCTGACATCAGGTCGTCCTCCAATAGGGGTACGAGCTCTTTCCTGAGCATATAATGAAGAAGATGTCAAAAGAAGGGCAAATAAAATAAAGGTTAGTCTTTTCATGAAAGAATTGAAGTCTAATAAATTTCAGCGGGCTAAATTAGAAAAACTTCATGGATAACAGTCTGTTTTTATCTTAATTATTCTTAACGCTTATATATAGTCAAGTTTTTTTCTCAATACTTTGTCTCCACTGTTTGCAGATATGATTTTATTAGCTACATTTGCATTCCCATTCAACGGAATGGCCTCGTAGCTCAACTGAATAGAGCACTTGATTACGGCTCAAGAGGTTTCAGGTTTGAATCCTGACGAGGTCACAAAAGACTCTTGCATCATATATATGGTGTAAGAGTTTTTTTATCCCTAAACGTTCTATTGAAATTCTGATATATTGTCTCCATTATTGTTGAATATACAATAAAACTCTATAGAGATAACGATAATGTAATGACAGTTAAGTTTGAATGAAGAAATTGTAAAATAATTTCACTTCACATTTGGCAGTTTCAGAAAAGAGTTGCACCTTTGCAAACCCAATCGGAAAGAGGGGTATCGGAAGAAAAAGTTCTTCGGATGAGAAATTGAAATACTGCAAAACACGGATAAAAATATTACAAATTTTTTCCCTGAAAATTTTGCAGGTTTGAAAAAAGGGGCTACCTTTGCAACCCGTTCGAAAGCGATCGGGAAAAAAAATCAAGACACGGGTTTGAAAAACAGCCGCTATAACCGGGAACGTCCGGTTGAAAGTTCTTTGAAGTACTGTAAGACAAAATACGACAAA
>NZ_JAHBGI010000049.1 GCF_018500185.1 Litoribacter ruber | reverse complement strand
CGCCTCCCCGGGACTGTTGTTCCGCCGCGGCGGATCATTGTTCTATCCTGACGCCCAGCAGGAAAATTACTTAGGAGCGGGATGAATGCTGCCGTATCCCAACCTTCATCCACTTCATTATTCATCATTCGATATTCATCATTCATTATTAATTACTAATTCTCCATTTCAAATTCGTGGTTGTCATGGTTGTCCGCCCCGTGGGTCGGCTCCGCCTCCCTGGGGCTGTTGTCATGGTTGTCATTGTTCTATCTTTTTGCAGTCACGGGCGGGGATGAGAGTCCTTCAACGGGAACAGCTGAGAGCCGCTCAATGACAACATTCACGGGTGGATGCACGGTCTTTGCCTCAGGACGTATTCACGTAAGCTACTTTCGGTAGTGCCGAAGGTCCTTTTCAAGGCGCAGCCTCGAAAAGATCAACGTACCCGTTCCCGTTAAGCGGCCTTCAGCCCAAGACGTGACTGTCCTTAGGTGGAACAATGACAACCATGACAACCCAGTCCCGCAGGGACGAGACAACCAGTCCCGATCGTGAAGTTTACCTCCCCGGGAGGTAAACTTCACGATCGGGACGGACAACCACGTCGTACTTACGTAAGGTAAATTCCTGCTGGGCGCGGACTCCTACTCAATAAGTACAAAATACATTTTTAAATATGCGAATTAGATTGTAAATTATGGGTATTATGCAAAAGCGCACTGCTTGGGACTTTTGGGCATAATATGGGAACAAAAAAATATTTTTCAAATCGCCAAAATCTCATTGTTATCCGATGGATATACGATATTTTACACTTATAATTGTCGATAAAACCAAAACTAAAGATTCGAAGGTTAATAGCCACTAAGGCGCGAAGGCGCAAAGGAAGATTTAAACCTGGCAGGTTTTCCCACCCCCGCTAAGCACCACATGTGGCTGACCGGGCGAAGCTGTGGGGCTATATTTCGGGGTCCATGCCAGACCCATACCTGGACCGTACCGGGAACATAAGGTAACTTACTTCTAGTCGGCCACGGGCTGGACACCGGACGGATCAGGCTCGGACACCGGTCCACCGCCCCTCGACCGGTCCCCGAAGGGTCCTCGGGGGGTACACTAGTCCCCGTCATTTCGCCTAGTCCCGAGCAGCCCTACTTATAGCTACCGAGGGCGAATCGGGAACCGATGGGAGGGAGTGCTTGCCCGCCGGGGCGGGGAGAAATCTAGACACGTATAACCTTCGGTTAAATGACGTGGTTGTCATTCCCGCCTGCTGGCCGGCAGGGTTGTCCGTCCCGTGGGTCGGCACCGCCTCCCCGGGACTGTTGTTCCGCCGCGGCGGATCATTG
>NZ_JAHBGI010000048.1 GCF_018500185.1 Litoribacter ruber | reverse complement strand
GGGAGTATTTCATAAACTGTGTAAGTCCGATTTTAGGACTTACCGAGAACAGATTATGACCTCGAAATTTCCAGTGTGATTTTGAAAAAATCGCACTGGAAATTTGAGGAGCCCGCGGCAGCGCTTTTCCAATCTGTGAGTAAGAAATTTTCTTACATTTATCACAGATTTCCAAATGAAAAAAGAAGACCTTTTAAACGACAGCTTCCTCAAGCAATTCAAGAGCGGTGAGGAACTTGAGTCCTTCCTGAGCCAGCTTCAGAAGCGGGCGGTGGAGAAAATGCTCGAGGGTGAAATGGATGCACACCTCGGTTACGACAAGCACCAAACATCCACCAATGCCAATTCCCGCAACGGCTATTCCTCCAAAACATTGAAGAATTCCTATGGCGAAGCTGAAATCAGAGTCCCCCGGGACAGGGATGGCAGCTTTAAGCCGGTTCTTGTGCCCAAGCGCAAAAGCATGGCTGAGGGGGTAGAAAACATCATCATCTCCATGTATGCAAAAGGGATGTCAAACCAGGACATTGAGGAGCAGATCCGTGAGCTTTATGATATAAATGTTTCCACCTCTACCATATCCAGGGTTACCAATGCAATTACAGAGGACATAACGGCCTGGAGAAACAGACCACTGGACCCCGTCTACCTGATAGTATGGATGGACGGAATCTCTTTTAAGGTAAGGGAAAACTCCAAGGTTGTCAACAAGACGGTGTACATCGCCGTCGGTCTCAAGACCAATGGCCTGAAGGAGGTTTTGGGGCTTTGGTTGGGAAGAAACGAATCCTCTGCTTTTTGGATGGGTGTTCTCACAGAACTGAAAGCCAGAGGAGTAGAGGACATCCTGATTACAGCCACAGATAACCTCAACGGCTTTACGGAAACCATCAGGGCTTCCTTCCCCCAGTCGGTAACCCAAATATGCGTGGTGCACCAGATCAGGAATGCCTGCCGGTTTGTAGTATGGAAAGACAGGAAGTCTTTTGCCGGGGACATGAAGGAAATATACACTGCCCCCACCAAGGATGCCGCATGGGCCGCGTTGGATGACTTTGCAAAAAAATGGGATTCAAAGTATGCTTACGCAATCAGGAGCTGGAGGGACAACTGGGATGAGCTTACCGTTTTCTTTGACTATCCGGCAGAAATTCGCAGAATCATCTATACCACGAACCTCATTGAGAACCTAAACGGCAAAATCAGAAAGTACACCAAGAACAAGCTTTCTTTCCCTACCGATGAGGCGGTCATGAAGTCCGTTTACCTGGCAGTAATGGAAACCTCCAAAAAGTGGACAATGCCGATCAAGGATTGGGGCGTAATACTTAACAGCTTTCTGCTTATATTTGAAAACAGGGTCAGGCTCAACGGAACCTGACCACTAAACAATTAATCAATACTTACACACTTATTGGGATAGTGTC
>NZ_JAHBGI010000047.1 GCF_018500185.1 Litoribacter ruber | reverse complement strand
GCAAGAAATGAATCATCGGGCCGATAAGAATCAATATTTTCCTGACTTCATCATTGGGACACCCGGAGTCACTGAAAGTGGTCTAAAATTGACTTTTGTTCAGGAGTCTTGTCCAGAAGCATCACTTTTTCTTTCCCCGAAGGCATTTTCAGGGTAATCCCGAAAATTGTTTTTAGCACATCAAGTCCCTTTTCCGCACTCATCCATACCTTTTTCTCCTTGAGCTGTCTTTCAAACTCCTTGTATAACTTGCAGGATACGAAAGCTATACTCAAGTGTGCCTCTATTCTCCTCTTTTTAAAATGGAATACAGGCCTGATTTTTAAATCTGTTTTGGTTATTCTGAAGGTCCTCTCGACCTGCCATAACTGGCGGTAACTTTCCATTACCTGTTCTGCCGGAATTTTGGTATTGGTAACGTAACCTTTCAGGCCGTCCCAAACATTGTCTGCCCTGTATTTTTCCTCATCAATACTTATATGGACCTCCCCTTCCAGTTTGAGGTATTTGTTGTACCCCTTGTTGTTTATGTGCTTTTTCGACAGCTTTCCGGAGGCCAGTTTTTTCTTAAGCCTTTCCATTCCCTTTCCCTGTTTTTGGCATCCTTGGCTGCCCGGGAGGCCGAATACTGGACGATCATTCTGAGTCCATCAGGCCGTTCCAATTCCGAGAAGCTTTTGTCGGCCAGCTCAAGACCCAGTATCTTGTTCTTTGTTTCTGCGCTTTCGTTTTTTATTCTGCCGCCCAGGATAAAGTCAAAACCATTTTGGCGGAGCAAGGCAACATTGCTGTTTGACATAAGCCCCGCATCGGCAACTACGGTTAAATTTTCAAGCTTGTATTTGGCCTTGAAACGCTCTATCACCGGCAACATGGTGTGTCCCTCAAAGCTGTTTCCCTGAAAGGCTTCATAATCCAGCGGATAACCGTTTTCTGCTACCAGCAGGCCAAGCACTATTTGGGGATTGCTGTGCTTGCCGTCTTTGCTGAAGCCCGAAATCCTGTAGTCATCCTCATCCGCAGCCTCAAAATATAGGGTGGTGACATCATAAAAAATCATCCCGAAACTATCGCCCAAAACGCTTACGGTGTGCTCATAACTTATCCTTTTGACCTCCTCCATGTATGTTTTGTGGAACCTGTCCATAAACCTGTATATCTCGTTAACATGCAGGTTCAAGCCTTTGTATTTTTGAAGATAATTGATGGTTTTGAGCTTGCTGACAGGATAAATCAGCCTTGAAATCACCAAATGCCTGAAAAGCTCCTCGGGAATGGCCCCGAAGCCTATCTGGTCAAAAATTCTCCCCAAAACAATCTCCGGCCCCAGCATCTGGACATTTTGAATGCTCCGGTAGACGGTATCGAAGAAGTTGGAGTCGGTTGGCGCGTCAAAGGAAATAGCTTGTTGGCCTTGGGATTTGAGTATGTATTCCCGGGCAAGGAATTTCAGTCTTGTGATCTCATCCTTATCCGAAGAGCTCCCGATTGTCTTTACCACTTTGTACGAACCCGAACTTTTGTCGATAACCTGTACCGAAACTGTACCCGAATGATTCTTTTTAGCCCTTACAAACATAAGGTAAATCTACAAATCGGAATCGGGACACCCAAGACACCGATGAAATCCCCTCCTATTTACAGCAAAAGGGCTTTTTTCGAGAAATCAGAAAAAGTTGATGAAGTCAGGTGATGAAAAAATTTATTCTTCTTACTAATGCTAAACTAAA
>NZ_JAHBGI010000046.1 GCF_018500185.1 Litoribacter ruber | reverse complement strand
CCCAGTGCTCCATGCTCAGTGCCCAGTGCTCAGTGCTCCTTACCTTATACCAGAGTAGGGGTAACGTTAGGGTAAAGCTGGGGTAAAGCTGGGGATAGTGGGACCCCTGAAAAAACTTGAGCCTGCTCAAAATAGTGTAAGATCGAAGGAGGAGGAATTAGGAATTAATAATTAATAATTAATAACAGGCCTCGCAGCGCCCGCCGCGCATCGCCGCGACCGCCGCGAGAACTTTTACTAATATTTAAACTTTGCGCTACTTCTTTTGAACTTTGTGCTACTTTGTGACCATTTGTTGAAAGCGACTTCGTGACCTATTCCAATCTAGTCCCCATAATTGCCTCGAGAAATGCCCTAAACATGGCGATTCTCTCTATACTGTTCCTAGTGGTCAACGGTGCCTGGTTTTATAAAATGGGCGTGATGGTGGATGCGGATACCGAGAGATTTGTGTTGTATGTCTCGGAACTGAAAGAAAGGGGATTCTTTTATAAGCCCCACGATTTCTGGTACATTGGGTATGTGGGTTTTCTGCTTTTGGTGGGGATGCTCAGTCCAAAACTGGAGGCAGTTGTGCTTGTACAATATGCCATTTCATATCTGGCGCTGATTAGTCTTTATGACAGTTCGCTGAGGTTATTCAATAATAGATTTATAGCCTTGATCACAGGAGCATGTTTCCTGGGCTTTTTGATGCTGCCGTTTTGGAACCTGTATCTCTACGCCGAATCCCTTTACATCAGCCTGACATGCCTTTCCATGTGGTTTTTGATAGCAATGAGAAATAACCGCAAAGGCGCAGAGAGCTCAGAGAAAAAACTATTTAGTAGTGTGGCTTTATTTGTTTTAGGATCGATGATCATTGGGTGGACGGTGTTGACCAGACCTACTGGAGTGGGGATGCTAGGTGCGGTGGGGGCGGTGTCGGCATATGGGGTGTGGAAGGCGGAAAGATACCGCAAACTTAAAATCGGATTACTGACTTTCGGAGTACTTGGTTTCATACTTTTGCTCAACCAGATGCTGAGTACCTTTGGATTCGTGGAGGATTACCAGAAAGGGGAGGTGGTTTATAACATCTATAAGATGGCCCACATGGATTACGCAAAATCCTTGATCATCCAAGCGCCGGAAAACCTCTACCTTCCCAATTCAGAAGACCCGGCTTTATGGCAGTTTGTCAGTCTGATCCTGTTCAATCCGCTGTACTCAATACAGCTTTTTGGTACCAAACTGTTTTATTTTCTTCTGTATATACGGCCATATTATTCGGCATTACATAATTTGACGGCACTGGCATTTCTGATTCCCGTGTATGGGCTGGCGATCTATGGTGCGGCCAGGTTAAAAGGCTATCCAGCCGTTTTCTTCTGGACCTACCTCACCATCTGCACCCTCAGCACAACACTATTGACCATAGACTGGAACAGCCGATTCCTCATGCCCATGCTGCCGATGGTATTCCTTGCAGCGGGAGGGGGAGTGAAGGGCTTAATATCTCATCGTGTTTTCGATCGGCCAGCATTCCTCCGTCATTTCGCCTAGTCCCGAGTAGTGAAACGAATCGGGAACCGACCGGAGGGAGCNCTTGCAGCGGGAGGGGGAGTGAAGGGCTTAATATCTCATCGTGTTTTCGATCGGCCAGCATTCCTCCGTCATTTCGCCTAGTCCCGAGTAGTGAAACGAATCGGGAACCGACCGGAGGGAGCGCTTGCCCGCCGTGGCGGGGAGAAATCTAGACACGTACAACCTTCGGTTAAATGACGTGCCCGCCTGCCCAGGCAAGGCCGGCAGGGTTGTCATTGTTGTCCCGCCGTCGGTCGGCCTCCCGAGGTAGGTAAACTCCTCCTTCCCGGCTAGGTTGTCGTAGTTGTCATTGTTCTACCTATTAACAGCCACGGGCGGGATGAAGGC
>NZ_JAHBGI010000045.1 GCF_018500185.1 Litoribacter ruber | reverse complement strand
GGTACGCCATTTAGCGTGCGTTTATATATAAATATAGTTTATAACCCAGTATTATGAAAGGAATACACAGACCAATTTGCCGTTCAGTCTGAAGCAGTCGGGAGGTATGCAGCCGGAAACGGGTGCATGCTGAGTTCCCGGTGAGCGGTCATGTAAGCCGTAATGCAAATGAACCCAGTTAGACTTCGTTACGCAACATTGCAGCGGTCAACCTTCCTAAGGTGGCGAAACCTGATACATAGCGGGAAGCAACGGCAACCTGCACCGCTATGGCTGCACGGAGTAAGATGGGATGGCGTGCATGACAAGGGAAACGCATGAAACTTGGGAAGGTCCCTAACGGCATCGGATTGACCGCCGATGGACGAGGGATGCGGAGATGCCCATAGTACTGTCTGAGCTTCAGGACAACACAACCTGAAGGTAGGGAAGGGGCATTGCTGCCGAAACAACTGTTTTAGATAACAAAAAGATTACAGAATTGAAGAAGGAAAGTATTCAAGAGAGCGTACAAAATGAGATCATGGAACTGTCGCAGAAAAAGCGCAAGGACATGGGCTCACAGGAAAGGTCAAGACTGTTATACCTGAAACTATATCAGAAAGCCAAGCAGGACAAAGACTATAGGTTCTATGTTCTCTATGACAAGATTTTTCTGGACTATGTGCTGGAACACTCCTACAGGAAATGTAAATCCAAGGGAGGCAGTCCAGGCATAGACGGGATGACCTTTGAGGCCGTGGAGAAATATGGGCGCGACAGGTTCCTTTCCGAAATAAAGGAGGAGCTGAGGACGCGCACCTACAAACCGCAGGCGGTAAAACGGGTATGGATAGAGAAAGAGAGCGGGGGCCAGCGTCCCCTCGGGATACCGACAATCAGGGACAGGGTCGTCCAACGGGCCTGCCTGACAGTGGTAGAACCGATATTCGAGGCTGACTTCGACGAATCGTCGCACGGCTTCAGACCGAAACGCTCAGCAAAGACCGCCATCACCGAGATCAAGGAGAACCTGAAAAAGGGGATGCACGATGTCTATGATGCGGACCTGAGCAAATACTTCGACACAATCCCACATGACAAACTCATGGTGGCCTTAAGGGAAAGGATTGCCGATCCGAGGGTTCTGCACCTCATCAAGCTATGGCTGAAAGCGCCGATAGCCGAGGAGGACGGCAGGTTCACGGGAGGCAGGAAAAACTCAAAGGGCACACCGCAGGGAGGGGTGATATCCCCTCTGCTGGCCAATATCTACATGAACCTTCTGGACAGGATTGTCCGAAAGGCAGATGGGTACTTTGCCAGACAGGGTATCAAAATGATCAGATATGCGGACGACTTCATCCTTATGGGGCAGCATATAGGTCAGGGAGCACTGGAAAAGGTATACGGGTATCTGGAACGTATGGAGCTGACCATCAACAAGGAAAAGAGCAAGATGGTAAAGGCCAAGGAGTCACCGTTCGACTTCCTCGGCTTTACCGTCAGGTACGACAAAAGCATTATCTACAAAGGGAGCAGGTTCTGGAACATATTGCCAAAACCCCAGTCCCAAAAGAAGATAAGGCAGAAAATCAACGCCAAGCTCAAAAAGATCGGCCACTACAAGGCGGAAGATGTCGTCAAAGAACTCAACCCGATAATAAGGGGCTGGACCAACAACTATAGGATTGAGGGGGTGAGCTATACGCAGGTGGCGTTCAAGAAGCTGAACGATTACATGAGAAAACGGATAGGTCGCTTCTACAACCGAAAAAGCCAGAGAAAATCACGTCTCCATGGTCAGGAGGCATACGAACTGCTTACCAAGAAATACGGTCTGGTGGTTCCCTATGTGAACTCTGGAATAAGGCCTGTGAATGCCCAAAGATGAACTTCGGCAGGAAAGCCGTATGCGGGAAAACTGCACGTACGGTTTGACGAGGGGGTGGGTCAGGGTTTAAATTAGACCCTGACCGCTCTACTCTACTGGCC
>NZ_JAHBGI010000044.1 GCF_018500185.1 Litoribacter ruber | reverse complement strand
CGCGAGGCGACGCCAAATTGAAATTGGTCACAAAGTCGAATAAGTTAAAAAATAAGTCGCACGAAGGGAAAAGGCCTCTTCGCGGAAGCAAATGGGTCACAAACCTGCCTGCCAGGCAAAGGCAGGGTCGAATAAGTAAAAAATAAGTAGCACCAAGGGGAAAGGGCTCAACGGCCTTTTCGGAGTTGGAATAAATGATTTTGGGGTACCAAGTACAACGTACCAGGTACCAGGTATTCGCGGCGGAGAGTTACGTTTGGGAGGCAAAGCCTCCATTTCTATCGTCCCGAGGCGCAGCCTCGGGACAACAGTTTTGATACCCCATCCGAAGAGCGAAGCTCGGAGGGAGGGTGCGAGAATAGGGGCGGTGAATGGCTTTGCCGCATTAAATGGGCTCCCAACCAACCTATGATGATGTGGATACTTTGTACTTGGTACCTGGTACTTGGTACCCATTTACCCACGTAAATAAAAGAGGCACTAAGGGCGCAAAGTCAAAAGGAAGAGCGCAAAGGTGTTTTTGTCCACGGTCCGCGGTCTATGGGACTTTAGCTTATACATCCAGGTTTAAATTATACCTCACAGATCTTCCCGCCCCTTCCTGAAGTAGGGCGCTGATTTGGTGAAGGTGTTGGAGGTCACGGGTGGCGGTGGCCTTTGAAACTTGGGTGATGGACATGTACTTTTTGGCGCTCATTCCACCGCTAAAACCAGCAGGTCCTGCATCGAACATTTTCCGGAGCACCTTCAGTTGACGCTCCTCCAACTTGTCTTGGTAGAGGTCAAAGTAGCGCGCTTTTTTCAGTGTAAAGGCCACCAGGTTCTTTGCATCGCGCTGGGCATCTATGACGATCTGAATGAAATACCTTAACCAATTTTGGATGTTCAGGGACCCTTGAGCTTCTTTTAAGGCTTCATAATAGGCGTTTTTGTCATTGGTGATGGTTCTGGAAAGGCTGAGGAGTACAGGGGCTTTAAGATTTTGGGACAAAGCCTTCTCGGCAATGGCCCTTCCAATCCTTCCGTTTCCATCCTCAAATGGATGAATACTTTCAAAAAACAGATGTGAAATAGCGGATTTAAGCAGTGCCTCCGTAATATCCTCATTGCCTGGGGTTATGGAGGAATTAAACCATTTCACAAACCTATCCATCTCGGCAGGGACCAGGTTTGAAGGAGGTGCTTCAAAATGGACTGTTTCTCTACCGAGTGGGCCGGAGATTACCTGCATGGCTTCTTGGCCTTTCCGCCAATCGCCTATTTCAAGATTTCTGGCTTTGCCCATCAACGCGGTATGCCAATCTTTTAGCATCTCGACACTCAAAGGTTTCATATAGGTTTTTCTTACCATTACCATGAGTTCCGAAATACCTGAGGCATTTCGGTCTTTGATTTTAATTGGATTGTGAGAAAGGCCCAGCTTGTTTTTGATGGAAGACATGACGTCTTCCCGGCTATAAAATTCCCCTTCTATTGCAGATGACTTGATGGCCTCGGAAACCATCATGTCTATCATGGTTTCCTCTTCCAATTTCTTTGACAACCCCAGGTTCAACCCCTTCATCTCGGCCCATTCAAAGCTGAATTCCGTGATCATTGCCCATAGATCATCTACATCATAGTGGAAGTTTGGCCAGTCTTTATGTTGCCAATTATATTGCATGAGCCAATTATTTAACTTAATCGGCTCAAATATAGTCAAATTATGAGCCGATTACAATGTATAATCGGCTCATAAAGTTTAGTAATCGCAAAGCGACGCAGGACTAAAAATGGGTCACGAAGGACACAAAGTTTTCACGAAGTTGCACAAAGGCCTCTTCGCGGAGAAAAGGATTTGGCGTTTAGGTGTTTATTTCCCGATCATCGCTGCGCGGATCGGGAGGTTTAGGGGTTTAGAAAAGCGCGAGGCGACGCTAGGCTGAAATTAAATGGGTAACGAAGGACACAGCTTGTCCCGAGCAGCGGAGCGAATCGGGAGGGGGCAGGGGGATGTGAAACGTGAATTAGGAGCGGAAAGACGAAGTAAATAGCTCCGGCGTTTAGAAGGTTATTTCCCGATCATCGCTTCGCGGATC
>NZ_JAHBGI010000043.1 GCF_018500185.1 Litoribacter ruber | reverse complement strand
CCCTCGCCGATGAAGACGTAGCCCATGGTGTTGCCAAACTCATCAGCCCGCTGTTCGACATTTGTAATGTTGAACCACAGATAAATGGGATTTGTAATCCTCATTAGGATAGGATTGCAAATACCCTTTAACAGGCCCCGCCGCACCTGGTTGCCGTACCTGCGGGCAAGATCGGGATTGCAAATCCCAAAAGCTATAAGGCTCAAAGAAACTTTAAGCATAGTGTCCCACCGCAAGTACATGAAGGGTTTTAGGCCCATTTTGCACTAGATTAAATCAAAATGACTGGGACCTACATACAACTATTGCCTTAAAATAAGTTAAATAATAGAAGTGATCTTTATTCTTTATTTTTTTAATCCTACATTTATTGGAACAAATTGATATCTATTTTTAAATAAAAAGTAATTTCAAATGAAAAGATCATTATTTTATTTTATTGTAATTTATCTTGCTAGTCCATTTTTGTCCTATTCTCAGGATGTGAGTTTCACTAAAGAAATTAAATATATAGATCCAGTGGATTATGTAGACGATCTTTTTGATATTTCTAAACATTTTGATGAGAAGAAAATAATTGCTGTTGGAGAAGCTACGCATGGTACAAGTGAATTTTATAGATTCAAACACCGGTTATTTGAGTTTTTAGTGAAAAATCATGGGTTTAGATTGTTTGGTATTGAAGCTGGATTTGGGGAGGTGTACCGAATAAATGAATATTTAAGCACTGGAGTTGGAAACCCCAAAGAATTAGTGAGTGATATTGGGTTTTGGACCTATAGCACAGAAGAAGTGTTGGACTTGGTAAACTGGATGAGGTCTCATAATGAAGAAAATCCTTCTGATCAAATTAATATTTACGGTTTTGATTTTTTGCCTTTAGAAATATTGAAAAATGTTTTGACATTGCTTGAAGATTATGAATTTGAAGGTGCCAAATATCATAAAGATTTGCCCGATAATTTTAAAAAGTATTATGTTGTAAGCAAAAAGGAGAAGAAGGCATTGAGAAAGACAATTGCTAATATTGGTTCTGAATATAGGAGATTTAGCAGACGAAATACTATCGATTCTAAAGATCATTATTTGATATTACACCATTTTAATATGTTAGATCAATTTTTTTCAATGTCAAATAAGAAATTGTCTAGAGGATATTATAGAGATAAAAAAATGGCTGAGAATATTGAATGGGTAATGAACCATGAGGATCAAAATAAAATGTTTATTTGGGCTCATAATAATCATATTCATAAAAAGACTTATTTTTTAAACTATAAATCAATGGGACAACATTTAAAAAAGAATCATGGTCAGGGTTATTATGCATTGGGGCTAACATTTAACCAAGGGTATTTCAATGCCATAGATTACGAGACCAGAAAGTTAAAAGAGTTTTACATAAGAGATACGTTGAGTAGTTCTTTGGGAAGTAAGCTTGAGGTGTTTCCATATAATAATGTTTTCATTGATTTAAATAGGTTGGAACAGAAGGAGAAAAAGAATAATTATTTTGACAAGAAAGCAACAACAATTTCTATTGGTGCACTTTATAACCCTAGGTATAATTTCAATAAATCCGAAGGTTTATCAAAAAGGTTTGACGGGGTCGTACACATGAAAAATACAACTAGTGCGGTTCAGATTGATGAAAGGAATTGAATAGCATATTAAGTTAAATTTCTTGAGATTGAAACCTAATATGTGATGTTTCAGCTGTTGCGGTTTCCCCTGATCGATAGTCGTTCCGAAGGTTCCTGCTGTTCGGTCTCGAAGAGCGGGAGATAGCGCCTNCACATGAAAAATACAACTAGTGCGGTTCAGATTGATGAAAGGAATTGAATAGCATATTAAGTTAAATTTCTTGAGATTGAAACCTAATATGTGATGTTTCAGCTGTTGCGGTTTCCCCTGATCGATAGTCGTTCCGAAGGTTCCTGCTGTTCGGTCTCGAAGAGCGGGAGATAGCGCCTAATCCCTCTTTCTAGGGGCGAAAAATTTTTCGCCCCTAGAAAGAGGGATTTCGTCAGAATATCCATCATGACCCATAAAACTCATCCCCCTCCCAATTCATCGGGTTATTTCTGATGTA
>NZ_JAHBGI010000042.1 GCF_018500185.1 Litoribacter ruber | reverse complement strand
ACCCATTTTCACCTCCATAATTTTGCAACTAACGGATTAATATCACATATTGAATAATCTTTTAACTAAAATTTTTAATCTATGAAAACAATTTTACACTTTATCCCCCCATTTTCAACAAGTTAGCGTTTGCAAGGAGGCATCCTAAGTCTCCATTTCAGCGACAAACAGCCTTCAGGTGGCTTGGACTGTTCGGTTTGCTGATGATGTTTACAATTGCCTGTGTACCTGAAGAACCTTTTGGATCTGAAAACCAAATAAGTGATCCAGAAATTTTAAAGGCTAAAGCCTGGTTCGAATCCCAAGAGACAAACCTGTCAAGAGCCAACGGTGAAAATCTCAGAAACAATTCCTCTAATTTTGAAAAAAGACCCAATTGGAATCTGACTAAGAAGCATAATGCCGCCGGTCAGGAAGTATTGGAAGTCAGCCTTCAGGTCAACAAGACCATGATCTCCAGATACATGCTGGAAAAATTCAAAAATAACAAACCCAGACGCCATCAGATCAGCCAAAACCTGCTGATGGTGGAAAAGGCCAATGGAGAGTATGATGTCTTTATTTTTAAGATCCATAGCGAAACAGACTTTTCGGTCAACAACAGGAGGGATTTCTTCTACCAGGTGAATTATGGCAAAACTCCATCAGAATTTTCGGGAGAATTAATAATTTCCACAATTACTGATATTCCTATCCGAGGTTGGAGGATCGAAAGTGGGAAATTATTATCTAGATCTAAAGTAGCTCAAACAAGTAAAAAAACAGAAGCTGTTAATTTATCAAGCACCTGTGGGTGGAATGAAGAAGATCATTGTGAGGTAAGTTCCGGTTGGTTTTATGATGAAGAATTTGGATGGGATTATGGATCCGAAGTAAATTGCACAAGCTATACCCAACTGGAATGTATTGATGGGGATAATTCCAGCCAGGGACCAATAAGTGGGGAAGGTGGATCTTTGGGAGATGGAGGTGGAGGTGGATCTGGAACCTTGGAACCTATTGAGGTTTCTGAATTTGGTTTCCCATTAAATCCAATACACGGTCAAAAATATACATATAATTATTTGGACGGAAGGAAAGTAACCTTTACCTATAACGAACAGCTTTGCGGATGGCTGATGCCTGAATTTCAATCCCTTTTAGATAATGGTTATTCTATTTCAAGCAACAATTTGCCAAATTTCAACGGACAAATTATTACCGCAATAGCTTTACCTGCATTTGCAGAACCTACATTTATAGGAGAAATCATACTTACTGGGGCAATAATTTATGTTACATCAATTTATGTTTATGACTTGGGTACTTATTTGTTAGCTACAGAAAGCAAATTAGAAAATTTAGATCACTGCATGAATCTGTATGTGGCTTGTACCGAAAATACACCTTATGCGCCTTGTGGAGATTGCTTGAAATATTGCGATACAAATGAGCATTGGAATTTCTTTGATTGTCCAGATGTCATGTTAAATTAGACATTAAAATGAAAAAATCGATAAATAACAAATTAACCAAATTACTTACAAATTTAAACAATTTAACAAACATTGAGGCTTTAAATAAAATTCAAATATTTAAAGAAATCAATAAAATCGATCCAGAATATAGTTCAATAGAGAATATTCTTCTAAGTAAAGAAGCCTATTATTTAAAAGAGGCAAATAAATTTGATGAAGCATTACAATTACATAATCATCTTATTGAAAAAGAATTAGAAAAAAATAAACCAAATCACTCTTCAATCGGAAATGATTATATTGCGACATTAAAATTATTGCGACTTTCAAATCTTCATCAAAAATCATTTGAATTAAGCATCACAATTTTAAATCAATTTAATTTTGATTGGAATATTGAAATCTGGATTTTTAATGAAATAATTTTAACCAACAAATCTGAAGATTTAGAAAACTATAAAGAAAAAATCAAAAATATAGAAAAAAATCTGAAATTTATATGTGACGATGATTTAAATTTACGGGAAAAAATCAAGCTCATGGTAAAAGAAAATATTAGAGCCAGCAATGAATTTACTCAAATTATTTCCCAAAAATCCGATAAGAATAATAAAAAATTACTTTTGAAAGATTTCATATTCTCAGAGAAAGTAGGGTTTTATAAAAAGCTTGCGGAAAAATATTATAATCAACTAAATGACAAAAAACATTCCTAAATTTATATATATAAGCTAAATAAACTAAAGGCTGTCTCTTTTTTTGAGACAGCCTCTTTTTCTAAAACCCAGAAGTCTGTTGTTCGTGCACCTATTCTGCACCTACCTTATGCAGACAAGCACGTAGCCATCCAACTACCTAAACTTCCCCTTCAGCATCGCCAGCTTCGCGGCCAA
>NZ_JAHBGI010000041.1 GCF_018500185.1 Litoribacter ruber | reverse complement strand
GAAATAACCTTCTAAACTGCGTAGTTTAGTAGGTTATTCGGCCTGCGGCCTGGTTTAGGAGTTTAGAAACCGCGAAGCGGCGACAAGGTTGAGGCTTTGGTTTCACGCCACGGGCGCAAAGAGAAAGCGCAAAGGCCGCGGCGCTAGGATTGGTTTCACCGACCCCAAATGGGGTCAAACCTTTCAATAACCATGGGTGCAACCCATGGAGCCAAAAGCCATTTCGATTCCAACGACCCCCAATGGGGTCGAACTCATTTCTAAACTCCTAAACCAATACGTAATTATGACAAATGAACCGGTCAGGTCCCTTTGTAGGGATCGAAAAATTTTTCGCCCCCTACAACAGGACCTCTTGCATTACGATCTATTATACCCCCAAAACCTACATGTATTCCCTAATTGTTACTCCCCCTTTGATAACCTTCTTCCAACCCCTCCTTGAAGGCCATTTTGGTCCCTTCCCAGTCCATGACAAGCTCAATAGTCACTTGATCTTATATCTGGTCATTTTTGTGTGTTGGGTTACATATATACCAATGCATAAATGCTGATTTCAAATATGTTTAGAAAATTCATAGGAAAAAATACCCTAATCGCGGTATTTTACAGCTCAATTAATCATAAATACACTTTTGACATTTAACAAAAACCCTTTTTAGATAAAAAACCTTTACGTTAGCAGTAATTTTCCGATATACAACTTTCAAATGAATAGACTCGACAGAATCACAAGCATTCTCATACAGATTCAATCCAAAAGACTGACAACTGCCCGTGAATTGGCCCAACGACATGAAGTGACAAACAGGACAATTTACAGAGATATAAAAACATTGAGACTTGCCGGGGTTCCAATTGGGGAAGAAGAAGGGAAGGGATATTTTTTAGTGGAGGGTTATCGGTTGCCTCCCGTAATATTCACAATGGAGGAAGCCAGAGCTATGATTACTACCAGTAAAATTTTAAATTATCATGCAGAAGATTCCCTTAAACAGAATTATGGGTCAGCACTTTATAAAATTAAAGCTGTTTTGTCACTTAAAGACAAAGATAAACTGGAGCTTCTGAATTCAAGAATCGGATATCAAAAGCCATGGGCACCTACAAGCATATTTTTAGACGCCATACAGCATTCAATTACAGAAAATCAAAAGTTGAAAATATCCTATCAAACAAGGGGGGAAGGTCACCTCAAAGAACGGATAATCCACCCTTATGCCGTCTATTTTAGCGGTGCTGTGTGGTCAACTATTGCCTTTTGTGAGCTAAGACAAGAAATAAGGGAGTTTCGCCTGGACAGAATCAAAGAGCTCCTTGTTCAACCCACTCATTTTAATCCCAATAGGTCTTTCAGAATTGAAGAATATTTGGAAGAGCGTTCAAAAAAATTATTTGAACCCCTGACATAGGGATGTCCTAAGTGCCTTGAAACTTTGTTACATACTTAACCCAATAGCAAAGAAAAAATGTAATTTGGAAATCGTAAGTGTATCATTTCAAGGAAGGAAACTAAGACATAAACACGAGAAAGAATGACTGCAAAACAAATCAAAATCAGAAACAATGAGGTTGAAATCAATTATTTTCAAGATGGACAGGGCACGTTAACATTGCTGTTTTTACATGGGTGGTGCATTGATGGCACTTATTGGGAAAAACAGGTAGAATACTTTGCCCATCAATACAATGTTTATGCAATTGACTTACCGGGATTTGGGAAATCAAAAGCAGAAAGGGCCAACTGGACAATTGAAGAGTACGCCAACGATGTAACAATATTTATTGACCAATTGAAACTTCAAAATGTTGTAATAGTCGGCCATTCCATGGCTGGGGAGATCATGCTTGAAATAGCCATGAACCAACATCCTTCCATAAAAGGAATTGTGGGTGTCGACAATTTCAAATTTATTGACGTGGAATTTACACCCGAACAAATGAAACAGATGGCTGACTTTTTTCCGATGCTGGAAAAGGATTTTAAAAATTCAGCCACTGTATATGCAGATATGATGCTTTTCCACCCTACCACACCAGAAGAAGTCAAAGAGAGGGTTAAGCATGACTTTGCAAACACCGATTCTGTCATTGGCTACGGAACATTTATGAATCAGATGCAATATGCTCATTCAGATGCACAAAGACTGGAAATGCTTAATTTCAAATTGTATTTAATTAACAGCGACGCTTATCCAACAAATCTAACGGGTTTGAAAAATCACTGTAAAAGTGGCTTTCAAGTAGAAACCATCGCTGGCACAGGCCATTTTCCAATGATTGAAAAACCTGAGGAGTTTAATGGCATTTTGGATAAGATGCTTGCGCAGATCAACTAGCGGCTAATTTCCCCCATGCTAGGTGCGAAAAATTTTTCGCCCCTAGCATGGGGGATTTCGCCGTAATAACCATCATGGTCCAAAAAATTCATCCTCATCCCAATTCATCGGGTTATTTCTGATGTAGTTGGATATCCTCAAAAAATCCCCCTCATCCCTGATAATCCGGTCATGGTAATTTCTTTG
>NZ_JAHBGI010000040.1 GCF_018500185.1 Litoribacter ruber | reverse complement strand
CCGCGCAGCGCTGATCGGGAAATAAACTCCTAAACGCCGGATTCACTCCCTACTTCTCACAACATATCCGTAAATTTGCCTTTTCCACATTCTCTCCCCCATGGCTAAAAAAACACAAATCGGCAAAGTATCCCTTGCCAAAGCATTCAGGACCATCATCTGGCCGCGCAGAAAGCAGATCCTGATCGGACTGGTTCTTATCGTGATCAGCAGACTCGCAGGACTCGTCCTCCCCGGGGCAAGCAAGTTCCTTATGGACGATGTCATCCCAAACGCCGACCTTGAACTCCTCTGGTGGCTGATCGCAGCAGTGGTAGGAGCCATCGTCATCCAGGCAGTCACCTCCTTTGCCCTCACACAGATCCTCAGCGTGGAAGCCCAAAACCTCATCTCCAAGCTCCGCGCACAGGTGCAGGCCCATATCCTCAAACTCCCCATACGCTTTTTCGACAACACCAAGACCGGCGAACTCGTCTCCCGCATCATGACCGATGTGGAAGGGGTGCGCAACCTGGTGGGCACCGGCTTGGCCCAGCTGGTGGGCGGGGTACTCACCTCCATCATCTGCCTGGTCCTGCTCATAGCCATCAGCCCGCTGATGACGCTCTACGTGCTGCTGCCAGTTGCGGTGTTCGGGGTGGTTTCCATGAAAGCCTTCGGGCGGATCAGGCCCATCTTTAAGGAAAGAGGCGTCATCAATGCCCAAGTGACCGGCAGGCTTACCGAGTCCCTCGGCGGCGTCCGCGTGATCAAGGGCTTCAATGCAGAGGCACAGGAGATCAAAACCTTTGAGGATGGGGTCACACGTCTATTTCTCAATGTCAAAAAGAGCCTTACCAGCACCAGCCTGATCACAAGTTCGGCCACCCTCCTCCTCGGCCTTGCCTCAGCGGGCATCATGGGCATAGGCGGATATATGATCATGGAAGGAGAGCTGACCTTCGGGGATTTCCTCGCCTTCACCCTTTACCTCGGCTTCATGATCGCCCCAATCGTGCAGATGAGCAACATCGGCAGCCAACTCACAGAAGCTTTTGCCGGACTGGACCGTACCGAGGAGATCATGAACACCCCGATCGAGGACAGCGAGGGAACCCGAAACATTCAAATCAACCACATCAAAGGCGATATTGAATTCAGGGACGTGCATTTTTCATACGATGCAGGCAAAGAAGTGGTCAAATCCATCAGTTTCACTGCCCCCGCAGGTTCGGTCACGGCCCTGGTAGGCACTTCAGGTTCAGGCAAAACCACCATAGCCAGTCTGGCCGCCTCCTTCCTCAATCCCGACAAAGGCATGATCACCGTGGACGGCCACAACCTGCAGGAAGTAAGCCTCGACAGCTACCGCAGCCAGCTCGGCGTGGTCTTGCAGGATGACTTCCTGTTTGAGGGCAGCATCCGGGACAACATCCTCTTCCCCCGTCCCGACGCTACGGAGTCCGAACTGCAGGACGCCGTCAGGGCCGCCCACGTGCAGGAATTTACCGACAGGTTTGATGACGGCCTGGACACCCTGATCGGGGAGCGGGGCGTCAAGCTATCCGGGGGACAGCGGCAGCGGATCGCCATCGCAAGGGCCATCTTGGCCAATCCCCGCATCCTGATATTGGATGAGGCCACCTCCAACCTTGACACCGAAAGCGAAAGCCTGATCCAGGCCAGCCTGAAGCGCCTCATGCAGGGCCGGACCACCTTCGTGATCGCCCACCGCCTCAGCACCATCCGCCAAGCCGACCAGATCCTCGTCATCGAGCAAGGCCGCATCGCCGAACAGGGCAAGCATGAGGAGCTGATTGAATTGAAGGGGCGTTATTATCAGCTGTATACATATCAGGCGAGGATTTAGGTTGACAGTCCACGGTCGACAGTCGACAGTCGACCGTGGACCGTGGTCCTAATTTCAGCCTAGCGTCGCCTCGCGCTTTTCTAAACCCCTAAACCTCCCGATCCGCGCAGCGATGATCGGGAAATAAACCTGCCTTTGCCGGCAGGCAGGCTCCTAAACGCCGTGCACAAAAAAGACTTTGTGNAGCGTCGCCTCGCGCTTTTCTAAACCCCTAAACCTCCCGATCCGCGCAGCGATGATCGGGAAATAAACCTGCCTTTGCCGGCAGGCAGGCTCCTAAACGCCGTGCACAAAAAAGACTTTGTGCAACTTCGTGAAAACTTAGTGTCCTTCGTGACCCATTTTTAGTCCTGCATCGCCTCGCGCTTTTCTAAACCCCTAAACCTCCCGATCCGCGCAGCGATGATCGGGCAATAAACCTGCCTTTGCCGGCAGGCAGGCTCCTACACGCCGTGCACAAAAAAGACTTTGTGCAACTTCGTGAAGACTTAGTGTCCTTCGTGACCCATTTTTAGTCCTGCTTCGCCTCGCGCTTTTCTAAACCCCTAAACCTCCCGATCCGTGCAGCGCTGATCGGGAAATAACCTCCTAAACGCCGTGCACAAAAAAGACTTTGTGCGACTTCGTGGAAACTTTGTGTCCTTCGTGACCCATTTGCTTCCGCGAAGAGGCCTTTTCCCTTCGTG
>NZ_JAHBGI010000004.1 GCF_018500185.1 Litoribacter ruber | reverse complement strand
TATCAGCGTAAACTATGGCCCAGTGACCTCCGTTTTAGACACCAGGGGGTCTCATATACCTTGGATTACTTATCTATGCCTGTTTTACTGGGTTATTCTATTCATAAACAATTTTCAATCACAGGGCCTCAATTTGAACTTTTAATTGCAGGAAAGGAATCCACTCGGGATTAATGCAATAGGAATAAACCAAAGGACCAACCGAAATGAATTCCAGTTTGAACTGTTCCATATAGCAGGCAATTATACATTTTAAATGATTTTACCAAGCCTTAAAGGAAGGCCTTTGCGTAACCTCATGATACCTAATGACGTCCGCTCCAAAATAATGTAACACCATACTTTTTCTTGTCCTGCTCGGGTCAATTAATTTACTCCCTCCATGAAGCAGGTTCCCATGCCATATCAACACATCTCCTTTTTTTGCTGTAAAGATTTTCCTCTCTAAGCCACTTTCCTGAATTTTTTCCTCAATCTTTTCTATATACTTTTGTTTACTATTTTTACCCAACAGCCATCGATTTCCCCCATGATCAAAATCTCCATTCATCACATACGGTAGCTTATGGCTTCCGGGGTAATAAAACAAGGCTCCATTCTCCTCATTAATATCCTCAAGAGCAATCCAAACCGCAATCAAATACCCATAAGGATACGTAGACATATGTATAAAATCGGAATGGGCTGGCTCTTCACTCCCCTTTAGAAAATTTACGCTTTGAAAAAGGTCTAGAGGTCCACCCATAAGCATTTCGAGTATTTGTACTAGAAGGTTTGTATTAACCGTGTCCCTTAGCTCTTTTGAATGCCTCACCGCGAACATGATTTTCCTTTTGTCCTTAATGGTCAGGTGTTTTTCATGCATCAAATTCACAAGTTTTTCATTGATCAATGAAACCTTTTCCTTTGAAAAAACCCCATTAAGAATCGCATATCCATTATCTGACCAATTAAGTAAGGCAGATTGGATATCGGAATCCAAAGCTGAAAATGCTTGGAGCAGAGGTAAGGCTTCTACTGAATTGATATTATCTAGCCAAGGACGATCCCACGGGTTGTTTTTTGGGAAATCATTGCTACAAATTGTACTATAAAATTTTTTCTTAATTCCGTATAATTTATAAAGTTTATTTTGATATTTAAGTTTCCTATAATTGAAAAGGTTATATATCTCATATAACAACTTAATTCTTTTTAGGTCATCAATCATTTCTGTATATGAAAGCTTTAAGTAAGTGTATTAATCTTGGCCAACAAATTAGGGCGATAGCTATTACTTATCGGTATCACCTTTTTCCTCACCTCCAGATTGGATGGATCTATATTCTCAATCTTATCCAATCTTACGATATAGGACCGGTGAATTCTTGCAAAGGCATTTTTGGGAAGGGTCTCCTCCACCGTTCTTAGCTTCGCATGCGCCACATACATCTTTTGCTCCGTGTAAATTTTGATATAATCCCCAAAAGCTTCTATATACAAAATATCCTTTAACTGAAAATTCAATAACAAGGAATCAATTTTTATGAAGATTTGCTTTACTTTTTCTTGATTGCCTATACCATTAGCCTTTTCCAAGTTAGCCTTGGCCTTCCTTACGGCTTTTAAAAACCGGGAATAATTTTCAATTGGCTTAAGTAAAAAGTCTGCTACCTCGTAATCAAATGCAGGCACGGCATACATATCCTTCAAGGTGGTTATTATGATTTGGGGTTGATCAGCAAGAGTATCCAAAAGTTCCAACCCACTCATCTCAGGCATTTCCACATCCAAAAACACTATATCAACCCTAACCTCTGATAACATTCTGAAAGCATCCACCGGATTGTCAAATACACCGACGACCTCAAGAAAAGGAGTCTTTTCAACTAATATCTCCAAAATCCTAAGGGACATCCGATCATCATCCACAAGTACACATGTATATTTCCTTTCCATAAAAAATCAATAAAAACGATTGGTAATACTCACAAAAACCTACTGTCTCAAAAGCTATTCTCGCACGATAACGGGTTACTAATTTAGTGAAAATCAAAAACTTATAACAACTAGAAATCACCTATTTATTGGATTTACTTGATTATTTAAAGATTTTTCTTTCTCTTTTCAAGTGAAACAATGGCTTTTTGGGTTATCTTCTCTAAATGTATTACTCGTGACAGGTAGGTTTCCTTGTCGGTCATCTGTTCTAAGTCATGTTCCAGCTTTCTTAAAAGCTCTTTTTGCTCTTCCATTCCTACATAGGCAAAGTTTGCTTTGATCTTATGGATAAGAGTCCGAAGGCTTTCCCAATCTTCAAGAAGACAAAAGGTTTTCATCTTGAACAGGAACTTAGGAGCTTCTTCAATAAAAATATCTATGACTTCCCGCATT
This sequence comes from Litoribacter ruber, assembly GCF_018500185.1. Lineage (GTDB taxonomy): Bacteria > Bacteroidota > Bacteroidia > Cytophagales > Cyclobacteriaceae > Litoribacter > Litoribacter ruber. The sequence goes on along the minus strand of NZ_JAHBGI010000004.1, from coordinate 394,502 downwards.
AATTGCGGATTGGTATCGGTGATTTTTTTCAGATACTGAGTTGAAGTGGTATTAATCCTTGAATTTTGGGCAACGCCAATATTCAACAATTCGGACAATGTAGAAAACAGTACATCTTTTTGGATAGGTTTTCGCAAAAAATATTTGACCCCAGATTTTTTCAGATCATTTATTACTGTTGCACTCGTTTCTCCAGTTAGAAAAATGATTTGCATGTTTTCAATGTTCGGAAACCTCCCTTCTTTGAGCAACTTGTAAGTAGAAAGTCCATCCATTTCAGGCATTTGGTAATCCAAGATCAAAATATCAAAAGCATTTCTACTAATTTCATCCAAGACTCCATTACCATCATCCACAATTGTGACTTGGTGGCCCCATTTCGACAACAGGGCCCCCATAAATTTCTGGGTAATCTTATTGTCCTCTGCTAAGAGAATTCTGCCTGACTTAATTGATTTCGCCATTGGGTGATATGCTTGATTCTTTTATAGTATATAATCACCAACTCTACTTTAAAAATAGATTGTTTTTTTTTAAACAACATGATAATTCGGCAGGTTAACAGGGAATAGAGACCAATTAATTAAATCATACGCTAAATAAATTGCCCTTTCAAAATTTAGGGAAAATACCTGATTTATTTAGGGAAAATACCTGATTTTTAAAAAAAAAGGCAGACTTTTTCTATTTTTTTCAAGGATTATGACCTGGTCTAATTAACAAAAAAGTTCAAAGTTGTTTTTTTGCGATTTAAGAAGGGTAAGTAACCAAAAAGCTTCAGTACTTACACGATTTAACACAATAAACTGAAAACCATAAGGTTATATTTTGGGTTATAACAACATTCACCATAGGATTTTTATTTTTATTTCATATTCTATTTAGTTTACCCTTAACCATTAAACCATGTCAATGGCCAAATCTACATCTTGGGTGGACATTTTGTCGGATTTATTGCGGTTTTCTTTGGAACAAAAAAGACTTGTCCCTTCACATCAGGCGCTAAAGGCTGTTTTAATAAAAACGGGTCAGATTGTAAAGGCCTCGCATTCATATTTCATCAGAGTAGATTCAGATAATAATAATTTCATCGAAATCTATTCCTCCGAGCCCGATCTCTCTGTTCCGTTTGAAGTCATAAAGGACTGGCAAAAAGACATAGCTACATTTAAAAAATTACAGAAATCAGAAAAAAAAGGTGGTTTTAATAAGCTCAACCATCTTCTCATAATACCAATTGAAGAAAACAGCTATGCGGTTTTCGGTTTTCAATTGTCTCCAGAAGGGAAAGAAAAAATCATGAATCTGGTTAATTTGATTCAGCCAATACTTTATGACATTCTCCACGAAATCAAGTCAAAAAATGACTTACTACAAATAGCGCAGCCATTACACAACAGCCAAGCGGCTGTTGTGGAGTATTCCACAGATTTGGTATTTACATTGGACGAGCAGCAATCTTTCACCACATTAAATCCGAATTTCATAAAATACCTTTCCTCTGAAACGGGCGAAAAACCAGAGCTAGGGGATGAACTTCCCTCCGAAATTTCTGCTCTTTTTGGACCCAATTTCCCCAACCTTATAGGAAAAAGTTTCAAAGGATTGAACTTCTCAAAAGAACTTCCCATCAAGTGGGCAAAAAAGAAAGTTTATTATGAATTCTCATTTTATCCCATCCGATACATGAACAATAAAGTGGTTGAAATAAGTGTTGTTGGACATGATATTACAAAAAGGAAAAAATCGGAGTATCTGGTTAGACAACAAAGCCAGCTGCTGAATAGTATTCTGGAAAATCTACCAGTTATTATTTTCCGCATTTCAGAAATTGGCTATTTTTTAGAATTTTCCGGTGCCGGTATAAATAAACTCGGGCTCAACCGAGATGAGGTGATCGGTCAGAAAGCATTGAAGGTTTTCCCTGAACTCAGAGAACCTATTCAAAAAATGAAAAGAAAAAACCCATCAAAATTTACACTGGAAGGCGAAAAAAATGGTATTCATTGGGTGTTCGAGGCATTTACTTTTCAAGATGAAACAAGCCCGAAAGATATCGTGGGTTTTGCTTTTGATATTACAGAGCAATTCATTTATAAAAAAGAATTGCAACTTGCAAAGGAATCAGCTGAAAGTGCAAGTCTGGCCAAGAGTTCTTTCCTCGCAAACCAGAGCCATGAAATCCGCACTCCAATCAACACCATGTTAGGTTTTGCTCAATTGATAAAAAACCATCCGCTACCTAAAGAAACTGAAGAGTATTTAGATTATATCATTTCCTCCGGGAAAATATTGTTATCCCTTTTGGGAAATGTACTGGATCTGACAAAAATCGAGGAAGGAAAAATTGAACTTCAGGAGGAAGCATTCCATCTGAAAGAAACAATTACCTCAAATGTGTATCCTTATAAATTCCAAGCTAAAGAAAAGGGGCTGAAGTTTACTCTCCAATTTGGCGACAATATTCCTAATTACTTGATTGGGGATTCCCAAAAGATCGTTCAGATAATTATAAACCTGATTTCAAACAGCCTTAAATTCACCAAACAGGGCGAAATACATATATCATTTAAATGTATGTATAAAACCCACGATCAAAATATTTTTATATTAATTGAAGTTTCGGACACGGGAATAGGGATCCCAAAGAGTAAACAGGATACGATTTTTGAAAATTACACACAGGCCGATAGCTCTATTAACAGGGAGTTTGGCGGTTTTGGGCTAGGCTTGTCCATTGTCCGTAAACTGATCAATTTAATGGGTGGAGAAATTGGCGTTCAAAGTCCTGGAAAGCTCGTAAATGACTCTGGCCCCTGTGGGAGCACATTCTGGATACACCTACCCTTACAAATCACGGAAACCCAAAATACACAAGATATAAACACCGAATCCAGCCAAATCCACTATAATCGGGAAGCAAAAGTCTTGTTGGTTGATGATAATTACCTTAATCAGCGGTTAGGTGCTGCCATGCTTGATGGTATAGGCTGTTCTGTTGTATTGGCAAACAACGGGAAAGAAGCCCTTACCCTTGTTCTAAAAGAAAACTTTGATCTCATCCTGATGGATGTACAGATGCCTGTTCTGAATGGATTTGAAACCACCCGCAGGATACGGGAGCACAATTCACATGTTCCAATCATTGGTTTAAGTGCAAATGTTTATAAAGAGGATATTGAACACTGTTTTCGAGCTGGTATGAACGATTATCTGGGACGCCCTTTTACCAAGAAGTCGTTTCAGGATAAAGTGGTCAAATGGGTACCGCAAAATCTTCACATTAATCGCCCTCAAAGGATTACTTCTCAGAATCTAACCGGGTTAGCATTCTTAGAGCAAGTCTTCAACGGAGATCAGGAGATAATAATTGAAATTGTAGAGGACTACCTCCATCACCACGATATTATGATAGCAGAATTACATGATACCCTCGCTAATGAAAATTACTCGATGGCGGCGTCCATTTTACATAAAATCAGATCATCCCTTCAAACAGTTGGGTTAAACTCCTTATATAAAACCCTCACCGATATGGAGCAGATAGCCAAGAACGAAGGAAACGGTAAAAAGTTAAAAGTACTTTTTGAAGAAGTAAGAATTACATCGGAAATTGCCAAAAAAGAACTGGAGGAGTCACTTATCTTACTAAGAAAAAACTAAATACGCTGTTTTACTAATGAATGATTGAAATGAATTTCATTCCCTTAACGATTCAGCCAGCTTTAAATCATCACCCGCAATGTCCCTCCAATCATAATAATGGAATGTTTTGTCTGTTGACATGGCAACAAATAAGCCATTGGGGAAGGATGGACCAAGATTTACTGACACGACTTCGGAACCGTCACTTTCCTTGGCTGCCAACTGCACAATTTTCACTAAATTATGTTGATGCTTGTCACGAATAGTTCCTTCTCTTCTAAAAATATGAAATTTTCCTGCTTTCTGATCTGAAACCAAAATATATCCTGTTTGACTGCTTACCTTATATATACTTATACCTTCATGATCCTCCGCAAAACCTTTCTGAGCAAAAACAGCCAACTCCTCATTACCTAGTTCAGGGTCAGCAAAATATTTCCTTACTCCAAATTGTTCATCTGAATAATAAACATATCCCAATTCATCATCGACAACAATAGCTTCTATTTCTTTTTTCCTACTGAACTGTCCGAACTCCCTAACTTTTATCCCCACAAAATTCCCATTTTTATCTAAGTCCAATCGGTACTGCCATAAATATCTCCCTGAGGGACCTAATTTCCTACTCACTATTGCAAACACAGCATTATCGCGGGGTCTTATATACAACGCAACACCCATTGGCGCCCTTTCCTCCTCCCCCTTAAATAATTCTATTCCCCCTTGATCAATCGGTTCCATATCAGGTACAGAAAAAATTCTAAGTTTATTTTCTCCTCTTTCTGTAATTGCCGCAATCGAAAAAGAATTACCGTTTATTGTAACTTGTTTGACATCAACATTATTAGGCCGGTTGAGGCCTTTTACTGTTTTTTCCCTGATTATATGTCCATCAAGTCCATACACTAACAAACAGCCATTTTCACCTTTATCCGTACCTATGACCAGACTTGATGTAGGATCTTCCAAATTATACCAAATGGCAGGATCATCAGTATCATGGACAGCTTTCTCGGTAATAACTTTAGGATAGACTGTATTGGGGAGAATCTCACGGCTTTTCCCAGTCAGTTCCCAACAACTGCTAGGAATCGCCAAAAAGACGACCGGTATCAAATATCTGCTATTCATGGTTCGTGGGGATTTTGTCCTTAATTATTATTCAATATTAAAATTACAGGGTATGAACAATTTTACTTTTTTGTTGCCTCACAAATAAGCAAAATCACACTTGTGTCACTTACTGGCACTTTAAAAGGAATTATTAATTTTGAATTTCGATAAACCAGATTTTGGATTAGCAAATATTCGGTTAATCTTGGTTTTCAGAGGATGAGAGAAACCGGTTAGAAGTTTAATGAATCTGAAAACACATTCTTACTCACTCTTCAACACCTCTGCCGGATTCCTCTGGGCAACCTTATACCCCTGCATGCCCACTATCGCCAGAGAGGCCAGTAGAACCGCCAAACCTGCGGCCACATAAAGTTCATAAGGCATATTGATCTTGAAGTGAAATTCCTGAAGCCAACTGTTTAAAAGATACCAGGTAAGGATAGCCGCAAGCCCAAAAGCAACCGCCATCAGCCAAACATACTCTTTTGAAAGGCTCATTAAAATCTCCATTGTCCCTGCTCCAAGCACCTTACGTATACTGATCTCCTTTGTCCTCTGCGCAATGGTGAAGGAGATCAAAGCAAACAGCCCTAGAAAACTTATCCCCAATGCCATCAAAGTTGCCATCCCCAACACCTTCATCACCCTGAAATCCGATTGATAAAAGTTGCTGATAGTCTCATCGAAGAACTTGAACTCCCCATCCTCAAGTGGAAAATACTTTTTAAAAACCTGATCAAAATCCTGCTTGGCAGTTCTTCCCACATCACTCATCCTTCAGCGTCTCTGCAGGCCTTTTCACAAACACCGTCACTGTCCTATATCCTATGGTCAGGAAAGAAATCAAAGCCACCACCAAAATAGCCGAAGGATAAATCCAAAGCGGGATCACGGCCCGGTTGGCAAAGCCGGAAAGCCATTGGCTACTGAACCAAAGTCCAAAAATCACAGCCAAAACAGAGGAAATTGCCAAAAGCATAAAGAAATCAGAAGACAAAAGTTTCAGAACATCCTGACCTGAGGCACCAAGCACTTTTCTAATACTGATTTCCCTCGTCCTTCTTAAAGCAACATAGGAAACAAGGCCAAAAAGCCCCATGCAGGCAATCACCACTGCAATGCCCGCAAACAGGCTGAAAATCCTTCCAACTCGCACCTCAGATTGATAAAGGTTTGCGTATTCCTGGTCTACAAATTTATAATTGAAGGGTCTGTCGGGCACAAGCCCCTTCCAGGTTTCCTCTAGGCTGGCCAAATGCTCAGCAGGATTTCCCTTCGCCAACCGAACCAAAAGCAAATTGGTCTGGTCCTTATCGATAAAGATCATCAGGGGACCAACCTTGTGGTGCAGACTGTTGAAATAAAAATCACTCACCACTGCCTTGATCCGAGCCGGATTGCCAGCCAGTACCTTTTTGCCAACAGCCTCTTCCGGACTCCAGCCAAGTTCCCTCACCGCTGATTCGTTGAGGATAATAGGCAGCTCTTCCCCGGTCTCAAAAGCTTGACTTCTACTGATGTCCTGCTCTGTAAAATCATTGCCGGCAACAATTCCGGCCCCTATTGTTTTGATGATATCCTCATCTACCGCATATCCGGTGATGCTGATCTCCTTGGTATTGTCAAATCCGGCCTGAATAGCATACCCTCCTTTTATATAAATGGGCATATCTGCGGCTAAAGAGGCCGAACTTGCCACACCTTTTCTGACCAATTCACTTTTCAGGGCAGGAATGGTTTCCATCATTTTATGATGCGTATTGATGGAAATCAGCTGCTGCTTATCATAGCCCAAATTAACCGCCTGCATATAGTCCAGTTGTTGTTTGACGATCATGGTCGCAATCAAAAGGCCGATGGAAATAAAAAATTGGATAACCACAAGGGATTTTCTAAGCCAGGCACCGCCTCCCAATTTGTTTTTTTTGCCCAATGCCTTTAAAGGATCCATTCCCGAAAGGATTACGGCCGGATAAATTCCAGCCAAACAAGCCACCAAGAGCAAAAGCAGAAGAAGAAAACCGATTCCAATAGGGGTAAACAGGAATCCGATTTGCATGGGAACACCGGAAATTTCTTCGAATTTATAACCCAGAATAGCCAAAAGAACCATACTGCATACAAGACCAAATGCAGTCAAGATAAAGGATTCTGAAATAAATTGATTAAAAAGCTGCCTTCGGTCAGCTCCCATCACCTTCCTCAATCCTACCTCCTTATTTCTTTCCGTGGCTTCGGCTGTAGCCAGGTTAACATAATTGATTATACCTATAAAAATCAGCAGGACGGCCACTATTCCGAAAATATAAAGATATTTCATATCCGATCCTGGCTTTACCCCACTCAAACCCTCACCCCGCAAATGAATGCCGGTAACAGGCTGGAGGTGCATGGCTGTCTGGAAATTATAATCCCGTTGGGTTTCGCCTAAATATTTTTCTACCAGCTGCTCCATTTTGGTTTTTAAAACAGCCGTTTTTGCCCCTTCGCTTAGTTTGATATAGGAATAGAAATTACTTGGAGACCATTCCGGCTCCTTGCCATGTCGATGGGATTTAAATGATGCCAAAAAATCGAAGTCCAAATGACTGTTGGTGGGAAAATCCTCCATAACTGCCGATACAGTATATTCCCCACTTTCTACTCTCAATGTATGGCCAACGGCCTCTCTGGAATCTCCAAAATATCGGCGGGCGGTAGATTCAGTCAATACCAGCTGGTTGGGCTCAGCCAAGGCCGCCTCCGGGTTTCCTTCCAGCAATTGGAAGTCAAAAACCTTAAAGAAATTTTGGTCTGCATAGGCAAATTTTGATTCCTCCACACTGAGCTCATCCCCTGTGATCAAAACTGTGGAGAAAATGCTGAGATCAAAAACCACCGTCCCCGTTTCAACTTCGGGAATATCCTCCAGAACTGCAGGAACCAAAGCGGAAGGAGAAGTGCTGACCATTTGACCTTCACCTCCTGAGAAAAATTCCTGGTTAAGCTTATATATCCGGTCGTATCCCGTATACATTTTATCATAATTCCATTCATGATGGATATAAAGTGAAATCGCCAAAAAACTCACAATGGCAATGGTCAGGCCCAAGATGTTGATCCCGGCATAAAGCTTCCGCTTACCCAGGTTCCTGATTGAGATGGTGAAATAGTTTTTCCACATATTTGGTCACGTTAATATGTTAATGGACGGAAGACGGAATCCAATCCCGCATCCGGTCTCCCGTCTTCCGTCTTCGGTCTCTACCCCTCCTTAAATGTATCCACCGGATTCACCAGTGCCGCCCTGATCGATTGGCTGCTCACCGTGATGGCCGCCACCAGGAAGGCCACCAGTCCCGCCACCACAAAGATCCACCAACTCACCCCTACCGAATAGGCGAAGTTTTCAAGCCATTGGCTCATCCCATACCAGCCGATCGGGATGGCCAGCAGGAAGCCAATCAAAACAAGCTTCAGGAAATCCCTGCCCAGCAAGGTCACTATATTGGTCACACTGGCTCCCATGACCTTTCGGATGCCGATCTCTTTTGTCCTTTGTTCTGTGGAATATGCGGCAAGGCCAAACAGTCCCAAAACGGAAATAACAATGGCCAGCCCGGCAAAAAAGCCGAACAGTTGGCCTACTTTTTCCTCGGTTTCATATTGCTCCCAAAACCTGTCTTCAATGAAAAAGGGCGAAAAGGGAAAATCCGACTTCATGGCTATCCATTCGTCCTGAAGAAATGCCATGGCCTCATCCTGACGGTCAGGATGAAGTTTGACCGCCACTTGATTGAAACGGTCCTCTGGCACCATGAAAACCATGGGGCTGATGGGCTGGTGCAGGGATTCAAAATGAAAATCCTCTATCACACCCACCACAAAACCGCGCCGTATACCATAATGGAACTGCTTCTCCACCGCCTCCTCCGGGCTTGACCAACCGATTGCCCTCACAGCAGCTTCATTCAATAGAAAGGCACCAGTTGAATCACTGGCAAGGTTAAAATCCAGATCCCTCCCGGCCACTAAGTTCATTCCGAAGGTATTCAGGAATGAATGGCTCACATGAATATCTGAAATGCGGACATTGATGGGCAAGAGCTCCCCGTTCACTTCGGCCTGCGTTCCCTGGGAGTCCAGCAGCCTGCCGGACGGAACTCTGCTCGCTAAGGAAACCTCTGCTATGCCCGGATGCTGCAGCAGCCTTTCCCGCATCATTTCATAATTGCCGGTAAACTCAGCATAAGCCGGCAAGACTACAATCTGCTCCTTATCGAAACCCAAATCTTTATTTTTGATAAAGTTGAGCTGATTTAACACCACCATTACCCCTACAATCATCACAATGGAAATGGCAAACTGCCCCACCACCAAAACAGACCTGAACTTTTCATGGGCTGAGCCGATTTTAAAGGTGCCTTTCAACACCTTCACCGGCTGAAAACCCGAAAGGAAAAGGGAGGGATAACTTCCTGCTAATGCACCGACCAACAGCACGAGCAGAGCCATCCAAAGCAAAAGCTGCGGTTCCTGGAGCAGGTTTAGGCTTAGTTCTTTGCCGGTAAAATTCCCAAATGCCGGCAATGCCACCCACACGATCACCAAAGCAAACAGCAAAGCCAGAATCACCAGTAACATGGACTCACTCATGAATTGCTTGACCAAAAGTGTCTTGTCCGCACCCATCACCTTCCTTAGTCCAACTTCCATTGCCCGCTTGGCAGATCTGGCAGTGGCAAGATTCATGAAATTAATACAAGCGATCAGCAGGATAAACAAGGCAATGGCGGAATAGATGTATGCATTTTCAATGCTGCTGTTGGGTTCAATCTCCGAATCCAGATTGGAATGCAGATGGATATCAGTCAGCGGCCATAGATTCAGTTGGGTGGTCTCGGACACAGGCTTATCGCTTTCAGTGGGGATATGCCGGTCGATAAAGGCAGGAAATTCACTTTCCAAAGCGTGAGGGTCGACACCTTCCGCCAGGAGCAAATAGGTGGAAAAGGAGTTGTTTCCGAAATTCTGCATCATCTGGTCGAGACTGCCATAAAAGGCGATCACGGGATTCATGGTCGCCAAAAACTCCACATTGAAATGTGAATTGGCAGGAATGTCTTCCATCACCCCCCTAACCTGCAGGTCCCAGGAAAACTCACCGACTTTCATCTCAATGGCTTTGCCCATGGCATCTTCGTTGCCGAAATATTTTCTGGCCATGGATTCCGTGATCACCAAGCCGTCAGGATAAGTCAATGCCTGGTTCGGATCTCCTACCAGCATTTTCCAGGAAAACACTTTGAAAACCTCCGGATCGGCAAAGAAAAAATCTTCCTCCTGAAAAGACTTGCCCTCATGGATCAAAATAGGATTATTGCTCAACAGCCTGACCGCCTCTTCTACCCTATCCCCAAAGTCTGATTTGATCAAAGGGGCAAAAGGCGGCGCCGCATGTCCCAAATGTAAACTTACCTGACCGTCAGGGTTGACCCATTGTCTGGAGACCCTGTAAATCCTCTCTGCCTTTTCGTGATAGCGATCATAGCTGAGCTCGTGCTTCACAAAAAGAAAAATCAATATACTCGCCGCCATCCCCACCGCCAGACCAAGCACATTGATCATCATGTAGGTGGGATTGCGTCTCAGGTTTCGAAGGAAAATTTTGAAATAGTTGTTGAACATGGTTTTGTTTGTTTTGATGTCGGATGTCGGATGACCGATGTTTGGTGTCCGTGTTAAAATTTGGGACGGAAGACCGAAGACGGGAGACCGAATCTAGTTTCCGTCTTCCGTCTTCGGTCTTCCGTCTTCATTCAGATTTCAATGAATTCACCGGGTTTGCCAAGGCAGCTTTGAGGGCCTGAAAACTAATGGTTCCATAAGCAATCAACACTGCCAGTAAGCCTGAGATCAGAAATACCCATATGGACAATTCTATTTTATAAGCGAAATTTTCCAGCCATCTACTGGCTGCATAATAACTTAGAGGGGCTGCGATGACAATGGCAAAACCCACCAAGACCAAAAACTCCCTGGATACCAATGCAGTGATACTCCAAGTGCTGGCTCCCAACACTTTTCTGATACCGATTTCCTTTGTCCTTTGCTCTGCGGTGAATGCGGCCAAGCCAAATAAACCTATACAGGAAATGATAATGGCAATAGAGGTAAAGTAGAGGATAATCGTTGCGGTTCTTTGTTCTTTTTCGTAGTTGCGCTGAAAATCCAGGTCAACAAAGGAATAGGCAAAAGGTGTGGCTGCATTGATGTTTTTCCAGGAGCTTTCTGCAAAATCCAATACGTCTTTCACTTGATTTGTCTGGATTTTGGCAATAAGGTAAGGAGGCTTCGAAGTTCGGACCAGACCAAATGGCTTTATGCCCTTATGGAGGCTTTCAAAATGATAATCTTTCATCACACCCACTACCTCATACTCACTGCGCGTATCCTGCCACTCCATGATGAGCCTCTTGCCCAGAGCCTCCTCCGGTCCTGCGAAACCCAGGGATTTTACTGCCTTTTCATTAAGGATAATGGCAAGCTCCTCATTGGTAAAATCATCCGTATAGCTCCGACCCGCAATCAGTTCCAGCCCAAGCGTTTCTATATAGTCATTGGCCACCCGGCCAATATGGACTTGGCGCATCTCGTCAGAATTGGTACCCTCTGCATAAAGCAACCAGTCCTGTAGAACCTCCAGCCCCGGATAAACCGAGCCTCCGGACACCAATTTTACCCCCTGATGGTTTTCAAGACTGTTTTTGAGGGTAGAAAAGTTTTCAATGGACTCACTGCTTTGAAGAGAAAGGACAAGCTGCTGCTCTTTGTCAAACCCCAGTGGCGTGCTTTCCAGGAAATTCATCTGGCTGCGGATGACCAACACCATGGCAATCAATGCCACAGATATGACAAACTGGAAAACCACCAGCCCTTTTCTAATATTGGCTGCGGAGTATCCGCCACCACGGCCACCCTTGATAATAGCCACCGTCTTGAACCCGGAAAGATAAAAGGCAGGATAAAGCCCGGCGATAAGTCCGGTAGCAACGGTTAAAATAGAAATGGTGAGTAGAACCCATGGGTCCTGAAAAACCTGCAAGGATTTGCCTGCAAAATCATTGAATACAGGAAGCAAAACCAGCAAGATTACAATGGCCAATGCCAAGGACACAAAACTCATCAACAGGGATTCCCCTAAAAACTGACGGACCAGCTGTACTTTTTCCGCTCCGATCACCTTCCTCACACCAACTTCCTTGGCACGTTTTTCGGATTTGGCAGTGGAAAGGTTCATGAAATTAATGCAGGCTATCAACAGGATAAACAATCCTATGGAGCCGAATACATACAGATACATGATATTACCATTGTTCCCAATTTCAAAACCCAAATCAGAGGTAAGGTATATATCGGATACCGGCTGCAGAAAAATGCTCATTGTCATGCCCCTGGCATCAGCGTCTGCCTGAATTTGCCTTTTATAATACTCTCTTAATTTTTCTTCCAGCATCATCTGATCAGTTCCTGGCTGGGCTTTTAGATAGGTATAAAACATGTTATTGCTGGACCAAGAAGTCTCCTGCGCCACATATTCGCCGATATCTGTATTGGCCATGGAAAGGAAAAACCGGGCATCCACATGCGAACGCAATCCGGAATCCTCAAAAACCCCGTCCACCCTATAGTCAAAATCCCCTTCCGGAAGTCCTACCTTGAGAATTTCCCCTACCGGACTTTTATTTCCAAAAATTTTGGTGGCAAGGGAAGCCGATAACACCATGGTATTGGGACGGTTCAAGGCCCGATGTGGATCCCCTTCCACAAATTCGTAAGTCAAAACATCAAAAAATGTCGAATCTACATAATACCCATTGATTTCCTGATAGGTATTTTCAACCCCGTTATCCTGGTAAGTGAGAAACATGGATTCCAGCATGGGATAAGGAAATATTCTGGCTGATTGGACAACATCGGGGAACTCCTCCCTGAAAGCCTCGGCCATGGGAGCTGGAGTAGGCGCCCCACGCATGTCGTTAAACTGGATTGCCACCCTATACAGGTCCTCTTTGTTCAGGTGGTGCTTATCATAGCTTGCCTCATCCCAGATATAGAGCATCATCAGAATGCAGGTGGCCAGCCCCACCCCCAGACCGATCACATTGATGGAAGTGACGGTCTTGTTTTTCCAGAAGCTTCGGAAAGTTGTTTTTATTATATTTTTCAACATTGCGTGACTATTTTTCAAATAGAATAATATGATTCTATCATTATGCCATTCAAAAACTGCTTAAAAACGCCCTTCCACAGCCATCCTCTCTTTTTCTGATAATCATATCCGAACATCAACGTCCGAATACGTGCGATTTTACTCTGTTTTTAAGGAGTTGACAGGGTTCATCTTCGTGGCTTTCCAAGACTGTAAGGTCACCGTGAGGTAAGCCATCCCCATGATAAGCAAAGCTGCGAGGGGCATAAACCACCAGGCAAAGGAGATCGCATGTGCGTAATCCGATAGGAAGTCTACTGCAAACCAATAGGCCAGCAGACAGCCTACCACAATACTCAAAGACACCACCATCACAAACTCCCGGTTGATTACATGAAGAATAGAAAAAGTGCTGGCCCCGTGAACTTTGCGAATGCCAATCTCCTTTGTTTTCTGCTCAGCCACATGTGCCGAAAGCCCCAACAATCCCAGGCAAGAAATCAAAATTGTCAGGATACTGAAATACTTGCTCAGATCCCTTAACCTCAAATCATCCTGATACATTCTCGCATAATTAGCATCCATAAAATGGGCTTCAAAGATGAATGCCGGCTCCATGCTTTGAGTCAATTCCTGCATATATGCGGTGACGGTGGCCGCCTTTTCCGCATCAAAACGTACTAAACCTATATGGGAATACTTGGGAGTAAGCAAGATAATTGCTGGCTCCATGGCCTGATGAAAACTCTGAAAGTAGAAATCTTCGACCACCCCGATCACTTCTCTCTCTTCAGTATCCCAAAGCACCAGTTTTTCCACTCGGTCCTTATCGCCTCGCATCAGATCAAAAGCTTTCTTATTTAAGACCACCCCACCCAGACTATCTGAGCCATACCCACGGTCAAATGGCCGTCCATCCAAGAAGCTCATCCCCATGGTTTGGAAAAAATCATAATCGGTGTGAAACATTTCAAATAATGCCCCGGCATCAGGATCTTTTCCTTCCCAGGAAATATTTCCTGTATTGGAATTCCTGCCGCTGAAAGAATGAGAACCACGGCTTACCAGCTGGATGTCTGGATGCTTCTCCAACTCATGTTTGAGGGTTTCAAATTCACTGTGCAGCTTTCCGTTGAGCTCAAACATCAGCAGTTGATCCTTGTCAAAACCCAAGTTTTGGTTTAAAGCATACTGTATCTGCTGGTTGACCACGATGGTAGAAATGATAAGGGCAGTGGCCAAAATGAACTGGAAAAACACCAAGCCTTTTCGGGCCAGCACGGCATACCGATCCTGGTTGTGTTGCTTGCGAAAGATATGGGCAACTTTGGTGGCTGATAAATAAAAGGCAGGATAGGATCCCGCTATTAAGCCGGTGAAAAGGATTATGGATATAAAACCAACCCAAAACCACAACTGTCCGTAGGGAACAACCAATTGCTTGCTGGCCAATTCATTGAATACCGGCAAGCTTAGCTCTACCATCAGAAGGGCCAAAAGGCTACTGAAAAATGTAATCAGCAGTGACTCACTCAAAAACTGATAAATCAAGGCAGACTTTTCAGCACCCACCACTTTTCGCACACCAACTTCCTTGGCTCTTTTTTGGGATTTGGCCGTGGAGAGGTTCATGAAATTTATACAGGCAATCAACAGAACAAACAGTCCAATAATCGCAAACAGCCTCACGTGCCCTATCCTGCCCCCTACTTGCTGCCCATCCTCAAATCTGCTGTGCAGGTAAATTTCTTTAAAGGGATAAGCAAACATGCTAATATTGGTTTCCGGATGGTATTCCTTCAAAAAGTCCTTCAGTTTTGCTGAAAAAGCTTTACCATCTGTACCTGGGAATAATTTTACCAGTGCTTGGGGGCCATTGTTATTCCACTGGTTCATCCACTCGTTTTCGGCCAGCATCACTTCATAAGGAAGAAGTATTTCAAACTTCATCTGACTCTGCGAGGGTACATCCGCCAAAACGGCTTGGATAAGATAATCCCGGTAGTTGTCGATTTTTATGGATTCGCCCACTACATCACTTCGCCCAAATAGTTTGAGTGCCGCGGTTTTAGTAATCACCGCATTTTCCTTGCTTTCCAACAAGCCTTGGGCAGTACCGTGCAGAACTTCAAAATCTAGGATTTTCAACAAGTCCGGCTCTACATGCTTGCCATCCAACTTCACCCTGTCTTCCTCGTGGCTGGCAATCATGGGCATGTTCCAGCTATAATTGGAAGCGTAGGCCACCTCCGGAAACTTGGCCTTCAGTTCTGGAGCCAATATGCCCGGGGTAGACGAGGTGGTGAAAATTTCAGTGCCATAGCGCTGATGCTCCATGATTTGGTAGATATCCTCTTTTTGAGAAAAGTGCTGGTTGATAGACAGCTCATCCACCACCCAGAGCCCAATAAGCAACGCAACCCATAGGCCCAATGCCAGGCCAAAAAGATTGATGAAAAAGGTCAGCTTATGCTTGGCAAAGCCCCTTACTGCGATTTTGATGTAGTTTTTGTACATGATAAAAAGACAGAAGACCGAAGACGGAAGACCGAAGAGGGGATTCGTTTCCATCTCCCGTCTTCCGTCTTCCAGCTCCGTTATACGTGAAACTGCTCCTTAATATTCTCGGTCACCACCTTGCCATCAAACAGGTTGATGATGCGGTGGGCGTAGTTGGCGTCGTGGGGGGAGTGGGTCACCATTACGATGGTGGTTCCCTCGTTATTAAGTTCTTCCAAGAGCCTCATCACTTCTTCGCCGTTGGCGGAATCCAGGTTACCTGTAGGCTCATCGGCAAGGATCACGGAAGGCCTTGCCACAATAGCTCTGGCAATAGCCACTCTTTGTTGCTGACCACCGGAAAGCTGTTGCGGGAAATGGTCTTTTCTGTGCATGATGTTCATGCGCGTGAGCACTTCTTCCACCCTTTTTTTGCGCTCATCGCCTGGGATTTTGAGGTAAAGCAAGGGCAGTTCGACGTTTTCATAGCAGGTAAGCTCATCGATAAGGTTGAAGCTTTGGAACACGAAGCCTATATTGCCTTTTCTCAGCTGGGAGCGCTGCCTTTCTGAGAATTTGGCCACTTCTTTGTCCAGAAAATAATACTGCCCTGCGTCTGGATTGTCCAGCAGGCCAAGGATATTGAGCAAAGTGGATTTCCCACAGCCCGATGGCCCCATAATGGCCACAAATTCCCCCTTCTTGATTTCGACCTGGATATCATCCAGCGCAGTAGTCTCCACTTCCTCCGTGGTGTAGAGCTTTTTGAGATTGACGGTTTTGATGATGTTTTGCATATTTTCGATTTTTTTTGATTTATATGTTGACCGAAGACGGAAGACGGGAGACAGAAACTGGCCTTGTCAGGTATTCATCCACATGCCGGGAACAACCCTAATAGCTGAAGCTTAAATATTCACCGTTTATTTCATATTATTTTTAAAAGCTACCATCATGTTCATTAAGTTATAGGCTTCTCCATAATTTGAAGCAAATTCATCATCACTGATATAATTTCTTCTTTTTGCTTTGTAGAGGCAAGTCACCGTTTCTGCTAAAGAGCGGATCCCATACCCCATGAATCTACTTTGCTCAGCATTGGATTGGCCAATAGCCCCTTCAGAAATATTCAAGGCTACTGAATCACCAGCTTTTCTTATTTGGAGTGAAAGATTAAACATTTCATATTTCGGGAATTTCCCTGCTAATGCGTCGATTCGTTCCCCAAAATCCATGGCTCTTTGCCATATCAAAAGTTTTTCAAATTTGAATTTCATAGTAAAAAGTTTTTGGTTAAAAACTCAAATTATCTAAGAAATCCGCTCCAATCAATAATCCCTTAGTAATTAAACGTTTAATTCCTCCACTCACTTTCAAAGTCTCTTCTTCTCCTTCCATCCTGCCAAATTTAACCTCATGGCACGGTAAAAGAGATTTCGGCAGCCTTCAATCTATTCGGTCTCCCGTCTTCCTACTTTTACTTCAAGTTTAAAACCTCGTTCCTCCCAAAATTCTCGTAGCCCGACACGATCACGCGCTCACCGGGGGTAAGGCCGTCGAGGACTTCGTAGTACTCTGGGTTTTTGCGGCCTAGGCGGATGCTTCTTCTCTCTGCCTTGCCGGATTTTTCGTTTACCACAAACACCCAGTTGCCGCCGGTATCCTTATAGAATCCTCCGGTTGGCAATAGTACCGTTTTTTCACTTTCGCCCAGCTCCAGCCTGATTCGGACTGTTTGTCCCCTTCTTATACCCGTGGGCACCTCATCGGGGAAAACCATATCAACCTCAAATCTGCCCCCGCTTACATTCGGGTAGATTTTGCTGATCTCCAGCTCATAGCTATTTCCTGAAAAAGTGAAAGTCCCTTTCAATCCTATACCTACTCTAGGCAGATAAAGCTCATCAATGGGAACCCTTACCTTAAATTTATCCAAAATATCAATCTGACCATATCGCTGACCAGCACTGATCGACTGACCCACTTCAATTTGCTCTGTGGAAAGCTGCCCGGCAATGGGCGCCCTCACCACCAAATTATCCAAAATATGGCCCACCCCGCTAAGGGATTGCTGCATCCTGGACTCTGAATCCCGCAGCTGCCGCTTTTGAATGTCCCGCGCCAAGGAATCGTTGCGGTAAGATTCATAAGTTAGCCTTTTTCGCTTCACATTATAATCGTATTGCTCCCTCACCTCTTCAAGCTCCCTGTCGGAAATCAGCTTTTTCTCGTGAAGTTCCAGAAACCGTTCATACTGGGGTTTTAGCAGGTTTATCTGATAATCGATTTCTGCCAAAGCCGCCTGCTGGTTCAGGTCATTTTGATCCAACATCAACCTAGTCTGACGGAGGTTGTTGATCTGGAAATAGAGGTCGGTTTCCCGCTGCATCACGTCCAACTGAAGGTTTGAGTTGGTCAAAATGAGAATGGTATCGCCCACTTCTACCATCGCCCCGGATTCGCGGACTATACGTTGGATATTTCCGCGCTCTATGGCGTCCAGATAGAAAATCTCGGCAGGCTCTATGATTCCACTCACGGGAATATAATCGGTGAATTCACCATCCCTTACAGTTGCCACGCTGATTCTTTCTCTTTCTACATTCATCGAAGCCCTGGAGTCTGCTATTACCAATTGGTATAATACAAAGCTTATCAGGAGAACACCAAGCGCTATTAAGGCAATTAATTTTGGTGTCCAGGTCTTCTTTACTAATTTTCTATCCATTTATCGTAGTATCTTCTGTAACTCCTTCTTACTTTTCACCTGGGTCTAGTCCATAGTTAGATTGAGGTGAGCCTCCTGTCACAAGTCAGGTCTTCTGGTTTTACCGTCTTCCCGTCTCCCATCTCAAAAGCCAATTTATATGCCATGCGGAAAAACGCCATTTAGACGCCATTTTGCCCATATCAGCCAAATGACTAAGTGGAATTTCGAACAGAATTGTCCGCCTGCGACCAAAATTGTAAATTAGTGGACAAACAATCGTTTCATGTAATTTGGGGTTTGAAAAAATTAACTCATCCCCAGCAGTCCTAAAAGCAGATTTTACCTCAAACCTGTAATTGCCACACCATCAGGAACAGGTTTTGGCTAATATAATTTATCCCAATATACTCGAGCATCCAATATCAGATATCGAGCATCCAAAAATTTTGATTATTTTCCATACATGAAAGAGCAAAAACCCGGTAAAATCCTGATTGTAGATGATAATGAGGACCTTTTAAAAGCTGCCAAGATATTTCTAAAACGAAATTTCGGGCAGGTGGATACCGAAACCAATCCAGATTTATTACCGATATTGATCGTTAACGAACAGTATGATGTGATCATGCTGGACATGAATTTTACCAAGGATGTCAGCAGCGGGCAGGAGGGTTTTTATTGGCTCGACAGGATTTTGGAATTGGATTCTTCAGCCGTAGTGGTGATGATCACTGCCTACGGGGATGTAAATACGGCCGTGCGGGCCATCAAGGAAGGAGCCACCGATTTTGTGCTCAAGCCATGGGAAAATGAAAAACTGCTGGCCACCATCAATTCTGCCTTGAAACTTCGACAAACCAAATTGGAAGTACATGACTTGAAAAATAGGCAACAGCAGCTCTATCAAGATATGGACAGCAAGTTTAAGGACATTATCGGGCAGAGTGAATCCATGCAGAAAGTTTTTGAAACGATAGAAAGAGTGGCCGTCACGGATGCCAATGTCCTCATTCTTGGAGAAAACGGTACGGGAAAGGAATTGATTGCCCGCGCCATCCACCGGAATTCCAAAAGATACCGAGAAGCCTTTGTAGGGGTTGATTTGGGCTCCATCACGACCACTCTTTTTGAAAGCGAATTGTTTGGACATAAAAAAGGCTCATTCACAGATGCGAAAGAGGACCGTGCAGGAAGGTTTGAGCAAGCTAACAAAGGGACACTTTTTTTGGATGAAATCGGGAACCTGCCTTTGCCGCTGCAGGCAAAATTGCTGGCGGCTCTCCAAAATAGGGAAGTTACCCGTGTGGGGGCCAACAAAGCTGTGCCTGTAAACATCCGACTTATTTCCGCGACCAATATGCCCATCCATTCCATGGTGTATGAAAACACCTTCCGGCAGGATTTGCTCTACCGGATCAATACGATTGAAATCACCTTGCCTCCCTTGCGGGAGAGGCTGGAGGATATCCCACTTTTGGCAAATCATTTTATCAGCATTTATTCCCAAAAATATAACAAAGAGATACGAAAGGCGGGGGAGGCATTGGTCAAAAGGATGCAGAAATACCACTGGCCGGGTAACATCAGGGAATTGCAGCACAGCATCGAAAGGGCAGTAATCATGACCAACCATAGTGTATTGCAGCCCGAGGATTTGTTTTTCCAGAAAACCCTGACTCCGGAAAAACAGGAGGAAATGGTGAGTTTGGACCATCTCAATATTGAGGATGTGGAGAAAATCCTGATCCGCAAAGCTCTTCAAAAACACAACGGTCACATTACCCGAGCTGCTGAGGAACTTGGACTGACCCGATCATCACTATACAGAAGACTTGAACGTTATGGGCTTTAAATCCTTTGCCCTAGGCATCCTGCTTAGGGTGGCCATTTTGGTTGCCCTGATCTTTTTGGGCACCACCATTTTTCTAAGGGACCACTCCTACCTCATGGGTGCGGTATTTTTGCTGGCCATTGGCTTGCAGACCTACAACCTGATCAGGTTTGGCAACACCACGAACAGAAAGATCACCAAATTTCTGGAATCCATCCGGTTTGCAGATTTTTCCTCTTCATTTACCAAGGACAGCAATTTGGGACCTTCTTTCCGTGAAATGAACATGTCGTTCAACGAAGTAATTGAGGCGTTTCGGAAAACCAGGGCAGAAAAGGAAGAGCAAATGCTTTTCTTGCAGATCATGATCCAGCATATCAATACCGGTATAATTTCATTTGACCATAGTGGGAGAATAGGTGTAATAAATGGAACAGCCAAACAGTTACTCCAAATCCCCCAATTTAAAGACATCAATGATTTGGGAAAGCTATCCAAGGAGCTGCTGGTGAAAATCCTCCATTTGAGGCCTGGAGGCTCATTTTCAATAAAAATCAATCCAGAACTCCACCTCAACATCCAATCTGCAGCCTTCAAAATGGGAGGCAACAGCTGGACCTTGCTTTCTTTTCAAAACATCAAAACCGAGCTGCAGAAAAATGAATTGCAGGCTTGGCAGAACCTCACCAAGGTTTTGCGACATGAAATCATGAATTCTATGACTCCCATTGCAAGCCTTGCCAACTCGTTAGGGATTATCTTGGAGGAAGATGTGAGTGAGGAGCAGGGTGGATTTGTGATAGAAAAGGACAGCTATAGTGATCTGATGGATGGCTTGAATACGATAGAAAAAAGGAGTGCCGGCCTCATCCACTTTGTCAATGCTTATCGGGATTACACCAATATTCCCCAGCCAGAATTGAAAAACTTTTCAGTCAAAGCCCTTTTTGACAATATAGGGGTGCTGCTTAAGGAGGACCTCGCCCACGTGGGAATTTGCTTGAACTGCGAAATCCAGCCTCAGGATTTGCAACTCACTGCCGACCCAGAACTCATCCAGATGATTTTGATCAACCTGATAAAAAACGCCAAAGAGGCTTTGGGTAAAAGTGAGCATAAAGAGATCATAGTTAGGGCAGGCCTCACTAGCCACTCCTACCCTTTCATCCAAGTGATCGATTATGGAGAAGGCATCGTGCCAGAGGCGGTGGAAAGGATTTTTGTTCCTTTTTATACCACCAAGAAAACAGGCAGCGGCATAGGTCTTTCTATATCTAGGCAAATCATGAATCTCCACAAAGGCAGCTTACAGGTACAGTCTGTACCAAACGAGAAGACTATATTTACACTCAACTTTGGATAAAATAATAGGGGAAATCAATCCCCTATTACTTTTTGACAATCAGCTATTTCGCCTCTCCGTTGCTGTTAAAAATGTCACGATGGAGTTTCCACTCCCCATTCTCTTTTTTCCAGATGACAATGTACTTCACTTGGTCTATAAGTTGATTGTTTTCATCAAACAGCTTGGCATTACTGACTTCAATGGCAGTGTCACCATGCCGCTCAACTTCTTCTAAATTCATCTCAATAGACTTTATTCCCGTATTCATTGCACCCTTCCAAAATTCACTGATGGCATTTCTACCCTTTGCAGTCATACCGTTTTGGGGCATAACCTGCCCTTCCTCGGTATAAAGATTGCCAATACCTTGCGCATCACCTTTCCTGAAAGTTTCCATGAAAAGCTCATTTCGATTGAGAATCACATCATTGATGTTTTCATCGGTTAGGATAGTGGACATTTCAAGTTGATTTATAGGTTGGAGATAAAACTGTCATTATAAAATTAAGAAAAATAAACGGATAGAAACATTCTGAAAATCCTTATTATCAGTTATTTATAAATAAAACAAAAAGGTTACATCTCATTATCCGCCACCGTAAATCTTAGCTTCTCAATAAACCCTATTATGTTTCCAGCCGTTAACCGATTGAGACAAAAGCATAGATTATGAAGTATCGAATAAGCATTTTCTTTTTAGGGTTAACCTTATTGCTTTCGAGTTTAACTGGCATTGCCGATCGGGGCAAGTTCGTCATTGAGGTAAGCGATCTTAAAAGCAGCAAGGGCTCACTTAGAGTGATACTTTATGAAAAGGACGGCTGGCTGACCGAAGAAAACGTTAAAGGCAGATTTGACGCTCCCGTGCGCAATGGCCAGGCCACTGTGGAGACCAGCTCACTACCGTATGGAGAATATGCCATGTTTGTATACCATGATGAAAACGACAATGATGAGGTGGATTTCAACCTTTTTAAAATGCCGAAAGAAGGCATAGGTTTCTCAAACAATCCCAAAATAGGATTGAGCAAACCCAAATTTGAGGAAACTGTAGTGAAATTGCGTGAGAAACGAAAAAGGATTGAAGTGAGACTGAAATACTTTTGACCCCCTATTACTCTTCTTTTTTTGTTCAACATATATCTCATTTGGTTAAATTTATTTAAAAAATAACTCTCAGCATTTTCAAAACAGAATTCTTGTCTAGAAAACGGCTGAACAACTTTTTGAACTCTAATGGATTGGAGTCAACCTATACTAACCGTTTAGCCTTTGTTGATTAACATGTTTTAAACTATAAACACCCTTCCCTTATTGCTATTCCATAAATAAAATGTACATTAGCAACAATTGAGAATTAAAGCCCTTATTGACTGATTATCAATAAATTGAATCAACGTTTTTCGTATACCAACAACCTATAATTGGTTAGGAAAGCTCGCAAAATTTCGTGTATGAACACCTGTAAATTATGTGGCTTGAATAAGGTCACACCACTTATAATTCCCCATGACAAAAGAATATATAATTACTGTCCCGACTGCTACCTAATATTTGTGGATTCCACTTTTCATATCGATCTACAACAGGAAAAAAGGCTGATTTTACGACGCAATAACAGTATAGGCAATGCCGAATATGTTCATTATATCAGCCAAATCATTCAACTTATCCGACCTTTCATCTACCAAGGACAAATTGGATTAGATTACGGTTGTGGACCAACACCTACGCTAAACCATTTACTGAAAAAAGAGAACATCACCTGTTTCAATAATGACTATAATTTCGGTTTTAATCATCCATTTAAGAAATATGATTTTATTATGGCGATTGAGTGTTTGGAGAAATTTAAGGATCCCAATAATGGGATTGACAAGTTACTAGACTTCCTAAAACCAGGTGGGATCTTTGGCATGATGACCGAAGTATACCCCACCAAGGATAATTTTAAATATTGGAACAAAAAGCTAGACCCCTCCCATGTGAGCTTTTATCACCAGAAGACTCTCGATTATCTGATAGCAAACAAAAAGTTAACACTTCTCAAATCAGATTCCAAAAGGATTTTCATTTTCGAAAAGCAATAAATTTATGTCCCTTATTTCGAAGCATTAAAGGAAATGGCCTTAAATGTAGCCAAACCATTGAACCCTGCATTTGTTGTATAAAATACCTGTAACCATATGGGTATTTATTATATTTGTACTTTACGCATAAAACTAGCTACATGGAATATACTACCAAAAAAGTAACGTTAAATGACGTTCACGAAAAACTTGGCGCCAAGATGGTGCCTTTCGCCGGTTACAACATGCCCGTTCGTTATTCTTCCGATCTTGAGGAGCATAGGACCGTAAGGGAATCCGTCGGCATTTTTGATGTGTCCCACATGGGGGAGTTTTTGGTAAAAGGACCTAAAGCCCTTGACCTTATCCAGTATGTTTGTTCTAACGACGCGAGTAAATTGGCAATTGGTCAGGCTCAATATTCTTGTTTTCCAAATGAAAAAGGCGGAATCGTAGACGATCTAATTGTCTACAAAATGGCCGAAGAAGAATACATGCTTGTGGTCAACGCTTCCAATATCGATAAAGACTGGATGTGGGTGAAAAAACAAAACAAACAGTTTGAAGCTGAGCTTGAGAACATATCTGACAACATTTCCCTTTTTGCAGTTCAGGGACCAGATGCCGCTGATGCCCTTCAACCCTTGACGAAGCAGAAACTTGACGACATCAAGTTTTACCATTTTGCAGTTGCTGAATTTGCCGGGGTACCCGATGTAATTATCTCTGGAACTGGCTATACCGGCGCGGGTGGGTTTGAGATTTATGTCAAAAATGAGCATGCCGAAAAGGTATGGAATGCCATCATGGAATCAGGCAAGGAATATGGCATCAAGCCTATCGGTCTGGGTGCAAGAGATACCTTGAGGCTTGAAATGGGCTATTGCCTTTACGGCAACGATATAGATGAGACTACTTCTCCTTTAGAGGCAGGCCTAGGCTGGATCACCAAATTCACCAAGGATTTCATCAATAGCGAAAACCTCAAAAAACAGAAAGAAGAAGGTATTACACGAAAACTGGTGGGCTTCATCATGCATGAAAAAGGCATTCCAAGAGCTGGCTACACCATTGTCAACACTGAAGGTGAACCAATAGGGAAAGTAACTTCTGGAACCCTTTCTCCTTCTATGGGACTTGGAATTGGTCTTGGATATGTCAAGAAGGAATTTGCAGATCCTGGCGAGTATATCGGTATACAGGTACGAAACAAGAATCTGGAAGCAACCATTGAAAAGCTTCCTCTTTACAAAAAATAACCAATTTAAATAGCTTCCAACAACTTGGAAGCTATTTTTGCATGATGAGAAATATAGAAGTATGCCTGACCCCGGAGTTGATCCATCTTTACGACCTTCAGGGAAAGATTGTAATTATTGTGGACATTTTCAGGGCTACCTCCACCATGGTTACCGCACTGGCCAATAAAGTAGACAGTGTTACACCGGTCGAAAACCTTGAAGTCTGCCGTCAAATGGCTAATGAGGGATATGTGATAGCAGGAGAAAGAAACGGAAAAACAGCTGAAGGCTTTGCATTGGGCAATTCACCTTTGAGCTATTTGGATAATGGCTTTTTGGATAAAAAGATAGCCATGACCACCACCAACGGCACACTTGCCATAGAGAAATCAAAAAGCGGTTCGTCTGAGATCCTCATTGGTGCTTTTTTGAACCTTCATGCTACTGCATCCTATTTGAAATCCAAAAAAGAGGACATCTTGATTTTGTGCGCAGGATGGAAAGGCAAGTTCAACTTGGAGGATTCACTCTATGCCGGGGCCCTTATTGACGCCTTGTCGGAGGACCTGGCCTATGATTGTGATGGAGCCTTGGCTACAAGAGCCCTTTATCAAGCTAATAAAAATAACATCTCAGGATTTTTGGCTCAGGCCTCGCACGCCAAGCGTTTGCAGAACCATAATATTGAAGCTGACATTGATTTTTGCCTGACCTTCGATAAATATGATCTGGTGGGCAAATTAGTAGATGGTAAGCTGGTTGTTTGGAACTGGAAAACTGTAGGGTCCAGATCATAAAAAAAACCTTCCCAGAATATTAAATCAAGGAAGGCTTAGCATATAGAAAAGCCTGGCAATAATTAATATTGCCAGGCTTTCATTTTTATTTCAGAGTGTGAACTTTAGTTTGGCCATTAGTGGTAATGGTAATCTCATGGTTACACTGCCCATTGCCATAGTTTATCAAATACTCCCTATCACCTACGGTAAGAGTGGTCAGTCCAGAAGTTGGGTAAAGGATACCTTGCTGGGCACACTTTCTATTAAGTTGCAATCCCTCTGTGATCAGGAGAGTATACGGTTCCCCCTCTTTGGTCAAACCGCTCGCCTGGCCTAATACAGTGGTATTAAAATCCTGATTATTGGAAATAACAAGGCTAACCACCTGATCGGCATCACGGGTGACGAATTTTCCATCAGGCCAAGTCACTTTTCCGCCAATTAGCTCGCTGAGGATATCTACCTGACCTTCTTCAAAAATCATCGTTTGCTCATTGCGGCCCTCAACTTTCAACCCGTTCACTTCGTAATCGTGGAAAATAATGTTTGAATAGATTTCAAAACCCATATCATCATCCTCCAGCTTAAATTCTCCGCCTTTGTATTCTATTTCAATCTTCCCTTTACGGACATTCCCTTGTCCATCATCACAGCCATCCCCAAAGTCAATCCAGATGCTGCCCACGGGGCTAAAGCTGTCTGAATTATCCAAATCCCAGGTGATTTTTGCACAATTGAGGCGAGCATCATCCATGTCTTCAGCAGCTATACGCATATTGGCACCGCCCGTCTGACGGCCCTGGGCATCCAATGCCTGTCCCATGTCCATGGCATCACTGAAGTAAGCAGCGATTTCGGACTCGATATTGATATCTACTACTTCTTCCTCAGATGCACGCTCAAAAGAATCATCGCTGGTACAGGCCACCCAAACAAAGGCAGCTGCCAACATCATCAGAGAAGCAATTAGGTTTAACTTTTTCATAAAAATCTATTTTGGTGTTGAACAATTAGGAATGAAATTACCATAAATTTTATAAAACCAAAAAAGACAACTGATTACAAGGGATTTAGGAAATATTAAAAAATTAAATTGTGGGGACTAAGACCTTTTATCACTATACTAAATGTACTGATTAAAATTTTATTACTGATAATCAGCATGTTATAAAAAAAATAATCAAACCATATACTAAACACCGATTAGGCCCTAATCTTTTCGTAATTCCTCAACTTTTAGTAGTATTGCATTGAATAAAGACTCCCATGAGAAAAATCATTTACGCCCTCCCTCTATTTCTTTTGCTAAGCTGTTCAGGATATTTCAGAGTAGTAGCTGATATGGGCATGACAGAAGCCGAATTCAAAAGAAAGAACCATGCTATAGAAGTGGTGAAGATGTATGAAAACAGGAAGGTTTACAGAGTTGTGCCCGTAGGCAACTCAGTCAAATATGTTTACTTTGAAAATGGTTTACTCTACCGCATGGACGAAGGCCAGATGTTTTACCCCGTTTGGCAGCCATTTTATCCAGGAGAGATGGGGTTACAGTGATTCTATTCTCACCTTAGCTTTTCATTCCCTTTATGCCTGTCTTTATCCCGGATATTCTTTTTTTCAAGATTTTTCTCCAGGGCTTTGGTGAGGTCTACACCCGTTTGGTTGGCAAGGCAGATGAGCACCCAAAGCACATCGGCCATTTCGTCGCCGAGGTCTCTGTTTTTGTCGCTTTCCTTAAAGGACTGCTCACCGTATTTGCGGGCGATGAGCCGGGCCAGCTCCCCTACCTCTTCAGTGAGGATGGCCATATTGGTCAACTCGTTGAAATACCTAACCCCTACGGTGTTGATCCATTTATCTACTAATTGCTGTGCTTGCTCTATCGTCATGGCAAAAAAACTTAAAAAAAGGGCCAAATATACCGCGATCGCGGTATTGACAGGCTTTGCCTAGGGCCCTACCTTTGTAATATATGGTTTTTTCTTTTTAAAGATGGTGAAAAAGTAATCTCTCAACTTTTTCACCATTTTTTTTATCCTTATCACACCCTGTTTTTACTATCGATAATGATAGTCACAGGCCCATCATTGGTCAGGGAGACTTTCATATCGGCCCCAAACTCCCCAGTGACAATCGCTTTTTTGAGTTCTGAAGACAATGCCTTCCCAAATTTCTCATATAAAGGTATAGCTATTTCAGGTTTTGCGGCTTTGATATAGGAGGGTCGATTCCCTTTCTTGGTACTTGCATGTAGGGTAAACTGGCTGATCAATAACACATCCCCATAATGGTCCAAGATGCTTTCGTTCATCACCTCTTTTTCATCTGGAAAGATCCGCATGTTAACGATTTTTTTGCTCAGCCATTCGATATCACGGGCATCATCTGCCTCCTCAATGCCAAGCAAAATCACTAATCCCAAACCGATTTTACGGGTTTCCTTGCCGTTGATCAAGACTTCCGCTTGGGAAACCCGCTGGAGTACTGCTATCATGGATCATCTAATCTTTTTGTAAGGCCTGCATCGCCTTGGAGGAAATGTATTCTACTACCAGTTTGGGCTGTTTTAAAGCATGGTGAATCATGGCCCGCGCCACTTGGCTATCCTGTATGGGTTTGTATTTGCGAAACAGCCCTACAGTGGTAAAGGCCTTCATGATCACTTTCCCCACATCCTCTCCTACTCTTACTTCCTTACGTTGTCCTAACAAGATGGAAGGCTGAAAAATGCCCAAATAATCAAATTTGATAAGCTTCAGATCTTCCTCCACCTGACCTTTTACTTTATTGTAAAAAAAAGAGCTTTGTTGATCAGCCCCTATGGCACTCACGTAAAGGAATTTTCTTGCCCCTATTTTATAAGTCCATTTGGCGAAATTAATGACAAAATCATGGTCTATTTTGAAAAAGGCGTCCTTGCTGCCGGCTTTTTTAATAGTTGTACCCAAACTGCAGAATGCATGGATTTCACAGCTCTGGTTCTCCAAGGCCTCGATGATTTGCTGGTTTTCGCCCCCAAAATCATCGATCCTTAATCCTTCCACCAAATCACAGCGATCTAGCTTCGCAAAGTCCACCTCAATCTGGGCCAGTTTGGGATGTTTTAATGCAAGGTGTCTCCTGCCAATCGCAATAACAGCATCATATTCCTTATGCTGAAAAAGCTGGTGCAGTAGCTGCATTCCTACCAGTCCAGAACCACCGGCCACTATGGCAATACGTTTTAGCATTATTTATAGGATTGTTCCCAATGAACAAATTTCTGAATATCGGACTGCAAAGTTTTGATCACCGCCAAAAGCACTGTTAAATCATCCACATATCCGATTACGGGAATAAAATCGGGAATTAAATCAACAGGAGTGACAAAGTATACCAACCCTAAAACCATCATCCCTAGAGATTTGGCCGAAAATCCTTTGTACGTCCCATTTACATGGGCTCTGATCATCCTGAAAAGCACGTCCACATGGCCGATCATTTCTACCACTTGGGGATTGCTGCTAAATTTGTGCAGCTTTTCAGAAGCCGAGTCCATGAGCTTTTTCAGCTTCACCTCATTTTTGGAGATCTTTTGGGCTTGTTCAAAATAAAGGAGCTTGGCTCTTTGAAAAATATTCTCTGCAGTGTCTTTAATAGTTGCCATAAATGTTGTTTAGAAGTAAATCCTGATCTCTGATTTCACCATTTGCAGGGCACGCTTAATGCTGTCCATTTTCTGCTCCAGGGAGAGTTGGAAAATCCGCTTGGCAAGTTCGAGACCTCTAGCTTCTTCGTTAAGGTCTTGGGAAGCGCGGTTGATCATAGTGATCACGTCCTCCACGGCCTTGCGCACACTTTCCCAGGTTTCGTCTGTAAAGTACACCTGCTGGGAAAGGTTGTGGTTGAATTCCTCCCTCACTTCAGAAAGCAAAACTGCATGCAGCTCCCTAGCGGAATAGGACCCGTCATTAACGCGGCGCACAAGGTTGTTGGGAGTAATCCTTTCCAATAGCAGGCACAACCTTTCACCCGCCTGCAGTCTAATTGGCAACACGGTATCCGTGTTCTTTGTTTTCAGTTCAATCAGCTTGTTATCCCTTTCCCTTTTCAAAAATGATACCGCGATGATGTACATCCCATAAATGACCAGCCCTGCGGGAAGGACAATCTTCAAAAGTTCTGTGATATATTCCATTGGTTTAATTTGTTTCTCGAATATCCTAAATAATTTGGTAGGGATAAAACTGTGTGGAAATTTAATTTATGTATAATTTTGAACTCAGAGTGTACCAAATTGCCTTTTAAGTATATGATCATACCCATCAAAATCACCGAGCCGGCCCAAGCCGAGATCCGTAATATCATGGCCAACAAAAACATACCTGCTGAGTATTGTCTGCGAGTGGGTGTTAAAGGCGGTGGCTGTGGGGGGATGGCATATGCGCTGGGCTTTGATAAACAGAAGGATGGTGACGAAAAATTCGAGGTAGAGGGCATTCCCGTTTTGATGGAGAAAAAACATATGATGTTTTTAATGGGCATGCATATCGATTTCTTCGATGGCAACGATGCCCGCGGCTTCACCTTCACCAACCCGGACCGAAAGAAACAAGAGAAAGTTAAAGGGGAGTAAACGTTGAAATGGGTCGCTAAGTCGAGGAAGTTTACTCAAAGTCGCACGAAGTAAAAAAGTATCCGTTTTTTTTTCCACTGAGGTCCACAGAGTTTGAGCACGGAGGACCCCAGAGTAAAACAACTATGAATAAATCCTACTCTGTAATACTCCTCTGTGAAACACTGCGATAAAAACTTTCCAAAAAAACCTTTGTGGCCATTCCAAACTTGGTGTGACTTCTTTTTTTAACTTTGTGCCCTTCGTGACCATATTTTACCCTGTGCCCTTGTGGCCCATTCTTTTACTTCAACTCTTCAAACCCATGCCTGACGTTACTCCAGAATTCATCTAGGGCGATGATCCTTGGCTTTAAGAATGAAATGATCTTTGGCCAATCGTCTTTCTCCATCACACTCACTCCTTCTAATACAACCTCGGCCTTTGACATGGGCCTTCCATATTCATCGGGTTGGGCGTAGGACCAGTTCCATTCTTCGCCCAATTGGCCGCGAAGCATGCTTTTAAACATAATCAATTGCTCATATTGCAACTCTTGGATATCCATATCGGGATGGTTGAGCTCAATGCCAATAGAGGCAAAACCCCGCTCGGCCTTCATTCTAAAAAACAGTTGCTTAACTCCAGTTTTGTAATTCTGCCAATTCACCCTCATGCCCTCCGCTGATGGCACCGGCTTCATGTATGCCCCAAAGGTGGTCCAAAAATCTTTTTTCGTCTTGGCTATTTCTGCTTTTTTATACATGGTTGGGATGGTTAGATGTCCGATGTCAGGTGTCGGATGTCCGATGTCGGATGCCTGCTCGCCGTGGCGTGTAGGATGGACGCCGTAGGCCCTACGTAACGAAAACGGACTCAGTTCTCAGTGCTTAATAGCTCTTCGGACTATCTGTGGGCAATACGATGATAAAATCAGCCTTTGCTCTGGTTTCCTCATCGATATCCATCACGTCTTTCTCCTCTACGGTAATTGTCATGATGGAAAGCCCTTCTTCGTAATGCTTCAAATACCAAACAATTCCTTCATAATTGTTGGAATGATAGGAGCCGTTGATGTGGTAAAATTGTTCCATGCCATCCAGACCTTTCAGGATAAAATGGGCCATGGTGGCATCTTTCAATGCTTGGGCAGCTACCATGTGATCAGCATTCATGTGACTGCCATGCATCATTTCTTTCATCCCTACATATCCCGGTAGCTCCCTGTCTATTTCAATAGGCAGAGGAGCTATAAATAATTTGGCTTCCTCCGAAAAATCTTCCAACACCTCCAAACCTCCACGGCTTACTGCAGAAGCATACTTGCGGGGGACATTGGTGGCGACAAAAGGAATATCATTGGACTTGGCATATTGAACCAAGGGCTTGTAATCTGTCTGGTAATTGTTCCAAAGCTTGACCTCAGCCTCCAAATTCTTTTCATTAATTAGATCCCCAAACCATTCATCAAGGCTCAATTGGTCATCCGCTTCGAAAAACTCTCCACCGAAAACCAGCCCCTCTCCCCTTTCATGCAGACTTTTCAATAGCTGCAACTGCAGCCAGTGGGCAATACTGTTGTTATGAAGTTCCCCAAAAAGCACCACCTGTTTCTCGGCGGCTTCTTCAGCCATTTGCTCAAAACTTACTTCTTCTCCTTGTGAATTGAATATCCGGTAGGGGACGGTTTGGGCGTAGATTTGGAAAGGGAAAACAAGTAAAAAAAGTAAAGGTAAAATTTTATTCATAATCCTGCGGGTAAGCTACTTTTACAACGGAATAATTGACCACCCCTCCAAGGGCGGGATTGTGTTTCTTGATGATAATCTCGATATGCTTGACATCCGGATAATGCTTCAAAATATCCAATAACATCAAATGCCCCAAATGCTCCAGAAGCTTTACCGGCTCCTGCATATGTGCTTTTGCTATCGTGTAAAGCTTAAAATAATCCACGGTGGATTCCAGATCATCATCCACCATGGCTTTTTTAAAATCGGTATCTACATGCATGTCAACCGTAAACCTATTCCCGAGTTTTTTCTCCTCGGAAAACACCCCATGATAGGCATGAAACTCAATTCCTTCCAGTGAAACTCTCCCCATCAGTCAAACTGGTCAAAGAAAGATCCTGAAGTCTGTTTTTTCTCATTTTGCACCGTGGGACTGGGCTGATCTTCTCTGCGAGGCTCTTCCTCTTTTTCTTCCTCCTTGGCTTCAGGCTCCACTATTTCCTCTTCTATCCTTTTAGGCTCCTCTGGTTCAGCTTTGGCCTCCTCTACTTGGGCTTTAATTTCTTCCTCGGCTTCGGGCTGCACTTCTTCCTGCTCTACCTCTTCTTGGATTTCTTCCATTTTAGCAGGCACCTGCCCCACAAAGGATTCAAAAGAACCCTCTTGGCTCAATTGCTCAATTAAATCTGTATGCACCGTGATATCGGCCTGCTCAAAAGTCTTTTCCGCATCCTCCATGGTGTCGATGGTATGCGTGGCGATCTGCTGAAGGTTTTTAAGGACTCTTTTTCGCTGCTCCAAGAGATGCTCATAATTGTCCACTAATGTCTGAATATCCGTTTTGAGGTTTTCCATGATCTCCCGAGCTTTCTGCTCAGCCGCCTCCAACATGTTTTGGGACTTTTGCTTGGCATCATTTCTTAGAACATCCGCATCGATCTGGGCGTCGCCCACAATTTGATCGGCGGTAGTCTTAGCCTGTTCGATGATATTGGCACCGGTATCCTCAGCTGTTTTTAAGGTGCGAAAAAGGGATGACTCCACTTCACGCAGTTTGTTGGACTGCTTTTCAGCTTGATCCAATTTCACCTGAAGGTCTTTTTTCTCATCCATCAGCCTTTCCCATTCCTGGGACAAGCTGTTCAAAAATGCGCCTACCTCTTCCTTATCATATCCCCTGAAATGCCTTTCAAAGGTTTTCTGTCTTATTTCTAATGGTGTTATTTTCATTTTTATCGTTATTTTCTATTATCAGGTGCCAGTCGGTCTGCCTATAGTTGATGGTCCATAGACCATAATCCATAGAATTGCGAAGTCAAAACTTGCCTTGACACTTTTTTCGAAATTTCTATCAGGTTTTCTCCGGTAAGAGGCCTCTGCGAAACTCCTCTTTAAACTCCGCGAAACCCTGCCTGCGGAGGCAGGTCTGTGTTCCTTTTATTTCACATACCTATCTCCCAGATCCCCACAGTCCTGTCATCGCTTATGGAGATCAACTTATCTGAAAAGCTGCTCCAAAGCACCTTGTTGATTGAGGTACCGTGACCGGCGTGGCGGGCTTTGTCGATTACTTTTAGGAGGCGGAAACTCTCCCCATCCCAAAGTTTTATCGATTTGTCCATGCTGCAGGTGGCAAAATACCTTCCATCTTTTCTGAAAGATAAATAATTGATGGCAAATAAATGAGCGGCAATGCTTTCTTTTTCCTCATAAGTTTCTGCCTGCCAGATTTTAAGGTGCGCATCACGGCCACCACTGACCAACTGGCCGGATACAGGATGATATCCCAGGGCAAAAACGGAGTTTTGGTGGCTGGTCAGGTTGGCTTTTGGCTTAAAGTTGCTGGTGTCAAATACTTTTACCGTATGGTCACTCAACCCCACAGCCAAATCTTCCCCAGAGGGATGAAAAGCCATTACCCGAGCGCTCTTATCCCCTATTTTCAAATGCCTCACCACAGCCCTGGCCTCGACATCAACAATTATCACAAGTCCGTCTCCTGTACAAACCATCAGGTTGTCACCTTTCACCTGAAGGTCAAAAATGGCTGCGGAACTTATTTTTAACGACCATATCTCCTTTTTTGTATCCAGGTCTATCACATGAATGCCTTCATAATTGTGCCCGGCAAAAAGCCAACCCCGTTTTTCGTCTATGCCCAACGCATAAACGCTATGGGGAAGTCTGGCCAATAAATGGCCGTCTTTGGGGTTGGCCTGCCCCCATTGCACCACCATCCCATCTCCTGACCCCGTGAAGAATAGGCCTTTCTCACCCCACTCAGCAAGGGCATAAATGCAATCATTGTGACCAGTAAGGGTATGGAGTTTATTTACTTGAATATTTGACATATATTGCAGACGGTAATCCTGAGTACATTAAGGCATATGCAAACAAAAATAGAAAAAATAAGTCCTTTATCTGCCCTGGCCATCAAGAATATTGAGGGGACGGAGGGCGAGGCACTTGATTTTTTAAGCTTCCGAGAAAAACTTTCCTACGCAAACATCAGCCATCCCGGCAAAAAAACCGAATGGCGTGGCGCCAGATTGGCCATTAAGGAAGCTCTTGAATGCATACAGCATCCTTATCCGGGGTTTTTCAAAGATGAGCACGGCAAAAGCCACCCCATGGACAATTATGGATACGTATCCCTCACCCACACTATGGGACTTGCCGCAGCAATCTTTCACAAAGAAATGCCCGTAGGAATTGATTTGGATTTTGTCAGGGAAAAAGTGGTCAGGTTGGGCCCAAAATTTCTTGACCCCTCCGAAATGGACTTTCTGGACAATGACCCCCTGCATTATACCATGGCCTGGTCGGTTAAAGAATCCATTTTTAAATGCCAAGGAAAAAGAGGCATCAGCCTACGACAAAACATTTTGTTGCAGCCTTTTGACAAGGGAGCAAGGATCGTAAAAGGTAAAGTCTATGACACCGAATACACCGATCACCACTATCAGGTTCAACTGGAAGTGGAAAAGGATGTGGTGTTGAGTTATACGATTTGGTAGGGGACGGGAGACCGAAGACGGAAAAAATATAACCGCAGAGGCTCAGAGGTCCCAGAGAATGTGTTGGTTGCTCTGCTTCTTTACGCTTTCTCTGCGGTTAAAAAAAATACTTTCTAGTTATTTTCAAGTTAGAATTAATTAAGGTAGAAATGAAAAGATCGCTGCTGTTATTGGTTTTGATGATGGAATCCATGCTTGTGACGGTGGCACAACGGGTTCAGAATTTTGAGCTCAAGGATGCCAATACAGGCACTCAGGTTTCCTTGGAGGAATTGACCAACAAAAGCGGTACAGTTCTTATTTTCACCTCCAACTCCTGTCCTTTCTCCAAACTTTATGAAGACAGAATCAAGGACATTGCCAGTAGATTTGATAATGATTTTTCATTTGCACTAATCAACCCGCACGCCGGAAGTGTGGAAGAAACAGAAAAGGAAATGAAGGCAAGAGGTTTTCGATTCCCTTATCTGATGGATGGTGAACAAAAGGTTACGAGATCCCTTAATGCAAGCAAACTTCCGGAAGTTTTGGTGATTACCAGTGGCCCTACAGGCCAATCTGTGGTTTATCAAGGCGCTATAGACAACAACCCTCAAGCTCCAGGAAGCGTAAGCCAGCGCTATCTGGAAAATGCACTTACCCAAATCCAACGCCGCTCTTCCCCCAGCCCTGCCCAAACCCGAGCCGTTGGGTGTAATATCCGCCCTAGAGGTTCGAGGAATTAATCTATCAAAAGTTCGAGCAGGCTTTTCACCTCTTCCGACTTTTCCACATCCCCTAGCCGCTCATAGGCAACTATTAGATTTCTAAACATCCTTTTGATAATATCCAGGCTCGTGCAGGGCTCGAAAAACTCATCCTTTGGCGCAATCTTCAAATGCTCCAAATAATGGAATATATCGGATTTGCTGAAAATAAGCCCTTTATTAAAAGCATTGATGTAAAAAGATTGGGCTTCATTGAGATAAATAAGCACAAAAAGGTTAGGCAAATTGACCCCATGTATCGGTATCCCCAGCTTTTGGGCCACCAATAAATAAATAGCGCAGAGGCTGATGGGGTTTCCCTTTTTGGTGGAAAGTACATTGCTCAACATGCTGTTGCCCGGGGCATGGAAGTTTTTAGTGTTGGCGGAAAACTTTAACCGGTTAAATAGCACATTGTTAATAATCCTTACCTGATCATAAGGCTGCAGGTCGTTTTTGAAAGAGGTCCAGACCTCGAAGTAAATCTGGTGCATTTCCCCGTTTAGCTCATCAAACTCCAAATCGGGATATTGGTAGGTATTGAGGATCCACAACCCGGTGAGCAGGTCCTGCTTTTCGGATTCTTTCCACTCCCGGAGGCGGCTTCGCATTTGGGAAAGCTGAAGCTCATGTACGAGTTCCTCGATTTCCTTTTGCACCGTGGGATTGAAGCTTTCCTCCCACTTTTGTTCCAAAAAAGGAATAATTTCAGTGCCGAGCGATTTGATCTTATCCCTTACGTGGTTGATGACCTCCCTATCCTCATCATCGAGTAGGGAAACCAATGCGTTCAATTCTTTGTCCGTCAAATTTTCCATCTTCCTGCATCCTAAAAAAGAAACTGTTCCCAATTATTTAATATCAGGAACAGCTTTCAAAATTACAAACTTCTAAGCAGGAATTAAGTTTGGATCACACCAACATTAAAACGCTCAGTAATGGGGGCATGATTGGCCGCCTCAATCCCCATACTCACTACTTTCCTGGTCTCCAATGGATTGATCACACCATCCACCCATAGCCTCGCAGAGGCATAGTAAGGGCTGAGTTCCTCATTATATTTATCTTGGATTTCTTGGAGCAATTTCTCCTCATCCTCTTTGGTGATTTCCTCTCCGGCCTTTTTAAGACTGGCCACCTTGATTTGCAACAAGGTTTTGGCAGCCGAGGCACCGCTCATCACAGCCATCTGTGCTGTTGGCCAGCTGAAAATCAGGCGTGGGTCATAGGCCTTACCACACATGGCATAATTTCCCGCCCCATAGGAGTTGCCTATGATGATGGTAAACTTGGGCACTACGGAGTTAGCCATGGCATTTACCATTTTGGCCCCATCCTTAATGATGCCTCCATGTTCCGCCTTACTGCCTACCATAAACCCACTTACGTCGTGAATAAACAACAATGGGATTTTACGCTGGTTGCAATTCATGATAAAACGGGCAGCTTTGTCGGCGGAATCGGAGTAGATCACACCACCCATCTGCATTTCCCCTTTTTTGTTTTTGACGATCTTACGCTGGTTGGCTATGATGCCGATTGCCCAGCCGTCAATCCTGGCCGTGCCGCAAAGGAGCGTCTGGCCATAGTTTTCCTTATATTCATCGAATTCGGAATTGTCTACCAATCGGCCGATCACTTCCCGCATATCGTAGGGTTTGACCCTGTCGGAAGGGAAGACGCCAAAGATTTCTTTTTCGTCTTTTGCCGGCTTCTGAGGCTCCACCCGGTCAAAACCGGCAGATTCAGGTGCTCCAAGGGTTGAAAAGATCCTTCTGATGGCATCCAGACATTCCTGATCGTTTTCGTATTTGTTGTCAGTCACCCCGGAAATTTCACATTGAGTGGTGGCTCCACCCAAGGTTTCATTGTCCACATCTTCGCCGATGGCGGCCTTTACCAGGTAGGAGCCTGCCAGGAAGATGGAACCCGTTTTGTCCACAATCAAAGCCTCATCAGACATGATGGGCAGATAAGCCCCTCCCGCTACGCAGCTGCCCATGATGGCCGCTACCTGCACGATTCCCATGGAAGACATCTTGGCGTTGTTGCGGAACTGACGCCCAAAATGCTCCTTGTCTGGGAAGATTTCATTTTGTTTGGGGAGAAATACTCCGGCACTGTCTACCAAATAAATAATAGGAAGCCGATTTTCCATGGCTATTTCCTGTGCCCTGAGGTTTTTCTTGGCCGTCATGGGAAACCATGCCCCGGCTTTCACCGTAGCGTCATTGGCCACGATCATACATTGCCGGCCACTCACATAGCCAATTCCTGTTACCACACCGGCAGAGGGGCAACCGCCTTCCTCCTCGTACATGCCGTCGGCGGCAAAAGCGCCTATTTCCAAAAATTCAGAATCCTTGTCCCGAAGGTAATCTATCCGCTCGCGGGCAGTAAGTTTGCCCTTTTCATGTTCTTTGGCAATTCTCTTTTCACCGCCGCCCAGATGGACTTGTTTTAACTTTTTCTCTAATTTATAAATGAGTTGCTTATTCAGGTCCTCATTCTTGTTGTATTCAAGATTCATGAAAAATTGATTATTGGGTTTATATGCTTTTGCTAAAATAGAAGCAATAAAAGTGATATCAAAAATAAAGTACGAAGTGGGCGGCACGAAGTTCACAAGTCCCTGCTCTCCCGTCTCCAATGTAACGTCCTAAATTAAATTGACACTCATTTTTCTCCTCGAATTGGCCTTTCCCGATTCGCCCTCTATAGTCCTGATGAGTATCGGGAGGGCTACCCAGGACAAGTAGTGAAATCTTCCCTACATCGACTCTATCTCCTCCTTGTATGCCTTAATAGAACGGTAAATCGCCGAAGCCAAGTAAGTTTGGCCGTTGGCACTGTTCAAGTAGCGTTCCTCTGCCGCATTGGAGAGAAAGCCGGTTTCGATCAACACACTAGGCATGCTTGTCGTCCAAAGTACATAAAAAGGAGCCTGCTTTACACCGCGACTCTTTCTTTGCACCCTACTGGTAAAATCGGTTTCAATCTTTTGGGCCAAGGAAAGCGAGTTGGAAAAATATGCCTTCTGCATGAGGTTAAACATCATGTAGGATTCCGGGCTCTTGGGGTCAAAACCTTCGTAATTCTCTTTATAATCATCCTCCAGGAGGATTACCGCGTTTTCCCTCTTTACAATATCAAAATTGGCGTCAAAGTTTTTGCTACCCATCACGTACGTTTCTGTACCAGCTACGCCCTTGTTGCCAGTGGCATTGCAGTGGATGGAAACAAACAAATCCGCTTTGTTCCGGTTCGCAATATTGGCCCTTTCCTTGAGGGGAATAAAAACGTCGGTTTTACGTGTATAGATGACCTCCACTCCAGGCAGGTTTTCCTCGATATACTTGCCCACTTGAAGGGCCAGTTTGAGAGCAACATCCTTTTCCCTGGAGGTGGCCCCAGACGTACCGGGGTCATGGCCGCCGTGTCCGGCATCTATCACGATCCGCTTGAGGCGAAATTCGGGTGCCCGCTCACCAGTGGGAATAAAGCCTGCAAAAAGCCCACAGAGTGTGAGAATCGAAATAATTAGAATATTTTTAGGGAGGGTTCGTTTCATAAACGTTAATAACATTAACTTTACGCAAAAATTAAAAATTTTTGATTAAACTAGAAATAATCT
The DNA here is from genome assembly GCF_018500185.1 of Litoribacter ruber. Taxonomy (GTDB): domain Bacteria; phylum Bacteroidota; class Bacteroidia; order Cytophagales; family Cyclobacteriaceae; genus Litoribacter; species Litoribacter ruber. The sequence goes on along the minus strand of NZ_JAHBGI010000004.1, from coordinate 355,352 downwards.
GTGCAGAAATATAGGTTTCTATTCTTATCCTTTATTTTCTTATTCCTGCTTGATCTAGACGCTTTTGGACAAGACCGTCGAGGTAGAAGACTGCCCGAAATGCGGGTTACCGCTCCCGATACGGTCATCAACCCCAACCTGCTGCCCGAGCCCGCTTGGCCCGACAGTATACCAATCCCAGGTCCTGACACGCTTCCAGACGGTACCGACACTACAACGGTTGTGCCAAAGGGCGACATACAGACCCAAATTGACTATTACGCCGAAGACAGTATTATAACGGACTTCACTTCCAATAAAGTATATTTATATAATGATGCCTGGTTTGAATACGGAAATATTCGCCTAGATGCTGATTATATAGTAATTGATTGGGAAAAGAGCGAACTATTTGCCTCTGGTATTACAGATTCTCTTGGAGCTATACAAGGCAATCCTATTTTTAAAGAAGGACCTGCCACCTATGAGATCCGAAAGGAAATGCGGTATAACTTCAAGACCCAAAAAGCCATCATCTCCGATGTGGTCACCGAGCAGGATGAAGGCTTTTTAAGAGGGCAGACGGTGAAGAAGGATGATGACGGAAGCGTTTACTTGAGTAATGGCTTTTACACCACCTGTAATCTGGGTGAACCACATTGGCACATTGCATCCGGCAAAATAAAATCCATTAGGGGCAAACATGTGGTCGCAGGCCCGTTTAATTTGCATTTTAACAACATCCCGACACCTTTGGGGCTACCCTTTGGGATAATTCCCGACCAGCAGGAAAAAGCATCAGGGATATTATTTCCAACTTACGGCGAGGAACAGATCAGGGGTTTCTTCCTTAGAGATTTCGGTTATTATTTTGCTTTCAACGATTATATACACACCAGACTTACAGGTGAAATCTTCTCCAAAGGGGGTTACGGTGCCAAGGCAGCCACTCTATATAGGAAAAGATACAGGTTCAGTGGAGGTTTCAATTTTGATTACCAACGCTTCCAAAGCCCTGAAACCGAGGAATTCCAGGTGGATTACAACGAATTTTGGGTCAACTGGCAGCATACGCCGGAATCCAGGGGAAACAGCCGTTTCTCGGCTTCCGTAAATGCCGGTACGACGACCTATAACAATGCGGTGGTAAACCCTGTAAACTTTGCCAGAAACATCAATGCGGAATTTACCTCCAACATTGCCTATAGCAAGACCTTTGCGGGCACCCCGTTCAGTATGTCAGTCAACTTACGGCATTCGCAAAATATCCAGACGGATGAGGTGAGGGTGGTCCTTCCAGACATCGCGGTCAACATGAACCGTCAAAACCCTTTCAGAAATGTGCAGTTTGAACCCTTGAAGACCTTGAACATTGCCTGGAACTTCAACGCCCAAAACTCCATCAACAATTTGATTGTAAATCCCCTAGGAGTAAACACCCAGCCGCAATTTCAGGAGCCCGATCCATTTGACCCTTTCCAAGGCATAGATCCACTTACAGGACCTCCAGTGTTGCCGTTTAATTTTGCCAACTTGCCACAGTTGTTGAGGGAAGCGGACAATGGGTTTAGACACACTGTACCAATTACCTCAAACTTCACCTTGTTCCGTTATTTCACCGGCACGGCAGGATTCAATTATACCGAACTGTGGTATTTGAACCAGATTGACTATTTCTATAATGCCGAGGAGCAGCGGGTGGATCAAATCAGGTCCGATGGGTTTAACAGAGCTGGTTTCTACAATTCTTCCTTTAACCTTTCTACCAACATCTACGGTTTTTATACCTTCAGAAAAGGTGGTAAAGTGGAAGCGGTAAGGCACCACATGCAGCCAACTTTTGGCTTTAGTTATTCGCCTAATTTTGCCGACCCACGATTCGGTTATTTTCAGGAAGTTCAAGTGGACGAAACGGGCAGGACCCAGTTCTTCAGCCGTTATCAAGGGGCAATTTTTGGTGGTCCGCCATTGGGCGAGGCCAGGTCACTTAACCTTTCCATCAGAAACGTGGTGGAAGCCAAGATCAAAACTTCCAACGATACTACAGGTAATGAGGAAACCAAAAAAGTCCCGGTGCTCCAAACGTTGAACATTGCGTCCAACTACAACATGGCAGCCGACTCCTTTAATTTGGCCCCGATAAACATCAATACCAGAACGGCCTTCTTTGATCAGCGCCTGAGTGTGTTCCTTTCGGCGACCATGGACCCTTACGCTACCCGCACTGTCACCAATGCGCAGGGCCAGCAAGCCGAGCGAAGGGTGAACGATTTTGCATGGAATAGAGGCCAAGGTATAGGCCGACTGAGAAACGCCACCCTTAACTTAAACGGGAGCATAAACCCTAGTCAGACGGAAAAAAGTCCCGGGGAAAGGCGCGATGAGATCACCAATGATTTCATGGCCCAAGGGGGGGTGATGAATGAATTTACCCAAAACGAAATTGATCGGATAGTGGCCGATCCCAGCCAATATATAGATTGGGCCATTCCGTGGAACCTGACCTTTGGGTACAACTTGAGTTACAACCGTGCTTTTACTGGTGTCACCAATGTGACCCAGGCCCTAAATGTATCGGGTGATGTGAGCTTTTCCGAAAAATGGAAGATCAACTTCAACACGGGGTATGATCTATCTACTGCCCAAGTCACCCAATCCATGATCGGTATAGCCCGTGACCTCCATTGCTGGCAGATGAACGTCAACTGGATCCCTTTTGGCCGCTTTACCTCCTACAACATCGACATCCGTGTCAAATCTTCAATTCTCCAGGATCTGAAGGTCTCAAGGAGAAGAAGCTTCTTCGATTCGTTTAGGTAGTATAGAGGTTTATTTCCCGATATCCGCTTCGGATCGGGAGGTTTAGAAGGTTAGAATTTAACATAGTTCAGTAGATAGTAGATCTCCCGAGGAGCGCCGATGGAAAAGTCAGGAGGCACTTCGGGACGGTAGAAGGGGTTAGGAGTGAAAGCATCCCTATCGTCGCTTTGCGATTTCTAAACCTCTAAACAAGGCCACAGGCCAAATAACCTTCCAAACTTAGCANGGACGGTAGAAGGGGTTAGGAGTGAAAGCATCCCTATCGTCGCTTTGCGATTTCTAAACCTCTAAACAAGGCCACAGGCCAAATAACCTTCCAAACTTAGCAGTTTAGAAGGTTATTTCCCGATAACCGCTTCGCGGATCGGGAGGTTTAGAAGGTTAGATTCAGGCCATTTCCAGAACTTGGCGTCCTTTGCAAAACTCTTTGCGCACTTCGCCTGCCCTCCGGGAGGCGGGCGTGAAACTGCCGCGATGAAGTCAAGCCACATCCCTCTCGTCGCTTCGTTATTTCTAAACTCCTAAACCAGGTCGATATAGACCCATAAACCATTTTATCGGCGCAAAAGGATTATAAATAAATGAAATAATATAAATTACTGATTTGTATAGGCTACAATCTCTTTTTCCACTTCTTGGGGTGCTGATTTGTATTAAAAACGGAAATAACGTTGATATCAATGTCGTCTACTAGATACAATACTAAAAAAGGAAAACGACTCAAAACAAATGCTCTGACTTTATTTTTATAATAGACCTTATAGGTTAGCGGATTTGAAGAAATGACCTTTTTTGCATGATCTAGAGCTTCTAGAAATTCTTCTCCTAAACCTTGCTTTTGCTTTTCATACCAACTATAGGCCTCCATTACATCCATTTCAGCTTCTTCGGAAAGCTGGTAGTTATAAATCATCTTCATGACGCTTTCTAACCCGGTCCTTTACTTCATCCCAAGATGAAAAATGCATCTGGCCCTCCTCATATTTTTTAAGCCTTAAATCTAATTCTTTCCTTTGGGATTCACTTAATTCCAAAGAGTCCTCATGTTGTTTTTTCAATTCTTGAAGCTGTTGTAAAACAGATTTATCTTTAAGGTCCTTTACCCAATGTATAAGGTCAGTTTTAACAGTTTTGATATCCATGGTAAATGGGTTTAGTATAATTAAAATTAACGAAATTGCTTAATTATTGATTCAATTCTAAAAAGTAAAAATACTTAAGCAGTTTAGAAGGTTATTTCCCCAAAACCGCTTCGCGGATCGGGAGGGTAAGAAGGTTAGATTCAGTCCATTTCCAGAGCTTGGCGTCCTTTGCCAACCTTTTTGCGCCCTTTGCATGCACTCCGGTAGGCGGGCGTGAAACTACCGCGATGCAGTCAAGCCAAATCCCTCTCGTCGCTTGCGATTTCTAAACCCCTAAACCAGGCCGCAGGCCGCCTAATCCCTTAACCCCCGGAATTTCTTCGTGCCTTTGCGCTTCCGTGGCAAATAACTTTCACTCTTTTGCTATAAAAAAGGCCTGACCAAAACCGATCAGACCTTTTATAATAAACCTTAAAAACGATAAAATCTTACCAGATTCTAACCCTGTCCTCAGGGGCTTTGTACATGCCGTCGCCTTCCTGTACATTGAATGCTTCATAGAAGGCATCAATGTTCACCAATGGACCGTTTCCGCGGTACATGGCTGGGGAGTGAGGGTCAGTTTGGATCTGGGTTCTTAGAGCTTCTTCTCTGCTTTTGGTCCTCCAGATGGTAGCCCAAGAAATAAAGAATCGCTGCTCCGGAGTGAATCCGTCAATGCTTTCTGGTCTGCCGTGCTCCTCCAAGTGTCTTTTTAATCCGTCAAAAGCCACCAATACACCACCAAGGTCACCGATGTTTTCACCCAAAGTCAAGCTTCCTTTTACATTCACACCGTCTAATGGCTCATAGGAATCGTACTGGGCAACCAATTGACCGGTTCTTTCTTGGAAGTTTTCCAAATCTTCATCCTGCCACCAGTTTCTCAAGTTACCCTGAGCATCATATCTGCTACCTTGATCATCAAAACCATGGCTGATCTCATGTCCAATCACACCGCCAATACCACCATAATTCACAGCAGCATCAGCTCTGTAATCATAAAATGGGGGCTGAAGGATACCGGCAGGGAACACAATCTCATTCCAAGTTGGGTTATAATAGGCATTCACCGTTTGAGGGGTCATAAACCACTCATTCTTGTCAATCGGCTTACCCAGCTTAGAGATATTTTCATTGAACCTGAATTCAGAAGATCTCATCACGTTATCAAAATAACTGGCAGTTTCAGGATTGCCGTCTACTTCTAGGTCAGCATAGCTTTTCCACTCATCAGGAAATCCGATTTTCACACTGAAAGTACCAAGCTTTTCGAGGGCTTTCTCCTTTGTCTCATCAGTCATCCAGTCCAGGTTCCTGATTCTATCTCCCATGGCCAACATAATGTTGTCCACCATTTCTTGGGCTTTTTCTTTTGCTTCTTGTGGGAAATATTCCTCTGTATAAAGTTTTCCGATGGCCTCCCCGGCAGCTCTTTCAGTAGTAGCCAACACTCTTTTCCATCTTGGTCTCATCTCGTCGGTACCCTGAAGTTCCTTACCGTAGAAATCAAAATTATTCCTTACAAACTCATAGCTCAGGTATGGAGCAGCACTGTTGACCAAGTTCCACTTTAGGTATTCCTGCCAAGTGGAAGCCGGAACTTCCTGCATGATTTTCTCCACTTCCTCCATAAACTTCGGAGTCGAAACGATCACCTCATCCGTGTCGGCATTCAGTTCGTCCAAATACTTCTTCCAGTCAAATGAAGGCGTCAACTCATTCATTTCACTTAGGGTAAACTTGTTGTAACGGCCTTCCGGGTCACGCATTTCAATTCTGGTTTTGCTGGCCTTGGCCAATCTGGTTTCCAGATCCATGATACGCTGAGCGGCACCTTCTGCATCATCCACTTTGGCTAGCTTCAATGCTGAAGCTACATGCTTTTGATATTTTTGGCGGAGGTCATTAAATTTCTCGTTGTCCTCCACATAATAATCTCGGTCAGGTAGGCCAAGACCGCTTTGCGAAACGTAAAGGGCCATTCTTTCAGAGTCCTTCAAGTCGGTGTTTACACCCAGACCAAAAAATGCTCCTCCCCCTCTTTTTTGCTGCTTGGCCATATAGGCCTGAAGGTCCTCGGCTGAATTTATCTTCTCGATCTCTTCAAACCAAGGCCTCAAAGGCTCTATGCCTCTGTTTTCAGCCAGTGTGCTATCCATACCGATCTGGTAGAAGTCGGCCGCCTTTCTCTGGTCAGAGCCTTCCTGGAATTCTTCACTATCGGAGGCTTTTTCGAGGACTCTTAACACTGCCTCATTGTTAAATTCGCGAAGCTCGTTAAAGCTTCCCCATCTCCCCTGGTCGCCCGGGATCTCGGTTTTTTCTAGCCAGCCACCGTTGACAAACTGGAAAAAGTCGTCCTGAGGGCGGGTGGTAGAATCCATGTAGTTCAAATTGATGGCTTGCACTTCCCCTCCCCTTTCGGAAAGGGCTGACTGCTGGGAACAGCCCGCCATCACCATCCCGGTAATGACAGCGCCAAAGCCCAAATAATTAAATCGGTTCATAAGTTATATTTTGGTTATTTAATTCTGGAAGCCAATTTAATAAAAAAAGGCTATACGCACTAATGGGTTTATTTTAACGGCATAGCCCCGGGCGGGGAGACCGAAGACCGAAACAGGGGCCAATGTAGACACTGACCAAGAGTCTGTCAGATTTGTCGTTTACTAGTGTGATTGGGATTAAAACAAAAACCCCTTTTAGATTTCTCCAAAAGGGGTTCTAATATGTTATTTCAACGCTTGCAAATTTGCAAATTTAATTCTTTGCTTGCGCGCCGTGGCGTGAAACCTCTCTTTTTCCTGCGCCGCCTCGCGCTCTTTGACTCCTCTGCGATTGAACTCACGTAATGTTTAGTATTCCTATTCAACCCATTTGGCCACTTCCTCTTTGGAAGGGTTTTTGGCGTCGAGTTTCAGTTTTTTGCGCTTGCCACATACGTCGTTGAAGAGTTTGTTTACGTCTTGCTCCTTCAATTGCTCAATGGTATGGATGTTCAGATCGCGAATTGCCGGGATCAGGGCGGGATCTATGCCGCGCTTGATGAAATCCTCGTCGGTGGCGATGCTAATTTTCTTCTCAGGTCTCATCTGAGGGAAGAAAAGCACTTCCTGTATAGTCGACTTGTTGGTCAGCAACATGGTTAACCTATCTATACCGATACCCAAACCGGATGTGGGTGGCATACCATACTCCAGGGATCTGAGGAAGTCCTCATCCATGGCCATGGCCTCATCGTCACCCCTTTCGGCAAGTTTCAATTGCTCCTCAAACCTCTCGCGCTGGTCAATAGGATCGTTAAGCTCCGAGTAAGCATTGGCAATTTCCTTACCGTTGACAAACAGTTCAAACCTCTCCACAAGGCCTTCCTCTGTTCTGTGCTTTTTGGCCAAAGGAGTCATTTCGATCGGGTAATCGGTGATGTATGTCGGCTGGATAAGGTGAGCTTCTACTTTTTCGCCAAAGATCTCATCGATCAGTTTCCCGCGTCCCATGGTATCATCTACTTCGATACCAAAGTCAGCGCAAACTTTACGAAGACCTTCTTCATCCAATTTGCTGACATCTACATCTGCATATTCCTTAATGGAATCATACATGCTCAGTCTACGGTATGGGCCGGCAAAGTCGATTTCCTTGTCCCCTACTTTTATTTTAGAAGTTCCATGTACAGATACCGTTACCTTCTCCAATAGATCTTCCACCATTTCCATCATCCAGATATAGTCCTTATAGGCCACATAAATTTCCATGGAGGTAAACTCAGGATTATGCGTTCTGTCCATACCTTCATTACGGAACATTTTCCCAAACTCGTACACGCCATCAAAACCACCAACGATCAACCTCTTAAGATATAACTCATTGGCAATCCTTAGATACAAAGGCATATCCAAAGTGTTGTGAAAAGTGTTGAACGGACGGGCCGCTGCTCCACCATGGACGGCCTGAAGGATAGGGGTTTCAACTTCCAACCAGTTGTGATCGTCAAAGTACCTTCTCATGTTGGAAATGATCCTTGAGCGGGTCACAAACACATCCTTCACTTCAGGATTTACCGTAAGGTCCACATACCGCTGTCTGTATCGAAGTTCAGGATCGGTAAAGCCATCGTATACATTGCCCTCCTCATCTCTTTTCACCACTGGAAGCGGTTTTACGGATTTGGAAAGAATTTTCAATTCTGTAACATGCAGTGAAATCTCGCCGGTTTGGGTGGTGAAAATATACCCTTTCACCCCGATGAAATCCCCGATGCCCAAAAGCTTTTTGAACACCGTATTGTAGAAAGTCTTATCATCCTCTGGGCAGATATCATCCCTTCTGATGTAAATCTGCAACCTGCCGGTGGAATCCTGGATTTCGGCAAATGAGGCCGAGCCCATTATCCTGCGGCTCATCAGCCTGCCAGCTATGGATACGCTTTTATAGTCGTTCTTTCTATTTTCGTAGTTTCTATGAATATCGCTCGCGGTGACATTGATAGGAAAAGACTCGGCCGGATAGGGATTGATCCCCAGCTTCATCAATTCTTCACGGTCTTTTCTTCGCTCTAATTCCTGCTCGCTTAATAATTGCATTGATATAGGTGAATTTTTACTGCTTTATTTATTATTCTTAATCGCTCTTCTACGCGCAATTTCCTTTTTGATCAAATCAAATTCCCGGCTAGACTGGCCCGAAATACTCGTATTTTCCTCCGCCCGACGTGCCAGATAGGGCATCACGCTTTCCACAGGCCCATAAGGAACATACTTCATTACATTATAGCCGCCCTTGGCCAGGTTGTATGAGATATTGTCACTCATGCCAAATAATTGCGCAAAGTAAATCCTCTCATCATTGGGCTTCAAGCCGTGCAGGGACATCAACTCGGTCAGCATGATATTGCTTAGTTCGTTGTGTGACCCGCTTACAAGAAACACCCTTTGTTTATTATTTATGCAAAACTGCAAGGCATCGTTATAATCCTTATCCGCAGCTTCTTTTGTCGGCTGAATTGGGCTTTCGTAGCCCATATCCAAAGCCCTTTGTCTTTCTTTTTCCATGTAGGCGCCTCTCACCAACTTCACACCCAGGTAATACTGCTTGGCCACCGCGTCCAAGTGTGCGCCTTTCAGTCTTTGGAGCATATCGTGACGGTACATCTGGTAGGTGTTGTACACGATAGCGGTTTCCTTGTTGTATTTCTCCATGGCTTCATAAACCATATCGTCAATCACATCCTGGAACCAGCTTTCCTCGGCATCTACCAAAATCCTCACCTTGGCATCATGTGCGGCTTTGCAAAGTTCGTCAAATCTACCCCTAAGCCTGTCAAAAGACGCCTGCTCCTCTTCGGTAAGCGGTTCTTTATCCTGAATCTTGGTCATGATGTCAAAATCCCCCAGGCCCGTCACCTTGAATACCGCAAAATCAATATGCATGGAGTTGGCTGCCTTTTCAATAGTCTTGAGGATTTCAATTTTGGTACTCTCATAGCTCTGCTCATCGCCTTCACCCTCCACAGAGTAATCCAAAATCGACCCAATGTTGTACTTGCCCAGATCCAGGGCGGTACCATGGCAATCTTCAATGGTTTCGCCACCGCAAAAGTGGCCAAACATGGTAGCCTTCATCAAGCCCTTTACTGGAAATTTCAGCTTAAATGCTAAATTTGTCATCTTAATGCCCAGCTTGACGGCAGTCTGATTATTCATGGTAGCGAAAATGGCGTACATCTTCCTCAAATCTGCGTCTGTCTTGGATTCAAATGCTACCTGAAGATCATCAAAGGAAATTTTGGGTTCTGTTTTCATACATGATGCTCTAAAGTATATTTGGGTGGGACCGGTAGCATGGGTGCTCCCCTATCCGCATGCAAATATATCAAAAAAACCCCTACTGCCTTATAATTGTTAATTGATTTATTACCCTTGAGCATACATGAACAAAGATTTGATCCTTAAGAAAATAGGCGACTGGAACCAAGATTTCAGCTACCCCCTCTTCATTGCAGGCCCCTGCAGCGTGGAAACCCCTGAGCAGCTGGACCAAACCGTCGGGCAGCTGGTGGAGCAAGGAATCAGCACCATACGGGCGGGCGTGTGGAAGCCCCGAACCCGCCCAAACAGCTTCGAAGGCGTAGGGGCAATAGCCCTGCCGTGGATCCAGGAAGTCAAAGCCAAATATGGGGTAAAATTTGCCATCGAGGTGGCCTCTCCCGCACATGTGGATGAAGCCCTGAGGGCGGAAATGGATGTCTTGTGGATCGGCGCAAGGTCTACGGTCAACCCTTTTACCGTACAGGATATTGCCGATAGCCTCAAGGGAGTAGATATTCCGGTGCTCATCAAAAACCCGATCAACCCGGACCTTGCCCTTTGGATTGGGGCCATCGAAAGGATCGCCCAAGCGGGTGTGTCTTCCATTGGAGCCATTCATCGTGGTTTTTCCAATTTCAATGACACCAAATACCGTAATTCACCTACTTGGCAGATACCGATAGAGTTGAAATCCCTCTTCCCGGATTTACCGCTACTATGTGACCCCAGCCATATCTGCGGAAACAGAGACCTGATCCAACACATTGCCCAAAAAGCACTTGATCTGAGCTTTGACGGGTTGATTATAGAATCGCATTACCAGCCCGACAAGGCCTGGTCAGATGCCGCACAACAGCTCACCCCTGGCAGTTTGGGTAATTTACTCCAGCATTTAAAAACCAGGAAAGTGGCCTTGGATGACCCGGAACTGCAATCCCAGTTGGAAGTGATCCGGGAGCAGATTGACCATGTTGACAGGGAAATATTGGAGCTTTTGAGTCAAAGGATGAGTCTGGTGGAAAAAGTAGGGCAGTATAAAAAGCTCAACAACGTGGCGATTCTGCAAATGGAAAGGTGGAACAAGGTCTTCCAGACACGTCCTGAATGGGCAAAATCTCTGAACCTGAAGGAATCTTTTGCCAAGGATCTTTTCAAGCTTATCCATACCGAATCGATCAAAAAGCAAACCGAAGTAATGGAGGGTGAGTAAGCTTTCAATGTGGGGATAAAAACAAAATGGCCGTTTTCATCTTTATATGATGATGAAAGCGGTCATTTTTAAAATAAACAGTATACTTTTTCTAATCATTGCAACAGTAGCCATTTTCTACCTGGGCGCTGGGTTTCTTAAGCCTTTGGTGTTTGGTTTTTTCTTTGCCACACTGATGTGGCCTGTTGCTATTTTTTTGGAGAAGAAAGGACTTCCAAGAATGCTTGCCGCATTAATTTGTGCCTCAATTGTCTATTTGACGGTTTCAGGCTTGCTGGTATTGGTGGTTTCCCAGCTCGGGCAGTTTGCAGAAAGCCTTCCTGAAATCGGGGATCAACTTGAAGAACTCTTGGCAGCCCTGCAGCAAAGTGTAGCAAACATGACGGGCATCTCTCCAGAAAGACAGGCCAGTTTGTTTGAAGAGAGGTCTGAAGGCCTTGCCGAAACGATCCAGGCATTTGTTCAAGGTTTCTTGACAGGTTTTTTCACCACCCTGGGGCACTTCTTTCTTACCAATGTCTACCTATTCCTTTTACTTACCAACCGAAGCCGGATCAAAACTTTCATTTTAGATTATAGCGGGGAGAAAAAGGAAAAGGCCAAATCCGTCATTAACAAGTCTGCTACTGTTTCACATCATTATCTGTGGGGAAGGATAAAGGTAATGTCCATTTTGGGTGGCCTGTACTTGGTTGCATTTTTATCCTTCGACGTTCGTTTTGCTTTGCTATTTACGGTTGTGGGAGCATTGCTCACAATCATACCCTACATTGGCCCCCTGCTGAGCGGGGTGATTCCCGTGGCTTTTACCCTGGTGGAAGGCGAAGATTATTCTTATATCCTATTTTTTGCCGCAGTCGTGCTGGTGATCCAGTTGATAGAAAGCTATATTTTGGAACCCCTCATCATCGGGGATGAGGTAAACCTTGCTCCCTTGTATATTATCATTGCGATAATCATCGGCGGTATGCTATGGGGAATTTTGGGAATGATTCTTTTTGTACCTCTTTTTGCCATTTTCCGCATCATTGCGGAGCACACTCCCAAAATGCAACCCATAGCCAAACTCATTAGCAACAAATAAGGATTAATCAGCTTTGCAATTTATCCCAATTGATCTGTTCAGGCTTTAATGGCAAATCCCTAAGTCGGGAACCAGTAGCTTCGAATATGGCATTGGCGATTGCCGCACTCACCGGCCCCTGGGCGGCCTCACCAGCCCCCAACGGCTCTTCTTCCGGTCTATCAATGACATGCACCTCAATTTCCGGCACATGGGAAAAGCGCATAATCGGATAGCTCGCCCAAGTGTTGCTTACTATTCCCTGACTGTCATATTTGACCTCCTCAAAAAGCGTCCAACTTGCGGATTGGATCATGCCGCCTTCTGTCTGGTTCTTCAAACCATCTAGATTGATGGTTTGCCCTGCATCTATTACGCCCACCATTTTTTGGAGCTTAAAATCTTTGTTTACCGGATCAGCTTCCACCAGTGCCGCTACCGCAAAGTAACTGGCGGCGTTTTTATATTTGGCAAAGGCCAAACCCCAGCCTTGGTTGCCTTTCTTACGGTTTGAGGACCAATTGATTTTTTCAGCCAGCATTTCCAACACCTCCTTTGCCCTTTCATCGTGAAGATGCTTTAACCTCATCTCCAAAGGGTCCGCCCCACTCTTATGCGCAAGCTCATCCATAAAAGATTCCAGTGCAAACACATTCCCATAAGCCCCGAGCCCACGCATGGCCGAAGTTCTCAAGGGGGTGGAAAAATCATGATGGACGATTTCCCTTGGAAAGCCATAAAGTGGCACGGCATTTCTGTAACTTCCCGCCGAAAAGCCTCCCGGCTCAAAATTCCTGGGATTTTCCAGGGTATTGGCAGCTATAAAATGGCCGGCCTTTCCTCCCGGTCTGGCACTGTGTGCATCTGACCATAATTCCGTCCGCCAAGCTTCTATATTCCCTGCGCTGTCTACTATCCCTATCATTTTGAAAGCCATCGCAGAACCGTAAGGCTCCCAGCTGTGCTCATCCATTCTCATCCATTGCACGCGGATGGGCGGACCGGGATGTGCAGCTGCAAGCAAAGCCGCATCTGCCCCGGCATCATCGGCGCCATTGTGGCCATAGCAGCCAGAGCCTGGAACTCCGATCACGCGGATATTGTCCTCACTCATACCGAGCAAATCAGCAATGGTCCTCTTCATGGGATAAACGCCTTGGGTATGTGACCAAACAGTCAGTTTTCCATTCTCCATCTGGGCAATCGCACACGAAGGGCCGATCGAACCGTGCATTTGAAAGGGCCGGGTATAGGCTGCCTCCAATATTTCGCCTCTTTCTTGCCAGTTGGACGGCAAACTATCTTCTATGGAATCACCTTTGTCGTGAGAGTTGAACATTTTCTCGTAAAGCTCGTCCTGTGGGGGAGCCAAAGTTTTCTCCTCCCAGCGGGACCCCATCTGAAGACGCTGCAGCCCCTTAATAGCATCAAACTCCCTTTCAGCCAACACGGCTAGAAAACTCCCATCCTTAACCGTTTTGATAACCCCTGGCAATCCTTCGACTTCTTCCTTCGGAAAATCAATCAGCTTTGCCCCGTACGATGGCGGGCGCATCACCCTGGCATGAATCATCCCCGGCAACCTCAAATCCTGAACATAAAGGGACTTACCGGTCACCATGGCAAGTATATCCTCCCGGGGTACAGGCTGACCGATGACTTTATAGTCTTTTGGATCTTTTTTGGGTGCCTTTTCGGTAATCTCTCCTTCCAAAGATTTTTCCTGGAGCACATCCCAAAACGAGGCCGATTTGCCTCCCGGTTGGGAGATCATACCCTTGTCAATTGAAAGTTCTTCTGGAGAGGTATTCCAATTTCCTGCTGCTTTCTCAAGCAAAATACGCCTAGCTTCCGCGGCTGCATTGCGGATGGTTTTGCCACTTCCCTCAATGGAGTTACTTCCCGCGGTATAGCGCTCATCCTGGGTTTTGCCCGTATCGGCAATGACGATTTCGACCATGTCCATCCCCACATCCAGTTCCTCCGCGGCAATCTGGCGTAAAGCTGCCTTTATCCCCTGCCCCAACTCCATCTTCCCCGTAAGCACGGTGACCTTACCGTCCGGATTCAGGCGGATCCAGGAATCCACTGCGTTTTTGCCCTTATCCGCAAAATCGGACATGACGTTGGCCTCATTGGGAGTGCAAAATGCGAGGGGAAGCAGGTTGAAGCCTACCAGCACCTGTCCGGACTGTTTTAGGAATTTGCGGCGGTTAATATCGGATAGTTTCATGGAAGAAAATTAGAGGGTGGTGGATTTCATTTTTTCGGCAGCAAGCCTGACAGCTTTGATAAATCTGGAATGTGTACCACAGCGGCACAAAACCCGCTGTAGCCCTTCCTTTATTTCTTCATCGGCAGGGTTGGGATTCTTCTCCAATAAAGATTTTGCCGAAATCACCATTCCATTGACGCAATAGCCACACTGGGCGGCTTGAAGTTCAATAAAGGCCTCCTGAATAGGATCGAGCTTTTCTCCATCAGCCAAGCTTTCAATCGTCCTGATTTCCACACCCTCTAGGCTACTACAGGTCCGCATGCAACTTGGTTCTGCCATACCATCCAGCAACACCATGCAGCTTCCGCATTGCTCAAGGCCGCAGCCAAATTTGGGACCGTTGAGTTCAAGCTCGTTTCGCAAAGGGTACAGCAGAGGAGTGGCGGGGTCTATTTGCAGGGTATGCTCCTTGCCATTTACATTCAGGCGGACATCTTTGATCATGGGAAGTGGGTTAGGTGAGAAACAACAATATCCCCAAGATAAAAAATTATGGACAGAAAAGTAAGAAGTGAGAGGTAAGAGGTGACTTAACTTCTTACTTCTCACTTTCTATCTTTTACTATTTTCTTTCGAAAACCCGCTGCCCCCCTATGTATGTCTCCTGTATTATCAACTCCCTGAGAGACTCTTCCGGCGCCTCCATCAGGTCTTCGTTGAGGATTACAAAATCGGCCAGTTTGCCAACCTCGATGCTACCTTTATAATCTTCCTCAAAGTTGGCAAAAGCGCCCCAGATAGTCATTCCCCGCATGGCATCCTCACGGCTAATCTTGTTGTCCATTTGAAAACCTTCTTCAGGCCAGTTGTTCGCATCTCTTCTGGCAACAGCGGAATGGAATCCGTACAGCGGGTTGATGAATTCCACTGGAAAATCGCTTCCCAAGGCCAATTTACCGTTTTGATCAAGCAGATCCTGGAAAGTATAGGCAGTTTTGATCCTGTCGGGCCCCAGTCTGTCCTCAGCCCAATACATGTCAGATGTAGCATGTGTAGGCTGCACGGACGGGATTACACTGTATTTGGCAAACTTGCCGATGTCCTCACGGCTCACAATCTGTGCATGTTCAATTCTCCAGCGCAGGTCGTTTTCAGTTTTAAGCACTTTGGCATAAATATCCAGCAAAGTCCTGTTAGCCGAATCGCCAATACAGTGGGTATTCATCTGGAAACCATTTTCATGCATCTCAAAGGCCAACTTTTCAAATTCTTCAGGGGTGTTTAGCAAAAAGCCCTGCTCGTGCGGATCATCATGATACGGTTCCAACAAAGCCGCCCCTCTTGAACCCAAGGCACCGTCCCCATAAATTTTAAAACTTCTGACGGTCAAATGGTCATCCTGAAAAGTTCCTTTTTCAAAATAATGCTTACGGTTTTCCTCGGTTGGGTTCACCATGGCATAAACCCTCATTTTCAAAGATCCGTCCTGATGCATGTCATGCAGCAACTCTATGGTAGACCGGTCAAGACCAGCGTCAACTACCGTGGTCAAACCCACTTCGAAGCAGTTTTCCTGGGCAGCTTTCAATGCTTGCCTACTTTCTTCCTCAGTTGCATCTGGGATGTTTTTGGAAACCAACCCGATGGCGTTATCGATCAAAGTACCTGTAGGCTGGCCGTCTTTCAGTATAACTTTCCCGCCAAGGATGTCCGTATTGGCATCCACCCCGCCGAGATCCAATGCTTTTTGATTGGCCAATGCCGCATGCCCATCAACCCTGGTCAGCAAAACCGGCGTATCGGGAAAGAGCTCATCCAGCTTTTCCTTGGAAGGAAAACTTTTATCCGGCCAAAGGTTCTGGTCCCACCCCCTGCCCAAGAGCCATTCCTGCTGAGGATGCGTTTCACGGTGCCTTTGAACCCGCTCCAGCAGTTCCTCAAACGTTTTGGAACCTACCAAATCAGCCACCTGTAGCCCGGTCCCATATCGGTAAAAGTGGGCATGGCTGTCAATGAATCCCGGGTAGACAAATTTCCCTTCCAAATCAGTAACCTCATCGGCCTGAAAAGCTCCCTGGATCTCCGCCTTGGTGCCCACACCTACAAATTTGCCATCTTTTACCGCAAAAGCTTCTGCCTTGCTAAAGGCCTCATCTACGGTATAAATCTTCCCATTGAGAAAAATCTGATCGGCCTTTTGCATTTGGGCCTGTGCCGTGGTAGTGATACCGAAGGCAAGAAGGGTATTGAGTATTATTTTATTCATATATATAGATTGTTTCTTTAAGTTTGCAAGATGATGGAACCCCAAGTCAACTACTCCATGCCGAGACTGAATCTTCCTCCAGTAGAGGTACAGGTGGATGAAATAGATGGTAAAATAAGCATTTTTGATTCACTTCGAAAGAAGTATTTGGTATTGACGCCTGAAGAGTGGGTGAGGCAACATATTATTTTATATTTGGTAGAGCACAAAAAATACCCCCGGTCCCTTTTTGCATTGGAAAAAGGATTGAAATACAATACCCTCCAGAAAAGGTTTGACGTGCTGGTCATGGACAGGGATGGTAAGCCTTTCCTATTGGTGGAATGCAAAGCCCCCGACATCAAGCTAACCCAAAAGACAGTTGAGCAGGTGAGCGTTTACAACAAAATCATAGGCGCCCCAAATCTCTCCATCAGCAATGGAATTCAACATATCTGCCTGGCCTGGGATGACAATTTGGGGCAGTTTAAGCAGTTGCGGCATTTCCCTGATTTTACCTAAATCCCTCAGTCAAAGGCCAAATAAGGCTTCAGGCGCTCCACCCAATTGGGGTTGAGGATCTTGATCTTGAGTAAATCCTCTCCACCGGAAAAGCCTCCATGCTGATCCCGATAGGCCACGATAACCTTTGCCTGTCCAAAACTCACATAGGGATGCTTGGCCAAATCCTCCACCGAGAGGGAGTTAATGTGAAGCTTATTGACTCTCTGCGGCTTGAAGTCAAAAAAGTCCCAGATCTTTTCATAAGCTCCTTCTTCCATCCCGTAAACATCAAATAGCTGCTCTTTTGAATACAGCCCTCCCATGCCATCCCGGAATTTGATGATTCTACTTGCCATCACTTTGCCTATGCCAGGCACAATTTGAAGTGTCACCGAATCTGCCTCGCCAAAATCCAGTTTCAAGTTGCTATAGTCAAGCTCTTTCCTTTGCCTTTGTGCCGGTACGCTATCGGCAATAGCTGTCAATTGCACTCTGGATGCATTTGTTTTTATAGATGAGCTATCCGGATATATTTGCGGCAGCTTTGCCTCCAACATGGAGCCATATAAATCGGGGCTTCTTCCCATGACAATTCGCTGATAAATCAAGGGGGAAATATAAAAGCCAATTAAAAAAGGGATAAGCAAGGCAAAACCCCTGGCCTCCCTCTTGCTGAATCCTAAATATACCCGCAGATAGAAATTGACACGCTTGAACATTCCAAAAAAAATTAAACCCTGAATGAAACCCCCCGTTAAGCAATAAGAGACATTATGGTCTTATTTTGAAAAAACTTAGGACCAATAAGTTACAAAAAATTGGAATTATTTTCTAAAAATCACGATTATTGTAACCGAAATCAGAAGAATCAGTCTGAAAGGTTATTTAGACGGATTCCAAATTAAGATAAGAATGTCCAAAATATTCCATCTCTTAAGTTTCTGATTTAAATTTGTGAAGTGAAACCTTTATTCTGTAATGCAAAATAAATTTAGAGCTTTAAGTTTATCCTACAAAAGTGCACCAGTGGAAATCAGGGAGTTAATCTCCTTAGATGACACTTCCATTCAGTCCCTTTTGGTTAAACTCAAGGACTTTTTTAGCCTTACGGATACCCTCATCGTTTCCACCTGCAACAGGACGGAAGTCTATTATGCCCACGAACTAGACCTAAGCACCGAAATCATCAAATTGATCGGGCTGGAAAAAGGTCTTGAAGATGTGGTTTCCTACATTGAATATTTCAACATCTTCAACAACGACAGGGAAGCTATACAGCATCTTTTCAAGGTTTCAATGGGATTGGAAGCGCAGGTAGTGGGTGACATGCAGATCTCCAACCAGATCAAGCGTGCTTATCAAACCGCTGCCGACCTAGACATGGCGGGGCCATTTCTTCACAGACTGATGCACACCATTTTCTTCACCAACAAAAGAGTGGTGCAGGAAACCGCTTTCAGAGATGGCGCCGCATCGGTTTCCTATGCTGCGGTTGAATTGATAGAGGAACTTACCTCCAACACCTACCAGCCACGAGTATTACTGATCGGGGTGGGGGAAATCGGTGAAGATGTGGCCAAAAACATGGTACATGTTCCTGAAGCAAAAGTCACCATCACCAACAGGACTTATGAAAAAGCCGAGGCATTGGCTTCATCCTTGGGATATGAAGTGATTCCTTTTGAAAATTGCATTGAAGCCATGAAAGAGGCCGATGTAATTGTTTCTTCGATTACCAGATCCAGACCTTTTATCACCAAAGAACTGGTCAAAACTTTTGACATTCAGAGCTACAAACTATTTGTAGACCTTTCTGTCCCAAGAAGCATTGAGACCTCCGTGGAAGATGTACCTGGAGCCATGCTTTATAATGTGGACAATATCCGAAGCAAGGCTTCAGAGACTTTGGAAAGAAGACTTGCCTCTGTACCTCAGGTGGAAGCTATCATTGAGGAAAGCATCACTGAGTTCTTCAGCTGGAAGAAGGAAGCGATGGTATCACCTACCATCAATAAGTTAAAAAATGCTTTGGAACAGATTCGCAAAGAGGAGATCGAAAGGCACCTTAAAAATGCCGACCCAAAGGAGTATGCGATCATTGAAAAAATTACCAAAAGCATGATGCAAAAGATCATCAAGATCCCGGTAGTGCAGCTTAAGGCAGCATGTCAACGGGAGGAAGCCGATCAGATGATCGATATCCTATCTGATTTGTTTGATCTGGATAAGGAATTTTCCAAGAAATAATTAAAACATTAATAATCAAGCCTTTCGACAAATCGAATGGCTTTTTTTATGCCATTACATTAGTACTTTTTGTTTACATTCCCATAACAAATAGCAAATTTTCAAGCCCTCCAATTAAAGCCAAAAAATTTTAATTTTTACTTAACAAAATTTCACAGTTATTGGTCGTTAACCTTTTGAAATACACGCCGAAAACTGTTATTTTACTATTGAATTTTAAAACAACCTAAATGTTAGTAGAAGTTTGCAAGAGGGGGGCCATGGTGGCTGGATTTATTTTGGGAATACAGTCAGTTTCAATGGCGCAAACCTGGGAGGTCTATGACCACAACCTCAACATGACCAGGAAAATCGAGAACGACAACATCAAACTTTTAAGCGAGTCGGTAAGGGTAAGCATTGTAGATCAAAAACTGCAACTCCTCAACCCCCAATACAAGCCGTTTTATACGCTTAAGGGCAACAAAATATATCAGTTTCTGGAGCCTTGGATAATTGTTTCCGAAGGAGATAAATATGGTGTTTTCCATGAATACGGTGAGGAAATATTGACGCCTGATTTTGATGATGTGCAAACCTATTATAGCCAGCTTTTGGCCAAGAAGGGGAATGCCTATTACTATTATGACAGGGGGGAGAAAAAGGTCAAAACGCTTGGCGCATTTGAAGATGCCTTTTTTGCCGACAATGGGCAAATCATAGCCAAGACTCCGCAAGGATATTTCCTACCTCTTAGCAGCAACCCCAACAAGATTTACCAAAAACTTGAGGTGGTCAATGACAAAACCATCCTTGCCCAAGAGGGCACCGGCTTGGGATTGATCAACCGAGAAGGTGATTACATCCTTGATCCTGTTATCGACAGGCTAAACCATGTGGAAGGAGATTATTACTTCGGATATGATGCCAACCAATACATGTTGATCAAGGCGACCGAACAGAAAGCAGACATCAAATATACCAGCTACCATAAAATAGCCATCGAAAATGACGTGATGCTGGAATATATACACGGAAAACTTCGCAGAGTCATGAAGAATGACGGCATCCTGTTGGACATAGTAGGAATGGACTCTGTGCGGAGGATGGATAAAAACCATTATAACGTATATTTCAGAGACCATAAGGTAGGATTACTGAATGCCCAGGGCAAATGGGATGTGGCTCCTTCGGAAAACATTGCCAAAATCTTGCCTGGAAACGAAGGTCTTTACGCTGCCCTAATTGATGGAAAATACGGTTTTGTCGATAAAGCCGGAAAGCTGAGAATTGCAAACCGCTATGACAGTGTGGGAAAATACTCAGAAGGCTTGGCGCCGATTAAAATCGATAACCGCTGGGGATACTTGGACAAAAACGACCGCATCGCCATCCAGCCACAGTTTGAGGAAGTAGGCGAATTTTACAGAGGAATTGCCATTGTCAAGAAAAACGGAAAGGCAAATCTGATTGATAAGGACGGAAAGGAGCTTTTGAGCAACTATTACAGGAGAATCTCCTTGACAGACGATAATTATTACCTCACCGAGGACGAGGAAATGTTCGGGTTGGTGAATGCCATGGGGAGTGAAATTTCAATCCCTAAATTTGATGAGATCAGACGTGAAAACTACGACCATATTTTGGTGAGAAGAGGCAACAAATATGGGTTGATGAGAGAGTCTGGAGAGTATAGCTTGCCAATCTATTATAAGAATATCATCTACGACCGTTCAAACGAGTTGATTTTGGCTGAAGACGAATACATCCCACCAGTAGTGGAGATTGCGGAAGACAGCAAGAAGAAAAAGAAAAAGGGAGCTTAAAGCTCCCTTTTTTATCTCGTTGGTGAAATTATTTCTTATCGCCTTTTGATTTCGAACTGTCCTTTCCGGTATCCGATCCCGCAATGGAGTCTCTCATGGATGTATCGGACTTAATGTTTTCCATTTTGTAATAGTCCATAATCCCCAGCTGCCCGTTTCTGAAGGCTTCGGAAATTGCTCTTGGGACTTCGGCTTCAGCTTCTGTCACCTTAGCTCTCATTTCCACGTTTTTGGCTTTCATTTCCTGCTCCAAGGCCACGGCCATAGCTCTTCTTTCCTCAGCTCTAGCTTCGGCCACTTTCAAGTCGGCAGAGGCCTGATCGATCTGAAGCTTGGCTCCGATGTTGGTACCCACATCAATGTCTGCAATATCAATTGAAAGAATTTCAAATGCCGTACCTGCATCCAGGCCTCTTTCAAGAACCAGTTTAGAGATTTTGTCTGGGTTTTCAAGTACACTCTTATGGTTGTGGGCCGAACCGATAGAGGTTACAATACCTTCCCCTACTCTTGCAAGGATGGTTTCCTCACCGGCTCCCCCGACCAATTGGGCGATGTTTGCTCTTACGGTCACCCTTGCTTTAGCGATCAGCTGGATACCATCGGCGGCAACTGCTGCCACATTTGGGGTATTGATAACTTTGGGATTTACCGAAATTTGAACCGCTTCAAACACATCTCTTCCCGCAAGATCGATGGCGGTAGCTTGTTTGAAGGTGATACTAATATTCGCTTTATCGGCTGAAATCAATGCCCGAATCACATTGGGAACATTTCCTCCAGCAAGATAATGTGTTTCCAAATCATTGGTGGTAAGCTCCAAACCTGCTTTAGTGGCCGTAATCAGCGAGTTAACAATAATGCTTGGGGGCACCTTTCTGATCCTCATCCCAATCAGCTCACCTATACCGACTTTCACATTGGAAAAAATGGCGGTGATCCACAGGTTGACCGGCACAAAGTATAAGAAGATAAAAATCAATATCAGACCTGCAAAGGCCGATATTAAAATGAACATTGAATTGTCTATTTCCATAATTTATTGTTTAATAATAATTCGATTGCTTTCTAATTTTGTGATTACAACTTTGGTATTCGGCGTGATAAACCCAGTTTCAGACTTTACCTCATAAATTTTATCACCAAATTCGGCTTTGCCATAAGGTTTGATATCGGAAATGGTCTTCCCAACCTGTCCCACCTCAAGTCCAAGCAGCCTGTCGTCGAAGCTTCTGCTGGTAATGGACGAAGTTAGGGCAAATTTTTTCCACACTCCAGAGCGAAGCCCCAATACCAGGACGATCAGATTTGCCAATAAGGCCACTCCTAACACCCAGTATCCGGATTCAGGACCAAGTGTGGCAAATGAGTAAATTACTCCAGCAGCGGTAAAAACCACCCCCAGCACCCCTACCACGGTGGTGCCGGGCACGAAAATAATTTCTGTGAGTACAAGGATCAATCCCACACTCAATAAGGTTACTAAAATTAACCAAGTCATGTGATTTCCGACAATTACATGCTGAAAATAGAGCTTTTTTCCCAGTATTTAAAGCATTGGAGGTGTTAGAGAGGAAAATAATGTGAGGATAAATGATGTCGAGTGTCCGATGTGGGGTATCCGATGTCCGATTACGATGACAAATGGGACAAAGAGTGACGCGGAGTTCAAAAGGAGTTTCGCTGAGTTACCCTCTTTGCGGAGGAAAATAGGACACAATGGGCACAAAGGGAAAAAAAAGGGCAGGAAGGGTGCAAAAAAAGAAAAGCGCGGAAAAAGTATCCTACCGCGCTTTTCAATATAGGGCCTAATCTATCAATATGCCTTGGCAAATAAAACCCGGCCTTGGGAAACATTCCCCGTCAGCACGCATTTGCCTTCTTCTTTTTTCTGGTCCAAAGGTATGCATCGGATGGTAGCCTTGGTCAGTTCTTTGATTTTCTCTTCCGTTTCGGAAGTACCATCCCAATGGGCAGATACAAATCCACCTTTATTTTCCAGTACATCCTGAAACTCCTCCCACGAATTTACCTCGGTAGTCTTTTCAGTTCTAAAATCGAACGCCTTTTTATAAATGTTCTCCTGAATCTCTTCCAACAGACCTTTGATCTTTTGGTCGATTTCAACCTCATTTAGATTCACACTTTCTTTGCTCAAAGTATCCCTTCTGGCAAGTTCCACGGTATTGTTGGCCAAATCTCTTGGCCCCAAGGCGATTCTCAGGGGAACCCCTTTAAGTTCGTATTCAGCAAACTTGAAGCCTGGCTTATGGGTGTCGCGGTTGTCAAATTTCACGGAAATCTCCAATGCGCGGAGTTTTTTCATGATCTCTTTGGCCTTGACAGAAATGGCTTCCAATTCTTCCTCGCTCCTGAAAATCGGTACGATAACCACCTGAATCGGGGCAAGTTTTGGCGGCAACACCAACCCGTTGTCATCAGAATGGGCCATGATCAGGGCTCCCATCAATCGGGTGCTCACACCCCATGAAGTCCCCCAAACATAATCCAAACCACCTTCCTTGGTGGCAAATTTTACGTCAAAAGCTTTAGCAAAATTCTGCCCCAAGAAATGGGAAGTGCCTGCCTGAAGCGCTTTGCCATCCTGCATCATGGCTTCAATACAATAAGTCTCCTCGGCTCCAGCAAAACGCTCATTGGCTGATTTTATCCCTTTTACTACCGGCATAGCCATATGTTTTTCAGCAAATTCGGCGTAAACATCCAGCATCTGCTCGGTTTCCTCTATGGCTTCCTGCTTGGTAGCGTGGGCAGTATGGCCTTCCTGCCACAGAAACTCGGCGGTTCTCAAGAAAAGTCTGGTTCTCATTTCCCATCTTACCACATTGGCCCACTGGTTGACCAAAAGGGGCAGGTCACGGTAAGACTGGATCCAGTTTTTATAGGTACTCCAAATGACAGTTTCGGATGTTGGTCTCACGATGAGCTCTTCCTCCAACTTGGCCTCTGGATCGACGACAACACTTTTCCCATCCTCTGAGTTTTTCAATCGGTAATGGGTGACTACTGCACATTCCTTGGCAAAACCTTCCACATGGCTAGCTTCCTTCGACAAGTAAGATTTGGGGATAAAAAGCGGAAAATAGGCATTGCTGTGACCGGTGTCTTTAAACATCTTGTCCAGTTGGGCCTGCATTTTTTCCCAGATGGAATAGCCGTAAGGCTTGATGACCATACAGCCTCTCACGGCCGAATTTTCAGCCAGATCAGCCCTTTTGACCAACTCGTTGTACCACAATGAATAATCTTCACTTCTTTTTGGAAGGCCTTTGCTCATTATTTTTATTTGTTAGTTTGTAAAAACTCTTTATATTCGTTACTCGGTTTACGAGGGCAAATATAAATCAAAAATTTATAACCCTCTTGACCTCAACACGTATATAGTGTTAATAGCATTAAAACCAGATCCTTATGAAAAACCTAATTTCAGTTCGGTACCTTGGAGTGATAGCAGCACTTGGGCTGGCCTCTTGTAGTCCGGGATACACGAGTATGTCCGGCGAGTCGGATGACCTGTATTTCATGGCTTCCGATGCAGCAGTGGCCACTGAGTTTGCCGTAGCCGGCAATAGAGCGGACAACTTCCGGGAAATCCGTCAAGCAAACCCGGAAAATTTGGCGCAGGAAAACTTTTCTGCCAAGAATGTGAATCCAGAATACTTAGCGCGCTATCAACGTCAGGACCCTGAAGAAGAAGGATCTGTATATTTCGACGAGTCTGGACAAGCTGCTGAAGGCGAAGGCGACATCAATGTATATAACAATTTCTACGGAGGAGGCACTACCCCTATGATGAACCGTGGCATGATGAACCCATGGATGATGGGCGGCATGGGCATGGGAATGGGTATGATGAACCCGTGGATGGATCCTTGGATGATGAATCCGATGATGATGGGCATGTATGATCCTTGGATGATGGGTATGGGGCCAATGGGCTTCAGACCAGGTTTCGGAATGGGATTTGGCATGGGCATGGGATTCGGCATGGGATCCAGATTTGCCCTTGGTTTTGGCAGTCCTTGGATGATGGGACCACGTTTCGGCATGGGAATGGGCTGGGGCATGGGTGGTTTCTACGATCCTTTCTGGGGCCCATGGGGCATGAGACCCATGATGGGCTGGGGAGGCTGGGGAATGGGCGGCTGGGGCCGACCAATCTTCGTAGTGCCAGGCGGTGAATTCGCTTCCAGACAAGCCGTAAGAGGTGCAAGACCTACCAGAGGTGCTGGAGTAGCAACACCTTCTACTAGAGCTACCGCTGCTTCTCCACAGGCATCAAGAGCTGCTGCCAGAAGAGATGCTGTAAGCAGAACTTCCACTCCATCTACCAGAGCAGCTAGAACCAACGATTTCAGTAGATCTCAAAATGAATTATATAGCGCTAGAAGCAGAACCGCTCCTGCAGCATCAGCTTCTCCAAGCAGAAGAGCGGCTAACTCTCCTGCCATGAACAGAGCTGGCAGCCCAACAAGCAGAAGCGCTTATACAGCTCCTAGCAATACCGGTAGAATGGCTCCAACAAGAGGTGCCACACCATCTAATAGAACTGTAGCGCCAAGCAGAGGCACAACTTCCTCTCCGTCCTACAACAGAGGTGGTTCGCCATCTTACAGAACAGCGCCTTCCAGAAGTGCGTCGCCATCTTATAACAGAGGCGCCCAACCTTCTAGAAGTACTTACAGTCCATCGAATAGGTCATCAAGCCCATCCTACTCCCCTTCTAGAGGCGGTGGTAGTGTCGGGGGTTCCAGAGGCGGCGGTAGCGTCGGCGGAGGAGCATCCCGCAGTGGCGGAGGAAGAGGGGGGAGATAATTTCCCCTCTTTTTTTTTCATCTTTTTTTCTTCCCTTCCGTATAGTAAACTATCAAATTTTCAAAAGGCATAACATTTGTCATTAATAATGGCATTGGGTTGCTATGTTAAAAATAAACCGATTTAGATGAAATCAATCAACAAGTGGATTTTAGGGATTGCTGCTTTTAGTGTGCTGGGAACAGGATCCTCTATGGCCCAAAGCGGGTATTATCAAGATGCTTTAAGATTCAGTCAGTTCAACTCTACAGGTTCAGCCCGGGTGATGGGCCTCTCGGGAACGCAGTTTTCCCTAGGTGGCGACATTTCCAATATTCATGGTAATGCCGCAGGTCTGGGATTCTTCAGAAGATCAGAATTCAGCCTTTCCCCATCCTATGGGGGCTGGAATACCGATTCTTATTTGAACAATGCTTCTGAGTTTGGAAATATTCCAACCACTAACTTCGCCTTACCCAATCTGAGTTTGGTAATAGCCAACCCGAGAGATCCTTTGACTCCCGGTTCTTTTAAAGGTGGTGCATTTGGTGTAAGCATCAACAGAACTGCCAACTTTAACAGTGAATTTGCTTTCCGAAATGTAACCCCTACTTCCCTGACGGATTACTTTGCTGCAGATGCATTTGGCGCCCAGGGAGCCGTTTTGGATCAGGAAAACAGTTTAACCGGCCTGGGCTTCAGTACAGCACTTATAGCCCCTACTTCTCCAGGTGGAACAGAATATGTCTCCACAAACAGTTCTGACCCATTAATGTATGAAGAAGTTATAACCGAAGGCGGTGTTACCCAGGTTACTTTCGCCTACGGTGCCAATTTTGAAAACAAGCTTTTCCTTGGGGGATCATTAGGGGTATCAAGCATCAGCTACTCTCAATTTAAGTTATTTACGGAAGACTTTAATCCGCAGTTTGGAGATTTGGTTGGCTATGACCTAAGAGAAAACCTTTTTATTAACGGCACTGGGGTAAATTTAAATTTGGGCGCCATTTACAAACCGGTAGATGAATTAAACCTGGGACTTAATTTTCAAAGTCCAACCTGGTACAGGCTAAATGAAGAGTATGATGCCAACATTGTTTCCGAATTTGCCAACCCTACTGAGACTTTTGACGCACGTACAGACATCTTGCTGGGCACATACAACCTGAGAACCCCAATGAAATTCAATGCGGGTGCGACTTATTTTGTAGGAAAAAATGGTTTCATTTCAGCCGATATCGATTATGTGGATTACAGCACTATGTTCTTAAACTCCAGGGATTTCAACCCTCAATTGGACAATCAGGCGATTCAGCAAACTTACGGACAAACCTTCAACTTCCGAGGAGGTGGGGAATTTAGATACGAAATGTTTCGTGTAAGAGCTGGCTATGCTTACTATGGAGACCCATTTGATGACCCCAACTCTCAAAGACACCAATCCGTTATCTCGGGCGGTATAGGGGTAAGGTTGCCGAAATTCTATGTGGACCTTGGCATCAACCACACGCAATTCGACCAAACTTATAGAAGCTATTCACTTATTGATGCAGCTGGCCGAGAATTGGGACCAGTTGCGGATATCAGAAATACAATTACTCAAGGGATCCTAACCCTAGGGTTCAACTTCTAAATAAAAAGAGAGGCTGCCTTTGTAAAGACAGCCTCTCTTTTTATTTTAAACTTCCCTCCTGAAACTGAGGAAGTAACCATCTTAGATATTATTAAGCTGGACTTTTAATTCTTCCTCAGAAATAATCCCATTGTGCCTCCAAACTTCTTTGCCGTCTTTAAAGATCACAAAAACGGGCACCCCTTGGATACTGTAAGCTTTACCTACCTCTTTGCTCTTATCCAAATCAATACGTCTGATAATTGCCATATCTTTTAGGTCCTCCTCCACTTTGTCAATTATTGGAGCCATTTTGCGGCAAGGTGCACACCATACGGTGTGAAAATCTATTAATATCGGTTTATCTGCCACTAACATGGCTTCAAACTCATCCAAGCTCAACTCTTCAATTTTATCATCCTTGGCAAGGGCATCTTTAACCAAGGTAAAGCCGGCATTCTCCCAATCCATCAATCCATTGTTGAGATGATAAACCCGCTTGAACCCAAGCTCTTCCATCATCTTGACTACCTCAATACTTCTTCCACCTGAAGCACAATACAGGTAAATATCCTTATCTTTTGACATCAGGCTGATTTTTTCCCTGAAATCTTCATCATAATAATCCAGAAGGCTGGCGTCTTGAATATACCCTTTAGAGTACACTTCCTCTGAAGTACGCACATCCAAGATAATCCCCTCTCCCTGCTCTATAACTTCCTTGAATTTAGTGGCATTCACATCCTGAACCTGAAAATCAGAAACATTTTGATCTTGTACCTTTAATTGGCCTTCACCACATGCACTTAGGATGGTGGATAAAGCGAGAACGAATAATATTTTTTTCATATTAAGTGATTTGCGTCAAAAATAAGACAGTTTAGTCTTCTTTACAAACTATTCATCATCGCCTTCCCTTTTATCGACCAAAGCAAGGATATCAGACACTACAGCTATGTTATTTAACCTGAAATGCGCTCTTCTATAAAAAGGCTGTCTTTGGCCATATATCATTCGGAGCTTGGCCAACCGCGCTTCTGAGTCCAATCCAGCAAACATGGGCCGGTTTTGGGAATGGGACAACCGGATTAAAATCTGCTCCAACGGTGGGTCAAGGAAAATCGAAAGGCCTGCAGCATTGATTTCTTCCATGTTGTCAAAAAAGCAGGGTGCCCCTCCCCCTGTGGCAAGCACATAGCCATGTGGTGTATTTAGCATTTTGGATAATGCCCTCCTTTCAAGCATCCGAAACTCTTCCTCTCCAAGCTCTTCAAAAATCTCAGGAATAGACCTGCCGGCCTCTTCCTCGATCACCTGGTCAAGGTCAAAAAAAGAAAGCTGCAGCACTTCTGCCACAGCTTTTCCCAAAGTACTTTTTCCGGAACCTGGCATCCCTACTAAGATGATTTTTTCCTTATTCATAATAATCAAGAACTGACCGGATTATCATTGAACAGCTTTTCGACTTCCGATACTGCTGGAGTATTGTTGTGGTGCCATTTCCCCTTGACCTTCCCATTTTCCAGCACCATGATCCCAGGATTTGAACGCAGGATGGTTTTTACTACTGTGGCATCCGCAAGGTAATAATCTATATCCCAACCGTAAAGTGCAACTAATGCCTCCGCTTCCTCCTCAGAAGAGGCAGAAACAAATACCACTTCTACGGATGTGCTTCTAAATCCACGGACCAATTCTGTAATCCTGTCAATATTACTTTCGTTGATTTTACTGATGTTGCTTACCATAATCAGGACTTTGTTGCCACTTAAAATCTCGTCGGTGAAGTCGCCTTGAGAGTTCCAAATGGCAAAATCCGAGATCTTGGGAAGCGCCTCTGGATTTTTAAGCTTCATTTCCACAAACTCATATTCATCCCCTGTGGGATAAACATCCATTACTACCCTTTCCCCATTCCTATCCATCACATAGCTGTACTCCAGATTGGCAGAGGGCTGCATGGCTGCAGGTATATCGGTACCCTGTTTAAAAGCCCTGAAATCCAGAAATGGCAGATTTTGGATGGCGTAGATTGCCAACCCGGTGGAAATTACAAGGGAAAAGGCTGAAACCAACATGGCCGGAAAACTATTGTTTGGCTTAAGATCTTTGTTGAAGATCAGCAATATGGCTATGAGCACCAATAGAAATACATCTTTGGAGAAGCTTTCCCACGGGGTAAGTTTAATGGCGTCGCCAAAACAGCCACAGTCTGTGACTTTATTGAAGTAAGCCGAGTAGAAGGTCAAAAATGTGAAAAACACAATGATTACTGCCAAGGCCCAGGTGGTAAACTTGGGGCGATAATTAATGATAAGCATGATGCCAAGCACCACTTCCACCACTACTAGAAAGACAGCCAGCGGAAGGGAAATAGCCTTAAGATTGGCAAAGAAAGGGGCAATATCATAACTGAACACATCAAAGTATTCTTCCAACTTGATGGAAGTCCCGATGGGGTCATTTACTTTGATGAGGCCCGAGAAGATGAATAGACCGCCAACTATAAAGCGGACTATCAAAAGGAAGATTTGCTTAATCATTTTTATGGAATCCTAATTTTATCAAACAAAAAACGGAGTAATTTATCATGTCCTGATAATTGGCTTCTATGCCTTCAGACACCAAGGTTTGCCCTTGATTATCTTCTATCTGCTTAACCCTATACAGCTTCATCAATATAATATCGGTTATGGAAGAAATCCTCATGTCCCGCCAGGCCTCGCCATAGTCATGATTTTTGTTTTCGAGCAAGGCACGGGTGGCATTTACCCACTTGTCGTAAAGCGGCTCAAGCTTTTCATATTCAATTTCAAGGTTGCTGTCATCTTTCAGCTCCAACTGCATCAGAGCTATAATGCAATAGTTGATGATACCGATAAACTCATCCTGAATAGGGTCATTCACTTTTTGGTTTCCAAGTTCCTGTATGGACCGTATGCGTTGGGCTTTGATGAATATCTGGTCTGTAATAGAAGGAAGCCTCAAAATTCTCCAAGCAGTTCCATAATCTAAAGTTTTCTTCTTGAAAAGTTCTTTACAAAGGTGAATAACTTGATTATATTCGCTCACGGTTTCCGTTTTCAAAGTATTTTTATTTAATGGTCGACAATTTTAATTCTTCTGGCATCGAAGATAATTTATTTCCCCCAAAAAAAATAACCCTTAACATCAAAGGGAGGCTCTGGACGTTGGACACCCCTTGGGTGATGGGCATTCTCAATGTAACTCCCGATTCATTTTTTTCTGAAAGCAGATCAGTGGATTCCTTGGAAAGTGCCGTAAAAAAATTGATTACCGAGGGAGCCGACATTATTGATATCGGTGGCTACAGTACCAGACCGGGTGCTGCAGAGGTCTGCGAAGCTGAAGAAACGGAGCGGGTTTTAAAAGGGGTTCAAGAGGTTAAAAAGCAGAATCAGGATATTCTGATTTCGGTGGACACCTTTAGGTCTGAGGTGGCCAGAAAAGCAGTGGAATCAGGGGCTGACATGGTGAACGATATTTCGGGTGGCGATCTAGACCCCAACATGCTGAAGGTGGTGGGCAAACTCAAAACACCCTTTATCTGCATGCATATGAGGGGCACACCTCAGGATATGGCCTCCAAAACCGATTATCAAGACTTGGAGAGAGAAATATTTGCCCGATTTCAACAAAAACTGAACCAATGTCGCCAAGCTGGCATTAATGATGTAGTACTTGATCCTGGATTTGGTTTTGCAAAGACTTTAGAACAAAACTTTCAATTGCTGAGGAATTTGGGTTATTTTAAATTTTTGAATACGCCCATTTTAGTTGGGATCTCAAGAAAGTCCATGATTTACAAGCTTTTGAAGACCAGCCCAGAGGATGCCCTAAATGGGACTACCGCCCTAAATATGGCTGCTTTAATCAATGGCGCAGACATTCTCCGGGTCCATGACGTAAAAGAAGCAAAAGAAACGATCCAATTATATAAACAACTTTACCCTTGAGTCTACTTTTCAGAATAGGATTTCTAGAAATCTCGCTGGTCAATGTTCTTGACATTGCCCTGGTAAGCTTTCTATTGTATCAGATCTACAAGCTGATGCGGGGTAGCGTTGCGATTAAGATCTTCTTGGGCTTCCTTTCCCTGTATCTCATCTATTTGGTGGTAAATGCCGCCCGAATGGAATTACTTTCCATTATTCTGGGCCAATTTATGGGTGTCGGTGTGATTGCCGCCATCATTCTCTTTGCGCCTGAGATCCGTAAGTTTCTTTTAATAATAGGCAGGTCTTCCATTTTTTCCAATGAAAATGTGTTTCGTGAGTTGTTGTTTTGGAAAAAAAGAGAAACCCAGGCGTTTAACATTACTCCCATCCTTGAAGCGTCTAAGTCTCTCGCCGGAACCAGCACAGGTGCCTTGATGGTAATTTCCAGAAACTCCGAGTTGAAATTTTATGCGGAAAGTGGTGATTTGATCGATGCGGTGGTCTCCAAAAGGTTATTGATAAGCATTTTCAACAAATACAGTCCTCTCCATGACGGTGGGGTCATCATCTATAACGGCCGTGTAAAAGCTGCTAGGTGTATCCTGCCTGTCACCGAAAGGGAAATCCCTGCACAGTTTGGCCTACGCCACCGAGCGGCCATCGGGATGTCCGAGGCGACCGATTCTCTTATTTTGATTGTTTCAGAAGAAACGGGCCAGGTATCCTTGGCAAAAAACGGCAAGATCTTGCACAACCTTTCCTTCCAGGAAGTCAGAGAAATATTGAATGACTACTTATCCGGAATCGATGTAGATGACAAGTTTGAAGCGGTAAGCGTGTCGGAAAGGAAAAAAATCAGGAAAGCAAAGGAGCTGGATTAATGGACGATGTCGGGTGACGGATGTCGGATGTGAAAAAGAAAGGGCCATGAAGCTTCCGCTTCATGGCCCTTTCCATTGTAAAATGAATGCTGACGCATTATCAGTCGATTATGCCTAGCTCTTTTCCTACTTCAATAAAGGCTTCTATAGCTTGGTCAAGGTGCTGTTTGTCATGTCCAGCAGAGATCTGAACGCGGATTCTCGCCTCTCCTTTTGGCACTACAGGGTAGTAGAACCCAATCACATAAATACCTCTTTCCAAAAGTTTTTCTGCCATCTTTTGTGACAATACCGCATCATAAAGCATGATAGGTACAATGGCATGCGTGCCCGGTTTGATATCAAACCCGGCTTCTTTGATTTTTGAGCGGAAATAGTTGGTATTCTCCTCCAATTTGTCCCTCAATTCAGTAGTCTCGGACAGCAGGTCAAACACCATGATCGATGCTCCCGTAATAGATGGGGCCAAGGTGTTACTGAACAGATACGGTCTGGAACGCTGTCTGAGCAGGTCAATAATTTCCTTTCTTCCAGATGTGAATCCTCCTGACGCTCCACCAAGTGCTTTACCCAAGGTACCTGTAATAATATCAATTTTTCCCATTACCCCTTTCAGCTCATGTACTCCCCTTCCGGTTTTGCCCATAAACCCTGTGGAATGGCACTCATCAGACATCACCAAGGCTTGGTATTTTTCGGCAAGTTCCACGATTTTGTCCAATTGGGCGATTGTGCCGTCCATGGAGAAAACCCCGTCCGTTACGATGATCTTTTGCTTTGCTCCCTTGGCATCGGCATCCTTAAGCTGAGCCTCCAAATCTTCCATATCATTATGCTTGTATCGGAATCGCATAGCTTTGCAAAGCCTCACCCCGTCAATGATAGAGGCATGATTCAGCGCATCGGAGATAATAGCATCTTCTGGACCTAAAATAGGTTCAAACACACCCCCATTGGCATCAAATGCAGCAGCATATAAAATAGTATCCTCAGTCCCCAAAAACTCAGAAATCTTTTTCTCCAATTCTTTATGGATATCCTGTGTCCCGCAGATAAACCTGACGGAGGACAATCCAAAACCGTGGGTATCGATGGCATTTTTTGCCGCTTCGATAACTTTGGGATGGCTGGAAAGGCCGAGGTAATTGTTGGCGCAGAAGTTCAGTACTTTCTGGCCGCCTTCGATGGTGATTTCGGCAGCCTGGGGGGAAGTGATTATTCTTTCTGTCTTATATAATCCGGCATCCTTGATGTCCTGGATTTCCTTTTCCAGTTTTGGCTTTAAGGTATCGTACATATTAAAGATTTTTAATTGGTTATGGTTCTTAAAAATTGGAAAATGTTATCCTCAGAAACCCTCTAAGGATTCATTGATTTTGTTAATTTTGTGCAACGAATACCCAAATATAATCAAAATTCCTGGAGCCATCAGGTTTATCCAGGCTTTGAAAATGAGACAAAAATGGAGAAAATATTAATTATTGGCGCTGCCGGACAGCTTGGATCAGAACTCACCCTTTCCTTGAGCAACATGTACGGCGGGGAGCAGGTCATCGCTACGGATATCAATCAGTCGGCTGCCGTAAAATTTGATTACTGCAGATTCGAGGTCCTAGATGTGATGGATAAGGATAGGCTAAGGAGCTTGGTAAAAAATGAAAACATCACCCAAATCTACCACCTGGCGGCGATTCTTTCGGCCACGGGGGAGAAAAACCCATTGTTTGCCTGGAACCTCAACATGGACAGCCTTCTACACGTACTGGAATTAGCCAAAGAGTTTAAGTTGAATAAAGTGTATTGGCCTTCTTCTATAGCGGTTTTCGGTCCCAACACCCCTATGCAAAACACTCCTCAAAACTGCGTTATGGATCCAAACACGGTATACGGGATCAGCAAGCAGGCCGGAGAACGATGGTGTGAATACTATTTCCAGAAATACAACGTGGATGTAAGAAGCCTGAGATACCCAGGCTTGATTGGCTACAAGTCTCTTCCCGGAGGAGGTACCACTGATTATGCAGTGGATATCTTTCATAAGGCCATCGATGGTGAAAAGTTTGAGTGTTTCCTTTCCGAGAATACCTATCTTCCCATGATGTACATGCCCGATGCCATTAAGGCCACTTTGGATTTAATGCATGCGCCGGCTGAACAGATCAAGGTAAGAAGCAGTTATAACCTTGCCGCTATCAGCTTTTCCCCAAAGGAGATTTTTGAAGCCATCAAAATGGAATACCCTAGTTTTGAAATCAGCTATCAGCCGGACTTCAGACAGAAAATTGCCGACAGCTGGCCGGACAGTATAGACGACAGTGCGGCCAGGGCCGACTGGGGATGGCAGCATGAATATGACCTTCAGAAAATGACCTCAGATATTCTAGCCAATTTACCGGAGTATATGGTCAATTTTAAATAGCCTATGAAAACTGCACTCACGTCGACAGTAATTCTTTTAGGTCTTCTGGCCTGTGAATCCAAGGAAACTCACCACACATCCCCTGCCGATAGGCAAAGAGAGGAAGTCAATCTTGGGGGCTTAGAGGAATCCAATTGGGTTACATATCAGGGATCCATCCCCTGTGCCGACTGTGAGCGGATTGAAATGGAGATCAGGCTGGAAAACTATGAGCAGGAAAGAAGTGGTGAATTTGACCTTTACGAAACCTACGTGGGCACCAGAGATGGGGACCGCACGGTGGAAAGTTTCGGAAGTTATGAAATCCAGCGTCTGCCGGATTCGGAGGATCAAATGATTGTATTGAACACGGAGAACAACAGGCTCATCAGGCTTTCACTGGAGGATAATGGAGATCTAACCCTTCTCGATCAAGAAGGCCAAAAAATAGAATCAAGTTTGAATTACAGCTTAAAACGAAAATAAGAAAGGGGCCTTAGCGGGCCCCTTTTACTTGCTCTGGCAATGATGCATCATAGCCGGCTATCCATGTGCCGTTTTCTAGTTGGATTATAGGCCTTTTGATCATGCTGCTGTTTTCCTTTAGCACGGGAATCGCAGATTCTTGGGAATCCAAGGCTCCTTTTTTACTCTCGTCAAGCTTTCGAAAAGACGTTCCCCTCTTGTTGACGACAGTGTCAAGCCCAAGCGCCTGAATCATCTCGCTCAGCAATTCCCGTGATGGGGCTTGTTTTTTATAATCATGAAAAACATAGCCTATTTCCTCGGAATCGAGCATTTTCAATGTTTTTTTAATGGTATCGCAATTTTTGATCCCATAAATTTTTATCATATTAACTTTATTTAATAGAACAAAACCTCTAATTCAGGGTTATTTTTTGTATATTAGCGTTACACTAAATGAAAACTAAAACCCAAACTTATGATTAATTCAAAGTTATCGAAAATTTTCACTTTATCCTTCATCTTTTCTTTTGCGCTTATTTTGGGTGTTATGGCTCAGCAACAAATGCCGCCACAACAACAGCAGCAGGTGAATGATAACTTCACTGACGAAGAATATGAGAAGTTTGTGAAAATCAACAAAGAAATCATTCCTCTGCAGGAAGAAATGCAGTCGAAAATGATGGAAACCATTGAAGAAACCGGACTTGATGTCAACAGATTCAATGAGTTAGCACAGGCACAGCAGGCAGGAAACATTAAAGAGGTTTCTCAAGACCCAGATGAAATAGCGAAATTCAATGAGGCAGGTCAGAAAGTGGTTGAAATGAACCAGGAAATCGGACAGGCTTATCAGGAAAAAATGGCTGAAAACGATATGGATCAGCAGAAATTCCAAGAAATGATGATGGCTTACCAGCAGAGCGAAAAGGTAAGAACCAAAATCGACAGCATGATGGATGATGAAAATTAATAAGTCATCATTCTGACAAAAAAAGCCACTTAAAAAGAGTGGCTTTTTTTATGCCCATAAACCTAGCTTTTTATAGAAAAATTGGTGTAAATTCACTTTTTTCAGATACACTATGATAAAGCAAAGGCGGAAACTTGATATCTGTCTCAATTGTAGGCTTCCCTTAAAACTTGAAGATAACTTTTGCCCCCAGTGCGGCCAGGAAAACCATGACCAAAATGTTTCCCTATTCGTATTTTTAAATGATTTCATAACCAATTATTTAAGTTTTGACAGTTCACTGTACAGAACTATCCCCGCATTTTTACTGAAGCCGGGCAAGATTACCAAGGCTTTCAATGAAGGAAAACGTCGGCGATATCTTCATCCCATCCGATTATACCTTATCCTGTCCCTTTTCTATTTCTTTGCAATCAGCGCGGTAGTGCCGCCAAACTTATTTGACCAGCTAATGTCGGCAGGTCTATGGGATATGACAATTGAAGACAACGATCGTGTTAAAATGAAGCTGGATGAAATCCCCGAAAAGGATAGGCAAGAACTGGATAGCATGCTCAATATAGTCGGAAGCTATAGCTTGGGGTCATTAGGGGGAAAGAACGCCCAGGACACATTGGGTACGGTGAAGCTAAAGTGGCGGGATATCAAGATGATGGCGCAGGATACTGACATCAGCGACAGTTCATTTTACCGAGCTATGGAGACCACAGATTTCAATTTCAACCTTCCCTATTTAGGCATCACCCAGCAGAGAAAATTTATTGGGAATTCAAATCTCTATGTAAGCAATTCAGCAAGAAATTTGCCCATCATGATGTTTGTGTTACTACCTTTTTTTGCTTTATTACTGAAGATCCTTTACATCCGCCACAAGAAATTCTATGTGGAGCACCTGATTCACAGCCTAGTATTACATGCTTTCGCCTACTTAATTTATGGGCTCGGGATCAGTATTATGGCTTTTCACTTTGCAGATTTTGGATATACCATATTCATATGCTTTTTGGTCGTGACCACCTATGCCTACATTTCACTTTTAAACCTGCACGGGCAGGGCTGGTTCAAAACACTTGTGAAGTTCAATATACTTGGGTTGGTGTACCTCAACCTCCTTATCATAGGTGTTCTAATGGAGCTGTATATTTCCTTGTTGGTATTTTAAAAAAACAAAAGCTGGCCCAACGGGACAGCTTTTGAAGTATAGTTACAAGTAATATTTTTAGGAATTTTATAAAACCTCTCTGAGAGATTCTTCATTCGCATCAATGATTTGGTCGATATGCTCTTCGGTAAGTGCAGTGGATAGGAACCAACTCTCATACTGAGATGGTGGCAAGTAAATCCCTCTGTGCAACATGGCTTGAAAATAACGGCCAAATAATCCTGTATCCGATGTCTTGGCCGTTTCGAAGTCATAAACCTCCTTATCGGTAAAGAACAAGCTAAACATACTTCCCAAATGGGTCATGGTATAATTCAAGCCCAATTTCTCCTGGGTAGCCTGAAACCCTTTTAACAAACGGTTGCCACTCGCTTCCAGCGTGCTGTACACGGATGGATTCTCATTCAGGTAGGTTAGCATGGCCATACCCGCCGCCATGGCAATAGGATTTCCAGAGAGCGTTCCCGCCTGGTAAACCGGCCCTGCCGGCGAAACGAAATCCATGATTTCCTTTTTCCCTCCATAGGCCCCCACAGGCATACCTCCACCGATAATTTTCCCCATGGTTGTAATGTCTGGTGTAACGCCGAAATGCTCCTGAGCACCTCCTTTTGCAAGCCTAAAGCCGGTCATCACCTCGTCAAAGATCAAGACAATGCCTTCCTTATCACAAAGGTCTCTTAGACCTTGCAGAAAGCCTTCCTTAGGCAAGATGCAACCCATATTCCCTGCCACTGGCTCCAGAATGATTGCAGCAACTTCATTTGGGTTGGCTTCCACCAACTTTTTAACAGCCTCCAGGTCATTATGCGGAGCCAAAAGGGTGTCTTTCGCGGTTCCCCTAGTAACCCCAGGACTATCAGGCTGCCCCATGGTAACGGCGCCAGAGCCCGCTGCGATAAGGAATGAGTCCCCGTGCCCATGGTAATTCCCTTCAAACTTGATGAACTTATCACGACCTGTAAAGCCTCTAGCAAGGCGGATGGCAGACATCGTGGCTTCTGTACCACTGTTCACCATTCTTACCTTCTCCACTGAAGGCACCATGCTTACGATCAGTTCAGCAATCTCAATTTCCCTAGCTGTGGGGGCTCCGAAAGAGGTACCTGTTTCAACGGCTTTAAGGATCGCCTCTCTAATTTGGGGATGATTGTGCCCCAATATCATTGGTCCCCAGCTGTTGATCAATTCAATAAACTGGTTTCCATCCTCATCAAATAAATATGGCCCATTAGCCTTATTGATAAATAAAGGGTCTCCACCGACGGCTCTAAATGCCCTTACAGGGGAATTTACCCCGCCAGGAATGGAATTTTGTGCCTTTGCGAAAAGGTCTTTGCTTCTTGAAATCTGCATGCTTCCTTTTTATTCTATTTCCAATGTACCTTTTTCCAATCGCATGATCGGTACATACTGATTAGCTCTTTCGTTGGAGAAATCAAACCCGAAAGTCAGTTTTCCTTTTTGGAATCCCGCTCTTCTCAGATTTTGGGCAAAGTCAAACCCCTTGTCGGGATTTAAATTCTCCTGAATCCAATAAATAGTTTCGTATCCCAAGTGGGCAAATATCCCTGGGAAAACCTGATATTTTTCAAAGAACTCCTCTCTGAAAGGTTCCAGATCAGGGGATTCAAAATCCAGCGTATTATTCCCAATAAAATGGATGTTCTGATGTTCCAGCATTTCAAAACTGGCAAAATTAAAGTATAGCCAGCTGTCCGGCACCAAGATCGGAACTCTCGAATTGATTGACTCCACCACTCCAAAGGTAGGAGAAGCGACATTTGGGTCATCACTTAAAATGATCACCAAATTAGCCGATGGGGATCCGCCTCTTTCAATTCCCAAACTTGAGAAGAAATCGCGGGTATTTCGGCCCTCAATTTTTTCGGATTTCACTATCTGAAAACCTTTTCTCCTAGCTTCCTCGGTAAGTTGCTTGGCCAGCAACTCATCTTTTGAGGACGCGGAATATCCGATTGCAATTTTCTTTTCTGGGGTTTTCCTCTGGGCATAGTCCAAAATCCCCTTACTCATCGAGCGGGTGCTCGGACGGAAAAGGTAAGATTTTTCGGCTACCTCTAGGTTGTCATCCAAGTTTGAAAGTGGATTGATCTGAGGGATACCCTGCTGCTCCGCAAAAAGAGAAACTACAGCTACCTCCTCTGGATAAATAGGACCTACTATCACATCGGCCATTCTGAAAAAAGGGTCTTCCAATATTCTTTCAGTCACCGCCTCGCTTCTTTCGGTATCAAAAGTCCGGATCAAAATGTCCACCCCCTCTTTTTTGGCTTCTTCGACGGCCAGTTTCAAACCTTGATAATACTCAAATACGAAGTTATTTCCCTGAAGCCTGCTCACGCCAGAGCCACCGTTATAGTTGAATGGCAACACCACGGCAACTTCCAAAACCTGGTTGACCTGCCGCTTGCGGTCCGATTTTTCACCTTCTTGAGCTCTTACGCTTTTCACTTCATTATAAACCCTTCTCTCCTCAGTGCTCATCACGGTTTTTTCTTCCAGCTGCTTGCGCAGTGCCAAAGCAAAACCTTTATTCTTCTCCCCGAAGTTCCGAAGATTCAACACCATCCAACTCAAATTGGCATTTTGAAGGAAATCAAAAGTTGCCCTTTCAGCTTCTTGCCTGATGGAGGGATCCTGGATTTTTTCAATCTCATTTAATGCCTCGGAATTCTTATTTTGGCTAAACAGAGATAAGGCCAGCAAGTACCTGGCTTCATCTTGATGCTGCCAAGAACGGTTATCCAGCAGGGTTTGAAGAGTACCTTTGGCCAGCTCATGTTGTCCATTTCCATAAGCCGCACGGGCAAAATGAAAATGGGCATAATTTGAAAGACTGCCATAGCGGCGGTTGTCAAGATAAGGACGCAGGACTTCCATCGCCTCCTCCCAGTTGCCATAGGAAACCAGCTGTTTTCCTCGGTTGTAATTTTGCAGATCACGCTGTTCCTGTGCAAACAAAGCCGTGAAGGAAATCAGGAAAACCGAGAGCAAGAAAAGTTTTTTCATAAATATCGTAATGTATATTAGGACCTCTGAATGGTCCGGGGGTAAGGACATTAAGGAAATTCAAATATTATACCTCAATATGAAAGTCCACGAATTTAATGCATTTAATCGCATAAAAAAAGCCTGATGTTAAGTATCAGGCTTTTGAAGCTTATTCCCATTCTATGGTAGCAGGCGGCTTGGAGCTGATGTCATACACCACTCTGTTTACACCTTTCACCTTGTTGATGATATCGTTACTGATTTGTCCCAAAAACTCATAAGGCAAGTGAACCCAGTCAGCCGTCATGCCATCTACTGAGGCTACGGCACGAAGCGCAACCACTTTTTCATAGGTACGCTCATCTCCCATCACCCCTACAGACTGTACCGGCAACAAAATCGCCCCAGCCTGCCAAACCTGGTCATAAAGACCATGGTCTTTCAATCCTTGGATGAAAATGTGATCAACTTCTTGAAGGACTCTTACTTTCTCTGGTGTGATATCTCCCAAAATTCTGATGGCCAATCCCGGTCCAGGGAAAGGATGTCTACCTACAATGTTTTCAGGAATTTCAAGAGCTCTACCCACTTCTCTTACACCGTCTTTAAATAGGGTATTCAAAGGCTCTACCACCTGAAGTTTCATAAAGTCAGGCAGTCCGCCGACATTATGGTGTGACTTAATGGTAGCCGAAGGTCCGTTCACCGACACAGACTCGATCACATCTGGATAGATGGTACCTTGCCCTAGCCACTTTACACCTTCGATTTTGTGTGCCTCGTCGTCAAAAACCTCGATAAAGGCTTTCCCAATGGCTTTTCTTTTATCTTCAGGATCAGAAAGCCCTGCCAAAGCATCATAAAAACGCTGCTTGGCATCTACTCCGATCACATTCAATCCCATGTTTTCATAGGATTTCAATACTTCTTCATATTCATTTTTGCGAAGCAAACCATTATCTACAAAAACGCAGGTCAGGTTATCGCCAATCGCACGGTGGATCAAAGTAGCGGCCACAGAGGAATCCACTCCACCTGAAAGTCCCATTACCACCTTGTCATCACCTATTTTTTGTCTCAGCTCATCCACTGAAATGTCGATGAACACGTCTGAAGTCCAGTCTTGGCTACAGTCGCAAATCTGAACAACAAAATTTCTAAGAAGATTTTTTCCTTCTAAAGAGTGGGTAACTTCTGGGTGAAACTGTATCCCGTAGGTCTCCTCTCCTTGGATTTTATATGCAGCCACACGAACTGACGGCGTGCTGGCAATCACATCAAATCCTTCGGGCAATTCTTTGATGGTATCTCCATGGGACATCCAAACTTGGGAGCCATGGGTGATTTCTTTAAATAAATCGATGTGGGTATCAATATGGTTGAGGTTGGCCCTGCCATATTCCCTAATTTCAGATGGAGCGATGGAGCCGCCATATTTGTGGGCCATCAGTTGGGCGCCATAGCAAACCCCCAATACCGGAAGTTTGCCTCTAAACTGGTCCACGTCAATATCAGGGGAGCCTTCATCTTTTACAGAGCATGGGCTGCCTGAAAGGATAATGCCTTTGATATCGGGAGTAATCTCCGGAATCTTATTAAAAGGGTGAATTTCACAATAAACATTCAGTTCTCTAACTCGTCGGGCGATAAGTTGTGTGTACTGAGAACCAAAATCGAGGATCAAAATCTGTTCTGCCATGCGCAAAGTTAAGCAAGCTTCTAGAAAGGAAAAAAATACTCTGTAAAAATTTCGGAATATTATTTGGATTGGACTTCAAATAACCCCTCAGTAAATCAAGATGATAAATTGTGTGGCGTGCAGAACCTTAATTTCCCCCAAATAGTCATTAAGCCCTCGAATTAGGATTACAGTATCAACCAATGATACCGGAACTTTAGTCGCTGGCATATCTACTGAAGTTTACCCCGCACTCATATTTTCTCTATATACCCCCTATACATGGTTCGAATAAGCTATGGATCAGGTATGGACAAACTGTAAATTTAAACTAACAGGCCATGGGAGGAAACCTAGCTTAGTCCTAACTCAATATCCCTATAAGGTCCCTATAAGATCCCTATAAATTCCCTGTAAGGTCCCTATAGTCCTGAAATTTTGCTCAGCAACAAACATCAACTGTCCTCAAGGTTCGAATTCTCCCCTTCATAGAGTGTTTCCAGCTCCACAGCATCGATTCCCATTTCTTCCTCCAAATATTTGGCAAAAACTGCAGTGTTGCCGTGGGTCAGGTAAACTTTCTCAGCCTCTGTGGCTTGAATGGCCTGAATCAGTCCGTTCCAATCAGCATGGTCACTTAATACAAACCCTGCATCGGCAGCTTTTCTCCTACGGGTCCCTCTCACGTTCATCCAGCCGGAGCAGATTCCCGTGCGATAAGGGGAAAACCTCCGCATCCAGGGTGTCCCCAAGGCAGAGGGAGGGGCAATTATCAATGCTTCTTTAAAAAAACTCTTATCCATATCAGCATCCACCTTGGGCACATCCACTACTTTGACGCCATTGGCAATCAAAGCTTGATTCATATTGTAGATGGCACCGTGACAATATACTTTCCCGATCGTTAGATCAAGGTTATTTATGATTCGCTGGGCTTTGCCCAAAGAGTAACCCAACAAAACAGAATTCCTGCCTTGGGAGGCATTCTTTCTCCACCAGTTATTGATCCCTGCAAAAATCTCCTCTTGGCTTTCCCATTTGTAAATTGGCAGCCCAAAAGTACATTCGGAAATAAATTCATGGCATTTTACAGGTTCAAAGGGTTCGGAAAGTCCATCATCCTCCACTTTGTAATCCCCGCTGGCAACTATTACTTTGCCTTTATATTCAAGTCTGATTTGGGCAGATCCGGGAATATGCCCTGCGGGATGAAAACTTATTTTCACCCCATTGATCGTAATTGGATCATTGTAACGAATCGTCTCAATGGAAATATCTTCCCCTAATCGCCGCTTCATCACCTCTTCGGAATGGTGATGGGCCAAGTAGTGTTTCATGCCCCATCGGCTGTGGTCGGCATGAGCATGGGTGATCAGTGCCTTGTCCACAGGTTTCCAAGGGTCGATAAAAATATCGGCCTGGGGGCAGTACAGCCCATATGGGGAAAGCTCCAAAATCCCACTCATTACAAACCCTTTATCGTTGACATCCCGCCATCTACGTGCAAGATCTGCCCAGTCACCCAGCCCGATTTATCAGAAAGCAGGTATGCAACCGCCTCTGCAATATCCTCTGGCTTCCCGTACCTACCTAATGGGTGCCGCTTGGCGGAGGCTTCTTTCTTATCTTCAGTAGAAAGTAACTGCTCGGCCAATTTGGTATCGGTCAGAGAAGGGGCTACGGCATTAACCCTGATGTGAGAAGGAGCCCACTCTGCTGCCAGCGATCTGACCAACCCTTCCACCGCACCCTTGGCACTGGCTATACTGCTATGGAAACCCATGCCTGTCTGCACAGCCACGGTACTGAACAGCACCACGGAGGCATTTTTGGATTTCTTGAGACTTTTCAATGCGGCCTGCAGTACTTTCACCGCACCTAAAAAATTCACATTGATATCCCGTTGGAAGTCCTCCACTGAAAATCGGTGAAAGGGCTTCAACTGGATGGATCCAGGGCAATAAACCAGCCCATGAACCTCTTCAGGCAACTCTTCAATTGAGTCCCAGTCGCCCAATACATCCAGCTTTTCACCTGATTCCCCAGATCTGCTGTAGGAAAAAATATTTGCCCCCTGATCCTTCAGGATCTTGGCGACTGCCTTTCCAATATCACTGTTGCCTCCGATGAGGACCATGTTTTTGTTTTCCATTTATTACCTAAGTTTCTCCTTTACATGACCTGCTGTTTAATGGAATTGTTTACGTTGGGCACAAAAAAACCGGATGGGTCACCTCCGGCTATACATACAGGTTACTTCAGCTCATAAAAGTAAAAAACAACTTCATCCCTTTCCTGTACCTGAGGGTCAACCCCAGGTTGGTGCGTGGAA
This sequence comes from Litoribacter ruber, assembly GCF_018500185.1. Lineage (GTDB taxonomy): Bacteria > Bacteroidota > Bacteroidia > Cytophagales > Cyclobacteriaceae > Litoribacter > Litoribacter ruber. The sequence goes on along the minus strand of NZ_JAHBGI010000004.1, from coordinate 311,040 downwards.
TAAATCACATCCTTGTGCATTTTGAGATCGACGTCCCATTTCCCCTCCCACACCTTCTCTTTTTCACTAAACACCTGGTAATAAGGATTTTTGTATTTATCCCTTACGACCAGGTAATCCGGACCGCCTACCACATCCTTCGGTAGAGCATCCACTTCTTCCTGAGGGGCAGCAGCCATATAGGAGGTCAGGAGGTAGCCGTTGGAATGGGCAAACCCTGTATAGTGGGACGACGCCAACTCGGAAAAGAAACGATCAAAACTCTCATTATTCTTTACAGGAGCAAGTTGTCTATAGGTTGGTTCTGGATTAAGGTTAAGCACCTCCTTCAGTTTCAGGCTCGGAAAATCGTATACGTAGATCTCTGGAGAATACATGAACATCAGGTGGAGAAGTCCATCTCGATAAAGAGGAATGGGATCCATGCTCCTATAAACCCCAGGATTTTGAACCATTTGACTTTTTTCAGGCATAGGCTCTCTGGCAGTCACCTGATCGGAGGCCAGGTCATATGCTGTCAAAAAGGGATAAGTATGGAGGGAAGAAGCATCCTGCAATCTATCACGATCATCCGTACCCACTGAGAAGGCATACAGGTAATCGGCTATAGGCAAAGTCACCCTGGATCCACCTATGATTCCCGTAGCCAACTCATAAGGTAATTTTCGCTTTTCTTTTAGCGTCAAAGCAGAATCGTATACAAACAGTCCCCCAAAGGTTTCGATAAGCAGATCACCATTGTCCCGGTAATTGGCAGTAATGAAGAATCTGGACTGATAACTGTCTTTTCCATCCATAGAGCGGTTGGCCTTTTGCCTTATAGTGCCTTTTTGATCCACCCGGACGAGCTCACTGCGCTGAAAATCATACAGCAAGTATTCACTTCTATCCGGCTTAAAATCCAAAAGTTGTAAGTTGCCCAGGTAATCTATGATCAAGCTATCTGTTACTATTAATTCGGGCTCATAATGTAATGTAGATTTTTCTGCAGATCCGCATGCAAGCGTCAGGCAGGCACACAGGGCAAGGCAGATCATGCTGAAAAGTTTTTTCATAATAGGAAAATGAGTGCAACAATCCTTTAAAACTAAATTTATTTGACTAAATTTCCAATCACTCTTCATAAAAAATAATGGCATTACCGTAATTCTTAAAAATACAAACCTGCATTGCCCATAAGCCCTCACCCCTATTTCTTAACACCTTACTTAGACCCTAGACTTAAACAAAAAAAGCCGGACTTTACGCCCGGCTTCTTGTGTCATATATCAGCGATAGAAACTACTTGTCCAAGGAAAGATATTTGTAAAACTCGTTTCTGGTTTGTTCGTCCTTTTCAAATTTACCGCCATAAAAAGAGGTTACAGTATTACTGTTCACATCCTGGATGCCCCGTGAAGAAACACACATATGGTGCGCATCCAAAATTACAGCTACGTCTTCAGTGCCCAGAATTTCCTGGAACGCTTTCCCTATTTGCATGTTAAGCCTCTCCTGTACTTGAGGTCTTTTTGCAAAATACTGCACAATACGGTTAATTTTTGACAATCCGATTACATGGCCACTGGAAATATAGGCCACGTGGGCTTTTCCGAAGATGGGCACGAAATGATGCTCGCAATGGGAATAAAAAGTGATATCCTTTTCCACCAGCATCTGGTTGTACTTGAACTTGTTTTCAAAAAGCTTTGCCTTGGGCATGTTTTTCGGATCCAAGCCGCTAAAAACTTCCTTAATATACATTTTGGCCACTCTATGAGGCGTGCCTTTCAAACTGTCGTCAGAAAGGTCCAGCCCCATGATGTGCATGATTTCCTTGAAATGCTTCTCGATAAGCTCAATCTTCAGCTCATCGTCCATTTCAAATGCATCTTCTCTTAGGGGAGTCTTTTGGGAAGAACCTGCGTGATCATCACCCATCTCGTCCATCTCTCGATCAAGATCCATTCCCGTCGTATTCAACAAAGTTTCTTTCTGTTTCATATAATCGAATAATTAACTCGTATTTCGTATCTATTTTTTCTCTCAGAATATTCCAAACAACCACTGCAATGTTTTCAGCGGAGGGGTTAAGATTTTTGAATTCATCTGTGTCGAGGTTAAGGTTTCTATGATCAAACTTTCTCAGCACATGTTCCTTGATCAGGTCGCTGAGTTTTTTCATATCGTAAACATAGCCGGTCTGGGGGTCGATTTCACCCACCAGTTTCACGATCAGTTCATAATTATGTCCATGGTAATGGGGGTTGTTGCACTTGCCAAACACTTCTTGGTTTTTCTCATCAGACCAATCGGGGTTATGCAATCGGTGGGCAGCATTGAAATGCTCTTTTCTATAAACGGCTACTTTCATTTAAACTGGGTCAATCTCTCAAAACTCCGCAAAGCTAAACATTTTTTGTATTTACGTAGGCATTAGGAGGCTTACCTGCCTCCCGCCCACAATATTGAGCTATGGCGAAACGTTCCAAAATCATCGGTACAACATACTTTTCCCTGATTTCAGTTCATTACTGCCAAAACTGAAGGCAGAACCGTTTGTAAAACCGCTTTGTTCAGTTTTTTCTCACGCAAACAAAAAATGGCCATGGAACTAAAATCGCTTTTTCCCCCTTGTAAGAATATGATTAGAGCCCTTAGTATCTTACTTGTATTCACCATCGCCCCTATTTTCTCCTCGAACTCCTATAATTCTCCGATCCTGGAAAATGATGATTTATTGGACAAAAGTGTCCCAGAGGAAGAAATATTGACTAACTCCATTCTGGCACATCCTGAAAATTCTGAATTTACACTTCCGCAAGGCCAGGTGTTGGACCATGCCGTGAGCGGGTATCTTAAATTGCTTGCTGAAGGAAGCATTGAGCCTGGAAAAGTCCTGACAATCGTGGATTTCAGCTTGCCAAGCACTGAAAAAAGGATGTGGGTGATCGATGTGGAGGATGGAAGAATTCTTCATCAGACGGTCGTCTCGCATGGAAGAAACTCGGGTGACCTGATGGCGGAAACTTTTTCAAATGTAGAATCCAGTTATATGAGCAGCCTGGGGTTTTATGTGACCGGTGAAACCTACCACGGAAAGCATGGCTTCAGCCTCAGACTTGATGGTATGGAAAAAGGCTTTAATGACCTGGCCAGACAGCGTGCCATCGTCATTCATGGCGCAGCTTATGCCAATGAGGATTTCATCACCCAAACTGGCCGCTTGGGCCGGAGCCTAGGATGTCCAGCGCTTCCGCTTGATTTGAGCGAAACTGTTATCAACCAGATAAAGGACAAAAGCTGTCTGTTTATTTATGGAAATGATGACAACTATTTAAACAACTCCCCATTGCTATCCTCAAAAGGCTGATAGAAACGGCAAAAGGTAGTCCCTTCGAACTACCTTTTGTTACCCAACTCGAAAAAAATCGGAGAGTTACAGCTTATTCCACAAAAAATGCCTTTTCAAAAAATAACCCTCTCAGAGCCAAAAATAAAAGTTCTCATCCACTTTTTATCCTTACAGAAAGTCATTGGAAACAGGCAATCCCATTGCCTCTGCTAACTTTCTGTCACCTTCATATACATCTTCCCTTACCTGCACTCCCTTTCGGTCTTTCCACACGGTGAGATAAAGGATCCACACTTCCGGATTTTTATTCAGATTTACGTTTTTTTCATCCTCCAGCTTCATAGCCTTGGTAATCTCTTCTTCGCCCCAATCTGAATCTTCAAGTAACAAGGAAGCAAACTCTACTGGCTTTTCAATTCTGATACATCCCGAACTAAAGGTCCGCTCATCTTTTTCAAAATAAGCCTCCGCAGGGGTATCATGTATATAAATGCTGTAATCATTAGGAAACATGAATTTGACGCGGCCTAGCGAATTGTGGTCACCAGGTTCCTGTTGAATCATGTAAGGAAATTCACCCTCCTTTACATCTTTCCACTCAATATCCTCAGGGTTCACAGCCTCCCCATCAGCGGTGAGCACCTGCATTCTATTTTTTTCCAAATAGTTCATATCGGTCTGTATGGCAGGGATGGCATCTTCCCAAAGAATGGTTTGTGGCAAAGTCCAAGTTGGGCTAAACACCAAATAGGACATTTTAGAGTGAAAAACAGGCGTCTGACGGTATTCCTTGCCGACGATTACCTTCGACTGGAATACTGTATCCTCGCCGCTTAAGTAGTAAAGGTAAAAGTCAGGAATATTTACAATGACTTTATCATCTTTTCCATTCACAAAATTAGGCAACCATCTCAATCTCTCCAGATTCACTTTTAGCTTTGTGATATAGTCATCGTGCTGATAGTTTACCGCCTCAATAAAATCTTTTCCCAACACTCCATCAGGATTCAATCCATGTCTGGCCTGAAAACTCCTAATCCCATATTCCAAATCATTGTCATATAACAAGGAGTCTTCCGGATTATAATCTTTCAGATCCTGAAACTGGATCATCCGCTTACGAATCTGAGGAATAGCCTCATGTTGATCGCCAGGCTCAATTTTTCCGGCAAAAGTTATTTTAGTATTCTTACCATTATTGTTTTCAAGGGCTTCCTTTAATAAGACCTTGAGCTCATCATATCTGAAATTTTCAGGCTTCAGCTCATCAAGGCTTGATTGAACCGAGGTTTTGTTGGCGTCAAGATCAAGTAACAGGGCATAGTAATCCGTTTTCTTTGCTTCAGGATCAATTTTCCAATCTATATTGATTTTGGAAGGGTCTACTCTGCCCCTATCGATATCACGGGCCAGACGCCAGTAAGAGTTGCTCATCATCATATCGAGCACCGCATGGATTTCAGGATCAGTGGTTTCTCTGATTTCTGATACCAGCGATTCAATCTCATCATAGAGATAATCCTTTTTATCCAGACCCTCCAGGTGAATTTCATCCAAGTAAGACAAAAGAGCCTCCCCTTTTTTATTTACGCCCTGCGCTTTCACCCAGATTGGCTGAAACTCGTTGTGTGAATAAACTTTTTGATATAAGGAATCCCTATTGAAATCTCCTGACATCTCCTTCAACTGTTCAGCGATATCCTCATTTTTGGGATATTGGCTACAGGAAAAGGCCAGGAGAACTAACAGGCCAAATACGAGATATTTTAAACTAGACATAAATCCAATGTTACTACATCTATCGGATGGCAAAGCTTATGCCGAAAAAAAATTTTGTGGAATTATTCCCCATTAAACGCAAAAATCCCCGCCTTTTTTGACGGGGATTAAATAAATTTAAGATTTTATAAGGTTTTAAACTGAGAAATCCGCATACTTTCTGCCCATTTCCCATGCCTCCTTCAACATTTCCAAGAAACCCTCCATCTTATCCAGTGGAACCAAATTAGGCCCATCACTTAAGGCTTTGGAAGGCTCAGGGTGGGTTTCGATAAAAAACCCGTCAATACCGGTAGCTGCCGCTGCTCTGGCCAGGAAAGGAGCAAATTGACGTTGCCCTCCACTGCTGCCGCCTTGGCCACCCGGCTGTTGTACGGAATGGGTCACGTCAAACACCACTGGCGCATATTGGCGCATCGTAGGCAGTGAACGCATATCCACTACCAAGTTATGGTATCCCAAGGAATACCCCCTCTCAGTAAGGCAGACGTTATCATTTCCAGCAGCCCTTACTTTGCTCACGGCATATTGCATATCCTCAGGAGCCATGAATTGCCCCCTTTTAATTTTGACGGCTTTTCCGGTTTCAGCTGCGGCAAGCAGCAAATCAGTTTGGCGACAAAGAAATGCGGGAATTTGGAGCACGTCCACCACTTCAGCCACATCTTTGGCCTGATAGCTTTCGTGGATATCAGTTACCAAAGGAACGTCCAGTTCTTTGCCCACTCTTTGCAAAACCTCCAAGGATTTATCCATCCCAATTGACCTAAATGAATTGGAGCTGGTCCTGTTGGCTTTGTCAAAAGAGGCTTTGAAGACATAGGAAAAACCATTTCTTTCTGCCCATTCCTTCGTTTTTGAGCCAATCTCCATGCAGATATCAAAGCTTTCTACGGCACATGGACCGGCAAAAAGAACGGGACGGTCCTCCCCTAAAATAACCTGGTCGGTTATTTTCATACTATTTGTAAACTTGTTCATAACTTTAGCTTAAATCCTCAAGGGTTTTGGAGTTTTTGGGAAATCAGGTGCTCAATTACGCTACCAAGCTTGCCTTGGCTTTCCAACAGGATGTCAGCCACTTCCCTGAAGACCCCGTCTCCACCATTAAACTCACTGACAAAATCAACTTTGTCTTTGACATAACTCATCGCATCGTTGGGGCAGGCCGAAAAACCTACATTTTTCAGAATTGGAAGGTCAATAATATCATCCCCAATATAGGCACATTGGTCCAAAGTCAAGCCCAGCGCCTTCAGCTGGGAAAGAAATACCAGCGATTTTTCTTTAACACCATGAAAATGGAAATCAAACCCCAGCTCCTCACATCTGTTTTTCACCACCAAACTGTTTCTTCCCGTAATTACACCGATTCTGATGTCATGGGCCTTGAGAAACTGGACGATCTGGCCATCTTTGACCTGGAAGCGCTTAAATTCGGTTTTATGATCATCGTAGATCACGCCCCCATCGGTCAGCACCCCGTCCACATCCGTTACCAGTAATTTTATCTTGGAGGCTTTATCAAACACCTCTGCGGGCACATGCCCAAAATATTCCTTCATGTTATTTGTTTTTCTTCCAATGGATGGAATATAAGTCCAGCCTTCTTTGCTCCAGGTTTCTCACACTCCCCGCTTTTCTCAATTTAGTAAGCAAATCAAGATCAACATCCGCCACGATGGTGGTTTCAGTATTCAAAGATGCCTCGGCAATGACCGCATCATGGGGAAATGAGAAATCTGAAGGTGAAAATATGGAAGCCTGCGAGTGCTGTATATCCATATTCTCCACTCTTGGCAGGTTACCCACCGAACCGGTGATGGCTACATAACATTCATTTTCCACAGCACGGGCTTTCGCACAGGTGCTTACCCTGAGGAAGGCGTTTTTGGTATCCGTCCAGAATGGCACAAACAAGATATCCATTTCCTGCTCGGCCAATATCCTTCCCAGTTCCGGGAATTCCACATCATAGCAAATCAGAATCCCGATCCTTCCGGCATCTGTATCAAAAACCTTGATCCCATTACCCCCCTGAAGTCCCCAATAGGCCTGTTCATCCGGAGTGATATGCAATTTATACTGTTTATCCACCGTACCGTCACGACGGCAGAGGTAGGACACATTCCGAAGCTTCTTACCGTCATATTCAGGCATACTACCTGCTATGATATTAACATTGTAGGATAGCGCCAGATCCCGCATTCTGGTGACGATTTCCTCCGTGTAATCGGCCAAGTTACGGATGGCCTCAGAGGCATCCATGTCGTTAAACTCAGCCAAAAGCGGTGCGTTGAAGAATTCCGGCAAAAGGCAGAAATCAGATTTGTAGCCCGACACCGTATCCACAAAAAACTCCACCTGCTGCATCAAGTCATCCACATTGTTGAAACGACGCATTTTCCACTGCACCAGACCGAGCCTTACGATGGACTTTTTATTACCGATAAGTTTTTCCTCCTTTTCGTAATAAATATTGATCCACTCGAGCAAAGTCGCATAGGCCCGGCTATCGGTATCCTCGGGAAGGTATTTGGTGATCACCTTTCTTACGTGAAATTCATTGGCGATTTGGAAAGACAACACTGGGTCGAATATCTCCTTGTTTTTGACCAAGTCGATATATTTCCTTGGAGTCATCTGATCAGCATATTTGCTGTAGCCCGGGATTCTGCCACCCGCAATGATGGAGCGAAGGTTCAGGTTTTCACAAAGCTCTTTTCTTGCATCATAAAGCCTTCGTCCAAGCCTCATTCCTCGGTATTCCTTGTCTACAAAAACGTCGGTCCCGTAAAGGGTGTCCCCATTGTCGTCATGGGTATCAAATTTCCCATAACCCGTGATTTGATCATAAGTATGGTTATCCCCGAATTTGGAATAATCCACAATTAGACTGAGGGCGGCCGCAACCACCTTCCCGTTGTCCTCAATACAAATTTGGCCTTCCGGAAAGGCCTTCAGTTGGTTTTTAAGTTCTTCCTTTGTCCATGCCCCACCCTGGTTTTTGTAGATGGAGGTCATGATGTCCCGGATATCATTATAATCAGAAAGCTTAATATTTCGGAGTTTAAGCCGATGTTCTAATTCTTCTTTTTGCTTACTCATGGTTCAAAATTAAGTAAATCTTAAGGATATTTGGAAAAAATTGAAAAGTGTACATGCAGGAAGCAAATATTCAAATATCCTGCCTTTCAACAACCTTCCCTTATATTTTAAATTATTTCCCAAATTTTATCATTGGTAATAGCTTTTAATCCATTTTTGTTCATATTTTCGAGCAACTTTCAGAATTATATAATATCTTTATTAACAATTGTTTGTCATTGAAGTGGGTGGAAATTTTTAAGAGAATGAAAAGGGCATTAGCTATTTTTTTGTTGCTGCTTCCTCTCTGTTTACAGGATGCATTCGGGCAAAGCCTTTACCGCTTCAAGTTTGAAGACCCATGGTCTATAGCCATCCATGCCGGTCCCACGCAATATTTCGGAGAGCTTTATTCCTTGTGGAAATACAATGAAGGCATTCAGCCGGACTACAATGTTGCCGTATCGGCCAAATATACCTTTGGCACCAGGTTAAGGGCCAGATTCGACCTTACTTTCTACCAGATCTCCGGTGATGACAAGCTTGCCGACCCCCGAAGCATGCGGACTCCCCGAAACCTCAACTTCAGGGCGAGGAATTTTGAAGGGGCCGCCTTAGTGGAATATTACCTCAAGCCCGTAAAGTTATACAGCCATAACCGATCTTTTCTCAACCCTTATATTTTCGCAGGCCTGGGAGTCAGCAGTAATAATCCATACGGTTATTACCGCAACGAATGGGTCGCCCTTCGGCCCTTGCGAACTGAGGGAGAGGCTTATTCTGCTGCCGTGCTAACATTTCCGATGGGTGTAGGGGTAAAATATAAAATTACCCCATGGGTGGATATGTTTTTGGAGGCCAATTATAGGTTTACCCTCACTGATTATCTTGACGACGTGAGTGCTTATAATGTAAGCGGCTTTTACGAAGAACTTATTGAAGACTATAGAGCTGGTGAAAACGGAAGCGAAATGCGGCTTATAATGTCTATCCGCAACCCTAATTTCATGAACAGGTTTGGAGAACCCGATCTGGAGGCTATAGAGGCAAATGGAGGGCGCATCAGGAGAGGTAGCGGTCTGGAAAACCGGTATGACGGCTTCATGACTTTCAATCTAGGCATGGAGATTTACCTTACCCACGATATTTGGGATAACTGGTTGTTGAGACATAGGCGAAGAAGTTATCGATATTGGTAGTCAGAGGTTTAATATCCTTCTTAGAAATAACTTCTCAAAAACTCCCTACTTCCAGTAATCTCCAGTTTTGAGAAATAGAAATCATTTTGGTTTTCGGTCACAATAACTTTGCACCCAGCTTTTAAAGCTGCATAATATTCCAAACCATCTTCAAAATCTTCCACCGATTTATCCTCACTTGCCTTCCTTACCACATCATGATCTACACCAGCAATTTTGATCTTGGAGGAAAGCAACGCAAGCTTTTTTTTGGCAACTACTCTCCCACTCTTTTTCTCTGAAAAATAAAATGCAATTGCCAGGCAAATCGGGGAAGTATAAACTTGAAACCTGGGGTTATCTTGAAGGCTAAGAATCCGTGAGGAATAACTGTACAATGGATACTCCTGATTCAAAACCGAAACAAGTACGCAGGCATCAAGAAAGATTTTCATTTGCGGGATTTAAAAAACTCATCCTTGACCGATTTGCGATTGGCTTTAGTATGATACTCAGCTTGGCCTTCCGATAACATATTTACCCAATCGGCTACTGGCAAGTCATCAAGACTTTTGTAGTCCCCTGAGGTAATCTGGGCATACAAAAACTCAGTAAGCCTTGAAAGGCTTATGTTATTGGCTTCCGCAAAAGCTTTGGCTTTTTCGATAGTACTTTTGTTGAAAGAAAGTGTGATTTTGGAATCCATAATACATCTGGCTAAGTCATACTACAAATTTATTTATTTTATACGTAAACCACAAGCATAAGTAAATCATTATATTACACCAAACTTTCGGCTTCAGCTTTTAAGGCCAAGTTCATTTTTATAAAATTGTCTCGAGTATCATTTCCGATCTTCTTCAAAATCAAACCTGCCAGCAATCCGGAAAAATTCTCCCCATGAACAACCTTTACCTGATTTGCTCCGAGCTCTACTATTTCAAAATAATGGTGACCGTCAAATAAGCCTTTAAAAATCAGCTTCCCCATCCAATCAAAATAGCGATACTTTTCCATCTTGAGTATTTTGGGTTTAAATGTCATAGTTCCATCACAACTTACCATGGTATTGGTAAGATAGCTCCCCTCAATTGGTTTCCCATGGCTTTCAATAATGAAAGGATTCCATATGCTATACCCTTCAAAATTAGTCAAGACATCCCATACCTTTTCCTTGGAGGCATTAATCAAAATTTCGGTTCGTATTGTCATGCAAAATTAAAGTTCACTGGAGTTGACTACCAAATTTCAGCAACCCCTATTAAAGATACAACAAGTTGACGATCAAAAATCTAAGCACCGTAAAATTAATATTCATCCTCCCTAAGTCCCTACTCTTTCCACCATAATCAGAAGTAAAATATCCATTAATAATTTTTCAACATACCTTTAAAAACAACCATTAAGTTTAAATTTTGCAGCCTTTCAACTTATCTTCTCAATAAGGAAACATTTAGCTCGAATTACAGATTTTTATATGGTATTTATCTCTTAAATTAAAAACACCCTTAACTTATTGCTAAAATAGTATACTTTCGCTAAATTAGTATATCTTAAATAAATCGATTGATGGAAAACCCCCAGTGTCCCAAATGCGAAAACCAAAAAGTCGTCAAAAGTGGCTTTTCAGGAGGCAGACAGCGCTATAAGTGCAAGAAATGCAATTATTATTTCTCCGTTAACAAGATCGGCAAATCCATTGACAAATACTATGTCGTCAAAGCTTTGCAGCTTTACATTGAGGGCATCAGCTATAGGGAAATCGAAAGAATATTGGGAGTAAGCCATGTTTCGGTCATGAACTGGGTGAAGCAGTACAAGATTAAAGCTCCTGAAAATACCGACTACAGACCCACTTACAAAGTGCTAAATCATAAAGAACTTATCAATTTCATGAGCGACAAGGCCAATTTGACCGATACAGGAATGTTGATCACAGAGCTTGGAGACAAATTTATGGTGATTAAATGGGAGCGTTTTAAAAATTAAAATTCAGAATTTTATACTTTTATATATAATTTTTTAACAGAAATATACACACAGTTTTTCTTTCTCTTTCCAACTTCTCAAATTAGTTCAAGCGAATTGTTCGGGCCCGGGCAAAGCGTAATACAAAAACCCAAAATACAATGATACCTATCAAATACCTGCTTAGCGGCATGGTATTCATGTTCGGGCTATGTCTTACCACTAAGGCTCAGGACACACTTCCACTTCCGACCGAGTACATCAAGTCCGGGGATTTCGTGGATCACACCTACAAGCCGCTAACCTTAAAACTGAGCGATGATGGCTCCAAATACATCCGTTTCCTATTTTGGAACCAGATGTGGGCCCGAGTGACGGAAAACAATCCGGGCACAGTCTCCGTAGATGGGCGACCATCCAGACAATCCACCGACATCGGTATCCGCAGAGCTAGAGTTTTGGCCTATGCCGAAATTTCTCCAAGATTCTTGATCCTCACCCATTGGGGCATCAACAACCAGACTTTTATTAACGGCGGAGTGCCTGGTGGCGGCATGACCGGCAATCCCGGCAACATTCCTGTATCGGTCAACCCTGAAACCGGGGAAGGCAGCGCCATCGGTTTATCGGCCAAGAAGCCACAGCTGTTTTTTCACGACATCTGGACCGAATACAAAATCACCGACCAACTCTACATGGGCATGGGGTTGCACTATTGGAACGGCATATCCAGAATGACCAGCCAAAGCACCCTAAACTTCATGACCATTGACGCCCCGATTTTCAACTGGCCCCTAATTGAACTTACTGACCAATTTGCCCGCCAATTTGGTTTTTATGCTAAGGGCCAGATTGGAAAATGGGACTATAGACTTGCGCTAAACAAGCCATTTTCGGTGGGAAATGGGGGACGATACGATGAAGCCACCCAAAGACCCATTGCCGCCAATATCGCCAATGACCACTGGGCCACGCAGGGATACATTGCTTACCAGTTTTTTGAAAAGGAAAACAACAAGCTGCCCTTTTTTGTAGGCAGCTACCTGGGCACCAAAAAGGTTTTCAACATCGGAGCGGGCTGGCACCACCACCCCAAGGCGACCAGTTCGGCCAATGGCAGCGGGGAGCAGCAGTTTCACGACATCTCCTTGGCCAGCTTAGATGTCTTTCTGGATTTGCCCTTTTCCAGCGCCTCCGGAACAGCCCTAACTGCCTATGCAGTATATTACAATTATGATTTTGGCCCCAACTACATGAGAAACGTTGGGATAATGAACGTGGGATTTGGAGGCACCTCCCAAAATGGCCCCGGAAACGCCCAACCCACAATCGGTACCGGCAATATATTTTACGCCAATGCAGGCTTCCTTCTACCAAAACAATTACTAGGCGATAAAGGCAAGCTCCAGCCTTACGGGGCTTTGACCCACAAAAATTTCCAATACTTTGAAGATACTACCTGGCAATATGATTTGGGGCTCAACTATTATATAAATGCCCATCAGGCCAAGGTCACGCTTCAATACAGCCAAAGACCCATATTTGAAAATTACAGGAAATCCAGCGCCGCCGGCGAATGGATCCTTCAAACACATATTTTCCTCTAATCCCAAAATAGCATGACACCTAAAACAATCGAAAAAGAAACTCCAAAAGACCTTTCCGCTAAGGCTTATTGGAAAAAGAATCTCAAAACCCTCCTCTACCTCCTCGCAGTGTGGTTTGTGGTATCCTTCGGGTTCGGCATCCTACTCGTGGAACCGCTCAATGAAATCCGCATGGGTGGGTTCAAACTGGGCTTCTGGTTTGCCCAACAGGGCTCCATTTACGCATTTGTCGTCCTCATATTCATTTATGTCTACCGCATGAATAAACTGGACAAAGAATTTGATGTAAACGAAAAATAGTCCCTAACCCAATCTGAAATAACCTAATTACAAGAAATCATGGAAATATTAACTTGGACATACATTTTGGTGGGGATATCCTTCGCCGTTTACATCGGGATCGCCATTTGGTCCCGAGCCGGATCTACAAAGGAGTTCTACGTAGCCGGCGGCGGCGTATCCCCACTGGCCAACGGAATGGCCACAGCAGCTGATTGGATGTCGGCGGCATCATTCATCTCAATGGCCGGCATCATCGCATTTGCAGGTTACGACGGCTCAGTTTACCTCATGGGCTGGACGGGAGGCTATGTGCTACTCGCACTTTTACTGGCTCCTTACCTGCGGAAATTCGGGAAATTTACTGTCCCTGACTTTGTGGGGGACCGCTATTACTCCAACAAGGCCAGAGTGGTGGCTGTAATCTGTGCGCTTTTCATCTCCTTCACTTATGTGGCCGGTCAGATGAGGGGTGTGGGGATTGTATTCTCCCGATACCTGGAAGTGGATATCAATACCGGTGTGATCATCGGGATGTGTATAGTATTCTTTTATGCGGTTTTGGGCGGTATGAAAGGCATCACCTACACCCAGGTGGCCCAATATTGCGTGTTGATTTTCGCTTACATGGTTCCCGCAATCTTTGTTTCCATGCAGCTGACAGGCAATCCTATCCCACAGTTGGGACTAGGGGACACCGTTGCTGATGGCACGCACCTTTTGGATAAGCTGGATGGTGTCTTGACCGAACTTGGCTTTACGGCCTATACAAGTGGTCAAAAGGACATGACTGATATTTTCGCCATCACTTTAGCCCTGATGGTGGGTACCGCTGGTCTTCCCCATGTGATTGTTCGGTTCTTTACTGTGCCAAAAGTAAAAGACGCCAGACTATCTGCAGGATATGCACTGGTATTCATTGCCATCCTATACACCACGGCCCCTGCTGTGGCTGCCTTTGGAATCTACAACACCATTGAAACCGTGGCCAACAAACCTGTCGATGAATTGCCGGCTTGGGTGGACACCTGGAGCAAGACCAACCTGATCATGGTGAATGACAAGGATGCAGACGGCATCGTCCATTATTCTGCAAATGCCATGGATAACGAACTGTACATTGATAAAGACATCATGGTATTGGCCAATCCCGAAATAGCAAATTTACCAAACTGGGTTGTAGGTCTGGTAGCGGCTGGTGGTATGGCGGCGGCCTTGTCAACCGCAGCAGGTTTGTTGTTGGTGATCAGCACCTCTGTTTCGAGGGATCTATTCAGAACCTTCCGACCAGAAATGTCGGAGAAAAATGAGCTTAGGATTGCCAGAGCAGCGGCAGCAGGAGCTGTCTTGTTTGCAGGGTATTTCGGGGTGAATCCTCCAGGCTTTGTGGCAGAAGTGGTCGCCTTTGCGTTCGGACTTGCCGCAGCATCCTTCTTCCCGATCATCATCATGGGGATATTCTCCACCCGAATGAACAAGGAGGGAGCCATAGCGGGAATGGTTTCAGGACTGGTATTCACCCTAGCCTATATCATTTACTTCAAATTTGGACAAAACCTCTTCGGACTTTCCGAGGCGGCAGTAAGCTCCGACAACTGGTGGTTTGGCATTTCTCCTGAGGGAATCGGAAGCTTCGGTATGCTGATCAATTTTGTGGTTTGCTATGCGGTTTCAAAATCCACCCCTGCACCTCCCCAAAAAGTGCAGGATATGATCCAGGAGATCCGGATTCCAAGAGGTGCCGGCCAGGCGCATGATCATTGATATCATTTTCCCCACATAACTAAACAGGTATCTTTCCGGTGATGTAATCATCGGGGGATACCTGCTTAAATTAACCTAACTTCATTTCTGACCGGATCAGTCAGCAATAGAATTACCGATTTATTTAAGTAAATTAGGTTTAAAGTCTTTTGAGCTAATGAAAACCAACAGAAAAAATCAATTTTTAGTGGTATTGTTCCTCATGGGAATGGTGGCGCTGAATTATCCGGTTCTATCTATTTACAATGTGCAGTCCACCCTTGCGGGAATACCTGTGCTATATTTCATGGTTTTCTCCAACTGGATCCTGCTTATTGGATTTACCTTATTGATCATCTCAAGATATTCCTCCAAGGATGTTTAGCAATGCGGTCGTCATATCGTTCACCTTTGGCTATTTGGCGCTGCTATTCGCAATTGCTTATTTAAGCGAGCGCTCTTCCTTTCGCAGCAAAAAACTTTCCTCCAACCCTATCATTTATTCGCTGTCCCTGGCAGTTTATTGTACCGCCTGGACATATTACGGCTCCGTTGGCCGAGCGGCCACTAGTGGTATAGAATTTCTCACCATTTACATAGGCCCAAGTTTGATAGCCCCGCTGTGGTGGCTGGTGATGAGAAAAATCATCCGGATTTCAAAAGTCCAACGCATTGCATCTATTGCGGATTTCATTTCTAGCAGGTATGGCAAAAACATTTCTCTTGGCAGCATTGTCACAGTATTTTGCCTTTTGGGCATCATCCCCTACATTTCTTTACAGATCAAGGCGGTCGCGCTTTCCTTTGACATTTTACAATCTCCCCTCCACAACATCCAGGAATCAGCCCTGCCATTTTTCCAGGACACTGCTTTCTATTTGGCTTTAGGCTTGGCACTTTTCACCATTCTATTTGGCACCCGAAACATAGAGGCCACCGCCCAACATGAAGCCCTGGTGATGACAATTGCCTTTGAATCTCTGTTCAAATTAATGGCCTTTTTGGTAGTCGGGGTGTTTGTTTGCTATTTCATGTTTGACGGGGTTGCGGATATTTTCCAGCAAGCCTCCAGCAGTGGGCTAGACCACTTGTTTGTCCTGCAAGGCGAACATGGCGTCTCGGAGTGGTTTTGGATGTCCATGCTTTCCATGATGGCCATACTATTTTTGCCCCGCCAATTCCAAATGGTGGTAATTGAAAACACCAACGAAAGGCATCTCAATACCGCAATGTGGCTTTTCCCACTCTATTTACTGTTGATTAATATATTTGTATTGCCCATCGCCTTGGGCGGTCTGGTAATGTTTGGGTGGGGAAATGTGGACGCCGATTCATTTGTCTTGGCATTGCCCATCATAGCCGACAAAAGCTGGCTGGCCCTCTTGGTTTATCTCGGTGGCTTCTCTGCAGCCACATCCATGATCATTGTGGCCTCGATTGCCTTGAGCACCATGGTGAGCAATAATCTGGTGATGCCACTTTTGCTGCTCAGCAAAAACTTCCAACTACGCCACCAGCACAGAATCGGCAATATTCTAATCTGGTCCCGACGGCTCGCCATATTGGCCATCATACTTCTCAGCTACATTTACTATAGAATGGTAGGGCCTCAGTTCAGCCTAGTGGCTATTGGATTGATCTCCTTTGTAGCCATTGCCCAGCTGGCCCCCGCCATCATCGGGGGAATTTACTGGAAAGAAGGCAGCAGAGCCGGAGCGCTTACGGGAATATTGGTGGGTTTTGTGCTTTGGTTTTTCACCTTAGTAGTGCCCACTATGATCTACGCAGGTTATTTGCCTGAAAGCATTTTGACCGAAGGGCTTTTCGGGCTGGACTTTTTGAAACCCGATGCCCTGTTTGGGTTTGGCGAACTTAGCTACATCACCCACGGACTGGTTTTCAGCCTCCTGCCAAATCTATTCTGCTACTTGGTTATTTCATTGTTCAGCAGGCAAACTTCGAAAGAGCACAACCAGGCTGTAGTCTTTGTGGATATTTTCAAGTACAGCACTATTTTGGACACCTCCATTATCTGGAAAGGCCAGGCTTACATACGGGACATACAGAGCTTATTGGAGAATTTCCTGGGGGAAGAAAAAACGAAGGACGCCCTGCAGCAATATGTTGACTTCAAAGGCTCCAAGATTGATGGAAAGATGAAAGCCGACCCCGAATTGGTCAATTATGCAGAAAGACTGCTGACCGGAATAATCGGAGCCGCCTCCGCCAGAATCATGGTAGCCTCAGTGGTGAAAGAAGAAGAAATCTCCATGGCAGAAGTCCTTGATATTTTAAAGGAAACCCAAGAGCTCAAACACCTCAACGAGGAACTTCAGCAAACCAGCGAAGCGCTGAGAAATGCCACCGCTTCCCTTCGAAAAATGAATGAAACCTTACTCGAAAATGACAAACTGAAAGATGAATTCATTTCCACCGTCACTCATGAAATGAAAACCCCCATCACTTCCATTAGAGCTTTTTCCGAAATTTTGCAGGACGAGGACTTGCCAGAGGAGGATAGAAACCGGTTTTTGGGCATTATCATCCAGGAGACGGACCGTATGACCAGAATGATAGATCAAGTGTTGGACCTGGAAAGATTTGACTCAGGCCAACAGCAACTGGAACTATCCCAGGTAGACCTCAGCATACTACTTCTGGAAGCTGCCGATAGCATGAGTCAGGTATTTAAGGATAAAAACATCCAATTCAAATTGATGCTGAATATTAACCATTGCTTTATCCTAGCCAACGAGGACAGGATTAAGCAGGTGGTATTGAACCTGCTGAGCAATGCCGCCAAGTTTGCAAACAGTGAAGTAATCCTAAAAGCACATCTGGAGGACAAAACGGCCATTGTGGAAATCCTGGATGATGGCAAGGGCATCCCGGCTGAAGATATCCCTTACATTTTTGACAAATTCTACCAGGCTAAAAACCAGACCAGCAAAAAACCGCTGGGCAGCGGACTGGGCTTGGCGATATCCAAAAAAATCATGGACTACCATCAAGGGAAAATAAAAATCGAAAGAAAAGGCACCTACACCGCTTTCCAACTGGTTTTCCCTCAAATAAATAAGTTGACATTACCGAATATAAATTCAGAAAATGAACAGAATACTCATAGTAGATGACGAACCCAACATCCTGCTTTCTTTGGAGTTTCTCTTCAAAAAAGAAGGTTTTCAGGTCTTAATTGCCAGAGATGGTGAGGAGGCCCTGGATTTGATAGAACAATCCACCCCCAAGGTGGTGATCTTGGATATCATGATGCCCAAAGTGGATGGATATGAAGTTTGCGCTCATCTCAAAAAGAACCATCAGGAGGTAAAGGTTATCTTCCTTACCGCCAAGAGCAAGCAACAGGATGTGGAAAAGGGCAAGGAACTAGGTGCGGACCTCTATTTGACCAAGCCTTTTTCCACCAAAAACCTGCTTAACCAAGTAAAAGCATTAATCAATTAACCAATATAAACTTTAGATAACTTATGAGCGATAGAATCCACACGCTGAGCGGATACTTCCATGAATATCAAAAATCGGTGACCGAGCCTGAAAAGTTCTGGGCCAGAATAGCTGATTCCTTTCATTGGCAGAAAAGATGGGACAAGGTCCTGGAGTGGGATTTTGAAGGGCCGGATATTAAATGGTTTGTCAATGCAAAACTCAACATCACCGAAAACATATTTGAAAAACACCTTTATACCCTGGATGACAGAGCGGCAATCATTTGGGAGCCAAACGACCCCAATGAGGAGGGCCGGACCATTACATACAGAGAACTTTACCATGAGGTCTGTAGATTTTCAAATGCGCTAAAGGCCAAAGGTATAAAAAAAGGCGACCGGGTAATCATCTATATGCCCATGGTGCCGGAAGCCGCCGTGGCCATGCTAGCCTGTGCCAGGATCGGAGCCATCCATTCGGTGGTTTTTGCCGGATTCAGCTCCTCCGCCTTGGCCGACCGGGTCAATGACTGTGGGGCTAAAGCCATCCTGACCTCCGACGGCAATTACCGGGGCAACAAGAAAATAGGCGTCAAGAGCGTGGTGGATGAGGCCTTGGAAAAATCCTCCGTCGACACCGTGATCGTTTACCAGCGAACCGGGCAAGAAGTGACCATGAAGGAAGGTCGTGATCACTGGTGGCATGAGGTAATCGAAGGGGAAGAAGACACCAACAAAGCTGAGGTGATGGATAGCGAAGACATGCTCTTCATCCTTTACACCTCAGGTTCCACCGGCAAGCCTAAAGGAGTGGTCCACACGATTGGTGGCTATATGGTATATACAAAATACTCTTTCGAGAACGTATTCCAATATTCACCCGGTGATGTATATTGGTGCACAGCAGACATTGGCTGGATCACTGGCCATTCGTATATTGTCTACGGACCATTGTTGGCAGGGGCCACATCCATAATGTTTGAAGGCGTGCCGACATATCCGGATGCGGGCCGGTTCTGGGCGGTCTGTGAAAAATACAAGGTCAACCAATTTTACACCGCCCCTACCGCCATCCGTGCACTTCAGGCCCATGGCACTGACCCAATCGAACCGTATGACCTAAGCAGTCTCAAGGTGCTGGGTTCGGTGGGTGAACCAATCAACGAGGAGGCTTGGCACTGGTACCATACACATATCGGCAAGACTCGCTGCCCCATTGTTGATACCTGGTGGCAGACGGAAACCGGCGGGATCATGGTTTCTCCAATCGCCGGCATCACCCCGACCAAACCTGCTTATGCTACTTTACCGTTGCCGGGTATTCAACTATGCATAGTGGATAATGAGGGGAAAATCATGACCGGCAATTCGGTAGAGGGCAACCTTTGCATCTGCTTCCCTTGGCCAGGCATGCTGAGAACGACTTATGGGGACCATGAGCGTTGCAAGCAGACCTATTTCTCCACTTATAAAGGCATGTATTTTACAGGGGATGGTGTAAAAAGAGACCATGACGGTTATTACAGGATCCTCGGCCGAGTGGATGATGTAATCAACGTTTCCGGTCACAGAATGGGCACTGCCGAAGTGGAAAATGCCATCAACGAGCACCCACTTGTGATCGAATCAGCAGTGGTTGGCTATCCGCATGAAGTGAAAGGTCAGGGAATATACGCTTACGTGATTTCCGACATGAAAAACAGAACCGAGGAAAACCTGGTCAACGAAATCAAGGACACTGTTTCCAAGATCATTGGCCCAATAGCCAAACCGGATAAAATCCAGATCGTCTCTGGACTTCCCAAAACCCGTTCGGGCAAAATAATGAGAAGGATTTTGCGAAAAGTGGCCGAAGGAAGCTTGGATAATATGGGTGACACCTCCACCCTACTTGATCCTGAGGTAGTGACCGAGATTATTGACGGCAGGAAATAATTCGACTAGTGAGGCATACCAAAAAGTCCGGTATGCCTCTTTTTTTTGCTTAAAACTTTCTTTAACTTCCGTAATATGGCCAATGTTATCATAAACAGGGTCAGGGAATTCCTGCAGAGTTACCCACCCTTTTCTTTTTTGGATGAGGCCGCCTTAGAGGCGGTAGCCACCGCTGTGGAGATACGTTTTTTTGCCCCGCAGGAATACCTTTTCGAACAGGGAGAACCAGCCCAAGATTGCTTTTTTGTCCTAAAGGAAGGCGAAATCCATCTTACCCAAAGTATTGACGGAAGGCAGGAAATCTATGAGAAATGCGATGAGGGGGATGTCTTTGGCGTGATGGCCCTGATGGGCAAACGGCCCTACAGGCTCAATGCCCAAGCAGCGGAAAACAGCCTGGTTTATGCTATACCCGTGCAAACTTTTGAAAGCATTCTAAAGGAAAACAACCGGGTAGCACTGTACTTTGCGGCAGGCTTTGCCTCCGGTCAGGTGGTAGTCAGGAATGACCTTTCCAAATCCCAGCAAGCCCGAAGCATTTTGGGTTCCCCCACCAAGGATATTGGCCTACTCTTGTTTACCGGACAATCTGACGTGCGGATAAAGCATGAAGTGCTCACCTGTCAAATCGGTGAAAGCTGTCATGCCGCCGCATTAAAAATGGCAGAGAGAGACGTAGGTTCCATCATCATTGTAGACAATGAAAAGCTGCCTCTAGGGATAATTACAGACAAGGACCTTCGCAATAGATTGGTGGCTAAGAAGCTCCCATTTGAGACACCCGTGGAGCGTATCATGAGCAGTCCCCTAACCACCATGAAGCCAAATGCGAACTTCCCAGACCTGTACCTGACCATGGTAAGGCAAAAGCTTCACCATTTAATATTCACAGAAGATGGGACAGCGAGCTCAAAGGTTGTGGGCATCATCTCTGACCATGACATTTTGCTCGCTCAGGGAAACAGTCCAGCGGTATTGATCCATGGCCTACAGAACACCTCAGAGGTTAAAGAGATGGCAAAAATCAGGAACCGTGCAGAGAGGTTGCTTAAGTATTATTTGGAGAATGAAGTCTCCATGGACTTTGTGGCCAATATCATTTCTGAGATAAATGACCTGATCATCCAAAGGGCAATAGAAATATCAAAAAGGAATCTAGAGAAAAAGTACCCCGAGGAAGTCAGGAAAATCAAATTCTGCTTCATTTCCTTGGGAAGCGAAGGCAGAGAAGAGCAGCTGCTGCGCACTGATCTGGACAATGCGATTGTTTACGAAGACCTGGATCCTGAGGCTGATTTGGCGGCCAGACCTTTTCTGGCAGAACTTGCCCAATCTGTCATTGACATTCTCTTGGCCTGTGGTTTTCATCCCTGTCCAGCCCTGATGATGGCCAATAATCCAAAATGGTGTCAGCCCTTGGACCAGTGGAAGAAATATTTTTCGGAATGGATAAGCAATCCCACCGAAGAGTCGCTAATGCATTCGGCCATATTTTTTGATTTCAGACCCATATATGGCCAGAAAAAATTATCAGAGGCCATGGCCAAACATATCTATAAGGAAATAGAAGGTAAATCAGTTTTCTTAAATTTTTTAGCAAAAAATGCCAATATGAATCCCGCTCCCTTGGGTTTTTTTAGAAATTTTGTGGTAGAAAAATCAGGGGAGCACCGTGATAAATTTGATATCAAAATGAGGGCTATGATGCCTTTGACAGATATTGCCCGACTATTGGTCTTAAGTCATAAAATGGTTGATATTAACAACACTTTTAAAAGATTTGAAAAATTGGCAGAAGTAGAGCCCCAGAACAAAGAGATATATCTAGAGGCAGCCAAAGCATACGAGATTCTGATGAGGATTCGTGCCATCGAGGGGCTGAAGTCCGAATCATCAGGAAGATATATAGAGCCAAACAAACTAGGAAAACTACAAAGGCAATTGTTAAAGAATGCGTTTTATCCCATCGATGAGCTGCAGGCCTTGCTCCGAGTGAGATTCCAATTAGACTATTTTAAGGGATGAGTAGCTGGTGGAAAAAAATATGGGAAGACGAATTTACCAAAACTGATTTTGTAAAGGAATATGAAGATAAATTCCGCTCAAAAACCAATCCTGATACTCCATTAGACCAACTCACTTTTTGTATTCTTGACACGGAAACTACCGGGTTAAATGTAAATAAAGATTACATCTTGTCTTTTGGGGCTTTAAAGGTCAAAAAATATCACATCCATTTAAGTGATCTTTTAGAAATATATGTAAAGGCCCCTTTGGTTAAAAGTGAAGCTTTATCCGTTCATGAAATTGTTCAAAAAAATGATGCGGAAGAGCTTTCCTCATTTGCACAACATTCTTTACAATATATCGGAAACAGCATAGTGGTAGGGCACCATGTGGGGTTTGATATTCAAATGTTACAAAAGACTTACCGCCCTTTTGGCTTAAAAAAGCTTTTGAATAAAACCATAGACACTTTTGAATTGGCCGTAAGACTTGAGAAGGGTTATCACTTTAATCCAGAATTAATAAGAAATGAAGAATATAGTCTAGACGCACTTTGCAAAAGATATAAAATCCCATTGCATGACCGGCATACTGCATCTGGGGACGCCATGCTAACGGCGATACTTTTTATGAAACTGCTGAAATCAGCTGAAAACAAGAGCATTACAAAATTATCACACCTTTAATTTTGTATTAAAAAACTATTGTCAAGAGTCCAACTACGCTTCTCAAATAAGTTTTTTAACTAGATTTAAAATGATTTTTTATAGATTTATATTTTTTTATTTAATAGATTTGGTAAACTCAAATTAATTAGATTAATTAGAATATATTTTTAAAACCATTACAGACAATGAACACATTAGAAAAACTAAAAGAAATCACAGCTGATTTAGAAAGTGATGAAATGATGGCAGTGGATGCCCAAGGCAAAAAATACACCTTAGAGCAAGCTAGCAAAGCAGGTGTGAATGTTACTATCACTTCTTCTAAAAACTCAGCACTTGTTTCATTCAAAAATGCTTTCGGTATTGATTTGTCAGACAATAAGGAGTTAAATCAACTAAACAAACTTCTTGGCGCTGTAACTGGTGGCGGTTCTGCGACAGGCGGTAAAAGAAAAAGATTGACTGATGATGAAAAAAGAGAGTTGATCAAAGACTGGCATGACAATCAAAAGAAATATGCTAACAAAGCTGATTTCAGCAAAAAGAACAATGTTTCTTATCAATCTTTCCTTCAGTGGGAAAAACAGTTTGGCGAATAATTAAACAAACAAACGCAAATCCCGAATCTCCTCAGATTCGGGATTTTTTTTATATCTAAAAGAGACTAAAATAAAGCCATAGCGCATAAGTCAGCTTTTTGGCTTTCAATTGGGTAAAAAAAATTGAGGCCCCCACCTAAATTGTAGATGGAAGCCTCGGGCCTGGTCAATTTTGTTATTTACTTTTCCTTATCATTACTGTCAACAGAGCTGTAACTATTGCAGCCGTTGTACCTATTTTAATAGCTAACCTTTCCGGTTTAAGCCGCCACTCAGCTTTCCAACCTTTTTCAGCAAATATGTTCGGAATGTTTCCGCTTTTTATATCCTCAACTATTCCCTCATATTCATTTACCCGATCGGCAAAAATCAAGGTAAGCCATCTGGTGTAAGTATTTTCACTCCACTGATAGGCAAATCGCCTAAGTTTTCCGCTCAATCCGCTTGGCGGCATGGATGTTCCGAAAACTGCAGATACATTTGGCCTTTCTACCGACTTCAATATTTCCATGTTGACCACCTGCTGCGGTGGCCGCTCCCAACTGTAACCTTTGTGTTCCTCATTGGTTCGATTTTTTATTGGATAAGTTGGATCATTTTCAGGATCGGCATCTACCCCCCAACCCTTGATACGTGTGTAATCTTTAATTTTATGTTCCATGACGGTTCTATTTTATCTGTTAGCGGATGGTGGAATGAGCACAGGTTTGATACAGTTGTCCAGTTTTTCGGAGAAAATATGGTATGCATCGGCAATCTCCTCCAAGGGCACCCGATGGGTTATGAGCGCTTTTGGATCTATCAGCCCATCTTGTACATGTTTGATCAATTTGGGCAGCAACCTCTTTACCGAAGCCTGGTTGGCGCGGATGGTAATACCTTTGTTCACCACATTTCCTATGGGCACCAAGTTGTCCGTAGGCCCATATACACCGACTATTGAAACAATACCACCTTTCTTTACACCGTTGATAGCCCAATGTAGTGCGGTAGCGGACCCGGCTTGGAGCAGTAATTTTCTGCCCGTGATTGTTTGCATCACATCTCCAGCCGCCTCTGCACCCACTGCATCAATACATACATCGGCCCCCATCCAGTCGGTTTCCTTTTTGATGAAAAGCACAGGGTCATCCATGGATTTAAAATTATAGACCTCGCATTGGGCGTAATTTTTCGCAAATTCCAACCGGTATTCTATATGGTCGATGACAATCACTCTTCCCGCTCCGAAGAGCCATGAGCACTTTGCCGCCATGATGCCAATGGGCCCGGCACCGAAAATCACTACGGTATCGCCTTTTTGGATCCCTCCCATTTCGGCTGCCTGATAGCCGGTAGGCACCACATCGGTCAACAATACGGCATCATCCGGATCCATTCCTTCGGGAATTACCGTGGGCCCCACGTTGGCATAGGGAACGCGGACATATTCTGCCTGCCCGCCATCATATCCCCCTGCTGTATGAGAATACCCGAAAATACCCCCCACAGCCGTGGCCTGGGAGTTGGCTTCATGGCAATTGCCAAAAAGGCCTTGCTTGCAGAAAGCACATTTGCCGCAGGCGATATTGAAAGGCACCAGCACATTGTCCCCCACTTTCACGTTGGTAACATCACTGCCGATTTCCTCCACCACGCCTACAAACTCATGGCCGAACGTAGAGCCTACTCTTGTATCAGGCACCAGTCCATTATAAAGGTGCAAATCAGAGCCGCAGATGCATGATCTCGTCACTCGGACAATGGCGTCTTCGGGATGTAGGATTGTAGGCTCCGGTTTTTTGTCTACTCGGACCCTTTTGGGGCCCCTATAATTCATTGCTAACATGGCGGTTGGTTTTGTGGTTGTGAAAAATTGAAAATCCTTCCCTATTTGAAAGGCAAGTCTTTAAAACTTAAAGCAAAACCATGCCACCACCTAATATTTATGGAATTGCCGACTTCCTGTATAAATTTATTAATCAGTCATTTGCAGTTCCACAACTGCCACATTTACAAGACTTAGCATATGGATAACTGAATTGATTTTTTAACCTTGCCAAATTATCTATTTCATATTTCTTTATTGCGATTCGATAAAATAGCTTTAGCTTAGCATACATAATTTAATTATCGCCCTTATGATGTATTCATTTATTTTTAAATCAGCCACTGAATTGGCAAGCCTCATTCGTGAACAAAAAGCTAGTAGTGAGGAAATTGTCAAAGAACACCTGGATTATATAAAATCCACCAATAATAAATTTAACGCCCTCATCAGTATTTTTGAGGAAGAGGCGCTGGAAACAGCCAGAAGCCGCGATGTTGAGGCGAAAAATGGACAGTTTTTGGGTCCACTCCATGGCGTGCCAGTTACGATTAAGGAGCAGTTTTGGATTAAAGGAAAAAGCAGCACGGCAAACTTCAAAATGCTGAAGGATTTCGTGGGCCCTGAAGACGCGGTGGTTGTGCAGCGGATCAAGGCCAGCGGGGCCGTGATCTTGGGCCAGACTAATGTGCCTCAAAATCTGTTGGATTTTCAGGTCTGGGGAGATCTTTACCCTGAAGGGAAAAACCCCTACAACCTTGTCCACACGCCTGGAGGCAGTACAGGTGGCGGTGCTGCGGCCTTAGCAGCAGGATTTACCCCCTTGGAATTGGGCACCGACTTTGGAGGTTCGGTGAGGATCCCGGCAAGTTTCTGTGGGCTTTATGGTCTGAAACCTACAGATAAAACCGTTCCCCTGCACGGCAACCTTCCCCTCCCCAAAGATGCCAACACCTTCCTGATCCATATGGCACAGGCGGGGCCGTTAGCCAGAAACTTGGACGACGTGGAAACGCTTTGGAAGATCATCAAAGGACCTCATGAAAGCGACCGCAACATCCCCTTGATCGATTGGAAAAAGCCGGTGGATAAACCGCTTTCTGAATACAAAATAGCCTGGACGGACTCCTGGCCAGGCTATGAAACCAGCAATGAGGTTTCATCCAAGCTCAAAGACCTGATCGGCAAATTGGAAAAAGAAGGCACCCAAACCCACAATCAGCCCCCAGTAGGCAACCTGCATGAAGACAGCCTGAGGCTCTTTATGAGCTTGTTTCCTTATGTGATCAGTAACGGGACCCCCTGGTTTGTAAGGGCCATAATCAAATTCCAACTCAAAAAAGGACTGCTCAAAGGAAGTCCGAGATATTGGGATGTTCTGAAAAAAGCCTTCAAGCTAAATATCAACCATTACGCCGAAGTGATGCTTACCAAGAGCAAGCTTACCCAAAAATGGGAGGAGTATTTTAAGGAATATGAGTTTCTAATTTGCCCGGTCGCTTTTGGCCCCGCCTATGAGCGTTGCAAACTTGGGAGCAAATTGAAATATGAAGGCAAGGAGCTGAATTATCTGGATTATGTATTCCCGTATTTGGCCTGTTTCAATGCCTCTGGAAACCCTTCTGTTACTATTCCATTGGGACTTAGCAAGGAAGGCCTGCCCGTGGGAGTCCAAATTGTAGGCCCTCACTGGAGCGAGCCGCAACTTTTGGAATTTGCAAAAAAAGTGGCTTCCCTGACTGAAGGATTCATCCAGCCAACAGGGCTGTTCGAAACAGAAACAATTGCGGATGAAATGAGTGTTTAAGGATTGAACACTTGAGATGATTTTATGCAATCCATTGATATTAAGGCCACAGATGGTTTCCTGATCAAAGCCTGCTGGTACTCCCCCACCACCCCAAATGAGCGGGTGGTGGTTATTTCCGCTGCCACGGGGGTAAGGCAGGAATTTTACGGTCCTTTTGCCTCACACTTGGCCGATCTGGGATATACGGTATATACTTACGATTACAGGGGAATAGGGAAAAGCTCTCCTAAAAACCTTAAGGGCTTTGACGCTACCATGAGAGATTGGGCGTCCAAAGATTTCAAGGGCGTCACTGAATATATCCACTCCCATCACCCCACTTTTAGCAAATTTATGGTTGGGCATAGTGTCGGAGGGATTTTTATGGGATTGAGTGATGCATATCAAGGCTATGACGGTTTTATCACCGTGGCGGCACAGCACGGCTATTGGAAGCATTTTGACTTTCACTACAAGCCCTTGGTTTTATCGCTCTTTCATGTGATTCTCCCGACTTTCAACAAACTTTATGGCTATTTCCCCTCCCATTATGTCAATCTTGGAGAACCCCTGCCTTATGGGGTAGCCAAGGACTGGCGGATATTAATCACGCATCCCAATTCCATCATGGAACTGGCGGCCATGTCAGAAAACCATTACGCCGACATCAGCCAACCTTTCCTTTCCATCAGCATTGATGATGACCTAATGGCTCCCAAAAAGGCTGTGGACCGCTTTGCAAAATCGATTATAAGAAATGCATCAGTAAAACGCGTCCATGTTAACCCCAAAGATCATGATTCAAAATCCATTGGGCACATCAACTTTTTCCGGAAAAAATTCAGCGACAGCTTGTGGAAAATCCCCATTGAGTGGCTGGAAAGTTTCCCTAAGTGACCTGGGTCACCTTTAAGCCAAGAAATTTCCTCTAAATTTGAGTTTAGGAAATAGAATAAAATGGATTGGAAGAAAGAGATCAAAAGCTGGGGGATTATTCTCATCGTATTTGCAGCACTTTATTTTACTGGTTTGATTACCCCTATTGTGGGGGGACTCCAGTCTATGATGTTATCCACTGGGTTGATTAAACCGAAAGTATTGCTGGAGAATAAAGAAAATGAACCTTTTGACTTCAGTGGCAGGCTTACCGATATGGAGGGCAACGTGGTGAATTTACAGGATTTCGAAGGCAAAACCATATTTATCAACCTTTGGGCTACCTGGTGCCCGCCGTGCAGGGCGGAAATGCCACATATTGCTGAACTTTACAAAAAAGTAAGTCATCGCGAGGACATTGAGTTTTTGATGATTGCCTTGGATGATGATTTCCAAAAGAGCAAAAATTTAATTGAGAAGAAAACTTGGAGCTTTCCTGTTTACCATGCCAGCCATGGCTTAAATGGGGCACTTCAAAGCCAATCCATCCCCACCACCCTGGTGGTGAGCCCGGCTGGAGAAATTGTCTTCTACCAGGAAGGCATGAGCAATTTTAACACTAGGGAGTTTGAAGAGTTTTTGCTAGGCCTTTAAGGCTTACTTACAGCAAAGCTTTTTGATTCATAACTAATTTTTATTTATTTTTAACAAACCTATTAGTTATGAAAAACCTATTACTTATCCCTTTCTGCATTGCTTTCTTGGCCTGTGGAAATAAAAATGAAGTAGAAAGTGAAGCGACTTCCTTCACATTGGAAAGAGTCGATTCTTTCCAGGTCGATTATCTCACACATGTGAGAATCCTTGATTATAGCCCAGAGGAGGATATATTTTTGGCCTTTTCAGAAGGAGATGATAATTTTATCGAACTGGATCCAAATGGAAAAATCCTCAAAACCGTGAATAGAAAAGGAGAAGGACCCGACACCTTTGGCGCCCGCAATCCTGTAGCACTGAGCTTTGGCCCACATGGAGAACGAATGGTCCAAACCTCTTTTCAATTGATCAGCTACGACCAGGATTACCAGCAAACCCATAAAAGCGGCATCAGGAATATGTTGCCGGTTAGGGCAAATGTTCCTTTGGGCAAAAATCAATTTTTCAACTTGGATGGGGACTACCATTACCTAGTAGGCCCTTCTACTTATTTATCAAACCACGCGCTTATCCATGATGAAGAAGGAAGAGATACACTTCAAAACTTCCTGGTGCTGAATTTTGAAACTGGAGCATTACAAAGCGCAGTTCCCTATGGACCGGAAGGTGTATACAAAGAAACCGACCATATCTATTACAATCTTATGGGAAAATCATATTTTATCCAAGATGATGAATTATTTGTGGCCCAAAACCTGGGAAGTTCAATCCAGGTATATGATCTGAAAAATGACTTTAAACTTTCCCGCCAAATTCCGATTTCCCATAAAAACTGGAAAAAAGCCACTCCAATACCTCTAGGCAGCAATAGTGATATGGATAAAGTAAATGCCATCTTCCACACTTCTGGCCGAAATAAATCCCTATACCCCATAAATGAGAATACCTTCTTGCTGAGTTATTATACGGGCATAGCTCAAAGTAAATATGAAACCTTTCGATCGGAAGGCATTTCTTTTATGCCCAAGAATCTTCGGGATGAAAACAAACTGCTGATTTTTAGAGACGGCAGGCAACTTGAAGGGGAAATCGATCTCCCTTCAGGCACCATGCTATTCTCCTTACCCGGTGACCGTCTTTTGGTACTCGATGAGACCAATGAAGATGTAGAAGAAGAATTTACAAAATACAGCATTTATCAGTTAAAAGAAGGTAACGCCACTTCCTCCCAATCCTTCCAATAATTTGTTTAATTTTGCAACTTATTCCAAAATCGAAAACATCCGCTTATAAATGGCTGAATATAATTTTCAAGAGATCGAGAAAAAGTGGCAGGCATACTGGGAGCAAAACCAGGTTTTCAATGCCCAACCAGACACTTCCAAACCAAAGTTTTATTCCCTTGACATGTTTCCCTACCCTTCCGGGGCAGGGCTGCACGTGGGACACCCACTTGGATACATAGCTTCTGACATAGTTACCCGATTCAAAAGAGCGAAGGGCTTTAACGTTCTCCACCCGATGGGGTACGATTCTTTTGGACTTCCCGCGGAACAGTATGCCATCCAGACTGGCCAGCATCCTGCTCTCACGACCGAGGAAAATATTTCACGCTACACCCAGCAGTTGAAAAACATCGGGTTTGCGTTTGATTGGTCAAAAGAGGTAAGGACTTCCGATCCCAGTTATTACAAGTGGACCCAGTGGATTTTCATGCAGATCTTCAACTCCTACTATGATCATAAGGAGAGAAAGGCCAAAAGCATCCAGTCTTTGATCCAAAAGTTCAAAGAAGAGGGAAACCTGAATGTAGATGCAGCCTGTGATGAGGACACCCCATTTTTTACTGCCCATGAGTGGAATGAATTTACGGAAAAGCAACAACAGGAAATGCTGCTCAAATACCGCCTGACATTTTTGGCTGAAACCACCGTAAACTGGTGCCCGGCTTTGGGAACTGTTTTGTCCAATGATGAGGTAAAGGATGGGTATTCGGAAAGAGGCGGCCACCCAGTAGAGCGGAAAAAAATGATGCAGTGGAGCATGAGGATCACTGCTTATGCGGAAAGATTGCTTCAGGACCTGGAAACTGTGGACTGGGCAGAGCCAATCAAAGAAATGCAGCGTAACTGGATAGGCAAATCCATTGGTGCTGAAATGACCTTTAGAGTAGTAGGCAAGGCTGAAAAAATTAAAGTTTTCACCACCAGGATTGACACCATTTATGGAGTCACCTATTTGGCCCTAGCTCCGGAAAGCGAACTTGTGGATGCTTTGACTACAGAGGAGCACAGGAAAGAAGTGGATGAGTACGTGGCTGTGGCTAAAAACCGCTCAGAAAGAGACCGAATGACCGATGTAAAGCATATCACCGGTGTTTTCACGGGCTCTTATGGCGTCAACCCCTTCAACGGGGAAGAGCTGCCCATCTGGGTTGCGGATTATGTACTGGCCGGGTATGGCACCGGGGCCGTCATGGCCGTCCCTGCGCATGATGACAGGGACTATGCATTTGCGAAGCATTTTGGCTTGGAAATCCGTCAGGTAGTGGAAGGCAGCATGGAAGATGGGGCTTTTTCTGCCAAAGATGGAAATATCATCAACTCTGACTTTTTAAACGGCCTTTCTGTCAAGGAAGCCATGAAAAAAGGCATAGAGCACCTCGAGGACAAAAAGCTAGGTAAGGCCAAAATCCAGTACAGAATGCGTGATGCGATTTTTACCCGCCAGCGGTACTGGGGCGAGCCCTTGCCAGTTTATTTCAAGGATGGCCTTCCTTACCTGATTGATGAAAAAGACCTGCCTTTGGTTTTGCCGGAGGTGGATAAATATTTGCCAACTGAGGACGGTGAACCGCCTTTGGGACGTGCTGCGGACTGGACCTACAAGACTTCTGAAGGGGAGTTTCCATTGGAAAAAAGCACGATGCCTGGCTGGGCGGGTTCTAGCTGGTATTTCTTCCGATACATGGATCCAAAAAACGAAAATGCTTTTGCCGATAAGGACAAGCTTGATTACTGGGGCAATGTGGATTTATATATTGGCGGAGCCGAGCATGCCACGGGACACCTGCTCTACAGCCGCTTCTGGACCAAATTCCTCTATGACTTGGGATTGGTAAATGTGAAAGAACCTTTCCAAAAAATGATCAACCAAGGCATGATCCAAGGAAGATCAAATTTTGTCTACAGGGTGAAAGGCACCAATAAATTTGTAAGCTACGGACTGAAGGATGAATACGATACCTCCGCCATGCATGTGGATGTCAATATTGTATACAATGATCAATTGAATCTGGATAAATTTAAGGCTTGGAGACCAGACCTGAAGGATGCCGAGTTCATTTTGGAAGATGGCAAATACATCTGCGGGTCAGAGGTGGAAAAAATGTCCAAGTCTAAATACAATGTGGTCAACCCTGACGATATTATTTCAAGATATGGTGCTGACACCTTGAGGCTTTATGAAATGTTCTTAGGGCCATTGGAGCAGTTTAAGCCATGGAATACAAACGGCATTGACGGGGTCTTCAAGTTCTTGAGGAAACTTTGGAATCTCTATCATGACAATAATGGAAATTTGGCCATTTCGGACGAAAAGGCCAGCCCAGAAGAATTGAAGTCTCTTCATAAAACGATTAAAAAGGCTGAGGAGGACATGAAAAATTATTCATTCAATACTTCCGTATCCAGCTTTATGATCTGCGTGAATGAGCTCACAGCTTTGAAATGCAACAAAAGGGAGATCTTGGAACCGTTGGCCATTGTGGTAGCGCCATATGCCCCGCATATCGCTGAAGAGCTTTGGTCTAGGTTGGGTCATACCACTTCAGTGGTAGAAGCTGGATATCCTGAATTTAAGGAAGAGCACCTGGTGGAAAACAGCCATGAATATCCTGTTTCCATCAATGGCAAAATGAGAACCAAGCTCGCCTTACCATTGAGTTTGAATAAGGCTGAAATTGAGGAAGCAGCCATGCAAAACGAGGTGGTGCAAAAATGGCTAGAGGGCAACCAGCCCAAAAAGGTCATAGTGGTGCCTGGTAAAATTATTAACGTGGTGGTTTAAACTTTAAAACCTGCCAGGATCTCTCAAAATAAAGGAATCCTGGCAGGTTTATATTTCCCTAAAAAAACTCAAAGAAAGGGCCTTGATCATTGATCTTGTCAGTGGTTCTTTCACTTCTTTTGATCCGTCCTTCCTTCATCCACGTACTGAAATCGGTATTCACTTCTTGCTCGGATCTTTTGGACCGAATTGAGTAATCCTTGGCCGAAAAGACCTCTCCTTTTTTGTAATATTTATCCAAATCGTAAGGCATAACTTAAAGGTTGTTTAGGGTTGTACAAATGAAAACAGGATCCCCACTTTATTTATTAGGGATCAATATTATTAAACAGCCAAAGAAATGAATTGTTATACCGAACGAATGGGCCCAATTTGAAGTTAATCTTTATACACCTTATACTAAAATCAATAAAAACTGGAGGCCGATCTACCCTCCCTTAAACCAACCTATATGAAAATCACAGAAAAAACCATCGTAGGCCTTACTTATGAACTTAAAGTCACCAAAGAGGGAGAGGAATCTGCTCCTTTCAGTGTGGAAGTAAGAGATGAGGAGGATCCTTTTTATTTCATCTTCGGCCTTAGCGGTCTTCCAGAGAAGTTTGAGACCTTATTGGAAAACAAGCAACAGGGCGATTCCTTTCAGTTTACCTTGAAGGCTGAAGAGGCATATGGCCAAGCTGATGACGAGATGATCATGTCCATTCCGAAAAACCAGTTTTCTGCCCAAAACGGTTTCACTCCGGAAATGCTCGAAGAAGGCAATTTCCTTCCCTTGGCGGATGAGGAAGGCAATTCCATGCAGGCTAAAGTTGTAAAGGATCTTGGAGAGGAAGTTTTGTTGGACTTCAACCATCCTCTGGTAGGATTTGACCTACATTTTGTGGGGGAAGTTCAAGAGGTAAGAGAAGCCACTGACGAGGAGATTTCCCATGGGCATGTTCATGGCGAACATGGACACCAGCATTGATAAGTACGAAAATTCTCGTTATTCTGATACCCCATCCGAAGAGCAAAGCCCGGAGGGAGGGTCACGAGAGGAAGAACAATTAAATAACAAAAGAACCTTTCAATTGCTCCTCGGAGCGTCATGTCCTGCGATGTACTTAGTACCTGGTACTTAGTACCCATTTGCAAATATGAAGATAAAAAGCCAAGACCTCGTTTGTGTCTTGGCTTTTTTAGTTGAAAATCAGGGCAATAAATAGTAAATTGAATAATGGAAAAAGAGGAAATCAAGGATCAGGCCGGAGAGCCATTTACCGAATATAGAAGGTACACCTATGCGGATTATTTAAGTTGGCAATATGATGAAATGGTGGAGCTTATTAAAGGCAGGTTGTTTCGAAATGCTGCGGCACCAAGAAGAGTTCATCAGGAAATTTCAGGAAAAGTATTCAACAAACTTTTTACTTTTCTTGAAAGCCTCCCATGCAAGGCATATGCTGCCCCATTTGATGTTCGGCTTCCGGTTAAATCAAAAAAACATGAGGACATTGACACCGTAGTGCAACCGGACATCTGTGTAGTGTGCGACCCAGATAAATTGGATGAATTGGGCTGTGTGGGCGCTCCAGATTTAATCATCGAGATCCTTTCCCCCGGTAACAATAAAAAAGAGCTTAAGTACAAATATGAAGTTTACGAAGAGGCCGGGGTAAAAGAATATTGGATCATTCAACCCGCTGAGCAAACTCTCTTGACCTATACATTAATCAACGGTAAATATGTACCGTCCAGGCTTCAGACCACAGGGGACTTGGTGGAATGCAGGTCTCTGCCTGGATTTTATTTGGATTTGGAATATGTTTTTCGTGACCTGGATTAACGTTAAAGTTATTGGGGAGAAAAAGAAATAATGTTTTCTTCTTGAAATGAAAGTCCGATGTAGTCACCTTTTTGATACAACCTATTTTGGTCCTCGACTTTCCAAATCACATCCGAATCTTTCAGCCGAACCGTCAGCTGGGTATAATGAATCAAATACTGGGCTGAGATAATTTCCGCCTCAAGCCTACCATCCACCTTTTCAATTTTCACATCTGAGGGCCTTATAAAAGCCTCACCATTGCCTGGTATGGGATTGAGGTGGCTGAAAAGCTGGGCTGTGTATAGGTTTTTGGGCTTCCTGAAGATATCCCTAGGAGCACCTTTCTGCACCAATTCCCCATCTTTCAGGATGAAAAGTTTTTTACTCATCAAAAGGGCATCATCCAGGTCATGCGTCACAAAGATCACCGTCATGTCGGAATCCTCAAAAATATGCCTCAACTCTTCGATCAGCTCCCTTTTCTGAATGGTATCCAAGCTGCTGAAGGGCTCATCCAGCAGCAGTACCTCCGGCTCAATACTCAGTGCCCTGCCAATGGCTACCTTCTGCTGCTGCCCTCCGGAAAGCTGTTTGGGCAATTTATGTCTAAAGGCATGGAGATTCAACATTTGTAGAATTTCCTCAACCCTTTCCCGCCGGTAATCTTTGTCATAAAGCAAAAGTGGCCTACCTATATTTTCCTCCACCGTGGAGTTGAGGTAAAGTTTGTATTGTTGGTGGATAAGTTTGATTTCATCATAGCCTGCCACCAGCTTTTCCGCAGGGTTTAAGATTTTCTCATCCTCCAGATACACCCTACCCTCATCCTGGATTTCCAGCCCTGCGATAATCCTTAGCAAAGTACTTTTGCCGGACCCACTTTCACCCAAAACCGACACCACCTCCCCTTTTTTGAGGGCAAACCCTACCTGCCTTAAGGCAATATTCTTCTCGTCATATTGCTTGGATATGTTGTCTATTTTGAGGTAACTCATTTGGATATTTCTGCTTGGGTCTTTTTGGGAAGGCTTTTGAGCACTAGAAAGTAGGAATGATCGGTAAGCTCGACAAACAGCTTTTGAGGGACAGATCCATCACATGACACGGTATTCCAGTGTTTTTTGTTCATATGATATCCGGGTACTATTCCGGAATGCATTTCGCGCAACTCCACAGCCCACTCGGGATCACACTTATGGTTTACACTTTCGAATGATGATATGTCGGTTATGGCAAAAATCTTACCCCCGACTCGGAAGCAAAGGGTATCCTCATCAAACGGGGTGTCCTCGGTCACTCCAGGCAAGCTGAGACAGTAATCCCTAAAAAACTCGATATGCATATAAATAAAGGAAAAAGCAGGGAGAGCATCCCTGCCTTATAATATTTTAACTACATTAATCGCTTAATGATCCAAAATATCACCGCAAAGAGAAACACAAGAATGGATATTTTATTAATTCCATGCATCATCCTGAGGTTGAAATTGGACTTTTGGTTGGGATCAGGTTTTCTGAATACTCTGAAGAAGTAATTCCCAACTTCACCAAGCTGAAAGAACTCCTGGATTCTATTTTTAGCCATAATTACCGATGTCTTCTATTTACCTATTAACCCAAGCGCTCTGTTTCAGGTTCAATCCACTGTCCATCTTTTCTGATAATGTTGATTAGCTCATCTACCGCTTTTTCTGAAGGGACTGATCTTTTCATGACCTCCTTGCCTTTATACAAGGTAATCTTGCCCTTTCCGGATCCAACATACCCATAATCGGCATCAGCCATTTCACCCGGCCCGTTGACTATACAGCCCATAATACCGATTTTCACCCCTTTCAGGTGATCTGTGCGCTTTCTGATCATGGCAGTGGTCTCTTGCAAGTCAAATAGGGTACGTCCGCAGGAAGGGCAACTGATGTATTCAGTTTTGGACATCCTCGTCCTAGCAGCCTGCAATACTCCAAAGCTGACCGAATTATGCAATTTGACCTGAGAAAGACTTTCTTCACGGGATCTTCCACCTACTTCGCTCATTCCCATCATCACACCATCACCAAGCCCGTCAATTAGCAAGCCCCCAAAATCAGTGGCGGCATATAGCATCGTTTGGTCACTATCCAGGCCTTGGTAATCGGTTCTGAAAATCACCGGCAATTGAAGGTTTTGCTCGATAATGTTTACCATAGCTCTTCTCAGTGCAGGCATTTGGTGCCTATTCTGGGTGAAAAGGATCAATACGATATTCGTGTTTCCAGCTAAATCCTGTGCTAACGTCGCCGTTTCTTTATCTTCAATTAGTAGGAAATTAAGAGAAGGATGAAGCTTTTCGGCGGCTTTAAACTCCTGAAGGGAGTAAACTGGAAATTTATTAGAATCCTGGCTATTCCAATTACTGAAATGCTGGATTTCTTTTAAGCCATTGGGAAGCATAAATGGAATTGGATTCTTGTATGTAAATACAAAATCAGCCCCCTGGTCATTCATTTTCCACTTATCCAGCTCAGGCAGATAAAAATGTCCAATGTTTTTCAGATCCTTAATGGTCACTTCTGAAAAGGAAGACAGGTCCGCCAAAACCCTTGGCACATTGCTTCCTCCGATATTAAAAACCTCCTTGGTCACTCTCCGAGTGTATTCAAATGGGTTTATTGGATATCCCTCAATATCAGAAATGGCTTCATGCTCAGCTCTGTCTTGGTAGCGGTCTATCAATGCCTCCGCTACAGGCGCTTCAAATTCAGGATCCTCTGTAAGAGATACCCTAACCGTATCTCCAAGGCCATCTTCCAAAAGCGTCCCAATGCCCACGGCCGACTTCACCCTGCCATCTTCACCATCACCTGCCTCAGTCACTCCAAGGTGCAATGGATAGGGTTTGAACCCGCCTTCTTCCAGCTTTTGCACCAAAAGTCTATAAGCTTGAACCATCACCTGCGTATTGGAGGATTTCATGGAAATTACAATGTTGTAAAATCCTTCATCCTCACAGATTCTCAAAAATTCCAAGGCCGACTCCACCATACCGAGGGGAGTATCCCCATAACGGCTCATTATCCTATCCGACAAAGACCCGTGATTGGTCCCGATACGCATGGCCGTACCATGCTCTTTGCAGATCCGCACCAAAGGTAAAAAACGCTCCCTGATACGGTCTAGCTCTTCTTGGTAGCTTTCGTCTGTGTACTCAAGAACCTCAAATTTCTTTTTATCTGCGTAATTTCCCGGGTTGATACGGACTTTTTCCACAATCTTGGCAGCTATCTCGGCGGCATTGGGAGTAAAGTGAATATCCGCTACCAAAGGAACGTGATACCCTCTCTTGGCTAGTCCATCCTTAATGTTCTTTAGATTTTCGGCCTCCTTCATACTAGGGGCCGTGATGCGGATCAGTTCGCAGCCACTTTCCACCATGCGGATACACTGCTCTATTGAACCCTCTGTATCCATGGTATCCACAGTAGTCATAGACTGCACCACGATTGGATTATCCCCTCCTATCATCACATCTCCTACACTTACGGGGATTGTTTTTCTTCTTGAATAAGAAGTAAGGCTGTTGCAGTACCTTATTTTTTCAATTAAATTCTTCGTATCCATCTTATCTTAAATGTCGCCCAATTGAGGCCTGATCACTATTTCTTCTACTACTGACTGCGGGGAAAGGTTGTAGGCTGACCACACGGCCTCTGCTACATCAGAAGCTTTCATAAATCGCTCTTCCGGAATGTCAACACCCTCCCAGCTTGCCGTGAGGGTGGCTCCCGGCATCACAGAAGTCACCTTGATGCCGTATTCCATCAACTCTTGTCTTAAACACTTGGTAAAACCCAATAGTGCCCACTTTGAAATGGCATAAGTTCCTCCATTGGCATAGGCAGTCAACCCGGCAATGGACCCCATACTGAAAATATGCCCACTTTTTCGCTCCATCATTTCCTGGGTAAACGCCCTGGTTAAATGATACACTGAAAAAAGATTGGTATGCATCATCAACTCAAAATTGCCCTCCGGCTCGTTGTGAATGGACCCAGGCAGAAAAACACCGGCGTTGTTCACCAGCACATCCGGGATGGTTTGGCTTTTTACCCAGTCAGCAAATCTGGCCACTTCCTCCATATTTGAAAAATTGGCTTGCTGATACCTTAACTTAATGCCCGAAAACGTCCCTTCAACCTCCTCCTTAAGCTGCTGAAGCTCGGATTCGTTTCTAGAACAGGTGTAAATATCAAAACCCGCTTCTGCAAATTTAAAAATAATGGCTCTGCCAATGCCTTTGGTACCACCGGTCACCAGTATGCTTTTGGACATTTTGTTGTTGTTTTAACTGTTAGTGTACTAACTATTTGCAGAAGGCAAAGTTATCATTTTTTTGGGAATAAGATCATCCTGATCATGGAGAAAGAAAAAATGACTTAATCTACCCATCCACACTTTTAAAACAACGCCGACACCTGCATTCTTCCCACATGGATAATCCGCCCCAATCCCTCAGAATTTCTGCCTTCATACACCATGTTCAGCTGCAGCCCCTCCCCGATCTTTTGCAGCCAATTGAGATTCCAGATAAAGTTGTTGCCGGGAGTCAGGGCTTGTAGCATTTCATACCCTACGGGCGAGTTTGCCTCCCCATTATAATTGATAAAAGTATAATTGAAATTGGCATTTAGGGTTGTTTTGATGGCCCTTGCAAATCTTACATCCAGCCCCATCTGATGCAGGGAGGCCACCTCCTCAAACTCGATATTTTCGAGATTTCTTTTCCCTGTAAAGGTATAATTGGCAGTCGTACGGAATACCGAAGAGGGCTGAAAGGCCAATTCCGGCCCATACCCATGCTGGGCAATCGTGTAATTGCGGTTATCCAAAAAGTCCGAGGCAGCGGCCCTTTGCCCCCTGTTGGCCATCATCCGCAAATTGACAAGCGAACTCAACTGATAACGTGAATTCAGCCTCAGATCCTGCTGTATCATATCCTCAAATCCCCCAGACAACAATTGCTTAAACTGGCTATTGAACAAGGAAAGGTCAAATCCATATTTGGTCACCGCACGGTTAAAAAACACAGATGACCGGATGGATTGACGGATACTCACCAGGTCTTCATCAGCGATGCCATTGGCCAGGGGAATTACACGGCTGCGGAAATCATTGGCCGTCACTTTCTTGTCCACATTCCAACTTGTGTTATTCGAAAATCTGGAAAGAAACTTCTTGGCCCCAGCGGTTTTTCTCCATGCATCAGGAAATTTGGCGTTTAACCGGTAATTAAAAATTGTGTTATAGGCCTGAATATACTCATCTGTGGGCACAAAGATTTTCACAAAGTTTTTCTCCTCTGGATTGATGGCTATATAAAATTCATTCAATTGTTGAATTCCATCCCCATTATCGTCCCGCCAGGTATGGGTCCCTTCGCCAGGGGGTACTGGCACAAATACAAACTCCCTTCTCAGTTCCCTACCGTTGCCTATCGCATAGCTCAGTTCATTTCGCAGGTTGTGGGCAAAGGCACTACCCAAATAATCCAATCGGCCCATGATAGTGGTTTCCATTGGCAAGTCCCGACTCACATATTCCATCTGCCTATAAGTGAAGGTCCCCTTTAGGTCATGTACCCCAAATTTTCGCTGCAATCCATACTGGGTAGTAAAAGCTTTTGTCTCAGGCAACATTTCTCCCTGAATCGGAAAATAGTCCTCCCTCCAAGAAGCGTCGGCAAAAAAAGAATAGGGCAAAGTGTCATTGCTGCGAATGAAAAACTTATGCTCTTCAAAATTCATGGCTGTGGATACCACGCTGTCACTTTCAATTGCCGAAACCGCATTTTTGTCCACATGGTAACTATAACCCGGAACGAAGATTTTGCTTCTATAGGAAACATCCCCCCGGTACCGGATCCAGTCGGATTGAAACTGCCTGATCTGGCTGTTGAGGTTGAAAAATTCATTCCTCAAAAACACTCTGTTCCCAATCTGCTGATTGAATTGGGCCAAATGCTGGTATCCATTTAGCACCTCACCACGGTTTCGGAGGTTAACCCTATACGATAATAGATTATCCGCATCCTTCACCACCTCAGCCTGAGCAGAAAACAGTTTTTCGGAAGCGGCAAACATCAAATCTTCTTGTTGCAAACTCCAATCCCTGTCAAATTCAATATACCTGACCCTGTCTATAAATGAAAAGTTTACCGAATTGTATTCTACTTCCGCCTGCCCCTTGAACGAATAATCAGGGAGTAACCCCAGCCTTCTATTTTGAGACCTTAGCCCAGACTTAAAGGCATACCCTTTATTCTCATTGTTATCAATTTCCGAAAACAGGTTTTGATCATTGGTAGAAAGGGCAACCTCTGAATAGAATTGCTCATACAAACCCAATTTCACCACGGTACCGGCAGTAACCATTTCCTTTTTGCTTGGGGCAGGCAGCGGCGCTTGAATGGAATAATCCCCCTGCCTCACCCCATTGATCGGCTCCACAAATTCATAAACTACCCCATTGGCCAATTGCTGGCGCCTCACGTAATCCCCATTGCCCCTGCCAACCTGCAGAAAGCTGGGAATAAATCGTGCTTCTTCCGCAGCGGTGCTATAGACATAGATTACCTCCCCATTTTCTCTCATTCGGCGTTCATACATCACTCTGTTTGGATCAAAGGCAGTGCTGTCTACCCTTGGGATTACGGCTTGGTCAATGTTGTTGCCGACAGAGGAAAGCAATTGCTTATCCTGATCTGAAAATTCAAAAAACAAGGGGCGGTTTCGGTTATCCTCCTCTTTGTAATAGTTGAGGTAGAACATCACATGTTTGTTTTCCTGAGTATGGTTGGCTGACAAAATGGAGCGCTGAAAATTCCGCTCCGCATATTCAAAATCTATCCTTATCCGGGAGTATTGCGTGATGAGGACATTGGTGGTAAAAGTTATTTCTCCTTGGTTGTAATCAATCACATAATCGTAGTTGAAACCTCGTTTCAATTGCCTTCCATCCAAAAAAACCTTTTCAGAATTGGCCATGATGATGACAAAGCGTTCATTTTGGGGTCCTCGAATCCTATAAGGGCCAAGCACACCCTCCAAGATGGGGATTTCGCTTGAGGCAAATTTCCCTTTTGCAATGGAAGCAGCTACCTGGGTGGATGCTTTCCAATTTTCGCCCACGTCATAGCCGGTTGTAAACTGTAACCCTTGCACGTTCTTGTAATACCTCAAAAAATCTGAGGGCCTGTTCTGCAGCATCACATCTCCAGCTGAAAGGCTCATTTTATCATTATACAACTCAATCAACACATTGTCGAAATCCTGTAGCTGCTGGGTATTGCCTTCGGGCTGGAAGGGCACATTTTGG
Organism: Litoribacter ruber; assembly: GCF_018500185.1. GTDB lineage: Bacteria > Bacteroidota > Bacteroidia > Cytophagales > Cyclobacteriaceae > Litoribacter > Litoribacter ruber. Next base: position 269,054 of record NZ_JAHBGI010000004.1, on the reverse strand, counting down.
TCGGTAATGCTGGCCCTGACATACAGATTGTCGGCAAGCTGGCCGTCCATCTGAAGATTGAGGGCACTGTTTACAAATACGTTTTGCGTGTTGCCAAATGAAATACCACGGGTAAGGTTTCCTGACTTTTGAAGGTTGGACGTTGGGAAAATCTCCTCTCGGAAGTCAAACACCTCGGAGGCCTTTATCCTATTGTCTTTAAATAAGGCAGCTGAATCATAATGTTCAGCCAGTGTCCTATGGGCAAATTTTTTCCCCAAATCAAAGGGAAGGGTTTGATAGCAGACCTGCAAGGAGTCTAGGCCACGAAGAGATTCAACCTTAAGAATCCCCGTAGTTAGATTATAAGAATGGGCAAATTGGGCGGAATCGGCATGTTGAAAAGCGATACTTTCGGGCACCACCGTGAGGGAGTCCAAACGCACCCCTATCAGCAGGTCGTCTTTACCCAACCAACGGCAGGAATTGTCCTGAGCTGTCGCCGAAAAAACTACCAAAAGCAGAAGCGCACACCCTTTAAAAAAATGCCTTGCCCAAATCATATTACTACACTAACTCACCGCTAATGTAGTAATTTCATGGATATTTTAGGGAATGATAGGTAAAAAGAAGTTCCTTCTCCCAATTTTGTTTCAAACCAAATTTTTCCACCTGCTGTCTCCACTCCTCTTCGGGCGATGGCCAGGCCGAGTCCAGAGCCCTCTGATTTGGTACTGAAGTTAGGAACAAATATTTTATCCTTGAGCTCTTCGGGTATTCCTTTACCATTATCCCTGATTTCCAGCTTCACATAGCTGTTTTTGGAAGTCAAGTGCACAAAGATTTCTGGCACCCTATCATCTGGTACGGCTTGCATACCATTTATGATCAGGTTGGAAATAATACGGCTGAAGAGTTTTTCATCCCCAATAATGGATATGATCTTTTCAACGGTGTCATCCTGGAAGCAGACCTTGCCTTTCTCATTATTTTTGAATAACTCCACCGCCTCGTGAACCACAAACTTAAAGTCGATCGGCTCACTCTGAGGCAAAGGCATTTTGGCAAATGTACTGAAGGAAGTAGCAATATCGCTCAAAGTATCTACCTGAAGGATCAAACTTTCCACAGGCCGCACGATCTGGGCTGTATCTTCTATCTGTCCTGCAGCTTGCAGCCTTAGCATATGCTGAAGCGTTAGCTTCATCGGAGTTAGCGGATTTTTAATCTCATGCGCCACTTGCTTGGCCATTTCTCTCCAAGCGGATTCTTTTTCCGTGCTTGCCAGGATCTTCTTACTGGATTCCAGCTTGTATAGCATGTTGTTATATTCATTGACCAACAAGCCAATCTCATCCTTACCGGGCCAGTACATAGGCTCGTTACTTTCCAAATTTGTCGCCTTCAATTTTTCCGTCAACAAACGGAATGGAAAGATCAACTGCTTGGACACGAAGAATGACACCACGAGGAATATAACGAAAATGACTACAAAAATATTCAAGATGTTACTGAACACATCAGCAATCACCATGTTCAATTCACTCTCCGATTCAAAGAACGGTATGGAGATAATACCCAGAATCCTTTGCCTTTCATTGTCCCTTAACGCCAAATAAACGGTCTTATAATTCAGATTCCCCACCTGTTCATCCAAGATGAGGCGGTTATTCTGGGTTTCCAAAATCTCCCCTACTGCCAATGGGTGCAGGTAGTCGGTCAATACTTTTTTCTCGAAAATGCTGGGCTGGTTGGTTGCCATCAATCGCCCATTGGGCATGTAGACATTTATATCTGTCCCAGTTGTTCCAGCAAGTCGATGCACTTCTTCCAGGAATTGCTCCCTATCCATCGCCCCTTTGGTTTGCTCCTCCAGGTAAGAGGCCAGGTTATTGCGGATGATGGTCGCCTTGTTGAAGTATTGACGGTGCAGGTCATCCGTATAGCTATTGGTCAAAAGCCCAATCGAAATGATACTGATGATCAACATCGGGAAGAAGAAGGCAAAGTTGATGTAAAACTGCAACTGGGTGGTATAGTTGAATTGCAGACGGCCAAAACCCTGGAACAAGGAGTACACCAAGATACAGATCAGCGTAAAAAGCAAATAGGCAACAAAGAACAGCGACACATCGGCCAGTACATAATTGGACGGGTATATAGGTGAGGTCACAATTATGGTCTTGGTGGGCCCTTTTACCCCAAAATGATGGTGGTTGTTTTTATACACTCCAGTGGTGTACAGAGCCGGATTTTCAATCAAGTTCTCGTTCTCGGGATTTCTGTAATTATAGATCCCCACACTCATTTTGAAAATCCCGTCCTCAAAGACCGCATAATCATACTTTTCCGCATAGAGATTGTTGGCATATTCCCGGTCAAGCAGTAGTTTGGGGAATACACTCGAGGGCTGTACACTCTTCTGAACCAGTTCCAGCAAGATGGTCCCCAAAAACTGGTCATCACTGTAAAGGCTGACAAAAGAATAAAACCTGTTGCTGCCCGTTTCTGCCGTATTTCTGATAAAGTACAGATTCCTAAACGGTGTGGCATAATCACTCTTCATATGCTGGAAGCGGTAATCCTCCAAGGTTTCCTCCGTTTCCCTTTGGGAAATCAGTTCGCCGCGGGTGTTGAATATTTTGACCGTGAGATCATATTGGTCGAAATAATTGCTCATGAACACCCGACGAATCTTTTGCTCTATGGGATCTTTAGACTGCAGAGGATCGCTCATCCTGGATTTGATGAAGTAATCCTCCTCAATGTTATTCATGGCCTCAGAAAGCAGGAATTCAGCCATGATGTCGTTTTCAACCATCAGCTGGTTGGCATATTTGATCTTGGACTGTATTTCCTTTTTACGATTATCTTGGTATGCTCCCGCTCCGGTAATGATGGCACCTATAAGGCATCCATAGAAAAAGGTCAGGAATGTATTGAAATCCAGTTTGAAAACATTTTTGTGAAGCTCAAAGGTGATGATGGACACCAATAATATGACATGGGCCAGGTAAACCACCAGAAGCGTCAGGTTATCGTACCCTAAGTAAGCCACAATTGGTACAGAAAATATCATCAGATGCGTGAGTACAGACCTTCGGCTGGTTTTGTTTTTATACAATACCATCGTAATCGCTATCAGGGTAAAAAGCAAGTATGCCGCACCACCCAAAAAGATGATGAACAGGCTAATGCCCTGAAAATAGGTAAAGGTTGGCACGGTAAGTATGTTGAGCTCCCATTGGGAATTATTCACAATATTGGTGAATAACCTAAAAAACAGCATCAACAAGATAGTGGACAATAAGAAGCTCACATAGTGGAAAAACCACTCTTTATACTGCCGCTTGAATTTGAAAAACTGGACAAGATAGACCTTCCGGCTCAGCATGGCAATCATCAGGAAGAGCAATATGGCCCCTGTCAGCACATTCAGCAACAAGTCTCCCAAGCTGGGGTTAATCAGGGAAGAGGCATATTTAGATGGGTTGAAAAGTTGCGTATCAAAGTATTCCTGGGGGAAATGAAAGAATATCATTATCGCCCGGATACTGATCAAAATAATAGCTGAATAGATGATAGCCAGGCTTTGTTTCCCTTTTTTCCATAAAGTCCTCACAAAATCACTCCCTAGAATGATCACCAAGCCCATAATAGAAAAGAAAAATACCAGAACTACTGTTCCCGTCTGATAGCTCACATGCTGGTAGCCGGTTCTGAAAAGTATGGAGTAATAATACTCACCATTATCCTTATAGAGATCCTGATAGCCCTCTTTTGGAGTTGAGGAAAGAATAAACCGGTCATTCCCGAAGACATCAGGGTTTTCACCTTTGTCCAGGTATTCATTATTGATATCTATTTTATCATATAGTGTGTATACCTGCACCATCCAAAACAATTGCCCGAGACGGTTGATTTTTCTGAGCTTAATAAAATAAATGCCTTTTTGATTTTCGTATAGCTGATATTTTCGTGTCAGGTCCAACCCATCAAACTCAGGGATCATGGTGATAGAAGACCAATAGAGGAGCCCTCCGTTTACAGTAAATAAGTAAAAGGGGTGTTTTGTGGGAATATTAAGTGTCCTGAAAGAAACCTGCTTATCAGGACGGTTATTCATCAACAGGGTAATATAGTCATCGTCGAATTCGTCAACCACCTTATTCATTTGGGCGTTGACGAAAGCGGCCTGCTCCTCGTCTGTCTTGTCCGTAGTAGTAAAAAAATTTACTCCCAGTAATACAGCCAGGGAGGCGATGGCTATAAATAAGATTAAACGTCTTTTCTTTAGCATATTTTCGCTAAAAGTAAAAAAGCAAAGTTGATTTTCAAACTTTGCTTTTCAATTTTATCTAGGAATGTTAAAATTTCGAGGTTTGTAGCTTCCTCTTTTTTGAATTTTTATACCAAAAATACCCAATAACCATTGCCAATATATAGGGGGCGGCAAACAGGTACATGATCCCATAATTCAGGCCAGCGCCCACTGAAGTCTCCCCTGAGCTCACGTTGTTTTCTACCGTGGCCCTACACATGGCACACTGGGCAAAGGCAATGTTGGCTTTTGCCACCAAGAGAAAGATGACGCCTGTAAGTATGGATATTTTTTTTGTGATTTTTGCTAACATGGCAACTTTTGGTCAATCAGTATCAAAACGCTGAAATTCTAAAATTAGTTTATCCCCCGTAGTACGGGCTGATCATCAGATACACCACCACCCCGCTAATAGTGACATACAGCCAGATGGGATAGGCGTACCTCACCACCTTCTTATGTCTCACGTATTTGCCGGCCATACCGAAATAGTAAGCCAGCAAAATCGGGAAAAGGGCAATCGCCGCCAAAAGGATATGGGTAATCAATATTACATAATATATTGTCCTAATCACACCCTCTCCGCCAAACGTGGTACTGGGGGCACTAGCGTGGTAGACTACATAAGACACCAGGAACACCGCACCCAATCCAAAGGCTGTGGTCATGGAAGCTTTGTGGGCTGGAATATTGTTTTGCCTGATGAAATATAAGCCCACCAGCAACGCCACTGTAGCAGCACTGTTGATCACCGCATTGAGGTGAGGAAGAAAATAGACCCAGTCCTGGGCCAGATCCAGCTTGGCCGGCATGAACAACAGGATGGCTACCACGATGGGAACCGCTATAGATATGGCAACAATCCAGCCGTACACTTTCTTTTCCCCGGCTGGAGATGTAATATTATTTGCTTCCATTTAATAAAATCTTGGTTTCTAAAATCAATTCATCCACTTGCTCTCGTGTGGTACCGCTGTAGTACCCGCGGATCCTGCCTTCCCCATCTATCAGCACAAACTTATCGCTGTGAACAAAGTCATCAGGCTCGCCCATCCCATCAATGGTGGGCAAGATAAAACCACACTTTGCCAGATCATACACTTGGTCTTTATCGCCGTGAAGAAAATGCCATTTGCCTGGTTTTGCCAAATGCCTCTCTGCATATTCAGCCAAAACCTCAGGCTGATCATACTCAGGGTCAATGCTGATGGAATAGATTTGGACATCATCATTATCTCTAAAAGCATCCTGCACCCTTTCCATTTCATTGCTCATCGCAGGACATATGCTGGGACAGCTGGTGAAAAAGAAATCCACGATGGTAACCTTATCCTTCATATCCTCTCTGCCTATGGCTTCTCCCAAGTGCGAAGTAAAGGTGAATTCTGGAATGTAATGCTGCTCATCAGAAACTGGGCACTCTGCATAAGCATTATCTACCCCATTTTCATAATATACTGGGATTTCATAGTTGTTGGTACCAAAGGTCCTGAGAAATACGATGATCAACACCGGTATCATCAGGATGCACATTAATACCATGAATTGTAAGACGCGAACTGGTTTCATTTTAATCCTGCACTTCTATTGTTTACTCTTTAACAAAAAAGAAGGTTGAAGATTCCCCTCCAACCTAACTTTTGTAAATCTCTATAGCAAATGGACGCTTACCATCTTAGCAAGAAGATGTCAGTTCCTTCTCTCAAAAGAGCGATCACCAACCAGATCAAAAAGATCAGTGGCAACATGATTGACCAAACCAAAACTTTAGCTTCATCCCTAAGGTGCATAAACTCCATCATGATATAACCGGCTTTCACCAAAGTAAGGCCGATGAAAATAGAATAAAGCAATATGCCTCTTTCCATGTTGAAGGCAAAAACGTATTCAATCAAAGTTACGATCAATAGGATGGCCGCAATCTTCCAGATTTTTTTGATCTTCTCCGCATTACGTGGAGCTACTTCCAAAGTGCTTTTGTTATCTTGAATATCCATAGTCTTCTAAAATTTTAAGGTTAGATAAGGTAAAAGAAGGTAAATACGAATACCCATACCAAATCAACAAAGTGCCAATACAATCCAATTTTTTCTACCATTTCATAATGGCCTCTTCTTTCGTATACCCCTACAGCAGCCTGATAAAAGGCAAGGAACAACAAGAAAACACCAATGGTCACGTGGAATCCGTGGAATCCGGTGATGAAGAAAAACAGTTGGGCAAAAGCTGCCGGGCCATATTCGTTCACACTTAGGTTTGCTCCATAAACGGTTTCGGTGATCATATTACCAAAGTTACCGATGAAAGTGATGGTGGCTCCACCGTCAGTTCCATGGATGAAGTGACCCCACTCCCAAGCCTGACAGCCAAGGAAGGTAACACCACCTACAATTGTCCAAAGCAACCACTTGGTAACATCTTTCCTGTCATTTCTATGTCCAGCTTCCACTGCCAATACCATAGTCACGGAACTCATGATAAGGATAAAGGTCATCAAACCAACAAACACCAACGGGGCGTGGATGCCGTGTACAAATGGAATAGCGTCAAACACCATTTCCGGTACTGGCCAATATTCATTTGATCCTACGAAGGAATCAGCTGGTCCCGCATAGGGAGGGTAACTTACCCTGATTGCTCCATAAGCTACCAAGAATGCAGCAAAAGTAAAAATATCAGAAAGCAGGAAAAACCACATCATCAGTTTCCCGTAACTTGCTTTAAGTGGCTCGTTTCCACCACCCCAAATTCCTCTCTTGGAACTCAAATTAATCGATGTTGTCGCTGTAGACATAAATTTTAAAATTAACTAAAATTATATTTTAATGATTCAATAACAAGAACATGAACAAGTAAATCCATAGGCCTCCAAGAAAATGCCAATAAGTGGCGCACATCTCCATTCGTGTCATGCTTTTGGAGTGGATTTTATATTTAAAGGACGAAATTAACACAATAATCAGAAATATCACACCACTAATCAAGTGTAATGCATGCAGACCTGTAAAAACATACAGAAATGATCCGGCAGGATTTCCGACAAAGTAGACATCCCTATCCACAAGTGCCACCCAGCTATACCATTGGCCGACCAAAAACGCCACTCCGAGAATGGAGGTCAACACCATCCCAAGTTTAAGAATTTTCATATCGTCCCTTTGAGCAGCAGTGTATGCCCAATGCATGGTGCCACTACTCAATACAATGATCGCTGAAGTCCAATAAAACACAGATGGCAGGTTAAACTCCAACCAATTTCCTTCTGCCTGACGCACTATATAAGCACTAGTCAATGCAGCAAACACCATCACAGTACTCACGATGAACAACCACAATGCAAACTTTTTGGGATGCATGGATATGGGTTGTTCAGCCCCCTCAATATATTCTAATCTCTCTTCCATTATGGTATTTTATCAAGCATATAAGCAATCTGAACTATCGGCAGATAAAGAAAAGAACCAAACATGATCTTTAGGGCCGACTTTCTAGAACAATCCTTCATCAGAGAAAAGGTTTGCGCCAAAAACAAAGCGCCGCAGATAGTGGCTACAATTCCGGAATTTAAACCCGTCAAGCCAAAGTAGGTAGGCAACAAGCCCAATGGCAACAAGAACAGGGTGTAAATCATAATCTGAATAGCTGTGTTCAAATCCTTTTTCCCTCCACTAGGCAACAATTTGAATCCGGCCTTTTTATAGTCCTCATCACTTACCCAAGCAATCGCCCAAAAGTGGGGAAACTGCCAGATAAACTGAATTCCGAAAAGAATCATGGCTTCATAACCTATCGTCCCGGTAGCAGCAGTCCAGCCCAACAGTGGTGGCATAGCTCCAGGCAGGGCTCCCACGAATACGGCTATCGGTCCGACTCTTTTCAAAGGAGTATAAACCAACACGTATAAAATCATGCTAAGCACACCCAAGCCGGTGGTCAATGGGTTGGTATAAACCCAAAGAATGCAAATGCCCAAGATGCCAATAATGCTGGAAAACCAGATGGCTTCCTGCAAGGAAATGCTATTGAGGGGAAGTGGTCTATTTTGGGTTCTTTTCATCAGCTTGTCATAATCCCTTTCGAGGATTTCGTTGAAGGCACCGGAGGCACCGCTGATTAGGAATCCTCCCAAGACCAACGCAAAGAAGGCGGACCAGGAGAAAATTGAACCTTTATCGCCTAGGAAGAACCCAAAGCCGGCAGAAAATGTGACTACTGCCGATAGTCTGAATTTGATTAGATCGTAATAAGCCTTGCTTCTAGATGTAATTAAATCTAAAAGCAGGTTTTCACTAAGATTTACTGTTCTCATGAATTAACGCTTTCTACTATTTTCTTTTGATCATTTAATAAGAGAAGAATCACAAACTGCAGCCCCACTATCAAGGAGCCTAGCAACAAATGGAAAGGCTGCAAAAATGCAGGTATTCCAAAATATGCCAATCCCACACCTGTGATAATCACGAATAGAATGAGCAAAATTAATATTTGGGACCATTTAAAGATACTTGCAGACCTTACAGAATACTTGTAAACCTTATAAATGAATACCAAATGAATTCCCAACAACACCAGAGAAAAGGACCGATGGATCAGGAAATTGATTCCTAGGTGTTCAACCCACTCAGATCTGAACAGGTTCCCAAACCTAAAGGCTATAGCATCTATTTCCTCCCTCACCTGCGTACCCAATACGATTTGGATAATCATCAGGATAAAGCCAACCCCAAGCAGGTAAAACAGCCTGTTGGGCTTTTCGGTCTTAAACACTATCGGATAAGCCAGTCGGTAAGCCCTGTAATGTATATACAGCAGCAAACAGACAATCACCAAGGCCAATACCATGTGAAGTGAAATCATCCACTCCAACAGATTAGTCGACACCACTATCGAACCTATCCAGCCTTGGAAGATAACCAGAAGCAAGTTGGCAAAGGATAGTATCGGCAAGGCCTTATCCGTGCCCCATAGCGGAAGAGAATATAGGAAGGTGGCAATTACCAATAATCCAATTATTGCCCCAATCAACCTGTTTACATATTCGATCCAGGTTTTGGTAGCATTAAATTCTTCCTCGATAAGGATTGATTTGTCATTTTTAATCTCTTCGGCTTTTCTATCAAAGCCTAATGAGGTAAGCATGGCGACAAATCTTTCGTTTTTGTCAAGCCGCTTTTGAAGGTAGATGTCCTGATAATTTTTTGGGAGCTGATCCACACTTGTGGGTGGAACCCAGCTCCCAAAACATTTCGGCCAATCGGGGCAGCCCATACCGGATCCGGTACTTCTGACAACCCCTCCTACCAATATTAGGAAATAAACAGCTATCACAGATATCAGGGATATCTTGCGAAAGCTGCTTATCTTTTTATTTGTTTGATTCATTAGCTACCAACACTTGGCCTTCTTCTGCCATGATTTGCTTCTCAAGCTTCACTAGCTCCTCCTCGTGAGGAAGGTTAGACTCAGGAGTGGCAGACAATGGAACAGTCTGAGGAATGAAGTCCGCTGCAGAGCCTGGCTTAGAGTAATCGTATGGCCATCTGTAAACAGAAGGGATCTCACCTGGCCAGTTACCGTGACCTGGGTTGATTGGCGTAGTCCACTCAAGCGTATTGGATCTCCAAGGATTGTGAGGTGCTTTTCTTCCCTTGTACATGCTGTAGAAGAAGTTGAACAAGAAGATGAACTGAGCAGCAAATGTTACAATAGCTGCTATGGACACAAACATGTTCAAGTCAGTATACATGTTGGCGAAGTCGAAGTTAGTCCAAGAGTAATATCTTCTAGGGAAACCTGCGATACCGATGTAGTGCATTGGGAAGAATACCATGTAAACTCCGATGAAAGTCAACCAGAAGTGGATGTAACCCAATTTGCTGTCCATCATTCTACCAAACATCTTAGGGAACCAGTGGTAAACACCCGCCATAAGACCGAAGAAAGATGCAGAACCCATTACCAAGTGGAAGTGAGCTACTACGAAGTAAGTATCGTGAAGTTGGATATCAATAGCGGAGTTACCAAGGAAAATACCTGTCAAACCACCAGAGATAAAGAAGGATACTAGACCGATTGAGAAAAGCATCGCAGGAGTAAAGATCAAGTTTCCTCTCCAAAGCGTAGTAAGGTAGTTAAATACCTTTACTGCCGATGGTACCGCAATGATCAAGGTCAAGAACATGAATACAGATCCAAGGAAAGGATTCATACCTGACACGAACATGTGGTGAGCCCATACTACGAAAGATAGGATGGTGATACCCAACATGGAAATAATCATGGCTTTGTAACCGAAGATTGGTTTTCTGGAGTTGGTAGCAATTACCTCAGAAGTGATACCCAATGCTGGAAGCAATACGATATAAACCTCAGGGTGACCAAGGAACCAGAATAAGTGTTGGTAAAGAACCGGGCTACCACCTGTGTGAGGAAGCGCCTCACCACCGATGTAGATATCAGCCAGGTAGAATGAAGTACCGAAACTTCTATCAAATACTAGCAATAAAGCAGCTGCAAACAATACTGGGAAAGAAAGCAAGCCGATAACTGCAGTAAGGAAGAATGACCAGATTGTCAAAGGAAGTCTGGCAAAAGTCATCCCCTTTGTTCTCATGTTGATGATAGTAGTGATATAGTTGATACCACCCAATAGCGTCGAGGCAATAAAGAATACCATTGCGATCAACCAAAGGGTCATACCCATACCAGAACCTGGGATAGCCTGCTCAAGAGCTGACAAAGGCGGGTAAACTACCCAACCACCACCGGCGGGACCTTTCTCCAAGAAAAGAGAAGCAAACATGATCAAACCAGATACAAAGAAGAACCAGTAAGAAAGCATGTTCATGAAGCCTGACGCCATATCACGGGCACCAATCTGCAATGGAATCAAGAAATTGGAGAAAGTACCACTAAGACCTGCGGTCAATACGAAGAATACCATGATGGTACCGTGCATCGTCACAAGAGCTAAGTAGAAATTTTGATCCAATTCACCAGTTTCAGTAATCCATCCACCTAGGATAGGTCTAAGGAAAGACATATCCATTTCGGGGAAGCCTAGCTGAAGTCTAAACAAGATAGAAAGGAAACCTCCAATTAAAGCCCAAAAGATACCGGTCACCAAAAATTGCTTCCCGATCATCTTATGGTCAGTACTAAAGATATACTTCGTTATGAAGTTATCATGGTGATCGTCATGAACTTCATGAGCGTGGTCACCGTGAGTTGCTGTATTAACTACTGCCATAATATCTATATATTATCTTAATTACTTATTTTCTTCAATCATGATTTCAGCTACCTTCTTCTTATCTGCAGGAAGGTTAGCCACTAAATCAGGATTCTGAACGATAAAAGGCTTCTGCTCAGCTAGCCATTGTTGGTACTCTTCAGGAGTAACCACCTCGATGACTCTTCTCATGGAGAAGTGACCGCTACCGCAAACCTCTGTACAGGCAATTTCATATTCGAATTCTGGATTGCCAGTCTCCTCTCTCATCTCAGCAGTAGTTTTGGTAGGTGTAAACCAGAATCTGGTTGGCATACCTGGTACCGCATCCATTTTAAGTCTCATATGAGGGGCAAACACGGAGTGCAATACATCTCGGGCACGGATTCTAAAAAGAACCGGTTCGCCTTTAGGGATTACCACTCTGTTTGATTCAAAATCATCCAGTGCGTTTTCGTCTGTGAAGTCTACACCTCTGGAATTAGTCGCATTAGTCAACCTGAAGTCATGTCTACCGAGTTGGTTATCCTGACCCGCATATCTGATATCCCAGGCAAACTGGTAACCCAATAATTCAATAACGTGGGCGTTTTCAGGTGCTGGTGAAGTGATATCCTTCCAGGCTCTCCATCCAGAGATAACCAAAACAGTTAGGACCAATGCTGGAACAAGTGTCCAGATAATTTCCAATTTGTTGTTATCAGGATAATAAGCTGCTCTTTTGTTCTCCTCATACTGGTACTTATAAGGAAACCAGAATAGCAAGATGTGGGTAAGAATGAAGATAAAGCCAGTAACCGCCATGGTGATCCAGAAAAGGTTATCTGTGATCTGACCGTGCTCGGAGGCTATCGGCAATTGATAGTTGTCAAATTCCTTGACAGAATACCAAGCCATAAGTATGAAAGAAAGTATCAGGAATACCATGAACATGGCTGCGTTCACCTTGTTGCTTCCTGAGGCAATTTTCTTTTCTGAGCCTTTCATCACAGACACCAAAGTCTGCACCCTGTACACCATCCAGATGACGGAGACTAACAATAAAAGGCCAAGTACTATAAGAAATCCGTACATAATTTTACTTTTTTCGGATAAAATTTAAATATGATGATGATAACTTTCCTCCAACATCGGGTTGTTTTTGGCAACTAGGTTATGCTTAGCAAGACCAGTCAACACCACGAAAGTCATTGCAGCTCCAAACACTAGGAACATACCTATTTCCATGAATCCAACACCACCATTATGTCCCAGAGTTCCAGGCTGAACCATCATAAAGTGATCAATCCAATGACCTACAATAATTAGAGTACAAACTACTTTCAAGAAGATAGAATGACGCTTGGAATCTCTTGTCATCAATACAAAGAACGGAAGCACAAAGTTGAAAATCAAATTGGCAAACAACCAAGGGCTATAGATATCACTTTCCAATCTCTCTACAAAGTACACTGCTTCTTCAGGAATATTGGCATAATAGATCAACAAGAACTGAGAGAACCAAAGGTAAGTCCAGAAGATAGAGAAGGCGAAGACGAATTTACCCATGTCATGGATATGGTTTTCGTTCACCATGGTCAAGTAGCCTCTTTCTCTAAGGAAGATGGCTATCAAGGTCATTGCCGAAAGTCCAGCTACAAACCAAGAAGAGAATACATACCATCCGAATAGTGTAGAGAACCAGTGAGTATCAATTGACATAACCCAGTCCCAAGCACTGATAGAGGAAGTTACCGCAAATACTACCAAGAAGATAGCAGACCATTTTCTGATGGCAAACCAGTTGTGTCCAGTTGACTTCAAATCCTCACCATAGCTCAATGTCCTAAGCTTGTTGAAGAAGAACAACCAAAGACCAAGGAAAGCAACCATTCTTACCACATAGAAGATTGGGAAAGAACCTTTTTCCATCGGCCAGTAGAAGTATGCTCCTTTTCCATCTATGATCTTGTCATAATGAGGATCATTGATATCGAACAAGTAAGCGTGAGTCCAGTGGAAGATGTCGTGATTTACCACGAAGAAAGAAACTATCATAAGCACGGCACCGATTGGCAACCAGTAGCCTAATGAAAGCATAATTCTCAACAAACCTGCTGACCAACCTGCCTGAGCGGCATATTGAATAGCAAAGAAGAACACCCCAATAATGGCAATACCTACAAAGTAAACATTGTTGATCCAAAGGTTGGCAAACAGCCTCTGCGTCCAGTGGAAAGCATGACCGGCGTCATCGCCATGGCCATGGTCTCCGCCCATAGCGGCGAAGATGATACCCAAGATTAAAAGTACAGCTCCGATTCCACCCACGATGAAGATTGCCTTCTTGGTGGCGGCTGTAAAATCAAATCTCTGATCTAGATTATAGTTAGTTTGATGCGCCATTATTATTAGTTCTGAATTTCTTGTTTAACATAGTGAACAATCTTCCATCTTCTGTCGATAGAAATCTGAGAACCGTGAGGAAGCATTCTTCCTTTACCATGTGTAATTACATGGAAAATGTGTCCTTCAGACAGCTCTAGGTATGCACCTCCCTTAAGGTTGGCAACACCACCGACTACCTCGCCGGCAAGTCCGTCTCCTTCACCACCTGGACCGTGACAAGTAGAGCAATACTGCGTGTAAAGCTGTCTACCTTCAGCAATTACCTGATCGGTTGGCTCAAGGGGGTTGGTGATGTCATTAGATGCTTCGATATCATCGACACCCAATCTATATGGCAAAAACCCATCTTTGTTTCTCGGAACGGTATTAGGAGCAGGCTCCCTCATGTTCATTCCGTGTGGGTTGTTAGGGTTACTGTTATGGAATTCCCCTATTTCATCTTCTCTGTTTGACAACCAGTTTCCCTGATCTGTATCCCTGATTTGGGTCAATGGTTCATAGGCTACCGAGTGATACATCTGGGGAGCATATTCTGTCCCTGGATGGTCACCTGAGGCACTACATGAGGCTAACCCGTAGGATACCCCCATTACAGCTAATAAATATATTGATTTAGTAAATTTCATATCTACAAGGATTACCTATTCAAAACTTTTGTTATTCACCTCTGTAGCGCCAGAAGCTTTCAGTACTTCCACAATTCTCTCACGCTCAAGGTGCGAATTGTTTACCAGGTCGATAGCCATGACATGCTTGTCATCGGTACTTCTGATATCAAATATTCTAGGCTGGCCCCAAGGCTTTAGGTTGCTGCTCACCATGAATACCCCCACCATACCGAATGCCGCCAAAAGAACGGTCAATTCGAAAGTAACTGGGATAAAGTCAGGAAAAGCTGCGTGATCCTTACCACCGATGATCATTGGCCAGTCAAATTTCATCATATAAAACTGCATGGTCAAGGCCAATGTGGTACCCAACAATCCGAAAAGAAACGCGGCAATAGGCAATCTACTTCTTCTGTACCCTAGGTTATGTTCCAATCCGTGCACCGGATAAGGCGAGTAAACCTCATGGATCTTTACGCCATTCTGTCTTATCTGGGTCACTGCGTTCAACAACACATCCTCATCATCATAAATACCGAGGACAAAATTTTTATCTCTTTCCATTTTATCTTTTTACTTTTTCTGATGAAGACTTTAATACTGATTTCACCTCAGCCATGTTGATTACCGGGAAGAATTTGGCAAACAACAAGAACAATGTGAAAAACAACCCGAAGGTGAACAAATATACTCCGACGTCTGCTAAAGTCGGGTAGAACATTACCCAAGAAGAAGGCAAGAAATCTCTGTGAAGGGAGGTTACGATGATCACAAATCTCTCAAACCACATCCCGATGTTTACTACTAGAGAAAGGATGAAAGTTGCAACGATTGATGTTCTGATTTTCTTGAACCAGAATAGCTGTGGAGAAATCACGTTACAAGTCATCATTGACCAGTATGCCCACCAGTAAGGTCCAAACATACGGTTAACGAATGCGTACTGCTCTGCTTCCACTCCTGAATACCAAGCGATGAAGAACTCAGTGATATAGGCGATACCTACGATGGAACCTGTGATGATGATTACAATATTCATCAATTCGATGTGCACGATGGTGATGTAATCCTCAAGTTTAAACACCTTTCTGGTGATAATCATCAGGGTCAATACCATGGCAAAACCTGAGAAGATCGCACCCGCCACAAAGTATGGTGGGAAGATCGTGGTGTGCCATCCTGGAATTACCGAAGTGGCAAAGTCAAAGGATACAATGGTGTGTACTGAAAGTACAAGAGGAGTAGCAAGACCGGCAAGGATCAAAGATACGGCTTCGTATCTCATCCAAGTCTTGGCAGCGCCATCCCAACCAAAGCTCAACGCTCCGTAAATGGTTTTTCTGATCCCTGTCGCTCTATCTCTAATGGTAGCGAAATCTGGGATCAAACCGATGTACCAGAATACCAAGGATACAGAGAAGTAAGTAGAGATCGCAAATACATCCCACAGTAGAGGTGAATTAAAATTCACCCAAAGAGAACCGAATGTATTTGGTAAAGGAAGGGCCCAATATGCACCCAACCAAGGTCTACCCATGTGAATAATCGGGAACATGGCCGCACAAATAACGGCAAAGATGGTCATCGCCTCAGCAGCACGGTTAATGGAGGTTCTCCATTTCTGTCTGAAAAGCAACAAAACCGCTGAAATCAAGGTACCAGCGTGACCGATACCTACCCACCATACGAAGTTGGTGATATCCCAGGCCCAGCCTACGGTTTTATTTAATCCCCACATACCGATACCTTCCCAAAGGGTAGCTACCAGTGCAATGCTTCCTAATAAAAGTGCTCCAAGTGAAACGGCCATTCCAAGTAGCCAGCCAACAGTCGGCTTGCCTTCCACTTGTCGGGACACGTCACTGGTGACGTCTTTGTAAGTTTTACCGCCCGTAACTAACGGTTCGCGCACGGATGAAGTAACCTGCATATCTTATAAAATTATTTATTTACGCTTCGTTTTTGTCCTTGTTTCTGATCTTGGTGAAGTACCATACGTTAGGGCTCACGTTGATTTCCTCCAACACGTGGTAGGCTCTCTCTTCGTTCACCTCTTTAATCGCCTCGATAGATTCCTCTATCTTCAGTACTTGAGACACCTTGCTGTTCGGATCGTTCATGTCACCAAACACTAGAGCATCTGTAGGACAAGCCACGGCACATGCCACGTTGATCTCACCGTCTTCAATCTTCCTGTTTTCACGCTTGGCAGAAAGCTTACCGGCTTGGATTCTCTGCACACACATGGTACATTTCTCCATCACACCTCTAGCTCTTACGGTCACGTCTGGGTTAAGCACCATCTTACCAAGGTCAGAGTTTTGAGCCACGTTCACAGCTGCAAAATCTTTGTTGTCGTGATACTTGAACCAGTTGAATCTTCTTACCTTATAAGGACAGTTGTTGGCACAATATCTTGTACCTATACATCTGTTGTAAGTCATTTGGTTAAGCCCTTCAGAAGAGTGCGTGGTAGCAACAACTGGACATACAGTCTCACAAGGAGCGTTGTTACAGTGCTGACACATCATCGGCTGGAATACAACCTCAGGGTTGGCAGCAGCTACTTCCAAATCTTTGTAAGATTCTGCACCGGCCTCAGAGCTGTAGTATCTGTCGATACGGATCCAAGCCATCTCTCTTCTGTTCAACACTTCCTGCTTACCTACCACTGCCACGTTGTTTTCAACCTGACAAGCTACGGTACATGCCCCACAACCGATACAAGAATTCATATCGATAGCAAGACCCCAGTGGTGTTGGCTGTATTTGTGGCCTTTCCAAAGTGAAATCTTCGACGGCTTCACAAATTCTCCTTCAGCATAAATTTCAGGCTTGTATCTACCTGCTGAAGCGTCTTCTCTATATTCTCCAAGTGTAGCTTCCTGTACCACAAACTGGCGACCCATGTAGGTATTGGCAGTCTGTGTTTGAGCCAACTTGTAACTGTCATTTACTAATTCCAAAGTAACACCTTCAGTAATTTCGAAGTTGTTGTAACCTCTGGATACATCTACCAATTCGTAGGCGTTAACCCCTACTCCATCAGCAACTCTACCAGCTTTAGTTCTACCGTAACCTACGGCCAAACCTACAGTACCTACTGCCTGACCTGGCTGAACTACTACTGGAAGCGTGTAAGACTTGTTACCCACCGTGATGCGACCCATCTTGGTGTTGCCTTCACTCATTTTGAAGTTGTTCTCCGCAGCCCAGTTTTGGGATACAGTAAGGTAGTTATCCCAAGTCACTTTAGTGATAGGATCAGGCATTTCTTGCAACCATGGGTTGTTGGAGTGGGTACCGTTACCGATACCTACTTTTTGGTAGATTACCAATTCAACATTCGCATTGTCAGCAGTATAAGTTCTTCCGATTTCAGAAGCAGCACCGCTTACGTTGCCAGTTCCTGCACCAGATTCAGCACCTGCAGCTTCAGAGGTAAACACCCCGTTGTACAAAGCTCTGTCCCAGAACTCTTGGAAATTGGCAACTTCGCTCTGTCCAGAGAAAAGTCCGTTGCTCCAGCTCTCCTGAAGGTAATCGTAATAAGATGTATTATTTCCAGACCAAGCTAGGAAGGACTCCTGCGCCTGTCTTGTGTTAAATAGCGGAGTAATGGTTGGTTGAGACAAGCTGTACTCACCAGCCTTAGGGTTGAAGTCATTCCAAGACTCCAAATAGTGGTGATCAGGAGCAACGATCTGAACCAAGGAAGCTGTTTCGTTCAGGGTCTCGTTAGTAGAGATGGATACTCTAGCTTTCTCGATACCTTCAGCGATTTCAGCACCCCTTGCGTGATCGTATACAGGGTTACAGTTGAAGAAAACAACTCCTCCTACTCTACCTGCAGCAAGATCAGTTACAAACTGGTTCATCTGCTCGTCATTACCTTTTCTGAAGTAAGCAGGCTTAGAGAAGTCAACAGTTTCTCCAGTGTTACCCAAAAGGTCGTTGATGGCGTTGATCACTACCTGAACGTTAGGGTCATTTGAACCCGAAACTACGATGGAGCGGCCTCTGTTTGCCCATAGTTCGTCAGCAGCTTTCTCCAGGTGAGGGATTTCAACCGCAGCGGCATTCACTGCAGCAGCTCCGCCTCTTCTGGCCAAAAGGTTGTATAATGCCAAAACAGCTAACCCGTTTTGAGAAGCTTTGATTGGTGTTCTGTAGTCAGCGTTCGCACCAGTAAGAGACATGTTAGACTCAAACTGGAAGTGACGTGACATGTTAGGGTTTTCTTTGGAGATCTTTCTGCCTTTGCTGTACTGCTTGGCAAATTCGATTGGAGAAATCCAGGTACCCAAGAAATCCGCACCGAAGCTGACAATCACATCAGCTCTGTCGAATCGGTAGCTAGGCAATGCCCCGCCTGCTTTGATGATCCCGTAATTAGATACTGGATCGTATGTAACCACTTCAGCACCGAAGGAACCTGCCAATTCTTGCAAAGCACTTTCAGTGGAAGGAGAAATCAATGTATTGGTAACAATGCGAACATTTCCGGCATTTCTCAAGCGAGAAACAACCTCAGAGTCAACAGTAGGCCAGTCAGCCTGCTGTCCGTCCACCATAGGGCCGGTCAAACGCTGCTTATCATATAGTGAAAGTACAGAAGCCTCCACAATAGCACTCACACCACCTTGGGTGATAGAAGAAAGTTTGTTTCCTTCGATTTTGATCGGTCTACCCTCTCTAGTCTTTACAACTATAGAAGCATAATCACCACCAGAAGCAAAAGTAGATGCGTAGTAATTAGGCACTGATGGGTTGATGTCCACCGGCTTGTTTACGTAAGGGATAGCTTTTCTGACAGGAGCCTCACAAGCAGCCAAAGAAGCTGCCGCCAAGCTGAATCCCATCACTTTAAGGAAATCTCTTCTGGAAGAGCCACCTTCAGAAGCACCGTTTACAGGAAGCTCCTCAGGAAATTCTCTTTCCGCTTTTTTTACAAACTCAGGATCGTTGGTCAATTGCTCGAATCCGTTCCAGTATGTTTTTTTATTTTCTTTCATGAGAATATTATCTACTTTTCATTTTTCCCAAAGTCTGGCCGGGATTGTGGGCCGGACTCTTGCAAAGAAAAGATGTCTGTTCTTAAAGATTAAATTAATAGTGACACTTAGCACATTCCAAACCTCCGATATCCTTCACTCTCAAGGATTCTTTGGTATCTGAATGCAACTGAACCAACTTGTCGTAATACTCGTTGCCAGCAGTGACGATTTCAGTCTGTCTGTGGCAGTCGATACACCAACCCATGGTTAGGGAGCTGTGCTGATACACCACTTCCATTTCTTCGATTGGTCCGTGACAAGTCTGGCATTCGATGCCACCTACTTTTACGTGCTGGGAGTGATCAAAATAAGCCAGGTCAGGAAGGTTGTGAACCCTTACCCACTCAATTGGCTGATCGTTTTCGATTGCCGCATAGATTTTGGCAATCTCTGGCGACATTCCGTCCTGTCCACCTACATTCTGTATGTGCGTGTGACAGTTCATACAAATGTTGGCAGAAGGAATATTGGCAGATCTTCCTATCTCAACGCCAGTGTGGCAGTATTGACAAGGAATCTCATATTGTCCAGCATGCAGTTCGTGAGAGTAAGCGATAGGCTGCTTAGGAGCATACCCCTGCTGAACCCCCACATTATATAATCCGTCCAAGGCAGTTTTCACCACGAAGGCCAAAATCAAAGTAGTGAAGATCAAAATGAACGCATCACTCTTGAAAATAGCTTTCCAGTCAGTTTTTTGTGAAATAAACTCTCTATCGTCTTCCTCGAGTGGCTGCTTCTCCAAATACTTGGAAAGAACAGATACGATCAGACCTAAAACTACCAAGATTAGCAACAATACCAAAACCAACACCCCAAGGATGATTGTCAGGTATTCGCTTGGCACACCACCTGTGGCCACCGCGCCATCGGCACCTTCACCCCCCGCTGCTGCACTTGTATCGGCAGTATCACCGTACTCCACATAAGCCAAAAGGTTCATCAAGTCATCATCGCTCAAGAACGTATGAGACGGCATCACCGTGTTGTTATATTCTTTAAATAGCGCTACAGCAGTCTGATCGCCTGACTGGATCAAGGCCTGAGAGTTTAAAATGAATTGCTTGGTCCAATCCAAGTCTCTTCTTTCGGTTACACCTCTCAGGGCCGGACCTACACTTTTCGAATCAAGCCTGTGACAGGCTTTACAGTTCGCATTAAACAAGGATCTACCCGCTGTAATAGCCTCGTCGCTGTCCGGCACACTTGGATCAGCAGCGAACGCTTGTACCCCCACAAAAAGGAAAAATACCAACGCCAGATTACTTAATCTTAACGGAACACTTAATAATGAGCGTTTGATTGACATATTTATTACTCTTTAATCAGTTTATTTCACGGTTTTCAATAATCCCCACAAATGTACTATCGAACTTCTTATTTTCAAACTCATACAAAATCAGGCCTTATCAACCCACCCAAGGCCATACTTATATTTAATCAGTTGATTTTTAGTTACTTAACAGTTGTTTACATTTTAACAAACTTATTTAGAACATTTATAAATAACTTTATTTTCATAAATGGCCGAACTCGGAATCCATACGAGTGAAAATTTTTATTTTTCCTAACATTGATGACAAATATTCCGCAATCAAAAGCTGTATAAAAGCTGAGAAATTTCCCCGCTAAACTTTGCACAGAAAGAGAATATCTTTACATTTGCATTCCAATTACGAAATGGTCGCGTGGCCGAGTGGCTAGGCAGAGGTCTGCAAAACCTTGTACAGCGGTTCGAATCCGCTCGCGACCTCCAAGTAGGCAGCATAGATCCTATGCTGCTTTTTTTATTCCCTCTCGGCCCAGTTTGATTGGACTGATTTTTGAGCCTATTTTGGGTAAATTTTTCACCTATGATGGCAGTGACAAGGGCAAGCCTCTTCTTTTTTTTGTTTATACCTCTATTCTCCTTCGGCCAAGAAGAGCTTAGGGAAACCAATGAACTGGAGCAAGGAGGACTCTACTGGATCCGATATTATTTAGAGTGGGAGCTTTCTGATAAGCTGCAATTGGATGTGGAAGCTGAAAACAGGAGGTTTTTCAGCCCTTCAAGGCAATACCAATTTATCACCCGTGGCACACTTTATTACCTGCAATCCGAGGCTTGGAATTTTGGTATTGGCATGGCTTACTCGCAGATGCACAGCCTCTGGACCCCTCTTGTAGAACCAGAAATCCGACCACATCAGGAAACGAATTACACCCATGAGGCTGGAAGATGGAACTTCAACCATCGGCTCAGAATTGAACAGCGATTTAGAGGTGATACCACAAGGACTTTTGTATCACCCGAGGAAGTAGAAGAGGAACTGGAATCTACTTATTCCTTTAATATGAGGTATAGGTATGAGTTCACTACCGATTTTGATATTATCGACAAAGGCAGAAAAAAGGGTCATTTACATGCCCAGGGATTTGCGGCCATCATGGTGAGAACTGACGAAGATGACATATTCGATACTTTTAGGTATTACGGAGGTCTCCGGTACTATTTAACAGACAATTTAAGGCTAGAACTTGGCTACCTGAGGCATTTGGAGAAAGAGCATACCTACGACTTCCAATACAGCTATAGTACGCTGAGATTCACTGTAAGACATAAGCTTTGAGAGAAGCCGGAACTTAGGGGAAAGGGGAATTGAAAATGAAGGGAAAATAATGAATGATGGACGCTGAATGATGAATAATCTAGTAATAAAAAAAGCCTCCCTTTTGCAAGGGAGGCTTCATATTTTTGATAGGGATCAAGAATTACTTCTTATCTCCACCGTCCATTTTCTCTTTCAAAGCAGAAAGTGCATCCAAATCACCTAGGGTAGACTTTTCTTGCGGCTGCTCTGTAGCTTTCTTCTTAGGAGATGCTGCTTTCTTAGCTTTTGGAGCTTCAACTGCTGCCTCTTTAAAAGTTGCTGTATGAGAAAGAACAATTCTTTTGTCATCTTTAGAGAATTCAGTTACTTTGAAGTCTTCAGAGTCACCAACTTCTACTTGAGAACCGTCTTCTTTTTCCAAGTTTTTGATGGTAGCAAAGCCCTCAAGTCCGTAAGGAAGCTCAAGTACTGCACCTTTGTCATTCTTAGAGTTAACAGTACACTTGTGAACAGAACCTACTGGAAACACATTCTCGAAAGTATCCCATGGGTTTTCTTCCAACTGCTTATGGCCAAGGGCCAATCTTCTGTTGTCAACATCAAGCTCAAGAACTACAACTTCAAGCTCATCTCCTACTTTAACGTACTCAGATGGGTGCTTGATTTTCTTAGTCCAAGAAAGATCAGATACGTGTACAAGACCGTCGATACCTTCCTCTAGCTCAAGGAATAGACCGAAGTTAGTCAAGTTTCTTACCACACCTTTGTGCTTAGTGCCCACTGCATACTTAGTAGACATGTCACCTTTAGTCCAAGGATCTTCAGTAAGCTGCTTGATACCAAGAGACATTTTTCTGTCGTCTTTGTCCAAAGTCAACACTACCGCATCGATCTCGTCACCAACTTTCACGAAGTCAGCTGGGTTTCTCAAGTGCTGAGACCAGCTCATTTCAGATACGTGGATCAAACCTTCAACGCCTGGAGCCAACTCAAGGAATGCACCATAGTCAGCAACGTTAACGATTTTACCTCTAACCTTAGAACCGATTTCAAGCTCAGCAGAAAGTGAATCCCAAGGATGAGCAGTAAGCTGCTTCATACCCAAAGAAATTCTCTTCTTATCATCATCGAAGTCAAGAACCACGATCTGAACTTTGTCATCAAGGTTAAGAACTTCTTCCGGATGATTGATTCTGCCCCAAGAAATATCTGTAATGTGAAGTAGACCATCTACACCACCAAGATCGATGAATACACCGAAGTTGGTCATGTTTTTGATCACACCTTCCAATACTTGACCTTTCTCAAGGTTGTTAAGGATTTCAGCTTTTTGCTTCTCAAGGTCTTTTTCGATCAAGACTTTATGAGAAACTACTACGTTATCGTTAGCGTGGTTGATTTTAACCACTTTCACTTCCATTTTCTTACCTACATAGACATCAAAGTCTCTGATAGGCTTCACGTCGATCTGAGAACCTGGCAAGAAAGCCTCCACACCGTAGATATCCACGATAAGACCACCTTTGGTTCTTCTCTTCACAAGACCTTCGATTACATTGTCAAACTCCAATGCATCTTCGATATCCTGCCAAGCACGTACCATTTTGGCTTTCTTTCTAGAAAGGACCAATTGGCCAAGAGCGTTCTCTTGCTCTTCGATGAAAAGTTCCACCTCATCACCGATTTTAAGATCAGGTAGATCTCTAAATTCAGTTCTAGGCACCAATCCGTCAGATTTGAAACCAATGTTGATGATCACGTCCTTATCGTTGATACCTACTACAGTACCTTTGATAACTTCTTTCTCAGTGATCTCATTCAAGGTGTTGTCGTAAAGCTTCTCCATTTCGGCTCTCTCAGCCTTAGTGTAGCCTTCGCCAAAACCTTTGGTCTCAAACTTTTCCCAGTTAAAATCTTCTTTATTAGACATATTATTTAATGACTCTGACTTTCAACAGCCCTAGAGTCCTCAGGCTGAGGTTTTTAGTTAGTTGTTTTCCCGCCAAAACGGACCCGTTCACCCGAACGGATTGCAAAGGTACAAATAATAACAGGAACGAGTCAAAGATATCGAAAGAAATTATCCTGTAACCCCCACTCCATCAGTAACTCTAGCAGGCTTATGCTGAGAGTTTTAATTGTCCGAAATAATTTCCCCGATCAAAAAGTTTCAAATTAATCATGCAATTCAGCCCATAATAATTAACTTAATCTTCCGTAAATATTTTTTCAATACGATATCCCTATTCAAAAAAAATGGAATTTAAAACAGACCGTCAAAATTGGCTTGCCATTACCTGGATCACCTTGCCCCTCCTCATGTATGGGGCTTCTTTGTGGAATTATGAAGGATTGATTGCCAAACCTTATTTGTTTTTCGCATGGATTCATTTAGCCTTGCCACTTTGGATTTACTTTGACAATTCTTATAAAATTGAAGATGGCTATCTATTCTACAGATTCGGATACAACAAAGGCAAGATCCCCATCACATCCATCCGGGAAATTCGAAAAGGGAAATTCATAAGGCAGGGCCAGAAAACCGCCGGTCTGGCCCCCACGGGATTATCCATCCATTATTATAAATACGATGAAATATACGTAAGCCCCAAAGACCAAAAAGCTTTCATCCATGCCCTCACCCAACTCAACCCCGAGATCAGCATATCCGACAACCATCATTCCCTCAAAACCACCAGCTAATACTAACAAAACAAATAAAGGAGGCCATCCAGCCTCCTTTATTTGTTTATACTCAAATTCTAAACACAACTTTCTCACACCTCTCACTTTCAATGCGTCCCTCTAACCTTCATCTCCAAAGTATAAACAGATCCCATGGCAGTAATGAATAGGGTTTTCCTCTCCGGCCCCCCAAACACAATGTTTGTGGTCAGTTCCTCCGGGATCGGGATTCTGCCGACCTGCTCTCCTTTACGGTTCACAATCGTTACCCCCTCTTTGCCAGTAAGGTAAAGGTTCCCACGGTTGTCCAAAGTCATGCCGTCTGAACCTTTTTCCGTAAACAGCTGCCTGTTGATCAGGTAACCGTCTTCCTCGATATCATATACATAGGTTTTATCGTCCCCGATATCGGCCACGTATAGCTTTTTACCATCTTGGGATCCGATAATTCCGTTGGGCTTGACCAAGTTTTCATCAACACGGATAAATTGGGCATGATCAGGGGCCAAATAATACAGATGCTCCCCATCTTGCTGCATCCCTGGGTCTCTTTCCCAATAATCCCGCTTATACAAGGGATCCGTCATATAGATACCGCCATTAGGACCTACCCATACATCGTTGGGGCCGTTGAGCCTTTTGCCTCTGAAACTCTCAATCAATACTTTCTTTTCACCTTTTGGGGTAATGGACCAAAGCTGGTTTTTCTCATCAGCGCAGGCTATCAACACATCCCTTCTATTGTCATAAAACAAGCCATTTGAACGGCCCGCATCTTCCATGAACACGGTAATTTCACCTGTATTGAATGCCCATTTATGGATTTTGTTGTTTGGCTGGTCGGTGAAGTAAACGTGCCCTTCCCTGTTGACAGCTGGACCTTCGGTAAATTCAAAACCTTCCCCGGCCTTTTCCAGCTTGGCACCTTTGGCTGCCAGTGATTTTTTACCTTCAATCTGTGCCTTTCCTTCCAGAGCACACGCCAAGGAAAGCAGGCATATTAAGCCTAAAGTCTTTTTCATACTCATAATCATAAAATAAAGTGGGTCCCCAAAGGTGGTGACCTTAGGGATGGAGGCTCGAAGATAATAAAAATAACTACTTAGCCCATTTCTTTCACGCCCAAAAAGGGCATCCATTCCTCTGCATTCTTTTCAGCGTATTCGGCAAGGAACATTTTCAGGGTGGGTTTGAATGGGGGATGCTTGAGGCTAAAGCCAACCTGCTCCACTGATCGGTCACCCTTTTGGGTGTTGCACCGGTGGCAAGCCGTAACCAGGTTCTTCCATTCGGTCTTGCCGCCTTTAGACCGGGGAATCACGTGATCGATAGTCAGGTGCTTGCCGGAACCGCAGTATTGGCAGGCATTTCTATCCCTGCGAAAAAGATTGTGGCGGCTAAGCATCACGCCTCTATAAGGAACGTTTTTATACTCCCGCAAGCGGATAACAGCAGGATAAACAAATGTACGGTCTACCGTACGGATGGATAGATAGGAATAGGTGGCCAAAGGAGAGGCCTTGTCGAGAATGGTAAGCACTATTGCCTTTTGGACTGTGACAATGGCCACTGGGGTATGATCCAAATTCAACACTAGCACTTTCTTCTCCATGACACTTCAAATTAATTTCCTGACTTCATGAACGTTAGGAAAGCCTGAAATGTTTTTTTGACCAGATTTAGGCGCAAAACTTATCTTGTCTATCCTCACCTTTCCTTTCATATGAATGATTTGTTCATCACCAAGATATAACCCCATATGCTCGGGGAGCAGCATTTCGTTGTAGAAAATCAGCAAGTCTCCAGGCTGTGCCGCACTTGCCTCCACTTTCTGGCCAAAGACCAACAGCTGACTCAAAAACTTGGGGACTTTGTATCCTGCAATCTTATACACCAGCTGGACAAAACTACCCGCTCCAAGCCCGAAAAAGCTCCTTCCACCCGAAAGAAAAGGGGTATTGACAAAAAGCTGTGCAATCTCCATCAGTTCATCCCTGTCCGCTTTTTGGGAACGCGGCCTGGAACTGCCGCTAAACTGTAAGGACTGGCTGAGGTCAAAAAGTTCGTTTTGGGCAACATGCAGATGACTACCCGGCAACAGGTATATCTTTTGGTTTTTGAAGGTGATATGGGAAACAGGTGAAGTGGTGAGTTGGTAATCAGAATCGTTGAATGCATCAAACTCCTCTTGCGCGATGGCATGATGCTGTGCCGTCACCAGCCATCCTTGACTTTTGTCCTGATGGCTTTCTATGCGCAGATACCGCTTGCTTGGATCTGCCTCCAGCACCCTGTAGGTTTCACCAAAAAGCAATTGGGTCACCAACCCGGCACCCGGGCGTGGTTCTTGATATACGGTGGCCAGTGAAAGGCGGCAAACACCGTAACCTTCATCAATAGGCCATTCTGTCGAGGTCTCTTTTTGCATCCTTGTTTTTGATATCCTGACGTTTGTCGTGTATTTTTTTACCCCTTCCCAGAGCAATTTCAATTTTGGCCAAGCCTTTATCATTGATGAAAAGCCTCACAGGGATGATTGTCAATCCTTTTTCCTGAAACTTGCTCTCCAGCTTATCCAACTCTCTTTTGTTGAGCAGCAATTTTCTTTCCCTTACCGGGTCATGATTATAGGAAGCCGCAAAGGAATAAGGAGCGATGTGCATCTGGCGGATAAAAAGCTCACCGTTTCTAAAAAAACAAAACGCCTCGGTCAGGGAAGCTTTGCCTTCCCTCAGGGATTTGATTTCAGTTCCTTTCAAAACGATGCCGGCCACATATTTATCTATGAATTCAAATTCAAAACTGGCCTTTTTGTTTTTGATGTTGATTATTTTCTGGAGTTTACTGGTTTTGGCCATAGGTTAGTTTCCGATTTTCATTTTGGCCAAAGGACTGGTGTCCAGGCCGCAAAAAGAATTGCTTAAAAATTTATAATGGGCAGCCATGGCAATCATAGCCGCATTGTCAGTACAGTACTCGAACTTAGGAATATAAACTTTCCAATTCAAATCCGCTGCCAATCTATTCAACTCCTCACGCAGTCCAGAGTTTGCGCTTACTCCACCGGCAATGGCAATGTTTTTCACCCTATGCAGCTTAGCGGCCTTCTTGAGTTTCTGGGTCAGCATCTTGATCAGCGTATATTGTACCGAGGCGCAGATGTCAGCGGTATTTTCCTCAATAAATTGCGGGTTCTCTTTTATCTTATCCCGAAGGAAGTATAGAACGGCAGTTTTTATCCCACTAAAGGAATAATTTAATTCTGGCATATCGGACACTGGAAAGGCAAAGGCTTTGGGGTTGCCTTCCTTGGCGTATTTGTCGATCAGCGGACCTCCAGGATAGGGCAAGCCCATCAGTTTGGCGGTTTTGTCAAATGCTTCCCCTACTGCATCATCCAGGGTTTCCCCGATCACTTCCATTTCCAGGTGGTCTTTCACCAGCACCAGCTGGGTATGCCCCCCGCTTACTGTAAGGCAGATGAATGGGAAATCAGGTTTGGGATCATCTATGAAGTGGGCCAAAATATGCGCCTCCATATGGTTGACCTCGATAAGAGGAATGCCTAGGGAATAGGCAAAAGATTTAGCAAAAGAAACCCCTACCATCAGGGACCCCATCAGGCCTGGCCCCCTCGTGAAAGCCACCGCCGACAGGTCCTTTTTGTCAATTCCCGAGGTTTCAATCGCCTCATGGATCACCGGCACGAGGTGTTGTTGGTGGGCCCGGGATGCCAGTTCAGGCACCACTCCCCCATATTTTTCGTGCACAGATTGCGTGGCCACAATATTATTAAGTATTTTGCCATCAGAAATCACCGATGCAGACGTTTCATCACAGGAAGACTCGATAGCCAGAATATTAATTTTCATCTCATTCATTGGAAAAGAACCCGAAAGTTACGCAAATTTTAGCGAAAGCACTCATGGTGCTTTTGCGGGTAGCTTTATTTCTTGTTCTGACCCTCGCACTCGTCGCCGCTCTGCTCCAGATCCCCTCTGTGCAGACGCGCCTCACTAAAGTCCTTACCAACTACATCACCGAAAACACAGGGTTTAGAACCAGTATTTCCAAGGTAAACATCAGGTGGTGGGATGCGGTCAGCCTTTCCGATGTGGTGGTATATGACCATAACGACAGCCTGATGGCCAACCTGGAAGAGGTCTACATTGACTTTTCCCTCCAAGGCCTGCTCAACAGCGACAACCCCTCTATCGATGAAGTGCAGCTCAACCATGGTCAAGTTAGACTACTGACCCATCCAGAGGAAGACGACATCAATATCACGGTCTTTGTGGCAAGGATTAATGCCTTGCTGAGCCCAACGGTTTCCAAGCAGGAAAAAAGGCCTGTTAAATTTTCCATCACCGAGCTATCCCTAAAAAACACCTCGCTGGATATTCTGGATTACACCCTACCCGTATTCGAGACCGGTTTTGATTACGGAAAGCTTCGATTCCGAAACCTGGTGGCAAGAGGAGAGGATTTCTTTGCCAAGTCGGACACGATTGCCGTTTCGGTGGAAAGCCTGCGTGGCGTGGAGTCCACATCAGGACTGGAAGTCCAGCAGCTGCAAACCGACTTTTTATATTCCAACACGGGAATGGTCTTCGACAATTTGTATTTGCGAAGCAATGAAACTATTGTCAGAAACTACCTTGAATTTTCATACGATGAAGTCAGGGATCTGAGTGATTTCAACAATTCCGTCAATATCAGGGCGCAGCTGAGCGAGGCTGTGTTGGACATCAAAGACCTCAAATATTTTGCGGAGCAGATTCCCGATTTTGACGACAAGATTTACCTTAGTGGGGAAATCACCGGGCAGATCAGTGACTTGGCCTCAGAGCAGCTCCTGATCCGGTTTGGGGAAAGGAGTGCCATGTTCGGTAAGTTTGACATCGAGGGCCTCCCCAATGTGGAGGAAACTTTTTTCAGGCTTTCCTTGATGAACTCTACTTTGACCAGCGCTGATTTGGCCCCTTACCTATCCGATGAAGCCAGGAGGCAAGTCAATAAATTTAGGGATATCCGATTTGATGGGGATTTTACGGGGTATTTTGAAAACTTCACCGCAAGCGGGAATTTCCGTACAGGCATCGGCAATATGAATGGGCGGCTCAATTACCGAAGAGCGCGAAACGTCCCCACCTATAGCGGGTCTGTAGAGCTTCAAAATTTGAATATCGGTCTAATTTTGGACCAGCCGGAGCTTTTTCAAAGGGTGACCATGAAAGGCCAATTGAAAGGAACTGGCCTGACGGCCGAGTCGGCCATCCTATCCCTTGATGCGGACATTAACTCTATAGGCATCAACAAATACAATTATGCCAACATCCGCACCAATGCCACTTACGGAAAGGACCTTTTCAGCGGGAAACTCAACATTCGTGATCCTAACCTAAAAATGCAGCTGGCAGGAAAAATGGACCTGCGCTCCAATAAGGACAGCGTCCGATTGGAAGCAAAGATTGATACGGCTTTTCTCCAAAACCTCAACCTGATTAAGGAGGACATTTTCATAAGCGGCAATTTCAACCTGGACACCAAGGGAGTGGAGATAGACGATATAGAAGGGGCGGCAAGATTTGAGGACATGCTTTTCAGTTATGAAGGCAGGGATTTACATGTAGACCAATTCATCTTCCAGTCCCTTTTCACTCCGGAGGGACGTGTAATTGCTCTCAACTCCGATTTGTTGACGGCTGGGATTTCGGGGAATTACAAGCTGGAGGAATTGGGAAAAGACCTGACGACTTTGGGACAGGAATATTTTGCACTGATCACCAGCCAACCCGAGAAAGCTCCGGTCATTACTGAAAACGACCTGATGGGTTCCTACAACTTTGATATTAATATCAACCTCATCGACCCCAACCCTCTGATTTATCTGTTGGATCCTTCGCTTTCCATTTCTGATAACACGGTTATCGAAGGGGCTTTTTATCAGACACCGGAAAACACTATTCTAAACCTGTTTTCGGATATTGACACGGTTTACTATAAAGGGCACTACTTCCTGGACAACAACCTTGATTTCAACACCTCCAAATTGCGGGGAGATTCGGATGTATTGGCTTCGTTTTATATCAACAGTAAGCAGCAGCAACTTTCTTCCGGCATCACTTTCAATGATTTCTCCCTGGAGGCACTTTGGGATCAGGCAGCCATAGACCTTAATATTAATTTTGCTCAGGAAGAAACTGACAGCTATGCCCGCATCCGAAGCCACATAGAGGTTGGCCCGGATGAGATAGACATGGTGTTTGAGCCATCTGAATTAAAAGTCTTGGATAGGTTTTGGGAAATCGAACCCGACAACCAATTGGTCTATACACTTGGCAACCTTGAAATCATCAACCTCAAACTGGTGGAAAACGGGCAGTTCCTGGCCTTGAATGGCAAGATTTCGAAAGAACCTGAAGACGTGCTGAGTTTGGAGATGCATCAAGTTGACATGAGCCTGCTCAACACCTGGGACATCAAGGAATTTGAGGGTACTGCCAACGGCCTCTTTGCCATTTCCAACATCCTGGAAAACCCTGTGGTAATGGGTAACCTGAATGTGGATGAGTTTCACATAAACAATTTCCTTATTGGCAACCTGGATGCCACCACATATTTTGATAATGACAATGACAGGATCCACTTAGACCTGACCAATACCAGGCTGGGCAAGAAAATAATTGCCATTGAAGGCTATTTGGGCACAAAAGAAGACCAGCTTGATCTTGTGGCTAAATTTGAGGAGGCCAACCTTTCCATAGCCGAGCCTTTTCTTTCCGATTACATTACCAATCTGGGGGGCACCCTGACCGGTGAACTGGATATCCGAGGCCGAATGTACAATCCAGAAATCACCGGGTCGGGCAGATTAACCGCCGGCAACTTAAGGGTAAATTACCTGAACACTACCTACACCGTGGACGGGAGGGTGAATTTCACACCAAATGAAATCAGCTTTAGGGGCCTGGAGCTCACCGATACCCGGGGCAATAAGGCCAATATGCGGGGAGGTATCAGTCATGACAGGTTCAGCAACTTTATCTTGGACATCAGTTCAGACCTCAACAATTTCCAGGTCCTCAATACTACCATCCGCGATAACGACCTTTTCTATGGAACGGCCTATGCCTCTGGAAAGCTGGAAATCTTTGGCGCAGCCAACAACCTCGACATCAATGCCCAGGCAACCAGCCAGCCCAATACCAGAATTTACATCCCCATAGGATCCAGCGACGGCCAGTTTAAGGAGGATTTTATCAACATCATCAACGTGCGGGACACCACCCGTCAGGTCGCTACCTTGGACCAAGTGGAAAAGCTGGCGCTACAGAACGTAAGGATGAATTTTAATCTCGACATCACACCTGACGCTTATGCGGAAATCATCATTGACCCCCGCACCGGGGAATCCATTCAGGGTCGTGGACGTGGAAACCTGAATTTGGGGATCGATACACAGGGGAATTTCACCATGAGCGGTATCTATGAAATCGTGGATGCGAGGTACAATTTCTCCCTGTATAACATCATCAACAAGGAATTCACCATCGAGCCTGGGGGCAGGATCTCTTGGTTTGGTGACCCGTATGAAGGTATTTTGAACATAAAGGCCATCTATGAGGAGAACGTTTCGCTGATGAGCCTTCAACCCGCCCAAACTACCGCCAGCACGGACATGATGGATTCCCAGCTGAGAAGGCGCTTCCCAGTAAAGGTAATCATGGGGCTACAGGGACCCTTGCTGTCACCTGACATCAATTTCGACTTTGACTTCAGCGGCTTTCCCGAAGGGGAAATCCAAACCTATATCTCTGCTTTCAGAAACAGAATATCCAATGATGAGCAGGAGAAAAACAGGCAGGTTTTCTCCCTGATCATGTTGAGAAGGTTTTCTCCCGAGGGGCAGTTCAGCGGCGCTGGAATCGGCTTCAGCAACCTCAGCCAGCTAGTATCCTCCCAACTCAATGCCCTAGTGGCCCAAGTGGATCAGAACTTGGAAATAGACTTTGACCTGGCAACCCTTGACCAAACTGCCTTGGAATCCTTCCAGCTTAGAGTGGCCTACACCTTTTTGGATGGACGCCTTAGGGTAATGCGGGACGGGGGCTTTACCGATCTTCAGGGCAACACCGATCTCAACACCATCGCCGGAGACTGGCAGGCCGAATACCTGCTGACCGAAGATGGCCGATACAGACTCCGGGTTTATAACCGCAACAACTTCAACAATGCCTTTACCTCGCTGAACCTATCGGCCAATGTGATTACCTACGGGGTATCCATTTCCCAAACCCTTTCCTTTAGCTCATTTCAGGAGTTGATTGAAAATATAGGTAAAAACCGCAGGCAGCGACTACTTATCAATGATATTGATGACTTCTTGAGGTATGACTTTGAAGAGGGCTTGTTGGTGCCCAATGAAGAGGTGGAACCAGTCCCCATCCGGGTGATTGAAGGCCTCTTGGATCTAAAATCTGAAGAAGAGGAAGAAACCCCTATTAGAAATGAAGAAGAAAATTGACCTATCCTCCTGGAACAGAAAGGACCATTTCAACTTTTTCAAGGAGTTTGAGGAGCCGTTTCATGGAGTTTGTGTGAAGATCAACTGTGAAAAGGCTTACCAAAAGGCAAAATTCCAACAGGTGAGCTTTTACTATTACTATCTTTACAGGGTCTTGAAAGCCATCAACCTGACACCGGCTTTGAGGCTGAGGATTTTGGATGGGGAACCTTGGGAGTTTGAAAAAATCCACGTTTCCCCTACCGTGGCAAGAGCGGACGGTAGTTTTGGCTTCAGTTTTATGGAGTTTAGCGAGCATGAAGACCATTTCCGGCAAAACGCAATAGAAGCGACTAAGGTCACCCAGAGTACCAGTGAATTATTCACTTTTCCTTTTCGCGAGGATGTGATCCACTTTTCGGCCTTACCTTGGCTGGACTTCACTTCATTGTCACATTCAAGAAAGTATTCGATTGCCGACAGTTGCCCAAAGGTTTCCATCGGAAAAATGACCATAGGCCTGGAAGGACGGAGTTTTCCTCTATCGATTCATGTGCACCATGCCTTGGCTGACGGAAGGGACGTGGGCTTATTTGTGCAAAATTTCCAACAGCTCATGGAGGAATAGTGGCAAAGGTTTTAAACAAAAGCCAAGCTGGTTATTTTTAATAGGCACAACCTAACCCTAATTATTTCAATGGACCAAGTTTCTATTTATTGGATGAGGCGTGACCTTCGACTGGATGATAATAAAGCCTTATCAGAGGCTCTAAAGTCCGACCATCCGGTTTTACCCATATTTATTTTTGACAAGCATATCCTGGGCGATCTCAAGGAAGATGATGCGCGGGTGACTTTTTTATATAGAAGATTGAAAGAGCTTCAGGAGGAATTGCAAAAAGATTACGACAGCTCAATCAAGATTATTTATGACACCCCAAAGCAGGCCTTTGAATCCCTTCTGAAAGAATATGCGGTGCAGGCGGTATTTACCAACAGGGATTACGAGCCATATGCCAAGGAGCGGGACAGTATGATTAAGGAGATGCTGGAGAAAAAGGGCATTCCGTTTTATGATTTCAAGGACCAGGTAATTTTTGAAAAGGATGAAATAAAAAATGGCAGTGGGGAAGTGTATAAGGTTTTCACTCCTTACAGTAAAAACTGGTTGTCCAGGCTTTCTACAACCGAGGATGCGCTCAAAACCAATCGCCTGCAGCAAAACTTTTATCCCAAGACACCCAAATCCATTCCCAGCCTGAAGGAAATGGGCTTCAAGCCTTCTTCTACGGAATTTCCTTCGAGGAATGTCAATGAAAAACTGATCAAAGAATACGGAAAAAACAGGGATTTCCCGGCTATGGATGCCACCTCCAGATTGGGGATGCACTTGCGGTTTGGGACAATCAGCATCCGCAAATTGGTTAAAAAGGCCCAAGAGTTGGATAAAACGTTTTTAAATGAGTTAATTTGGAGAGAATTTTACATGATGATTCTGGATGCTTTTCCAGAGGTGGTGGACAAGGCCTTCAAACCCCAGTATGACAAGATAAACTGGCGCAACGACGAAAAGGAATTCAAGGCTTGGTGTGAAGGCAAAACCGGCTACCCTATGGTGGATGCGGGCATGCGGCAGATGAATGCCATCGGATACATGCATAACCGTGTCAGAATGGTCACGGCAAGCTTTTTGACCAAACACTTGCTGATAGACTGGCGCTGGGGGGAGGCCTATTTTGCAGAAAAACTTCTGGATTACGAGCTTTCCTCCAACAATGGGGGCTGGCAGTGGGCCGCCGGTTCCGGTACAGACGCCCAGCCATACTTCCGGGTTTTCAACCCCGAATCCCAGCTGGAAAAGTTTGACAAGAATCGTGAATACGTCAAAAAATGGATCCCCGAATTTGGGACCGACAAATACCCCGAACCCATTGTGGAGCACAAGTTTGCAAGGGAACGGGCATTGGAAGAATTTAAAAAAGCAGTCAAATAATGAACATAGGCGACAAAGTACGCTTGCTACACGGCAATGAACAAGGCATCATCACCAAAATCTCCTCCGGTGGACGGATAGAGATTGAAATTGAGGATGGTTTCCGCATTCCGGCCATGAAGAGCGAGGTGGTAATCATCCATTCCGCCGAAAGACAATATTTCGGAGACGGAGTGGTGGAAGAAAAGCCTACCATTGCTACCAAAAACGTGATAAAGTCAGCCGATGGCGTTTTTCTTTGCTATTTGCCCTTGAATGACAAAGACCACAGCATCTACCTCAGCAACAATGCGGGTAAAAGCTACCTCTACATGGTCTCGGAGGTCTTCGGAGACAATAGTCGCACAGTTTCGGCAGGGACTATAAACAGTGGCTCGTACGTAAAGCTGGATGAAAAAAGCATAGCCAATTTTGAAGAATGGCCAACGCTTCACCTTCAGATGATCCCCATTAATTTGAGGACCGAGAAAACACATACGCCTTTCGAAAAAAGGGTCAAATTCAAAGCCTCCGCTTTCTTTAAAAGCAAGGGAAAAGCCCCGCTTTTAGGAAAAGACGGCTATGTTTTCAACCTCACCCAAACTACCAAAGACCTTGACATCAAGGCCCTAAATGAGGATTTGAATAGCGACAAGAAAACACCCACCAAACCGCATCAATTTGAAAGACCGGCCCAGTCGGTTGATCTGCACATTGAAAAGCTCACCAAAGACCACCAGTTTATGAGCAACAGCGAAATGCTGAAATTACAGCTGGAGACGTTTGAAAAAAGCCTAGATGCGGCGATTGCCACTGGGATGGATGAGATTTCATTTGTCCATGGGATTGGCAATGGGGTTTTAAGAAAAGAGATCCACAAGGCCCTTTCCCAAATGAAGAACATCAAGTATTTTCAGGACAGTCAACAGAGCAGGTTCGGCTATGGCGCTACCCTGGTGAGAATAAAATAAGCGATGAATCCGGATAAAATCTCCCCTGTATTTCAGCTTTTCGCCCAGCAATATGATGAGGGCCATCGGCTTTTTGAGGAGCTGTGCAAGGCCATGAAAACCAAAAAAGTCATTGTGCTGGAAGAAAAACTCATCTTCATCGAGATCTATTTGCAGCTTATGGCCAAGATCCACTTTGAGGAGGAGAACCTGAAATTCAAATTGTTCAAGCCATTTTCCCATCTTTTCAAATGCCTGAAGAAAGTTCTCCATTTGAAATTGATCCGGGATGAGTTTGTCAGAAAAGGCGGAGGTGAAAATTTCAATTCGTTTAGCCAGTTTTTGGAAACAGAGAAAAAAGAGCTTTATTCGGAGGTGTTTGATCTTCTTCAGCGCTTTCCGCACAATGCCTGGGAAGAGCTTTATGATGAGGTACTCAAGCTCAGCAAAGGCTTGAAACCTTTGATGATCAATACCGCCACTACTAAAATCATCAATGAGGAGGTGGAGTATTCCCACTTCGACTCCCTTCATGAGATGGACGCCATCTCCATCAAGGACATTTACGAATCCTTGCAAACCATCATTGCGGTTGAAAACTTCCGGATTGTCTCGGGCCTCAACCCTGTTTTTACCAATCCCATCCACGATGACCTGAACAAGCTGAGCAATTTATTGCTAAAGTGGTATCAGAATCATCTTTTATTCCAGCAGCTAACCTATTTCTTTTCGGAGAAGGAAAGTATAGGAGAGAAATACAAAACCCTGCTGGACACCATCAAAAAGGACAAAAAAAAGCTGACCACCAAAGTGATCAGCCATAGTAAAGAATTGTTTACAGAACGTTTGAATTAGATTTTCTCCAAAGCGGCGGCCAAATCATCTTTTAGATCCTCGGCGTCTTCCACCCCCACGCTCAACCTGATCAGGGAGTCGGATAAGCCCACCTTTTCCCTGTCTTCCTTGGGTATACTCGCATGGGTCATGGTAGCCGGATGGCCGCATAGCGATTCCACACCTCCCAAGGATTCGGCCAGTGAAAACAAGCGGAGACTTTCCAGAATCTTGGTCGCATCTTCGATTTTATTTCCCTTGAGGGTAAATGAAATCATCCCACCAAAATCCCTCATCTGCTTTTTGGCGACTGAGTGGTTAGGGTGGTCCTCAAAGCCTGGCCAGTAGACCTTCTCCACCTTGGGGTGTGTGCGCAGATAGGCAGCAATGGTTTTCCCGTTTTGGCAATGCCTCTCCATCCGCAAATGCAGGGTTTTGATACCTCTCAACACTAAAAAGCAATCCTGGGGACCTGGCACGGCTCCACAGCTGTTTTGGATAAAGGCCAATCTTTCAGCAAGTTCATCATCATTGACGATTAATGCCCCCATTACCACATCTGAATGTCCGCCCAAATATTTTGTAGCAGAATGCATGATTAGATCAGCTCCGAGGTCAAGGGGGTTTTGTAGGTAAGGAGTTGCAAACGTATTGTCCACTCCGAGCAGGATATTGTGCTTTTTGGCAATCTTGGCAATGGCCTCCACATCAATGATGTTCATCATCGGGTTGGTAGGCGTTTCTGTCCAGATCAGTTTGGTATTTTCGTTGATATAAGGCTCAATGGAAGCCGGGTCGGCCATGGAAACAAAATGGAATTTGATGCCGTATTTGACAAAAATCTTGGTAAAAATCCTGTAGGAGCCTCCATAAAGATCATTGGTACTGATCACCTCATCACCCGGGGAGAGCAGCTTGATCACCGCATCAATAGCGCCCATACCTGAAGAAAAACAAAGTCCATGTTTGCCGTTTTCCAAGGCCGCCAAGCTCTCCTGCAAAGCCGTACGGGTGGGGTTGTGTGATCTGGAATATTCGTAACCTTGGTGGTCACCGGGAGACTTCTGCACATATGTAGAGGTCTGGTAAATGGGCGTCATGATGGCCCCTGTGGTAGGATCAGGCTTTACCCCTGCATGTATGGCTTTGGTTCCAAATTTCATGTTGAATCTAATAATTTAAAGGTGAAAAGAGGTGTGGTTTTAAAAAACACTTAGATTTGCCCCAAATATGGGTAAAAAAGATTCTATTTTCAAACGCATAAAACTTATACTCACTTCCAACCCGGTGATTATTTGGGCAATGGCCTGGGTAAGCTTTATGCCCTCAATCGGAAGCTTCTTTTTTATCAACCACCTTTACGGCAATACTGAAAAATTCCGGATGGTTGATGTACTCGATTTTAACGTGCTGTTTCCCTTCTTAATCATTTCTGCCAGTGTGATGGGACTGGCCTTGATGCCAACCACCCTGGTGGCGATCATCACTGGTTTTTTGTTTGGCTGGGAGGCTTTCCCAATTTTGGCGGTTGCCTACCTATTTGCCACAGCCATAGGTTATCTGTTGGGAAAAAGGTTGGACCATAACAGTTTGGAAATTCTTTTGGAAAAATACCCCAAGGCCCGACAGGTGATTGCTGAAAAGCAGGATCAAGTGTCCCAGCTGATCTTTTTTGTCCGCATCAGCCCCATCATCCCCTTTGCTCTTTCCAACCTCCTATTTGCGCTGCTGAGAGCTGATCTGAAAAAAGTGATCTGGGTGGGCTTTCTGGGAATGCTGCCGAGAACACTTCTGGCCTTCACCACTGGCATCATGGCCAAATCTATGCTTGAGGCCTTCAGGGAAGGCAACAACCTTTACCAAATGCTCATCTTCTTTGCCCTACTCCTGCTCAGCATTTGGGGCATCACCAAAGTAGTTCTAAACTTCGTCAAAGCTAGTAAATAACAGGCTAGGGATTTAAAAGGGGCACGGAGTTTCACAGAGCTCCTCCTCAATTCTTATTCAACTCCGTCTGGATAAACTCATTCAATTTCTGCTGATACTTGGAGTTGTCCCCTTCGTAGGTTGGCGTAAAGCCTTTTTTCTCAGGGAAGGTCTCCATATGCAAAGTCTGCGTAGGGAAGGCGAACCTTACCCCGATTTTGTTGGCCAACTTCACCGTCTGGATCAACAGGTCATGTCTGCCCTGCAATTCCTCCTGCCAGGTGCCCACTTCAAAAAACACATAGAACATCACATCAAGACTATAGGCTGAAAGGTTGTTGAAGTAAATGTTATAGTAATCTTTTCGTGTAGATGGATGCTTGACCACCATCTCCCTCAATCCCTGCACAAACATATCCACCAGCTCAGGCGGAGTGTCGTAGGTAATGGTCAGGGTAGTATTAAACCTGCGGTACTTCCTAAGCCCATGGTTGTCAATGGTCATATCGGCCAGTTTTCCGTTAGGGACATATACCAGGGAATTCCGGAAGGTCCTCACGCGGGTAGAGCGGAAACCGACTTCCTCCACAGTCCCGTCAATATCCCCGCTGCTGATCCAATCCCCCACCTGAAAAGGCTTGTCGATAAAAATCATCACCGATCCGAAGAAGTTTTTGATGGTATCCTGCGCGGCAAGGGCAAAAGCCAAACCACCAATGGACAAACCTGTAAGGAACGGCACAATATCCACCTGAAGGCCATCTTTCAAAATAAACAAGACCCCGATGACCACCACAAAGGCCTTCATGGTTTTTCGAACCAAAGGAACCAGCTGGTCATCCAGCGTAGACTCCGTCTTAAGAGCCAACTTCTCCAGATAGAGCGAAATAATATCTACCAGCTTGTAGAAAATAATAGTTACAATGAAAGGCTTGGCAGCATTCAGCAGCAGTACCACCCATGAAACCACCTCTATTGGCAACTGTAGGACTCGGATAAAGATCGCCAACAGCACCACAATCAAATAAATACTCACTAACCTGGCTACGGGCAGCAGGTATTTTTCGGCTACTTCCCCATAACCTGATTTCTGCAACACAAAGAAAAGCACCCTATCCACAATAAAGGTGAATGCTTTGTGGGCTGTAAAAATCAACAGGATGAGAAGGAATAGGCCTATCAATTGCCAAAGCTGCAAGCCAACATACTGTTTTTCGCCTAATTGGGGAAGTACATTCAGTAAAGTTGCTGTGCCCAAAGGATAGGTCTCCGCATGTAGCTCCTCGATATGCTCGACCGTGAAGCGGGAAAACTTCCATTCGTCGTCCACCTTTTCCAGGAAAACCCTTGGTAAGCGGTGGGTATCAAAAAAGAACTTTGCTTCTTGGTTATGCAGGCTGTCTCGGAAATCAGCTTGTGTTGGGATTTCTCCCATCCTTACCAGCACACCGTTTCCATCAAAAATCTGCTTTAGCTTAATGGCCAAATCTTGGGCGTCCTTATGCGGTACGCTACCCGTTTCCAAAGCTCTTGCCGCAACCTCCGGCCGGAATGTATCCTGCTGCAGGTTATATAAAAACGTCAGCGTGGTATTATAAGGAGTAGATAAGTTGTCATATTCTGCCGGGTCCACCGGCAACATGGACTGATCGGAAAATACCTGCCCCTGTCCTTGATGCACAATCAATGCTGATACAATCAGACTGAAAAGCAAACATTTCAATAATCTCATTACTTAATTCTTTTAGGCAACTGCCTTAGTACGGCATTCTAAATTCGAAGAATGTTTTTTCGTGGATATTATAGATCCTGTATTCGTTTCGGCTCGATGAAAAACGGATATCGACGGGACTGCCTCCACTCAACGGCTTGGTGTTCAACAGTTCCCCCTTTAAGTTATACAGGTAGATGAATTCCTGATTTCCATCGATGACCACAAAGATATTCTTATCCCCTCCAAAAGAAAACAGTTGAAACTTCAATTCTGGCGAGGAAAGGTTTTTCTCAAACAGCACATTGGTTTCGGTATCCATCACCGTCACCTTGTTGTAATCATGCACCACAAATAAATATCGGTCAGCCGCCTGGTCTTTCACCAAATGAAAGGAACTGCTTCTGTCGGGTCTTAGAAGTTGTTTTCGGTCGGTAAATTCCCCTTTAAAGTTCACCCGGATCACCTCACCCTCATCGGTGACGGTGACCAATTGGCTT
Organism: Litoribacter ruber; assembly: GCF_018500185.1. Taxonomy (GTDB): domain Bacteria; phylum Bacteroidota; class Bacteroidia; order Cytophagales; family Cyclobacteriaceae; genus Litoribacter; species Litoribacter ruber. Next base: position 227,795 of record NZ_JAHBGI010000004.1, on the reverse strand, counting down.
TCAGATGTCCGGCCGCGCTGCTGAAGGACATAATTAGTATTCACACCCGAACCCAGTTGCAGAGGCTCCCCAAATTGGTTTTCCCCTTTTCTATTGAACATATGCAATTGTCCGTTTTGATTCAAAGCCACCATAAAATCCCCCATAGCTGGAATGGTGTGATGAGCTGGTTTGCTGGACAAGGGCCCAGAGGTATTTCTGGGTGACCAGCCGTCTAAAATCTCACCATGCTTGTCAAAAAGGTATAGCCCCCCACTTGTAGAGGATGCAAATATCCTGTAATCCCGAGTGTTTTCATAATCCAAAAGGTTGACGAATTGAATCGCTTGGGCATTGGGAAGCTCAAAGGGAAAATTGGGCAAAGGATTGCCAAGACGGTCCAGTCCATATATGTATCTATCTGTGGCGAAAACCATCTGGAGCTTTCCGTTTTTATAATAATCCATCTGGAAAATCTCCGTCTTGATTGGGCCATCAATCCGCTGGCTGAAGACCAAATCCCCATCATGGGTTACCAAATGCACCCTGTCCCATTCATCCTGCACCAAAAATTCCACGTTGCCGTCCGTGAAATTACGTTGGACTTTGGGTCCGTAGGTTAGGTCTGCATTAAAAGTAACAGACAGGTTTTCCTCCAAGAATATATCCTTACTTGCCCTGACGGGTGCCAAACCATATCCCAACTGAATCTGTATGTCTTGGTTTTTTCCTTTGTCCTCCAGCTTAACGGAAAGTACGTCGAAGGCCTTGATCTGGGGGGCGAATTTCTGAAGGGTGGATGACCAAGAAGGGGATGCGTGGTGAAGCAGGCCATTCCAAACCCGCTGAACATTGGCCACAAAGTTATAACCGTAGCTTTTATCCACAGCTTCCATTATCCTTTTCTGGGACAAGGTTTTGCCCCAGGTATTATCATTCTCCAGATCATCCAAAAACCTGCGTACGGCTTGGATATTATTGCCCCAAACCAGAACGTCTTCATGAAAGGTCACGAAGGTGTTTGGGAACCCTATGAATTGTCCCTCGAAAAGATGAGCCGGAAACTCCTCATCCCGAATAGCGAAGATTTCCTTATTTCTATGATAGTCATATACACTGCTAACGGAATTTGTAGCCGAAAAATCCTTCAGGTGCTGGAGCTGAACGGGCATTTCCTTTGTTTTCAACAGTAATATTTTATCACCTGAACCTACACCAGTCTCCTCCATATGAAGAAAAGCCACTTCACCGGTAAGATTCTGGAAGAATTGCTCTTTCGAAAAGCTCTTATCTATATCCCCCGCCAGCGTACTTTTTGCATCAAATGCCTTGTTAGAAATATCATGGATCTGTCGGGGATCATTTACTTTATATTGGGTAAAAAGTGCCGTGCGGTTTGGTGTGATAGCACCAAATACATGTTGCCTATTGCCTTCCAGCCTTGGGAATTTCACCTTGTTTCCTCCCTGATACAAGCTCAGCCCATGAAGATTGATGGCACCGTCGCTGAAACTCACATTCAGGTTGGCGGACATCTTGTTCTTTTGAAACACCTCTACCACATCCATACTTCCATCACGGTTTACGGCTTGGATAAGCCTAGCCAGTCCGGGCGTCCCTAGCCTCAACAAACCAGCGCCATCAGCTGTAGCTTTGGAGTCATACAATTCGCTGAATTCTTCTTTAAAGCTTTTTTGCTCACTGGAACGGGCCCGCCTGATGGCATCTTCTACCAAAAATGAGGTATAGCTGGCTACCAAGGTATTATTGATAAATGCCAGGGAAATGGTCCTGTCCTCTTCCAGCCTATGCTCAAAAATCCTCACTCCGCTATAGGCGCGGGAATTTTTGGTGATATTTTCCAAAAAGCTGTCTTCGAGATTGGAAAGGAATTTTTCACGGTCACTGGTGTTTTTGAAGGCAAGCCCGAAGAGCACGCCCAAATCCTCCCTACCCACGGCATGTAGGGAAAGCCCGAGTTGGCTCCCTTTCAGCGAGCGGTCCAGTTGTCCACCACCACCCAAGAGGCTGTCCAAGGACACGAGTTGGGATTCAAGTTTCTTGAGTGATTCTATTTCGGAAAGTCTTGCCCATATGGGCTGATCCACAAGTTGGTTCCAGGCATGGATGGGGTCAGTGGACTCATAAAGCAAGATGGCATCTGCGGGGACAAGTTCCTCAAAGCGGTAGTTCTTTTTGTGGCTTGAAAAACCAACGTAAAAGACACCGCCGGCAACGATGACCAAAAGACAAAAAGCAAGCAGCAACTTGGCAGTTTTCACTGGTAGGAAAGGTTAGGATTCTGTGAAATTAAAACTGGGAAAAGCCTCTGAAATTATACCCAGCTGCAAATAAATAAAAATTCCCGACCTAATCGGCCGGGAATCCATTAATTTATAGGAATTTGACCTTATTTCTTAGCCAAATTGTCCAACACCTCCATCACTTCTTTCACGTGAGTTCTAGAAGTTTCCAAAAGCGCTTTCTCGTCTTCGTTCAGGTCAAGTTCGATTACTTTCTCGATACCGTTTTTACCCAAGATCACTGGTACACCTAGGTAGCAGTCATCGATCCCGTACTCGCCGTCAAGCTTGATACAAACCGGGAATACTCTTTTTTGGTTTTTGACGATTGATTCCACCATCTGGGCGGCAGCAGAACCTGGCGCATACCATGCAGAAGTACCCATCAATTTCACCAATTCACCGCCACCAAACTTGGTTCTTTCGATGATGGCATCCAATTTATCTTTTGCGATCAATTCCGTAACCGGGATTCCGGCAACTGTAGTGTATCTAGGAAGAGGCACCATGGTATCGCCGTGACCACCCATTAGGATCGCCTGGATTTCTTTTGGTGAAATGTTCAATTCTTCAGCGATAAAAGCTCTGTAACGGGCAGTATCCAAGATACCTGCCATACCCATCACTTTTGTTCTTGGCATATTTGAAGTGATGTGAGCCTGGTAAGTCATCACGTCCAAAGGATTGGAAACCACGATGATGATGGCATCTGGAGAATGCTTGATCACATTTTCGGTTACAGACTTCACAATACCGGCATTGGTTTCGATCAAATCATCTCTGGTCATCCCCGGTTTTCTAGGAAGACCTGAAGTGATTACCACCACATCAGAGTTAGCAGTTTTGCTATAATCATTCGTGCTTCCTACAGTCCTGCTATCATAGACATTGATAGGAGCTTTCTGCCAAATATCCAAAGCCTTGCCTTCCGCAACGCCTTCTTTGATATCTACCAATACGATTTCTTCGGCAATTTCTCTATAAGCCAATACATCGGCACAGGTTGCACCAACATTACCAGCTCCAACTACGGTTACTTTAGTCATATTATATGTTATGGATTAATTTGTTAAAAACTTGAAATGCTCCGCTAAGATATTAAAGAATGCCTGCTTTTTAAAGTTTTCAGAAGAATAGTTGGCGGATAAGTGCCTTACTTTTAAATGAAAAAACATTTTCTCTTCAAAACAGAAATCATCACTCAAACATTTGGGAAAGATTAAAAAAGCCAAAGGAAGATTTGTAGGATTTGAACATCCTTAAATTGTTGTCATTATAGTATTCTGCCAAAGAGGTAATCATTTTCGATTTTATCTGTGAGTTGTTGGCAAAAACCTCTTGGATCGCATAGCTAGGAAACACCATCAGTTCGGCCTGCTCAGAGGCAATGATTGCCGTATAGAGCCGCTTTTTATCCTCCAGGAGGGCATTTTCCCCAAAACAGGCAGGCTCCTCCAGATTCATGATGGTCTCAAAGTCATCCTTGATATCAATGGTCAGCTTAACCTTACCCTGCTTGATGATATAAATTGCCCCGCTCGGGTCATTGCTGAAAAAAACCACTTCATCCTTCACATACTTGCGGTAATGGATAGCCGGCAGAAATCGCTCCAATTCACTATGACTCAACCCTTCAAAGTAGCGAACGTTGGACAAAAAGTCAAAAACTTCCAACTCAGACTCGGTGTATTTTTTCTTAAACGGGTTTAGCATGGTTACTCTTTTTCAGTTTTTTTGATGTGCAATACAGTTTTGCTCCCTTTTTCAACTTTGTAGCGGTCATCCACACGGTAACCTACCACCCACATGACCTCCCCACGGGAGCACAGTACTTTTACCTGACTTTTGTAAATAAGGGGAACTTTCAAATCTATTAAAAAATCACTGATTTTCTTAAAATTCTTCATGCCCAAGGGTCTAAATCTCTCCCCTTCCCGCCAGTTTCTCAACTCCAGAGGAAATTCAACCTTATCCAGGTCAAACATCCCGCTGCTGGGCCTGGTATCCAGCTGGGTGAAAGGTGTAAGCGACATTTCAAACATCTCTCCATTTATCTCAAAACCCTGGTCGGAGGCTGCAATAAGCTGGCTTTCCTTCGAGCTTTCTCGTTTTTTGCCAAGGATCAAAAACTCCCTATCGATATTCAAAACCGCTTGCGAAGAATGGAAACTCCCCCCGGTATTTCTATTGCGTATAGCCTGGGCCAAATCTTCTACCTGAAAATAATTGAACCCAAAATCCCTTAACCAGTAAAAAAGCACACTTTTAAATCCAGGGATCTTCAGCAAGTCAGGTATGGACAACTTTTGGAACGCCCCTTCACTTTGCAAGTGACCCTTCAGCCATTCATTTTGAAAATGAAAATAGGCCCTACCGGTATCTTTCACCCTTCCGAAACTCCTGATCATTACTTCCATGGCAGCAGGATCTTCCTCTGTCAGCAATGGCAGCACTTTATTCCTCAAGAAATTCCTTTTATAGTCGCTGTCCTGATTGGAACTGTCCTCCCTCCAAGAAAGGCCTTCCTGCTGGGCGAAGTCCAGTAATTGCTGTTTGGAAAAAGCCAGAAGTGGCCTAATCAATTCACCTTTTACTTCAGCCATTCCATAAAGCCCTTCAATCCCCGTCCCCCGTAGCAAGTTCAGCATGATGGTTTCCACTTGGTCGTCCAAATGGTGGGCAACGACCGTACCGGCCAGTTTTTGCTCTTCGACTAGGGAATCAAACCAGCCATATCTGAGATCCCTGGCGGCCATCTGGGTGGAAATGCCGTTTTCGTATGCGTAGCCCTTTGTGTTGAAATGCTGCACAAATATTTCTTTTCCCAATTTGGCGGCAAAATCCCTGACGAACTGCTCGTCACCGTCGCTTTCCTTTCCCCGAAGGCCAAAATTACAATGGGCCAAAATGAATTTTATTTTGGCCATTTGCATTAGGTAGGTTAAAACTACGGAATCCAACCCGCCACTTATAGCAATAAGATAGGTTTTGTTGGAATCCAAAAGGTTTTTTTCCCGTATATGACGGATAAAATGGTCAAGCATAAACCAAAAATACCATTTTCTATTAAATTTGGCGTTTAGTCTCAAGAAATGATCATAAAGAATATATTCCTCTGCTGTATATTAATCCTCGCCGCCCTGCCCCAAGCCTGGGCACAAGGCAATAACCAGCTTGAAATCCTGAACGCCGAAAACCTTTACGGTGGCAAAGGAGTGGAGAGATTGCTCGGCGATGTGAGGATGAAGCATCAGAATTCCCTTATCTACTGCGACTCGGCCCATTTCTACAGCCAGGACAATTTTGCCCGGTTATATGGGAAGGTGCGCATCGTGGATCAACAGGACCCTGTGACTACCACCAGCCGCTATGCCGAGTACGATGGGAATACCCGTATCGCCAAACTTAGAAACAATGTGGTTTTCAAAAATGAGGAAACCACCCTTTATACCGACTACCTGGATTACGACCGCTCTACCGGGGTGGCCAATTATTTCAACTTTGGCCGGGTGATCGATGATATGAACGTCCTGACCAGCGACAAGGGCGTTTATGAAACCCAGATTGAGAAAATTACCTTTACCGATGACGTGGAGCTGGTAAATCCGGATTATACCCTGCGTTCAAACATCCTATTCTATTACACCATTCCAAAAACCGCCGAGACGGTGGACATCACCAACATCGTCTCCATCGAAGGAGACAAGCTCAATGCCCGAAAAGGCAGTTTTTACGACACCCAAAACAAGAAGTTCAGGTTCTACGAGGGAGATGTGGAAAATGAGACCAGTATTATTTCCGGGGACATCCTGTATTTTGACGAGGAGGAGCAGTATTACGAAGCCCAGCGGAATGTGAGCATTTACAACAAGGAAAGGAAAATGGAGGTCTTCGGCGAAGAAGGCAAATATTGGGAAAACCGGAAATATTCCAAAGTTTACGGCAACGCCTTGGTGATGAAATATTTCGAGGCAGACACCATGTATCTGATTGCCGATACGCTCATTTCCCAAGACAGCGAGATAGACGCCGAGCGGTACATGACAGCCTTTAAAAACGTAAGGTTGATCAAGGGGGAGCTCTCCGGAAGATCAGATTCCCTGGCCTACATCTATTCGGATTCCACCATCTACCTGTATGATGACCCCTTGCTTTGGAATGACAAAAGCCAGATTAAAGCGGACAGCATCCATTTTACCATTGCCAATGAAAACATTGACCGCGCATACCTGCGCAGGAATACCTTTGCCATCACCAAAGACACCCTCTCCAACTTCAACCAGATAAAAGGGCGAAAGATGACCGGGTTCTTTCTCGACGGCGAAATGCACAAACTCGACGTAGAAGGCAACGGGCAATCCCTCTATTATGCGCTGGAAAAGGACACTTTACTAAAGGGGCTCAACAACCTGCTTTGTGGACGTATTATGATGCATTTTCAGCAGGGGCAGATACAAAGGATCAACCATGCCGGCAAGCCGGAGGCCAATTTCAAACCGCCCCATTTGTTCAAAAAAGAGGATGAGCGCCTGGAGGGCTTTGTTTGGCGGGAAGACGAGCGCCCAACTATGGACATGATGATGGCCTGGAGGACTCCTATCTTCCGAAACAGGGAGGATGAAATCAATTACTTCGAAGAGTATGATATTAGACTTCCATACCCGACCGATGAGATGATACAGCCATATTTGATTCAGGAAATCCCGTTAAACATCCCGATAAGAAGGGACGAATAGCGCTATCTGCCCGCAACGAGCATGTTGCAAATAAATTTCATAGAGGTTAACGAAATTTAACCGATAATGCTTTAAAAGTACAAACCTTCTCAGTAGTTTTATAGTATATATTACTTAGCAACACTATTGATTATCAGGCTTATCGATTAAACTTTACATGAACCGTCTCTGTGTTTTCCTCTGCATGCTTTTAATGCTTGTGCAGTACCCTGCCGAAGCCAGACAGGTACGTGTGCTCAATGATGCCATTGAGTTTACTGGACCGATCAATACTATCCAGCGAAAATCCCTCCTCCTTCAAAACGAATCTAGCTCAGACAAAACTTATACGCTTAAGTTTCTCCGCGGCAACATTGGCTCGAGCCAAAACCTCAAACTTTGCATCGGCGACAACTGCTACAACCTGAAAAAGGATGTGGGAAAAATCAATTTGAACTTAAAAGCCGGCGAGTTGATTACAGACTTATACTTGGAGTTTGAATTGGGCATCACCGAAACCAAAGGCACTTTCGACCTGCACTTCAGCAACGTGGGCAACCCACGGGATGTCTTTATCCTGGAGGCAGTCTACAACGTGATCAATGGCGACAGTGGCAATGAGGTACAGCATAAGGATATCGCCATCGGAGCGGCCTACCCTAACCCAAGCAACAACATTGCACAGATAGATTACGAATTGAAAAACCCGAACGCGCATGCACGTATTGTTGTCAACAGCTTTATTGGTAATCCAGTTTATGACTTTTTGCTGGACCCTAGGCAAAACAGCCTTGTCATCAATGTGGCCGACCTCAATCCGGGGGTATATTTCTACACCTTAATTGTGGATAACAAAAATATTGTCACCAAGAAGCTCGTTGTGAAAAAATAGGACCCGCCAAGCACCTGCCTAGAAATTTGATACAGAATTAAAATCCGCTATATTTGCAGTTTAAATTATGATGAAAAGAGTATCTTTATATATAATCGCTTTACTTATTACCGCAACCGTGAGTTCCTGTGGGAAATTCTACAAACTGGAGAAAAGCACCGATTGGGACAAACTGTATAGTGCCGCTAATGAGTACTATGAAAAAGGTGATTATAATAAAGCAATTATCCTTTACGACAAGGTGTTGCCGGTAATCAGAGGGAGTGAAAGGTCAGAATTGGCGGAATTCAATTATGCGTACTCCCACTTCAGAATCAAGCGCTACATAGAGGCAGCTGGTTATTTCAAAAGCTTTTATGACACCTATAACCGAAGCCCGATGGCTGAAGAGGCGTTGTTTATGAACGCTTATGCACTTTACTTGGACGCTCCAGATTTCAACTTGGACCAGAGAAGTAGCCGTGATGCGGTAAATGCCATTCAGCTTTTCATCAACCGTTTTCCTCAGTCTGACTCATACGAGCGGGCCATGACCATGATCGATGACCTTCAGAGGAGATTTGAGGAGAAAGCTTACCAGGAGTCCAAAATGTACTACAGACTTACCGAAGGGCTTTTCCCAGGTGAGTTTTACAGAGCATGTATCATCAACTTCCAGAATTTTGCTAAAAGCTATCCTGATAGCAAATACAACGAGGAGCTTGCCTACAAACTAGTGGAAGTGAGTGCCGCATATGCCGAAAGAAGTGTCTTCAACAAGAAAGAAGAGAGGCTTAACCAATCCATTAATTTTGCCGACACTTTTAAAAGAAGATACCCCAACAGCGAATTCGGAAAAAAGGTAGAAAATCTATTTACCAAAACCCAGTCAGAGCTAGTGGCCCACCAGAAGCTTAAAAAAGAATACGATGCGCGCACGGCCGCTGCCAAGGAAGCCGCTGAAGAGGAAAAAAGAAACAAAGAGGCTACTGAAGCCCTTAGAAACGCAGATAATCAAGGAAATTAACAAAACAGATAATATGGCCATTAATCCTTCAATTGTAACCAGAGATTTAGAGAAAATCGCAGAAAAGACTGGAAATCTTTACGAATCCCTTCACGTGGTATCTCAAAGAGCCAAGCAGATTTCTTCCGCACAGAAGGAAGAGCTTAACAACAAACTTTCCGAGTTTGCCTCTACAGTAGACAACCTCGAGGAAGTTTTTGAAAACAAAGAACAGATTGAAATCTCCAAGTTCTACGAAAGAATGCCAAAGCCTACTACATTGGCAATGGAGGAGTTTATGGAAGGAAAAGTATATTTCAGAAAAGTAGAAACTCCTGAAGAGTAAGCATGCAATTGCAAGGTAAAAGGATACTATTGGGCGTCACCGGCAGCATTGCTGCATACAAGGCCGCCCATCTTACCAGGTTATTAGTAAAGGAAGGGGCAGAAGTACAGATTATCATGAGTACTTCTGCTCTTGATTTTATTACCCCCCTGACTTTGGCTACCCTATCCAAGAAACCGGTATTGGAGGCATTCTACGACCGCAAAAGCGGTGAATGGAGCAACCATGTTGACCTTGGGCTTTGGGCCGACCTTTTCCTTGTGGCGCCAATCAGCGCCAACACCCTGAGTAAATTTGCCAACGGCGGATGCGACAACCTGCTTACGGCTACCTATCTTTCCGCACGCTGCCCGGTGATGGTGGCTCCTGCCATGGATCTGGACATGTACCAGCATCCATCCGTAAAGGCCAACCTCGACAAAATCGCCTCATTTGGCAACATTATCCTGGAAGCTGAAAGCGGGGAATTGGCAAGTGGCCTAATGGGGCAAGGTAGACTGATGGAGCCCGAACACATTGTGGAGCGGGTCATTGAGCATTTCAGTGCCCAGCAGGACTTTAAAGGAAAAACCGTTCTGATTACAGCCGGTCCTACCCATGAGGCCATAGATCCAGTGAGATTTATTGGAAATCATAGCAGTGGAAAAATGGGAATTGCGCTGGCCAATGCACTTGCACAGCGCGGAGCTGATGTGAAGCTGGTATTGGGCCCCAGTAGCCTTTCCGCTTCCCACGACAACATTACGACCATCCCAGTTAAAAGTGCCGAGCAGATGTTTGAGGCATGCAAAAAGCACCACCCCATGTCTGACTACTGTATTTTTGCTGCAGCAGTAGCTGACTATACCCCTGAAGAGGTCGCCACCCAAAAAATCAAGAAAGACGATGATGACATGGTCATCCGACTCAAAAAGAACGTGGACATCGCTTCCACGCTGGGGAAACAGAAAAAAGAACATCAAGTGCATATAGGTTTCGCTCTGGAAACCAACCAAGAAGAAGAAAATGCCTTGGGCAAGCTCACCCGCAAGAATTTTGACATGGTCGTGCTCAACAGCATGAACGATAACGGGGCGGGATTTCAGCACGACACCAACAAGGTAACTTTCTACTTCAAAGACGGACATAAAGAGCCATTGATGCTTTTGCCCAAAACAGAAGTGGCCACCCAGATCATCCAGGCGATTAAAAAAATCAGTTCGAAAAATTGATTTGACCATATTTCGTTATCTTTAATGAGATTTGAGCCATCACGGGCTCCTGTTAGCTGGCATCCATGAAACACACCTTTCTCATATTGATCTTCTTTTTCTTGGCAAACCAATTGTTTGCCCAAGAGCTGAACTTTACCGTCACCATCAACAGTGACCGGGCAAGGACGCAGGAAAGGGAGATTTTTGAGACCATGAAAAACACCTTTGAGCAATTCCTCAATGGCAGAAACTGGACAGATGATGAGTTCAGGCCGGCAGAAAGGATAAAAGGCAACATGCTTATCACCATCAACGACATGCCCCAGGTGGGGCTTTTCAACGCCACCGTACAGGTGCAGACCGTCAGACCGATCTACGGCACCAATTATGAGAGCCTGATCTTCAATTTTGCAGACCGTAGCTGGACCTTCGAATTTCTGGATTCCCAGCCCCTTGAATTTAACCGAAATACATTTCTCAACAACATTACCTCCCTCCTAGCCTATTATGCCTACGTTGCTATAGGGGTGGATTATGATTCTTTTTCCCCTCGAGGAGGAGACCCCTATTTTGAAATTGCGTCAAACATCGTATCCAATGCCCAGCAATCCCCTCGCCCTGGATGGAGCCAAAGTCCAAGCGATCGAAGAAACCGCTACTGGCTTTCCGACCAGCTTTACACCTCCCAGGTGATGGTTCCGGTTAGGGATGCCTACTATCTCTACCACAGAAAAGGATTGGACTTGTTAGGCAACAAGCCTGAAGAAGCTTACAAAAACATGCTGGAGGCCATCAAAAAGGTCGCCTCGGCTAACGATGCCCAGCCCAACAGTATTTTGGCGATCACCTTTATGGATGCCAAGTCCGATGAGATCAGCAAAGTCTTCAAAAATGCCCCCATGGATATCCGCAAGGAGGCTGTGGACGTTTTGCTCAAAGTGGACCCCAACAATTCAAGAAAGTACAACGATATTTTAAAAGGTTAGTCTCTGCATGCTTACAAATCTTAGCATTTCCAATTATGCCCTTATTGAATCCTTAGAAATGACGCCTGACCCTAGGCTGAATATGATAACCGGGGAAACCGGCGCAGGTAAATCCATCATGCTCGGGGCAGTGGGACTTCTACTTGGCAACCGGGCAGATGTAAAGTCCCTTTTTGATGAGGAAAGGAAATGTGTGATCGAGGGACAATTTCTGATTGAAGAATATGGCCTGAATGACTTTTTTGATGCCAACGATTTGGACTATGAGCGCCACTGCATCATCCGTAGGGAAATAGCCCCTTCCGGAAAATCCCGCGCCTTTATCAATGACACCCCGGTAAAACTCGAAGCCTTAAAGACTTTGGGCAAAGCCTTGATGGACGTGCATTCGCAACATGACACTTTGCTACTCGGCGCCAATGAATACCAGCTTTCCCTATTGGATGCTTTTGCCCAAAACCAGGAAATAAAAACCCAATATTCACAAAGTTACAAGTCCTTTCAAAAAGCCAAAAAGTCTTATGAAAACATTTCAGCCCAGGCTTTTGAGCTAAAAAAAGAAGCAGAATTCAACAAGTTTCTCTTGGAAGAACTTTCAACCCTCCAGTTAAAAGAAAACGAGCAGCAGGAACTGGAAGAGCAACAGGAAATCCTCGACAACGCCGAGGAAATCAAGTCTAAAATCCACGAATCACTGCAAATCTTCAACGGTGAGGAAATGGGCTTGCAAAATCTTATCAGCCAACTCCAACAGCAGCTTAACCAACTTTCCAAGTTTGGGCAGCGCTTTGGGGAGCTGAAGGAAAGGTTCCAGAGCGTAGCCATCGAGGCTATAGACATAGCCGCCACCTTGGAAGATGAGGACGGCAAGATTGAGGTGGATTTTGACCAGTTGGAGACCATCAGAGAAAGGCTTAGCAAGATCTATCACCTGCAGCAAAAGCATGGGGTGGATTCCGTAGAAGCGCTTATGGCGATAGAAAGTGACCTTGCTGACAAGGTGCTCAAAGTGGAGAACCTGGATGACGAGCTGGAAAAGCTTAAATCAGAATTGGAACAGGCAAGAAAGCAGCTTTTTGCCCAGGGGGAAAAGCTTAGCAAATCCAGGCAAAGCATCTTCAAACCTTTTGCCGATGAGGTAACTGGCCTGCTGGCAGGACTGGGCATGGAAAATGCCAAAATTGAAGTAAACCGCAGCGGCATCGACCCCGCCAGTTCCGGCATGGACGAGGTGGAAATCCTCTTTTCAGCCAACAAGGGTGTGAAACCACAGCCCATCAGGCAGGTGGCCTCTGGAGGGGAGTTCAGCAGGTTGATGTTTGCCATCAAATATATCATGGCCGACAAGATGGCTCTGCCGACGCTTATTTTTGACGAAATTGATACGGGAATTTCCGGAGAGGTGGCCCTTCAGATGGTCAAGATGATGCAGGAAATTGCCCTGAAGCACCAAGTTATTTGCATCAGCCATTTGCCACAAGTTGCTGCAAAAGGAGAAAAACATTATTTCGTCTACAAAGACAACAGTACAAACCGCACGATCAGTAAAATCCGCCTTTTGGAAAACGAGGAGAGGATCCAGGAAATCGCCAAGATGATCGCCGGTTCCAACCCTTCGGCCACGGCCTTTGAAAATGCCAAAGAATTGCTCAGCCTGTAAGGGTTAACTTTTATAACTACCTTATTCTCAGATTTATTTTGCCATTTATCGGTGAGTTTCCACTACTTTGTTATGGGTAGAATAGTGGGTTTAAGTTAAAATTATTTAATTTTGCCCTTCATTCAGAACCACCAAATTTAGATATACGATGTCTGAGAATTTATTGAAAGGAAAAAGAGGAATCATCACCGGCGCCTTGGACGAAAACTCCATCGCCTGGAAGACCGCCCTTAAAGCCAAGGAGCAAGGTGCAAAATTCGTTTTGACCAATGCCCCTATCGCCATGCGAATGGGTGCTATCCAAGACTTGGCCAAGGAATGTGACACCATCGTGGTGCCAGCGGATGCCACCTCTGTTGAAGATATTGAGAAGCTTTACGCAGAAGCAAAGGAATTTTTGGGCGGAAACTTTGATTTTCTCCTGCACTCTATCGGCATGTCACCCAACGTAAGAAAAGGTAGAGAGTACGGCGACCTGAATTATGACTGGGTTCAGAAGTCATGGGATGTATCTGCGCTATCATTTCACAAAATGATGCAGGTGGCAGAAAAGCAGGACGTGATGAACGAGTGGGGTTCCATTATCGGCCTTTCCTACATCGCCGCCCAGCGTGTATATCCATTCTACAGCGACATGGCTGAGGCCAAGGCTATATTGGAAAGCATCGCCAGAAGCTACGGTTACCGATTCGGGAAACTAAAAAACGTAAGGGTCAACACCATCTCCCAGTCGCCTACCAAAACTACGGCTGGCACGGGTATCGGAGGATTTGATGCCTTCTACAACTATGCCGAGGCCCTTTCCCCACTTGGAAACGCCCCATCTGAAGCCTGCGCGGACTATATCATCGCCATGTTTTCAGACCTCACCCGCTTTGTGAACATGCAGAACCTCTTCCATGACGGCGGCTATTCCTGCACCGGTATCACAGAGGAAATCGTGGAGAAGTTCAGCGATAAAAAATAAGCCACTTCGCCGATACAAATTGGCCACGAAGGACACAAAGTAAAAAATAAGTTCCACTAAGGCTTCTTCGCGGAGAAGGTTTGGAATAAAATAGGGCATAAAGTCCAAATGAATTTTAAAGAAGTCGCACAAAGGGAATCCTTTATGCGGCTTCTTTTTTTATTGCCCCTCCTCACTTTGTGCCCTTCAAATCCTTCGTGCCCATTGTGCCCTCTATTTAACCTCGTCGCCTATTTAAACTTTGTGTGACTTATTTAAAACTTCGAGAGACTTTGTGACCAATTTACTTTGCGACCAATTTAAGCGACGTTTACTTAAACACCACTTCATGCATTACCAGGCCTTGGGCGGGGACGGAGAAGCTCAGCGGGTTGATTAGCTCACTTTTCAGCGCTTCCTCAACATCTTCCAAACCCAATTTTCCCATGCCCACTTCCACCAAGGCTCCCATCATTTGCCGGATTTGGTGGGTGAGGAAACCGGTGCCCTTCACTTTGTAATAAAATACCTGTTTAGGAGCGAAATACCCCATGGGCTGCTCCAGTGGGTGGATGGATGATTCCAGGATCAGTCTGCGGTAGTTCTCCACCTTTTTCCTGACACAAAACCGTCTGAAATCATGTTCGCCCTGAAATAGGTTCGCGGCTTTTCCCATCATCTCCACGTCCAGTTGCCCCTCGAAATTGACAATATGGGCGGCATTGAAAGGGTGGGGTTTTTCGCCAAGGGAGAAGTAATAGCGGTATTCCTTGTGGGCTACATCCTGGATCACATTAAAAGTGAGGGGTACGGGCTCGATGGCCAAGATCCGGATATCCAACGGCAGGTAATCATTGAGCAACTTAAGAAAGGACTCGGGATCAATGGGCTCGACGGTGAAAAGCTCAAAAGCCCCCCTTTCACAGGACACCCCCGCATCTGTCCGCCCGGCTGGCAGGATGGAGAAATCATCGTGGCCCAAAGTCCTGCCTAAAGTGCGTTCCAACTGCCCCTGAAGGGTTTTCACGCCATTTTGTTTCTGCCAGCCGTGGTATCTATAGCCAAGGTACTGGATCCAAAAAAGGTAGGTATGGGAGCGTCTTTGCATGGGATAAAGGTAAGATTTTAATAAAAGTGCAGTCCTATTTTCAGCGGAAAAATACTAAGGCGGAACGGCAAAACACGAAAAAAATCAATCAAAGCAGATTTTACAATAGTTTTAATATACATAAATAGGTAATATATAATTTTAACATACAGAATTTTTTATACATTTTATTTGGTGTGAAATGCATTTTAACTTAAATTTACATAACTGCAATTAACAATTTTTATGAAACACACAACCAAATTTACTAGGTGGCAGAACCAGGTTCTGGCCCTAGTGTCCGCTGTGCTACTCTTTTCATGTAGCCATTTAGAGCCCTTTCAGATGGAGGGGGATGATGCGTTGAGGACCGGATTCGAATCCTGCGAATTAATCTCTGACCCAGAATTTGGAGAAAATTTCCCTCCAGGACAAGGAGGTGGAGGTAATGTTGCCTGTTCTGATGATTATGAAGAGTCCACGGGAAAGATTGATTATATGATTAAGGTTAATGGTATTGAAATTATTAACCCCAATTTTAAATCTGACTTTGAAAAACAAGGATTTGAAATTGAAGTCTGTGAAGGCAAGATAGTTAGTTATAGGTATCTCGGAGAGGAATGCTTAGGTGATGTTGCAATTATTGTAAAAGGAGGTAGTAACCCAGCCAATGTATTTCTTTTTGCAGGCAATGAAGGTTCTGGCTTTTATCCACCCAATAATGACGGTGGTAAAATGGCTGGTCTTAGTAACTTAACTATATGTTACAATTTTGTTCCTTGTGAAGATGAACCACCTTGCGAAGGATCAGGAGAGTCTGCCACAGGTTCAGGTGATCCTTATAAAGGCAATAATAATTGGTTCCTACATTCTAAGTTTAAGGGGGAAGAAGTTAAGTTAGTATATGGCAGAAATCACCAGCCAATTGGTACAGTTTCTTTTGATGATATCCCTAACTCTTCTAAAATTTTGGTAACGGTAAAACTATCTGATAACGCGATTTTTAATGAAGAATCAGGAGGAGACTTTAAATATCGTTTATTTACAAGTGAAGACTTAAAAGTCGGTGATGTAAGAGGCTTTAGAGGCTGGACAAAGGTTCCGAATGACAATCCAAAGGAAATTTCATTTGAGGTGGATAAGAAAATTAGTGGAAAACCTGTTCTTCGTATAGGCTTACACGCTGAAGTTACTGTTTTTGATTGTGAAAATGATAATGATGAATAATTTAGAGCAAAACATTTAAAACTTTATCGAGTAAACTGCAATTATCCATATCAAAAGGGGGAGCCTATGGCTCCCCCTTTTCTTTTTATGCTTCTGTTTTTTGCAGGACTCTCGCGGCAAGCCAGTCGCCCACTTCGGAGGTTCCGTGGGAATTCCCATCATCCGCAATATCCTCGGTCACAAAACCTTCCTCCAAAGATGCATTCACCGCATCACTGACCACTTGCGCCTCTTCCTTCAGATCAAAGGCATATTCAAACATCATCGCTGCGGACAGCACCATGGCCAAGGGGTTGGCAATGTTTTTCCCGGCTGCCTGGGGATAGGAGCCGTGGATGGGTTCGAAGAGTTTGTTTTCGGTCCCCAATGAAGCCGAAGGCATCAACCCCATAGAACCGCTGATCACGGAAGCCTCATCGGTCAGGATATCCCCGAACAGGTTTTCGGTAATTAGCACATCATAAGCCTTTGGCCATTGCACCAAACGCATGGCCACGGCGTCTACGAACTCATATTCCACCTTCACATCAGGGTATTCCGGAGCCAAGCGTTGGACGGTCTCCCTCCACAACCTGGAAGTGGCCAGGACATTGGCCTTGTCCACGCATGTGAGCAGTTTTCTCCTTTTCTGGGCAAACTCAAACCCCATCCTGGCGAGCCGCTCAATTTCCTCCACGGAATACACGCAGCTGTCAAAAGCCACAGTACCCTGCTCGTTTCGGCCTCGGGGCTCCCCAAAGTATATCCCACCGGTGAGCTCTCTCAGGAACACCAAATCAGTCCCCTCAATTCTTTCCTGCTTCAGCGGTGATTTTTGCAAAAGGGATGGAAAGGTGAAAGTAGGCCTCACATTGGAAAAAAGGCCAAGCTTTTTCCTCATCAGCAGGAGTCCCTGCTCGGGTCTTACCTTTGCTTTTGGGTCATTATCATATCTCGGGTCACCGATGGCGCCAAATAGAATTGCGTCAGCATCTAGGCATACTTGATGGGTTTCATCGGGGTAAGGCAGGCCAGTGGCATCTATGGCCGCAGCTCCCACTTTGGCCTCTTGATAGGTAATCTTATGCCCAAACCGCTCCGCAACTGCATTGACAACTTTTACTGCTTGGTCCATCACCTCCGGACCTATGCCATCACCTGGCAATAAGGCTATTTTCAATTCCATCTTTAATGTCGTTTTTATTGTTTTCGGATCCCAACTGCTCCAATATGTTCAGCATCTTTTCGGTTGCTTTCATAGCGGCCACGGTTTGGTCCCCGTCCAGTCCTTTTGTTTTGAATATTTTATGCGTCTGCCAGGTAATGACAGTTTCCACCAACGCGTCAGTTCTTCCCCCAGGGGGGATAGTAACATGAAAGTCCGTCAGTTTGGGCAGCTCTTTGCCCAAGGATTTGTAGATTTTCTTCAGCGCTTTCATGAAGGAATCATACTGCCCTATTCCTGAAGCATAACTTTCGTAATACTTTCCGTAAATGTTCAATTTAAGCTGCACAGTAGGCTTAAGGTCTTTTGAATGCGTCATGTGATACCCTTCAATCTTGATGTCATGCCGAATGGACTCCTGCTGCAAAACATCCGAAATGATATAAGGCAAATCCTCCGGGGTAATCTTTTCCTTCTGATCGCCAAGCTCGATTACCTTTTGGGTGACCTTTTTAAGCTCAACAGGATTCAAGGAAATGCCAAGCTCACTAATGTTTTTCAGGATATTGGCCTTTCCCGAGGTCTTGCCAAGGGCATATTTTCTGGTTCTCCCAAATCTTTCCGGCAGCAGGTCGCTGAAATACAGGTTCCTCTTTTGGTCCCCATCAGCATGGATCCCCGCCGTTTGGGTAAACACATTCTCCCCAACCACCGGCTTGTTCACGGGGATCCGCAAACCGGCAAATTGTTCCACCAACTTGCTGACCCTGTATATTTTCTTCTCCTCAACAGTCAACTTATGTTGGCCGAAATCATTCAGGGCAGCCACTATACTTTCCAAAGGTGTGTTCCCTGCCCTTTCACCCAAGCCGTTTACAGTGGTGTGAATTCCCTTGGCGCCTGACCTCACCGCATCCAGCGTATTGGCTACTGCAAGGTCATAATCGTTATGTGCATGAAAATCAAAGTGGGCTTCAGGATACTTTCTAGTCAGCTGGCCTATAAAAGTCCTCACCTCTTTCGGCTCCAAAAGGCCTAAGGTATCTGGAAGCATGATTCTTTTGACAGGTAAACCCAGAAGAAAATCAATCAACCCTAAGGTGTAGCTCTTGGAATTTCGCATCCCATTGCTCCAGTCTTCAAGATAGACATTAACCGCTAACCCTTTCTGGATAGCATAATTCACGACTTCCCTGATTTCCTCAAAATGTTCGCCAGGCGTTTTTTTAAGCTGGTGCTCAAGATGATTGAGAGAACCCTTGGTGAGGAGGTTGATTACTTTGGCACCCGCCGAGGCTATCCAGTCTACGGAGACAGGCGTGTCCACAAAGCCAAGCACCTCCACTTTGTCCAACAAACCTTTATCTGCTGCCCAGGAGGTGATTTTGCGCACTCCCTCCAGCTCCCCGTCTGACACACGGGCAGAGGCCACTTCTATCCTATCTACCTGCAGCTCCTCCAGTAGCAACTTGGCAACCTGGAGCTTTTCAGCAGGTAGAAAAGATACCCCTGAGGTCTGTTCACCATCCCTCAGTGTCGTATCCATGATCTCTATTTTGTTGTTAACTGCCATAATATAATTACCAAAGAACCAGTCCCGAAAAGCGAAAGCGAATCGGGAGTCTCAGAGAGTGCTTAGCAAAAGGCTAAAACTCTGTCCCCTTTGCGTCTCTGCGGTTTAATTTTTACCTGCTTTTTTCAAAATCCACTATCTCCTCCTTCAAATTGAGCAGGTAATCAATGTCATCAAACCCATTTTGCATATTGGCTTTCTTATAGGGATTGATGTCAAAAGATTCGCTTTTTCCGGTCGCAAGTAGGGTAATCGTCTGCCGCTTTAGATCTACCTCAAGATTTGTATTCGGGTCTTTTTCAACCGCCTCGAAGATTTCGTCCAAAAACTCCGGGCTCACCGTCACCGGCAAAATCCCCACATTCAAAGCGTTGTTTTTAAAAATATCGGCAAAGAAACTGGAGACCACACACCTGAACCCATAGTCATATATGGCCCATGCGGCATGCTCACGGCTGGAGCCCGAACCGAAGTTTTTCCCAGCAACCAGTATTTTGCCCTGGTAGGTGGGGTCATTTAGCACAAAACCTTTCTTGGGTTGCCCTTCCGAATCGTAACGCCAATCCCTAAAGAGATTATCCCCAAAACCTTCCCTTTCGGTAGCCTTTAGGAATCGGGCGGGTATTATCTGGTCTGTATCCACGTTTTCTGTAGGAAGTGGGACCACCGTACTGGAAAGCACATTAAATTTATCGTAAGCCATCTTAATTAAATTTTAGAACTCAAACATCAAACCCCGGCATAATCCGCCACGGCCAATTCTCTCGGATCGGTAATCACGCCGGTGATCGCTACTGCCGCCACAGTGAGCGGACTGGCCAGCAGAGTCCTGGCACCGGGCCCCTGCCTACCTTCAAAATTCCGGTTTGAGGTAGAAACGGCGTATTTTCCAGCAGGAATCTTGTCATCATTCATAGCCAGACAAGCCGAGCAACCAGGTTGCCTCAATTCAAAACCTGCGGCCTTGAGAATATCAACCAAGCCCTCCTCATGGGCCAGTTTTTCAACCTCCTTGGAGCCAGGCACTATCCAAGCAGTGATGTTTTCAGCTTTTTGTTTTCCTTTGACAAAATTGGCCACGGCACGAATATCCTCAATCCGCCCATTGGTACAGCTACCCACAAAGACATAGTCGACTTTCTTACCTTTGATCGGTTCTCCCGCTTGAAAGCCCATGTAATCCAAAGCCTGCTGATAGGATTTCTTATTGCTGCCCAACAGGTCAGCCCCAGTTGGTATGTTTTCTTTGATCTTGATGCCCATTCCCGGATTGGTGCCGTAGGTAATCATCGGTTCTATATCTGCAGCATCAAAATGGTGCTCCACTTCAAAATCCGCTCCTTCGTCAGTTTTGAGGCTTTTCCAATAAGCCACGGCATCATCCCAAGCTTTTCCCGAAGGGGAATATTTCTTTCCTTTCAAATAGGCAAAGGTGGTTTCGTCGGGAGCGATCAAGCCGCCTCTGGCGCCCATTTCTATACTCATGTTGCAGATGGTCATGCGGGCTTCCATGCTCAGGGAAGTAATGGCCGAACCGGCGTATTCCAGAAAATACCCCGTACCGCCACTGGCTGAGATTTTGGAAATCACATAAAGTATGATATCCTTGGATGTAACGCCTTCACCAAGTTCTCCATCAATGGTGATCCGCATCTTCTTGGGCTTTGCCTGCATGATGCATTGGCTGGCAAAAACCATCTCCACTTCACTGGTCCCAATCCCAAAAGCAATGGCGCCGAAAGCCCCATGCGTGGAAGTGTGACTATCACCGCAAACGATCGTCATCCCTGGTTGCGTCACACCCAATTCGGGTCCGATCACATGGACAATTCCGTGGTGCTCAGAACCGAGGTCATGGAGTTCAATTCCATATTTCCGGCAGTTTTCCCTGAGCCTTTCCACCTGCATCCTGGAAAGTTTGTCCTTGATAGTTTGCTCCTGCCCTTCGGTAGGCACATTGTGATCCGGAGTGGCAATGGTCCTTTCAGGAAAAAGCACCGAATTTCCTCTTTTCTCCAAATTCAGAAAAGCTACCGGACTGGTGACTTCGTGTATAAAATGCTTGTCAATAAACAGGACGTCCGGGCCTTTTTCCACGGATTTCACCACATGGGCATCCCATATTTTATCGAACAATGTCTTTTTTTCCATAATTTAAAGGGTCACTTGTTGTTTGACGGGTAATTTGTTTAGGGCATCCACAAATGCCTGGGCCGAGGCAATGACTATATCCGTATGCGAGGAAAATCCATGATAGGGCTTCTTCTCACACATCAGGCGCATATGCACCTTGCATACATCATCGCTCCCTTTGGCCATGGATTGGATCAGAAATTCATCCAGCTCCACTTCTTGGTCAACATGCTGCTTAATGGCCTTAATGACTGCATCCACCGGTCCGTTTCCTTCAGCAGTTGCCACCGTGGACTTATCTCCGACCTTTAGCTCAACTTTTGAATTGACGGTGGTGCCGTATTCATAACTGACTTTGCCCAGTTCCACAAAGCCTGACTCATCCACATACTCACCTAGCAATTGGTAGAGGTCTTTTCGGCCTATATCTCTTTTCACGTCAGCCAACTGGAGGAAGTCCTGATAGATTTTCTCCAGCTTCTCCCCTTCACAGATAAAACCAAGAAGCTCCAGGTGATGTTTCAATGCTGCTCTGCCGCTCCGTGCAGTCAAAACGATGGAGGACTCCTCCACCCCAACTTCTTGGGGATCCATTATTTCATAGTTCTCACGGTGTTTCAACACACCATCCTGATGGATTCCCGAGGAATGGGCAAAAGCATTTCTTCCCACAATTGCCTTATTGGGCTGAACTGGCATGTTCATCAGTTTGGAAACCAAGCGGCTGGTTTCATAAATCTTGGGTGTTTGAATGCTAGTTTGTACGGGAATGGATTGGTGACACTTGATGGCCATCACCACTTCCTCTAGACTGGTGTTGCCGGCCCGCTCCCCGATGCCGTTCATTGTCACTTCCACCTGCCTTGCGCCGTGCTGCACACCTGCGATGGTATTGGCAGTGGCCATCCCCAAATCATTGTGGCAATGCGTGGCGATGATGGCTTGGTCTATGTTGCGTACGTTTTCTTTCAGAAACCTGATCTTATCTGCATATTGCTCAGGAAGGCAATATCCGGTGGTGTCGGGAATGTTGACCACTGTGGCGCCAGCCTTGATGGCCGCCTCCACGATCCTGGCCAGGTATTCATTTTCGGATCGGCCTGCATCTTCTGCATAAAACTCCACATCCTCCACATATCGCTTGGCAAATTTGACTGCCTGCACAGCTCTTTCAATAACAGCCTCAGGGGTAGACCTCAACTTGTGGTGGATATGATAAGGAGAAACCCCTATCCCGGTGTGAATCCTGGCTTTTTTGGCATATTTCAACGCATCCGCGGCGACTTCGATATCCTTTTCTACCGCTCTGGAAAGGGCGCAGATAATGGGATTGCTCACCGCTTTGGAAATTTCCACAACAGAATTAAAATCTCCCGGGCTGGAAATGGGGAATCCAGCCTCAATCACATCCACTCCCAAAGACTCCAATGCCTGGGCCACCACGATTTTTTCGCGGGTGTTCAACTGGCAGCCGGGAACTTGCTCCCCGTCTCTTAAGGTGGTGTCAAAAATCCATAATTTCTCCATGGTATCAGTTGTTTTCAGGTCTTAACTTACGGACGACAGCCCCGGCTTGCCACATCTCCGACTCCCTCAATTCCTGAAGCTCTCCTTCCAATTTTGCTCTATAATCATCCTTACTATTCGAATCAATCGACTTCACCGCCTCTTTTCCTTCTTTCACACTGCTATACAGTTCTTCAAAAACCGGCTTGGTCGCATCCCTAAATGGCTTCCACCAATCCAACGCACCCCTTTGTGCGGTAGTGGAACAGTTGGCATACATCCAATCCATCCCATTTTCGGCGACTAGAGGCATCAAACTTTGAGTTAACTCCTCCACGGTTTCATTGAAGGCTTCTGAAGGAGTGTGACCATTGGCGCGCAATACTTCATATTGGGCAGCAAAGATCCCTTGGATGGCACCCATCAAGGTCCCTCTTTCTCCGGTAAGATCAGAGGTTACCTCACGGTAGAAATCTGTTTCGAAAAGGTAGCCGGAGCCGACTCCTATCCCTAGCGCGACTACACGATCTTTGGCCTTGCCGGTGGCATCTTGATAAATGGCATAAGAGGAATTCAACCCCCGGCCTTCCACAAACATCCGCCTTAGCGATGTGCCAGACCCTTTAGGTGCGACTAGGATCACATCCACATCTGAAGGAGGTACGATTCCGGTTTTGTCTTTATAGGTTACCCCAAATCCGTGAGAAAAATAAAGGGCTTTGCCAGACGTCAAGTGATTCTTTACCGTAGGCCAAAGGGCGATCTGTCCGGCATCAGACAGCAAATATTGCAGGATTGTGCCCCTCTGGGCAGCTTCTTCAAGTTCAAAAAGTGTTTCCCCTGGCACCCAACCATCTTCCACGGCCTTGTCCCAGGTTTTAGAATTTTTCCTTTGACCAACAATCACATTAAAACCATTATCCTTTAGGTTCAGGGCCTGTCCTGGCCCCTGCACCCCGTAACCCAATACGGCGATTACTTCATCCTTTAATGTTTCCTTAGCTTTCTCCAGGGGAAATTCCTCTCTGGTTACTACGTTCTCTTCAACTGTTCCGAATTTAAGCTTCATAGTTTTGATGGTTTGATTATTGTAAATATTGATCTAAAGTTTGCATGGGTTTGGACACCGCTACTCTTCCGGAGCGTGCAAATTCCATGATGTTGAATTTCTTTAATATGCCCAGCAGCTCCTGGGTATCTTCCTTATGGCCGGTCATTTCAATGACCACAAAGTCCTTCTCAGCTGAAATGATGCGGGCATTGTACTGCCTGATCACCTTTTCCAAGCCTGGATCCAGGCTGCTCACTGGAAGTTTATAAAGTGCTATTTCTTGAAAAACCACCTGGTCATCTTTGTAATAAAATGCTTTGATTACATCGATTATCCTTTCTATCTGATTGACCAGCTGAACGATCTGCTCATCAGTACTAGTCACCTCTATGGTCAATCTATAAATACCGTCCTCCCTACTTTCTGAGGCGGTGATTCCGTTGATATTGACTCCCCTTCGGGTAAAGATGATGGTGATGCGATTGAGTATTCCGATGAAATTTTCGGTGAATACTGAAATGGTGAATTTTTTCATACGCTTAGCTTAACCTGATTTCGTCTACCGAACAGCCGGTGGCTACCATTGGAAAGACATTGTCCTCTTTGGCCACCACTACCTCGAGAAAATATGGTCCTTCATGCAAAAACATGTCTGCTACCGCTTCGCTCAAATCTTCCCTTTGCTCTACTTTGCTACTTTTAATTTTATAAGCCTCTGCGATTTTGATGAAATCTGGGTTTTCAAGCTCCGTGAAACTGTACCTTTTATCGAAGAACATCTGTTGCCATTGGCGCACCATGCCCAGGTAATTGTTGTTGAGCAGGATGATTTTAACTGGCGCCTTGGTCTGCATGATGGTGCCCAATTCCTGTACAGTCATTTGAATGCCTCCATCCCCGACCACACAGATTACTTGCCTTGAAGGATTGTGCAATTGGGCACCAAGTGCGGCCGGAAGACCGAATCCCATCGTACCTAGCCCACCAGAAGTGACTTGGGTCCGGCTGTTTTTGAAATCAAAATACCTCCAGGCAATCATTTGGTGCTGCCCTACATCGGTGACCAAAACAGCATCATCATCCTTGAACTCATTCACATATCGGATCACCTCCCCCATGGTAAGGCCGGTTTTGGTAGGTGAAAGGTCCCGGGCAACTACTGAGGCCTTTTCCTCCTGCTCCAGCTGCCTAAATTCATTTAGCCATTCATGGTGCGAACTGGGATGAACCTGGTCAATCAAAAGCGAAAGGCTTTCTTTGCAATTGCCCAACACAGGCGCATCAGCCTTCACGTTTTTGTTTATCTCCACAGGATCCAGTTCCAAATGGACCACCTTGGCTTGGGTGGCATAGCGGGACAGATCGCCGGTCACCCGGTCATCAAATCTCATCCCGATAGCAATCAACACATCGCATTGATTGGTCAGGATATTTGGTGCATAGTTTCCATGCATCCCAAGCTTTCCAACATACAGTGGATGGTCCTCCGAAAACGCCCCCGATCCCAGCAGGGTGCATGCAGCGGGAATACCCGTTTTCTCCAAAAAGGCCCTCAATTCCTCTTCAGCCTTTGCCATCAGTACTCCTTGGCCGAATAGGACAAATGGTTTCTTTGCACCGTTGATCAATTCAGCGGCTTTTTCCACCATTTTGGAATTTACTGGAGGATAAGGTTTGTATGAACGCACGCTAAAAGTCGGGGCATAAGTAAATTCCCCAAGGGCAAATTGTGCATCTTTAGTGATGTCGATAAGCACCGGGCCGGGCCTGCCCGAACGGGCAATATGGAAGCCTTTACTGATGGCAGGTGCTATATCCTCCACCCTTCTTACCTGAATGTTCCATTTGGTGCCTGGCATGGAAAACCCCACCACGTCAGTTTCCTGAAAAGCATCTGTCCCCAGTAGGTGGGACGCAACCTGCCCGGTGATGCATACCAGAGGAGTGCTGTCTATGAGCGCATCGGCCAGGCCGGTGATCAGGTTGGTTGCCCCAGGACCCGAGGTCACCATGCATACGCCCACCTTCCCCGAAACCCGGGCAAATCCTTGGGCGGCATGGATAGCGCCTTGCTCATGTCGAGTGAGCACATGGTCCACTTGATCAATATAGTCGTAAAGGGCATCATACACCGGCATGATGGCCCCACCTGGGTATCCAAACAAGGTGGTCACTTTTTCGGCCACCAAAGACTTGATTACAATCTCCGCTCCTCTGATTCTGGTATCGTTCATAGCTTTTGGATGAGGTTGGTTTAACTTATCTGTCCGTCACGCAGCCTTCAGAAGCTGATGACACTAGGGTTTGATATTTTTTCAAGGTTCCCTGAAGAGGGCTTTTCTTTGGAGCTTTCCACACTCCCTTTCGCTTATCTAATTCTTCTTGGGAAAGTTTAACCTCAATAGAGTGGGTTGCTGCATCAATGGTGATTTTGTCGCCGTTCTTTAATAAGCCTATCGGCCCCCCTTCATAGGCTTCGGGTGTCACGTGCCCTACCACAAAGCCATGCGTACCGCCAGAGAACCGGCCATCAGTAATGAGCGCGACATCAGCGCCCAGTCCAGCCCCTATGATCATGGATGTAGGCTTCAGCATTTCCGGCATTCCGGGACCGCCTTTGGGGCCCACATAACGGATGACTACCACGTGGCCCTTTTCGATTTTCCCATCCCGGATGGCATGATTGGCTTCTTTTTCACTGTCGTAAACTTTGGCTGTGCCAGAAAAAGAGCTTCCTTCCTTCCCAGAAATCTTCGCCACGGATCCCTTTGGCGCCAAATTGCCATGTAGAATGCAAAGGTGGCCAGTTGGTTGGAGCGGCTGCTCAAGGGGGTGGATCACGTTGATTTTGGAAGCAACAATTGGGGCAACATCGGCAAGGTTTTCAGCAAGCGTTTTGCCCGTCACGGTCAAGCAATCCCCGTGAAGTAAACCTTCGTTTAGTAAGTATTTCATAAAGGCAGGCAAGCCGCCCTGCTCGTGCAGATCCTCCATAAGGAATTTTCCGCTTGGCTTGAAGTCGCCCACTACCGGTGTACCATCATTTATCCGCTTGAAATCCTCCAGCCCGAACGCCACTCCTGCTGTTTTGGCAATGGCCAAAAGGTGAAGCACCGCATTGGTACTTCCACCCAAGGCCACCACAACTCGCACGGCATTTTCGAGGCTTTTTCTGGTGATTATTTTCTTTGGAGTAAGGTCTTTTTCTAGAAGTATCGCTATGTATTCGGCTGCCTGCTGGCACTCAATGGCTTTTTCAGGGGATTTGGCGGGATTGCTAGCGCTGTGGGGAAGGGACATCCCCATTGCCTCTATGGCTGATGACATGGTGTTGGCGGTGTACATCCCACCGCAGGCCCCGGCTCCCGGGCAAGAGCTTTTAATCACCCCCATGTAATCCTCATCTGTCAGCAAGCCTTTCACCCTTTTGCCGTAGGCTTCAAATGCGGAAACCACGTTTAGTTTTTCCCCCAAATAATTTCCTGAGCTGATCGTGCCGCCATATACCAAGATGGCCGGGCGGTCCACTCTGAGCATCCCCATGATGGCCCCGGGCATATTTTTATCACAACCTGCCACTGCCACGACGGCGTCGAAGGAATGTCCCAGTATGAATGCCTCAATGGAGTCGGCAATGATCTCACGGGAAGGCAGGCTGTAATGCATTCCTGAAGTGCCCATGGATATGCCGTCACTAATTCCGATGGTGTTAAATTTAAGCCCTGTAAGTTTTTGCTTATCCATCCCAGCCTTGATTTGCTCAGCAAAACCATCCAAGTGCATGTTACAAGGATTGCTTTCGTATCCGCAACTGGCCACTCCCACAAAGGGTTGCTTCATCTTCTGATCCGAAAGGCCAGTGGCGTAGAGCATGGCCATTCCCGCAGGATGCTCCTGATTGTCACTAACTTCCCAACTGTGTTTTTTAAGCTTATTCATAGGTTTGGTTGATAGAGGGGTATAAAAAAAAGTGCCTTATGGATGAGGCACTTCATTTAAGTTAATAGTATAGGGCTGCCTCATCTGCTATTGAAATAGAGAATAATAAAAATAAAGAAACCAAATAGGGCTTTTGCGTGAGACATTACTGTGTTTTACTGTTTGACATTACAATCTTAAACATCATTTCTCAAACAACCAATATTAAATTCTTAATACAGACATTTTGTCAAAATATATTATTTCCTTATTTCCATATTTTCCTAAAATAATTTAGCAAGGATGTACATTGGCAAAACCGCAATTATTAAAACCCATCAAAAAATAGCAAAGGCCAAAATTTTCTACTAATTTAAAAAAACAGCAAAAATCTAAATCGGTATGATTTTTATTTTCAAAAAACACCCCATTTTTTTGCTTAAACAACAAAGAAGATAATTCCCAAATAAACCCAACTTCATGACTATTTTCCTGATTATGGCTGGAATGTTCCGGTTATCTGCCTTTGTCTTTCATTTTAACTTCCTCCAAAGAATTAAATGTTGCTGGTGGCATCATTCAGGATAATCCCATAGCTTTGACACTTGGTAGAAAAAATTAACAGAACAGATGCTAAGTTTTCCAAATGCAAAAATCAATTTAGGCCTTCATGTTACCGGCAAGCGTAAAGATGGCTATCATGAAATCGAGACCTGCATGGTGCCTATTCCATTGTTTGATGCATTAGAAATCATACCTGGCAAAAAGACCGAATTCCAGTCTACTGGCCTGCCCATACCCGGAAAAGAAGCGGACAACCTCATTCTAAAAGGACTTAAATTGATGCGGAAAGACTTCAATGACCTGCCCCACGTCCACATCCATTTGCACAAAAACATCCCGATGGGCGCAGGCCTCGGCGGAGGCTCGGCTGATGGTGCATATGCGCTGAATTCCTTCAACACACTTTTTGACCTACATTTGGAAAGCTGGTTTTTGGAAGACTATGCGGCACAACTAGGAAGTGACTGCCCGTTCTTTATAGAAAACACGCCAAAAATTGCCACAGGAAGAGGCGAAATCCTGGAGCCTGCGGATGTGGATCTGAAAGGAAAGTGGATCCTCTTGATCAACCCTAGTATCCACATAGGAACCAAAGAAGCCTATCAGGGCTTGACTCCCCAAAAACCAGTAAAGTCATTAAAGGATGTTTTACAAGACAGATCAACTTGGAAGGAAAATTTAGTGAATGATTTCGAAAGAAGTATATTTGAGAAATACCCCCAAATAAAAGAAATCAAGGACAAGCTCTATGGACAGGGCGCATTTTATTCAGCCATGTCGGGTTCGGGAGCTACAGTTTTCGGCTTGTTTGAAACTGAGCCGACTATTGTCACATGGCCAGAGGATTACTTCACTTTCAAAGCCCAGCTTTGATTATTGCAAACGAAGCAGCTGTTTGGTTTTTCTTCTTTTGTGGAAATAATTGAACACGGGATATAGGCATACGGAGAGCAAAATGATGCCTGTTCCCACATAAAAACCAGAAGTCATTTTCTCGCTTTCGCCGAAAATCATAAAGGCCAAAATGATTCCATACACTGGTTCCATATTTACCGTGAGGTTGATGGCATACGCGGTCAACCTTTTCATCAGCTCAACAGAAGCCGAAAAGGCATATACAGTACAAACTCCAGCCATCAGAATCAGCCACAACCAATCAAGCCCCTGCCATCCTAGCTGCAACCCATTATCAGTCAAAAATGTGGTGTAAATTGGAAAAAGCATCAGGGTGAAAAGACAAGCGCCGCCCATCTCATAAAAGGTCAAGATATAAGGACTGTGCTTTTTGGTAAACTTGCTATTGATAATAGTGAAAACTGCCCCCAGAAAACCTGAACCAACTGCCATGGTCAAGCCCACCCAGTACCCAAACTCAAATCTGAAGATCACATAAAGTCCTGCAATCACCATCAGCCCTAATACCAACTCGTACCATTTCACCCTTGACTTATTGGCCAGCGGTTCCAAAAAAGCTGTCCAGAGGCTACATGTGGCAAATCCGGCCAATGCCACCGAGACATTCGATATCCTGGCAGCCCAGAAAAATAGTATCCAGTGCATGGAGATAATAAAACCGGTGCTGACTATGGATATCAAGGTTTTTGGAGGCAATCTAAACTGTGCTTTTCTATACCAAAGGATGGCTCCCATGATTAGACAGGCCAGAAAAGTCCTGTAAAAAACAATCTCCACAGCTGGAAATGAGAGAAGCACGCCCAAAATTGCTGTAAATCCCCAAATTAACACCACTAGGTGCAATTTCAGATAATCCTTTACCGAGGACTCCATTTACCTAGGAACGGTTTTATACATCACAAAACCCGTAACCATAAATACCAGGTTTGGTAACCAAACGGTGAGGAGGGGATATTGGGATCCTGATTCCGCGAAAGTTCTGGAAAGCAGGAAAAGAATAATATACACAAACGCCAACCCAAAACCCATGGCTATCTTGAATCCGGATCCTCCACGGGTCTTTTTGGAAGACACAATCACCCCAATAAATGTCAGGATCACAGCGGCAAAAGGCGACATAAACCGTACATACCGTTCGATCCTATAAAAATTGACGTTATCGGCACCTCTTTCTTCCAGGATTACAATCTGTTTGGAAAGCTCTGGCAGAATCAGGGTTTCATGATGGTTTTTGGGCAGGTCAAAATCTTTAGGCGTAATTGAAAGCACCGTATCCATGTTTTCTCCTACGGAGTACTCCTCTTTCATATCCCGCAACTCCCTAAGTCTCCAGTTTTTCACCGTCCAAGCCCTCTTGGCTGTATCCCACACAATCCGGTCGGCAGAAAGTTTTTTCAATAATTGCCCATCTTCAACCTGCTCCATGGTAAACGAATAACCAATGTTTCCCGATGTATAATACCTAGAAAGGTAAGCATAGGTGTCTGGAGAAATCTTGATGTGGATATTTTGCTTATCAAAGGTTCTGTTATCCTCTAGATACTCTGCCTTGAAATTATAAACCCCGGCGGTGGCGATGGGCAGCACCCAGCCGTTCAGCAGAAAACTGGCCACACCGATCAAAACGGCAGAAGCCAAGAAAGGCACCAGCATGCGGGTAAAACTGACACCAGAACTCAAGATGGCAATAATCTCGGTCCTCCCGGCCATTTTGGAGGTGATGAAAATAACTGAAATAAACACCGTAATGGGAGTCAGAAGGTTATTGAGGTACAGCCCATAATTGAGCATGTATTTCAATATCTCGTTTCCTGGCACGTTGTGACGGATAAATGCATCATTTTTCTCGGTAAAATCCAGTACCAAGACAATCAGAATCAACATCAACACCACAAAAAAGTAGGTCTTGAGAAAATCCTTAATGATCAGTTTATCGAGTAATTTCATTCAGTTTGGGGGATTCACTATAACTCAACGCATTAAAAGCAAAAACAATCACTTTTGCAATCAATGTCCAAATTTCAAAATTAGTTTCACTTATCTACAACCTCCTGCTCACTTTCTCCACCATCATATTTTTCCAGGTGGCAAATTCCCCAGACTTGATTTTTTCCCTTGCCTGGCCGACCAGCCATAAGTAAAAACTTAAATTGTGGATACTGGCAATCTGGGCCGCCAGTATTTCCTTACTGATCACCAAATGTCTTAAGTATGCCTTGGTATAAAAGTTACTCACATAACTGTTAAAGCCGCTGTCAATGGGAGAAAAATCATCCTTCCACTTTTCATTCCGCATATTGATAATGCCTTCAGTGGTGAAGAGCATGCCGTTTCGGGCATTCCGGGTTGGCATTACGCAGTCAAACATATCCACGCCCAAAGCGATGCCTTCTAGGATATTGGCTGGGGTACCCACTCCCATAAGGTATCTGGGCTTATCCGTAGGCAGTATCTCCGTAACCAGCTCTGTCATTTCATACATCATTTCCGCAGGTTCTCCAACTGAAAGCCCACCGATTGCGTTGCCCTCTCTGCCGCATGAAGCTATGAATTCCGCCGACTGCTTCCTTAAATCCTTATACACACTGCCCTGAACAATCGGGAACAGGGTCTGGCTGTAACCGTACTTTCCTTCTGTACTATCAAATCGGTCAATGCATCTTTTCAGCCATCTATGCGTCATTTCCATGGAATTGCGCGCATAGCCAAAGTCACATGGATATGGGGTACATTCGTCAAAAGCCATCATAATGTCCGCCCCAATTGTCCGCTGAATATCCATGACACCCTCCGGAGTAAAATTGTGCTTGGAGCCGTCTATATGGGATTTGAACATAACGCCTTTCTCGGTGATCTTGCGAGTTCCCGAAAGGGAAAACACCTGATACCCCCCACTGTCGGTAAGGATAGGCTTGGACCAGCCGTTGAATTTGTGCAACCCACCCGCCTTCTCCAAGACATCCAATCCCGGCCTAAGGTAGAGGTGATAGGTGTTGCCAAGGATAATCTGGGCCTTCACATCATAGGTAAGCTCCCGCTGATGCACGGCCTTCACGGATCCGGCAGTACCCACAGGCATAAAAATAGGTGTTTCTATATCTCCATGATCCGTTTTCACCACTCCGGCTCTCGCCTTGCTTTTCGGATCTGTATTTTCAAGTATAAATTTCATAATCTTTTTAACCAATCCTGCCCTGCCCTTTAATGTCCTAAATGATAAATTGTTGGGACAGGGGTCTTTTCCTCACAGATTTGTAAGCCACAAAAATATAAGCTTATACTTAAAAGAGTTGTGGAAATTGATTTTATATTTACGCTTTATCCATTAACAACATGATCTTTCAGGTTTTGGGGTTACTTTTCCTAACCGCGCTTTTATTTCAGTTTATCTACCTAGTCTGCATTTATGGACGTTTGGCCTTCTTTTTCCGTCCTGTAAAGGAAAACCTGAATGATGCCAACCCAGAAGCAGTCACTATGCTGATAGTAGCCAGAAATGAATATCAAAACCTTCAAAAGCTGATCCCTGAATTGGCCAAGCAGGACTATCCGAAGTTTGAGCTTATGGTGGTGAATGACCAATCCACTGACCAGACTGCTGAGCTACTGGAGGAATTTATGGAAATCTATCCAAACCTGCGCACGGTAACCGTCAACTATACCCCCGCCCATGTCACGCCCAAGAAATACGCCCTTACCTTGGGCATCAAGGTAGCCAAGCATGATGTAATTCTTCTCACTGATGCAGACTGCACCCCTGCATCCAAAAACTGGGCAAAACTGATGACTGCCCCGGTAAGGCTCCAAAACAAAACATTCGCAATCGGCTATGGGGCTTACCGCAAGGATAAAGGCTTTCTCAATTGGCTCATCCAGTACGAAACGGTTTTCACGGCATTGCAGTACTTCTCTTTTGGGCTTTGGAAATCCCCCTACATGGCAGTGGGGAGAAACCTTTGCTACCGCAAAAGCTTTTTTATGGAGAAGAAAGCTTTTAAGAACTTTTGGCATATATTGGGTGGTGACGATGATCTTTTCGTCAACCAGTACGCCAACAGTTCGAACACCAGCATGGTCATAGACCCCGAAAGCATCACCGTTTCGGAACCTAAAAGGACTTTTAGTTCTTATAATATTCAGAAGAAAAGACATTTCCAGGCAGGGAAATATTACAAGACCTTGGATAAACTCAAAATCGGTCTCTTTGCATTTAGCCACCTGTTGTTTTGGGCATCAGGAATTGCATTGATGGCCGTTTCAAAGGACCCGATGATGATTGCCGGCATCGGGGCACTGTTCTTAATCAGGACAACCATCGCCTACGGGGTGTTCCGTGGCGCATATCGGAAATTGGAAGGCCAAACCAAAGTGTTTTGGACCATATTTTTCGATTTGATCTATTTGGGTTATTTTTGGGTCATGGGTACCAAAGGATACCTATCAAAAACAGTTAGATGGAAATAAACGAAAGAGGTTTCTCAGATAAAGCACTAGAAGATTTTGAACTGATCGACAGGGCTGTCGGGCAAAAGGACCAGCAGGCCTTTGCCACTCTGATGAAAAGATACAAGAAAGCAGTTTACTTCATGATCCTCAAAATGATCAGGGACGCCGACGATGCCGACGACCTGACCATGGAGGCTTTTGCCAAGGCATTCAAAAATCTGCATAAATTCAAAAAGGACTACACCTTCAGTACCTGGCTGTTCCGGATTGCTACCAATAATACCATTGACTTCATCCGGAAAAAGAAGCTGAAAACCATGAGTCTTAACAACACCCTGACCGATGATGGCGGAAACAGCGTCAATATCGACGTGGAAGACGATGAGAATAACCCTCAGGATGAATTCATCAAATCCCAAAGGATTGAAATGGTCAGGATTTTTGTGGACAAATTGCCGGCTAAGTATCGGAAATTGGTTCAGCTGAGATATTTCGACGAGCTTTCTTATGACGAGATTGCCGAAGAGTTGGACAAACCGCTCGGCACGGTCAAAGCCCAACTGCATAGATCCCGTGAGCTACTTTACGAAATCGCTCAGGGGAAAAACAAGCATATATAAAAAAAGTAACCACAGAGGACCAGAGGACATAAAGAATTTGGGTATAAGTTCTGCGGTTTCTAAACACACATATAATTAAATTTAAATAACCACAGAGGACCAGAGTACACAGAGATTTAAAATTTTGTACCTCTGTGCCCTTTGCGCCTCTGCGGTTTCTTTTTCTATGAATTCACAATTAGAAACTATATTCAAATACTTCCCAAACCTCACCGATAAGCAAAAGCAGCAGTTTGAACAACTGGAGGAACTGTATGAGGACTGGAACAGCAAAATCAATGTGATTAGCCGCAAGGATTTTGAGAACTTTTACACCAAGCACGTATTGCATTCCTTGGGAATAGCCAAAGTGATGGAGTTTCAACCTGGCACCAAGGTGCTGGACATCGGTACGGGTGGAGGCTTTCCGGGCATCCCGCTGGCGATCATGTTTCCCGACACGCACTTTCACCTGGTCGATTCCATCGGAAAAAAGATCACGGTGGTAAAGGACGTCGTAAAACAACTGGGACTACAAAATGTGGAAGCTCAGCAAACCCGGGCAGAAGGCCTTGTCCGCCGCTATGACTTTATCATCAGCCGTGCTGTTACCAGATTTGCCAATTTTTACCCTTGGGTAAAGGGCAAGTTCAAAAAAGAGGATATCAACGAATACCAAAACGGCATCTTTTACCTCAAAGGAGGTGACGTCGATGAAGAAATGGAAGAAGTCCACTGCTCCTATGTAACTTACCACTTGGAAGATTATTTCGAAGACGAATTCTTCGAAACCAAAAAGGTGGTATATGTGCCATGGGAGGGGAAGCGGTAATTTGTGTACTAAGTACGATGTACTATGTACTAAGTAGGATTTTAGGTTGTCCCGAGGCTGTGCCTCGGGACCATTAAATTTGATGCTTTGCCTCATTTCATTCCTGCTTTCCCCCATTTTTTTGTATTTTAGCTATCTCAGCTGATTTTTTCCTCATGCTATCTCAGTTGACCTGATCCTACGCTAATTATTCATGCATGCTAATGGATAATGTAAAACAAAACAAGACTACCCCAGGCACCCATAAAAGTCCTTTTGGGGATATCCATTATGAACTTTTGCAGAGTGAGGATAAACCCATGGTGGTTTTTATTCATGGTGTGGGAATGGACCACAGGACCTTCGATTTGCAGGTCAAAGCACTCCAATCGGACTATAGTGTTCTGGTTTGGGATTTGCCCGGGCATGGCAAGTCTACACTGAAAAATTACAACAAGCGGTTTACAAGACTGTCAGCAGAATGCCTGAATGGGCTAATAGAAGAACTTAAGATACCTAAAGCATTTTTTGTGGGGCAATCCTTGGGCAGCATGATTGTCCAGCATTTTGAAAGGATGTATCCGGAAAAAGGTGCAGCCACCATCCATGTGCCTGGCATCAGATTGAAGTCGCATATTGGACCTTGGGCGAAAAAACTTGTGCCTTCGCTGATGTTCATGCTTAAGCTAATCCCCGCAAATATGTTTTATTCGGCTTTCGGCAAACACCGGGCTGAAAAGAAAGAGGTTCAGGACTATCTGTCGGAAACCATGAGGAGAACCGGTAAAAAACTGGCCTTGAAAATTACTGAGGACATGGTTTATGACTTGATAGACCAATCCCCCGCCCCTCAGAATTCCCCGTCCCTTATCACTTATGGCAAAAAAGACCTGTTTTTTATAAGAAACGCGGCCGAACAGTGGCACAAGGAGGCCCCAGGCAGCAAGTGTGTCGAGATCCAAAGTGCCAACCACATTGCCAATCAGGATAATCCTGAAGCGTTCAACAAGGCATTGATTGGTTTTTTAAAAAGCCTTACCATTGCAAACAAATAAATATGTTTATCCAAATAAACAATTCACCCTTATTTTTGTATATTTGAATAAACAATGAACCCCCTGTATAATAAATATCGTTCGCTTCTAAACACTATCAAGCTTAACTTTAAGCGCTCCCTGATTGGTGAAATCAACTGGCAGAGCAGGGGCATCTGCATTACCGGGGCCCGGGGGACGGGGAAATCCACCTTGATGCTCCAATATATCAAAGAGAACCTCTCTCCTAGTGAAGCTTTATACCTATCCTTGGACGACCTTTACTTTAAGCAACACAGTTTGGTTGAGGTAGCCGAAAGCTTTATCCAACAGGGCGGAAAATATTTGTTTCTGGATGAAGTCCATAAGTATGATGACTGGCAATTAGCAGTGAAAAATATTTATGACTTTAATCCAGAGTTAAAACTTATCCTCTCGGGCTCCTCCATCTTGGCCCTCCAAAAATCTGTGGCGGATCTCAGCCGAAGGTTGGTCTATTATGAGCTTCCTGAACTCTCCTTAAGGGAATATATTGCAATAAAAAGCAATCTGGGACTCCCCCGTTATTCCATTGCGGATATTTTGACCCATCATATGGAAATATCCAATGAGCTTTCGTCCAAAGTACCTTTGCCATTGGCTGAACTTGCAAAACATCTTCAATTTGGAGCCTATCCCTTTTTCTTGGAGGGGGAGCAGGATTTTTTTGCTAAGATAACCCAGCTGATCAACTTGATTATCGACTATGATCTGCCTTTCGGGAAAGATATAACCGTAGCCACCCAGTCAAAACTGAAGAAGCTCCTTTATATCCTTTCCACTTCCGTTCCTTTTACGCCCAACATTTCCAAACTTGCGGAAAAGACCGAGACCACCAGGTTACAATTGTTGGAATTTCTTCATCTTCTTGAAGCCTCCCGGTTGGTCAGAAACTTAAGGAGCTCAACCGTCGGGGTCAGCATGATGAACAAGCCGGACAAAATTTACCTGCACAATACCAGCCTTATCCATGCGCTGGCAGAAGGCACACCCGAAAAAGGCAACATCAGGGAAACTTTTACCATGGCACAGTTACAGAATGCAGGCCTGAAAATAACCTTTCCAAAAAACGGAGATTTCCTGGTCAATGGGAAATACCTTTTCGAAGTCGGGGGCAAACAGAAAAACCAAAAGCAGATCCACGCAGAGAAGGATATCTATATCATCGCAGATGACCTTGTCCATGGTTATGGAAATAAAGTACCGATGTATCTATTGGGCTTCCTATATTAATTCCCCAAAACCTTTCATTTCCACCTTGAAGGATATATCAATGCTCACCCCACCCTGTTGCTATTGAAACTAAAAACGTCTATTTTGTATGGAATTCCCCATAAATGGTATAAAAATGAAACAAACGCTTTTTTTGGTTTGCTTATTGGGCCTTTTAAACCAGGTTGGTTTTGCCCAGGATTTTGACAGAGAGAAGTTGGACCGTTATTTTGAAGCCCTTGAGCAAAACGACAAGTTTATGGGCAGTGTGGCCGTGTCACAAAACGGTGAGCTCATTTACACCAAATCTGTTGGGTTTTGCGACTTGGAAAACAATGAAAAACCGGATCAAGATTCCAAATATCGCATAGGCTCCATATCAAAGACATTTACGGCAGTATTGACGCTATTGGCGGTAGAGCATGATAGACTGCAACTCGACCAGACTCTGGATGATTTTTTCACCACCATACCCAACGCTGACCGCATTACCATCACCAACCTATTGAACCATCGGAGCGGCATCCATAATTTTACCAGTGACCCGGATTACCTCACTTGGCTTACTGAAGCCAAAACAGAACAGGAAATGGTGGAGATTATCACCAATGCAGGAAGCGATTTTGAGCCCGGCAGGCGGGCAGCGTACAGCAACTCCAATTATGTGCTGCTTTCCTATATCCTGGAGAAAGCCTTCGAGCAATCTTATGAAAATATTTTAACGGAATATATCACCAGGCCTGTTGGTTTGGAAAATACTTTTTTAGGTGGAAAAATCAACCCCAAAAACAATGAATGCAATTCTTATCGCTTTGCCAACAGTTGGAAAATTGAACCCGAGACGGATATTTCCATTCCATTGGGTGCAGGAGGGATCGTTTCTACTCCAAGCGATTTGGTAAAGTTTAGTGATGCTTTATTTGCGGGTAAAATACTTCGGGAAGAAAGCCTTGAGAAGATGAAAACTATAGAGGACAATTTTGGGAGGGGGCTTTACCAGATGCCCTTCAACGGCAGAACGGGACTGGGGCACAGTGGGGTAATAGACGGATTTTCATCCACATTTATCCATTATACTGATGGTGGGATATCCTACGCGATGATTTCCAATGGCACAAGTTACAAAAACAATAACATATCCATTGCCGTATTGAGAGCAGTCTATGGAATGCCTTTTACCGTTCCTGAGTTTAAGGCTTTTGATGTCAGTCCCGAAGAGCTCGACCAGTATGTGGGGACCTATACCTCCTCTCAATTCCCTTTGGATATCACCATCACCAAAGAAGATGGGGTATTGAAAGGCCAAGCCACCGGTCAATCTGCCTTCCCTCTTGAAGCAACCGCAAAAGACAAATTTGAAAATAGCCAACTCGTTTTGGTATTGGAATTTAATCCAGAAGAAGAAAAGATGGTGCTCAAACAGGGCGGCGCGGAGTTTGAAATGAAAAGGGAGAATTAACATTAAAATGAGGCGGACTTAATAACCCCGGAAAAAGCATGACTACAGTTAAAAAATTTGGATTATATTTTTTATTTTCCTATATTTTATTAAACACTTTACTTTTCCCGCTAGAACTCTTACCCTATTTGGATATAGTAAATGTATGGTTAAACTACCCAATAGAGCAATTATCTAAAATTTTATGGGTAGACACCTCGTATATGGACAATAAATTTGACTTAGAAGAAGTAGATATTAGTGATAGCTTTTCAAATTACTTACATTGGATAACAAAAATTTCACTGGCACTTTTCTTAAGCATATTCTTATTGTTTATTAAGATTCCACATTCAATACCCTCAAATGCCCAAAGTTTTCTGTTCACGTATATAAGATACTATTTAGCCTTTTACATGATTACCTATGGATTGGCTAAAATCTTTCTTATTCAATTTTTCTCCTTAAATCTGACTAGCTATATAGTGCCAATAGGAGACTATTCTCCATATGGGTTGCTGTGGGCATTTATGGAAATATCCGAGCCATACCAGATTATTGGAGGAATTCTTGAATTTTTAGGAGGTATTTTGCTCTTTTTCAGAAGAACCACGCTCATTGGGGGTCTAATTATTCTGGGAGTTATGTCCAACGTAGTAATGTTTAACCTTTTCTATGGGTTACCGGTGAAAATTATTTCGGTAAATTACCTTTTCATGACATTTATTTTAATCTCCTATAATGCTGATAAATTATTCAATTTCTTTATTTCAAAAAAACAGGTATATTTAAAAGAAATACCTGCTATAAATAATCTAATTTCTAAATCTAAAATTTACTTCCCTCTAAAGTCTTTATTAGTAATTTATTTGCTATACTTTTCATTGCATAATTCATACAGCAATTATGAATTTCTAAAATTAAATAAAGAGGAGCCTGTTATTTCTGGAATCTATCGAATAGAGTCAACTTTTAAAAATGGTCAAGACATTTCTAACCTAATTGATGAGTCAAGAAATTATAAATACTTGATATTTGATCTGAATTATTTAGGAAATATCTATATGCAAGCCACCAATTATCAGGATGAGAGTTCAAACTACTATATAAACAAACCTGACGAAACAAGTTTTGATTGGACTAGTAAAAAAGACAGCACCAATCAATTTGCCTTTGACTTCAATATTGAACAAGAGAAAATTTACCTTATAGGGATTTGGCAATCTGATACATTGAGGATTTCTGGTAGAAAATTAGGCAAAGATAATTTCCCTCTTATGGATAGGAAAATCCGTCTGTTAAGAGGTGATTGAATTGAGAATAGGATAGAGGATATAATAAAAATGAATTTAGACATCAAAGTTTTAACCCCAGCCGACCTAGGGACTTTTCAGGAGCTTTTGGATGTGTTTGACCATGTCTTTGAGTATAAGCCTTACACCCGCCCAGATTCCAATTACCTCGTAGAAGTACTAAGGAAAGATGGGTTTATAGCAGTAGTAGCCACTGTTGATAACCAAACCGTCGCCGGGCTAACCGCCTACGTGCTTACCCAGTACCATTCCACTAAGCCCCTCCTGTATATCCATGACTTGGCGGTGTTCCAGCCCTTCCAGAGAAAGGGGATCGGCAGCAGGTTGTTGGAATTTTTAAAAGAGCATTGCGTAAGAAATGGCTTCCAGGAGATGTACCTTCAGGCCGAACTCGAAGACAAATAT
The DNA here is from genome assembly GCF_018500185.1 of Litoribacter ruber. Lineage (GTDB taxonomy): Bacteria > Bacteroidota > Bacteroidia > Cytophagales > Cyclobacteriaceae > Litoribacter > Litoribacter ruber. The sequence goes on along the minus strand of NZ_JAHBGI010000004.1, from coordinate 187,375 downwards.
GCTCTTGACTTCTACCGGAGCACCGGTCCAAGCGATGAACTCCAGGCGGTGAATTTTAATTACATGACAACAGAAGATTAACTGCCATTAGAAATTAACCACAAAGTCTCAGATGTTCAAAAAAGTAACACACAGTATAATTGGATACACCCTACTTTACCCGATCGAACACCTCATCCAAATCCAATTTAAATCCTTTTATACAAGATGACTCTATTACATCTCCTGTGGTATACAACTTTGAGGCTTTGTAATATCCATGATGAAGAGTGTAAATCAAAAAATTCTGTGTTTCAGGTTGTATAACCCAATATTCCTTAACTCCACTTTCCTGGTAAACCTCATATTTGTCCTTTAGCTCTTTGCGATTGTCTCCGGGAGAAAGGATTTCCACCACTAAATCAGGAGCCCCTATGCAACCTGCATCATCCAGTTTACCTGGATCGCATATCACGCAAATGTCAGGTTGCACAACAGTGGTAATGTCCTCGTTCTTTTTAGACCCAAAGGGCAATCGAACATCAAATGGCGCGACATAAACTTGGCAGGTACCTCGATCCAAGTAATTATAAAGGGGCATAGAAACCTCCCTTGAAATTTCTTGATGTATCCTCTTTGGTGCCGAAGGCTGCCGAAAAACCTTCCCCTTTATCAACTCTACCATGCCGTCAATCTCCCAAGTCAGGTAATCTGCATAAGTGTACCTCCCACATTCGGAAAACGGCTCCTCTAACTGACTGTTTTTCTCCCCCTTTTCCATCTTTTCCTTACCCTTTATATAAAATACTAAAGTAATGAAAATCAAAGTAAAATCCTCTTACTATAAAATCATAATGAACTATAAACCAACCTCTTCACACGATAACCTTTATTATTATGTGACAATTTCCGCCACTCTTCTGGTAGATGAATTGGATAAATCTTAATTTAGAATCCCCAAATCAAAGGAAGCTGCATGTACTTAATTTTTGACACCGAAACCACAGGTTTACCCAGAGACTATAACGCCCCCATAACAGACCTGGATAACTGGCCACGGCTGGTCCAGCTCGCGTGGCAGTTGCACGATGAGCGCGGTAAGTTGATCTCCAATCAAAACTACATTGTGAAACCGGAAGGTTTTACCATTCCCTACAATGCGGAGAAGGTCCATGGTATTTCTACCGACCGCGCCTTGAAAGAAGGGCATGACCTGGAGAAAGTATTGAAGATTTTCCATGAGGACGTAGAAAAGGCTAAGTACTTGGTCGGCCACAATATTGGCTTTGACATCAATGTCTGCGGCTCGGAATACCTGAGGAAGGAAGTTCCGATGAAGCTGATGGACATGCAGGAGCTGGATACCAAGGATATTTCCACAGAATTCTGCGCCATCCCTGGAGGAAAGGGCGGAAAATTCAAATGGCCAACCCTTACGGAACTTCACCATAAACTTTTTAATGTTGGCTTTGATGACGCCCACGATGCAGCCTATGATGTGGACGCCACGGCCAAATGTTTCTTTGGGCTGATCACCCAGGAAGTGCTGGCTCCTGAGCCTGGCATTTCTCATGATGAGGTGATATACGAAGCACCGAAATTGGATATTGCCAATTTTGCCAACGCCAAAGATACCACAAAGCAGGCCGCCAAGGATGTACTGAAGGCTGCTGGCAAGGCTGATATCAGTGATTTGGTGGACGTACCGTTTACACACCTTCACGTTCACACACAGTTTTCAGTTCTTCAGGCTACCTCTGAAATTCCTGCACTTATCAACAGGGCAAAGGAATTGGGCATGCCTGCTATTGCCATGACCGACCATGGTAACATGATGGGGGCTTTTAACTTTGTGAAAGAAGCCTTAAATGCAGACCTTACCCCAATCCTCGGCTGTGAGTTTAATGTGTGTCGTGACCGTAAAAACAAGTCCCAAAAAGACAATGGCTATCAAACTGTCCTGCTTGCCAAAAATAAAGCAGGATATCATAATTTAGCCAAACTAGCTTCTTACGCCAATATTGAAGGGTTTTATTACGTCCCCAGGATTGATAAGGAAGTTCTTGTTCAGTATAAAGGGGATTTGATCGCCACCACAGGAGGTTTATTTGGGGAGATCCCATTCTTGATCCTCAACGTGGGGGAAACCCAGGCGGAAGAAGCCTTTGTGTGGTGGAAGGAGCAGTTTGGAGAGGATTTTTATGTAGAGTTAAATCGCCACGGGATTCCGGAAGAAGAAAAAGTAAATGAGGTTTTACTTCGATTTGCCCATAAATATGGTGTGAAATATTTCGCTGCCAATAATACCTATTACAACCAAAAGGCGGATGCCAACGCCCATGACATCCTTCTGTGCGTAAAGGATGGGGAGAAAACCGATGGGCCGGATAGAAAGGAAAAAAGATACATTGGGAAAATGGGCCGGGAATTCCGATTCGGATTTCCCAATGAGGAGTTCTACCTAAAGAGCCCTGATGAGATGAAAAAGCTCTTTGTCGATCTTCCCGAAGCTATCATCACTACCAATGAGATTCTTGGCAAAATCGAGCGATATAAACTAGCTAGGGAAGTTTTACTTCCCAAATTTGACATTCCTCAGGAGTTTGTTGACCCACAGGACGATATTGATGGAGGCAAACGGGGAGAAAACGCCTTCCTCCGTCACCTCACCTATGTAGGCGCCGAAAAGCGTTACGGTGAAATTACGGATGTTATCCGCGAAAGACTTGATTTTGAATTGGCCACCATTGCCAACACCGGTTATCCGGGTTATTTCCTTATTGTGCAGGATTTTACCACGGCCGCACGAGAAATGGGCGTTTCGGTAGGTCCTGGGAGGGGGTCGGCGGCAGGTTCCGCAGTTGCCTATTGTGTAGGAATTACGAATGTGGACCCCATCAAGTACGATCTCCTTTTTGAGAGATTCCTAAACCCAGATAGGGTTTCCCTTCCCGATATTGATATTGACTTTGATGATGAAGGACGTCAAAGTGTAATCGATTATGTAATCAAAAAATACGGCGCCAACCAAGTGGCCCAGATCATCACCTATGGTACCATGGCAGCAAAATCTGCTATCAGGGATACCGCAAGGGTTTTGAACCTTCCCTTAAGTGAAGCTGATAAACTGGCCAAGTTGGTACCAGACATCAAGCTAAAGGCACTTTTTGATTTAGCCAATGACAGAGCCAAATTAGTAAACAAGCTTAAAAACAATTCTGAAAGTGTCGCCCAGGCAGAAGAGCTGATCAGGATATCCAAAGGAAGAGATGAGACCGCCAGAACCATAAACCAAGCGACCGTCTTAGAAGGCTCGGTGCGTAACCTAGGCATCCACGCCTGTGGGGTCATTATTACCCCGGCTGACATTACCAATTATGTCCCTGTAGCCCTTGCCAAGGACTCGGACATGTTCTGTACTCAATTTGACAACGCCGTGGTGGAAAACGCCGGCCTGCTCAAAATGGACTTTTTGGGGCTTAAGACCCTTACCCTGATTAAGGATGCGGTCAAAATCGTAAAGGAGCGCCACGGGATTGAACTTGATCCGGAAGCTTTTCCTATTGATGACGAGAAAACTTATGAGCTTTTCCAACGGGGAGAGACGGTTGGGATTTTCCAATATGAATCCGCTGGTATGCAAAAATACATGCGGGAGCTCAAGCCAACGGTGTTTGCCGATTTGATCGCCATGAACGCCCTTTATCGACCAGGACCGTTGGAATATATCCCGAGCTTTATCAAGCGTAAGCACGGTACCGAGCCGATTACCTATGACTTGGATGATATGAAGGAATATCTGGAAGAGACATATGGTATTACCGTTTATCAAGAGCAAGTGATGCTCCTGTCGCAAAAGCTGGCCGACTTCACCAAAGGTGAGGCAGATGTACTGCGTAAGGCCATGGGTAAGAAGCAAAAAGATGTACTGGATAAAATGAAGCCTAAATTTGTCGACCAAGCAGCTGCCAAGGGTCATGACAAGAAGAAGCTGGAAAAAATCTGGAAAGACTGGGAAGCATTTGCATCTTACGCTTTTAACAAATCCCACTCGACCTGCTATGCCTGGATTGCATACCAGACCGCTTACCTGAAAGCCCACTACCCTGCCGAATACATGGCCTCTGTGCTTTCCAACAACATGAATGACATCTCCCAAGTGACTTTCTTCATGGAGGAATGTAAGCGTATGGGAATTGAGGTATTGGGACCGGATGTAAATGAATCCAAGCGGGGCTTTACGGTAAACCAGGAAGGACAGGTACGTTTCGGATTGGCGGCTATTAAAGGTGCTGGTGGAACAGCCGTGGACTCGATAATCGCCGAAAGATTAGAAAAAGGGCCATACAAGAATCTCTTTGATTTCACCAAAAGGGTAAACCTAAAAGCGGTAAACAAAAAGACCTTGGAAGCCTTAGCCATGGCTGGTGGATTCGATTGCTTTAAGGAATATCATAGACGTCTTTTCTTGGAGGCACCAGATGGTGAAGTGACTTTACTTGAAAAAGCCGTCAAATACGCCCAAAAAGTAGCCGCAGAAGCTGACAGCTCACAGGTAAGCTTGTTTGGTGGAGGCAGCGGTATGGAAGTGCCATTGCCGAGTATTCCACAGATGGAGCCCTTTAGCCAACTGCAGCAACTGAACATTGAAAAAGAAGTGGTTGGGCTTTATATATCTGGACATCCCTTGGATCAATTCAGGGTGGAATTTGAGTCATTTACCAACACCCCCCTGCCAGAAATAAACAACATAGAGGCTCTCAGAGCTAAAGGAGAAATAAAGGCCGCTGGAATGGTGACATCCTTTGCCCATAGGACTACCAAAACGGGGAAACCTTTTGGCACCCTTACGATGGAGGATTACCACGGAGGGCATACGTTTTTCATCTTTGGAGAGGATTATATAAGGTTTAAGGAATACTTTATGACGGGGTGGTTCTTATATCTGACAGGTTCTGTCCACCCTAATAAATGGAAGGAAAACGAGTTTGAGTTCAAGATCAATAACATGTCACTACTCGATGAACTCAGGGCAAAGATGGTAAAGGGCCTACGGGTGAATATTGATTTGGATGATTTGACCTTAGACTTGATGGAAAGACTTGAAAAAGTGACCCAGAAATATAAAGGAGAAGCCAAACTGTATATCAACGTGATCGATAAAAAGGAAAATATCACGCTGGATCTCATGTCCACCAAATATACCATTGACCCAAGTAATGAAATGATTGAGGAGCTGAGACTGATGCCGGAGGTGATGTATAAGATTATTTAAGACCGAAGACCGAAGACGGGAAACCGGAGTAAATAAATATGTTCTTTCTAAGTAAAATTTTGAACTTATTCCCAGCTAAAAGGCTTTTCTATTATATTTGAAAAAAGAATCTAAAACACAACCAATAAATAATATGGCTAAAGCAATCGAAATCACGGACGCTAATTTTGAGGAAGTAATCAAATCTGAACAACCTATCTTGGTTGATTTTTGGGCCGAATGGTGCGGACCATGTAAAATGATCGGACCTGTAGTGGAAGAAATAGCGGGTGAATATGAAGGCAAAGCAGTGGTAGGTAAAGTAGACGTAGACTCCAATCCTAACGTAGCTGCCAAATTCGGTATCAGAAGTATCCCTACTTTATTGTTCTTCAAGAACGGAGAAATCGTAGATAAGCAAGTAGGTGCTGTACCTAAGACTGTATTGGCTCAGAAGCTTGATGCACAAATGTAATTGAAGCAAAAACTTATAAAAAAGCCTGATGGTAGATTACCATCAGGCTTTTTTCATGTCAGAAGAACCGAGTGGTTAATTCACCGCAAAGCTTTTTAAGGTAGCGCAAAGCCAAAGTGTTATTTTAAATTTTCAATAATAATCAATATAAACGTTGCAAACTTTACGTCTTTACGAGAAATATTATTGATAAAGAAGCTACTTTTTAATCGTGTTTTCAAAGCTTTCTTCGGGCCTTTGAAGCTCGGATACACCACCGGAGACGATGAATTTCATCACGTCGGCATTGTTGATATTTTCCACTATTTTGATGTTTTCTTTTGGGACCATATAAAGGTTACCAGAAAAATTATAGGAGTGTGGAAAGTAAACGGCGGCTAGCCCAGGTTCTTCTATCATGGCCATGTCCTCTTGAGTCAGGAAACCCAGCCTGTACATGTTATCGGACAGTTTAACAGTTACGGTTACATTAAACTTCTTTTTGTCCCCTACAAAGGCCTGCATGAGGTCTTTGATACTGGTGTAGACTATATTGACCAATGGGATTTTAAACAGCCATTTTTCGACCAGGTCAAATATGGGTCTAGTCACGAAAATACTCGCCATATAGCCTACAAAAGTAATAAAGGCAAGCATAATCAAAATACCCAATCCAGGAACAGGAAGGGGTATGATGCTATCCAAAAACACCACAATGGAGAAAATGATGTAAATGGTCAAGGCCAAAGGCACAACAAAGAGCAACCCCCTCAGGAAGTATTTCAAAAAGCGCCGAGTAGTAAAAGATGACATGGTTTTTAGAGAAAAGTGTAGATAAAAATACGAGGAAAAACAATGCCAATATTATTTTGGGATAAAACTTTAAAATGGTGAAATGGTAAATTATGAATTATGAATACCAATTGAGGTATTATATTGGTTCACCCACCCATCTTAAGAGCGAAGCTTTGAAGGAGAGTCACGAGAATAAGAGCGGAAAATGTCAGAAAAGCGCCAAAACTCCTCCTCAAAACTGCGGGACTTGCTGCGGTGCACTTTGTAATTGATACCTAGTACTTAGATCCCTTTCGTTGCTACAATATTAGAAACCTGAGGTAAAAAGAAAATGTAGATAAGTAAACGCAAAAAGCCCCTTCACCAAAGTGAAAGGGCTTTTTTAATGTATTTCTAGATCTTAAAGATCGATACCCATAAAGGACATGAAGGCAATGCCCATAAGTCCAGTGATAAGCATCGTGATACCAAGACCTTTCAATCCGTTAGGCACATTTGAATACTTCAGTTTCTCTCTGATGGCAGCCAAAGCTACAATGGCTAAGAAGAAACCTGTACCAGAGCCCGCACCGTATACCGCAGCCTCAGCCAAAGTATAATCTCTACCGGCCATGAAAAGGGAACCACCAAGGATCGCACAGTTTACCGCGATCAAAGGAAGGAAGATACCCAAAGAACCATATAGAGCCGGAGCGAATTTTTCGATGATCATTTCCACCAACTGTACCATGGCCGCAATAACGGCGATGAACATGATGAATCTAAGGAAAGTTAAATCGATAGTGGCAAATTGCTCACCCAAGAAGGCCAAAGCACCTTCCTTTAGGATAAATTCGTTCAACAACCAGTTAACCGGTACGGTCACTGATAGAACGAAGATTACTGCTGCACCTAGACCAAGGGCTGTAGATACCTTCTTGGAAACCGCCAAGAAAGAACACATACCTAGGAAATAGGCAAATACCATGTTATCAATAAAGATTGATCTGATAGCTAAATTAAATAATTCCATTTCTTAGATATATTTTTAGTGTTCTACATAACCAGTTTTGGTACGCTGTACCCAAATGATCAACCCAAGGATGATAAATGCACCTACTGGAGAAACCATCAGACCGTTTGTGGCCAAAGAGAAGTCATCGCCAAACAAAGCAGATACATTGTCAAACACAGGATATCCAAATACGGAACCTGATCCCCAAAGCTCTCTGAAGAAAGCTACTGCAAGAATGATCCAGGAGTAACCCAGGGCACTACCGAAACCATCCAAGATGGAATCATATGGCTTGTTACCCAAAGCGTAAGCTTCCAAACGACCCATTACAATACAGTTGGTGATAATCAACCCGATAAATACGGATAGTTCTTTGTACATGTCGAATGCAAATGCTTTCAACACCTCGTTTACCAAGGTTACCAAAGAGGCAACGATAGCAAGCTGTACGATAATCCTAACCCGTGAAGGGATGGTGTTTCTCATCAATGAAATGGTAAGGTTGGCCATTACCATTACAAAAATCACAGAAAGAGCCATTACCATGGTGGGTTGCATCTGTGTGGTCACCGCTAGTGCAGAACAGATACCCAAAACCTGAATGGTGATTGGATTGTCATCCACCAAGGGATCTGTGATCAATTTCTTCCTTCTCTTAGACAAGAGCGCCTCTGATGGCTTTTTTACTTCAGCTGTTTCTGTACTCATTATATTGAAATTGAAACGTTCAAAATTAATTTAAAGCAACAGGAGCGTCACCGGTTCTTTTTCTTTCCAAGTAGCTCTTGTAGTGGCTCAAGTAGCGCTCCAACATTTTGTTTACACCTTCAGCAGTGATTGTAGCACCAGAAAGGCCGTCAACTTTATGCGGATCGGCTGAGTAATCTTTACCCTCACCTTTTTGCATTCTTACTGCTTCAAGTTCTCCAGCTTCGTTGAAGATCTCCTTGCCTCTATACCTGGCCTGCACGTCTCCTGAAGTGATTCTTGCACCCAAACCTGGCGTTTCCGCTGCGTGGGCAAAAGTCACACCCTCGATGGTGTTAAGGTCAGTCTGAAGGGCTACATAGCCCCAGATTTCATCCCAAAGACCATTTCCATAAACCGGAAGAATGATAGACTGAACGTCTTCTTCATTTCCTTCAGCGTGGAAAATAAACACGGGATAAAGTCTTTCTTCAGGGGCTCTTTTGAAGTTTTTAGCGATGTTTACATTTTCAGCAACCAATGGGTTACCTTCTTCATCTTGCTCTACTTCTTCACCGTTGATGTTTACTACCTTTGAAGAGATTCTGCTCTCATAATAGCTAATTACTTCTTCGGCTTCCATTCTGTTCAATTCCTCTGCCGGCATTACCGCACCAAGGATTTGCTTTTTGGTATCCAATTCTTCAGCTTTCTTCTGAATCGGTCCCAACAGCTCTGATGTACCTGACAAAAGTAGTCCAAGAACTACAGTAAGGATAACAGAGAATGTGATGATATATGCGTTAGACTGTTGCACGTTGTAACCTCCTTTTCTTGTTTGCTTGTACTACATAGTGATCGATAAGTGGTGCAAATACGTTCATGAACAAGACCGCAAGCATGATCCCTTCAGGATAAGCCGGGTTAGTTACACGGATGATCACGGTAAGCACACCGATCATAAAACCGTAAATCCACTTTCCTGTTTCGGTTTGGGATGCAGAAACTGGGTCAGTAGCCATAAAGACAATACCGAAAGCAATACCTCCCATTACCAAGTGGTAATGTGCTGGCATAGCCATATATTCGTTTACTGCAAGAAGCTCCAATACGAAGCCCATCAACCAAGCACCACCGAAGGCACTAGCGATGATTTTCCAGCTGGCAACTCCTGTCAAAATAAGAATCGCAGCACCGATTAGAGCCATCAAAGTTGATGTCTCACCAATAGATCCTGGGATAAATCCAAAAAACATATTTGCAAAGCTGAACATGTCGTCCATGATTCCAGCATTGTGCGAAGCAAGTGCTGAAGTAGCAGTTACTCCTTCCTGTCCAGCCTGATAAGCAACAGCAAGTGCTGTAGCACCTGAGAAACCATCAACTGGCATTTTATCTCCTACGTAAGTCCAAACCTGGTCACCAGAAATCTGCATTGGGTAGGCAAAGTAAAGGAAAGCCCTTGCGGTCATGGCTACGTTTAGGATATTCATACCTGTACCACCAAATACCTCTTTGGCGATTACCACGGCGAAAATTGTCGCCAAGGCCACTTGCCATAAAGGAATAGTGGCAGGTACTACCAATGGTATCAACATCCCTGTTACCAAGAAGCCTTCATTGATAGGGTGTTTACGTACCACGGCAAATATGGCCTCTACCAATCCCCCGGCAGCGTATGATACCAATACAATAGGAAGTACTAAGATAGCACCTAAAAGAAATTTATCTCCGAAGTCCGCTGCCTCACCTACTGCCAGGTAGTGCATGTTTCCGGTATTATAGATACCGAAGAGCAAACATGGGATCATAGCGATCACCACGGTGATCATCATTCTTTTTAGATCTATGGCATCCCTGATTTGGGCACCTCTCGGATTAGTTGTATGATTAGGGGTAAACAGGAACGTCTCACCTGCTTCATACAAATAATACAAGTTCTCCAATTTGCCGCCCTTATGGAAAAGCGGCTTCTGCTTATCTAACAGATCGCGTAGAAACTTCATATTAATTAACTATATTGTATTAGTTCAATTCCTTTTCTTAAAATCTCCTGTACAGGATGCTTGGACACGTCCACAAATTCACAAAGGGCAAGATCCTCTTCGATCAATTCATAGATTCCAAGCTCTTCCATCTCATCATAATCCTCAGCCATGATAGCTTTAAGAAGATAAACTGGATAGATGTCCATTGGAGTCACGTTCTCAAATACGCCTGTCTGCACGAAGGCTCTCTCCTCACCTCTCATGTTGGTGTCCAACACGAACTCTTGGTTTGGCTTCAAAAAGCTGAAAAGCCCCAATGCCCGGTGGTAGCTAAGTCTAGCCGAAGTCGGTTTCATCCAGCCTAGGAACTCGTATTCATCCCCTTCAGGAAGTACAGTGATTTGATTGTCGTAATAACCTACATAGCCATCGCTGTTGATTCGCTGACCTGTAAGCACGTTACCAGAAACTACTCTGAATTTTCCTTCTTTGGTATTTCCTGCCAAAAACTTATCTACGCAAGCTCCGATATAGGTTTTAGCATAAGCAGGTTTGGTAAGGTGTGACCCGGTGATGGCAACGATTTTGGAAGCATCATAAACTCCATCCATGAACAATTTACCGATCTGTACAACTCCGTATGGATTTACTGTCCAAGCGACATCGCCCTTGTTGATTGGGTTGATGTGGTGGATCTGCACCCCTACGTTTCCAGCCGGGTGGGGACCAGAAAACTTGTTGATTTGCACATTCTGAACGTTGTTGTATACTGAAGGTACTTCAGCGCCATCCTCCAAGTTGAGGTGCACTACCCCAGGAGTAAGCTTTTTCAACACGTTGATACCTACCTGGAAATATTTTTCTTGGCCCTTCAATAAGAAGCCATAATCTGGGGCTAATGGATGGGTGTCAAAACCTGAAATAAAGATAGCTTTAGGCTCATCTTCCGGATTGGCGACTACACCAAAGGGTCTCTGGATAAGCTGGGGCCATACACCGGTCATGGCCATGTGGTTTACCACATCTTCTCTTTTTAGAGATTTGAGATCCGAGTCAGAATATTTGGTGAATTGTTCAAATTCAAAGGTTTGATCAGCCTTGATTTTGATCTCAAGCAACCTCCTTTTTTCACCTCTTTTAATCTCTACGATTTCACCTGATACAGGAGATACATATTGAACTCTGTCAAGTTTTTTATCAAACAAGATCGGGGTACCTGCTTTCACAGTATCACCCTCATTGACAATTACTTTAGGGCGTTGCATCCCTATGAAGTCTGTAGGTTTGATCGCAAAGGTCTGAGCTGGCTGGAAATTTGCAAGCTGCTTGTCAGCTTTTCCGGCAAGCTTAATATCAAATCCCTTCTTAAGCTTTATTAGTTTTGACATATTTATTTTTTGAACTATATGGTCCCTTTAAAAACGCCTCAAATCTAAGAAAATACATTAGTTATTAGAAGATAATTGCCCGATTATTTCCACTAAATAGGTATACTTGGCAATTATTTTGTTTGAGACGCATCTAATTTACGCTGTTATCAATCCTTCTTTCTCCCAATTCTGCACATGGTTCATCACCTGCTCCATCAGCCACATCGGGGTGGAAGTAGCCCCGCATACGCCAACCTTATCATCACATTTGAACCACTCTTTGTTTATTTCTGACTCATTTTCAACAAAATAGCTTCGTTCATTTTGCTCTTTACAAACCTGATAAAGCGCTTTTCCATTACTACTTTTCTTACCTGAAACAAAAATGATCACATCGTTATCCTGTGCAAATTTACGAAGCTGTGGCTCACGGTTGGAGACCTGCCTACAGATAGAATCGTTGGCGTTGAAGTCAACTTCTTCTACTGCTCCTTTCGCTTTTTCTATTCTTTGGGAGATTTTTTCTTTCAGGTCATAAAAACCTTTCGTGCTTTTAGTGGTCTGGCTGAAAAGGGTGATCGGGCGGTTGTAGTCAATTTTTTCCAAGTCATGCTCCTCCATCACCACGATAGCATTCTCCCTGGTCTGGCCGGTCAGGCCGATTACTTCAGCATGTCCCTTTTTACCATAAATGACAATCTGCCCGTTTTCCTTTGCCATTTTATCGTAGGCATTTTTGACCCTGTGCTGGAGTTTCAACACTACAGGACAGGAGGCATCAATGAGCTCGATGTTGTTTTCTATCGCCGTTCGGTAGGTTTCCGGCGGCTCTCCGTGGGCACGGATGAGTACTTTGCAGTCGCTGATTTCCTTGAGCTGCTCGCGGTCGATGACCACCAGTCCCTTTTGGCTCAGCCGGTTGACTTCCATGTCATTGTGGACTATATCTCCCAGACAGTAGAGCGTGTCAGCACCTTCCATCTCGTCCTCGGCCATCTTAATGGCAAACTCCACCCCAAAACAATATCCAGAATTTTTATCTATAGTTACCTGCATGACATAGTCGTTTAAGCCTCGATTTTCTCTTTGGCCAATTTTACAATTTGGGTTACTTGGTCGTCAAAATCCAAGTAACTTGTATCAATCTCCACAGCATCATCGGCCTTTTTCAAAGGGCTGATATCCCTGCTGGAATCTATTCTGTCTCTTTCCCCAAGGTTGTGGACAATTTTATCCAGCTCCACTAAATCGCCTTTTTCCAACAGCTCCTGCTGCCTTCTTTCTGCCCTGATGATTAGATCGGCTGTCATGAACACCTTCAGGTCCGCATCGGGAAACACTACTGTTCCAATGTCGCGGCCGTCCATTACCACCCCTTTGTGCCTGCCGAGCCGCTTCTGCTGAGCCACCAGTTCCTGGCGCACATCTTTCAGTTTGCTCACTTCACTGACCCTCTCCGATACCTTCATGGTTCTGATCTGCTTTTCAACATTCAATCCGTTGAGGTATGTTTCCTGAAAACCTGTCTCCTCGTTCTTGTGAAACTCAATTTTCAATGTCGAAAGAGCCTTGAGCACTTCCTTGGGATTGGTAAGATTGGTAAAGCTATTGATAAAATGGAGCGTCACCGCTCTATACATGGCTCCTGAATCTATATAGGTATAATTCAAAGTTTTAGCTACTGCCTTGGCTGTTGAACTTTTACCACAACCAGAAAAGCCGTCAATAGCAATTACAATTTTCTTCATCCAATCTTTGTTAATTCGGGAAAAGGCTATTTTCCGGTGCAAATATAAGAGTTTTTAATCTTTTATGAGAACTGTGGCAAAGGTATCTTCAAAAGTCCAAAAAGCGTAATTTTCGCGGCATTTAATGACAACTTTCCGAAAGTCCTCCTACTTTCGTATTTTTGGGTTTCAGGCCCACCTTGAAGGCCTAAATGAAATTTTATTTCCCGCTTAATCCCATTTTTATGAAAAGCTTCTCTATTTCCGGCCAGTTTGTCGATATACCTAACCGCCAGATCTTTCCTGCAGAGATCAGTGTCGAAAACGGCAAAATATCACAGGTAAAAAAGACCGATCACGCTCCGGATGTGTATATAATGCCTGGCTTCATCGATGCCCATGTGCATGTGGAGTCGTCTATGCTGGTACCCTCTGAATTTGCCCGCCTTGCGGTGGTCCATGGCACGGTGGCCACTATATCTGACCCACATGAAATCGCCAATGTTTGCGGGATGAAGGGAGTGGAATACATGATTGAAAACGGAAAAAAAGTGCCTTTTAAGTTCTACTTTGGTGCTCCTTCATGCGTGCCCGCCACGCCGTTTGAAACTGCCGGAGGGGAGATTACTGCTCAAGACATTGACAATTTGATGGCCAGGAAGGAAATCACTTATCTGGCAGAAATGATGAATTGGCCAGGAACTGTAAACCGGGATGCTTTGGTGATGGAAAAAATCGGCATTGCCCAAAAATATGGGAAGCCGGTAGATGGTCATGCACCTGGACTGAAAGGGGATGTTGCAGCGAAATACATTTCCGCTGGCATTAGTACCGACCATGAGTGCTTTACTCAAGAAGAGGCTTTAGACAAACTCAGGCATGGAATGAAAATTTCCATCAGGGAAGGTAGCGCTGCCAAAAACTTTGAAGCTTTAATTGGCCTGATTGATAAACATGCCGACATGATCATGTTCTGTTCCGATGACAAACACCCGGACAATCTCGCCGTGAGCCATATCAACCACTTGGCCGCAAGGGCTGTGGCCGAAAACATGGACCTGTTTGATGTGCTCAAAGCTGCCTGTCTCAACCCTATCAGTCATTACAATATGGAAGTGGGCTCATTGAATGAAGGTGATCCGGCGGATTTTATCGTAGTGAAAGACCTGGAGAAATTTGAAGTGATCAAAACCTTTATTGATGGGCAACTGGTGGCTGAGAATGGCAAAACCCTCATCGAAAGCGTGCCGAATGAAATCATCAACAACTTCAAAACAGGTAAAAAGGCCGTTGAGGACTTTCAAATAGAAGCAAAAGGCCAGGCCGTAAGAGTGATAGAAGCTTTGGATGGTCAATTGATTACCCCTGAAATTAAGGGTGAAATTTTGGTCAAAAACGGAAAAGCAATTTCCAATCCGGAGCGGGACATTCTTAAAATCACGGTGGTGAACCGTTATGACGATTCCGCTCCCGCAGTAGCTTTTATCAAAAACTTTGGCCTTACCGAAGGGGCGATTGCTTCCTCTGTTGGCCACGATTCGCATAACATCATCGCCGTAGGGGTAGATGATGATAGCATAGCCAAAGCAGTTAATCTGATAATTGAGGCCAAGGGTGGCGTGTCTGCCGTCAACGCTAACAATTCCATGGTTTTGGCCTTACCTGTAGGCGGAATCATGTCTGCTGAGGATGGCTATAAGGTAGCCGATCAGTATACTGCTATAGATAAAATGGCCAAGGACATGGGATCAAGTCTGCAGTCTCCATTCATGACCTTAAGCTTTATGGCCCTCCTGGTCATCCCTGACCTCAAACTGAGCGACAAAGGATTATTTGACGGTCAGAAATTTGAGTTCACAAACCTTTTCTTATAACAAAAACGGTCAGGATTGAAGTCCTGACCGTTTTTGTTATTTCCTATAAAGGCTTGATTTTAATATTTTTAAAATAGACCCGACTCTGCATGTCGTGGGCCTGAAGGGCGATAGTGCCCCCGTTGAGCTCCTCATCGCTCAACTCATATTTATTGACCACTTCATCATTGATTTTGATGGTTACCGTATTGTCTTTTACGATTATGTGCTGGGTAAACCATTGCATATCCTTTACAAAAGTGTTTCTGGTTTTGTCCTCATGGCTTTTGCCATTGGCACGGTTGATACACTTGGAGGCCTCATTGACATGGATCTCATAGCCTTTTTCAGGATAGCCTTTATCCGTATATTCAGTGTGGATGAAAATTCCCGAACTGGCTTTTGGAAAAGTCATAATATCAGCCTTAAGTTCAAAATCCTTCAAATCCTGCCCAATCTCATTTCCATCATAAAACAGGTGTGCTCGCGGTCCGTGGGAAACCAACATTCCCCCAAAAATCTGAAAAGCCCTTGGGTTTTCATTCACCGTCCATCCCTCTAGGCTAGTTCCATCAAACAGGCTGATCCAGCCCTCTTCATCCTCGTTGTTGAATCCAAATCCACTTAAGGAGACCCAAATCACTCCGACTAAACCTAAAATTCTCAGTATCTTCATTTTGCTAAAAGTTAGTGTTAAAGTCAGGTAGTTTGCAATAACCTTTCCAAAAATCCTGGACACTGGGCGGAATGTGCTCAAAAAAATAAATTTAACTTAGAAGTTAGTAAAAAGCTGCTTAATCAGCTATAAACTGGCGATATCCTTCTTCTTTTTTATATCTCTAATAATGGATTCCGCATGGGCAATCGAGTTTTCTATAAAAAATTCCCTGGTATTCAGCCCTCCGCATACTACGCCTGCCAAATACACTCCCGGAATGTTAGACTCTTGGTTGGTCTCATCATAGCAGGGCTGCCGGTGTTCATCCAAATTTAGACTCACTCCAATTTGTTCGAGAAGCTCAAAATTTGGCTTATAGCCAGTCATCGCCAGCACAAAGTCATTTTCCAAAATCACATCGCCCTCCGGGGTATTAAGCACGGCCGTAGATGGAGTGATTTCCTGGATCGTGGAATTAAAATAGGCTTTGATACTTCCTTCCTTGATTCTGTTTTCGATATCAGGCAGCACCCAATACTTTACGTTTCTATCTACTGTGTTTTCTTTCAACACCATCGTGACTTCCGCTCCTTTCCTCCAGGTTTCCAAAGCCACATCCACGGCCGAGTTCCCCCCTCCTACTACGATTACCTTTTGGCCAATGTAAGGCCAAGGCTCTTTATAATAGTGGCTGACTTTGGGAAGATCCTCTCCCGGCACATCCATGAGATTGGGAAGGTCATAAAATCCAGTGGAAATAATAATATGACGGGCATGGTAAACAGCCTTGGAGGATTTGACTTCAAAGCCGTCTTCCACCTTGCTAATCTTTTCTGCTTTTTCGTAAAGTTTAACCTTTAGGTTGTAATGTTTTTGAACCCTCCTGTAATACTCTAATGCCTCCGTCCGGGTAGGTTTATTGGCCAATGACATGAACGGGACACCCCCCATCTCCAGTTTTTCGGAGGTTGAGAAAAAAGTCATGTTGACCGGATAGTTGAATAAAGAATTGGTGAGTGTTCCTTTTTCAAGGATTACATAGGTGAGGTTGGCTTTAGTCGCTTCGATCCCGCAGGCCAAGCCTATGGGGCCACCCCCGATTATCAAGACATCAATAGTGTTCATCTAAAAAGGTGATTTAATTCTTTTCAGTAGACAAACCCATTTTCAGATAGAGAGTTCAAATAAATTCGAATCATTTGGTTCGGAAAGTGATGGTGTTGTTTTCCGCTTCTTCCTTTCCTACATAAAACTTTTCAGAAATCAACCCACTCCCATCGTGCCCCCAAAGAATGGCAGTCGTGTTAACTGTACCATAATAATCTTCGAGACGAACAAATTGGGCGGACAGGGCGCGCTCCTGAATGAGGGTGACGCCGGTATCTGGCAGCTTTTCATCGGGAATGATCTCCTCGCTTTTGAGGATATCCAGCATCTCGGTCGGATGAAGCTTGTCCAGTAGGATGAGTTCCTGCAAATCTTCTTGAGCCAACTGTTCTTTCGGCCAGTCAGAATTGAGCAATTCGTTGCTAAGAGTGTGAAGTCCCGGCTCAATCTCAATGATATCTTCCCCATAATTGCTCAGGTAATACATCTTCTCGGTATCTGCTACGAGCAAATTAAAACCATCGTATTTATCCATCTTGGTGGAAATTTCCGTCAGGTAGTCAAATGGGGACATGCTGCCCTCCAAAAAGTTTTTGACCAAAAACCCGCGGCTTACAGGGTTTTCTTTGAGGTTGTAAAAATCCCTGTAGTTGGTAATAGCGGCAAACCTTCCCTCAGGGGATATCCCCATCCAGGCTCCTCCACTCTTCAGATCCTTGCCGCCAAAGAAACCGGAATCCCACTGGTGGATGGGTTTGGAAGGCCTATCGAAGACCTCATCTCTATTTCCTACTAATATCAATCTGTACTCAGGGTGAGCAAGCCAATTAAACGTCAGTAAACACATAAACTCTACGCTTTAAAAAGCCAAATATATTATATCTTACCTATATCCAGCCGATAAGTAAAGGGAATTACTAAAAAAATAATTCCCAACTCCAGGTTTATTTCAACTTTTCGAACTTAATCAAACCAAGGGCCAAATTGATTTTTAGAGTTTTTAACACAAATCCCAAACGTGACTCTTGTATCTACGACAAAAATCGTATAACTTTGATACGATAAATATCGTACCAATAAAAATGAACCTAAAACCCACAGAATCAGAAATTGAAATCCTAGGCCTATTATGGGAAACGGGCGAAGCTAGCGTGCGCGAAGTCCATGAAAAGCTTAGTGTGAGCAAAGATACCGGTTACACCACTACGCTGAAACAGATGCAGGTAATGCACGCCAAAGGTCTGCTCGACAGATATGGGGAGGGTCGGGGTCACATCTATAAACCCGCCATCAGCCAAAAGGAAACCCAGACTTCCCTAGTCAAGAATTTCATGTCTTTGGCCTTTGGGGGATCGGCCAAAAAGCTGGTGATGCAGGCTCTAGGCCAAAGTGAACCCTCCAAAGAGGAAATTGCCGAGATAAGAGCATTTTTGAACAAGTTGGAAAATGACAAATAATGGAAACGCTTGATTTTATACTTCCAGAAACCTTCAGAATAGCACTGGGTTGGACCCTGATGCATTCCTTATGGCAGATTTTGATCATTACGCTGGCCTATTACGGCCTGACAAAGATCTGGCACGCCAAATCAGCTGCATTCAAATATAATGCAGGGCTAATAGCACTGGGGGCAATGTTGGTGGCCTCAGGTGCCACAATGGGCTATTATTACCTTCAGGTAGCCCAAACTGAGCACATGGTAATGATCCTTTCGGAAAATGGCTGGCAATATGCATCTCCAACCGGAAATACCGACATTATACTTTCCCTAAAGTCATTGATTGCATCCAACCTCCCTTATATAGTTAACATTTGGCTGTTGGGTGCTGCAATGTTTTCTATTCGGCTTTTGGGAAACCTAGCAGCCTTACAAAATCTTAAGAAGGAAATACAATATACCTTGTCTGATAAATGGATTGATTTTGCCAAAAGACAGACCAGCCAAATGGGCATTCAGCAAAGCGTTCGCTTTGGGATCTCCAAAAAAGGCTCTTCCCCCATTACTTTCGGCTTTCTAAAACCAATTGTGGTCATCCCTGCAAGTTTGCTTTTACAACTTCAACCTGCTCAGTTGGAGGCCATTATCACACATGAATTGGCCCATATCAAAAGGAATGACTACTTCTTCAATGTTTGCCAATCCATCTTGGAAGTCATCTTTTTCTACCACCCTTGCTTCTGGTGGGTCAATGCCGAAATAAGAGAACATCGCGAGAAAGCAGCCGACCAACTGGCAATCTCCAGCGGAGTGGCCCCGGAAGATTTGGCCTATGCCCTGGCAGAAGTTCTCAACCATAGCGTGGAAAACAACCCAGAAGTGGCATTGGCAGCAGGTAAAAACAAAAACACAACCCTGGAAAGGATTAAACTTATCCTGGGATATTCAGATACAAAACCCAAATTTCCATCCATAATTTCATACACTATGATTACTACATTGATTCTAAGTGCGACTCTGGCACTCGCCTCCAGCACAAATTCACAAAACGATCTACTGACTAAGGTTTCTGACAACATCACTCTTGACCTACCCAAATATGAAAAGGTCCTTGATACCATCCCCGAAAAGAAAAAAGTGATGGAATTTGAAGTTATAGAAGAAGTGAATGGTGATAAAGAGAAAGGAGAGGATGAAAAAGTCATCAAGAGAATGGTCATTATCAATGGAGACACCCAAATCACAAAATCTCCCAAAATAGTAATGCGCAAGCATATGCTGGACAGTCTTCCGCACAAACTCGACACATCAGTTTCTAAAAAGAAGGATTGGGAAAGAATTGAGAAGCTATTGGAAGAAAATGCCCATAAAATGGAAATCGCAGGTGAGGACTTGCAAAAGCGCATAATGATCTGGACTCAGGAGAATGGACCTCGTCTCGAGGAGTTACAAAACAAGCTCAAAGATAAAGAAGTAGTGATAGTGGAGAGAAACAAGCAGATCACTGCTGAACTAGAGCCAAAACTGAAGGAACTTGAAGCCAAAATGGAAGAATGGCAAAAGGAATTTGCTCCAAAAATGGAAGAGTTTCAGCAAAAAATGGAAGAGTGGCAGAAGAAAAACGACCACCACTTTAAAGAACTGGAAAAGTTGCTTAAAGACGCTTTCAAAGAAGAAAAGCCGGTTAACAAAGAGTCTTAATCGTCATTTTCTTTTTGTTTACCAAAACTTCATCCCCCGTGGTTTTCCCTAATAAAGATTGGGCCACGGGGCTTTTTATGGACACGGCAAACACCTGTTCTCCCTCCAGGTCGAGCTTTCCAAAAGGAACACTTATAATAAGTGTCATCCCATCGAGCTCCACAAGCACACCCAGTTCCACTTTTTCTTTTTGCGATTCCAGTGAAATACTGTTTACCACCTGAAGTTGAGAAGTCAAATCCTGCAACACTTGGGAAAACTTGGTCCTTTCCTGATTGATCATCTCCCTGGAAGTTTCATACTTGTCACCTGCGCTACTTTTAGTCTCCCCTTCCCCCGAGTCATCCAAGGCCTGTAGAGATGATTTGACTTCACTGACTTTCGATTCCAAAGTCGATTTCAGGGCTGCTAATATTGCCTGTTTCTTGTTTTGCATGGTTTGGTGATTAAATGGCGCCTATTTGACACTTTTTAAAAATGTATTTTAAAATATCTCCGCAAAATAGCCTTTGTATCCCTTCATAAAAACTTTGGGGCCTTTGTGGCCAATTACTTTCTTTATAGGGAGGGGGCAAAAATTAAAGGAAAAGAGACTTCTATTGAAGCCTCTTTATTACTTTTGCAGCATGTCAATCAAAACCGGTTTTATTGCGGGAATTGTTGTATTTCTCGCTTTCATATTGTTCAAAAACACAATTCAGGATGATACTGGCCAGATGGTGTTTGCCATTGCCTTTGTTTTAGCCGAACTCCTTATCATAGGGTTGGTTTACCGCAACTACCGCTGATTAACGACAGCCTACTTTTCTTCGGGTGTCCATCACATAAGTGATTTTCCAATCTCCATTCTCTTTGATCAACTGAAATGAATTCACCCCACAGTGGGAAAAGGAATCATTGACATAAAACTCATAGGGAGTCCAGGCAGAAGCCATCTCACCATCCACTCGAATGTGGTACTCCAGAATCCGCTCATCCAATCGCGTCTCGGCCGGAGTAACGGCAATCCTGTTGACAAAATCACGTACAGAATTTTCGCCCAAAGCAGCCTGCTCGCCGTTTTCGGTCACGGTGTGCATGATAGCTTTTTCATGAAAGACAGCCTCAAGCGCTGCCTGATCCTTATCTCTCATGCCGTCAAAAAGTTTGGCGATCGTATTCTCGACCGCCTTTTCTGAATTTTCCTGGCCAATTGACAATCCGCTGATCATCATCATGGCAATTACCAAAACTGTCCTGATCATTTCTTTTGGCTAAATGACCCCGCTGTATTTTCTTTCACTTCCAACTGCCTGGGATCACCATGGTAAATGATCTTTGCCCCAGTCGCAGCGCTACCTTTTAAAGATTCTTTGACCACAAACTCAGCTTTTCCAGCTGTATTGGCAAAAACCTCCGCATGCTGCACTTCCAAGTCCTTGGCATTGATATCACCGCTTGTCACCGAACGAAGATCCAGATTCTCAGCTGTTCCTCTTACGTAAATCTTCGCATTCGAAGCAGCATCCAATTTCAAGTACTGGGCATTTACCCGTGCTTCTACATAGCTACTGGTGGCTGCCGTGATCCGGATATTTTTGGCATCCATGGGATCTTTTACAAATACTCTTGAACTGGAACTAGCTTCCACCTGGTCAAGGTCCGTGTAAGTGATCTTCACTTTTACAGAAGTGGATCTAAAATTTCCTCTTCCTAGCTTAACTTCCAAGGTCCGGTCAGAAACATTAGTTTCCACCTTATCCAAATCCACTCCACTGGCTAGGATGTGGATTTCGTTTCGATCGCCTTTTTCGAGTTCAGCCTCAATGGCGTTGGAAATTTTCACACTGTTAAATCCCTGCAACTTGCGGGTGTCCTCACTGGTTTGTGCCATCGCCTGCACGGAGGCCAGGATTGCACAAAAGAGCAATAAAGTGATTTTTTTCATAGATAGTAGGTATTAATTAAACTCCTCCATAGAGTTTGAAGGTCATATTTCTCAAAGCCTTATTAGTAGCCGCATAATGCATCGCTTCGGCAATGTCATAAGCGCTCACCCATTCCTCAAAATCCCCATCGGGCATCGCCTCACGGTTTTGGGGAGTGTCGATGATACTTGGCACAAACACGTGAGACCTTACTTTTAGGTCACGGCATTCTTGGGCTACCAAGTCGGCCAGCTGAATCACCAACCCTTTACTCAAAGCATATGCCACCACATCCTTTCCATCTTCAGGCTGAAGGGCCGGCCTTGCTCCAACGAAAAGGAAGTTGCCTTGGTTGGCTTTTTTCATGCTTGGGAGAAAATATTTAACCATATTAAAGGCACTGAAAAAATTCAGCTTGATCATGCTTTCCACATCTGCCTGGGAGGTGCTTTCAAAACCGCCAAAAGCAAAACCACCCACCAGCATGGCGATGGTGTTGATTTCTCCATATTGAAGGCTAATTTCCTTTGAAAAATCCAGCATTGCAGACTCGTCTGTCACGTCCACTTCATAAATATCATCCACTACCTCCTCCAGCTCATGCTCGCTGTCAGGCTCCACTACTGCGATTACCTTAAAGCCCTCTCTCTTGAATTTTTCAACTACTGATTTGCCCAAATTGCCCGCTGCTCCGGAAATGATAATATTTCTGTCCATCTTTTATTTGTATGATTTAAAAATCTGCCGTAAAGTTTTGAAACAGCAGTATCCATTATTCAAATTTACAAAACTTACCGACAATTGAACCACAATACCCGCAAAGTTCAATTTCCAATTATTAAAGATCATCCTTTATCTTTGTGCCAAATACAACCTATCTAAACTGAATGGAGAATCAGAAGTCCCAAATCCAAGTACGGGAAAAACATAAGCGCAGGGTATTTTTGGTCAAAGTACTAATATATGTGCTTTTATTTGTGTACGGGGAGTTTTTTGCACGCATTATCAATTTCCCCACTGAGGAAATCAAAGGGACTGTTCACAGAATATATGAGGCTGCCACCTTCTTTTTGGCCAGTAACATCCTGATTTCACTGGGCCGGATGGTTTTGGTGCGCTTCTACCTGAGAAAACACCACCTCCAAAGCCTCCACACCAACTTTGTACTTGGAGTCAACCGAATAGCCAGCATTCTCAATGGGATCATTTTCCTGATATCGCTGATGCTGCTTTTCGGGATCAACCCTTTTACCTTCTTCACCAGCATCACCATTGTGGCGGCGGCGATCGCCCTTCTTTCCAAAGATTACATCACCAACATGATCAACGGTCTGATCATCATGTTTTCTGACCAATTGACTCTTGGGGATAACGTGAAGATCGGCGACCAAAAGGGCAAAATCCTCGACGTCACCCTTATCAACCTGGTATTGCTCAACGAGGATGATGACGTGGTAATGATCCCAAACAATACGGTACTGACCAGCCAGGTGATCAACCATAGCAGACAGTATATCAAAAAATTGAGCTTTGAATTTGAGGTAAAGCCGGGGAAACTGAATCTGGATCACTTTGAGCAGGAGCTGCGCGAAACCCTGAATCAATTTGAAGAGGAGGTTACGGCAAATTCTTTTAGCATGAAAACTGTACATATCCAAAAAGACGCAGTAAAGCTCAAATGCCAGTTTTTGCTCAACAACAACGAAAAGCAGACCGAGCGGATCATAAAGAGGAAGGTCAACCAAAAGATAATCGAGCTAAGCAATGAAATCCAATAAGGAAAACCTTTACGCCAATATCTATGAACTGGTCCGGCTGATTCCGGAAGGCCGGGTGACCACTTACGGATCCATAGCCAAAGCACTCGGGCTGGGGAGCGGAGCAAGAGTAGTGGGCTACGCCATGAATGCCTCCCACACGGAAAACGTGCCCGCCCATCGGGTAGTCAACAGAAATGGGCAACTAACAGGAAAGCATCATTTTCCCACCCCAACTGCTATGGAAACATTACTGAAAGCAGAGGGTGTAAATGTGGAAAATGATCAAATTGTAGACTTTGAGAAACATTTTTGGGACCCCGCTTCTCTAGAGGGCGAAATATGATCCAGAGACAAGTCTTGAGGCCGTATTTAAAGTAGAATTATGAAAGTTTATTTTACATTTACCTATAAAAACTCTGCAAATACAAAAATTTAGTAAAAATTTCTTCATATCATAGCTTTTTAAGTATGGTTTTTGTTTATGTGTCTAATAAGTCAAAATCTATAGAAAACATGGAAAAAGAACTTAAGAGCCATATAGCAGAGAACCTACGAAAACACAGAGTTTTAAGAGGTTACACCCAGGAATACATCGCGGAATTTTTGGGCAAGAAGGATTATACTGCCTATTCTAGGTACGAACAGGGTCGTTCCAACCTCAAAATGGAAGACGCCATCAAGCTAGCAGAACTTTATCAAGTAGATGTGCAAGACCTCATCTCCGTATCCCCCACAATTGCGGGCAATGTGGAAGGCGGCAGCTCCAACGGACACCACATTTCGGTACTTGTCGAACTTGACGGCAGCAATGAAAAGCTGGAAAATAATATCAAAAGACTCAAAAAGATCAACGAATTGATGAGTAAGGAGGAGCTTTAAACCTTTACCTTTTTACTCTTCTTTCTTGCCGCCATCAGGCCGGCAAACATCAGCAATCCGTTAAGGATTAATATTTCAAATCCGAACTTGTAACCTGCAAGCCAAGCTTCGGAGTTCATACTGATAATAAAGGCTAGGGATGGGGCTGCCACTGCAAGGTATGGCACCATCTTATCATTGACCTGCCATTTGGTAAACAAACCAAATGCATACAGTCCCAACAACGGCCCATAGGTATAGCCAGCGATGGTAAATACTGCATTGATTACGCTTTGATCATTGATCCATCTGAAGATCAAAATCACCAAAAACATCAGGCCCGTAAAGGCAAGATGGACCTTCTTTCTGATAGTGTATTGCTTTTCCTTTTCATAGTTCTTCTCTATTTCTAAAAAGTCATAGCAGAAGGAAGTAGTAAGGGCCGTCAGTGTGGAATCAGCACTGGAATAGGCGGCTGCCGTGATACCCAGCACGAAGATAATCCCTGCAAAAGCAGTGAAATGCTGGGTGGCAAGGAATGGATAGAGATCATCTGACCTCAATGGCATCTCTATGCCGTTCGTTTCTGTGTAAAGGTAAAGCAATACGCCCAGAACCAAAATCATCAAATTGACAAAAACCAGGATAATGGTAAACCAGAACATGTTCTTCTGGGCATCCCCGAGGTTTCGGCAGGTGAGGTTTTTCTGCATCATGTCCTGATCCAGGCCCGTCATCACGATGGTGATAAATGCACCCGCCAAAAACTGCTTGAAAAAATTAGTGCCGGCCTGCCAGTCCCAATTGAAAATCTCAGAACGCCGGTCGGTCCCCACCCTATCCACCAGGTCGCCTAAACCAGAAATATTTAGATCCTTTGCTACCAGGTAAATACTCACCCCAATAGCTGCCAGCATAAAAAAGGTCTGTAACGTATCAGTCCACACCACTGTTTTGATCCCCCCTTTGTGGGTATAAAGCCAAATCAAGCCAACCGTAATCAATACCGAAACCCAAAACGGTATCCCCCAGTTGTCAAACAAGATTAATTGCAAAACTCCTGCAACCAAAAACACCCTAATGGAGGAGCCCAAAGTCCTGGACAGTATGAAGAAAAACGCCCCAGTTTTATAAGACCAAAAGCCGAACCTTTGCTCCAAATAGGCATAAATAGAAACCAGATTGAGCTTATAATACAAGGGCAGCAAAACAAGGGCAATCACTGCATAGCCCAGTGTATAACCCAAAACTACTTGAAAATAGTAGAAGTTGGTATTCCCCACCTCTCCTGGAACAGAAATAAAAGTCACCCCGGACAAGGAAGCGCCAATCATCCCAAAAGCCACCAAAAACCACGGAGACTGCCTGTCCCCAGTAAAAAAGGTATCGGCGGTGACCTTTCTGCTGGTAAACCAGGAGATAAGGAACAAGAGGAAAAAATATGCGGTTATGACTATTAGAACTGAA
This sequence comes from Litoribacter ruber, assembly GCF_018500185.1. Lineage (GTDB taxonomy): Bacteria > Bacteroidota > Bacteroidia > Cytophagales > Cyclobacteriaceae > Litoribacter > Litoribacter ruber. The sequence continues at coordinate 161,378 of NZ_JAHBGI010000004.1, read as the reverse complement.
GTGGAATCCATACTGTAATATTATAAACAGCGTTAAAATTGTCTATAATTATTAACTTTGCAAAACTCAATAGTGATCAATGGGAAATGATTAATCCTAAAGCCCACAAAATCACTGAAAATGGGGAGAACTGCCCGATTTTTGCAACGTAAATATGGAGCACCAGAAAAACCCTAACAATTGATATGAAACCTTTAGAACATACCTTAGAAGAAGAAGTAGAAGTCTTGATAGAAGACTTAGTGGACAAAGAGGAGTATGACCTTGTGGTATTCAATGATGACGTGAACACCTTTGAGCATGTTTCGAAGGTTTTGATCAAAGTCTGCAAGCATTCACAAGAGCAAGCAGAGCAATGTACCCTAATCATTCATTACAAAGGGCAATGCGCCGTGAAGAAAGGCAGCCGTTCCAAATTGAAGCCCATGTGCGAATCAATCCTGGATGCCGGCATTCAGGCGGCCATAGTATAACATCAACCGAGTGAACTTCCCGTCCAAACTTATCGAAGATGCAGTCAGCGAAATAAGCCGCCTACCTGGCATCGGCAAAAAGACAGCCCTTCGCCTGACTTTGCATATTCTCAAACAACCCGAATCCTTTTCTCAATCCCTGACTGCAGCCATTTCAAAGCTTCGCACAGAGATCGATTATTGTAAAAAGTGCCACAACATAGCGGATCAGGAAATCTGCTCCATTTGCTTGGGCACCCGAAGGGATAGATCAACGATTTGCGTGGTGGAAGATATCCCGGATGTCTTAGCCATTGAAAACACCTCCCAATACAACGGGCTATACCATGTCCTTGGAGGAGTGATAAGTCCAATTCAAGGAATCGGACCAGAGGAGTTGAAAATAGATTCATTATTAAATAGGATCGATGAGCAACTTGGCTCAGAACCGGTTCAGGAAGTGATCTTGGCCCTAAGTGCTACGATGGAAGGTGACACCACTTCCTTTTTCATCACCAGGAAGTTAAAAGAGAAAGGCATCAAGGTCAGCACCATAGCCCGAGGCATCCCTATTGGAGGCGAACTCGAATACACGGACGAAGTAACCTTGGGGCGGAGTATTCTCACGAGAGTGAATTACAATCTTGAATAATTTCTAAAAAACTTAGCCCAATTCCTTTGTGGAATTGATCACAGTCTCTATATTTGCACTCACAAAACGGGGGATTAGCTCAGTTGGCTAGAGCGCTACACTGGCAGTGTAGAGGCCATCGGTTCGAATCCGTTATCCTCCACTTCAATAGCTTGTCATTTGACAAGCTATTTTTTTTCGTCTACCCCAAAAACCTATCCACTTATTTACCAAATACTTACACTCATATTTGGAAATAGTAAAAAAATCAAACTATTTTGCACGCTATGTATGTTAAGGGGGTGACCAGCTTCCACCAAACCACTATCTAATGAATATCAGAGCCATCTGCACAGATATCGACGGCACTTTATTGAATAAAGACAGAGAAATTTCCCAACGAACAATCCAGGCCATCCAAAGCCTTCCGAAAGATTTCCCAATCATATTAGCATCCTCACGCATGCCCTCGGCCATGATCCACCTTCAAAAGGTACTGGACAGAATCGAGAACCCACTCATTTGTTACAATGGTGGATATGTGGTACATTACCTTTCTGCTGACAGGCAGATATTGGGGGATGTCTGCATCCCATTGGACATCTGCGAAAAAATCCAAAACCTTTCAAAAGGCACTGCCATCCATGTCAGTCTGTATGGCCGAGATGACTGGTTTGCCCCAAGAATGGATTTTTGGACTAAAAGGGAAATCCGAAACACAAAAGTTTCTCCTTCCATCCAACCATTTACTTCCGTTATTGACCATTGGAATGACAAAGGATGTGGCGCCCACAAAGTCATGTGCATGGGGCCAGCGGAAGAGATCCAGGCCCTATTTGACCAACTTACCGACACCATTAGCCAAGAGGTGCATCTTTATAGATCCAAGGATACCTATATAGAGATTGCTCCCAAGAAAATATCCAAAGCTTCTGCGCTTAAAGATGTTTTAAGCTTCAATTACGACATAGATATGTCAGAAGTCATGGCTTTTGGAGACAATTATAACGATATGGATTTGCTTCAGGCTGTCGGCCATGGCGTGGCAGTTGGCAACGCCAGACCCGAAGTGAAGGCCGTCGCAAATGAAATCACAACTCCCAGCATTGAAGATGGTGTGGCGGAAATGATTGAAAAATACTGTCTTAGCTAAAGCAAAAGCCCATCCCCACTTTCCGCATCATCTGTGGCCCTATATAGAAAATCCATATAGGGCTGCATTTTGGTGAAAGTATCCAAGGCAATTTTCACCGTAGTGCCTTTTTCGATTTCCTGATCAGGAATCCGTGTGATCACCTCAAAGCTTTTATACCTTAAAAGGTCAATATGCTGATGATCCTGATCATAATCTCTTGGAGAGGTCTTTAGCTTTTCGCCATATAAGCCGCCAAATGTTTTTTTAAATTCAGGTTCATCCATGATTGCCTTTAGTTCATTGCCTGAATAATCTATCTCCTGCCTCACCTGTTTCAGCAATGGGGCCGGCGGGTGATACAGCCCTCCCCCGACAAAACTCCCTTCCGGCTCAAGGTGTAAATAATATCCTGGCCCTACCGACTTTTTTCCCCCTCGGGAAAAATAGGCTGCCATGTTAATCTTGTAAGGCATTTTATTAGGACTGAATCGTATATCCCTATTTTGCCGAAACACGCAGTCCTTTGGGTTAAGACTTTCCAAACCCGGATCGAGTCTTTTCAGACCTGTTAGCAAATCCCCAACTTTCTCCAAAAACTCTTCTTTCACCTCTAAGAACCAGTCCCGATTTTCATCCATCCAGCCCTTTTCATTATTTTGGGCAAGGGTATTCAAAAACTTCAGCGTGTTTGCAGTCATAGCTAAATAAAATCCACCAGGGTTTCCATTTTCATCCCACGGCTTCCTTTGATCAAAATAAGGTAATCCTCCAAAGCCATGTCCTTCAGCCAGTTTCTCAAAGAGAAAGGGTCAGGGAAATACAAGGCATCCGGCGCCTGCTTAAGTGCTGCTTTTGTCAACTCTCCGGCAAAGCACACTTTATCAAAATGGTATTCCTTGACTAGCTGGCCCAATTTTTCATGCTCCTCTTCGCTTTGCTCACCAAGTTCATACATATCGCCGAGAATTACCATCTTATGCTTTTTGCCAGTCATCGCCCCGAAGGTTTTGATGGCACCTTCCATACTAGTTGGATTGGCATTGTAAGCATCCAGCACGATGAGATTGCTTCTTTTCTCCACGAGTTGGGACCGCATATTTGAAGGGGTGTAATTGCATACTGCCTCCACGGCCCTCTCTTCCTCTACCCCGAAAAAATTACCTACCGCCAATGCTGTGGCTATATTTTCAAAGTTATAGCCTCCCAGCATTTTAGTCTCACACACATTGCCATTTGAGGTCTTGAACTTCACAAAGGGATCGGCACTTACAAAATATGTATGATAGTTGTCAAGGGATTGAGGATAGAGAAAAGGGTCCTTCATTCTTTTGACCATATTCATCAAGATGGGATTGGTACTGTTGACGAAAATCTTGCCGTTGTTTTCAATGAGGTAGTGGTACATCTCCGTCTTGGCCCTGAGCACGCCATCAAACCCTCCAAAACCCTCCAAGTGGGCTTTACCAATATTGGTAATCAAGCCATGGGTAGGCTCGGCGATCGCGCAAAGCTCTGCAATATCACCCACTTTGTTGGCACCCATTTCCACAATGCCCAGTTCAACCTTTTTGCCCATTGCCAATAGGGTCAGAGGTACTCCAATGTGATTATTCAGGTTGCCTTTTGTAGCATAGGTTTTAAATTTTGTGCTCAAAACAGCGTTGAGCAACTCCTTTGTAGTTGTCTTACCGTTGGTGCCGGTGATTGCCAGAATTGGGATATTGAGCTGCTTCCTATGATGATTAGCCAGCCGCTGAAGTGCAGTAAGGGCATCATCCACCAAAATGTAGCTGTCATCCTTTTTATTCGGAAGGTATTCTTCATCATCAATTACCGCCACTGAAGCGCCGTTTTTCAAAGCTGTGGCAGCAAATTCATTGGCATTGAAACTTGGGCCTTTCAGGGCAAAAAACATATTTCCCGGCTGTATATTGCGGGTATCGGTGCTGATGCCCGAAGCATCTTTGTAGGCTAGGTAAAGCTTCTGGAGGTTCATGATTTACAAAAGTTGCGTTTCACTCCCAAAATAAATCAATGCTGGACATCTTCGCATCAATTCTTCCGTTTATTTTAAGTAATTTTAGTATCTATTCTTGCTAAACCGATGAAGTACCCGCTTGTTTTCATTTTTCTCCTACTGAGCCTACCTGCTTTTTCCCAAAGGGTTTTTGAATACAATACTTCCAAAAATTTCGAGATTGACGGCACACCACTCCTGAATCCCTTTGCCGGAGGAATCAACGCCGCCCAATTCCAGACCCTGGATGTGACGGGGGATGGAAATGAGGAATTGATAGTTTGGGATAGGAATACAAGAAACCTGCTGGTGTTTGAAAATAGGAATGGACAGCATGTTCACCGCCCTGACCTTGCCTATACATTTCCTCCCGACATTAGCGGATACCTTATATTAGCAGATTTTGACGGCAACGGCCGGAAAGATTTATTTACCAGTAGTCCATTTGGGATAAAAGCCTATAAAAACACAAGTACCCCGGGGTCAGCTCCATCGTGGGAGGTGGCCATGGAGTTTTTGCGGCTAGAGAACAATTCCAACCTCCAAGCCAACAACTTGGACATCCCAGTTATCATCGATTTGGATGGAGATGGAGACTTGGATATTCTCACATTTAATTTTGCCTCTGGCGACTACTTAGAATACTTTAAAAATACCAGCATGGAAAGGACTGGTCAGCCCGGCATTGACGGCTTTGTGCGGGAAAAAATCCGCTGGGGAAATTTTGAATTTTGCGGCTGCGAGCATTTTGCGTTTGGGTTTACCTGCGGGGGAAATCCCATCCAGGATGTCCAAACGGGAGAAAACCTTCGGACCGAGCATATTGGGGGACACAGTTTGCTTTTGCACGATTTCACGGGAAATGGCGTTTTGGACATGCTTTTGGGACAGGACCAGTGCAATACGCTATATTTTCTTCCAAACACCGGCACCAACACCGAGCCCATATTCACCTCATTTTCCACCGCTCTAACCAACATGGGTGAATTGCCGGAATTCCCCATTTTCCATGTGGCTAGTCTCTACAGAAACGATATGTTGATTTCCACCAATGCCTCCAGCCAGGCACAGGAGTATGGGATTGACTTCTCGACCAGCATCAAGCGGTTTATTGGGGACAGCAATGGCTGGAGTTCACAAGGCCAACCCTTTCTGCAGCAGGACATGGTCGACTTAGGAGAAAATGCCAGACCCTTTTTCCAAGGCAATCAACAGGATGGTGAACTACTGGTAAGCAGCAACCAAATCGTGCAAGGTGAAGTAGTCGGTTCGATTACAAAATTTTCGCTTGACCAAAATGGGTTTTCACTTTTGGAAAGAGACTACCTTAATTTCTCCCAATTGGGATTTACTGACCTGCAATTGCTGGAGGTTGATGGATACCATTTTTTTGCAGGGGTACAAATAATCAATTTCAATCCAGTGAGAAAACTTTTCTGGTCCCGAAACGGCTTCCAGCATGTTGCCCAAAATGAAATCAGCCTTCCGGAAATCACCCTGAGAGGCAATGACCATCTTGAGCTTTTCAAAGAAGGGTCGGACATCTTCTTGCTGGTTGCCAGACAGACCGGTGAATTGATTTTGTATCAAGCTAACCTTAATGACAGCCCATCCTTTACACTTCTGGAGAGAAATTACCTGGGATTTGGGGACAATCCAGTTAACCGCAACCGAGCTGTGAAGGTTGTAGGCGGCGATTTGTATATGATTGATCAAAGGGGGATTTTGGGTCACTATCCGGATTTCAGGCAAGGATCAAATGGCCAGGATAACCTTTTGGAGATTAACGGAACGACCACCACCACGCGCTTGGGAAGAAATAGCTGGATTAGCTCCATACCTTCAGCATTGGGCGGAAATGATGATTTGTTGCTGGGCACAGGAGCTGGTGGGTTGATTTACCTTACTTCCAAAGATGTGGCGACTGATGGGCAATCTTCCAACCTGCAACTGAAAATCTACCCCAACCCCACAAATGATGTAGCTCAGGTGATCACCAACTTCACCGGTGAGCTGCAATTAATCAACCCATTGGGCCAGGTTTTGCAGGAGGGGGTGGCCATCCAAAGTCAATCTTTGACACAAATTGACCTGAGAAACTTTCCTAAAGGGGTTTATATAATTAGAGTGTTGGGAACTGACGGGGGAAGGATCAGCAAAAAGATAATCAAACTTTAACATCAAACTTGTCGGCATCTTCCAAAGCAGGAAACTTTTTACGGAAGGCCAGGAGTGGTTCTTTTTCCAAAGTAATGATGGAAATTTCTTCCCTGTCATCCAAAAAGCAAATCGGCTCACCTTTGAAGGTATATGCGCCGGTATGGCCAACATAAGGCACATCGTTGCCATCTATGCCGATCCGATTGACACCAAAGGAATAGCAGACATTTTCCATTGCCCTTGCCTGTAGGAGCACATCCCAGGCATTCACCCGCGGCGCTGGCCATGAGGCAATGAAAAAGATCACGTCAAAGGCGGGCTTCCCACCAACAAGGTAATTGCGGTTCCAAACGGGGAATCGTAAATCATAACAGATTTGCGGCAAGAATTTCCAGCCTTTGAGCTCCACTATGATGTTTTCCTTTCCCGCACTGAAATGCTCGTCCTCCCCTGCCATTCCAAAGAGGTGTCTCTTATCGTATTGACTAATTACTCCTTCCGGCGTCACCCAAAGCAACCTATTATAATAGTTACCATTGTCTTTGATGATCACACTTCCAGTGATTACTGCTTTGGTTTGGGCGGCCATCTGTTTCATCCATTTGGTGGCCTGCAGATTCATCGGTTCGCCAAGCTCCACTGCATCCATGGAAAAACCTGTGGTAAACATTTCCGGCAAAACTATGAGATCCACATCCTCCTGAATTGACCAAATTTTTTCTTCAAACATGGCCATGTTGGCGGCTTTGTTTTTCCAATATAAGTCAGATTGAATAAGGGCAATTTTCAGGTTGTCGTTCATAGTTAATTATAAAGAGATAACCGCGGAGGCACAGAGCGCACAAAGGAAATATTTCTCTGCGACCTTTGCGTCTCTGCGGTTAGATTATCGTGATTCTTATCTTAATGGGTAAACCATACGGTAATCGGTGGCAACTTTACCTTTGCTCACGTCGATCAGTTTGCTTTTGATCAGTCTTTTCTTCAAGCCCTTGACATAATCGACAAAAAGAATCCCTTCCAAGTGATCATATTCATGCTGGATCACGCGGGCGGTCATTCCGGAAAATTCCTCCTCCTGAAGATTCCAGTTTTCGTCGAAATATTCAATGGTCAGTTTTTCGGGGCGGATGATTTCAGCCCTCACATCGGGGATACTCAGGCAACCTTCCTCAAACCCGAAATGGTCACCGTATTCGTCCAAAATGATCGGGTTGATAAACGCACGGCGTATGCCTTTCTCTTCTTCCTCCTCATCCAGCATCAAGGAACTGTCAATTACGAAAAGGCGGATCCCTTTGTTGATTTGGGGGGCAGCAAGACCAACGCCAGAGGCATGGCCCATGGTATCAAACATATCGGAGATCAATCCGGAGACATCATCTCCCTCCTTGATTTCTTCAGCTTCTTTTTTAAGTATAGGGTTTCCGTAAGCAACGATCGGATAAATCATAATTGATCTAGGTAGGTTTGTAATATGATGGCAGCGCTGACTTTGTCCAGGTTGCCGGCTTTTTCTTTTCTGTCTTTTTTCTTGCTTCCCATGGCGATCATGGATTGCATGGCCATTTTGGAAGTAAATCTTTCGTCTACTAACACGACCTTTTTATCGGGGTATTTGTTTGCCAGCCTGCCTTTAAGATTGATGGCTGGCTGGGTCATCTGGGTATCGGTACCGTCCAGTGACTTGGGATGGCCCACTACAATGGTGTCCACATCCTCTTTGGAAATATAGGCCTCCAGATAGGGAAGCAGGTTTTTGGTTTCTATGGTCTCCAAGGGATTTGCTGTAATCTTCAGCATATCGGTAACGGCCAAGCCGGTCCTTTTTGTTCCCAGATCTATGGCTATAACTCTACCCATCAGTTGGATTGGATTTTAATTTGCACTTTTCTTCTCACTTCCTTTTCCAGCTCCAAAGCTTTGGGAAACAACAGGTCGTTTTCAATTTTGGCATGAACGGCCAGCTCGGCTTCAAAGTTCTGCAGGTGATAATACAGCACTTTCAGTTCCATCGGCGCATTGGCCTCCAGTTGGTAATCATTGGTCAGCTTGCGGATCCCTTCCATTTCATCATCATGCACCTCGTGGGCATGCGCCAAATGGGTTATGCTTTTGGCCTCCAAAAACCTCAAGGCATCAACCAGGTTATAATCCCCTTCCTCCAGATGGTGCAACAAAGCGATTCTTTTGAACAGGGTATCCTCCTCCTCGTGAATGTGGTGCACGAAATCATCCACAAACAAGGGAAACATCAGCCCCATATCAGCAAGCAACTCCTTGTACTTTCCCTCCACACGAATTCCCGCGATCATGTTGGAAAGGAATGGAAGCTGCTGGCATACAAAGTCGTAATGCTTTTTCCGGAGGTATTCCACCAACACTTCGATGGGGTGAAGATAGAGTTCTTCGGATGAGGGTTCTTTCTGACCAGCCCATTTTTCAAGCTCGGCCATCACTTGGGCGGCTTTTACGCGGAATTTGCGGCAGACATCCTCGAGAGATTTTTCCTTATATTGGAAAAAGCTGATACCGAAATAATGCAGAACCGCCGCAAAGACGTAATTATCTTTGACAAGATCTGCAATGGAGGGATTAGAACTGTCTTTAGCATTCGGCATACAATTACAAAAGTAAAATTTTTTGATGTAAAAAGAGGTTAAAATGGTCACCGAAATTGATTTTCTTACGTTTATAAAAACGAAATAGGGTAAAACCTTGTTAAGTTGTATATTTGGAAATATGCTTATTCCATCCTTTTTTAATTTATTAGCCTAAAGATACTGTGAGCGAAGAAAGAAATAAAACCAACCACGAAGACGTGAATCAAAAGAAAAACACCTCAGCTCAAATCCGTTTGCCGATTATTTTGGCCTTGGCCATTTCTGCTGGTATTTGGATCGGAGCGACATTTGCCGAACCGAAATCAGACCGTAATGATCTGAAAGCGGCCCTTTATAAAATCCAAGAAATCATCACTTATATCAACAGGGATTATGTGGACAGTGTCAACACTAATGAACTTGTCGAGCATGGTATAGAAAAGATGTTGGAAAAACTGGATCCGCACTCCGCTTATATTCCAGCCAAAGATGCCCAGCTTGCCAAATCCCAATTGGACGGTGAGTTTGACGGTATCGGTATCGAGTTTGGTGTATTGAGGGACACGATTTATGTGGTGGCCCCACTTACCGGTGGACCATCCGAGAAAGTAGGCCTGCAGTCCGGTGACCAGATCATCAAGGTTGACGGGGAAACAGTGGCGGGCACTGGGGTGACCAATAGAGATGTGTTTGACCTACTGAGAGGACCAAAAGGCAGCAAGGTAGAGCTTACCGTTAAGAGAAAAAACAACAGGGACCTTCTGGATTACTCTATCACCAGAGATAAAATCCCTCAATACAGTGTCAATGCCACCTACATGGTAAACAATGACATTGGTTACATTAAAGTAACCAGATTTGCCGCCACTACTTATGATGAATTTAAGGCTGCGGTGGAAGAATTGAAGGAAAAAGGCATGAGCAAGCTTATCCTCGATCTGCAAGGCAACCCTGGAGGCTATATGGGAGCAGCTATCAATATGGCTGATGAGATTTTGGGTGAAAACGCCATGATCGTATCCCAACAAGGCAAATTGAACAGATACAACCAGAAAGCCTTTGCTGTGAAGCCTGGCATATTTGAAGACGGCTCCGTGATTGTTTTGATCAACGAAGGCAGTGCTTCTGCCTCTGAAATTGTGGCAGGTGCCATTCAGGACAATGACCGTGGGCTGATTGTGGGTAGAAGGTCATTCGGGAAAGGGCTTGTTCAAATGCCAATTGACCTTTCTGATGGTGCAGAGCTAAGATTGACTATTGCCAGATACTATACACCTTCCGGTAGGTCTATCCAGAAGCCATATGGTGAGGGTGAAGATTATAGTAAAGACTGGATAAACCGCTTAGAGCATGGTGAATTTTTCTCTGCTGACAGCATCAAATTTGACGACAGCTTGAGATACGAGACCAAGGGAGGAAGAGCCGTATATGGCGGTGGTGGCATCATGCCGGATTACTTTGTCCCGTGGGACACCACTATGAACAGTCCATATGTTGGCAAACTTTTCAGCACTGATTCGGCAAGGGAATTCATTCTAGGTTACGTTGACAAGAACAAAGGCAAATTTGACAACATGTCCTTTGAGGAATATTACAACAACTTTGAGGTGTCTGAATCCATGCTACAGGAGTTGATCAAAATTGGTGAAGAAAACAAAGTCAAGTTTGACGAGAAGGATTACAAGAAATCTAAAGACTATTTGAAGATTCTTGTCAAAGCGCATATGAGTAGAAATATTTATGATGATAATGCCTTCTATAAGATTGTCAACGACATCAACGAAGTTTATCAGCAGGCCTTGAATCTATTTGATGAAGCCGCTAAACTGGCTTTTCAAGACAACAGATAAATATTGATATGAAAAACAAAGCGGGTAGATTATTCTATCCGCTTTTTTATTGCCCAATCTTTTAACCTACAAAAATGAAAAAGTTAATTTTCAGCTTTTGCTTCTTTACAACTTTAATTATGAACGCAACCGCCCAAGATCTCCAGGTTAGGCTTAACCACATTGCCCTTCAGGTAAAGGAACTAGAGACCAGCCGAGACTTTTACAAAAATGTAATAGGCCTGCCTCAAATCCAAGATCCATTCAATGATGATATCCACGCATGGCTCGACATGGGAGGCAGCCAGCTCCACCTCATCGAAGGAGGCATTGATGAGGGCGAGAAGGACAAAAACAACCACTTGTGCTTCAGTGTAAATGACATGGAAGCTTTTATTCAACAATTAAAAAAACATAACGTCACCTTTTCCGATTGGCCTGGCGAAGAAGGTGCCATCACCGTCCGCCCCGACGGGATCAGGCAGATATACTTCAAAGATCCCGATGGCCATTGGATTGAAGTGAATGATGATCACGGTTCTAATAAATAAATCCGAACAAGAAACCGATGGATACTATCAATTCTATCAGGTAATTTGGAGAAAGAAAGCTATTGGTAAATAATAACTTCTTGAATTATTTTAATAGAAAATCTTTAACGATTAAATAGCCGTTATTACTTGGAGAACAAACTGAAATAACCATGGGAATCAAAGAGAAAATAATCGAAAAAGTCCAAAACATAGAGGATGAAGACACATTAGAACATCTACTGGAAATCATAAATGCTGAACTAGGTTTAGAGGAGGAAGTGTATCAACTCAGCCAGGAAGAGAGAGCTTCAATCTTAGAAGGAGAGCAAGATATAAAAGAAGGAAGAACGCATACCCAGGAAGAAGTCCGCAAAATTACCGACGAATGGTTCAAAAAGAGGTAATATGGTCTTCTAAGGCCGTTTTGGACAAAATTAAAATCCAGAACAGATCTTCCAAAAGTCAGAGTTAAAATTGTCAATCACTACCTGATGTTCTATAAAATAGAAACTCAATTCATCGAATTATTGCGAATCAGGGATTCAAGAAGAAAACCAATAGGGTAAAGCTAGCACTAAAGAAAAACAAAATCCCCGTGCAAAGTAATGGGGCTAATCGTAAGATAGGATAAATTAATCATTATGCTAGCCCACTCATAAACAAAGGCTACCCAATCAAGGGTAGCCTTTTATCATTCTATCATATACTATTAAGCTGCAACTATGGTCAATTTAATAGCAATCCAAATCCGCTCCACTATCCCAATACCCCTAGTGGACCCGACGAGGACCCGACGAGGAGGCGAAGAGGAGGCGAAGAGGAGGCGACTTGGAAGTAAGTTTCCCTTCAGATTACGGTAAACTTACTCATTGCATTAACTTAGTCTTCGTTATTGTATAAATCGCTAGGCCATCTATCATTGCTACTGTTGATATCTGGCAGCACGCGGTCAGGATCGATCTGAATAGAGGTGATTTTCTTGTCGGTTTGGATCATGTGGTTCCAACTGTCCCCTCTTTGCCAAATTTCCACTGGAAGCGTTTTTCGCTCTTTGGAGCCATCATCAAAAGTGATCTCCATCAACACCGGCATGGGAATGTCTCCACGGTTTGAGATGGCCACCACATAATTTCCAGGGCCATAAGGGTAAACACCGTCAATGGCCAAATCAATGTTTTCAGTCCCATAGAACCAACCATTCCAGAACCAAGACAGGTTTTCACCGGCAACGTTCTCCATGTGGTTGAAGAAGTCATTTGGTTGTGGATGCTTGAATGCCCAAGTTTTGATATACGACTTAAAGGCATTGTCGAAGCGCTCCTCTCCCAGGATGTATTCTCTCAACATGATCAAGCCCATGGCCGGCTTCATGTAGGCGATCATTCCCAGGTTACGGGTATTGGCCACGTCAGGATACGTATCTATGCCTTCTCTGTCTTTGCTGGTCAGCCAGTTGGTGAACCTTCTCGTCTGGTTCAAGGTAGAGCTGTATTCTCCTTCATTAAAATCAAGGGTGCTGTAGTGATTGATGAATGTATTGAAACCTTCATCCATCCAGGCATATCTTCTTTCGTTGGTACCCACAATCATTGGGAACCAGTTGTGTCCAAACTCGTGGTCGGTCACTCCCCAAAGCGATTCGCCGGTAGACTCATAGCCGCAGAAGTTCAAACCAGGATACTCCATCCCTCCTATATCAGCCGCCACGTTTACGGCAGCAGGGTAAGGATATTCATACCATTTTTCCGAATAATGCTCAATCGAGGCTTTGCTATACTCGGTGGACCTGCTCCAGGCATCTTCCCCATCGCTCTCCTTAGGGTAGGCTGACTGGGCGATTATCTTTTTGCCGCTAGGCAAATTGATTTTGGCGGCATCCCAAATAAAGGCCTTGGATGATGCAAAAGCAACATCTCTGGAATTGTTGATCTTGAAATGCCAAGTTACCTTGCCATCCTGACGGGGACGGGTAAGGCTTGTATTCCCCACCTCATCTGGACTGATGATATAAACGGTGGAATCACTATCGGCAGCTCTGCTTAACCTGTTTTGCAGCTCTCTCGGCACTACCTGATTGGTATTTTGAAGAGCACCTGACCCTACCACAATATGGTCATAAGGCACCGTCACTTTGTAATCAAAATCCCCATAACCTAGATAAAACTCTCCTGCGCCAAGATATGGCTCTACGTTCCAACCTGTCACATCATCAAATACAGCTACTTTGGGATACCATTGGGCCAAAGCGTAGATCACACCATCTTCAACTTCCAATCTTCCCATTCGGTCCATTCCCTGAACAGGGATTTTGAATTTGAAATCCATGGAGATGGTAGCCTGTCCACCATTGGCAGAAATTGGCTCTTCCAAGAAAACCTGCATTCTGGTGTCATCGATTAAATAACGATTGGAGGCGGCTCCTCTCCTTCCCACTCTTGCACTTACATTTTGGATTTCAAACCCACCATCAGTATCGCCAGAGTAGCGGTTGCCTTGAATGGGGGTTGTTAATGTCCCCCTGCTGTCTTCTTTGAATCTGTTTTGCTCCAAATGAAGCCAAACGAAATCCAGGTCCATGGGACTATTGTTGTGATAGGTGATCGTCACCGTCCCGGCCAAGGTATGCTCATCCTCATCCAGTTCTACCTCCATGGCGTAATCAGCGCCATTTTGCCAGTATTGAGGCCCCGGTGTACCCATTGCCGTACGGTATGGGGATCCTTGTCTATAGGTAAATTCATTGAATTTCTCCTGCTGGGTGGTGTTGGCTTGCTGCGCATCCACTGCGGTCAACATCCCCACAAGAGAACAGGAAAGAAAAATTTTCCGCCAAACGTTCTTCATGATGTATATGGAATTTTTGTTATCCTGCTAAAATAGGAAAAATTTATCAGGCTACAGGCCATATAGCCCCTCAACTGAAGAAAATGCAAAAAAATTGCATTTAGCATTTTGACATTTCCCTACCTTTGTAGGCTTAACCAACCCTTATTATCTCAATATGCGCAAAGTTTTACTTAGCATGATTTCACTGAGCATGGCTTTCGGAGCTAAGGCCCAGCAAGATACCACTACGGTTGAGTTATCGGAAGTGGTGATCAAGGAAAACAGGATGGAGATCCCTTTTAACAAAACCTCCCGAAACGTCAGCATCATAGCGCGGAAGGCTATTGAAACCACCCCCGCCAGAAGCTTGCAGGAAGTGCTTTCTTTCACCCCTGGGGTGGATGTGCGGCAGCGAGGCATCAGCGGGGTACAGGCCAGTGTGGGTATCCGCGGCGGTAGTTTTGAGCAAACGCTCATGCTGCTCAATGGAATCAAGCTTACCGACCCACAGACCAACAACCATATGATGAACATTCCCCTACCCCTTCAGGGAATCGATCGGGTGGAAGTATTAAAAGGTCCCGGCTCAAGGATATATGGGCAAAATGCCTTTGCGGGGGCGATCAATGTCGTGACTACTTTACCTGAAACAAAAAGCCTAAACTTCCAAGCCTATGGAGGCGGATTCGGATCAAGGGGCGCAAGTTTGGTTACCGCATTGCCATTGGCGGGTGGAAAATATAAGCAAACCTTGAGCTTCAGCCACGACGCATCGGATGGTCACTGGCACAATTCAGACTTTAAGGTCAGCAACCTATTTTACGAAGGAGGCCTAGACCTAAACCAAAACAACGAACTGAAGGTAATGGCAGCCATCAGTGACCGTACCTTTGGCGCCAATGGATTTTATACAGACGCCTTCCCGGACCAATGGGAAAGCTTGCAGACCGGTTTGGCTGCGCTAAGTCATACCTATCAAAAAGATGCCGTATGGGTACAAACAAGAGCATACTGGAGGAGAAACTACGATGAATTTAGACTCAGAAGGTTTGAACCGGATTTTTTCACAAACAACCATGTATCGGATGTATTTGCCCTGGAAGCCAATGGCCGCTACGAGCATAGCCTAGGCACCACCGGTTTCGGTGTGGAAGGGCGGAAAGAAATGATCGACAGCAACAATCTTGGGCAAAGGGAACGGGATTTCCTGGGCGTGTTTGCTGAGCATAGAATAGAGTTTCTTGAAAAATTTGATTTTAGGGCAGGCCTTTACTCCAATTACTTCGACGAGTATGGATGGAAGCATTTCCCCGGTGCGGAATTGGGCTTTCAGCTAAGCAACAGTTCAAGGTTTTACACCAACTATGGCATCAGCTTTAGAATCCCCTCCTTTACCGAGTTGTATTATGAGGACCCAAGCAACCTGAGTAATCCAGACCTGCAACCTGAGCAGGCCAGAAGTTTTGAAATAGGCTATATTTTCACCAAAGAAGGCTTCAGGTTTGAAACCGTTTATTTTAACCGATTTTCCGACAACTTAATTGACTGGAACAGGGCTCCAAGCGATGAGGCCGTAAATCCGAACCGCTGGACACCTAGAAACATCAGCGAGGTGAAATTTAACGGTTTTGAATCATCCATAGCCTATGCCCCCAATTGGGGTGGCACCAATGCCATGCTAAAGGAAGTTTCATTGTCTTATAACTTTATTGATGCCACATTGAGCCAGGCCGAGGGGGTAGAAAGCCGCTATGCGTTGAATGCCTTGAGAAACCAGTTTATTGCTGGTCTACAGGCACAATTCACCGAGAGGGTTGAACTTACCCTGAAAGGCCGATACATTGAAAGAATGGCGCTTGACCCCTATTTTGTAATGGATGCAAGAATGGATTTTAACCGTATGAGGACCTTTGGTTTTTTTGCGGAGGTATCCAACATCACGGACACGGAATACATCGAGGCGGGATTCGTACAAATGCCGGGCCGTTGGGGCCGGGCAGGAATTACGGTAAACCTCTATTAAATTAAAAGCTCCCATCTGGCCAGATGGGAGCTTTTTTTACCTTGGGTATTGGGCAAAAGTTCTGGGGTTAGAAATTAAGCCTTTCGCATGAAGGTCTTTTCCCAAATTACTGGCAAATCTATCCATGACATTCATACTGCTGTGAATGGGAGCTCCATGGGCCCCTATTTGGGCTAGATAGACGTTTGACAGGTTATTTTTATCAATCAGGAAGCATTGAAATTCCATATTGGATCTAAATACAGAGTCCCCGTCGATGAACACCTCATCCTGATAAATTGCCCGGGCATTTACCACCAAGATACCGTCTACATCAATTTCGCTCAGCTTATTCATGAAATCCTGATAGCTCACAGGCCTGTGAATGGCAAAAAACTGGTCAGCACTGAATATCCTTGTGCCTGCTAGGTTTCGGGAAATGGACTGTCCCAGATCTCTTCTGAATTTTTCCTGTGCCAGGCTGTTAAATTTGCCATATAGCACATAGTTGTAATTCTCCTCATCCCAATCATAGAACATCTCCTCAGAGTCAGAGTAGAGCAACAATATTCTTTGATACTTCATCCCCTGGCTGTCTGGGTCTAGTAAATGGCTGTTAAGGTTGACGGTGGCGCAACTGGCAAATATTAATGAAATCAAAGATAATAAGAGAGCTTTAACCATAAAAAAAGAATTAGTTTCCAATTAGTTAAACTCCCTAAAACCAACGTAGGTTACGTCCTTATCAATATTTACTGGTAAAAAACCATAAATACATATTGAAAAAATAATAAAAAAAGCCTCTAAAAGAGGCTTAAATGTGGGAGTTGAGGGATTCGAACCCCCGACTCTCCCGCCCCGTAGGGTCGGGATGCTCTGAATCAACTGAGTTAGGTTTTTGTGTGAATTAGCTTATTAATTCTATCCTTGCTTTTCCATTTTTTTATTTCTAATTCCCGCTGGTAGGCTAGAGACTTCTCTGAAAAAAATTCTACGTGCACAACTTCCCAATCTTTTGCTTTTGAGGTAAACCCTGAATGCCCCGCTAAGTGTTTGCGTAATCTTTCCTCTAAAAGTTCAGTGGTATGTCCAATATAAAATTTAGAAAGTTTTTTGGAAAAAAGTATGTATAGCGTAGCATCCATAAAAAAAATTAAAAACCAAAAAAGCCCCATAAAATGAGGCTAAAATGTGGGAGTTGAGGGATTCGAACCCCCGACCCTCTGCTTGTAAGGCAGATGCTCTGAACCAACTGAGCTAAACTCCCAAAATGTTTCTGCTTAACAATTCTACCTGAAATTTGAGTTGAGGGATACGAACTCCCGACTCTCCCGCCCCGTAGGGTCGGGATGCTCTGAACCAACTGAGCTAAACTCCCAAGAAATGTAATTTTATTTTAAAATCTCACCATCTGTAAGATTCAATGGTGGGAGTTGAGGGATTCGAACCCCCGACCCTCTGCTTGTAAGGCAGATGCTCTGAACCAACTGAGCTAAACTCCCAATAAATCTAATTTTATTTTAAAATCTCACCATCAGTAAGATTCAATGGTGGGAGGTGAGGGATTCGAACCCCCGACCCACTGCTTGTAAGGCAGATGCTCTGAACCAACTGAGCTAAACTCCCGTTTTTTTTGCTTCATTACCGTTGTAATGGGATTGCAAAGGTAGCTGTAAATTTGATTGCTGCAAATTTATAAAGCTAAAATCTCAAGGTTTGTTTTTAAGTTATTGATAATGAACTGAAAAATTTACCAACAAATCCTAACTATTCCCAGCTGTTATAAATAGGGTCAGTATTGTGATAGAGCGTATACCCTTTTAAGCTTGACAAGGTGTACTGGGAATTAGCCCAATTCCCTTGGTGGGTTTTTCTCAAGACCATACTTCTATGATGTCCGGGAAAGAAGATTTCCGCTTTTGTATTATCCGTATTGAAAATCAGGTAGGCAGGCTCTTGACCTTGCTTGTTTATGGGCCTTAATTTAGTCTCAACTTGCTCAGGTGTGTATAGCGCTAAATTAACTTGAGAGTACAGTTCATTGGATTCACCAGTACCGGTCATAACTGGAGAAAAACAATCCGTTTTCTTTAATGTAGGTGAGGAGGAATAATCCAGTTGATTTACATTTCTAAATGTTTTTCCATCAGAACTCAAGATTCCAAACCCTTCCTTTAACTCACCCTGCTCATATCGAAAGGCAACCTGTCGTACCCTCTCTTTCCCTTCCACACGAAAGGTATAAGTCCCTATTAGCATATCACCTTCAATATGGCCTTCAAAATATCCCGTATTCCGACCTTTACCTACTCTGTCATAGCTCAGGCTACCTTCCACTCTTGAATAGTTCTTCTTTACTTCAAAAGCGATCGTGCTGCCATCACCACTAAAACTGTAACAGCCAGGTGTAAACTCCGAATTCCATAAACTCAACTTCTCTTGGCTGCCTGGTTGACAAGATGCAATTGTCAATAAGCAAGCTAACATCATCACGTATTTCATCAAGGGCTTGTTTATTCTATAGTCTGAAAAACGTGAAAAAAAAGAAAGAAGCCAAGACATTGATCTTAAAATATCTAAAACAAGCAAAAATTATATTTATCTAAAAATAATACATGAAAATATGAGTAAAAAATATAATTATACAACGCTTTCTAGAAGACGTCAGCATATTCATATTATCAATATCTCCATCTTCACATCACATCTCTCATACTTTCCACATTCCTTTTCCACCTCTACAAAACCGGCCTTTTTATATAATCTCAAAGCCGACTGAAGCTTGGAACTGCTATAAAGGATTACTTTCCTTGCACCTTTTTCTTTAGCCTTTTGAATGATAGCTTCCAAAAGTGCCAAACCCACACCTTTGCCTTGGCTGGCAGGAAGTACCCCCATTTTGATAATCTCATACACCCTATCTTCATCCGTTTTTACCAGAGCGACAGTGCCTACCACTTTATTACTTACTTCGGCAAACAGCACCTCCCCACCCCTATCGATTATATATCCCTGAGGATCCTCAAGCTGGGCGATATCAAAAGGCTCGAGGGAAAAATACTGCTCTACCCATTCTTTGTTGATGCTTGTAAAATAAGAGGCTAGCTGGGGCCTGAAAGTGATGATTTCTACTCCTTTCATACATTCAAAATAGTTTGCAAATTTGAAGATCGAATTTCTTATCTCAAATTTAACCATAAAAAAGCTCCCAATTCACATTGAAATGGGAGCTTTTGTTAAGTTACAAGTTTGGAATGTTGACTAGATATCAAATTTGATCCCCTGGGCCAATGGCAGCTCAGTGGTGTAATTGATCGTATTGGTCTGTCTTCTCATGTAGGCTTTCCAGGCATCGGAGCCGGATTCCCTGCCTCCACCAGTTTCTTTCTCACCTCCAAAGGCACCACCGATTTCGGCTCCTGAGGTCCCGATATTGACATTGGCTATACCACAGTCAGAACCGGCCACAGAGAGGAACAATTCAGCTTCACGCATATTGGTAGTCATGATGGCAGAGGACAAGCCCTGAGGCACACCATTGTGCTTTTGGATGGCTTCTTCCAATTGCGAGTATTTCATGATGTAAAGGATAGGCGCAAACGTCTCATGCTGCACGATCTGGAAATGGTTTTCCGCTTCATATATGCATGGCTTGACATAGCAACCCGACTCGTAGCCTTCTCCTTCCAGTACACCTCCTGCGACCACCTCTTTGCCACCTTCGGCTTTTACTTTTTCGATTGCCCCAAGATAACCCTCCACAGCATCCTTGTCGATCAATGGACCCACATGGTTCTTTTCGTCAAGCGGGTTACCTATTACCAACTTGGTATAGGCAGAAGCCAATCGGTTTTTTACCTCATCATACACACTTTCATGGATAATCAATCGACGGGTAGATGTACAACGCTGCCCGCAAGTCCCCACAGCGCCAAATAAGGCCCCACGGATGGCAATATCCAAATCTGCATTTTCAGTTATGATAATAGCATTGTTTCCTCCTAACTCCAGTAGAGACCTACCCAATCTTGCACCAACGGCCTCGCCAACTAATTTACCCATACGGGTAGAACCTGTAGCCGAAACCAAAGGCACTCTTGGGTCATGGGAAAGATATTCGCCAACTTTGTAATCCCCTATAATCAAAGAAGAAATCCCTTCCGGCAGATCATTGGCTTTGAAAACAGAGGCAGCAATATGCTGGCAGGCAAGGGCGGAAATCGGCGCTTTCTCTGATGGTTTCCAAACGCAAACATCACCACAAACCCAAGCTAACATGGTGTTCCAAGACCACACCGCCACCGGAAAATTGAAAGCGGAGATAATCCCTACAATCCCCAAAGCATGCCACTGCTCGTACATTCTATGGCCAGGACGCTCTGAATGCATGGTAAGTCCATAAAGCTGTCTGGAAAGACCTACCGCAAAGTCACAGATATCGATCATCTCCTGCACTTCGCCCAGCCCTTCTTGATAGGATTTGCCCATTTCGTAAGAAACCAGCTTTCCAAGATCCTCTTTTCTTTCTCTTAAAGCATTTCCGATTTGTCTTACTATTTCACCACGCTGAGGAGCTGGCATCTTTCTCCATACCTTGAACGCATCTTCAGCTTTGGAAATGGTTTGCTCATAAGCTTCCCTGCTGGAAACTTGCACTTTTGCAATCACCGCTCCGTCTGCAGGAGACGATGACGTAATGTATTCCCCATTGGTATCAATCCAATCGTTGCCGGTGGAAGTACCCAAGTTTTCATCTTTGATCTGAAGCCTCTGCAAGGCTTCCTTTATTCCAAAATTGTCTGCCATGAATTTAAGATTACATGTTTATCAAATAGTACTATTTCAAATCTACTACATTACGTCTCGAAGCCCAAGCAAACCTCCGCAAAAAACAACCGATTGAAATGACATATTTGAAAACCCTTTGCCCAAAACATAAAAAAGGCCGCCCAAAATGGACGGCCCTTTCATCTAACATAAACCAACTAAACACTACCAATAATATTATTTATCCAACTCGACTTCGAAGTATGCCTGCTGTCCACTAGAGTAGACCCCAAGGATCATGACTTCTTCACCTTTGTTCTTTTTCAATACTTCGACCAGGTGCTCGGCATTCTTGATTTTGGTTCTGCCAATTTGTGTGATGACAAATCCTTCTCTTACACCGGTCTCTTTCCACTTCTCATTATTTAGAGATGTAATCACGGCGCCGCCCTCAATGTTTAGACGATCTTTGATATTTCCCCGCACATCTTCGAAGCCCACGCTTTCAAACTCAGAAGTTTTAGGCATTTCACGTTTCACAATCTTGGTATCGCCGCTGAAGTTTTTCAAGGTCGCCATGGTGGTTTCCTCTTTTCCATCTCGGATATATTTGAGCTCTACTTTATCACCAGGTCTTTTCCGAGCTACCATCTCCTGGAGCTTGGAGGTGGTATAAGTAGTCACGCCGTCCACTCCGATGATTACATCACCTGATTTCAACCCAGCTTCAGCTCCACCGCTACCTTCATTCACTTCAATTACATAAACACCGCGGTTTTCCTTAATCTCTTTGCCCAAGTATTCGGCAAGTTCCGGACTAACATCATTAATCTGTACACCTAGAAGGCCTCTTTGAACAGTACCATACTCAAGCAAGTCGTCCATTACTTTTTGGACAATTGAACTTGGAACTGCGAAGGAATATCCGCTAAATCCACCGGTACGGGAAGCAATGGCAGTGTTGATCCCGATAATTTCACCGGCAAGGTTTACAAGTGGACCTCCAGAATTACCTGGATTCACCGCTGCATCTGTTTGAATAAATGCTTCTACTTGCAAATTGTTTTCGTCACGAAGAATTCTGATGTTTCTGGCCTTGGCACTGATAATGCCAGCAGTTACGGTGGAAGTTAGGTCCATTGGGTTACCAACGGCTAGTACCCACTCACCAACTTTTGCAGCATCGGAGTTACCAAACCTGATAAATGGTAGGCCTGTATCTTCAATTTTTAGCAAAGCTAGGTCTGTAGTTGGGTCTGTCCCGATTACCTTGGCGGTATATCTTCTGTTGTCCTCCAGGGTCACTTCTACCCGGTTGGCATTTTCGATCACGTGATTATTGGTCACAATATAGCCATCTTGGGAAATGATGGCGCCAGAACCGGAGCTTCTTGCCTCCCTACTGGGACCCTCACGGGGCTCAGGGGATTTGAATCCAAAGAACTCTTCAAAAGGGCTAAACCCTCTTCCCTGCTGTCCCACCGTAACGGTGCTTCTCACGTGCACCACAGCCGGGGTCACCATTTCTGCGGACGCCACGAAATTGATCCCATCCGGAACGTTAAATCGCTCATCGCTTAGCCAATTGACCAAGCTGGTATTGTTGTCGTTGCCGAAATTTGTGGTGGCTGGCTGCTGGTTAGCAAAATAGCTGGCCCCGGCCAAAGCCACTATACCACCTATCAAGGATGCCAACACTATTCCTAGAAAAAACTGGCCTCTATTCATATTTTTTAATTTTTGCTTTATTCTACTTCAATACACGAAATTTACAGGATTGGGTTCCTATTGGTCAAGCACTATAACTAGTATTTAACACCATTTAACCCCTATTTGAGTTTGTTAGCATTCTTGTTATATACTTAACCAAAAAACAATAAGTGGGTTTTGCCCACTTACTGTTTATTTTACCTCAATTTTATATTTTTTAGTTGCATGTTCCAATTTGGGAAGGCTAAGCTTCAATAGCCCGTCTTCATAAACCGCCGAAACCTTTTCCTGATCCACATCATCGGGTAAGAAAAAAGACCTGGAAAAACTTCCGTATTGGGTTTCAATAGTGTGAAAATTCTTGCCTTCTTTTTTATCTTCCATTTTTCTCTCTCCGGAGATGGTCAATTTGCCATCTATTAGGTCAATATGAAAGTCATTTTTCTTCAAGCCGGGTACGGCCACCTGAATTTGATATTTATCCGCTTCTTCCGAAACGTCCACGGCTGGAGAAAACTGTTTCAGCGTGGTCCCCACATTTTCATTAAAGAATTTATCCAAAAGTCCGCTAAACGTGCTTGGATAATTCTGCTCCAATTGATTGTATTTCATCAGTGTCATAACGGTTAATATTTTGGTTAATGATTATTGCATCCATTCACCAGTTATCTACACAATTCTATACCAATACTAAATACTGCAAATATTAATGTCATTTTGACTATTTTTACCATACATTGTTCCTTATTAAAGTAATAATGTCAGCCAAAATTCAAAATACTGACAATTTATCGGAATACTAATTGCTGCAAATCCAAAAAAGGGCTTTCCCGCAATTGGTTGCCCTACCGAACTCGCTTACTGAACTATGAAAAGGTTTTTGCTAACAGCGCTATTTCTAACCGCATTCCTTCAGCCTTTCCTGAGTCATTCGCAGGAACCCGTTATATCGGACACCTTTTTGACTCCAACAGATACAGCTCAAGCTGTTGAGAAAAAGTCCATTTCCCTGGAGGAATTGATCAGGAAAAACGAGACCTACACAATCGCCTTAAACCATATCAATGCTGGCCTGGCCCGCAAAATCGACACCCTGGCGCTATATGAGGAGCTGCCTCGGATCGAGCAGGTAATCGAAACTGTAGGCGAAAGACTGCAATACAGAGAATCCAGCCTCAACCTCCGTTACCTTGGTGCTCTAGAAAACCTGGTGGTCAATTTTAAGACACAAGTAGACGCCTGGCAGCAAACAATCACAGAAAGAAACAAATCACTCAATTCCATAGGGGCAGAAATCTCTGCCATCAAAGATGATGAAGACCTCAGGTTTGCGCTTAGGGACACCACCCTGCTGCCGGAATACCAAAAACAGGCCGAACTGCTCCGCAACAGATTAAACAAGGTAGACAGCTCATATCATGCCCAAAGGCTGAAATTGGCCCGAGCCCAGAGCCGCGTCTCCTCCACTATCATCACGCTGAATGATTTTGAAGAGGAAATTGACGAAAGGCAGAGACAGCTTGAGAGAAGGCTTTTTGCAAAGGAAAACAATTTTATTTGGGAAAGCCCGGATTACCTGGAACAGAAGCGGGTGCGCTACCTGATGAAGGAATCCATCGCGCTCAACGAACTAATATTGTCAAAATATCTTCGTGACAACGCCTATAGACACTTCATCATAAGCATATTTGCCTTAGGATTTTTTATTTGGTTCACCGTGCTTCTCAACAGGATCAAAAAAGAAAAGGATTTTGCTGCCATTATTTTGGAGCGGGTTTCTTTCATCCCCACCAGCCCCATCCTGAGCACCCTGCTCGCGATTCTTCCGCTGGCCCCGTTCTTCTACCTCAATCCCCCCACAGTATTTGTCCAGCTAATCCTGACAGCCACAGCCGGTGTGGCCTCTTTATTGATCTTCAAATCACTTGACAGAAAAGCCCTTTATTTTTGGATTGGGTTACTGGGCATTTTCCTATGTTATTCCTTTAGCAACCTATATGTGGAAATTGCCTTTAAGGAACGGTGGTTTTTGCTTTTCCTGAACCTGGCGGGCATATCACTGGCATATTTGGCAATACGGGTGCTTGAATCCAAGCCCGAAAAGTACCCCAAATACATCAACTTCTTCATCTACCTGTATTTCAGCATGCAAGTAATCTCCTTTTTGGCAAACATTCTCGGGAGATACAGCTTATCCAAGATGTTGGGGGTGGCATCTACCAACAGCCTAGTGCAGGCAATCACCTTGTATGCGTTTGTGACCATCATATTGGAAGCAATCTACCTGCAATTGGAACTTGGGAAAAACAACCAGAAGGAGTTTGCATCTTATTTCGACTTCAAAAGCATCCGGAAAAGGCTGAAAAACTTCCTGGTAGGCATTTCGTCCATCATCTGGGTGTACTATTTCACCAGTAACCTCAACATATACGAATACCTATCCCTCCAGATTGGGGAAGTCCTGACTACAGAAAGGCACTTGGGTTCATTCAGCTTTACCCTGGGAAGTATTCTAGTGTTTATCGTCCTAATATGGGCATCCTCACTACTGGCCCGAAATATTGCCTATTTTGCCGAAATGAAGGATGAAGCCAAGGCAAGTTCACGCACCCAGAGGTTGGGGTCCTCCATTCTCTTGATCCGTCTGGCGGTATTGACAGCCGGCTTTCTTCTTGCCATCACGGCTTCGGGTATTTCACTGGAAAAGGCAGCCATAGTCTTGGGAGCGCTCAGTGTGGGGATTGGTTTCGGGTTGCAGACCATCGTCAACAACCTGGTGAGTGGAGTGATATTGGCTTTTGAAAGACCCATTCAGATTGGAGACATGATTGAAATAGGAAATCGAGGTGGCACTGTAAAAGAGATTGGAATCCGGGCCAGTAAAATCAAGGCCTATGACGGCTCGGAGGTAATCATCCCCAATGGTGACCTTCTTTCAGAACACCTGATCAACTGGACTCTTTCTGACAAAACCCGCCGGGTAGAACTGTTTATAGGGGTAGCCTACGGGTCGGACTCCGACAAAGTGACGGATATACTGGAAAAAGTAATGGAACATGAAGGAATTCTCACCGTGCCCAAACCTGCTGTTTACCTGCAGACCTTTGCCGATAGCGCAGTGGAATTCAGGATGCTTTTTTGGGTGGGGGACATCAGCACCTGGATTGCCATTCGAAGTCAGATCATGACCGCTATTTACAAAGCGTTTGCGGAGCACAAAATTGAAATTCCGTTCCCCCAGAGGGACTTGCACATCAAGTCATACCCCAAAGAGGATTTTTTGCGTAAAGAATTAATAAGAGGAAAGCCAACTGAAGGAAAAGACGATGGTTGAAAATTATTTTATTATTGGTGACGTCCACGGTTGCTTCTTTACTTTTGAGGAACTGATCTCCCACTGGGACAGAGAAAAGGAAATCCTCATCCAAGTCGGAGACCTCATCGACCGTGGAGCCCACTCTCCCAAAGTCGTATCCTATTGCCGGCAGCTTGACAAAACTTTTCCCGACAAAGTCCATTTCCTTAAAGGAAACCATGAGCAGATGATGCTCAATTACTTCAATGAAAAAAGCAGCAACTGGCTTTACAATGGCGGAATGGATACCTTTCAGCAATTTGAATCCCAGCAGCATGATTTGGTGTCTGTATTGTCATGGATGGAGGACCTGCCTTTGTTTTTCGAAACCGATAAATTAATGGTTTCCCATGCAGGGATTACCGATCATGCCGAATATTTGAACCCAGATCACCCTTCCGGTATTCTATGGAACAGAGGCCGTCTGAAGCCTTTGGGAAAAATCCAAGTCATAGGCCACACCCCCCTATCAACCGGCAGACCTGCCTACAACCCATATTCACAGGCTTGGAACATTGACACTGGCGCTTATAAGGGAATTTGCCTGACCGGAATTAAGCTGGATAGGAACGGGACCTTTTTGCAAAAAATCAGTATACCTACTAGAGAGGAAGATTTAAACGACCTGAACTATTAAATCAAAAGCTGGGCTTCCGACCTTCAATAAAATTCATTGCGGCCTCAAAGCTCAGGTCAACCACGCGAAGCCCGGGGGCATCATCAATGATCAAATCAAGATCAAGGCAATTTTCAAGCGGTTCAATGGACAAAATAAAATCATCGTTAACATATGAATATTCCTCGCCTTTATAAAACACGATAAAATTACTCATATCACACAGTAACAGTTGGAGAAAATGGGCAGCGCAAACCGTATCCGGCAACTCCGGACTAATCATGATCTTCCCACCGGACCTATTTTGCAACGTAATAAAACAAGGAGAACTCATAAACACATTAAAGACTAAACAAAAGCAGGAGGCAATTACCCTGTCACCTATCTGAGAAACGCCGTCTCTATCGGCTTATTTTGGCAGGAATACTTTTTTAAAAAAATTAGTTTATTGTGAAAAGTAAAGAAAATATTTTCAACCTCTTGGGTTCGATAACAAGTCTCGGGCAAATGCGAACCAAGGACCCTTCCCGCTTAAGGCGGGATCAGATGCTCTAACCAGCTGAGCTACTCTAAAACGCAAAAAAGCCCTGCATCTCTGCAAGGCTTTTGCTCCTCCTCTTGGGCTCGAACCAAGGACCCTTCCCGCTTAAGGCGGGATCAGATGCTCTAACCAGCTGAGCTACTCTAAAACGCAAAAAAGCCCTGCATCTCTGCAAGGCTTGTGCTCCTCCTCTTGGGCTCGAACCAAGGACCCTCTGATTAACAGTCATGAAGAGGGTTTTTTAATCTTTTCCCATACCTTTCAAAATATAGCTAAACAAGCGGTTTTAAGCATTTTAAGTAGTATTTACTTTTTTATATTTTTCAGAATATGTGGGGTTTCGTATGCAAATTTTATGCAAATCCATATATTTGCATAAACCCCTTAGCAAAATGAGAGATTCCAAATCCAGTTCAGTTACGGCGAAAGCAGAGGTATCTACCTACCTTGACACTCGGAGAGCGAAAAAGGACGGTAAATTTCCATTAAAAATCAGAATTTACGACCCTCTAACAAAGAAAACCAGGCTGTACAAAACATCCCATTCATTCACTCCGGGAGAATACCAGAGAATTTCTCACAAAGCAGAAAATATACGGTTGAACAAGTTTGAAAGGGAGATAAAAGGGGCAATAGAGGCTCTTCAGCAACTATACAAGGTAAAAGCTGAAAGCCTGCCGATCTTCACCTTTGATTCACTTGAGGCGTCCTTACTTATTACCAAGGGGGATAACCTCAATTTATTTTTTCATTTTGAGCAAGAGATCCAGTCTTTAAAACAAGAACGCAGAATCTCAACAGCATCCAGCCATAGCCTTACCGTGAAATCCCTTAAAACCTTTATGGAATCAGAAGGGCGTAAGAACGTGTCAAAACTCCTCTTTCAAGAGGTCGACAAAGATTTTTTATCAAGATATGAAGACTGGATGATTAGAGTAAAAGAGAAATCCTCCACAACAGTAGGGATTTACACCAGAAACATCCGTACTATTTTCAACAAGGCCATTCACGAAAAAACCATCCCCGGAGATATTTACCCTTTTGGTCAGAAAAAATACATAATACCCTCTTCAAAAAAGGTGAACAAGGCCTTGAATAAAGAGGAGCTAACAACCTTATTTAAAGCCATTCCCCAGAACCCAGAACAGGAGAAGGCTAAAGACTTCTGGTTTTTTTCTTATGCGTGTAACGGAATGAACATGAAAGACATCCTGTATTTGAAATGGAAAAACGTAGAAGAAAACCAAATCAAGTTTGTTCGGGAAAAAACAAAGCGCACCAATAAAAGCAACCAGAAGTTCGTACAGGTTCCATTGACAGCCTTAGCCAAGAAAATAATAGAGAAATACGGATCAACAGACCGTACTAAAACCAATTATGTTTTTGATGTTCTTTCCGACAACATGAATGAGGAGGAGAAGCATTCTAAGAAACAGAACTTCACAAGATTAGTCAACCAACATTTAAAAGCATTAGCAAAAGCCAATGGGCTAACCGAAGAGGTTTCAACTTATTGGGCCAGGCATTCATTCGCTACCGCTGCTCTACGTAATAAAGCAGGAATTGAGTTTGTGAGCGAGGCATTAGGTCATTCCGACACTAAAACCACCCTTAACTATTTTGCTGGATTTGAAGGCGAGGACAAGAAAGCAATTATGGAAAGTTTACAGGACTTCACCTAACACGTAAACAAGACTACTCATAACATTTATAACCTATAACTTACAAGAAAATGACCGATTCACGACTTACCATCCAATTTACCACAGACCAGGAATGGATGAATTTTGCCGGAAACATTGCAAATGCTCAATTATGCGTGCTGGAATACATGCAGGCCAACGGAAGCGACAAGGCCTCAGAACAAGCATACAACACATTGCGGAGAATGCTACACATCGAAAAACCTGCAGCCGACAGCGTTGGCCCGGCGGTGAAGGTGGATTTTTTGGACGCTGACGATATTAAAGATTACATCCAAGACATTGTACAGGCGCAACATATAATCTACGAAACAGAACAGGAGACAGGAACGACGGCAAGCCTCCTGTATACTAAAGCAATCCTTTCATGGCTAATTGGACAAGTTGCCGAAAATCAATTAAACCAATAATACCCTGTTTACCCATGGGAAAAGAATATAATTGCCCCTTCCATTACGATTTAGATAAAATCGGGCGGATGGTGGATTTTCACCTTTCAAAAGGAAAATACGATAAGGCCTTAGACTTATTAGAGGAAATTGAAGAAAGGTACAGAATGGATTATGATGGAATTGAGTGGTATAATCAAGAGTTTCCGCATTTACAACGATACCACCGCCTAACATTGGAAATGGTTTTATTCCCAGACAACAGCGGGTATTCGGATTATGTGGACATGGAATTGAATAGATTAATCCAAGAGGTAAATGCTGTAAGAGAAGCTAATTTAATTCTGAACCTTCCCAACCAGAACAAAGGTCAACATACTCAAAACACACCTATTAGCCAGGATCTCCACTTGAAAGATTTGTTTGCAGATGTTTCCAAATACCATTTCATTTTAAGCCTCCTGGTTGAAAAACAAGTAATTCATTTAGGAACTAACCTGGCTAAAGATATGAGGGGAGGCTATAAGAGTCTTTTTGGGGCGATTATTAAAGACCTTTCCGTAAAAGGTTATTACAGCGAAATAACCAGACCATCATATGAGAAAATAGTTGTGGTATGTGAAAACACCTTTGGAGTTGTCATGAGTCAAGAAACAGCGAAAAAAGCGAAACCCGATCAATTCGACCTGGATTACATCCCTCTTGCCTCTACAATCTAACCTAAACCTTACTTACCTTACCCAATTTACCCCAGGGTATTTTGGGTAAGGTTTTTATTTAAATCCTTATTTTTTGTGCTATTTATTTGTAGTCGAACTTAAAACTATTCGACTATGAATGATGTATTATTTACCCCCCTCCGGCTCAACGAACTTGAGCTGTTAATTCAAAAATCTGTAGCTAAAGCCCTCCGGTCTCAAAGTGTAGGAGAATTGGGCGCAGATGACGACAGACCATTATCCATCTCGGAAACATCAGACTTCCTCCACATCCAAAAGCAAACCTTATATGGCTATGTACATAAGGGGATTATCCCTTACTCCAAGAGAGCAGGCAAGTTGTACTTCTGTAAAAAAGACTTGATTGAATGGATTAAAGAGGGAAACAAAAGGCCATTTGATGTAGAAGAGGAGGCAAAGAAGCTAATAGAATCCCGGAAAAAGAAAGGAGGTGCAAAATGAAATTCACACCTCCCAAGAACAATAACTGCAACAAGACGGCCGGACCAGGGCCAGGATTAACCAAAGATACTAAATTTTACCTACCCCTCACCTATTCCCTATCACATATGGGATGGTATCGGAAAGAAACCGATATGGTACCAGCCGAAGCGGAGCACCTACAAGCCATACCTGCGGAACTTCATTTACAGCACACGTTCAAACGAGGCATTAAGTCCACCTTAGTACTTACGGGCCGACAAGGTATGTTCACAGGATTGCGCCGTACGGATTTTGACGGTTGGTTATACGGTGATGTGGTAACGAACGATAACGGCAGAATAAGGAAAAGCCTAATCATTTTGGATTTTTTTGCACCTGACCAATTCCGGCTGTTTTTCCTGCAAAACCTTTATCCACGGATAAGAACAAGACAGGCTACCACAAAGGATATTATTACCGGGATTAAGCACAACAGGAAGCAAACACCCTCCACGGCCACAGAAGCAAGCCAAATTCAAGCGAATACAAATTATCCATCCACTAACACCATCCAATAGAGAAATGACACCACAGCCAAATAAAACAATCAAAGAATGGAATTTTTCAGCAATGGAATTAAGCCAACTAAAGCAGCTCAACCAATGGGTAAGAGAAAAGCCAGCACACGAATACATTGTACCCAAATCCAGCCTACCGAAAGTGGAGGTATATTCTGATGTTGATGCAAACGAACTGACAAAATCAATTGAAACCTTTTTCAAGGTGGTTGGAGGGTTTGGAAACAGGATTAACACCACGGGCAGAATGATAAAACAGCCTAAAACAGGAAAATGGATAACCGTGCCAGGTCATACAATCAAAGGTACAGCGGATTTGGTCGGCGGACTGTATGGCCTTACATTCCATGTCGAGGTAAAACACAAGGACGACAGGCAAAGCCCAGAACAGGTCGAATTTCAAAACATGGTGATTGCAGCTGGGCACAGCTATATCATAGCAAGAAACTTTGACGGGTTTATTTTCAACATCCATAGGGAATTAAAAAAGAGAACGAACTTATGGAAGTGAACGAAAGATATTGCAATGTACCCATTGTATTGCTAGGTGGATTTGTAGAATATCCACCAACCAGCATAACCAATATTTTGATGTACTGGCTATACGAATCAATACATATCCTAGAGAAATACAGTTCTGTGGAGGAAGCAGGGATGGAGCATGAAACGGATTTTATCTCTTTTGACCTGTGCGACAGGTCGGTAAAAGAAATTGGAGGGGAATTGTACGATAGTTTAGCGGGACAGGAAAAGCCTTATGTTGGGTTTAGGCTCGAAAGCCTTTTAAAATTCTACTTTGAGGAGGTAGACATACAGCAAATTGACCTTGTAGGATATGCAGCATTTATTGCGCTCAAATCCATCATACAAAAAAAACCAATTTGCAAGACGAGTAAAGAGTTCTTGTTTTCAAGAATGGCGGGAAAGCCTAAAAAAGCACCTATTGAATCATTACCTGAATGGTGCAGGAAGTGGTATGATGGCAGAAGGTTTCGCAAATTGTCCGAATACCTAGAGGTACATTATAACCTATACAGGCCTATCAGAAATAGTAGAGGAATTCTATTCACATTCCCTTTCCAAAAATTGTCTGATGGTTCTTTAATGACACGACAAAAATTTGAATTGATTATCCAGAAGTCTAAAGAGAAAAAGAATACTAAGGCGACAATGGACCTAATCAAGGCCGAGAAATTAAAAGCATTCAACGCAGTTCATCAAAAAGGATAGCGGAATTTTCGTGCATTTTACCCGGCATTTTATGTAGATCTATAACTAGTATATTTCAACTAGTATGTACAACTAGGATATTTAACTAAGATGATAAACTAGGATAGAAAACTACACCAAAACCAATAACACCCCTGTCCTCAATGGCAGACCTATAAACGGTACACCTATAAGGGGAGGTCTTACAGTTAACCTTTAAGGGGGTATTCTATAACCAAGTTCAATTAAATGCAAGCCTTTTCTAAACAGGCATCAACAACTAAACAATTAGACGAGCAATGAGCAACAAGAAAGCAATTCAAATCGGAGAGGAAACCATAACTTTAACAGACAAGGAAATCAAGTTTGTGGAGGCCTACTTATCAGACGGAACAAGGAACGCCACAGCATCAGCAATAAAGGCAGGTTATTCCGAGAATTCAGCCGGGCAAATCGGCCATTCCACATTGAAAAAACATGAAATTCAAAAATACATCCAGTTCCTAAGTGCGCCGCTCCTGGAACAGGCAGGAGTTACCCAAGAGCGACTTGTACAAGAATTAGCTAGGGTTGGTTTTGCCAACGTTGTAGACATCATGCAAGGGGATTGGCAGTTGAAGCCATTGGACGAACTGACGAAGAACCAGACTGCAGCAATCAGCGCAATCAGCGTACAGGAAATAACACACCAGGACGAGGAGGGTAGACAGGTTACAACAAGAAAGGTTCAGGTAAAACATCATGACAAACTGAAAAGCCTTGTGGTGTTGGCGGAGATGGCAGGCCTTACCAAGAAACAGGAGGAACCACCATCCGCACAAAACAACTTCTTCAACGAAATCAACAATTACTATAATCAAGCATAGTTCGTGCTACGCAAGACTAAGGAAGGTAACGTTTTACAGGAGGTCAAAAGGCCTCCTTTGTTATTTAGTTACTTTTCCTTAACATTATAGGCAAATCATTTCAGTTTAGTTTTTCACAATAACCCATTCATTATGAAGGTTTTTTTTAAAAAAGCAGGATATTTTATATTTTTTATTGCCGCATTGATAATTTGGATGGCAATTAAAAGCCAGAAAACGCAAACCAGAAAAGACTTTATAACTAATATTGTTTCAAAAGAACAAATAAAATGGTTTGACAATGAGTTAGAAGGGCTAAATTTTAAAACTCCATCCGCATCAATGAAGCCCCTTCACATTAACCATGCGAGCCAATCGAATGCCTTCATATTGGAAGATGCAACATATGGTATGCACACTAAGGATATCATCGTACAACTTTTCCATTTTAAAACAGCCTTTGAGGGGTTTGATACTGAAGAAGGTTTAAAGGAGGCTGTTTCAAATATATCTGACGCAATGAGTGCATCTGATTTTGAAATTCACACAGAGGAAAGCCCAATAGGTTTAAACGGTCATATTGTGGAAGCAAGGTTTAACCTTGACGGGGCCAAGTTTGTTGTAATGGGTTTTAATAGTTGGATAAATTACAATAGTTCGCTAACAACGTTCCTCATTATTCGACCAGACACAGATTTTGGTGCAGAAATTTCCGAGGCAATCTATAACAGCATTGACTTTGAAAAATATAAGCAATTCAGGAACCCATTCTTAAAAAACCTAACCCCTTAAATTAATAATAAGGGTTCCTAGGTAACTTCCTTTGAGCAATTAAACTATGGTTTTTAATCCTATTTGGGTTAAATTGTGGTAGAAAGGGCGGCAGGTTGCAGCCTGTATTAACACCTTAACCACAGACGATGGGACCATTACTAGGATTAGCATTGAACGCAGCACCGGGCATCATTAGCGGTGTGGCAAACCTTTTTAACCAAGGCAGGAGACAAAGCCAGGAAGACCATGCAGCGCAGGGAATCCGCCAGTTGTCAGACGTGTTCGGTCAGCAGCTACAAGGTAACTACATGGATACCGCAGAGGCGCAGGGAGCCGTGACACAGATCGAAGACAACCAGCAGCAGAACAACCGTGCTATACAGTCACAGTCTGCAACCATGGGTATGACGGACGAGGCACGTATAGCCATGATGGGACAGAACAACCAGGCAAGCAGCGGGGCATTCTCCAATCTGGCACAGTCAGCCGACTTGTGGCGTTCCAGGCTGCTCAATCAAAAGCAGGGCGCATTGGGCAACCTCTACCAGATAGGCCAGCAGAACAGACAGAATTTCAACCAATCATTGCACAATGTTTTGAATCCTTTGCAGGGCGCAATTGATGGCGCAATGAATGCAGGCGTATTTGACAACAAACAGGCACCGGTAAAGGATATGTCACAGCAGGTAAACAGCATCTACAACGCAGGCAAAACGGCCAGCATTACGGGCATGGGCGACATGGTTACCGCTGGATGGTCCAAGGCGTTGAAAGGGTGAAAACAGATTGCTCCCTAATTTAAACATAGACCGTTAAACCCGCCTCCCTTTTTTTACACCTGGCATTGGGCATTCCTGCAGAAATTGCCGCAGAGCAGACAGCGGCCGCATACTCCATGACCATAGGGGAAAAGCTGCACCTAAAATCAACCCTGCATGATGAAGGGTATAAGGTGAAAACAATAGACCTCACTTCCTGGGCTGGGAACCCCTATTTTATGGTAGTGGTCAAAAGGTGGATGAAAACCATTTTACTAAGACTAAAAAGCTCCTAAGCTAAATCTAGAGTGCAAATTTTGTGCAAATAAAAAAAGCCACTCACGAATTTTCATCGTAAGTAGCTGACCATTAAGCTCCTCCTCTTGGGCTCGAACCAAGGACCCTCTGATTAACAGTCAGATGCTCTAACCGACTGAGCTAAGGAGGAATTTATTTCTTTTCGCTAACCCGTTTGTTTAACGTGATGCAAACATAACAGGTTGTTTGATTTTATCCAAGCAACACCGCTAAAAAAACTTACATTTTTTCGCCTAAAAAGGCTTTCCCACTCGGTTACAGCAACTTATTTTTTATGATATTAATCCATAAAATCGAGGACATCCAGGTGCTTCTTGAGCTGGGGACCGGGCAGAAACCGGTAAACGAAATTCAGTCGGTAATTTCCCGTCATTACTGCCTGAGAAAAGTCCTGATTATCGATCAGCCGCACCCGGTTGTGAACATAGTTAGCGTTAATGGACCATTTTTCGGAATTGTACCCGGCAAAGCCTCTGAGGAACAAATTCGGGTTGATTCCCCATTGGGTGTTGCGATCGGGATGGCTTTCCTGTTGGGAGTAGCCAAAGCCCAAATTTGCCGAGGCAGCACCGGTGATGAACCAATGCTTTTTGATCACCAAGGTATAGGCATACCCCACGTTGGGACCAAATTCGAAAAACCTGAGTGTTCTGAAGTTTCTTTCGGGATTCAATATAAGCGTTTCCGGCAACAATAAGCTATCAGCCATCACCCGGCCACCATACATCTCAAAACCAGCCATAAGGCTGCCTGCCGACCTTTTCTGCCATTCATTGTTGAGAAAGGATGCTCTGAAGGAAAATTTATCAGGATTGAAAAGGTATTGCCAGAAGATCCCAACCTTGGTCAATCGCAGGTTTGGATCATTATAATATCGCTCATCGGGTGGTGCCCCACGTTCTTTTTCCGAAAGGTGAAACCCCCTATAAAACTGGCCAAAAAAATCCAACACAAAGTTTTTGGGATAAGCATGAGCCTGAAGATCCAAATATTGGGTATCCCCTCTTCCCCTATCCGGGTTTAACGCTTCAAAACCATATGCTAAATTAAGGGTAGCCCATTTGTAGGTAGCCCCGAGACCATGATTTAGGGTGGAGTTGGGGGCAAAGAGGTAGGATTGCCCCTCCACATTGTCCCTAAGCCACAAGGAAGTGTATTTCCTGCTCAGGTACAGCCTTCCCATGATATGATCAGGAAATGTCTGGTAAAAAGTATTTTCCTCGTCATCGGCCATTTGAGCCTTTAAATCGGTCGATACCCCAAGTATCATAAGGATGAATATTACTAAAAATGATCTCATAAAGTCTCTATCCGCAAAAAACCGCTATCCTGCTAGTTTCGGCATTACAACGACAAACAATCCAGGTATGTTTAGGATATGAAAAAGTACACCACAGTGGCCGTGAGGAGCATTGCTATGAGAGATGAAATCAAATAAATCCTTGAAAAAAAAGATCTATAGATATCCCGGCCTTCTGAAGCAGATTTGAATTTAAACTTAAGCCTATCGTAGCTTTCCCTAGGAAAAAATGAAAGGGCGCCCAATAGATATACGGCAAAAATCAATAGCACTGAACAAACTAACGACAACATACTCGGTTAAATTTACTTCCCCTATCCGTCCTGTCTTACTTGTATTCAAAAACTCCTCCAAAAGGGCAGGCTTGAACAAAAAAAAATCCGGACAAACGCCCGGATCTTAATTTAAAATAAACCAAACAAACAAGACCTGGTGACAGAAAAAATGATTCTCACGATATCATCCAGATCAAACTCATTAATTAAAAAATCAAAAGCGAAAAAAGTTGCTTAATCACCCATTACAAAGGTACAAAACAGCTGCAGTACGAAACAATACCGTGATCACGGTATTTTTTGATATTTTAGCAAAAAAATTACACCGTACATTTTTTGATTATATGAAGATGGATTGCATTATAACAACCGTCTACACAAATTTAGTATCCCACTGATTTTCAAGGACCTTATTCCATCTAAAAAACAGGCCATTCCTTTTAAATAATCACATTTTCCATCCTTAAACGCTTTAAGTCGCAATTTAACCCTCAAGGGTAATTTGCCTAAACCTAAGAAGACACCCAAATCATAAAAATTAATTTTTTATTGGAATATTCTTATTTTTACAGAATACACAAAGACTAGTGAGAAAAATCTGAAAGAATTACTTTTGAGATGATGTAAAAAAAAAATCCAGCAAAAAAGGCCGGATTTTATTTCACTCGAATTTGAATTTTTTGAAGTAAACTACATTGAGCTCTTTAATCTTTAGATCTTTTTTAATGAACCAGATGTTCAATAACCTCTCGGCGATAAACCCTAAAATTCTTTCTTGATATCCTTTATAATCTTTGAGGTTTACTCTTTTCTCAAATTCAAACATCATTTCAAACCACCACGCCATAAACTCATCATAGTAAGGCTGCTTGAGGATGAACATGTTATTCGCATGCAGGGTGTTTCTGTTCTTCAAAACCTCATAGGCGGGCAGGTATTCGGGACATTTGTCGTTTAGGATCTGCTCAACTACCAGCAAGTCATTTGGATTGTGGTGACGGCTGTATTGCCTATCAGTGGTTCTGGAAAACACCCTGGCCCTGGGAAGCACTCCATCGTAATCCGCAAGGATCTCCGAGAGCTGCTGCTCATTCAAAAGCTTGTCCTCCCAATACGTGTGATCATTGCTATAAATCAATCCTTTTTTGAACCTGAACTTGCCAGAAATAAACTTTGCCAAATTCAGCAATGGGTTGGATGAGTATTTTTCCGTCAGCGTATAAAATCTCCTGTAATGACAGGCCCCAACCACTTCAAGGTGCGTGTTTTTCCACATCCAATAGATTCCAGTCAACTCGCTGAAATAAGCATTCTTCTCTGAAATATGGTCACCTGTATCATCTCCGATCATCCCGGCGCTGCCATTTTCGAATCTGTAATTCCCACACATCAAGGGCTCATAAAGATCATCCAGGACCAGTTCTGTGTTCTTTTTATAAAACAACACATATAGCTTTACTTTATCGCTAAACTTCAAAATTGATAGATTTTATCTGTAACTAGATTTTATCCTTCCCGCCCCAGAACTTCTTCCAGTAATATTTGATGGGGTTGGAGTATTTGAGCATTTTCCAGGGACGGCTGCCATGTGGCTTATGAAGGACGGGAGTTTCCATGAGAATAAAATTATCAAATCCCAATTCCACCGACTTATAGGACATAAAAGTATCATACCAGTCTTTGGAATTATCCAGATTCTTGAAATCATATTTACCCATGAATTCAGGCGTAAAAAGCGTACAGCAGAAACTGAGGCTTCTTGTGGTCTTCACCACAGGCTCTTTCACATCTTTGAATTTCAAATAAGGAAAATTCACTTCCCCATCGAAATTAACGGTAATTGCGCCAATCAAGCCTGAATTTTTGTGCAGCTTGCTGAAATCAAGCATCTGCTTGAGAGTATGCTGCTTCACCTCCACGTCAGATTCCACCACAACAAGGGGCAAACCTCTCTTCAAGGCCTCTTTTTGGGCCATTTGCAACACTACCTTATAATTAGGTGAAGGTGTGTCTACCACATCCTCCAAATTGACCAACCTGTAGCCCAAATCCCCGGAATTTTCCTCCAGTGCCCGCCTTGTTTCCTGTGAGCTGAAATCATTATAGATCACGTGCTCCAACTCCAGCGAGGAGGCTGATATGGCCTTGGCTGTCTGGAGTGTGTTTTCAAGCGCATCTTTTACCGGAGTGATTACGAGAATTTGAGCCATGGTGGTCGGATGCTTATTTTAATTTCGCTAGGGCTTCCTTGATTCTTTTAAGGGCCTCCTTCAGCTCATCTTCGGATGCCGCATAGGATAACCTCACGCACTGTGGAGCGCCAAATGCCGCTCCTGTTACAAGAGACACATTAGCTTCCTCCAGCAGATAGATACAAAGGTCGTCCGCATTATTTACGGTATGCTTGCCGGCAGATTTTCCGAAGAAAGAGGTTACTTTTGGAAAAAAGTAAAACGCACCCTCTGGTATGTGTGTTTCAATTCCTGGGATTTCCTTCAAGTAGCCTAGCACAAGCTCTCTTCTTTTAAAATAAGCCTCGGCCATTTTCTCAGATGGAGCATGATCGCCATTTATAGCAGCCAATGCCGCTCTTTGGGCAATGGTATTTCCACCGGAAGTGAATTGACCCTGCATTTTCTCACAGGCCTTGGCAATCTCCAGCGGGGCACAGATATACCCAACTCTCCAACCTGTCATGGCATAGCCCTTAGAAAAACCATTTACTGTAATGGTTCTTTCAAACATTCCTTCAAAGCTGCCAATGCTGGCGTGTGCACCAGAAAAGTTGATCAATTCATAAATCTCATCGGCTATCACCACTACATTATCTCTTTTCTTCACCACCTCTGCAATAGCCTGAAGCTCTTCCTTGCTAAACACCGAACCAGTTGGATTACATGGTGAGGAATAGATCACGGCTTTGGTTTTATCGGTCATCGCATCTTCAAGCTGCTGGGCCGTGGCCTTGAAGTTGTTTTCAAGGTTTCCTTCAATCAACACCGGTACCCCTCCGGCCAGCTTGATGATTTCGGCATAACTCACCCAATAAGGGCTGAATATGACCACCTCGTCTCCCTCATTCAACAAACACATAAAAATATTGGCAATGGAGTGTTTTGCCCCGGTGCTCAAAACTATGTTTTCAGCTTTTGCTTCAGCAATATGGTTTTTGTCCCTAAGCTTTTTGGCAATAGCTTCTCTTAAGTCAGAGTAGCCTGCTACCGGAGGGTAGGCAAACCATTTCCCCTCGTCAATGGCATCTTTAGCGGCCTGCTGAATGTGTTCCGGGGTTTTGAAATCCGGCTCACCCAAACTCAGGCTGATGATGTCAACGCCTTGAGACTTAAGTTCTCTTGCTTTTTTGGCCATGGCTAATGTGGCCGATTCTTCCATATTGTTGATGCGGTCTGATAAAATCGAGTTCATAAATGAGGTATTTTTTATAATTTGCCAAAATTAAGTATTATGCTTGGATAATCTAAGCCTTTGTAGAAATAGAAACCCTTTGGCTTTTTTACAAAAAATAAACCAGCATTCCATCCGTTGTTTCATTGATGAGGAAGATTTTTGTTTTTATGATTCTGATAGCGCCTTTAAATGCGCTTTTCGCCCAGGAATCTGAGTCCGATTCCTCTGGGATTGTCAGCAACAGGCTGCTGCCTACCTCTGCCCCTACCCTTTTGTTCAATGAAGCCGACGAGCGGCAAAAGGAAGACA
This sequence comes from Litoribacter ruber, assembly GCF_018500185.1. Lineage (GTDB taxonomy): Bacteria > Bacteroidota > Bacteroidia > Cytophagales > Cyclobacteriaceae > Litoribacter > Litoribacter ruber. Next base: position 121,193 of record NZ_JAHBGI010000004.1, on the reverse strand, counting down.
AGAAAAAAAAGAAGAAAAAGAAAAAGAATGTATACTTTAATGTAAAGACAAAGAAGTCTTACACCAAGCAGACATTTCGCAACCAGACCATTCATGAATTCTTCCACTACAGCTATGAAACCCGTAAGGTAGATCCATATATTCGGGACATTTACTGGATTGACAAAAAGGACAATGTCATCCGCACCAAAAACTTTGACTCTAGCAGAGGTTATCTCCTCCATGGCCCCTATGAAAAGAAAAACGGTGACATTGTAGTGGAATCAGGTATGTTTTACTTTGGCACCAAGCATGGCCGATGGATGAAATATGACAACAAGAATATCCTATTGGATAAGGCTCATTTTGCAGAAGGCTGGCCAAAAGCAAGTCGCGTTACCTATTATAATAGAACCGATAGAAAAATAGAAAAAGTCACCCCTATTGAATATGAGCTGAAAGAGGGCAATTTCTTTCATTTCTATGAAGACGGCCAAGTAGCGGTCACAGGAGAATACCAGTACGGCGAAAAGGTGGGAATTTGGACTGAATACTGGCACATGAGTGGTAAAGACAAGACCATAAAAAAACGTGAAATCCAGTATCAAGAAGCTCCTTATACGAAGAATTTCACGCCTTATATCAAAGCTGAGTGGGACAAAGAAGGGAATATAGTTTACAGAAAAGACACTTAATCCTTACGCCATTTTCACCACTTCCTTATTTAAAACCGCCTCAGGTCTCCACAATGAAGGATGTTCATTGTCAAATATCCTGTCAAAGTATGCCAGAGCATCCTCTTTTGAGTAATTGCCATTTCGTACATTTGGCCAGAAATCCACATCTTCCCTTTTTATGATCACAGTTGACAGCTTTACTGGGATTTTAGAATAACCTAAGGCCTGCAACACGGCCACTCTATGTTTGCCGGCACTGATGGCAACCCGATAATCTTTACCATCACGAACATAAAGCCTTCCATTGATATGCCCACTTCCAAGTTTTTCAGGTTGGTAGCCGTTATGCCTGATGGAATTGTATATTTTTATGAATCTCTGGAAAGTGATTTTTCCAAAACCCAGCGAAACCGGACCTTTTTTTAGGTGCCCTTTTATTTCACCTACTTCCCCCAGCTCCGATTGGGCCTTAACAAAGTCATTGCGCTTAAGCCGGGCATCCGATAGATTTTTACTGCTTTTGTAACCCTGATCCCAGGGCGGGGCCAGCTCTTTGCCGTTTTTATAAAAGCCGTCGGCCTTTCCCGGCTGCCACTTCTCATAAAAATCCTCCATTGGAGAACCAACATAATCGGCACATTGGCCCTCACCGTATTTCTTCAACGTCTCTACGAACGGATTGTACTCTGCAGAACCGGGAAACTCAATAGAAAAACACCTTTTGATTTTCACATTCATCACAAAAGGAGCCCCACAAGTCCAGTAATACCCCTCTAATGGATTCTTTACTTCTGTTCTTAAATCGACAGTTTTGCGGTTGTTTTCAATTTTTTCAAGGGAAAATCCCAAGGGCTTCAATAAATCATTAACCACATTTTTAATAGCTTCTTTCATTCAACTCCACATTATATTAAATAAATAATTTCCTTGCATTTACATAAAATAGGTAGCATCCTATTTCACCCTAAAAAGTCATCGCTAAAAATTATACAACGCCAAAAAAACTGCAGGAGTACAATTGCGTCTTTTTAAATATAACTTATCCGTTTTTAAATAACAAGAAATGCATTACAATTATGACGAAAACATGATGGTTGCCAAGTGTTTAGCAACCTTCACCCATTACTCCAAAAAGTTTAAAAAAAATATAATGTGACTATTAAAAGGATCAAATGCAATTAACCAATTGCCAACCCTCTTTTCCTGCTGTTCAAACCAAGACAGCTCAAACACCTGAAAACCACAACATTATTAGGCTTTTTTAACAGCCAAAAATGAATTATTATTGTAAAATATTCTTTTGATTAATAGATAATTTATCATATTTGATATTAATGATAGGATTATTGTCATTTTGAAGCATTGCTAGGAGGTAATTCCGCCTAAAACTCGAAATAAATTGCCAACTTTGCCCAACTTAACCGTGACTAAATCTTCACATAACTTACTTCCAGGATGGATGGTTCTCGCTTTGGATTTCCTTGTTTTTTTCCACGCAAGTATTCTTAGCTATTTCATCATCTCGAGTTTAAATTTCAGCATTTTAGTATCTTCTGGCTTTTTGCAGGGCAGCGTTTTATTTGCTGCTATTGCCACATTTTCCTGTTATATGTTGAAAAACCACCACCTTGCCGCCGAAGACAACCTGGTGCAAGAAGTCCTTTCTATCCTCAGGACACTGATCCTAAGTACGGTAATTATTGCTATTTTCACCTTGACGGACCGCTATATTTTCGGATTATATCTTCTGCCAAGCAGCAAAGCAATTTCTATCAGCATGGGACTTTCTCTATTTGGCCTTACCTTTACCAGAATGGCGCTTAGACAAGGGATAGATTATCTGTCCCAAACCCATCAGGTGCAAAAAAACATTCTTATCATTGCCAGCCACGCCTCTCAAGCCATGTCTAGAAGGGTTTTGAAAAATGCAGGCTTCCCACTTCACTTCATTCAGGCCTATGTTTCCGAAAACTTCACCGAATCTGGAAGAAAAATATTGGGAGCACCGGTTTATGAAAACCTTTCCGAATTGCATAAAGTAATTGCCAGACATAAAATCACCGAAATCTTCATCAGTGAAGAGGGATTGAGCATTGAAGAAAAGAGAAACTACATCAATGCCTGCCTTCAAAACGGTGTGCAACCGAGCATGTTGACCCCTTCCGATGAGTGGGACATCAACGACGGGGAGTATGTGCTAAAAAAAACTTCAATTGAAGATTACCTAGGTCAAGAGGCTGTAGTAGAAAATACATCTAGCAGCAAAAAACACTTCTTTTCCAACAAGACCGTCATGATCACCACAGCCGGCAGCAAGCTAGGCACGGAACTTTGCCGCCAGCTCATCTACCAAAATCCGGCTCACATCATCATCGTGGACAGGTCGGAGGCAGCAATTGCCGATTTGAGTTTTAGAGTAAAACAGTTGAAGCTAAAAAGCCATGTAACCACAGCCGTGGTGGATATCCGAAACAAAGGCAGAATGAGGGCATTATTTGAAGCCCATAAACCTGAACTTGTTTACCATACAGCCCTATACCACGAGCCGTCCATGATGGAGGTATACTCAGAGGAAGCCGTAAGGGCAAATGTTTTGACCACCAAAAGTCTTTCTGAATTATCTCTGGAGCATGATGTAGAGAAATTTATCCTAATTTCCTCCCACCAAGCAGTAAATTCAACAGAAATCATTGGGGCTTCAAAGAAGTTGGCCGAAATGTATGTCAAATACAAAAACGACCTGCCGAGCTTTGGTCCAAAAACGCAGTTTTTGACCATCAGACACGGTGAGGTATTGGGCGTAAACGACCATAGCCTTCAAAAAATCAAAGCCGAAGTCAGAGGCGGCCAAGCGGTCAATATTCATCACCCTGACACTAGCCACCAGTATTTCACCATTTCCCAAACCTGCAAATTCATTCTCACTGCCAGTCAAATTGGCAAAGGGGGTGAGGTATATGCCATGGAAAAGACCAGCCCGATTAAATTGGTCGAGTTGGTCAAAAAGACCGTCCAATTGTATGAAGGAAGAATTTCTTCTGAGCTAAAAGTCCATTATAACAAGCACCTGCAGCCAATGGAGGCTAACCCTCTTTTTGATGCCAAAGCAGAAAAGGTCAAAAGAACTCACGTTCCAAACCTGACTAGGCTGCAGCCCTTATTGGAAACCACATTTGATGTTTCAGAAAAAATCGAGGAGCTGGAGGAGATTTTGAAAAACCAGGATACCCTCACCTTGCATAGATTTTTCAAAAGCATCATCCCAGCATTCATAAGCGACAACAACTTTGTGGAATTATCTAACAGGCTTAATTGATGTAATTTTTACCTTTGCCGCATGAAGATTACAATCGTGGCTGGGGCAAGGCCGAATTTTATGAAAATAGCCCCCATCATCAAGGCTATTAATACTGAGTATTCCGACAAGATCCAATTCCGTCTGGTCCATACAGGTCAGCATTATGACCGGAAGATGTCTGGCGATTTTTTTGAAGAATTGGGCATCCCAATGCCGGACTCTAACCTAGGAGCCGGAGGAGGCACACAGGCTGAGCAAACTGCCTCGATCATGGTAGGCTTTGAAAAGGAACTGCTGGCCAACCCAACATCTGTAGTATTGGTCGTAGGCGACGTCACCTCCACCATGGCCTGCTCCATCACTGCCAAAAAACTCAACATCCCTGTAGTGCATGTGGAAGGCGGTATCCGCTCTGGGGATATGAGCATGCCTGAGGAAATCAACCGTATCGTCACCGACAGTATTTCTGACCATTTCTTCACCACCAGCGAGCTGGCCAATCAAAATCTCCAAGCTTCAGGAATAAGTGCGGACAGGATACATTTTGTGGGCAATACGATGATTGACACCCTTTTAGCTAACTTGGAAAGATTGCAAGATCCAAATATCCTGCATGAAGGAAAAGAACTGAAACCCCATAAATACATCGTGCTCACCCTTCACCGCCCTGCAAATGTGGACGAGGAAGAAAAGCTAAAACTTATGATGGACACCATTGTCAATGGCTGCAGCCCATTCCCCGTGGTGTTTCCTGTCCATCCCCGGACGGCGCAAATACTAGATCAATTGGGAATAAACTATGAAAACCTGGTCACCGTGGAACCGCTCTCCTATCTTAAGTTTAATTTCTTGGTCAAAAATGCATTGGGGGTGATTACCGACTCCGGAGGGATTACCGAAGAAACCACCATCCTAAAAGTACCGTGCATTACGCTCAGGGATAACACCGAAAGACCCGAAACAGTAGAGTTGGGCACCAATGAACTGGTAGGGACAGACCCTGCCAAGCTTCCACCATTTTTGGAAAAGATGAAGTCTGGAAACTGGAAACACGGCGATACGCCTCCGCTTTGGGACGGCAAAGCAGCCCAAAGGATTGTCAAAAAACTGCTGGAGATCTACGGTTAATCAATAGAAAGCATCCTCAAAATGATAATACGTAAAATTCCCATCCGGATCTTTTGATACCGACACGATGTCAAACCGGATATCCCAATGCCAGTCTTTGAGATGGATAAAATGATCGGCAGCACGGATGATCAGCTGCTTTTTGCGATAATCTACGAATTCTTCCGGGTGACCAAAATTGAGCCCACTGCGGAATTTGACCTCTACAAAAACCAAAATGCCATTATGGGTCAAAATAAGATCAATTTCGGCGTGGCGATACCGAAAATTGGAGGCGATAAGGCAATACCCTTTTGAAATAAGCCAATCGCCAGCGAGCCTTTCGGCCTCAAACCCTTTTTGAAGATGCTGTGCCATGTGAAAAATTATTTGTGTAATTTTGAAAAAATAAGCCAGTAGAAGCTAATCAAAATCCAAAGAAGCAACTGTGAATCAAGTTATAAATAAAAAGGTAAAGTTTGTCGATTTAGGGCTAAAAGATTATCAGGAAACTTGGGACTTGCAGGAAAAGGTGTTTGCCAAAACCGTGGAGGCAAAAATTGCCAATCGGAAAGCAACTCCCGATGAACAGCAACCTACCGATAACTACCTATTATTTGTGGAGCATCCTCATGTGTACACACTAGGAAAAAGCGGTGATCCCTCCCATTTGTTGCTGGACGAACAAGGCCTAAATGAAAAAGAGGCCAAGTTTTATAAAATCAACCGTGGCGGGGACATCACCTATCATGGTCCTGGCCAGCTGGTCGGCTATCCCTTGCTTGATTTGGAAAACTTTTTCACCGACATCCACAAATACCTTCGCCTGTTGGAGGAGGCCATTATCCTCACACTGAAGGATTATGGCATAGAGGCAGGCAGGATTGATGGCTTGACCGGGGTATGGCTAGATCACATCAAGCAGCAAAATCCAAGAAAAATATGTGCCATGGGCGTCAAATCCAGCCGCTGGGTGACCATGCACGGCTTTGCCTTCAACGTAAATGCAGATGTGGCTTATTTTGGCAACATAGTCCCATGTGGAATAGCCGACAAGGCCGTCACCTCCTTACATCTGGAGCTTGGAAAAAAAATGGATGAAAAAGAGGTGAAAGAAACTGTAAAAAAACACATAATTGAACTTTTTGGCATAGAAGAGGCGGTAACTATTTCTGCCGAAGAGTTGACAAATATTTAAGCTTATTAATGAAAAAAGACATAGATTTCCACCCAGTAACGGGGGTAAAACTTGCTATTGCCAAAGAAGAAAACAACGGCCAAGTGGAATGGGGCGTGTATATCATCAACCTCAACCTAATTGAGTTGAAAACAGTCATGGTCACCTCAAAAGGGTATGGCTTAATTGACGGTGAGGAAAAGAAAACCTCCACTTTGAGGCATTTAATCGAGGAGTTGGGGTCCCAGAGCATTGCCAAAATTGAACCGATTGATCCCGCCCTTTTCAAATTAAACAATGAATTCTGGGTAAGTTATTATATATTGGATCAAATCTTTGACAAGAAATTTATATTTGTGGAAGGCAGCATGAATGAGGAGAACATCAAACTCATTCCCGAGCTGGGCCTCCAAGGAGTACTTCACTCATAACCTTACTTTATGGCGGATTTTTTTAACCAACTTAAAAACATACTTTTTCTGGATATTGAAACGGCCACCTCGACCGAAGAATTTGCACAACTTGACCCAAGACTTCAGGCGGAATGGATGCTAAAACACCGGCGAAATGGAGATGACTCCATCAGTCCTGAGGCTTATTATTCCGACAAAGGAGCGATCTTCGCAGAGTTTGGCCAGGTGATCTGCATTGGGGTCGGATACATGGTTTATAATCCGGAAACGGAAAAATTCCAGTTCCGCACCAAAAGCTTTGCAGCTGACACTGAAAACGAGACACTTTTGGAATTTAGGGAGCTGCTGGAAAAGAGAAGGTGGACCCTTTGCGCCCACAACGGCAAAGAGTTTGACTTTCCCTATCTATGTAGAAGGATGCTGATCAACAAGATCCCCTTGCCAGACGCGTTGCAAATGGCGGGCAAAAAACCTTGGGAAATCAACCACCTGGATACCCTCGAACTTTGGAAGTTTGGAGATTACAAACATTACACAAGACTGGACCTTCTTACGGCCCTTTTTGGCATACCCAGCCCGAAAGATGAAATAGACGGAAGCAAGGTCAATGAAACTTATTATAAGCAAAAGGGTTTAAATATAATCAGAAGCTATTGTTTGAAAGATGTGGAGGCAACAGCAAGAGTTTATTTGGCCTATCAAGGCCTGCCTTCAGACCTGGAAATGGAAATCATCAATCTGGACACCCCACCTGTTGAGAACTGACCACCAGTTTATTTTAGCTTAATTATTACTAACAATTAATTTTTATGGGAAGAAAATCAAATAAACAATCACCAAAAAGTAAAAAAGGAATGGACTCTGCCCAATTGGCCAAAACAGTTCTGAACTTTTTAGACAGAAATTTCGGAGAGGAATTTTCCTCCAAACAACTTATAAAAAAATTAGAATTAAGGGATGCCAAGACAAAAGCGATGCTGGATTCAACCTTGCACAAGCTGGTCGAAAGCGGCTCCCTGAGCAAAAACCCGAGAAATGCCTATTCCTCTACCAAGGAACCGGATTTCATTACCGGCACGGTGGACTATGTCAATCCCCGCTTTGCTTTCATCATCCCGGATGACCGGGAGCAGTTCCCCAAAGACATTCAGGTAAAGGATTCCGATCTCAAAAATGCCTTAGATGGGGATAAGGTCAGAATCATGATCAACCCTAACCCCAACCGCTCAGGCAGATTGGATGGAAAAGTACTGGAAATCATTTCCAGAAACAGGGATGAGTTTGTGGGAAGAATTGAAATCTCGCCAAGGTTTGCGTTTGTGGTGGCTGATTTCAAGAAAATGCACCACGATATTTTCATCAAAAAGGGTGACCTTATGGACGCCCAGCACAACCAAAAAGTGGTGGTCAAAATCACCGAATGGCGGGATGAAGACAAAAACCCAACAGGAAAAGTGTTACGTGTACTCGGTGAGGCGGGAGACCATGAGGTGGAAATCCACTCCATCATGGCTGAATTTGGCTTACCTTTCGAATACCCAGAAGAGGTAGAAAGGGAAGCGGAAGAAATCAGAGAGGAAGTTCCACAGGAAGAAATTGCCAAAAGAAAGGACTTCCGCGACGTGACCACTTTCACCATTGACCCAGCAGATGCCAAGGATTTTGATGATGCCATATCATACAGAAAACTTGAAAACGGCAACTTGGAAGTCGGTGTCCATATCGCCGATGTGACTCACTATGTAAAGCCTAACACCTTACTAGAAAAAGAGGCCTACGACCGGGCTACCTCTGTGTACTTGGTCGATAGAACCATCCCTATGTTGCCCGAGAGATTGAGTAACGGGCTTTGCTCATTGAGACCTGAGGAAGAGAAACTCACTTTTTCATGTGTTTTCGAAATGAACGAAAACGCCGAAGTGGTGAAGCAGTGGATAGGAAGGACAATTATTTATTCAGATCGAAGGTTTGCCTACGAAGAGGCTCAGGAAAATATTGACAACCAATCCGGTGACTATTTCCAGGAGCTCACCCACCTGAATGATTTGGCCAAAAAAATACGTAAAACGAGATTCCAAAAAGGCGCCATCAATTTCGAAACCGTTGAGGTCAAATTCAAACTTGATGAGAAAGGCACCCCTCTCGGCCTGATGGTCAAAGAAAGGAAGGATATTCACAAAATGATTGAGGAATTTATGCTTCTGGCCAACCGGACCGTGGCGGAATTCATTTATAATAAGAACAAGGGCAAGGACACCTTTGTGTACCGGACCCATGACTACCCAGACTCAGAAAGGCTGGTCACATTTTCCAACTTTGCCAAAAGATTTGGCCATGAGGTGGACCTGGAAAAGCAAGGAAATATCTCCTACTCTCTCAACAAGCTCATGGATGAAATCCAGGGAAAACCGGAGCAGAATGTCTTGGAACAACTGGCTATCAGAAGTATGGCTAAGGCCAAATATACCACTGAGCCGAAAGGCCACTTTGGGTTGGCTTTCAAACATTATACCCACTTTACCTCCCCTATCAGAAGATATCCTGACATGATGGTGCACCGGTTATTGCAGCATTATCTGGATGGCAGCAAATCACCTGATGCTGAGACGTGGGAAGACAAGTGTGTTCATTCATCGGATCGCGAAAAGAGGGCCTCTGACGCTGAAAGGGCTTCCATCAAATACAAGCAAGTGGAATACATGGCCCTTGCCGAGGAAAAAGTTTACGAAGGAATCGTTTCCGGTGTGACAGAATGGGGTATTTTTGTGGAGATTACCGAAACCAAATGCGAAGGCATGGTTCGTCTTCAGACCATGGACGATGATTACTATGAGTTTGATGAGAAAAACATGCGCGTGATCGGTGCCAAAAACAAGAAAATGATAACCCTTGGTGACAAGGTGCATGTGCAGGTGGTTGCCACCGACATCGACCGAAGGACCATAGATTTGGAATTTGCAGATAATGACTGAAAGTAAAGAGATAAATGTTCCGGAACTGTTGAAGGAACTGGAAGGACACCTTACCAGCCTCAAGTATGGCCAAGAGCCGACCGAACTTTATCAACCTATAGATTACATCATGCAGTTGGGCGGAAAGAGAATCCGTCCACTGCTTGCCCTACTGGCTTACAGCCTTTACAAGGATGACTATCAAAGCATCCTCAACCCAGCATCGGCGATTGAGGTTTTCCACAATTTCACCTTGATGCATGACGATATCATGGATGAAGCGCCCTTGCGGCGAGGTAATCCTACCGTGCATGAAAAGTGGAACGCCAATACAGCCATCCTTTCAGGGGATGTGATGCTGGTCAAAGCTTATGACATGCTTCTGGAAATTGACCCGGCTCTTCTTTCCAAGGTTTTAAGGCTTTTCAACAAAACTGCAGCTGAAGTCTGTGAAGGACAGCAAATGGACATGAATTTTGAAACCCGGGATCACGTCAATGAGGAGGAATACATCAGCATGATCCGCCTGAAAACGGCCGTTTTGCTCGGCTTCTCCCTTCAAATGGGGGCGACTTTGGCCGGCGCTGGTGAGGAGGATGCCCAAGCCTTGTATGACTTTGGGGTCAATGTGGGTATTGGATTCCAACTCAAGGACGACCTGTTGGATGTCTATGCAGACAAGGCCAAATTTGGCAAACAGGTAGGAGGAGACATCATCGCCAACAAAAAGACATTCCTACTTATCAAAGCTAAAGAGTCAGCTTCAGACGAGCAACTCGTAGAGCTTAACAAATGGCTGGAAGTTTCCTCCACTGAATCCAATGAGCAAAAAGTCAAAGCCGTAACTTCCATTTTTACCAAAAACGGTATAAATACCCTGACGGAGAACAAAATGACCAGTTATTTTGAAATGGGTTTTTACCAATTGAAAAAACTGAAAGTCAACAATCCACAAGCTTTAAAAACTCTAAAGGTTTTAACGGAAGATTTGATAAATAGAGAAAGTTAAATGGAGATTTCGGCTACATTAGTAATAATCGCCCTTACCGCCCTCACTTCATTTCAAGGCTTTAAAAATCCAGGTTTGATAAACCGATGGATGTTTACGCCTTATTTGATCAAAGAATATCATCAATGGGACCGGTTTGCCTTGAGCGGCTTTATCCACAAAGACCTGACCCACCTTCTATTCAACATGTTCACCTTCTTCTTTTTCGGAAGAATTGTCGAGCAGTTTCTGGAATATTACTTCAATGGGGTGATAGGCACGGTGGCTTATGTGATCTTTTATCTGGCAGCGATCATCATTTCGGATATCCCTACTTACTTGAAGCAAAAAGGAAATCCTCGCTACCATGCCTTGGGAGCCTCTGGAGGAGTTTCGGCAGCTGTTTTTGCCAGCATCATGCTTATGCCGCTGGCTGACATTTGTCTATTTGGATTGATCTGTCTTCCAGGTTTTATTTTGGGTGTACTCTTTCTGATCTATTCGGTGGTGAAAGGCATGCAGGATAAAGACGGTATCAACCACGATGCACATTTGTTCGGCGCTATTTTTGGCATTTTCTTCATCTTGATACTGAACCCACAAAGCGCCATCAGCTTTTTTGATCAAATAAAAAACTACAGGCCATTTTGACCTGTAGTTTTTTCATTTCAAATCCAATCCACTTTCTTATTTGATTTCCTTTAGCGTATTATCAATTAATACCTTAAGGTGATCCTTATGCGCTTTGGTAGCCAAATCACCAGCACCATTACTTACCCTGCCTTTGATATAGTTCAGGTTGTAAAGTGCAGCGGATTTCGCCATGTTATTGTACTTCCCATTGCTGTCGCTTGATACCATCGACTTGAGTGAATTTACATACTCTAGCTGTAGGTTTTGGCGGAAAGTATTCACGTTCTTATTTATGTCCGCATCAAAAACGGATTTGGTCAGATCGTTCATGAAGCTTGCCAATTTGTAATCATTCCCATAAAGCTCGGAATCAGTAATCCTCTGTAAAGTATTTGGGTGCAACAGGTGGTTGAGCACGTTTTTCTGATAATTCAGCACCTGCTTGTGGATCTTGGGATCCTCCGGACCACTGAAGAAATTAAAGCCTCTTCTTTGTTGTGCCAAGTAATTGTACAGATCATTTGAAACATTAAAAGCATCCGGTGCAAAAACATATTTACCCAGAGCATCCATGGCTCTTTTCTGATCTTTGATACTAACTGGCGTGAATGGCTGATTGGCACCTTCCTGCCCCGCCATCGAGCGGTCCACATACACACCTCCGATAAACCTGGAAACCACACCAGCTGCAGTTGCATATTGCCCCATCAGAACATTATAGGCCTGGTTAAGCTCATGATAGGATTGGCCTTCTTTGGTATATTTAGACTTCACGTCCTTCATGATGTCCTTCACCAGGTCCATTCTATCAATCGAATATTGAATCTGGTCATTGGAAAGGTCACCAATCATCACCCTTGGATCGATGCCTTTACCAGGAGATCTCATATCGTCGGCGTCATTTCCGAAAATATGCTCCGGCTTTGTGGACTCTGCAAGGATTTTATTCAGTCCATCCTCATCCACATCGGCATAGCCAAACTGAATTGCCCATTTATCATATGGCCCCACGGTGGTGGAGAAAAAGTGACCTTGTTTCTCCTTGTCCTTATTGACGTTGATTGCCAAATAGTCCATCACGGAACCGGATAGAGCTTTCCCTTTGGTAAAATTGCCATCCTTAAGTTCCTCTGGTGAGTAAAGCTGACTGGCTTTCATGTTATGGTTAAGCCCCAAAGTATGACCTACCTCGTGCATTAGCAATTCCGCCATGGCTTCCTTGCGCATGCCCACCATCTCCATGTCAGAAGCTCCAGAGGCCATCAAAACCGCCTGGCCAAACATCATGTTATGCTGCATCTGGTGGCCAGCCACGCAATAAAGGTGGGGGTCATTGCCTTGCATCTGATCATTTTCAAACACTGTCAGGTCATTGAAAATTTTATCCATCACTACCCTATTGGTATGGTACACGAACTCAAGCATAATATCGGATCCTAAAATCTGCCCGGTTCTTGGGTTGACAAAGCTCGGGCCATAACCGCCAAATGGAGGATTTGGCGAACTTGTCCAGCGGAGCACATTGTATCTGATATCTCCGGCATCCCAATCGGCATCGTTAGGCTGTACTTTCACTTCTATAGCATTTTTGAAACCTGCCTGCTCAAAGGCTTTATTCCATTCCAAAACAGCCTCTGCAATGGTTTCCCTCCACTCATGGGGAGTTGAATTTTCTATCCACCACACAATTGGCTCTACCGGTTCAGAAAGCTGGGCGTTTGGATCTTTTTTCCTCAAGTCCCAACGGTGAATCAAATCGCGATAAGGGGTAGCAGAACTGGAAGTCATATCGGTCACTTCGGTCGTAAAGTAACCCACACGCGGATCATCATATCTTGGCTGATATCCGTTATCTGGCATTTCAATCAAACTGTGGTACACTTTGATACTCACATTGCGTCCATCGGTAACGGCACTGGACCCGCCATTTATCACGCCTTGGTTTGTGAATACATACTCAACAGCCAAGTCAGAATTCAGATCATAGTTTCTTACTGCCAAGACTTTGGTCTTATCCCCATCGAGATTCCCTAATTTGAAGGCCAAAGGAGATTGGCCTGGGTAAGATGGGGGCTTGATATCAGAGAAAGTTTCTTTTAGGAAAAGGTTGTCCGCTTTGATGAGGTAGAGACCTTTTTCATCATCACTTCCCTCAATTTTCATGGAGGCCATCACCCCATGGCTGATATTGGCATCAGCAGATCTGCTCAAGGGGTTTTCTGGGTCAAAATAATGCGAGGTGTTTTGGGATACAAATTCAAGCTTGTTGAAATATTTCTCCACCTTGAAGATTTTGGAGTCCTTATAGGCACCACGGAATGCAGCGGCCTCGGTGACACCATCGGCAATCTGGCTAAAGTAAATAAACTCCTTGCCAAGTTGCTCCTTGGTGACCAACATTTTCAATTCACCACTGGTGGTGTCTTGGTAAAAAGTGAAAAGTCCCTCGATCTTTTTATGGCCTTTGACCAACTCGTCAATGGATTTTTTGTCACTTTTCTTCTCGGGAGTTGCTGCTACCGGGGTGGTAGTCTCAGCCTTCTTTTTCTTCAACCACTGCGCTTGGGTATCCTGGGGCGCGAACATAAGTCCAGCTGCTACCAGCACAGCGAAGGAAGTGCTTTTGAATAGATTCATAAAATATTGGATAAAATTCTGGGATTTATTTTATCCAATATAAGCAATGAATTGCTAAATCAAAATAGGCCATTTCTTATCAAAAGTTAAAAAACACAAAAGGAGGGCGATTAACCCTCCTTATTATATTACAATTTAAGAAACTGGCAGCCAATTATTTATTTTTCTGCAATTGCCTAACCAACTTGTCTGTTACATTTTTCAACATGGGTACGTAATGCTCTCCATCCTCTTCGGCAAACACATCCGGCCCCGGGATGCCCACTTTCATACCCACCTTGTGGTCTTGTCCATTTGATCCTTCAGTTTTAAAATAAACATCAACCCAATTAATCTCTTGGGTAAACCTCAAAAGCTTGTCTATAGAAGCCCTGACTTCCTGTTGCACCGCGTCGCCAATTTCCAAATTAACCGCTTGGACGTCTATTTTAATGCCTTTGTAATTCTCAGTGTAGTTCATAAATGTTATTATTTTGATTAAAAGTGCTGTTTTTTAAAAACCTTTATAGGCAGGGTTTTTGTTTAAATTTAAATAATTCAATTGAATCTTTTTAGATCACTTTAACCAAGTAAACCTAAAATTTTCCAACCTTATGAAAATATTCCACAACAACCATTTCGAAAATCTTGCCAAAACCAGCGGGGAATGCGTGGTTTCCATTTATATTCCGACCAGCCAAAAAAGCACAGATAGCTATCAGGCCGACAAAACGCATTTCAAAAACCAACTCGCCGCCACCGAAAATGACTTAAAGAACATTTGCAAGATGGAGGAAGAAGATATCGAGAAGTTTCTCAAACCTGGCTATGAACTGTTGGAAGATTATGATTTCTGGAAATACAACTCGGACATGCTTGCCTATTACATCATAGATGGTAAGGCTGAATTTTATCGCCTTCCAATCAATTTGGACAAGGGAATGCACTTTGTCGGTAAAAGGCCATTCCTCTTGCCGCTAATTCCAGAACTAACCGGCGATGGCCGTTTTTACGTACTGCTTCTCAACTTGGATAGAATCAGACTGTTTGAGGCAACACGAAACACGATGAATGAAATCGAGCTTGATCCAGAGGAAGTGGCCGTTTCTTTTACCGCTGAGGAAGAGGAGGACGAAAATCAGGAAAGCCTGCAGGGACAGGGGGGCGTAGGAAAGGCCGGAGCAATGTTCCATGGGCATGCCAAGGGCTCCGATGAGGAAAAAAAGGTCACCATCCTCAACTATTTCCACCGCATGACCAATATGCTCGAGCCGATCTTGAACCAGCATCCGCTACCACTATACCTTGCTGGTGTGGATTACCTGATTCCACTTTTCCGTCAGGCCTCCAAATACCACCACTTGATGGAAGGACACGTATCAGGCGCCCAATTCAATGTTAAAAACGCTGATCACCGGGAGCTTCACCAGAAAGCCTGGGCCATTGCCGAGCCTCACTTTGAAAAGGAAAAAAAGGACCGCAAAGAGGATTTTGGCTTCAAGGCTTCAAAAAACCTCGCCGTTTCTAATGATTATGCAAAATTGATCAAGGCCTCCATCACAGGTGGAGTGGATACGCTTTTGGTAAGCCAGAAGCATAAGCACCTTTGGGGTACCTATGATGAGAATA
This sequence comes from Litoribacter ruber, assembly GCF_018500185.1. Classification (GTDB taxonomy): domain Bacteria; phylum Bacteroidota; class Bacteroidia; order Cytophagales; family Cyclobacteriaceae; genus Litoribacter; species Litoribacter ruber. The sequence goes on along the minus strand of NZ_JAHBGI010000004.1, from coordinate 105,725 downwards.
ATTACAAACTCAGCTTTGACGATGACCCTGACGGAAACAACCACTGCCTAATAGACCTGGCAGCTGTTAAGGTGAAAGAAAACGGCGGAAAGGTTTACCTGGTAGACCCTGAGCATATGCCGGATTCGGCTTTAATTGCAGGGACATTGAGATACGAATTATAAATTATTAAGCGGGGAAATTTCCCCGCTTTTTTTTCGCCCAACGCCATGTTAACCTTCTGATTTTCATAGCTATATCGGATTTTTTTATTGAAATTTGTACCATGTACACTTTTAAACCCTTATACCTATGAACAAGATATTAAAAATCTTTGCTTTTGTGATTTCTGGGTTGTTTGTAATTCTGATAGCAGTGGTTGCCTATATTTCCATAGCTTTACCCAGAGTTGATGCCGCTCCCGAACTGACCGTAGATCTCAATGCGGAACAGGTCGAAAAAGGCAGGTATTTGGCTACCCACGTAATGATGTGCGTGGACTGTCATAGCCAAAGAGATTTCAGTATTTTCGCTGCACCCCCACACCCGGGCACCGAATTGGCCGGAGGGGAGATTTTCGATCAAACCTTGGGTTTACCCGGAGTATTCATTTCCCCCAACATTACCCCTGCCGGAATAGGTGATTGGACGGACGGGGAGCTATTTAGACTGATCACCACTGGGGTCAAAAAGGATGGAAACCCCATTTTCCCCATCATGCCTTATCACAATTTCGGCAAAATGGATGAGGAGGATATCAAGGCTGTGATCGCCTACATTCGCTCCGTCCCCCCTATTGAGACCAACCACCCCAAATCAAAAGCTGATTTTCCCATGAACCTGATCATGCGGACTATTCCCAAAAATGCCGCTTTTGAGAAAAAACCCCAACCTGACGATGTGATTGAATATGGGCGCTACATGGTCAATGCCGCCGCTTGTAATGAGTGCCATACGGACTTTCGAGACGGAAAATTTGTAGGTGAATACTTGGCCGGAGGGAGGGAAATGATGTTCCCAGATGGTGCGGTGGTGAGGTCGGCAAACCTAACCCCGGATGAGACGGGTTTGAAAAGTTGGACCAAAGAGGATTTTATCCAAAAATTCAAGAGCTTTTCCTCGACTACTGTAACTTTAGCAAAAGTACAACCCGGAGAATTCCAAACCATTATGCCTTGGTTAATGTACGCAGATATGACAGAAGAAGATCTAGGAGCAATATACACTTACCTACAGTCTTTAAAGCCGGTAAAAAACAAAGTGGAACGCTACACTCCTGCACCATAAAAATTAAGGCAGTCTCAACTTGTGAGACTGCCTTAATTCTATTCTGCCATTTCATATAGCTTTTGTGAGTGGGGAACTCCTGACTCCATCCAAGTAGGAGCCTCTTTGTCCATGAGATAATGGTCAAAATATTCCTTCATCCTAACCTGGAAATCTTTCTGATTGGCCTCGTTGGTTAAATGATGCCCCTCATTGGGGTAAGAAAGGAAAATCACTTCTTTGCCCATTCTTCTTGCCGCATTGTAAAGCTCCAGTCCCTGAGCCCAATCCACTGCACCATCCTTGGTGCCATGCAAAATCAGAAAAGGAGTGTTTATGTTTTGAATGTGGAACATGGGATTTTCACGCTGATAATCCTCCCGGTGGGTCCAAGGGGTTACCCCCCTCCCCATCCTTACCTGGCCGATTTCCATGATCCCGTGGTGCACAGTCCCGGAACTTCCATATATGTTGTTATAAAAACTCTCAAGGTTGGTAGGCGGAGCCCCAGTTACAATGCATTTAAACATATCTGTTTTGGTGAGAATAAAAGAGGTCTGATAACCGCTCCAGCTGTGTCCCTGAAGGCCAATCCTATCTGCGTCAGCATAGCCAAGCTCAATGAGCTTATTGGCCGCTGAGGTAATACCGTCGAGTGCACTGGTACCGGGGCGGCCTTCTTCATAGACATTATCAGGCATGAAGACCATGTAACCATTACTGGCGTAGGTGGACATGTGGGGCCTATCATCATATACTGGCATAGAATACTGGTGATGCCTGTCCGACATTTTCTCATAGAAATAGATGATGGTAGGATAGCTTTTCCCCTCTTCATAATTGGCTGGTAAGGTAAGCGTTCCCTGTAACTTGTCTCCCCTGCCATTTTCAAAATCAACCAATTTCCTTTTTCCCCAAGCGTATTCGGCATGCTGGGGGTTTGCGTTTGTCAACTTTTTAGGCTTTCCAAATCGCATATCAGCAAGGTGATAATCAGGGAATTCCGTAAAAGTCTGCCGGGTAAATACCACCTTTTCAGTATTCCTAGCTTTTTGTGCCGAGCCGAACATGGCATCATCATAAACCAATTCACTTGGTTCTTTGCCCTTTTCCAAAGCGTAAAACCCACTTTTTTTGGTCCATTCGCCGTACGCCGTCAAAATGATAGTCTTGTCCAAATCCACCCATTTTTCCTCCCTTTCGAGATTGGCAAGTCTGAATCTTATTTCCTTATCCGTTCCAATTTTTGTAAGGTTCTCTGCGGAAGAACCATCAAGTGCTAAAAGCCAAAGGTCAAATTCATGGTTTACGATCACATGATTTTCATCCTTAGTCCATCCGGCTACGCCGTAAGGTGGGTTTTCGTGCGGGTAAGGGTGATCCATATTCATAAAACTCACATCTGCTTTTTCAGAAACATTCACCTTTCTGTCATTTTCCAAATCATACACAATTAGAGCAGAATCCTTTTGGTAAATGTAAAACCTGCCATTTGGCGAAACCTCCAATGGCCGGTTGATTTCCTCTTCAATCATTTTCTCATCACCAGAAGAAACATCGACCCTGTAGAGATCCGCAGGAGACACGCCCCAGTTGATATCACTCACATAAGGCTTTTCATCTCTTTTGATCAGGTATCTGTTATGGTTGCTCATCACGAGAGACTGATCGGGGTGATCAGTAAGCTGGGTTAGAGTCCCTTTTTCAAAATCAAACAGGCCTGTGTCTGTATTTCTGCGGTTGCGCTCAGCTCTCACCATTTGTACAGATTGGATTCGATCGTCCTTATGGTGCCACACATCCACATTGGGAATAGTGTCCTTGCTCATTTTCACTTTGGCCTCCTGCTGTTTCAAGCCTACCCAAACTCCCTTACCATTTTCCTGAAAGTAGACTCTGGAAAGGTCGCTTATCACCAAGTCAGCCAATGCAGTATTGTCTTTTTCAAGCTGGTGTTTATTGGGAGAGTTATCCAAGTTGGCAAATACAAGCAAATCATAGGCGGTATGGATTAAAGAATCATCGGCTACTCCTTTCAAAAATGCCAGAGTTTTGCCCTTAGAACCCCATTCCTTCCTATCGGCCCTATGGTCATCCCATACAAGGTGTTTATAATCGCTCTTTTCGGCATCCAATACCTGAGTGGATCGGTTGTGAAGGTCAAGCAAAAAGACACCATTCCCGATTTTATCCTCAGCAGAAACAGTATAGGCCAACTTATCTGAGCGCTTGTTGAACGAAAACTCCTCCACATTTCCCAGGGTCATGACATTACCCGATTCCAAGTCATGGATTACTAAGTCGGAACCCTTATGGGAGTTTTTTTTCCCCTCAGGTTTAGTTCTATGCACAGCCCAGAATTTCCCATCTTCGGAAAACTCCATCTTATCGGCACGGCTAACTTCAAAAGTTTTCCCATTTCCAAGGGATTTAAGAAAAGCCGTTTTGGTAACGGGCTTCTTTTCTTTCTTCAACTCTTCAGACTTTTTCTTTCCGGGTTGGGTAAAAAAGGCAAAATGCTGCACATCGGAAGAAAAAATCGGGTTGGATCCATTTTCGAATCTTTCGATATTATCTGTAGCAATGTTTTTCAGGTGCAAGGTATCATCCCCACCATTTGGGCGAAGCGAGTAGGCAAACCAGCTGCCGTCATCTGCCAAAACCGGTTGCACGATTCTCGACCAGCGCTTGTAGTCCTCCAGCTGCAGGGTTTTCTGTTGGGAAAACCCCTGGAAGGACATGAGGGCAATCAAAAGAAATAAACAAATCTTTTTCATGGGAACAATTATATTAGTCTATCCCTCAAGCTGCCCAAAGTTTCGATCCCAAAAAATCTTTTTTACATCTGTGGTTTTATTCTTTTTTCAAGACCTTATCCGAGCACGTACTTCATTCTAATTTCTGAACCATGGATCATAAAAAAGCCTTCTCCCAAAAGGAAGAAGGCTTCTTAAAATAAAATCTTTGTGTGCATTAAGCCTCAGCAGGCACAACACTTACATAAGATTTACCGTCAAATTTCTTTCTGAATTGTACTTTGCCATCAACAGTTGCGAAAAGCGTATGATCTTTTCCAAGACCAACGTTCTCACCTGGATGATGCTTAGTACCTCTTTGTCTTACGATGATGTTTCCAGCAATAACTGCCTCGCCGCCAAATTTCTTAACGCCAAGCCTCTTACTGTGGGATTCTCTACCGTTTTTCGAACTACCGACACCTTTCTTGTGAGCCATAACTTTTAATGTTTTGGATTATAACTACGCTATAATCTTATAGTGAAATATTTTCAATAAGTATTTTGGTGTAATCTTGTCTGTGACCGTTTTTCTTCTTGTAACCTTTTCTTCTCTTCTTTTTGAAGACGATTACTTTGTCACCCTTCACATGTCCAAGAATTTTTCCTGATACCTTGGCGCCTCCTAGTAGTGGAGCGCCGATTGATACAGTGCCATTGTCGTCTGCCAACAAGACCTGATCAAATTCAACGGAAGCGTCAACATCACCCTGCATTTTTGGTGCGTAGATGTATTGATCTTTAGTTACTTTGAACTGCTTTCCTGCTATGTTAACTATTGCGTACATAATGTTGATATAAAAGACTTTTTATCAAATTGAGGTGCAAATATAAGGAAGAAATACTTTTAATAAAAATACCACTCTATATTTTATCACTCAGGACCAGAACAATATCTGCCTCCTCACTATCCGCAAATGACCTATTATAATTATCCTAATATTTAATTGGTAAATTTCAAATAAAATAAGGTAAAAATCACAAGATTATTGAAAACTGATATTTCCAAAATTGAACGCCTCAAAATTATCAATTAAATACTCCACTTAACTTGATTAAATCATCCACCTGATTTTCAGTTGTTTTACTTAAAGTTTCCGTTTAACATTCTAATTTTCAGTCTATAACGCATGACAATCTTAGTATTAAGTTTTCTTGACTTAAGGTCAATAATTGGTTCAAAAAACCAGTTGAAAACTTTTTTCGAATTTTTTAAAAAATCTTCACAGTGCTCAAATTGGCCCAAAACATAAAAGTTAACATTGAAGTATAGCGTTTTAATCCTATTGACTTACTGTATCTTACGTGCATTTTGACCGCCAGTCAATAAAGAAGCATCTCTACTTTTTGTCCTTTTTAATTTCAAAATATGTTTTTCATATTTGCTTAACACAGTTCAGGAAGGCTCTCCAGTAATAGAACACATGGAAGAAAAATTTTCACCAACAAAATGTTGGTTTCCTGTCCGAAGCTCAAACGAAAATCTAATAAAAAATGCTAAGACCAGAACCCATACTAGAACAAGGCGACAGCAGCAGATTTGTCCTTTTCCCAATTCAACACGATGACATTTGGGATTACTATAAAAAGGCAGAAGCTAGTTTCTGGACCGCTGAGGAGATTGATTTAGGCCAAGATGTAAAGGATTGGAAAAACTTGTCTGATGGCGAAAGGCACTTTATCTCTCACGTTCTGGCGTTTTTCGCCGCTAGTGATGGTATCGTTAATGAAAATCTTGCCGAGCATTTTGTGGCTGAAGTGCAATATACCGAAGCCAAATTTTTCTATGGTTTCCAGATCGCCATGGAAAACATACATTCTGAAACCTACAGCTTGTTAATTGACACTTATATCAAAGATGGCAAAGAGCGCGACAGGTTGCTTAATGCCATCGAGCATATCGACTGTGTGAAGAAAAAAGCCGACTGGGCTCTCAGATGGATTGACAACGGAAGCTTCCAAGAAAGGCTAATAGCCTTTGCGGCCGTGGAGGGGATTTTCTTCTCCGGCTCATTCTGTTCCATCTTCTGGCTAAAGAAAAGAGGCCTGATGCCAGGACTGACCTTCTCCAATGAGCTTATCTCCAGAGACGAAGGCCTGCACTGTGATTTCGCCTGCCACCTATACACCAACCACGTGGTAAACCAGCTTCCAAAAGATACGGTGACCAAAATCATCCAGGATGCGGTGGAAATTGAGAAAGAGTTTGTGACTGACGCATTGCCGGTAAGGTTGATCGGAATGAACTCCGATCTCATGTGTCAATATATTGAGTTCGTGGCCGACAGACTTTTGGTAGAACTTGGTTGCAGCAAGGTATGGAACAGCACCAATCCTTTTGACTTCATGGACATGATCAGCCTACAGGGTAAGACCAATTTCTTTGAGAAAAGAGTGGGGGATTACCAAAAGGCAGGTGTGATGAAATCAAAAGAAAGCCCAGAGTCAAGCAGCAAATTCTCCATTGAAGAAGATTTTTAAGCATATTTTTTCCCAACCATTAAAGTAAAGTAAGCGCATGTTAGTAATAAAAAGAGACGGAAGAAGAGAATCGGTAAGATTCGACAAAATCACCACAAGGATTGAAAACCTATGCTATGAATTGGATAGCAGATATATCCAGCCGATCGAGGTGGCTAAAAAGGTGATTGATGGATTGTACGATGGTGTGACCACCAGCGAGCTTGACAACCTAGCTGCTGAGGTTTGCGCGTCTTTGACGGTTAAGCATCCCGACTATGCCATCCTGGCCGCCAGGATTGCAATCTCAAACCTGCACAAAACCACCAGCCAGTCTTTTTCAAACACCATGAAAAGACTGTACACCTATATCAATCCTAAAACTGGTGAGAATGCCGCTCTAATTGCCCCAGATGTATATGGTGTGATTAAAAAACATGCTGCCCGACTGGACGAAGCCATCGAATACAAGAGAGACTTCGACTATGACTTTTTTGGTTACAAAACTTTGGAAAAAAGCTACTTGATCAAACTTGACGGTAAAGTGGTGGAAAGACCTCAGCACATGCTAATGAGAGTAGCAGTGGGTATCCACAAAGAAGATGTGGATGCCGCAATAGAAACTTACCACTTGCTTTCTCAAAAATGGTTTACACACGCCACTCCTACCCTATTCAACGCAGGAACGCCAAAGCCACAGCTATCCAGCTGTTTCTTGCTCACCATGCAGGATGACAGTATCGATGGCATCTACGATACCTTAAAGCAGTGTGCGAAAATTTCCCAATCAGCTGGTGGGATCGGCCTTTCCATCCATAACATCCGTGCAAAAGGAAGCTACATCAGAGGCACTAATGGCGTTTCTAACGGAATTGTACCTATGCTGAGAAACTTTGACATGACCGCAAGATATGTGGATCAGGGCGGAGGAAAGCGTAAGGGCAGCTTTGCCATCTATTTGGAACCTTGGCACGCTGACATCAAAGACTTCCTTGAGTTGAAGAAAAACCATGGTAAGGAAGAAATGCGTGCCCGAGACCTTTTCTATGCCCTATGGATTTCTGATTTGTTCATGAAAAGAGTGGAAGCCAACGAGGATTGGTCACTTTTCTGTCCTCATGAGGCACCGGGCTTATCTGATTGCTACGGTGAAGAGTTTGAGAAGCTTTACACCAAATACGAGCGTGAGGGAAGGGCTAGAGAGGTCATCAAAGCACAGGATCTGTGGTTTGAAGTATTGGAATCTCAAATCGAGACCGGAACTCCTTACATGCTATATAAGGATGCTGCCAACAGCAAATCCAACCAGAAAAACCTGGGTACTATAAAATCCTCCAATCTTTGTACTGAAATCATGGAATACACTGCACCGGATGAGGTGGCAGTTTGTAACCTAGCTTCAATTGCCCTACCTAAATTCATCAAGGAAGACAGCAACGGCAAGCGCTACTTTGACCATGACAAGCTATACCGCATAACTAAAGTAGCCACCAAAAACCTTAACAAAGTGATTGATGTGAACTACTACCCAGTGAAAGAGGCTGAAAAGTCCAATTTCCGTCATAGACCGATCGGTTTGGGCGTACAGGGATTAGCGGATGCATTTATCATGTTGAGAATGCCATTTGACTCAGAGGAAGCTCAAGGGCTGAATGAAGACATTTTCGAGACCATTTACTTTGCCGCTATGGAAACTTCCATGGAGCTGGCCAAGGTAGAAGGCACCTACGAAACCTATGCAGGTTCTCCTGTGTCGAGAGGCGAATTTCAGTTTGACCTTTGGGGAGTTACTCCAAAATCAGGCAGATGGAACTGGCATGGATTGAAGGAACAAGTTAAAAAGTATGGGGTCAGAAACTCTCTTCTTGTAGCTCCTATGCCTACCGCTTCCACTTCGCAAATTCTTGGAAACAACGAGTGTTTTGAGCCTTATACCTCAAATATTTACACCCGTAGAACACTATCCGGAGAATTCATCGTTGTTAATAAGCATTTGATGAAAGACTTGATCAGACTGGGACTGTGGAATGAAAACATGAAAAACAGACTCATTGCCGCCAACGGATCTGTACAGGCTATACCGGAAGTACCGCAAAACATAAAGGATATCTACAAAACGGTGTGGGAAATCTCCCAAAAGGTGATCATCAATATGGCAGCCGATAGAGGCGCATATATCTGCCAGTCTCAAAGTATGAATGTGTTCCTACAAGAGCCGAACTTCGGTAAATTGACCTCCATGCACTTTTATGCTTGGAAAAAAGGTCTTAAAACCGGCATGTATTATCTGAGATCTAAAGCTGCTGCTTCAGCCATCCAGTTTACGGTGGACAAGTCACAACTTGACAGCACGCCAGGTGCCGAGGCAGACAGCACCAAAAATACAAAGCAAGACGCCATCGCCTGCTCATTGGACAATCCAGATGACTGCGAAATGTGCGGCAGCTAAATATTGAAAATAAGTGTAGTGGTTAAATGTGGAAAAGAGCGCCGGTCAGTATCGGCGCTTTTTTTTTGCAATTTTAAAACTGAGAAAAATAAACCTTTCATTACTTAAATCAATTGTGTAAATAACAGCATAAATGTTTTCAACAATGAGAGTAGCCTGGACCCTTTTCCTTTTAATTATTAGTACAAGTATTGTCAATGCCCAGGCGTTCAATCAGGAACAACGAATTTTTCACCCCTTCAAAGTGGATGTCGGGATAAACTTGACCTTCCCAACCGATCCAAACCTTACTATCGGAGGTGGAGCCTTTGCAGAAGCCCGCTATGGTATCGATGACCAATGGCATGTGGGGTTAAACTTGGGAAGCAACATACTCGGGGAGGGCCAATTTATCCTCAATAACCGAGACGCGACCATTACCGCACAAGCTATCGGCAACATCTCCCTGACGAGCGAATACCACTTCAACACCACCAATACCCGCCCCTTCGTGGGGATAGCAGGGGGCATGTACCGCAGGAGTGATTTTGAAATCACCGACCCGGACAATGGCAACACCATCACCAATCAGGGATCGATTGTCAATTTTGGCTTTGCCCCAAGAGCAGGGCTGATGGCGGGCAAATTCAGAATGATGGTCGCCTACAACTTTACTGGCAGGGAAATAACTAACTTTATTAGCTTGGGCTTAGGCATGCAAATTGGTGGAAACCCCTATATAACTAGATAAATTACATGGATAAACAATTATTCCAAAAGCTTAAACTCTTACAAGCTGACCAAAAGCCCTCATTTGGCATCATGACTCCACAGCATATGGTGGAGCATTTAATTTTAACACTTAAACTCTCCCAGGGAAAAATCCAGGTACCAACGATCAAACCTACCCCGGAGGCCTTGGCGATTAAACATAATATTATAGTGGAGAAAGAAAACATCCCTAGAGGCATTCAGGCCCCAGGGACAAACAGTACACTGTTGCCCTTAAGGTATAACAGCTTGGAAGAAGCAAAAGCTGAACTTTTAAAGGCTTGGCAACAATTTGAGCTTTATTATTTTCAACATACGGACGCCACAAATGTGCACCCTTTCTTTGGTGAGTTAAATTACTCTGAGTGGAAAAGCTTTCATTCCAAGCATTTCCAGCACCACTTCTCCCAATTTGACATAGATTTCAAGCACTAATTACTCCTCAACAGCCTCGTTGGATTGGGTTTGTTTTTCATAAAGGTCCGCATAGACACCTTTTCTAGCCAAAAGCTCCTCATGGGTACCTTTTTCAACGATCACCCCTTCATCCAATACAATTATTTTATCGGCTAATTTGGCTGAGGAAACCCGATGTGAAATGATAATGGAGGTCCTGTCCTCCATTATTTTTTTGAGGGCGTTCAGTATCGCATTTTCGGTTTTGGTATCCACAGCCGAAAGGCAATCATCAAGCAACAAAATCTTGGGCTCCTTGGCAATTGCCCGTGCAATAGAAACCCGCTGTTTTTGACCGCCAGAGAGTGTAATTCCACGCTCTCCAAGCCTAGTCCCAAATCCATTAGGGAAATCCACGATATTATCATAGACATCGGCATCTTTAGCTGCTTTATGGATTTTCTCGTCTGCCAACCCGTCAGTTCCGAAACCTATATTATTATAGATGGTATCGCTAAAGAGGAAAACATCCTGCGGCACAAACCCGATCTGTTTTCTCAGCGATTCAATTTTATAACTTTTGATATCTCTTCCATCAACAAATATTGCCCCCTCCGTAGGATCATACATTCTCATCAGGATGTTGGCTATCGTGGACTTTCCTGAACCGGTAGTCCCAATGATTGCCAATGACTCACCACTCTTTACCTCAAAACTTAAATTATGTAAAGCTCGAATTCCAGAGTCAGGATAGACGAAAGAAACATCTTGAACTGATATCTCTCCACGAATCTCCTCATCCAACTCTTCTGAACTGGTGATATCATTTTGCTCATCCAAAAACTCATTGATGCGGGTTTGCGAAGCGGCAGCCCTTTGGACAATACTGGTCACCCAACCCAAGGATGTTACGGGCCAAGTCAGCATATTCACATATAAAATAAACTCGGCAATCACCCCATACCCAATGGCCCCATTAATCACCTCAATCCCACCAACATAAACGGTGATGATGGTACTGATTCCAATTAGGGCCAAAATCAATGGATAAAAAAGCGCCTGTACCAAGGTAAGTCTGATGGACTTTTCCTTATAGTTCTCACTGGCTTTTTCAAAATCATTGGCACTATCCGCTTCCCGTACGAAAGCTTTGATCACCCTAATACCTGAAAAAGCCTCTTGCACAAAGGTACTGAGGTTGGAAAGGCTTCTCTGGATCTTCTCCGACCTTTCATTGATCAGGTTGTTTACAAAATAAATGCTGAGTGAAAGTACCGGTAAAGGCAAAAGTGAAAAAAGGGTCAATCTCACATTGACGGAAAGCATATACCCAATCACCAGGGGAAACAATACCAACAGGTTTATGCCATACATTATCGCAGGCCCCACATACATCCTCACTCGGCTTACATCCTCGGTGATTCTGGCCATAAGATCCCCCGTGCTGTTTCGCCTGTAGAAGCTCAGGGGGAGGCTTTGGTAATGCTGGAATATTTCATTCTTAAGGTCAAATTCTATATACCTGGACATGGCTATAATTGTCTGGCGTACAAGGAATAGGAATAGCCCCCGAAGAAGCGCCATCACCAAGATTAAAAATCCGAAAATGAAAATAAATTTTAGAAACCCGCTCCTTGCAACCGACTCAATTTCAGCCCCATCATAGAACTGATAAAAACTGAAGCTTTCCACCACATAATCAATAGCAACCCTAACCAATTGAGCGGGAATGATAACAAAAATATTGGATATAATGGTAAACACGATACCCAGGATAAGGTATCCTTTGTACTTAAATAGGTATTTATTTAATCTCCAGAGGGGCTTCACAAAATAAAAACTTTTTATTGACTTGATTTCTTCTAGAATACTCTTTTAATTGCGCTAGCAAAGCCGAACAAAAATATTTAATTTTGTGGAGCAAAGTCACGCATTAAACCCAAATATAACACAATCTAAACTTCAAAGTTCAAATGGTAGATACTAAAACTCAGGAAACAGTAAGGGAGGGAGCTATTTACGGGCAAATCACCGCTTTAGGTCACGAGCAGTTGGTGATCTGTTACGATGAGCCTACCGGCTTAAAAGCAATCATTGGTATTCACAACACGGTATTGGGCCCAGCTTTGGGCGGTACAAGGATGTGGAATTACACATCGGAAGAAGAAGCCATCACAGATGTATTAAGACTTTCAAGAGGCATGACCTTCAAGGCGGCCATCTCAGGTCTTAATCTTGGCGGCGGTAAAGCAGTCATCATTGGCGACCCTAAGTTGAAGTCTGAGGCCTTCTTGAGAAGGTTCGGTAGATTTGTGCAAAGCCTGGGCGGTAAGTACATTACTGCTGAAGATGTAAACATGGGTACTCAAGACATGGAATTCATCGCCATGGAGACCAAGCATGTAACCGGATTACCCGATGTGAAAGGTGGCGGAGGAGATCCTTCCCCAGTTACCGCTTACGGTACTTACCTAGGCATGAAGGCTGCAGCCAAAAAAGCTTACGGAACTGACTCTTTACAGGGCAAAAAAGTTGCTGTTCAGGGTATCGGACAGGTAGGCAAATATTTGGTTAACCACTTGATCAAAGAAGGAGCTGAAGTATTTATCACGGATATTTTTGAGGACAAACTTCAGAAGATCGCCAAAGAAACCGGCGCAACCGTAGTTGATCCTAAATTCATCTATGACATAGACATGGACATCTATGCGCCTTGTGCCTTGGGAGCCACTGTAAACGACGAAACTATTGACAGACTGAAATGCCAAGTAATTGCAGGTGCTGCCAACAACCAATTGAAGGATGAGGAGAAGCATGGCAAGTTGCTTTTGGACAAAGGCATCATCTACGCCCCTGATTTCCTAATCAACGCCGGTGGTCTTATCAATGTGTATGCTGAATACCTGGGCGGATACAACAGAGACTTGGCATATCAGCAGGCGGACAAGATTTATGACACATGTGTTTCTATCTTGGACAAATCAGAAAAAGAAAACATCCCTGCACAGCAGGCGGCTATCGAAACGGCTTGGAACAGAATCCAGGCTATGGGCAAAGTTAAATTATCACACTAATATATATCAGGCGGGAACAATTTCGTTTCCGATTTGATTAAGCTTTGGAGGAGGAAATCTGAATGGATTTCCTCCTTTATTTACTATTCTTTTACAAACACATTATATTTACGTTCTTTAATTCAGGGCAATGCTAAACAGGAGAATTTTACGGGTAAAGGCCTTTCAAAACCTCTACTCTTACGAACAGTGTAGGACTTCAAACTTGAATCTGGCAAAGGATTTTATCCAAAATGCTTTCCAGCCGGATCTCAACAGCATGGAAGTACAGGACAGGGCCCAGCTCAAGAAGGATGCTGCCATTACCATAGAACTTTTTCTGAAAAACCTGAACAGCCATAAGCTAATATCGGCCACGGAACACAACGCCAAAATCAAATCCACCGCCATCCAAGCGATCAACCAATTTCATAAAGCCAATTCCAAAGATTTGGAGTTTATGGAGAAAAACATGATTGCCTCTGCGGAAAATATCCCCCAACTTTACCTTTACGCCATTGAGATGCTTATTGCATTTGGCGACCATGTTCGGAATGAATATGCCCGAAAGAGAAAGCTTTCTGGGGAAGCCATATCCGCTCATGCCGGTGAATTGAACCTTGCCAGCAACAAAATCCTCAAATTCTTAAAATCTGCCCCTCAATATCAAAACGAATTGACCAGGCAAGACGTAAACATTGAGGATCTGGAGCAGGAGATCAAGGAATGGTTCCGAGAATACGTAAAACCCTCCCCGGAGTATCAGGCCTACATGGGCATACTGGAGCCTACCACCAAGGAAGACACCGAAATCTTGAGCCATATCCTTAAAAAGATCATATTTAAGAATGAGGCAATCCTGAACTTTTTCTCAGAAAAGGATCTTAATTGGTCAGAGAACAAGGCGGTAGTAAAAAGTTTGGCGGCTAAAGTGCTTAAAAACCTGGAAGAAGCGCCTGAAACGGAAAATTACGAATTGCCAGAACTGGCCATAAATTGGGAAGAGGACAAGGAATTTTTCCAAAATATATTTAATTTGACTATCGAAAATGACGAGGACAACCGCGAGTTGATCTCCGAGAAAACGAAGAACTGGGACATTGAGCGGGTGGCTGCTACGGACAAGATTATCCTGTCTATGGCCCTGACGGAAATGATGAATTTTCCGAGTATTCCTGTAAAAGTGACCATTAATGAGTATATTGACATTTCCAAAACATACAGTACCCCAAAAAGCAAGCAGTTTGTGAACGGACTTTTGGATGTACTGTCCAAGGAACTAACAGATGCTGGCAGAATCCGCAAAAGCGGTAGGGGCCTTTTAGACAACAAATAAACATTTAACCATGAGCAAAAACAGCAGTTCTCTTTTAGCTTTCGTTTTGGGTACCGGAGTAGGTGCCGCATTGGGTGTTTTGTTTGCACCAGATTCAGGTGGCAACACCCGTGACAAGCTTACTTATCAGTTGAGCCACTACAAGGACGAGTTGGAAGAACTTGTGAAAGATTTGATGGATGGCAAAAACATGCCGCACAACGAAGCAAAAACCGAAGGAAATAAAGTGATTTCAGAAGCTAAAACAAAAGCCGAGAATTTACTTAACGATGTCAATAAATTAATCGAACAGATTAATAAAGGCGAACATTAATAAATAATCAATCTATGAAGTACTTAAGTCTTCCTGCATTATTGATCGCAGGATCCGTTTTGACTTTTGGCTGCGACACAGGAGGCAGTGAAAAGGATGAGAGAATCCAAGCATTAGAGCAGCGTATTGCCCAAATGGAGCAAGGCCAAACTAATGTCCCTGGCAATGTACAATCTGTACAGGCAGCAGACCCATCTACCTTGGGTTCCTTCCAGTTTTCTGAAATCGAGCACGATTTCGGGACTATTGAAGAAGGCAAGGTGATCGAACACAACTTTACCTTTACCAATACAGGTGAGGCGCCCTTGGTAATTTCCAACATTCAGGCATCTTGTGGCTGTACTAGCCCTGACTGGACCAAAACTCCAATCAAGCCAGGAGAAGAAGGGTTTGTCAAAGTGGTATTCGACTCTAAAGCCAAATCAGGTGTGCAGAGCCCAACCGTATCCATCACTGCCAACACTCAGCCAGCAGTAACCAGACTTAGACTTAAAGGAAACGTAAACAGCAAAAATTCAGCTTCAGCTGCACCGGCAATGGGTCCGGTTAGAAAATAATCATGATAAATTCCATTTTATTGCAGGCCGGGGGTGGTGGTTTCGGTGTTGAAAACATCATCTTCTTGGCGCTTATTGGTTTGATTTTCTACTTCTTCATGATCAGGCCTCAGCAGAAAAAGGCAAAAGACGCCAAAACTTTCATGGAGTCTATCAAAAAAGGTGATGAAGTGGTGACCATCGGTGGCATCCATGGAAGAGTTCATGCTGTAGAAGCAGACACTTTCACCTTGGAAGTGGATCGAGGGATGAAACTAAAAGTTGAGAAGTCAGCTATTTCCCATGACTTTACCAAAAAAACTGACGTTAAAAAGTAAGAAGATTGGACTTTAAGAAGTATTTCAAAAAGTTAAAAGAACAAAAAACTTCTAACCTAAAAGTGGTGGCCCTATGTGTATTGACGGCCACCACTTTTTGGGTTTTAAACGCTATGAATAAGGATAGTTACTACACCATTGTAGACTATCCCATAGAGTTCTTTTACGACCGCCAAGAGTATATGGCAGTCGACGAACTGCCTTCCAATGTCAGAGTGGAAATCCATGGCAATGGCTGGGATCTTTTGCGTAAATATTTCCGCGTCAATGTCCCCCCTTTCATCATCGAACTCAAAGACCCTTCAAGGCAGGATGTAATTCTCACTAGAAACATTCAGCGAGAGCTCTCTGACAAGCTTCTTCCAAGCCAGTTGACCTCTATCCTTACCGATTCATTAAAACTCAATATTGACAACCTAGTCACAAGAAAAATCAAAGTACAAGTGGACACCACCCCTTCTACTTTGGGCAAAAATATCCGGCTGGCTTCCTCCATTAAGGTAGACCCGGAATACGTGACTGTAAAAGGTCCTACTTCTGTGCTTCAGAGGCTGGGAGGCAGTTTTTCCGTAAGGCTGGAAGATGAAAAAATCAATAAAAACTACTCCAAGCTTTTGCCGATAAAGGCCCCTAAAGAACTTTCTGACTTCCTGACTCTACAGGAGGACAATGTATTGGTGGAATTTGAGGTGGTGGAGTTTTTAGAGGGAAACAAAAGGTTAAGACTGAAAAAAGTCAACTTCCCCGATCGTGTGGATATTGATCCGGATATTTCTTCTGTAATCATGACCTATCTGGTGGACGAAAGGCATGTAAATGACTTGAAAGAAGCCGAACTTGAAGGCATCCTCAACTATGTTAACCGCAATCGCCAGGACAGCACCGTAAATGTACAGTTGAACAGAAGACCACCCTATTTGGAAAATATCACCTTTGAGCCCAATAGCCTTCAATTAAAATATAGTGAGCGTGAATAGACCACTTCTAGTGGGATTAACCGGAGGAATAGGCTCCGGAAAATCCATTGTAGCCAAATTTTTTAACGTGCTAGGCATCCCGGTGTATTATGCCGATGACAGGGCCAAGTGGCTAATGAGCAATGATCCTGAGCTAAAAAACAACATCATCACCACTTTTGGAGCTGATAGTTTTACAGCTGATGGCCAATTGAACAGAACCTACCTGGCAGAAAAAGTATTTGGAGACCCAGAAGCAACCAAGAAAATCAACTCACTAGTACATCCAGCGGTGAAAACCGATTTTGAAAACTGGGCAAAACATCAAAACACACCTTATGTAATCAAAGAGGCGGCCTTGCTTTTTGAAACTGGTTCTTACAAAGAACTGGATAAAATAATCAATGTGAGCTCCCCGCTCAAACTCAGGGTAAGCAGAATCCTCCTGCGGGACCAAAGATCAGAAGCACAAATTAACGAAATCATCAACCGCCAACTTCCCGATGAGGAAAAAAACAAATTAGCTGATTTTGTGATCAAAAATTCAGAAAACAAGATGGTCATTCCACAGGTGCTTGAAATCCATCAAAAACTTTTAGGCTAAATTGAATCCAGTTGGATCTGATCCAAGTAGAACTTCATACGTGTATGGGAGCGGTTTAAATATTCGATCCTTTCTATTCGGTCGAGTTTGTGATTATAGAAAACCTCGATATAATCGTCGCCGAGCAGGTATAGATTGACCTTATACCCATAATAGCGGATGGAAACTACAAATAGTCCATCCGCATACAAGGTCTGTATCTTTTTCTGCAACGGCAACGCCTTAAAGTCTTCTCTACTCATTTTTCAATTTTGCTAATTCCATTTCCGAGGCTATATACCCAAAAGCTGACCAGTAGTTGGTTTTCATTACTCTCATAAAGGTCTCTGTGGCCTCCTGGATCTTTCCCTGTCTTAAATAGTGGTTTCCTAATCCATAACCTTGAGTGACGTATTGAAGTTTCCCTTGGTCAGAATTAAGATCCCCATTTATCAGATCATCCTCATCCACTTCCCCCTTGTACGTCATTAGGCGCTTGTGGTAAGCATCGTTTTCAATGATCTCCATATCAGCGTGCACTTTGTCCAAAAGCTCCCTAGCTTCAGCCTCTCTATCCATTTTAATCAGGGTCATATAATACCAATCCAAAGTAGCGACTACCAAATCATCATTATCGCTAACCTCAAGACACTTTTCGTAGGCTTTCAACGCATTTTCATAATCATTTAATAAATAATGCGCCAGGCCTAAATGGTACCACACATTGAACTGCACCGTAGAGAGAGGTTGATTCAGTTTGTTTGGGATTCCATCTTCCTCTATCTGGATTTCCTTTCCTTCCATCAGTTGAGCGGCTTTTGAAAAGTCCGAGACAGCTTTTTCAAACTCCCTGATGGATATATAACGATGGCCACGGTGCCTCAATGCCTCATAGCTATCGGGATATTTTTCAATGGCCTGGGTAAAGGTCTTGATAGCCAAATCATGCCTACCCAAATAGGCCTCTCTACGGCCAACCCATATGAGATTATACAACGATTCTTCTTCCTGATATTGTCTTTGGGCATCCGAAAGGTCATTCAGCTGCTTTTCCATTGCTGCCGAATCCACGCTGGTAAACAGGGAATCACCCAAAAGGCTCATGCCTTGAAAAACTTTGTGATCCTCCTGCAAATTGCTTTGATACGATGAACCTTCAGACTGAAAGGCCACCAAAAGGCCAAATGAAAGGCTAACAAACACGTTTATGAACATAAATAGGTCGTTTTAAGGGTTTTTATAAAAAGTCATTAGGCAATTTCCAGACCTAATTTAAACATAATCATTAGCCCAACCTAAGTTTACATATCTCAACATATTATTTAAAGTAGCTTGAATCTTGCTACTAGTTTTTTTACTTGTTATAATTGAAAAAATAACCTGATTTGAGTAAGAGTATGAGAACCATTATTTCAAGCACGTCTAAATTTCAGCTGCTATTTTTAGTTTTTATTGTTTTATTGTCAAGTTCATGCTCCTCCAGCCGCAAGGTCCGCAAGAAAAACATCGACCAGGTGGTGAGCACGGCCAAGTCCTTTCACGGCACACCTTACAGGTTTGGCGGCACCACTAGAGCGGGCATGGATTGCTCGGCCCTGCTGCTTCACTCCTTTTCCAGCGTTGGGGTGACCTTGCCTAGAACTTCCGAGGCCCAGAGTAAAATCGGCAGAAGAGTAACCGTACAAAGCCTGAAGAAAGGTGATGTTGTATTTTTTGCCACGGGGAGAAAAAGACGCCAAGTTACCCATGCCGGCATCGTGACTTCCAATAATCGGGGCAATATCCAGTTCATTCACGCCTCCACCTCCTTAGGAGTGACCGAAGATGCCATCAATTCGGATTATTGGTCCAAGAAATTTGTGGTAGGTAGGCGTGTTTTTTAGCAGTAAAAGCTAAAATAAATGCAATTTATGCAAGCCAAAAGGCCCAAACAGGCCAGTAAAGATAAAAATTCAAATCGATGTGTATTTAAATTCAAAACATCCTTTGGTATTAAGGTTTATTAATTAATTTTGCACTCGAATAAAAAAGCATATTTCCCTTTCACATTAAGATATACAAATGGCGAATATTGGTAAGATAACCCAGGTAATCGGTCCCGTAGTGGACGTTTCCTTCGAAGGAGGGAAATTACCTAACATCCTGGATGCATTGGAAATCACCAAGGAGAACGGACAAAAAGTAGTATTGGAAGTTCAGCAGCACCTTGGTGAAGACAGAGTTAGGACTATTGCAATGGACTCTTCCGAAGGTATGGTAAGAGGCATGGTGGTGACTGATTTGGGCGCCCCGATTTCTGTCCCTACCGGAGAAGGAATCAAAGGAAGACTTTTCAACGTGATCGGTGAAGCCATCGATGGTCTTCCACAGCCAGAGTCCTCTAAAAGACTTCCAATCCACAGAAGTGCCCCTAAATTTGAAGACCTTTCCACTTCTTCTGAAGTGTTGTTTACAGGTATCAAAGTTATCGACTTGATCGAGCCATATGCAAAAGGTGGTAAGATCGGTCTTTTTGGTGGTGCAGGTGTAGGTAAAACTGTATTGATCCAGGAGTTGATCAACAACATCGCCAAAGCTTATTCAGGTCTTTCTGTATTTGCAGGTGTAGGTGAAAGAACCCGTGAGGGTAATGACCTTTTGAGAGAGATGATCGAGTCAGGTATCGTAACTTACGGTGACGACTTCGTGCATTCATTGGAAAATGAAGGCGGATGGGATCTTTCAAAAGTAGATCTTAAGAAACTTGAAGATTCCAAAGCAACCTTCGTCTTTGGTCAGATGAACGAGCCTCCAGGGGCACGTGCTCGTGTGGCCTTGACAGGTTTGACTTTGGCTGAATATTATAGAGATGGTGAAGGTGACGGTGCAGGTAAGGATATCCTTTTCTTTATCGACAACATCTTCCGATTCACTCAGGCAGGTTCTGAGGTATCCGCCCTTCTTGGTCGTATGCCATCAGCGGTAGGTTACCAGCCGACGCTAGCCACTGAGATGGGTGCCATGCAGGAGAGAATTACCTCTACCAAAAACGGCTCCATTACTTCTGTACAGGCGGTTTACGTACCTGCTGATGATTTGACTGACCCTGCTCCAGCTACTACTTTCGCCCACTTGGATGCTACTACCGTACTTTCAAGAAAAATTGCAGAACTTGGTATCTATCCAGCTGTGGATCCATTGGATTCTACTTCAAGAATCCTTTCTCCAGAAGTATTGGGTAGCGAGCACTACGACTGTGCACAGAGGGTAAAAGAGATCCTTCAGCGTTATAAAGAGCTTCAGGATATCATTGCCATCCTAGGTATGGAAGAACTTTCTGAAGAAGATAAGCTTGTGGTACACAGAGCTAGAAGGGTACAAAGATTCCTTTCCCAGCCATTCCACGTTGCCGAGCAGTTTACAGGCTTGAAAGGTGTGCTTGTAGATATCAAAGACACCATCAAAGGCTTTAACATGATCATGGACGGTGAACTTGACCACCTTCCTGAGGCAGCCTTCAACTTGGTAGGTAGCATCGAAGACGCTATCGCTAAGGGTGAGAAAATGCTTGCTGAAGTAAATAACTAATTTTAATGCAAAGGCTTCGGCCTTTGCATTTCTAATTATACCAATATGCGTTTAGAAATCATTACACCGGATAAGAAAGTATTTCAGGGTGAAGTCACAGAAGCAAGCTTCCCAGGAGCTAATGGCGCGTTTCAGGTTTTGAAAAACCACGCCCCTCTCGTTTCTGCCCTTTCCAAAGGCATAGTGGCTTTCACTACCGCGGAAGGGAGGCAGACCTTAGAAGTTGACGGTGGAGTTGTGGAAGTAAAAGAAAACAACATTATCCTTTTGGCCGAAAAAGTAATCGGATAATAATTCTTAAATAGATATTAAAAGCGGAAAGGCAACTTTCCGCTTTTTTTTTATTCCTCACTCTCCTAAGTCACATGCTAAAAAAAATTACTCCGCGAAGAAGCTCTGTGCAACTCCTTTTTAACTCTGCGAAACTCCGTGTCCCGTTTCTTTCCGTTAAGGAGCCTCGATTTTCCGTCTTTCCCTACTCTGTAAGCCCCACCAACAATAAATAAAGCCCCGCTGCCAATGCCGCCCCAGTCAAAGGCCCAAATATTGGCACCCAGCTGTATGCCCAGTCACTCTTCCCTTTACCTTTTATTGGCAGTATTTCATGTACAATCCTGGGTCCCAAGTCACGGGCTGGATTAATGGCATAACCCGTAGTCCCGCCTAATCCCAATCCGATAACCCAAACCAAAAATGCTACGGGAAGAGCCCCAATGGAACCCAGCCCAATTGGCGTATCGCTACCATCACCAATCATTGGGTGAGTGATATGTAGAATCACAATAATCAAAACAAACGTACCTGTAACCTCCGACAAAAAATTGGAAGAGTAATTTCGGATGGCAGGCACTGTCCCAAATGGCGCAAATTTAAGGCCTGCATCCTCCGTTCGGTCAAAATGATCCTTGTATACCAGCCAAGCTACAAATGATCCCACAGCCGCTCCAAACAGCTGGCTGAGCATATATCCGGGAACCAAGCTCCAATCAAAATCTCCAGTAATGGCAAGAGCTAGTGAAACCGCTGGATTAAGGTGCGCACCACTATATGGCCCGGCCACTACCACCCCTATGAATACGCCCAGTGCCCAAGCCGTGGTGATCACCATCCAGCCACTCTGATAGCCCTTGGTATCCTTCAAAACCACGTTGGCAACAACCCCCGACCCCACGGTAATCAGAAGGGCAGTACCTATAAATTCAGCAAAGTAAATGTTCATACCTAATCCTCGATCCAGTGGGAAGCTCTTTTTACGGCCTTTTGCCAGTATTTCAGCAGGGCATCGGCTTTTTCTTTATCCATTTTGGGTTCAAATTTGGAATCACTTTTCCAAAGACTTTCCAATTCATCAGTATTTTTCCAAAACCCTACTGCCAATCCAGCCAAATAAGCTGCCCCCAAAGCTGTTGTCTCCAAGATAGCCGGCCGCAAAATAGCACATCTGACCAAGTCAGCCTGGAACTGCATCAAAAGATCATTGGCAGTGGCTCCCCCATCCACCCGCATTTCCTGCGTTTCCTCCCCCCTGTCCTTTTCCATGGACGCCAAAACATCCTTGACCTGATAAGCAATAGACTCGAGCGCTGCACGGGCAAAGTGGGCCTTGCCCGTCCCCCTGGTGATTCCAAAGAATGCTCCCCTTGCATTGGCATCCCAATGTGGGGCTCCCAAACCGGTAAGGGCCGGAACAAAATACACACCTTCGTTATCCTCTAATTGGGCCGCAAGATCTTCGCTTTCTTCTGCATTCTTAAACAGCTCCAGCTGATCTCTTAGCCATTGGATAGCGGCTCCGCCAATGAATACACTGCCTTCCAAGGCATAGGTGGTTTTCCCAGCTATCTCCCATGCCACGGTAGTCAATAATTTATTGGATGAAAACACAGGTTGCTCCCCCGTATTCATTACCAAAAAACACCCTGTTCCATAGGTGGTTTTCGCCATACCATCCTTGAGGCACAACTGTCCAAAGAGTGCAGCCTGCTGATCACCAGCTATTCCTGCTATTGGAATCTTGGCCGAAAAAACATCCCCAGCCGTCGTGCAATAAACTTCACTGGAACTCTTCACCTCCGGCATCATGGACATTGGAATCCCAAACAGATCCAACAGTTCCTCATCCCATTTCTTCTCCACAATGTTGAAAAGCATGGTTCGGCTCGCGTTGCTGATGTCTGTCAGGTGATGCTTCCCACTGGTCAGATTGTAAACAAGCCAGCTGTCTATAGTCCCAAAACACAATTCCCCAGCATCAGCCTTTTCCCTTGCTCCGTCCACATTTTCCAGGATCCAGCGAACCTTCGTAGCCGAAAAGTAGGAATCGATGATCAACCCAGTCTTTTTATTTATCAGCTCACCTTTTCCCTCTTTCAAAAGTTGATTACAATAATCGGCCGTTCGTCTGTCCTGCCATACGATGGCTTTATGTAGAGGCCGACCGCTCGATCTATCCCATACCACGGTGGTTTCCCGCTGATTGGTGATACCTATACCCGCTATTTGCGAAGGAGTGATTCCCGTCTGGGTCAAAACTTCCATTGCCACGGTAGCTTGGCTGGTCCAAATTTCCTTGGCATCATGCTCTACCCAGCCGGGCTTGGGAAAATATTGCTTAAATTCCCGTTGCGCCACCGCTACAATTTCCCCGGCTTTGTCAAAAAGAATCGCTCTGGAGCTGGTAGTCCCTTGGTCCAAAGCAAGAATGTAGGTTTCTTTACCTTCCATAAGTCTCAGTTCAAGATATATTTCTTCGCAAGCTTTTGAAAGCTTTTCACTTCCTTTTCAATCCAATCTTCATTTTTGCCCAGTTCCTTGGCCATGACTTCGGCCACCTTTGGAGCCATCTCCACGGCCGATTTTGCGTCCATAACTAAAATCCGGATCCTTCGAGACAGAAAATCCTCCACATGGTGGGCCATCTCCATCCTCACCGCCCACACCACCTGGGCCAGGCAAAAAGGATAATCCGGATGCAACTTTTCCTTTAATCCAGCATCCTCTTCAATCAATTTCCAGACTTCGGGCTCATCACTGCCATAAAATGAAAAAGGGGAATTAGGAATAGGATTAACGTACCCCTTAAGTTTAATACCTGCCGATTTGGAGGGGCTTTTTAGATTTAGAAGCTTATGTATCTTATTGACAGTATCCTCACCCATTTTCCTGAAAGTAGTCCATTTCCCACCCACTAAAGTGACCAGGCCACTTTCGGAAACTGAGATTTTATGACTTCTGGATATTTCTTTGGTTTTGGCATCGCCATTTTGAGGTGCCGCCAAGGGACGAAGACCAGCAAATACCGATAAAACATCCTGCAAAGTTGCCTTTTGGGTTAAATATTTATTGGCGTTTTTGAGTACAAATTGGATTTCCCTTTTCAGAGCCACCGGCTCAGATTTGACCCGCTTTCTCAACGTATCCGTTGTTCCCAACATAATCTTACCGTTCCAAGGTACGATAAAAAGCACCCGACCATCTGTGGTTTGAGGTATCATCAGGGCACTTTCCCCTTCAAAAAATTTCTTGTCCAAAACCAAATGAATTCCCTGGCTTGGCCTGATGGATTTTTTCATTTCCGGTGAATCCAGTCTCAAAATTTTATCGGCAAATACCCCAGTTGCATTCACAACCACCTTTCCCTTGATTTTGAAATGCTCTCCGGAAAGCTCATCCATACATCCTACGCCCGAAACTTTTCCCTGGGAGTTCTTTAGCAGTTTATCCACTTTGACATAATTGGCCAGGCA
Organism: Litoribacter ruber; assembly: GCF_018500185.1. Taxonomy (GTDB): domain Bacteria; phylum Bacteroidota; class Bacteroidia; order Cytophagales; family Cyclobacteriaceae; genus Litoribacter; species Litoribacter ruber. Next base: position 81,202 of record NZ_JAHBGI010000004.1, on the reverse strand, counting down.
GCCTCCCAATTCATCACAGGTCCTCACAAGCGCGATTGCCAACCTGGCATCGTCAAATTGCCCGTCAAAATACTCAATCCCTGCTAGCAGGTCCCTCTTTTTAAGTTGGGGAAGCTTTTTACCAACTTCCTCCTTGGTCAAAAGAGTGGATGAGCCTATATTTTTGCCACCCGCCAAAAGGTCATAAATTTTCAATCCCAGCCAATATTTGAGCTGATGCCAAATGGAGTAAATCGGAATGATGAAGGATTGTGATTTTACTAGGTGTGGGGCCTGTTTGATCAAATAACCACGCTCTAAAAGTGCCTCTCTCACAAGACCCAAATTACCTTGGGCCAGGTATCGGACCCCGCCATGAATTAGCTTGGTACTTCTACTTGAGGTGCCTTTGGCAAAATCAGACTTTTCAACCAAAGCCACCTTCATCCCTCTGCTCAAGGCATCCAAAGCCACACCAAGTCCAGAGGCTCCTCCACCAATGATTATCAAGTCCCACTTTTCTGAAATTAAACGCTGAATATTATTTACTCTATGCATAAAAAATTTGGTGATCCAATTCTAATTTGAACAAAAAAGCTGGTTTTTCCAACAGCAAAAAAAGCCGAGACCCATAGGCCTCGGCTTTTTTCTTTTTAAATACTATCTACAATAGACTATTAACCTTCAAAGTCACTGAATTTCTTGGAATCCAGCCTGGTGGCACCCTCATCTGAAATATAAACCACAAAAATATTTTCATAATCCGACTCATCCAATTCTTCCATCATCTCCTTTCCTACAAGTAAATTCACCAAATGATGAATGGTATTTGAATGACCGATCACCACGACATTATCGGTTTCTTCCTGCAGTTTGGCCACCAGTTCCCCGTGCTTTTTGGTATCGTAAAGCTGTATACCCAAACCCTTATCATCGGCAAAAGGCATAATGGTGCTTCGGGTTCTTTTGGTATCGGAACTGTAAACCTTTCTAATATCTTTATCCTGAAGAAGAGCTTTTACTCTTTCGGCCCGTTGCTCGCCCTCCGGGGAAAGCGCAGGATCATCTTTGTCTGCAAGCTTTTCTCCATGACGGATGATATAAATGGCCCTTTCATTATCCTGCGCTTGACCAAAGGCTGGAAGCCAGGCAAATAATCCAAATACTACTAAAAGCGTTAAAACCTTTCTCAACATTATTCCTCAATTACGGTAACGGTGTAACCTTCATTTCTCAACAAATTAATCAATCCTAGCTCTCCGCCCAAATGCCCTGCCCCTACGGCGAAAAACATCTGACCTTCCTGCATAAAGCCTTTCATAGGCTCAATCCAGTTTCTGTTCCTGTTGTGAAGCATTACATCTTGGTAGTTTTTATATTCAGGGCTTTCACCCACTATTTCTACCATCCTGTCTACATCCTTGGTTTTATAAGTATCAATAAGCTTTCTGAACTCCCTTCTTCCTTTTTCAAAATCAGAAACATAATCATATAGGTTCTTATACTGTTCTTCCAATGGGATGTGTTCAAAAACTGATAGCTGATCCTGTATGGTCTCTAGCCCCTCCACTGTTCTCTCATTCTCCTTGGCTATCTGCATCAGCTCGATTTCATAAGCCTTGGTCTCACACTCCAACATCTTGGGGTAAAGCATGGAAAGCACCATAAATGGCCTCATGGATTTCATCATGGAAATGTCCACCGCCGCATTTTCCAGCAAAAAGTCCCTCGTTGCTTCAAATTCCTCTTCATCTAAGAAATCGGTGATCTTCTCCCCTTCAGGATTGTTGATGTTGGCAAAAACAATCTGCATCATGGCAGGATCATCCAAATCGATTTCCAGCACCAGGCTTTTCGACTCGGCTACTTTTTGGGCAACCTGTTCACTTAGCTCAAAATCCTCTTCACAGATGATGTGAATAGTACCAAACAGGTAGCTGGACTTTTCCAGCCCGTTGCCACTGATTTCATAGAGCAGGCCTATATCCTGCGCAATGCTGCTGAAAGAAATCGCAAAAGCGGCAAGAATACTAAGTAAAGTTTTTCTCATTGTCGAAAAGTTATAGGGCGAATAATTTATCCACTGTAGGTATTGTCCAAGTGTTGATCCTTGGCTTTAACGTCTTCAAACTCCAGAAATTGCTCCCAAAATGGCTCGGCAGGCAGACCAGCCCTAAGGAAAAGCTTTTCTTTTTTGATTGGATGTACAAAAACCAAGTGAAAAGCATGCAGGTTAATGCTTGCATCTGCGTTCGGTTTTGCAAAACCATATTTGATGTCTCCCCGGATGGGACAGCCCATCGAGGCCAATTGCACCCGGATCTGATGGGGCCTGCCCGTTATGGGCCTAACCTCAAGCAGCCAGTGATCATTCAACTTACCCAGCCGCTTGTAGTTCAATTCGGCTTTCTGGCTACCAGGCACTTCACGCTCATGAGCTGTTACCGTGTTTCGTTGCTCATCTTTGACCAGGTAGTGTGTCAATTTGCCCGATTCCTCTTTAGGCTTACGTTTTACAATAGCCCAATAGACTTTGTGTATATCACGCTTCCTGAAAAGCTCCATCATTCTTTCCAGCCCCTTGCTCGTGCGGGCAAACACCACCAAACCGCTCACTGGCCTGTCCAATCGGTGAACAGGATGGAGAAACACCTCTCCTGGCTTTTCATATTTGTATTTGATATATTCTTTGCAGTAATCAGTTAACGTTTTATCGCCGGTGCGGTCACCTTGCACCAAAATCCCCGCTGACTTGTTTACCACCAACAGATGGTTATCCTCATATACTACCGTAAAAGGCTGTTTTCTCATTTTATCCACATTTATTCTACGCAAAGGTAGCCAAAAAAGTAAATCAAATAGGGTGACTAGGTATCGGGTTATTCAAAGTTAGTCAAATCACCCATAAAAGCTAAGTTTTTATTAAAATTTTTATATAAATAACAATTCATAATCCTTTAAGTTTTATGTAAACCAAATTCAAATAAACTACTTTGTATGCCCAACAAAACCAAAGCTGTAGCAATAGATACCTGGCAGATTTTAAAAAAAGCGGTCAAGTATTTACAGGATGATGAGCCCATAGTCTATTGTGCGGCAATTGCATTTTTTACGATTTTTTCCCTTCCCGCCATTTTGATTGTAATCCTATTGGTAGGCATTTTATTCTTTGATGAAGATACTATCAAAAACGAGATCCTCAATCAGGCAGATGAGTTCATAGGCCGGGAAGCTGCAGACCAGGTGGAGGAGGTTTTGATGAACGTAATGGAAACTCCTAGCGGATTTTGGTACATCCTGATAGGGGTGTTGGTCGTGATCAAAAGTGCCACTATGATCTTTTTCATCATTCAAAAAGCCCTAAACTCAATTTGGAGAGTCACCCTCAAAAAAAATGTTAATTACCTACGCTTCATGAAATATAGATCTGTCACTTTACTGATTGTAATCGGGCTGGGCTTGGTGTTAGTCTTGAGTCTGATGATGGATACCGTAATATCTGTTCTGGGATCGGAACTGAACAATATTATCCCCGGGGACTCTCATCATACCATTACTGCTATAAACCTGCTTTTCAATTTCTTGGTTATTCTGCTATTTTTCACGACGATTCATAAAGCCTTGCCTGATGCAGAAATACCCTGGCAGGATGCCTTTGCAGGGGGAATAATTACCTCAATCCTATTCATGATAGGCAAGCAGGTGATAAACTTAATCTTGGCTGAAATAGAGGTGGCCGATTACTATGCTGCAGCGGGTTCCTTGGTGATTATACTGCTTTGGATTTTCTATAGCAGCATCATTTTATTTTTGGGAGGAGAAATCACTAAGGCCTACACCAACCACCGTGGTGTGGAAGTAAACCCAAAGCCTATTGCGGTAAAATATGAGAAAAACGTCCGCTATGGGGATGACGAAGAAGCCGAAGATGAGAATTAAAATTCATCTTCGGCTTCCGGCTATTCTAAAATTCTGAGGTAAAGTGGAATTCGATATCAGGATAATTGTCCTGCACCATTTGTAACCAAGATTTCGACTCGGCCATAAATACCAGTTTGCCTTCCTTGTCTCTGGCAATGTGGCGGTTCTTTGACCTTACAAATTCATCAAGGGCTTTTTTATCCTTACTGCTGATCCAGCAGGCCTTGTAAAGGTTCATGGGTGAAAACTCCACCGTGGCATTGTATTCATTTTTCAACCTGAATTGGATTACCTCAAACTGCAGCTGTCCTACGGTACCTACCACCTTCCTGGAACCCATCTCAAAAGTAAACAATTGTGCAACCCCCTCTTCCATCAACTGCTTGAGTCCTTTTTCCAATTGCTTGGTTTTCATGGCATCCTTGTTGATCACTTCCCGAAAAATCTCCGGAGAAAAGCTCGGGATACCTTTAAAGGTCATGTTTTCTCCGTCAGTCAGCGTATCACCAATTTTGAGGTTACCCGTATCGTAAAGCCCCACGATATCCCCTGGGAAGGCCTCATCCACAATTTCCTTATCCTGGGCCATAAAGGAGGTCACATTGGAAAACCTCAAGGGTTTGGTACCTCTTACGTGGTTATACGGTTTATTTCTCTCAAACCTGCCTGAGCAAATCCTCAAGAAAGCAATACGGTTCCTATGGTTGGGATCCATGTTGGCGTGGATCTTAAATACAAAACCAGAGAAATTTTTCTCCTCGGGTACTACCTCCCTGTCTTCGGTATTTCTGCTTTTGGGTCCTGGGGCAATCTGGATAAAAGTGTCCAGCATCTCATTTACCCCAAAATTATTGACAGCAGACCCGAAAAATACCGGCGCTACTTTTCCTTCAAGGTATTCTTGTGGGTCAAAATCCGGATATACCCCTTCAATAAGCTCTACATCCTCACGAAGCTGTTCAGCATAATTGGGACCGATTTTATCCACCAATTTGCTGTCTTCCAAATCTTCAATCGTCAAGCGGTCGTCACTCAATTGACGTTGACTTGGTGTATAGAGGTTTAATTTTTTGTCATATAGATTGTATACCCCCTTAAAGCTTTTCCCCATCCCAATAGGCCAGGAAAGCGGGCGCACTTTGATATTCAGCTTTTCCTCCACCTCATCCAACAAATCGTACGGATCCCTACCCTCTCTATCCAGCTTGTTGATAAAACATATTACCGAAGTATTTCGCATCCTACATACCTCCATGAGCTTTTCAGTCTGGATCTCCACCCCCTTCACACAGTCGATCACCATGATTACCGAATCGACGGCCGTCAAGGTTCTGTACGTATCTTCAGCAAAATCCTGGTGACCTGGAGTATCGAGCAGGTTGATCTTGATATCTTTATATTCAAAACCCATCACGGAGGTGGCCACAGAGATTCCCCTTTGCTTTTCAATTTCCATCCAGTCAGATTTGGTCGCCGTGTCAATTTTGTTAGACTTCACCGCACCGGCTGTCTTGATGGCTCCTCCAAATAGTAAAAGCTTCTCGGTAAGAGTGGTTTTACCGGCATCGGGGTGGGCAATAATGGCGAAAGTTCTTCTTTTTTGGATCTCTGTTGTCAGACTCATTTGTGGTAGGATTCTATTAATCAGGGGGCAAAGGTAAGGTTATTATCCTAAATTCGGAAACAAACTTAATGGCCCTTATCAGCTTGTGCCGCATGCAAAACAATTCTGAAAGTGGTTCCCTTCCCCACTTCGGAATTTTTAACAAAAATCTTCCCTTTATGGTAACCTTCCATAATCCGCTTAGCCAAAGTCAATCCCAATCCCCAACCTCTTTGGCGGGTGGTAAATCCAGGATTGAAGACCTTTTTATACATGCTTTTTTCCATTCCCTTGCCGGAATCCGTGATGTCCACGATGATGTATTTATCAGCATCTTTTATCAATTGAATGGTAATCCCTCCCCTGCCTTTCATAGCATCCACCGCATTTTTGCAGATATTTTCAACCACCCATTCAAATAGCGGTTTATTCACCATGGCTATCATGTCATGATCGGGAGACTGTAGGTTGATATCCACTTTGCTGGAAAGTCTAGGCCGGAGATAGTTGACGGTGTCTTCTATTGCGTGAAAAACATTTTCAGGCTGGATAACTGGCGTGCTGCCGATATTGCTGAATCTTTCGGTCACCATCCGCAGTTTTATCACATCCTTGTCCATTTCCTGGATCACCTCTTTATTCTCCTCCCACACCGGAGAGTTTTTCAGGTATTCGATCCAAGCCATCAAAGATGCCAACGGGGTGCCCAACTGGTGGGCCGTTTCCTTTGTCAAACCAGCCCATACTCGGTTTTGCTCAGCTATTTTTGATTGATTGAATACGGTATAGGCCAAAAGCCCAAAAACCAATATCACGGAAAGTTGGACATAGGGATAAAATTGCAGCCTTCTGAGCAATTCAGAATTGCGGTAATAGATAAAAACATCCTCTGTGGCCATAATTGGCTCATATTCCGCCTTCATCCTGAGTAATTCGACCCGAAGCTGCTCCTGGATTTCATTTTCATTGCTTTTAGGCCGGAGTTTGATATTCTTGTGCTCATAGGGATTCCCCAAGGCATCGGCGATAATTACGGGTATACTAGTATTTTCTACTATGATCTCTTGGTATATCCACGTGAGGTTGTCATCCCCGCTGGCAGCATATTCTATTGCACTTGCGTAGAGGTCTACTTGCCGTTTTTCCCTGTCCTTAAGTTCCACGACTAGCAGATCGGTATAATATATCGAACCTATACTTATGATAATGGATACTATAAAAATGACCCATTTGACTTTGCCACGGTTGTGATAAAGATCGATGGATTTAAGATCCTGAAACCTATTCTTCATAAAGGGGAATTACACTTCATATGTAAGAAACTGGTTTAATAACTCTACTTTTTGATAGTTATTATCTATTTGAGTTAGAAATAAACAGTTTGACCTATTTTTGGTGATTTTGTAACTTGTGGTAAATTAAGAAAAACCAAAACAAACACCATATGAAAACCAACGATATTGGACTACAGGTAAAAGAAAGTCAGGTTTTGACCGAGAAACTTAACACGCTGTTGGCAAATTATGAGATATATTATCAAAACCTCCGCAATTTCCACTGGAATGTGAGTGGCCCAAATTTCTTTGAACTCCACAACAAGTTTGAGGAGCTATACAATTCTGCCATTGGAGCTATTGATGAGACTGCTGAAAGGATTCTGACTCTTGGGGAAAGACCTTTATCCTCATTTTCTGAGTACATCCAACATGCGGAAATTAAGGAAGCTATGGAAGTTTCTGACCCCAAGAAAATGGTGGAAATCGTCAGAGACAATCTTAACACGCTACTTAAAATAGAAAGACAAGTCCTAACAGCCGCAGGAGAAAATGGTGACGAAGGTACTGTGGCTCTTATGAGCGAATACATCACATCCAAAGAGAAAGTAGTTTGGATGCTTTCAGCTTACCTTAAATAAGCAACATAAAGGCAGCCTATAAAATTGGCTGCCTTTTTTTATGCTGTTTTCACCCATCTCCAGAGGGTTCGGTAGTTTACCTTGGTGCCATGAACCAAAATCCCAATTCTGTAAATCTTGCCAGCCAGCCAAGTGGTAAACAAAAACCCGATGATCAGAAAACCCATGGATAATGCCAAATCGAAAAAAGGCACTCCATAACTCGCCCTCCCCATCATTGCAATAGGAGAAGTAAAAGGAATAATGGAGAGCCAGAAAGAAATATTACTATTAGGATCATCCAACACAAAGATGAACAACCCGAAATATGCCACTAGCAAGGGAATCGTCACCGGAAACATAAACTGTTGGGCGTCCGAAGGTGTATCCACCGCGGCCCCGATGGCCGCAAAGAAAGCCCCATATAACAAGTAGCCTCCTATGAAATAAAATATGAAAGTCAGAACCAACTTTACAAAATTGATATCCTGAATCACCTGCATGTATTGCCCCATATCGCCAGTGGAACCTTCAATCATTTTCCCAGCTTCGGGATTGGCAAGTTCAAGTGCCTGCTGCTGCGGCATCTGCATGCCGAAATAACCCATGACTAAGGAGGAAATGGCAGAAATCAAGATGATCCAAATCAGGAATTGGGTTAGCCCCACAGCGCCTATGCCTATGATTTTGCCCGTCATCAGCTGGAAGGGCCTAAGTGAGCTAACCAAAATCTCGATGATCCGGCTGGATTTCTCCTCAATCACCCCCTGCATGATCTGGTTGCCGTAAATAAATATGAACATGTAGATTAAAATCCCGGTAATGAAACCCAACCCATAATTGACCATGGCATTGGTCATCTTTTCTTCACCGGCATTGTCGAGAGTTATCGCCCGGATATTCACATTGGTGCGGAGTCCAGCAATCACCTCGGGGTCGATCCCGGAATTGTAGAGCCTTATTTCTTCAATCTTGCGTTTTAGAGTAGTTTCCAGATTCCCAATAAGGGTCATGCTGGGATTTTTCTCCGAATAGTATACTATTCCCAAAGGCTTCTCCAAATCAATTGGAGGAATATAAAGGGCTCCATAGCGTTCACCACTTTTCACCATTTCCTTGGCTTCCTCCCTATCCCTGTCGGAAAAGGAAAAGGCATATTGCCCGGAACTCTCTAGTCTGAACTGGTTTGACTCATCTATTACTTCAATAATCCTCAAGGATTCTGACTCCCTCTCCGACATGGCAATCCAAAGGAATAGACCCAAAATGGTAGGAAAAACCAATGGAGTAAGTAAAGTAGCCAGCAAAAAAGATTTCTTTTTTACCCTCGCCAGGTACTCCCTTTTGATCACCAAAAATATCTTATTCATGATCTGTGTCTTTTACACGTTGGATAAAAATTTCACCTATGCTGGGAATGACCTCCTCAAAACCTAGGATATCACCAAACTGTATGGCCTCCTCCAACACCTGGTTGGTACTATGCCCATTCAGCTGGATCAAAAACTTTTCGTAGCCGAAGTTCCCCTCAACTCTTTGCCAGTTAGACGGATGGTCGGCGAGATGGCCCCGCAATTTAAGATGATATTGGTTAGTTTTGGATTGCTGACGGATATCGGCTATACTACCATCGAGAACCTTTCGACTTTTGTTGATCATGGCGATGTGGTCGCAGAGCAGCTCCACGGATTCCATCCGGTGAGTGGATAAAATCACCGACACGCCTTTGTCTTTCAGTTCCAAAATCTCATTTTTGATCAGCTCGGCATTCACCGGGTCAAAACCAGAGAATGGCTCATCTAAGATCAACAAATTGGGTTGATGGATCACCGTGGCAATAAACTGGATCTTTTGTGCCATCCCTTTGGACAGGTCCTCAATCCTTTTTTCCCGCCATTCCCAAATTTCCATCTTGTCCATCCAGGACCTGACTTTCTTTTTGGCGTCAGCATAACTCAGCCCTTTTAGCTGTGCAAAATATAGGAGCTGCTCACCTACTTTCATCTTTTTATACAGTCCTCTTTCTTCAGGAAGGTAGCCGATCAACTTGATATGAGAAGGTTTTAGCTTTTCGCCATTGACCAAGATGGTGCCCGAGTCGGCATCGATGATTTGGTTGATGATCCTGATTAAGGTGGTTTTACCGGCTCCATTGGGACCAAGCAAGCCAAAAACTTGGCCTTTTGGGACATCCAGCGAGACATCATTCAGTGCTGCTTTGTCACCGTAATACTTAGATAAGGATTGGACCTCTAGGATATTAGACATATTCAGATTTATTCATTCGCCATTAAATCGGCCCTATCTAGTTCAACCATATTCAAAAGTGTTGGTTTGGTTGGGCTATTCATTTTGACCCCTAAAAAAAAATAAATATTATTTTAAAGCAACAGAACCCACAGACACATCGATTTCAATGAGCAGCAGGTTTTTGGCATTCTCCGAAAACCCCTTGCTTACATAGGTTTTGCTGCCTACCTCCCTCAAATAGGAAGGAATGGATGTACGGCACATGGCCGTGCTTTTTACTTTTATCTTATAGGGAAGTGATTGATCGGGAAGTTCAATATTTACACTTCCAGCACCTACTGAGGCCTTCAAATGGCTCGCCTGGGGCATTTCGCCGTTGAAGGACAAATTCACTTTGCCATAATTCACATCAAAAATCATATGGCGGGCATTGGAGAAGTTCAGGTTTTGGACATCCACATTGCCCATATTGATTATCACGGCCATGGTGTCCATACTAATGGGGTTCGGGGCACGACGCCCATATTTAAGAGAAACATCAGCGGTAGCGGTTTTCACTTTACAATTGGCCACGTTGATGTTGGAAAGGTCGAGAATGGCCTTGCCTATCCCAAAATAAAGATCAAGATCATACATGAAATTGGAATTGAGCCCCACTAGCCATTCGTGGTCAAAATCATCGTTGGTGTTAGAAAAAAGTCGCGAAGAAAGGCTTTTACCCAGATTTTCGGATTCTACGTTGGAGTGGTCAAGGGAAGCAAACAGGATGTTCTCCTCTATGGAATGGGTAAAAGTGGGTAGTATGTTTACCTTGGCAAGATTGGCCTGGATGCTGAGAGGGTGACCGGAATGATCACGCTGGATCCTGGATATGCCTTTATAGGAGGCAAAATCCAATTTGACTAAGTTGAAACCACTCCTCTCCTCTACTATGAAATCTTTTGAAATCTGGGCACTTGATTCTCCACTGAAAGCCCAAATCGACCAAACTAACAAACATACTTTTCTCAACATACGGATAAATTACGGGACGAAGGGGAAAAGGTTTGTTTTAAACGAAAAAAAGCCGGACAAATGCCCGGCTTCTATTTTTTCTAAAAGAATTCCTTCATTTTGTCAAAGAAGTTCTTCTCAGTTTTCCCTGGATCTGGGATGAAATTCTGTGATGCCCTCAAGTTTTCCAAGGCTGTTCTCTCTTCCCTGGTCAACTGGGTAGGTGTCCATACATTTACATAGATAAGTTGGTCACCTTTGGCGTATCCATTAAGGTCTTTGATCCCTTTTCCTTTTAGCCTCAACACTTTTCCACTCTGAGTCCCCGGTTCAAGCTTGATTTTCACCTTGCCGTCTATAGTAGGGACCTCAATCTGTGCGCCAAGGGCTGCGTCGATAAAACTCACGTACAGGTTAAACACCACGTTGTTTCCATCACGCTGAAGTACCTCGTCTTCAATTTCCTCGATCACGATCAACAAATCACCTGGAATTCCGCCCGGAGTTTCATTACCCTTGCCGGACATGCTTAGCTGCATGCCATCTGCCACACCACCTGGGATGTTGATCGGGATGATTTCCTCTTTTATCACCAAACCTTTTGCATCTGCATTGGCCGGCTTCTTATCGACTATCTGCCCATTGCCACCACAGCTAGGACAGGTACTGGCGGAGACCATCTGGCCAAGCATGGTATTAACCACCTTTTTGATCTGACCTGAACCCTGACAGGTGCTACAGGTTTTGAATGTCACTCCGTCAGCCAAAACATGACGCTTGACTTTGATTTTTTTCTCAACGCCGTTGGCTACCTCTTTTAATGTCAGTTTAAGCTTTACCCGAAGATTGGTGCCTTTTTTGGCCCTTCTTCCGCCTCGGCCACCGCCTCCGCCAAAGAAGGATTCAAAACCTCCACCTCCGAAGATGTCCCCAAACTGAGAGAAGATGTCGTCCATGTTCATGCCGCCACCGCCAAAGCCACCGTTGCCGCTGACTCCCTGGTGACCAAACTGGTCGTAACGCTGCCTTTTTTCCTGGTTGCTAAGCACCTCATAGGCTTCGGCAGCCTCTTTAAACATCTCTTCTGCCTCTGGGTTGTCCGGATTCTTGTCAGGGTGATACTTGATGGCCATTTTTCTGTAGGCCTTCTTTATCTCATCCTGACTGGCGGTCTTGCTAACCCCTAATACTTCGTAATAATCTCTTTTAGTCATAATGTTATGATCCAATTACCACCTTGGCATATCTGACAACTTTGTCACCAAGGGTATATCCTTTTTCAATTACATCAATCACTTTCCCTTTCATCTCTTCAGATGGAGCAGGTACTTGTGTGATGGCTTCCTGCTGGTCGGCATCAAAAGCCTTCCCGACCACATCCTCCATCGGCTTTAGTCCTTTGGATTCCAAAATCTTCAACAGCTTGTTATAAATAAGAAGATTCCCTTCCATAACCGTTTCCACAGACTCTTCTTTCTCAGAAGCCTTGATGGCTCTTTCAAAATCATCCACAACAGGAATAATATCCTTCAAAACATCCTCTGAAGCTGTCTTGATCAAATCAAGCCTCTCCTTGCTGGTTCTTCTTCTGTAATTTTCAAACTCCGAATAAAGGCGTAAATGCTTGTCCTTCAATTCAGCCAGTTCGATTTTCAATTTTTCTTCTTGGCTCAGTTCTTCCTTTACTTCTTCTTGCTTTTCAGCATTTGCCTGTGCCTCGGTATCTTGTGTTTCCTCAATTTGCTCCTCAGAGCTCTCTTGGGTCTTAGTCATTTCGTCCTTCTCTAAATTTTCTTTTTCAGCCATAATAGTATTGGTATTCAAAAGCTTTCTGATAAAACTCAATATGTTTGCCATTCCCTTAAAACTGACAAACTGGCATTACGAATTAATTTCTTGCCAGATCATGTCTTTCAATTTGTCCAAATTGTATTGGGAAACCGATGAAATGAAAAGGGTTGGCACATTTTCCGGCAATTCCTTTTTCATCTCCGTCATCAATTCTTCGTCAAGCATGTCAGCCTTGGATATAGCCAAAAGCCTGTTTTTATCCAGCAGCTCCGGATTGTATTTCTTGAGCTCGTTCAAGAGTATCTCATACTCCTTTTTAATATTGTCAGCATCAGCAGGCACCATAAACAAAAGAATGGAGTTTCTTTCAATATGGCGCAGGAATCTAATACCCAAACCACGTCCTTCGGCAGCACCTTCGATAATCCCCGGAATGTCCGCCATCACAAATGACTTGTCATCCCTATATCCCACCACACCAAGATTTGGCACAAGGGTAGTGAAGGGATAATCTCCAATTTCAGGCTTGGCTGCCGAGATACTGGATAGCAAAGTGGATTTTCCGGCGTTTGGAAATCCAACCAACCCAACATCAGCCAGCAGTTTTAGTTCCAAAATGATCCATTCTTCAATCCCTTCCTCTCCCGGCTGTGCATAATGCGGGGCTTGGTTGGTTGCAGATTTAAAGTGGTCATTTCCTAGCCCTCCTCTGCCACCTCGGGTCAGGACAACTTCTTGCCCGTCTTCGGTGATTTCACATCGGACTTCCATGGTTTCGGCATCTTTGGCCACAGTACCCAGTGGCACCTCCAGTATAATATCCTTTCCGTCGGCACCCTTTCTTCTGCCACCCTCACCGCCTTTTCCTGCTTCGGCGATCACGTGCTTTTTATATTTAAGATGGAGCAACGTCCAGTGCTGGGCATTGCCTCTTAATATAATGTTTCCACCACGGCCACCATCACCACCATCAGGACCGCCCTTGGGCACGTGCTTCTCTCTTCTGAAATGAACAGAGCCTGAACCTCCTGCTCCCGACCTGGAACAAAACTTCACATAATCTATAAAATTGGAATCCGCCACAGTTTCTATGATTTTTATAAAACAAAATTGGCCAAGCAATACAGCTTAGCCAATTGGGTTACAAAGTTATGAAAATTTCGTCGATTAATAAGAATCAATAACTTCACAGATGTTGGCAAAGATCTCATCTATCGCTCCCACCCCGTGGATCTTGGTGAGTTTCTCCTGACCCTTGTAATAGGTGGCAACGGGAATGGTCTCATCCAAATATACCTGAATCCGCGTTTTGATCTTTTCCTCATCCTGATCATCCACTCTTCCTGAGGTTTTGCCTCTTTCACGGATTCTTTCCTTGAGCACCTCTTCAGGCACATCCAATGCAATCATTCCCGAGATAGACATGTTTTTTTCCTCCAACAAAAGGTCCAGAGCCCTTGCCTGAGCTACTGTACGCGGAAAACCGTCGAAAATAAAGCCATTGCTGTCTTGGGTGTTTTTGATCTTATCATCCACCATCCCGATGACCACTTCATCAGGCACCAGACGGCCTTCATCCATATATTTTCTGGCCAACTGGCCAAGATCGGTACCCTGACCGAGGTGTGCCCTAAAAAGATCCCCGGTGGAAAGGTGGGTCAATTTGTACTTGGCAATCAATTTTTCACTTTGAGTACCTTTTCCTGCACCTGGAGGGCCGAATAAGACTATGTTTAGCATAACAACAAAATTATGTAGCGATCAATATTTTTATTTAATAATTATTCCTTCAATTGGTAAATCTCCTTCAGGTTCCTGCCCAGCCCATCATAATCAAGGCCGTACCCGACCACAAATTTATTGGGGATTTCAAACCCCACATAATCTATGTCCAAGGGTTCTATCAAGGCCTCAGGCTTCAGCAACAGGGTGGCAATGGCTATTTTTCCCGGATTGTGCTCAGCAACAAGACCCAAAATATGCTTCATGCTCAAACCCGTATCGACAATATCCTCCACCACAATCACGTCTCTGCCTTCCAAATCAACATTTAGGCCAATCAGGTTTTTCACCTGCCCGGTGGATGCGGTGGCCTCATAGGAAGCCACCTTAATAAACTGTATTTCTACAGGTATGTCGATGGCTTTCGCCAAATCGGAAAGAAACATAAAGGCTCCATTGAGTATCCCCAGCAAAACCGGCTCTTTTCCCTGAAAATCATTATTTATTTTTGCACCCAGAGTGGCAATCCGTTGCGACAGTTCAGCTTCGGATAGGTAGGGAACAAACTGCTTATCTTTAACTTCTACCATATCTTAATTAAAAATGCCCTAGGACAGGGCGACACAAATATATAAAAAAATGCTACCCCCCCGACATAAAATTTGCTAAACCAGCATACATTTAAAGGTGCTTCATCAAATACTGGTACATCTTAAGCATGCAGTCCAGGTCATGGAGGGAGACTTTTTCATCTGGCGAGTGCACATTGTCTTCTGGAGCTCCAATAAAACACCAATCCATCGCATAGGGACTCATCTGCACCTCCCGGCCATCACTGCTGCCCATTCCCTCTACTTCCAACTGGAATGGTATACCACTTTCAGAGGCCAAAGCCACAATCCTATCCACATAGGCCTTTCGGGGAATATTACGGTCCCTCAAAGATATGGCTACCCCCTCATGGTGGCGCACTCCCTCGGTCACCCAAGTAATATCGGAAATCAACGATTGTCGGATCTGCCACTTCTCATATATAAAGCGTAGGAGAAAAGGCATACTGCCGCCGTGGTGTTCCTCATAAGTGGAGAAGACCACCACCCCATCTTCCAGGGTTTCGCAAAGTTTCATGGCATTATACACTCCCAGCCTATTATCGAGATAGGCGGCTTGGATAAATTTTTCATCTATCCGGACATTTTGCTTGAAAGAGAGGCTTGTTCCCCTTTGGATACCTCTGGGGAAGTCATAAAATAGCTGCCCATTATTTTTTTTTATTTTGCACTCAATGGGACCAAAAATATCTTCCCCCACAAGTTCAAACCCGTCTTCAGCCTCTGGCCCACCGACAGTAACTAATTGATTTTCATATCTAACCGTAAACCCAATAGTGTCCATATGGGCAAATACGGCGGTGCGGGGTTTTCCAAATTTCAGGACAATACAGTCCTGCAATTCGTCCCCATAGTATATTTCTGGTGAAACCTTCCAGTTTCCTTTTCGTTGAGATACCCAACTTAAAATGAACTTAGAAATGGTAGATTCTTCCCCTGAAACCCCTTGAATTTGGAGCAAATCCCTTAAAATTCCCATATTGGCATTATTTATGACCAAATCATTTTCAAAAACTTATCACAAACCTACGTAAAAAACATTTCCTAGAAAGTTTTACGTTCTAAATAAAAAATTTACATTTGCATACAGTTACAAGTAAACAAGTTTGGAATTAAATCAATTAAACACTTAATTTTGGAAAAAAATTTTTTATCATGAAAAAGTTATTACTATCTACATTAATGGCTGGTGCCTTAGCAGTTGGAGCTAATGCCCAGGACGACTTCAACAAGTGGTCGATCGATGTGAACGGTGGGTTCAATAAAGCTATGACGCCAATGACGCCAGGCTTCTATTCTCCTATCGTTAATCTTGGACATGGTGACGTAGGCGTCAGATACATGTTCAATGAGAAATTTGGTGCGAAACTGGATTACGGTTTCGGAAGATTCGCTGAAGCAAGCCAGGACAACAACCCTGAGTTTGAAACGAATTACTACAGATTGAACCTTCAAGGTGTGGTAAACCTAGGTAGAATGATGAACTGGGAGACTTTCTCCAGAAGATTCAACCTATTGGGTCACGCCGGTGCTGGTATCGGTAGAATTACTCCTCAGCAAAACCTACACGCTGACTTCCAGGACAACGTTTACAACTTGATGGCAGGTATCACCGGTCAAATCAGATTGAGCGACAGAATTGCCCTTAACGGTGACATCACTGCTATCGCAAACGGTCGTCAAGATGTGGCTTTCGATGGTGCTTCTGCAATCACTCCTGAGCACTTCAGCTATTACGGACCAAAAGCTACTTGGTGGACTGGTACCTTGGGTCTTTCTTTCTACCTAGGTGGAAACTCTACACATGCTGACTGGTATGTAGCTGAGGACAAGTATGCTACTAAGGAAGAATTGGCTACTCAAATCGGTGAAATCAGAGACATGTTGAAAGACTCTGACGGCGACGGTATCCCTGACTACCTAGACAAGGAGCCTAACACTCCAGCTGGTGCTAGAGTAGATGCTTTCGGTAGAACTTTGGATTCTGACGGTGACGGTATTCCTGATCACTTGGATGAGTGTCCATTTGTACCTGGTCCTGCTTCTAACCAAGGATGTCCAGTTGAAGATGACGAAGACAGAGAAACTGACTTCTTCAAGCAAGCTATCAACGACGGTTATGTGAACGTATACTTTGCATTTGACAGCGCTAAGCCACTAGGATACTCTTCTTCTGCTGCTAACTATGTAGCTAACTTCATGAAGAGAAACCCAGGTGTTAACGTTGAGTTGAAAGGTTATGCTGACGAATTAGGTCCAGAAAACTACAACCAGAGACTATCTGAAAGAAGAGCTAAAGCTGTATACGACCTATTGGTTGCTTCAGGTGTTGATTCTTCAAGATTGACTTACAAAGGCTATGGCGAAGACACAAGCGTAGACAAGAGATCTGCTGATGCTCGTCAATTGGCAAGAAGAGTAAGCTTCGAAGTTCAATAAGCTATTGAAATAAGAAAATTAAACCCGATCTTTGCAGATCGGGTTTTTTTTGCTCAAAACTTTAGTAATCCATGTTTATATTAAACCAGACCACCTCTATCGCCAACCAGTTTTTGGCGGATCTCCGAAATATTGACAGACAGCAGGACAGGATGCGCTTTCGACGTAACTTGGAGCGCTTGGGGGAAATCATGGCTTATGAGGTATCCAAAAGCCTCACTTTTGAATCACACACCATCACCACTCCCCTTGCACAAACGGAAGTGAAAAGACTAACGGATAACCCTGTAGTGATTTCGGTCATGAGGGCAGCCATTCCTTTCTACCAGGGGTTTATCAACTACTTCGATGATGCCGATAGCGGCTTCATAGGAGCCTACCGTAGGGAAGCGGAAGGTCAAGACCTGGAAATTGACCTTGATTATCTTGCAGCACCCTCGATCGAAGGCAAAGAGGTACTCATTGTAGACCCCATGCTGGCAACAGGCGGTTCCCTTCTTACCAGTATCAAACATCTATTGGTAAACGGCACCCCAAAAAAACTTCACATCATCTCTGCTATCGCAGCTCCAGAGGGCATTGAGCATGTCAAAAACAACTTGGACTTACCCCATGAGTTCTGGCTTTGCGCCTTGGATGAAAGGTTGAATGAAAAATCCTACATCGTGCCCGGACTGGGAGATGCAGGTGACTTAGCCTTTGGACAAAAACTTTAAGCATGGTTTATCTATTTTTACTGGTCGGACTTCTCATTCTGTTAATGGGAGGCAAATACTTGGTGGATGGCGCTTCTGCCATTGCCGGTAAGCTCGGCCTCAGCCCCGGGCTGATCGGTTTGACGGTAGTGTCTTTTGGCACGTCCGCACCTGAACTTCTGGTAAGCGTATCCGCGGCCCTTAAGGGAAACAGCGATATAGCCCTAGGAAACGTAATTGGTTCCAACATTTCCAACATATCCCTAGTCCTAGGAGTCAGTGCCGTTATTTTCCCCATTTCCCTTCCTAAGTCGGTAATCAAGCTGGATTATGTCTTCACCTTGGTGGTAAGCATTCTCTTTTACCTTTTGGCCATCAATGGTGTCATTTCATTAATGGAGGGAATTATACTGGTGACACTGCTGATACTGATCAACTTTTACTTTTTCAAAAAAATAGAAAGAATCCCAGATGATCCTGAAGATTTGGACATGGTCAAAATCAAGAAAACACCTATTTGGAAATCTATCGCTTTAATAATACTTGGTATTGCCGGCCTCTATTGGGGTTCAGATTTGTTTATTGAAAACAGCATTGTGATTGCCCAAACCTTTGGGATCAGCGATCGGGTAATAGGTGTGACCATCATCGCCATGGGCACCAGCCTTCCAGAATTGGTGACTTCCGTGATGGCCGCCCTGAAAAAGCATACCGATATTGCCTTGGGCAACATCTTGGGTAGCAACCTAATGAATATCCTGGCTATTGTGGGTATCACAGCCATAGTCAGCCCTATTCAGGTATCCCAAATATTCCTTCAGAATGACTTCATCTGGATGCTTGGGTTTACGATTATCTTATTGCCCATTATTTTGACAAAACTCAGGATTTCCCGTTGGGAAGGAGGCCTATTGGCCGGTGGGTATGGCCTATACATTTATCTATTGTTATGATTGAGTACATCCTGACTTTTTTAACTATCTACTCTTTCTGCCTTTTCAAATTTATCGCAGGGCCTATTTTAGGCACCGCAGCGGGTTTTTCTATAGTTGAAATAGTATTTGTTACCGTATTGGGCATGATGAGCAGTGTGATCGGATTTACCTACATTGGGCAAAGATTACGCATCAGGTATCAGCAGGTATTCAAGCCCAAACGAAAAATCTTCACCAAAAACAGCAGAAGGGTAGTCAAGGTATGGCGGAATTTTGGTGCCATTGGGGTAGCTGCCATCACCCCCCTGGTGCTCACTCCCATCGGCGGAACCATCATCATGAATTCCTTTGGAGTCAAAAAAGAAAAAATCTTCACCTATATGTTGGTTAGCAGCATTTTTTGGGCCTTGATGTTTTCTTCATGTATAGACCTGCTTTTAAAAATCCCGGTGTTACAGCCTTTTCTTACTCAGGCAGTTCTTCATCAGGAAGAATTTCAATATCTTGAATCAACACTCGCTTGGCAATCTGCTGCCCTGTAAGAGTTGCTGCTAGGCCGCCTAGCGCGGTTTCCTTATACTTATTCTCCATACTGGCCCCGATTTCCCCCATGGCCTCTACACATTCATCCACAGGGATCACGGCATCCACATCAGCCAATGCAATCTGAGCAGAACTGTTGGCAATGGCCGCGGCACTGGCATTTCTCACCACACAGGGGATCTCTACCAATCCAGCCACAGGGTCACACACCAAACCAAGCATACACTGAATGGTGATGCCAACGGCATTGAAAACCTGCTCAATGCTGCCGCCCAGGCAATACACCATCGCTCCGGAGGCCATTGCCGCTGCAGAACCGGTCTCGGCCTGACAGCCTCCCACGGCCCCAGCCAAACTCGCATTCTGCTCGATGATCAAGGCAATCCCAGCACCAACCAAAAGCCCCTCCACGATGGATTCATCCGGTAAATCATGGATTTCCTGAAGGGTGTAAAGCGTTCCAGGCAGAATCCCGGATGCCCCTGCAGTAGGCGCGGCCACAACTCTACCCATGCAGCTATTGACCTCCTTAGCGGCCAAGGCACGGGAAATTAACTTTTGAAACTCCGGCGAAAGAACACTCAACTTATGGTTATAGACCTTTTTAGCCCCATTGTTGATCATTCCAGACCTACTGGTCATATCCTCTTTGAGTCCCGTTTCTACGGCTTCCCGCATCACTCGATAAGCCCTCAGGATTCCTTCCCGGATCGCCCCTTCTTCTTTGCCCTTTTGGTCTACCTCATACTCCAGCACAGGTTGATATAAAGGAACATCCTTTTCCTCACAATAGGCCTTCCAGCCCTTGAATGTTTCAAATAGGTAACTCATGTTAATTCGGGTTTATATTTCTAATCTGGCACAAAATACCACGTGATTTTTCTCCGCACAGGCCAACCCTTATAATCGGATTAACCTCTATACAAACTTAATTAAAAATTAGCCTGTTTCAGCATGCTTGGCATAAAACAAAAAATCCCCGATCTATAATGACCGGGGATCTTGACAGGGTTGGCAAAAATCAATTTCTTTCCACCTTTTTGATTATAGTATTAAATCGGATGGGCTCAAAAGGCCTTACTCTATCCATTATCAATTCCCTTTTGAATAGGTCCTCTCTTATAACTTGCGGGATTACTTGGGTGCTTGCACCATAGGCCAAGTGAGACGGGGCTATGATTTCAACATGGGAATTTGTGGTAAAGCCCAAAACGCTCTGGTCCAAAAACTTCAGGTTGTCCGGCACCCCGACACGGTAGCCAAAGCTGCCATTCTCCGCTTCACCTTTGCCAAACGGCTCCTTCTCACTCAATTCATAAATCTTGTAATTGACCACCACCCGGTCACCTGACTTCACCCTAAGGCTGTCAGCATCCCCTTCTTCGTAAACCTTGATATAGGCACCATTCTCCTGCCGCTCAAATCCTTCAATGGAATTGGACGCAAGGTAATCCTGAATACGCTGGTCCTCAATTTCAGCAAGCTCTTCCTTAGTATACACTTTTGCATACTCCACACGGATATCCAAGTTGCTGCTGGCCAAAATCAATTGCTGATATTGATACTCCCCATACCCCAACTGGGAGGGAGCGTAAATATTCAGGACCTCACCCTCACTCGCCAAACCTGAGGCAAAGTTAATAACGCGTGGCACCATGCCCGCCTCGCCATGCAGGAAGATGAGTGGATCACCATCCTCTGCAGTATGCGAATCAATAACCTTCCCGTCAATGGTCTTAATTCGATAATAAATCCCCACGATAGAGTTGTTAGTTATTTGGGGTGCATTGTCGTTCTCTATTTCTTTGGAGTAATAATACCCTACCTGTGTTTTGGTGGCTTCAATATTGTTTGATTCCATGTACGCTTTAAGCAAAGTGTCATCTCTCTCCCACACCTTGTCCATCTCATTTTCCATCGGACTAAGACAGGCGCTCATACCCAGGGCAACCACCGCGGCGGTCGCCGTTCTCAAAATCATATTCATATGTAGTAAAATTTATTTATTTTCTGAATTGGAAATTCATTCTCAAGTTGACGCCTCCGATAGAAAACTGCTGATCGATGAAGGTCATGTTTCCAAGAGGCATTTTATAGAAGGGCTCGATGGACAAAAAGGTCCCATTAGTCAAGCTATGTTCGTAGCCAAAAGATAAATTGAGCATCCTGCCAAGGTCCACTCCGCCTTCCCCACCCTCGGGGGTCAGTTCATTGGATATCACCGCGTCTGCGGCTGAACCCTGTGGACCGAAACCAAAACTTGGCTGCGTATAACTTTCAACTGTAGTCTGGTTAAGATAAACCATGCTGGAAAGCCCACTGATCACATAAAGGCCTGCCTGCGGTTTGTCCATCACTTTATATTTCAAGTTGATCGGAATATCCAAGTTGGCTATGTTCAATTCATAATTCCTTGGGCTAGGAGTAGCGGTGCTGGCGGCCGAAAACGCCATGGTTTGCATTGAATTCCGATTTAGACCATCATTGCCTGAATGGGCGGCACTGACCATCATGAGTTGCTGGTTTTGCTGCGGAATCATGCTCTGTCGGGCATATGTCACCCCCACGTCCACTTTTAGCCTCTTACTCAAAGGGATTTCAGACACCACTCCTGCCCCAAGATTCAACCCCATGGAAGTGTTTGAGTTGGATTGCGGAGCCACCAATACCCCCAACCTCATGGGGTTAGTATCTTTTTTCTTTTCGATTTCAGCGGCATCAGCCATTGACCAATCCTGAAGCTTTCGCTTGGCATCCTCCTCAGTCATTATTGGATTAATTTTCTTTTCCTCTACTTCTGTGGCCACGATCAGGTTTGTGGCTAGATTGTCCTCCATCCCACCAAAATTTCTTTCGGTTACCTTTCCAAAGGCCAATGTTCTGGATGGCAATTCAAAACCGCCAAGCTCGGGAAGTCCTTCAGGTACAAGCGCAATTGTGCTAGGAGTAAATATTTGTTCACTCGAGGTTGATACCTCCGCCTGAGCCACCATGGCCTGCGGGATGACAATTTTAGGCTGAGGTTCTTCTGTAATAACTGAAGATTCTTTCGTGCGAGCTTCTTGCAAATTCTCCACTTTTGGTGAAGCTATTGTATTTGATTGGCCGACATTTTCTTCAGCCCCTGTTTCTTTTTGTTCAATGGCTGACTCTTCCGTGATTTTAGGAGGCTTACTGGATGGGTTAGTCCATTCGGCTACCAGGGGGCCAGCCTCATTTCCATACAATAGGGGATAAAGGATAACCCCAAGGGCCAGGCATGCGGCCGCCATACCGGCCACTAGCCAAGGCCAAAGTAAAAACCGCTTTGGTTTTTCACTTGCGAAAAAGGCATCAGAAAACTTCTCCCATTCCCTGGGATCCACCTCCTCGTGATAGTCATCGAAGGAGGATTTTATTTTCTCCGCCAGTCTTTTATCGAACTGATCCTTCATCCCTTATTTCATTTAACACTATAAACTTCTCCCTCAATTTCTGCTTGGCTCTCGCCAGATAGGTTCTTGAAGAGCTGCTCGGAAACCCAAGTTCCTCCCCAATTTCCTTATGTGAAAAGCCTTCTATCTCATACATATTAAAGACAATCCTTAAAATATCGGGAAGCTCCCTAAGCATCCCCAAAATTTCCTCTTTGGTCAAATCATCCACGGCATCAGAATCGTACGACTCCGCAGCGGCTTTGTCAATTTCCAGCACGGCATAGTGCTTTTGGTTTTTCCGGTAATTGTCGATGGATGTGTTGATAATAATTCTTCGAAACCAGCCCTTAAAGCTGCTGCCGGTAGAATATTGGTCAAGTTTGCTGAAAGCCTTGAGGTAACTATCATTGACCACCTCGCAAGCTTCATCACGGGTGTTGGTATATCGAAGGGCAACGCTCATAGCATAGCCATAGAAGTGCCTGTAAAGCTTTTCTATCGCTGCTGCATTTCCGCTCTTTGCTTCCTTGATTAAATGTTGCTCCAAACTGCCGTAATTTTCCAACTTCTACTTAGACGAGGTCCTGGGGGAGAGTGCTACAATATTATTAAAAAAAGAAAGGATTGCTTCACAATCCTCACTAATTTCTTCTTTAAAAGTTGAATTTTATGTTCTGCTTAATGGCAGGATCAATGCTCAAGGCCACCGGGCAGGTTTTGGCCGCGTTTTTTATTTTTTGCAAAAACTTGGCGTCTTCCGGGGCATTGCTCCAGTGAAATTCCACCTGGATTTCCGAAATCTTCCTTGGGTCGGACTGCATCACTTTGGTAGTTTCCCATTCCAAACCATCAAGGTCCATCCCAGCCCTCCGGGCTACGATTCCCATTATAGTAACCATACAGTTGGCTAGTGCAGCAGCCACCAGATCAGTGGGGGAAAAGGCCTGCCCCTGGCCATTGTTGTCAACGGGGGCATCGGTAATAATGGAGTTTCCGGATTGGAGATGCTCGGAGGTGGTACGCAAATTTCCTAAATAGGAGCTTTTTATAGTCGGCATAAACAGTTACTTTTAATTTAAAGTTTATAACTTAAGCGACAAAATTAGCGTTTAATTCCATAGAAATACATGGCCAATTCAGCAAAATATCTTTTTATCCTTCTCTTCTTGGGACTCAGCCATTTTTCCTTTGCCCAGCGAGAAGATGCCGGCGACTACGATTATGACCGGGAAGTACTCTTTGGGGTAAACAAAAACACAAACGGTGGGCTAATAGGCGGGGTGAGTGTCAAAATAGGCAACCGGATCAACGATGACCTCTTCCAATTCTATGGTTTGGAGCTGGTAAATGTGAAAAACCCGAAGGAGGTCCGGTATAATACCCCATTTGGCAACAGTTACATTTTCGGAAAGTCAAATTATTTATACTCCATCAGGCCGCATTACGGTCGGGAGCTAATCCTGTTCAAAAAAGCCCCACAACAGGGGGTACAGATCTCCATTCTTTCGTCCATCGGCCCCTCAATAGGCGTAATTGCCCCCTACTATGTGGAATATTTTGCCAGCAGAACCGAAACGGTCAGAGGTCAATATGATCCTGAAAGAGTCAGGAGCAGGTTTGAAATCACGGGCCCTGGAAGGATATTTGAAGGCATCGGAGAGTCGGAGCTGGCCATAGGTGGACATGCCAAAGCAGCCCTTTCCTTTGAGTTTGGAGTCTTCAAAAGCAATGTCACCGGAATGGAACTAGGATACCTCTTTGAGGGTTTTCATAAAACACCGGAAATCATGCCTACGGTAGAAAACAGGCAGTTTTTCCACTCCGTGTACTTCACCCTGTTTTATGGGTTTAGGAAATAGGTAAGGATGTTGGGTTTTGCGCCCTTTATCCTTAATTTTGCGATAAGCTAAGACAATACAGATGATCGAATTACCAGTAATATCCGAGGAGCAAACCAAGCGAAAAAAACCAAATTGGCTTAGGGTAAAGCTTCCTGTAGGAAAAGAATATGCCCACGTCAGAAAACTAGTAGACGAGCACAAGCTTCACACGATCTGTGAAAGCGGCAACTGTCCCAATATGGGAGAATGCTGGGGTGCGGGAACGGCTACTTTCATGATCCTTGGAAATGTATGTACACGATCTTGCTCATTCTGCGCCGTGGCCACTGGCCGCCCGCCGGAGTATGACACCGATGAGCCTAGAAGAGTAGCCGAGGCCATCAAGCTGATGCAAGTCAAGCATGCGGTAATTACATCGGTAAACCGGGATGAATTAAAAGACCGGGGTGCTGAAATCTGGTATCAAACCGTAATAGAAACCAAAAAACTATCTCCAGAGACGACCATAGAAACCTTGATTCCCGATGTCAAATCAAACTGGGACGCCTTGTTCCGTATGATTGAAGGTGGTCAAGAGGTTGTTTCCCACAACATGGAGACCGTGGAGAGCTTATATAGAAGGGTAAGACCTCAGGCAAAATATGCCAGGTCTTTGGAACAGATCAAGCGCACCAAAGCCCATGGTATGCGTACCAAAACGGGCATCATGCTTGGGCTGGGTGAGAAGCAAGAAGAAGTTTATAAGGCGATGGACGACCTGGTTGCCCATGACTGTGATATCCTGACATTGGGGCAGTACCTTCAGCCGACCAAGATGCATATCGAGGTAGCCGAGTTTATCCATCCTGATTTGTTTGACCATTATAGAGAAGAAGGGTTAAAAAGAGGATTAAAATATGTAGAATCTGGGCCATTGGTAAGGTCTTCTTACCATGCAGAAAGACATGTTAACGTCTAAAGTGACGCAATAGCCTCACTAAAAGAACAGGGTCCACATCTTTCGAAGGTGTGGACTTTTTTTCTACCATCTTTTTGAAGCTACTTAAGACACATTTCACAGCCTTGAGACCAAATCAACATCAATAACTTGCTTTACCCCACTGCTTTCCATTTATTTACCCAAAGAATAAAAAAAGCCTGAAGAAATGATCCTTCAGGCTTTTAATTATTTATCTCTAAATGGCTTATGCCAACGCTTCTTCCTCGCTTTGCTCATATTCCGTCACCGGGATACAGCTACACATCAAGTTTCTGTCACCGTAAGCAGAATCGATTCTTCTTACCGATGGCCAGAACTTATTGTTTTTCACAAATTCCAATGGATAAACAGCCTGCTGTCTGCTGTAGCTGAAGTTCCACTCATCTGCCAAAGCCAAAGTAGCTGTATGCGGAGCGTTTTTCAACATGTTGTCTTCCTTATCCAAAGTACCGTTTTCGATAGACTTGATTTCTTCTCTGATAGCAATCATGGCATCACAGAACTTGTCCAATTCAGACACCGTCTCAGATTCGGTAGGCTCAATCATAAGGGTACCAGCTACAGGGAAGGAAACTGTTGGGGCATGGTATCCATAGTCCATCAATCGCTTAGCAATGTCCTCTACTTCGATTCCAACCTCCTTAAAGGCTCTGCAGTCCAAGATCATTTCGTGGGCCGCTCTACCTTTTGTTCCAGTATAAAGGATCGGGTAGTGCTCTTCCAGCCTTGCCTTCATGTAGTTGGCATTAAGGATGGCCATTTTGGTAGCGTTAGTCAGTCCGTCTCCACCCATCATTGCAATGTAGGCATATGAAATTGGAAGGATGGACGCACTTCCGAAAGGTGCAGCCGAAATAGCGTGGATGGCCTGCTGACCTCCTGTTTTCACAATCGGGTTGCTAGGCAGGAATGGCACAAGGTGCTCAGCCACACAGATTGGGCCCATACCTGGTCCACCTCCACCATGAGGGATACAGAAAGTTTTGTGAAGATTCAGGTGACATACGTCAGCACCGATTCTCCCTGGACTGGTCAACCCAACCTGGGCGTTCATGTTGGCACCGTCCATGTATACCTGACCGCCATTGTCGTGGATGGTCTGGCAGATCTCCTGAATAGACTCTTCAAACACACCGTGGGTAGATGGGTAAGTCACCAAAAGGGAAGAAAGGTTGTCTTTGTACTTCTCCGCTTTGGCTTTCAAATCTTCCAGATCAATATTTCCTTTTTCGTCACATTTCACAATCACCACACTCATACCCGCCATCACTGCCGATGCAGGGTTGGTACCGTGGGCTGAAGATGGGATAAGGGCAATATTTCTGTGGTGGTCGCCCCTGCTTTGGTGATAAGCTCGGATCACCATGAGGCCGGCAAATTCACCCTGAGCGCCAGAGTTAGGCTGAAGGGAGGTGTCGGCAAACCCTGTGATCTCGCTCAACCAGTTTCTCAGGTTTTGGAACATCTCATAGTATCCAGCCGCCTGGTCCTGGGGAACAAACGGGTGCATCTGCCCAAATTCAGGCCATGTCACCGGAATCATCTCCGCGGTAGCGTTCAGTTTCATGGTACAGGAGCCCAATGAAATCATGGAATGCGTCAAGCTCAAATCCTTTGACTCAAGGCGCTTGATATATCTAAGCATCTCATGCTCGGAGTGGTATTGGTTGAATACCGGATGCTCCAAGTAGGATGACTTTCTCTCCAAGTTATCTGTCAATTCCAACTCAAGGCCGGCAACTTTCTCTTGAATGTCTATGGCGGTTTTATTGGTAGACTTTGCGAAAATGTGCAGGATATCCTGAACGTTTTTCAGGGTTTTCACCTCATCAAATGAGAGGAAAATATACCCGGTTTCGTATCGGAAGTTTACCTTTGAAGAAAGAGCAAACGCCCTGATTTTCTCCTGTTGAACTTCGTCCACTTTTATTTTGATGGTATCGAAGAAATTCTTGTTTTCCTGCACAAACCCTAATTCGGCAAGACCCTGGACGGTCAATTTAGCCAAACCGTGGATTCGGGAGGCAATTTCCTTCAAGCCTTTAGGTCCATGATATACGGCATACATACCGGCCATCACTCCTAGCAATACCTGTGCGGTACAAATATTCGATGTAGCTTTTTCTCTTTTGATATGCTGCTCTCTGGTCTGAAGCGCCATCCTGTAGGCCCTATTTCCATCTCGGTCTACAGACACGCCGATAATCCTTCCCGGAATCTGACGCTTGTAGGCTTCCTTAGTGGCAAAGTAGGCAGCATGAGGACCACCAAAACCCATTGGAACCCCTAATCTTTGGGTAGTACCCACTACCACATCCGCTCCCATTTCACCCGGAGGTGTCAAAAGTGTCAAACTCAAAAGGTCGGCGGCAAAAGCTGTCAACACATCGTTTTCTTTGGCGGAAGCCACCAATTCAGAATAGTTGATTGCCTCCCCGTCAGAATTGGGGTATTGAAGCATCAAGCCGAACAATTCCGGATCAGTCAGATCCAACTCAGCCAATGGCCCAATCACCAAATCAACGCCTACCGGCACCGAACGGGTCAATAGGATATCCTTGGTCTGAGGGAAAATCTTTTCGTCCACAAAGAACTTTGTGGCTTTCTTCTTCGATTTTGCTTTGGAAGCATAAAGAAGGGTCATCGCTTCGGCGGCAGCCGTACCCTCATCCAAAAGGGAGGCATTGGCCATTTCCATGCCGGTCAAGTCCATGACCATTGTCTGGAAATTGATCAGCGCCTCAAGACGGCCCTGTGCGATTTCTGCCTGGTAAGGTGTGTAGGCGGTATACCATCCTGGATTTTCCAATACATTTCTCAAAATCACCCCAGGCACCAGCGTATCATAATACCCTAATCCGATATAGGACTTAAAGATTTTGTTTTTGGAAGCCAGCTTTTTGAACTCGTTTAAAAAGGCCGCTTCTGACTTAGCTTCAGGAAGCTGCAGACTTTGCTCAGACCTAATGGCCTTAGGCACGGTTTGGTCTATTAATTCATCAACAGAAGACACACCAATTTTCTCCAACATGTGGGCGATATCCGCTTGGGAAGGCCCATTATGCCGGTGTTCAAATTTAACTGAGGGATCTAGATTAATTTTCATATCAGCTGATAGAAGTTATATGATTTGGGTTATATCCAAGGTATTTTTGGTTGTGCAAATGTATAAATTATTGATGGATAATGATTTTAAAATCCAAAGATTTATACCCATTTTGCCGACCGATCATGGAATTCAATTTTAATCTACTAATTAAAATTTTTAGTTTTAGGTTCAAAAAAACAACACGCACAACAAAATAGTATGAAGAAAAGATATCTTTTGGCAGGCGCTATGGCATTTATGATGTCATGGCAGGTGTCGGCTCAGGATGCGACGGCGATCAAATACGCCTCCACCATCACTGAAGCAGACTTGGAAGAATACCTCACATTTTTGGCCTCCGACGAAATGGAAGGCCGTGAAACCGGTGAGAAGGGCCAAAAAATGGCCGCCGAGTATTTGGTTAATTTTTATAAAGAAATCGGTTTGGATGGTCCTGTTGACGGGGATTACCTTCAGAAATTCGAACTTGCCAATGTGAAATGGGGCGATATTTCCCTGAAAATAGGCAACCAGAAACTGACTAATAACGAGGACTTCGTATTTATCGGCGACGGGAACATGAGACGTTCTGAAAAGAAAGACCTTGTATTCCTGGGACTTGCTAATGAAGAAAACCTCTCAAAAGTAGACGTAAAAGATAAACTGGTAGGCATCTGGGCAATCGGCGGAAGAGCTCAAAACGTAATCCAGGACATCATGGATGCCGGAGCAGCCGGTGCCGTGATCGTAACCATGGAAGGGCAGGCCAATTTTGACCGTATCGCAAACCGTTACAAAGCGCTTTCCGGAAGAGGAAGACTCGGTTTTGACTCCGAAGACAAGCAGCAGCCGGTATTCATGGTGAGCAGCAACAAAATGGCGGAGATTTTTGATTCTTCAGTAGAAGAGCTTAAAGAAGCCGCCAAAAACGACCCTTCGGTAATCAAAAGCCAGAAAGCCACCTTCCAAGTGAAGAAAAACAAGGAAATGGTCGGTACGGAAAACGTGATGGCTTACCTTGAGGGTACCGATAAAAAAGAGGAGGTTTTGGTAATTTCTTCACACTATGACCACATCGGAATCGACAGCCAAGGAAGAATCAACAACGGCGCAGATGATGATGGATCAGGGACAGTTTCCGTAATGGAGATCGCCCAGGCTTTTGCCAAGGCTGCCGAAGATGGTCACAGACCAAGAAGAAGCATCCTTTTCCTAAACGTAACCGGTGAGGAAAAAGGACTTCTAGGCTCACAATACTATGCTGAAAATCCAATTTTCCCCTTGGAAAACACCGTCAACAACATTAACATCGATATGGTGGGAAGAATTGACTATGAATACCAGGATGCCGAAGACCAAGACTATGTGTATGTGATCGGTTCTGAAATGCTTTCAAGCCATTTGAAAACCATCAATGAATACAATAACATCACTTACACTGGCCTGAAACTCGACTACAGATATGATGCTGAGGATGATCCAAACAGATTCTATTACAGATCTGATCATTACAATTTTGCAAAGCACAATATCCCTGTCATCTTCTTCTTCAACGGCGTGCACGATGACTATCACCAGCACACGGATACTGTGGACAAAATCGAATTCCCGTTGATGACCAAAAGAGCCAGATTAATATTCCATACCTCATGGGATTTGGCCAACAGAGATGAAAGAACTCCTGTAGACGGAACGAATACTCGAACAGACAGATAAAAAAGACCGGAAACGGATAACCAATAAAAGCCTTTGAGCGTCAAGCTTAAAGGCTTATTTTATGACTTAACACATCTAATTATATAATCCTACCGTCTTCCATTTCTATAATCCTGTCTGTCCCTTTGGCAAATTCATCGTCGTGGGTGACGATAAGCATGGTCTGGTGAAATTCAGTGGCTAGCTCCTTGAAAATATTAAAGACGATATCGCTATTGGATTTGTCCAGATTCCCGGTAGGCTCATCCCCCATGATGATTAGGGGATCATTAATCAGTGCTCTGGCTATGGCTACCCTTTGCTTTTGACCACCGGAAAGTTGATGTACTTTTTTGAGCGCATGGCTTTCCATTCCAAAGATCCTAAGTTTCTCCATTACCCTGTGTTCGATTTCCTCTGGACTGTACCTCCCCAGCTTCATGGCGGGGATTTTCACATTTTCCAAAGCTGAGAATTCGTTGAGCAAATAATGAAACTGGAATACAAAGCCTATTTTCTCATTTCTGATCCTAGAAAGAATCTTTGCATCCAGCCCGGTCACCAGTTCATTTTCTATATACAATTGCCCTTCATAGTCAGTATCCATGGTGGAAAGGATGTAAAGCAACGTCGATTTTCCGCATCCGGACTTGCCCATAACGGAAACGAACTCTCCTTTTTTAACGTCCAGACAAACCTCCTTTAGCACCTGAGTTTTTTCAGGACTATAGAAATATTTACTTACATTCTGGGTTCTCAATACACTGCTTCTCTGCATATCATCCATTATTTCCCCCTTATGATATCCACAGGGTCAATCTTACTGGCTTTCTTGGCTGGAAAATATCCGGCAAAATAGGTGGTCACTATGCTAAACACTCCCGCAATCACATAATACTTGGGGTTGAAATCTACGGGAAAGGTTTTGATGGTGGGCAAGGCCTCCGTTTCAAATGGAATCCGCTCGATGCCCAATCCGGCCAGGAAGCCAAATACAAGACCCAAAGCCCCACCCACAACCCCGATGATCAGCGCAATGATGATAAAAATCAAATTGACATCCCGGCCCGAAAAGCCAATGGCCTTCAGGATGGCAATGGTATCCATCTTCTCATAAATCATCATGTTGAGGATGTTATAAATACCAAAACCCGACACCACCAAAAGGGTGATTCCCACGGCATAGCTGATCAGGGACCGCACTTGTGTCCCTGTTTCAAATTGTGCGTTCACTGTTTGGATATCGTCCGCATCCACTTGGTAGACTTCTGCCAGCTCTCTTGCCATTGCGGGAGCCAGGTTTAAATCATGAAGCTTGACCTGAATATCTGTCACGTACGAGGCCGGTTCACCCAGCATCTTTTGCACAGTATTTATTGATGCATAGCTTTGTACATTGTCCACATCCCCAAGTCCTGACTGAAAATACCCCACCACCTTTAGTTGCATTCGGTTACCTTGGGCAGTGGTCACCTGGATCAAATCCCCGATTTCGGCTAGCATTCTGTCTGCTGCCCCCTTGCCCAGAATCACACTGTTCAGCGTATTATTTAAATCCTGCACATTCCCAGTGGTCACATAATCCTCAAATGAAAAAAGGTCTGCTTCCTTGGCCACATCCACCCCGTTGACCACCCCGGTGATGTCGATGGTCCCTACATTATAAAACACCTGCGCGGTGATCCTTGGCGTGACTCCCAGCACACGCGGATCTCTGGAAAGACTTTCCATAATCGGCCCACTGTTGTGTATATCCAGTCTGGAAGCGCTTGGTTTGATGGATCGGATCACATGGTGGGTCTCCCGGTCAAAAAGCTGAATCGGTTGGTTTGGATTTGGTTTCACCTCATTGTAAAAGCGGATGTGGGGAGTACGGTTAAGGATCAACCCGTCGAGCATGGAGTTTAGACCATTCATGAAACCAAGTAGCGCCACAAACATGGTGATGCTAAATACCACCCCCACTCCGGCAACAATGGTCTGCTTCCCCCTGGCCACCATCAAGGCCCAGGCAAGTTCGGTAATCAGGCCCCATTTCATGGTCTTCTGATGAGTTTTGTCCCTTCCTCCACCCCTTCTATCAATTCCGCCATCTGAAAATCCCTGATGCCCAATCTCACTTCCAAGGTATCCTTTTGCTCCGTGACCACATAGTTGTCCTGATGGATAAAATTTCTAGGGACCAGCAAAGCTTCCTTGCTTTCCTTTATCAAAATATTGGCCTCCAAAGTCAGAAAGGGGAAAAGCTGCTCGGGCTCCTTGGTAAAGACCGCCTCCACTGTAAAACTTTTGCTTGCCTGATTAAGAATGGGGTTGATCTTGGTGACTATCGCTTCAAAGGTCTGCCCCCTGTAGCTGTCCATGCTAACAAATACTTTTTGCCCGGTGCGGACTTTTACAATATCATATTCATCCACCTGCAATTCGAGAAAATATTTACCCGCCTGGCCAAGCACCGCTAAGGGCGTCTGTGGAGAGACCAGCTCCCCTTTCTCTCTTAGCATAGAAAACACCACCCCATCCACACGTGAGGTCACCAAAAAATCATCCTCCATTGCCCTACTGATTTTTAAGTTTTGGTAGGCCTGCCTGTCCTGAAAATCGATTTCACGCTTGAGTTCTTGGTACCGGATTTTACTGGACTGGTATTGGGTGGCAGAATTCCTGAAGTTTAGTTCGCGCCTTTCCATTTCGGTTTCCGTGCCCACCCCCTGGCTTCTCAGTCTCTTTTGCCTTTCCAGCATCAGAGAATCATTCTCCAATTGGCTCTTCGCTAGCTCCACGGCGATTTCCAAGTCTCTCAACCGGCTCTGGTTAGCCTGCCGGTCGGCATAGGCCCTGGCAAGCTCGGCGCTTTCCCTGTTTAACCTCCCCGACTCATTATAGATAGAAATAATAGGATCGCCTATTTTCACGGTATCGCCTTCCTGGGCATACACTTCATCGACCAGCCCTGACACCGTGGCATAGGCCTGGTATTGCCCAAGGCTTTTGACTATCCCGGAAGCATATACGGATTCGGAAATATTGCCTCTTTTTACCGTTGCCTTCTCATAATTTTCTCCACAGGAAACAAAAAATCCCAGACAGCATCCAAGCAAAAAAATTTTCCTTAATAGATTCATGACCTGATAAGTTGAAGCTCATTTAAATATAAGTAAAAGTAGCCACATGCAAGTCTTAAAAAAATGACCTAGCTCATAAAAAAAAGCTCCACAAGTGGAGCTTCTCAATATTATGACCGTTTTTTATTCTTACCCTGGGTTTTCATCTGGTTACGGTTTTTCTTGGCTTTTTGGCGCTGATGCTTTCTTGGATCGGCTGCCGGCTTTTCATGGGGATTGGTTTTCGGCCTGGCCTTTTTCTCATGGAAGGCGCCCAGGTAATCCGGATCCGCTTTTTTCTTCTGGTTGTCAATCTCCCTGGCATAAGCCTGTTTTTCTGAAAACGGCGTATCCACTACCGTCACTTCCGCTGGAATGTGGCTTTCCGGCACCGGCATCCTGATGATCTCTTCGATCTTTTCAAAATGAAATTCCTCCACAGGATTCACAAAGGTGATGGCCTTTCCTTCCTGCTCCGCACGTCCCGTACGCCCGATCCTGTGCACGTAATCCTCGTAGATCAATGGCACATCAAAATTGATCACATGGCTCACCATGGAAATATCCAGCCCCCTAGAAGCCACATCTGTTGCCACCAGGATCCGGATATCCCCTGCCTTAAACTGCTCCATGGAATTGATGCGGGTATTCTGCCCCTTGTTGGCATGGATCACCCGCACTTCTCCCAGCTTTTTCCTTTCTATATAATTAAATACCTCCTCGGCATTTTTCCTGGATTTGGTAAAAATCATCGCCCTCTTCACTTCCTCGCCTTGGAGGATATGCTCCAGCAGGTTGATCTTGGTTTTGATGTTGGGCACCAGATATTTTACCTGATCGATGGTTTCTGCCGTGGTCGCCTGGGGAGCCACTTCTATCCGCTCGGGAAACTCCAGAAATTCCTGACTAAGGATCTCCACCTTGTCAGCAAAGGTGGCGGAAAACAACAGGTTTTGCCTTTTTACGGGCAGGATCTCAAGTATAGACCGGATCTGGCGCATAAAGCCCATATCCATCATCTTGTCGGCTTCATCCATCACCATGGTTTTGATCTCCTTGACAAAAATCGCCCCCCTGCTGTATAGGTCCACAAATCTCCCGGGCGTGGATACGATCACGTCCACTCCTTGTTGGATTTTTTCAATTTGGGTGGTGGGGCCTATTCCGCCATACAGACACACGTACCTCAGGTCCGTGTATTTGCCAAACTGCAGGATAGCTTCCTCAATCTGCATCACCAGCTCCCGTGTGGGCGCCAACACCAGCGCTCGGGGATGCATCCCTTGCGCATATTTGATTTTCATCAGAATAGGAAGCACATAGGCGGCCGTCTTCCCGGTGCCCGTTTGGGCGATCCCTAAAACATCATGCCCGGCTAGTGCCAACGGGATGGCCTTAGCCTGGATAGGTGTGGGTTTTTCAAAACCTGCCTCCCGGACAGCTTCCAAAAGCTGCTTATTTAATTTAAATTCTTCAAAACTTACGGGGCTGTCCGACATGTTTACTATTTTTAAGGATACAATTTGAGAAATATTAAAAGCAGAAATTCCATAAGTAAGTTCAAAACCTATGAAAAGCATCTTAATAACAAATGCAAATATAGTAAATGAAGGACAGATATCCCTAGGAGACGTATTGGTAAGGGACGGGCTCATCTTTGTAGCCGGGGGTGACCTCAGCGAGCATGAAGCCGACATCCATATTGACGCCAAGGGCAAATACCTCCTCCCGGGCATCATTGACGACCAGGTGCATTTCAGGGAGCCGGGACTTACCCATAAAGCAGATATCAAAACAGAAAGCAGGGCCGCCGTGGCCGGAGGGATCACTTCCTACATGGAAATGCCCAATACCGTCCCCCAGTCCACCACCATTGAACTGCTGGAGGAGAAATATAAAATCGCTTCCCAAACTTCCCTGGCCAATTACTCTTTTTATCTGGGGGCCACCAATGACAACCTGGATGAACTGTTGAAAGTAGACCCCCAGAATGTTTGTGGAATAAAAGTTTTTCAGGGCTCCTCCACCGGCAATATGCTGGTGGACAATCTGGAAACTTTGGAAAAGATCTTTGAAAAAAGCCCCATCTTAATCGCCACCCACAGCGAAAATGATGATATCATCAGGGCCAATTTTAAAAAATACCAGCAAGAATTTGGGGAAGATATCCCCATCAAATACCACCCCTTGATCCGTTCGGCAGAAGCATGCTATGATGCCTCGAAGAAAGTAGTAGACTTGGCGCGTAAACACGGAACAAAGTTGCACATCCTCCATATCAGCACCGCCAAAGAGGTCAGTCTATTTGACAACACCATTCCTTTGGAAGAAAAAAGAATCACTGCAGAGGCCTGTGTGCACCATTTATGGTTTACCGATGAGGATTATGATGAAAAAGGCACGCTCATCAAATGGAACCCTGCGGTAAAAAGTGCCGCCGACCGAGATGAAATCCTCAAAGGCGTACTGGACAACCGAATCGATGTGATCGCCACCGACCATGCCCCCCACACCAAAGAGGAAAAAGCCAACAAATATGCCAATGCCCCATCAGGAGGTCCCTTGGTTCAGCACAGCCTAGTGGCCATGCTGGAAATGTACCATCAGAAGAAAATCAGCCTGGAAGCCATAGTCCAGAAAATGTGTCACCATCCTGCTATTCTTTTCGAAGTGGAAAAACGGGGCTATATCCGTCCAAGCTTCCATGCCGACTTGGTATTGGTGGACCTGGACAACCCATGGGAAGTAACAGCCGAAAACGTGCTTTCCAAATGCGGCTGGTCACCTTTTGAAGGACAAACTTTCAAGTCAAGAGTGACCCATACGATCGTTTCCGGGCACTTGGCGTACGAAAACGGCATATTTCATGAAGAGAAAATGGGAGAAAGATTAAAATTTTCAAGAAAATAACTTCCTGGCTATTGCATCGAATATATCAAAATACTACCTTTGCAATCCATTCAGGAAACAGTTTCTGAAAAAGACTTCAAACGGTGGTTGTAGCTCAGCTGGTTAGAGCGCTGGTTTGTGGATCCAGAGGTCGCCGGTTCGAACCCGGTCTTCCACCCTAAACCCCTTGACGACTCAAGGGGTTTTCTTTTTTCAGCCCGGCAATTAATTTTGTTGGCATTTTAATTGTTCTCTGTGACTTAAATTAAACCAATAATCGGCAATGTTTACATTATTTAAATCTTCGCCCGTATTTCCCAAGGTGAAACCTGTGGATTTGCGTTTTATTAACCTGTATTTAAACAAGTTCGACGAATCCCTCCGCAATTGGGAGGAACTGCAAAAAGACTCAACATCAGTAGCCCAATAACATTAGACCATCTCCGGATGGTCTTTTTTTTGCGCTTTTGTTTTTCTTTCCCCCACAAAAAGGTATTTTTATGGTTATACAAACAGTATCAAACCACTAACCTATGAGCTACATACACTTTGATAAGACTCAACTTATCAATTTGAATTATTCTTTGGAGAAAGAAATTATCCGGGCCAACAAATCCGGCTGTTACACCAATTCTACCATTATTGGCTGCAACACCAGAAAATATCACGGTCTCCTGGTCGCCCCGCAACCCCAAATAGATTCCCAGCACCATGTAATGCTATCCAATGTCCATGAGACGGTGGTGCAGCACGGAGCCAGTTTCAACCTTGGAATTGCCAAATACCCGGGCACTTATTCCCCGCGCGGACATAAATACCTAGAGGATTTTGATACCGAACCCATCCCGAAGCTTACTTATAGGGTTGGGGGTGTTTTGTTGCAAAAGGAAATCATCCTGGATTCCAACCGGGACCGGGTGATGATCAGGTACACACTTTTGGAGGCACACAGCCCTACCAAGTTGAGGCTCCAGCCGTTTTTGGCGTTCCGTGGCCACCACAGTCTATCCAAGGCCAATACCTATTTAAACAAAAAATATAAAAAAGCTGACCAGGGTGTCGTGTTTAGGCTATACGATGCCTACGATCCACTTTATTTACAGCTTTCGAAGAAAAATGAATTTGTGCCCGCCCCGGATTGGTATTACGACATTGAGTATATCCGCGAAAGGGAAAGGGGCTATGATTATCATGAGGATCTCTATGTGCCAGGTTATTTTGAGGTAGAGATCACCAAGGATGAGCCCGTTATATTTTCGGCGGGTCTCCAGGAAGCCAAAGCGGCCACCAGAAAACAGTCCTTCGAAAAAGAAGTAGCCAGAAGGTTCCCGAGAAACAATTTTGCAAACTGCCTTAAAAATTCAGCAGGCCAATTTATTGCCAAAAGGGATGGAAAAACCCATGTCATTGCAGGCTTCCCCTGGTTTGGCTGGTGGGGCAGGGATACATTTATAGCAGCACCAGGCCTCACCCTTACTTTGGGCCAAAAAGAAACCTTCCTTGAAATCATGGAAACCATGACCAGAGACATGAAGGGCCCCTTATTCCCCAATGTGGGTAGCGGTGTGGATACCAACATGAATTCCCTGGATGCGCCGTTATGGTATTTTTGGGCATTGCAGCAATATGTCATTTTCACTGAAGACGAAGCTACAATCAAGGATAAACACCTCAAATACATGAAGCAAATCATCGATGGCTTCATATCGGGAACTGATTTCAACATTCGTGTATTGGAAAACGGTTTGCTTTGCGGAGGGGAGGAAGGCAAAGCCCTCACCTGGATGGACGCTGTGACCGACGACGGCCCCGTGACACCGAGGATCGGTTGCCCAGTTGAGATCAACGCACTTTGGTACAATGCACTTTGTTTTTACTATTCTCTTTCCGGAGAAGAAAACATTAACGAACTTGCACAAAAAGTCAGAAACTCCTTTGAGGAAAACTTTTGGGATGATCGAAAAGGTTATTTGGCAGATGTAGTCAATGGAGAGGAGAAAGATTGGTCCATCAGGCCCAATATGATTTTTGCCACCTCGCTGCCTTTCAGAGCCCTATCTGACTTTCAAAACGATTCAATTCTGGAAACGGCCCGGGCAAAACTGCTTACCACCCGCGGATTGAGAACCCTTGCCCCTGACGATCCCCGTTACAAAGGATATTATCAAGGCAATCAGTATCAACGGGACAACGCATACCATCAAGGCACAGTTTGGCCCTGGTTGCTCGGTCATTTTATGGAAGGCTATCTACGCATCCACGGAGATAAAGGCAAAAACCTTATCGAAAAAACCATCACGGCTTTTGATGAGGTGATGACCCAATATGGCGTGGGCACCGTCGCGGAAATCTACGACGGCGATCCGCCCCACCGTCCAAAAGGAGCAATATCCCAAGCCTGGAGTGTGGGAGAAATGCTCAGGATGATGCATCTAGTCAATAAACTTTAATTTTTTGAATCCCCTTGCCACCCTCAAGGGCATTCATGGAGCCACTTAACCCGAAACGCATGAAAGTATTAATGTTTGGTTGGGAATTTCCGCCTCATATATCCGGAGGACTCGGTACCGCATGTTACGGTCTGGTCAAAGGGATGATGCACAATAACCAAGAAATTATTTTTGTTGTACCCAAACTCTGGGGCGATGAAGATCCGGTAGCTGATTTTGTCAATGCCAGTGACATTGAAATCGACTATCGGGAGAGGAGATTTCAAGAGGTCTGGAAAAATCTCACGTATATGGAGGTCAGCTCTTTCCTTGTCCCCTACTTGGGGCCCGAAGAATTCACCAAATTCACTGATTATAGTGAACATGACCATTTTGATGTAGAGGATAGTGTATTTGCCCAAAAATATTCCTTCAGCGGAAAGTATGGAAAAGACCTGTTTATGGAAGTTTCGCGCTATGCACTGGTAGCGGCTCAAATCTCCAAGAACAAGGACCACGATATCATACATGCCCACGACTGGCTGGCCTTTCCTGCGGGGATTGCAGCCAAGCAGATCAGCGGCAAACCACTGATCGCACACGTTCACGCCACGGAATTTGACCGATCTGGTGAGCATGTCAACCAGAAAGTTTACGATATAGAAAGGGCTGGAATGGAAGCTGCCGACCACATTTTGGCTGTCAGCCAGCTGACCAAAAACACCATTATCAGCCGTTACGGGATTTCTCCTGACAAAATCACCGTGATTCATAACGCGGTGATGGACACCAGCATCATACAGCACAACGCGCGAAAAAAAGTCCCCGAAAAAATCGTGACCTTTCTCGGAAGGGTTACTTTCCAAAAAGGACCGGAATACTTCATTGAAGCCGCAAACAAAGTAATAAAACGTGATCCCAATGTCAGGTTTGTGATGGCGGGATCGGGCGATCTCCTCCACAGGATGATCTCACGGGTGGCCGAGCTCCGCATCAGCACCAAATTCCATTTCACCGGATTTCTAAAAGGTGCCGATGTGGATGAAATGTTTGCCATTTCGGATGTGTATGTGATGCCATCTGTTTCCGAACCTTTCGGGATTTCACCCCTAGAGGCGGTGAGGCACAATACCCCGGTGATTATATCCAAGCAGTCGGGGGTGGCAGAGGTATTGCACAATGCGATCAAGGTGGACTTCTGGGATATCGATTCCATGGCGGACTCCATCTTTGCCCTGCTTCATTACGAAGGCATTTCCAGGATGTTCAAGGAACTTGGAAGTCAGGAATTAAAGAAATTAAAATGGGAACATGTGGCCAAAAAAGTCATAGACACCTATAAAACCACTATAAATCAATAACCTATGAGAACCATTTGTTTTTATTTTCAAGTACACCAACCTTACCGACTCAAACCCTACAGATTTTTCGACATCGGTGAAGACCACGATTATTACGATTCTTTTGGGAACAAAAATATAATGAGGAAGGTGGCCGAAAAATGCTATCTGCCTATGAACGCCCTACTTCTTGAGCTTATCGAGCAACATCAGGGCAAATTCAAAGTCTGCTTCTCCATTTCGGGAACAGCCCTCGACCAATTTGAGCAGTATGCACCCGATGTCTTGGAAAGCTTTCAGAAACTTGTCAAAACGGGCCATGTAGAGCTTCTAAATGAAACCTACACCCACGCCCTTTGCGCACTGAAAAGCAAGGAGGAGTTTCATGACATGGTCAAGAAGCACCAAAAGAGGATCAAGGAACTTTTTGACGGCTATACCCCCACAGTATTCAGGAATACGGAATTGATCTACTCCGACACCATTGGGGAAATGGTTGCCGAACTTGGCTACAAGGCTATCTTGACAGAAGGTGCCAAGCATATTTTGGGATGGAAGAGCCCTAATTATGTCTATGTGAATGCCATCGAGCCCAAACTTAAAGTGTTGCTAAAAAACTTCCGACTCAGCGATGATATAGCCTTTAGGTTTTCCGAAAGAAGCTGGGCGGATTGGCCGCTCACTACAGAAAAATTTGTAGACTGGATCAACCAAATCCCGCCGGAAGAAGAGGTGATCAACCTGTTTATGGATTACGAGACCTTTGGGGAGCACCAATGGGCTGAAAGCGGTATCTTTGATTTCATGAGGCATCTACCCGAGGCGGTAATGAAATACTCCAATTACACCTTCTCCACGCCTTCTGAAGTGGCAGAAAACATCCCACCTGTAGGCAAAATCCACGTCCCTACCCCGATTTCTTGGGCGGATGAAGAACGTGACCTTACCGCCTGGTTGGGCAACGACCTGCAGGATGAGGCCTTTGACAGGCTTTATGAATTGGAAGAACTGGTAAATACCTCTGACGATCCGGACATTCAGAGGGACTGGAAATATCTTCAGACCAGTGACCACTTCTACTACATGTGTACCAAGTTCTTCGCCGATGGGGACATTCACACCTATTTCAGCCCTTACGAGAATCCTTATGAGGCATTCATCAATTATATGAATGTTCTGAGCGATTTCATGCTAAGGCTGAAAAACGTGAAAGTGGAAAGCAAATCGTAATCACATCTCCACAACTTACAAATCACCTTCGGAAATTTCGAAGGTGATTTTTTTTATCCCCCTTAACCGTCTGACCTATTGGTTTTTACCTCAATAAAACCATTCAAATCAAAAAACAACCTAATTTAGCTACTTTTTCACCAATAGCAGGAATAACAAAATTTTTATTGTCTCTATATCAATATAATAATTTACAATTTAATTATATTTAGTATAGAGTACCACTATATATTCCATATTCAAACACTTATACTAACATGAGAGAAATCTACAAATTATTCTCAGCCATGGTCCTTTTCCTGCTGACAACGGGAGGGGTATGGGCGCAGTACACTGTCACCGGGTCGGTGGTAGATGAACGCACAGGAGAACCGTTGATTGGGGCAAACATCCTGATCCGGAACACCACACAGGGTACCGTCACGGATATTGACGGGAATTTCAGCCTGAATGTATCCACAAATGAGGATGTCAGCTTGGCTATTTCCTCCTTAGGCTATTTAAGCCAAAACTTTACCGTTAGCCCCACCAACACGACTTTAAATGTTAGGCTGCGGGAAGATGCCACCAATTTGGAGGAAGTGGTGATTACAGGTCTTGCCTCCAACGTCAAGCGATCCAACCTGGCCAATGCCGTAAGTTCGGTTTCTGCCAGGGAGCTTACCGGGACCACCACCATTCAAACCACGGATGGGGCTCTTTACGGAAAAGTGGCCGGAGCCACCATCCGGTCCAACGGCGGTGCTCCAGGCGGAGGGATGTCCATCCAATTGAGGGGTATTTCCTCCCTTACCGGCGCTTCCCAACCCCTGATAATCGTGGATGGGGTGTATATCAACAACTCCTTCCAACGAACGGGCCGTGCTACCGTATCTGGAGCAGGCGCATCCAATCAGGATGATGGAGCAAATAGGTTGGCAGATTTAAACCCTAATGACATCGAATCAATTGAAGTCCTCAAAGGTCCGTCTGCCGCCGCAATCTACGGTACCCGGGCCAATGCCGGGGTAATAATAATCACCACCAAAAGAGGTGCAGAAGGCAGAACGAGAGTTTCATTCTCCCAGGATGTGGGATTTGCAACACCTTTAAGATTGCTGGGCGTGGATGATTGGAGTGAGGATAAAATCAACTTCTTCTTCCCCGAGGCCCGACGGCCAATTGAATTGGAGAGATTCAGACAGGGTGTGCGGATAGATTACGAGGATTATTTCTATAACAACACCGCCCTGTTGACCAATACAAGGTTAAATGTGAGCGGCGGTACAGACAAGACCAAGTTTTTCATTTCGGGAAACATCACCAATGAGGATGGTACAGTAAGAAACACAGGTTTTGAAAGATACTCTATAAGAGCAAATATCGACCATAAGATCACCAACTCGATCAAACTGGGGGTTTCCTCCAATTATATCAAATCCGATACGGACAGGGGTTTCACCGGCAACCAGAACAACTCCGGCGCCTCTATTGGGTATAGCATCGCCTATGTGCCCAACTATTTTGACCTGAGACCCGACGCAAATGGAATCTATCCGGTCAACCCGTATTTCTCGGAAAACCCTGTGGCAGTAACCGATCATGCGGTCAATAATTCGGATGTCAACCGCTTTATCCAGGCCTTCACATTGGATATTGATTTATTCAAGACCAGCAGAAGTTTCCTTAAAGCCCAGGTAGCTGGGGGTGTTGACTTCCTCCAAAATACCACGTTGGTATACCTGCCCGAGTTCCTTCAGTTTCAAAGAGGCCAAGCTAATCCCGGGGATGCACTTTGGGGCAAGCAGGAAAGCTTGAACACCAACTTCCAAGCTGCGTTGGTCTACAATTGGAACTTGGGTAGGGTCA
Organism: Litoribacter ruber; assembly: GCF_018500185.1. GTDB lineage: Bacteria > Bacteroidota > Bacteroidia > Cytophagales > Cyclobacteriaceae > Litoribacter > Litoribacter ruber. The sequence goes on along the minus strand of NZ_JAHBGI010000004.1, from coordinate 37,967 downwards.
ATATGAACTCCCAAGCAGGCTTGGTCCGCCTGGACTTTAAAAATGATGCCCTGTTCAACAGAGGCCGCGGACTGGCTCCGGGCCAAAGAAACCTTCAGCAGGCCTCCGTTCAAGAAATCAACCAGCAATTCTTCAGTGAGGTGCAGGAGGCGGGTGTTTTCTTGCAGCAAGAAGCCAACTTTGATGACAAAATCATCGGTACTGTCGGTATAAGATGGGACAAATCCACCCTCAACGGTGACCCCAACCTATTCTACGCCTTCCCTAGGGCTTCATTGGCGGTTAATTTGACCAATTTTGATTTCTGGAACCCAACAGTGGTTTCACAGTTGAAGCCCAGAATAGCCTATGGCGAAACTGCCGGCCCGGTTGCTTTTGGAAACACCTTTACCCCTCTGGAGGGAGCCAATATCGGTGGACTGTTAGGTTCGGTGGTATCCCCTCAGATCGGAAACCGTCAAATTCGCCCAGAAACAGCTCAGGAACTTGAATTTGGTTTGGATGCCAATTTCTTCAACAATAGAATTGGTTTTGAAGCAACCTATTACATCAAAAATACCCAGAACAACATTCAAAACCTGAATCTTGCCCCATCCACTGGGGTAATCATTACTCCTAGCAATGAGGCTGAGCTTCAGAACAAGGGTATTGAATTGGCCCTATTTGGGACTGTGGTGGACAAGGCGAATTTCCGTTGGTTTTCCCGAGTACTTTATTGGCAGAACAGGGTGAATCTAACTCGACTTGGCATCCCAACTTATACTGCAGGAGCCTTTGGTAGTGCATTGGGTACTTTCTTGTATGCTGAGGGATATGCTCCTACGACCATTGTCGGCACCCCAGCGGACCCAAGCATCCCAGGTGGATTTACGGTTTGGGGCAACGCCCAGCCGGATTTCAATATGTCCTTCTATAACTCTTTTAACATCGCCAGAAATTTTGAGCTTTCTTTTCTAGTGGATTGGAGACAAGGGGGTGACAACATCAACCTTACTTCTTTCCTCACTGATGGTGGTGGCACCACAAGGGGCTGGTTTAACGATGACACAGGAGATGGAATTCCAAACGGACGTCAAAGACCCCCTGCCCCCTACAACAACGCAGGCCGTTGGGTTCAGGATGCCTCATTCGTTAAAGTAAGGGAAGTAGGTTTATTCTACACTGTTCCAAAAGCAACGGTAAGCCAGGCATTTGGGGGAGCCATAGAAAATATCAGGGTGGGAACTTCTGCAAATAACCTGTTCCTCTTCACCAAATATGAGGGCTATGACCCCGAAACATCAACCTTTGGAGCCCAAGCAGTGGCCAACAACGTTGACATTGCCCCATATCCAACACCAAGAAGGATATTCTTCCATTTGACAGTTGATTTTTAAACCACTAAGAAGAAACACATGAAAAATACAAATAAAATCCTTGGGGCGCTGGCCATGTCAGCATTGATACTCGGCTGCAACCCTTTACAACTTGACACCATTGATGACCCTAACAACCCATCAATTGAAAGCGTGTCGTCAAATGCCTCACGGGAACAGATTCAGTTCCTATTGACAGGTCTTGAATTCAGACACCGGGGTTACGTCACCAATGTCTCCCAGGCCTGGAATACATTTGGCCGAGAAGTATGGTACTTGAATGCATCTGACCCTAGATTCCAAACCGACTGGCTGGGCCAAGCAGGCAGAACCCCGGACCGTTCCTACTTTGGATTTGGAAACACAGGCGCAGGTTCTTGGGCGGCCCCCTACCAGGCAATCAATCAGGCCAATGTACTGGTGACCGCCGCGGGCAATACAAATGTACTCTCACCTGAGGAAACCAGTGCGGTGACCGGCTTTGCAAGAATGATCCAGGGGTATCAATTTATGATCCCGGCCAATTTTGTATATGACAACGGAATCCGCATAGATGTGACTGCCCCCTTGAACCCCGGACCATTTGTCAACTATGATGTGGCCCTAGACCATGTAGCCAATTTGTTGGAACAGGCTGAATCAAGCTTTGCTGCTGCCGGAGCAGGTGAGTTCCCCTTCACCTTGACGAGTGGGTTTGCTGGTTTCACCTCTGTACCAGCTATAAGACAGGTAAACCAGGCCATCTTGGCCAGAGCCAATGCCTACCGCAACAATTGGCAGGGAGTGCTTACCGCTTTGGAGGGATCATTCATGAACATGAGCGGGAACCTTCAGGCAGGTCCTGCCCACCCATTCACCGGTCCGCCAGATGCCTTTAATCCACTGTATTATGTGCCGGATGCAGCGGTGAATACCATCATTGTGGTGCATCCCTCGGTATTGGCTGATGCAACACCTGGAGATTTGAGGGTGGCCAATAAGTTTTTCGAAAGGGAAATTCCCGTTACCATAACCACTGATGCCACTCCGTTGGTGGGTACTCACCAGGATGCACGCTGGCCGACCAACACCGCACCGATTCCTTTTATCCGTAACGAAGAACTCATACTTTTGAAAGCGGAGGCCCACGCAAACCTTAGCCAACCAGAGCTGGCCGTGGAAGCGATCAACGTTATCCGGAACGCTGCGGGAATCGGGGCTTACACTGGACCAACTGACCAGGCGTCGCTGATTAGTGAAATCCTCTACCAAAGAAGATATTCGCTATGGGCCGAACCTTGGGGGCACAGGTGGATTGACACTAGAAGGTATGACCGTCTGGATGAAATCTCCACAGCTTTCGACCAGGGTACTATTTTCAGACAGTTTCCCCACCCACAGGCAGAACTCAACTGGGATCAATATGTAGGAAATTGATAATAATTAATTCCAATTGCAGAGGGGCTGATTATTTCAGCCCCTTTTGCTTTAATACCAGTCTTCGGTTTCCCCATAGCATCATTACAAATAATCCCCTATCTTTAACCATGTTTCACCAAAACTTTTATCCATGAACAGACTTTACCCAACCTCCATATTTCTATTGGCAATAATGCTATTTGTTTCCTGCCAGCAAACCTCTACCTATCAGGACGAAAAGAAAATCAAACGCTATGACAGACCCGAGGCCAGTATCCTGAAAGGTGTTTACATTCCGGATGGCGCTGAGTATTTTTATACCTCCGGCATGGTCGCGCCCGTGAAGGCTGAAAATGCGGAAGCGGGAACTTACCAACGGTATGGCGACACACGTGAGCAGAGCTTGGGGATCCTCAACAGGATAAAGGAAACCTTGGAAGAAGGCGGGTTTGCCATGGAGGACGTGGTTTTCCTAAGGGTTTACCTTGCACCTGATAAGGATGGAAAAATAGACTGGGATGCCTGGTTCGATGCCTATGGAGAATATTTCAACAATGATGAAAATCCAAACAAGGTGGCCCGTTCTACCATCGCAGTACATTCACTGGCAAATCCTGAACTTTTGATCGAAATCGAAGCAGTAGCCGCCAAATAAAAAAAGCCTTCCGAAAATCATTCGGAAGGCTTTTTTTATTAAGTTATTCTATAAACTCTCCGTAGAGAATTAGCGACAATTAATCTAAAGCTACACTCTCTACATTCTTAAAGTAAACCTGCTTGTCAGCGTCAAGGTCTACCAATACCGCAGAGTCGTTTTTAATATATCCAGACAGAATCTGCTTTGAAAGCTCATTAAGGATCAGGCGCTGCATGGTTCTTTTCAGCGGCCTTGCACCAAACTGCGGATCGAAGCCCACCTCACCAAGATAATCCAACACCTCCTTGGTGGCATCAATCTCGATGTTTGCCTCCTCAAGGCGTTTCTGGATCTCCTTCCACTGGATGTCGACAATCTTGCGGATAATTCCTTTATTTAATGGTTCAAACATAATCGTCTCATCTATCCGGTTGAGGAATTCAGGCCGCACGGATTTTTTCAGCAAGTCAAACACCTCCTGTTTGGTGCTTTCCATGACTTCCTCCTTGTTCCATTCCTCCATACTTGCAAACCGCTCCTGAATCAGGTGCGAGCCAATATTGGTGGTCATGATCACAATGGTGTTTTTGAAATTGGCAACCCGGCCTTTGTTATCGGTTAGCCTGCCGTCGTCAAGCACCTGCAGCAGGATGTTGAAAACATCGGGGTGTGCTTTTTCTATTTCGTCAAGCAAGACTACTGAGTAAGGTTTCCTTCTCACCGCCTCGGTCAGCTGCCCACCCTCATCATAGCCCACATAGCCTGGAGGCGCTCCAACCAGCCTGCTCACTGCATGACGCTCCTGATATTCGGACATATCGATCCTCACCATGGCATTATCATCGTTGAACAGGTATTCCGCAAGGGCTTTGGCCAATTCGGTTTTCCCCACCCCGGTGGTTCCTAGAAATATGAATGAACCGATAGGGCGCTTGGGATCCTGCAACCCCGCGCGGCTTCTTCTCACCGCATCAGAGAGGGCGCCTATAGCTTCTCTTTGTCCAGCCACGCGCTTACCTAGCTCATCCTCCAAATGAAGTAACTTTTCACGCTCACTCTGGATCATTTTGGAAAGCGGGATACCGGTCCACTTGGACACTACCGCGGCGATATCCTCGCTGTCAACTTCCTCTTTGAGCAAAGCGGATCCCTGCTGCATTTCGGCAAGCTGCTTTTGGAAGCTTCCAAGCTTTTGCTCAGATTCCCCGATCTTGCCATAGCGGATTTCCGCCACCTTGCCAAAATCACCGGCCCTTTCGGCCTGTTCCGCTTCCAGCTTAAGTTTGTCGATATTTTCCTTTTCCCTTCTGATGCCCAGGATTACCGCCTTTTCGCTTTCCCATTTGGCCTTTACATCCTGGCGCTTTTCGGAAAGCTCGGCTATCTCCTTGCTGAGAACAGCTTCTTTATCCTTGTCTTTTTCTCTTCGAATGGCCTCCCTTTCAATTTCCAACTGCATGATTCTACGGTTTAGCTCATCCAGTTCCTGCGGAAGGGAATCTATCTCCATGCGCAGTTTGGCGGCGGCTTCATCCATCAGGTCAATGGCCTTATCCGGCAAAAACCTGTCGGAAATATACCGCTGGGACAATTCCACAGCCGAAATCACCGCATCATCCTTGATCCTCACCCCATGGTGAAGCTCATATTTATCCTTGATCCCCCTCAGGATGGAAATGGCATCCGCTGCATCCGGTTCATCTACAATTACTGCCTGGAACCTTCTTTCCAAAGCCTTGTCCTTCTCGATGTATTTTTGGTACTCCTTCAGGGTGGTCGCACCTATCGCATGTAGCTCCCCTCTGGCCAATGCTGGCTTGAGAAGGTTGGCAGCATCCATGGCCCCTTCACCTCCACCACCTGCACCGATCAGCGTATGGATTTCATCAATGAAAAGAATGATCTCCCCATCGGAATCGGTCACTTCTTTGATGACAGCCTTGAGTCTCTCCTCAAATTCACCTTTGTATTTGGCTCCGGCTACCAAAAGCCCCATATCCAATGAGATAATGGTTTTTGACTTCAGGTTTTCCGGCACATCCCCGCTCACGATCCGTTGGGCTAGCCCCTCCACGATGGCGGTCTTACCCACACCTGGCTCTCCGAGCAGTATGGGGTTGTTTTTGGTTCTCCTAGCCAAAATCTGCAACACCCTTCTGATCTCCTCATCACGGCCGATCACAGGGTCAATTTTGCCTTTTTGGGCCATCTCGTTCAGGTTTTTGGAATATCTCTCCAAAGACCTGTATTTGGATTCTGCATTCTGATCTGTCACTTTATTTCCTTTTCTTAGTTCCTTGATTGCATTGATCAGCGGCTTTTCGGCTACCCCCTGATCTTTCAACAGCTGGGCGGTCTTGTCCGATCCGGCCAAGATCCCCAAAGTCAGATGCTCAATAGCCACAAACTCATCCCCAAAGGTTTTGAGGTAATCCTTGGCCTTGGTCATCACTTGGTTTGAAGCATTGGAAAGGTATGGCTGCTGGCCCGACACCTTTGGAAAGGATTGAATGAGTCCATCCAATTTCGTGGCAAGCACGGCTTTATTGACACCCAATTTTTTAAAAACAAAATCGGTCACATTTTCATCTTCCGCTAAAATCCCCTTCAAAAGATGGGCTGGCTCAATGGCCTGCTGTTGCTCAGCCATGGCCAGCTCGGCGGCCTTCTGAACGGCTTCCTGGGATTTGATGGTAAATTGTTTGAAATCCATATTACTAGTGGTTTAAGTATATCCAAAGTTGAATTACAGAATCCTTATCAAAACCTCCACCAATCAAAAAAACGCATAAAAAGCAGAAATTATGTCTTAAAAAGCACTAAAAACCTATGTAGAAATGCCATTATGTCAGAAAAATCACCTCAATGAGTATAATAATTGAGTTGGTCCATCAGCTTCTGAACATCCCTACGGATCAGCTCCGGGCGCAGGGAGTTGTCCCATTTGTGCTCGGCCCTCACTTGATATACAGCCAAGGTATCGGCAATATCCACTTGATAAAGGGAATATTGGATATCTACCATATGCTTGGACTCTGATGGCGTGTGAAGGGTAGCATACCTCCTGTTGACATCCTGACCAGCCGCACTCAAGGCTGAGAGCTTGCTAGTTCTAGCTATTTTCCTGTTAATAATATCCACCTGCAAAAGGTAAACGATGCCCAGTTCGGAATAAAGCCTATCAATATTCCTTTGGACTGAAAAATCCCTAATACCCGCCGAAAGCAGCTCAACTTCAAGCTCATCAGTGGAAAACACATCTATAAAACCGTTGCTGCGCAGCTGCCGGAGCACCGTAGAGGAAAAAAGCTCATGTTCCTTATAAGGCAAACTGTTCAGCCCATTTACCAACATCACCTGGCTGATGTCCAATGGGGCAGCCTGATGGTTTACCTCCATGCGCTGTACATGATACACACCTGGCCTGCAAGAAACCAGGCAACCCATCAATATCAAAACTATGAGCACTCTATACATGCCAAATCCCATGCTGCAGCCACTTTTCCTAATAATTTTTTAAACTTTTCTCCGTGAAGAAGTCTCCCATCAATCTACCACTTTTTCCTCTATATCCCCAATGTTTTCCTTGACAATCATGCCCTCTTTTAATGCATCTTTTGCTGCAATAAAAGTATCCTTCACCAAAACCTGCTCCACACCCAGCTTTCGGAGTTCCTGTCCGATCTCCTTTACTTTGGCTTCCCTTTTATAAGTGCTCACATTTCTGATATAGATTCTTTTCACCCTGCCGGGAAAATCACGGACCGCCTGCAAATAGATCTCGGGATCCTTTTGCCCGCTGTCCCCTATCAGCACAAACTTCAAATCCGGGTAGACCTCAAAGATATGCTCAATCTGGGTCAGCTTGTGCAGCTCATGGCCTCCTGCAATAAACTGCTCCCTGGTTAAGCCTATATCACGCAGCATCAGCGGGCCTTTTGGGATGTGGTGAATTTCAAGAAATTCAGCCAAAAAATCATATAAGTTCCAAGGGCTGCTGGACACATAAAAGATCGGGTTATCCGGCTTTTCATCCCTCCCCTGCACCAAGGCCTTATAAAACTCCGCCACCCCGGGAAAGGGGAGCCTGGTCAAGGCGTTGTGGAAAAAAGTCGCCTGAAACATGGCGTACCATCTAGTGGCTCCAGTAGGGACAATCGTATCATCAATATCCGAAATTATCCCAAATTCAGCTGTCGAAGGCGGGATAAACACCTTCCCCTGTGCGGTCACTTTTCCTTGCCTGCGCACGACCTCATCCAGAAGCTCCAGCTGTACCTTCCGCACATCCCCAACTTCCTCAATGGTTTCCTTTGGCGATAGCTTGAATTCAAAGTACCCCTCCTCATCAGTCACCACCGTCTGCACATCACCGGCAAATGAGGCCCGGACCCTGACATTGGGAATCTTCCAACTCATAAACCTTTTGTACATGGATTTGAAGTTTTTCCACCTGCCATGCCCCTCTTCAGCGGGCTTTATCCCCCTGTCCTTGATCACCCGGCCGATCAGGAAAACCTCATGATTGGAGCCGAAACCTTTGAAAGGCAAGACCATGATCTTCCGGACGATACCTGTTTTCTTGCCCACCCATAATTTCCCCATGGCAACTTTTCTTCTGAAAAAATAAGCACTTCTCAAGAGGTTTCTTTTATTAAGCATAGCTTGAAATTTAGATTTGAAGATATAAACCAAACTTTCTTTCTTTCCTGAATGTTTGCCTAGGCACAAATGACCAAGCTGCGCTTGTCGCAGAGAATGCTTAACTTTGCAAAATGAATACACCTGAGAAAAGAGATATACGTAAATTCAGTCTGGAGCAACTCGAGGAATTTTTTGTGTCCCAAGGGGACAAAAAATTCCGGGCCAAGCAGGTTTACGACTGGTTGTGGAACAAGTCGCTGAAGAATTTTGACGACATGACCAATATTTCCAAAGAAACACGGGAGATGCTGAAGGCAAACTTTCTCATCAACCACGTGAAGGTGGACCTCATGCAGCACAGCAGCGACGGCACCATAAAAAATGCGGTAAAGCTTTATGACAGCAAGATTGTGGAATCCGTGCTAATCCCCACCACCAAAAGAATCACTGCCTGTGTGTCCTCCCAAGTAGGCTGCAGCCTGGACTGTAACTTTTGCGCCACGGCAAGGCTCAAAAGGATGAGAAACCTCAACCCGGATGAAATTTACGATCAGGTAGTGGCCATCAAAGAGGAAGCGGAAACCTATTTCCAGCGTCCCCTGACCAACATCGTTTTTATGGGAATGGGTGAACCTTTGCTGAACTACAACAACGTGATTTCTGCCATCGATAAAATCACTTCCGCCGATGGACTCGGTATGGCGCCACGAAGAATCACTCTTTCCACAGTAGGCATCCCAAAAATGATCAAAAAGATGGCTGACGATGAGGTGAAGTTCAATCTTGCCATTTCCCTGCACTCCGCCATCAATGAAACCAGAAGCCGATTGATGCCAATCAATGATGTCAACCCCATTGAGGACTTGGCAGAATCCCTTAAATATTGGTATTATAAAACAAAACGCAAGGTTACCTATGAATATGTGATCTGGGACGGCATCAATGACAACAAAGAGCATGCGCTTGCTTTGGCAAAATTCTGCAAACATATCCCGAGCAAAGTCAATATTATTCAGTACAACCCTATTGATGAGGGTGAATTCCGACAGGCCTCACAGGAAGCAGTTGACATGTATATCCAGGTGCTGGAAAGCCATGGGATCATTGCCAAAGTAAGAAAATCACGGGGCCAGGATATTGATGCGGCCTGTGGCCAACTTGCCAATAAAAACGAAGTAGAGGCGATTTTGAAGGAGTAAACGTCTGCTGGTTTAATTTTTGTGCAGCTTCTGAAAACTATTTAACTATGAAAAAGCTATTGTTTATCTTCACATTTGTGATGACCGTGGGCCTTACCGAAGCCCAACAGCGCGGGGAAGCCAGGATTCAACTTGGCGGGGACTTTGGATTTACTTCCGAGCTATTCGGCCTTAATTTTGGAGCTGAGTACTTCCTTGTGGATAGGATCTCCCTTGCCCCTAACCACACTATTTACTTCTGGGAATTCGGCAGGGCAAGCAACCTGAATATCGATGCCAGATATTATTTTACCGAAGGAATCCTTCAATGGTATGGAATGGCTGGTTTCACCAATAATTGGGAAAATCCTGATTTAATTGGCGGTGATTTCAGAACTAGCCGTGCAGGAGCCAATGTAGGCGTGGGAGGTGTGCTTAAATTTGCCGACCGTCTGGCATTTAATCCAGAATTTAAATATCAGCTTCAGAACAGCGGGCAGGCCGTATTTAGATTGGGACTGGTTTATTTTATAAATTAGACCGGAGACGGAAGACCGAAAGTTTCTACGCGGAAAGAAAAGGGACATGGTCCTGCACCGAGTTCGACACTGAGTTTCACAGCTCCTTTTTACTGACAAAGCCAGGTTACTTCTGAGCGGCAGAACTTAATAGATTAAAAGTGTCAAGTTAATTTACGACATGACCTACCAAAAATAAAATAGCCCGGAGTGATCGCTCCGGGCTATTTTTATGCTTTGTTGCTGAATTCAAAGAGTTTTCTTTTTTCGTCCTTGGAGAGGCTGTCGTAGCCCTTTTCCGCGATCTTGTCCAGGATCCTGTCGATTTCTTCCTGAGAGGTCATCTCGCCTGCCCTGCTTTTGGAAAGCGGTTCCGACTTGTATTCGTAGCTTTTTTTCCTGTAGGTTACTTTTACCTTTGACTTCCTACTAAAGAGCTTTTCAAAAAACTGCCCCACTACCTGCACAGGAATGCCCAAATCACGCCCATTGCGTAGCTGAACCACATAGATGTATCCAAGTGCAGCTCCTCCCAAGTGGGCAAGCTCACCACCAGCATTACTTCCTGCTGAATTGGCAAAGGCCACCAGCACGTAAAATATGGCTATGTATTTTATTTTGACGTTTCCCAGCAACAGAAGCCTAAAGGAAGTATTGGGCGATAAAGTCGCAGCTGCAACAACTATGGCATACACACCCGCACTGGCACCCAGCATCAAACTTCGGTCAACGTGATCGCTAAAAAGAGGGGCTATGTTGTACACCACCATATAAAACAGTCCACCGGTGATACCTCCCAGAATATATAGATTGGCCAACTTACGGCTGCCCAAATACTCCATTACCAAAAGCCCAAACCAATAAAGGAACAGCATATTGAACAGAATATGGAAAAACCTGTCGTGGGTAAACATGTAGGTGAAGATGGTCCAGGGCTGGGTGATGAAATATTCCGGGGCTGCCGGCATCATCAGATAGGACCTCATGGCATTGTAAAGGGCCTCCTGACCGGCCAAACTCAAAAACACCCAAGAGACTAGGAGTATAAAATACACCAAAAGGTTAATGGCCAATATTTTATAAAGGCTGTTTCCACTTTGGTTAAAAGCGTTCTTAATTTGATCCCAAAATCCTGCGTACATATTTGTTAATAGAAACTATCTCTACTTCTTTTCCAATAAGTAATTAATATAAATCCGATCACTAAGCCACTTAGGTGCGCAAAGTGGGCCACATTGTCCGTAGGGCGGCTATCGATAATGTTCCAAACGGTATATAGTCCATAAAAAAGAACCAGGTATTTCGCCTTTACCGGCATAGGTGGAAACAGCAGAAACAGCTGGGTGTTTGGAAATAGCATACCAAATGCAATCAATACACCAAATAATGCGCCAGAGGCTCCCACCATCGGGATATTTGCTACATTATTTCGGATTTTAACCATATAGTTCTTGGCGATGCTCTCATAGCGCTCATTTTCCGGGTTGCGGTCATAATCATCAATGAAATCATAGATCTCAGGTTTGAAATGATGCCGGTGGGCCGACACGAACCTGTTGAATTCCGCTGGACTGGGATTGTTGTAAAAACTCTCCACGTGGGTGTCCAGCTGGTTCATCCTATAGAACGTATATCCCGAATATAAGATTCCTGAGCCCACACCACAAACCATCCAGAGGATAAGCACCTTTTTGCCACCCAGAAACTGCTCCAGCATGGGACCAAAGATAAACAAGCCGAGCATGTTGCTGAACAGGTGCCAGAAGTCGGCATGCATAAACATGTAGGTCAAAAACTGAAAGGGTTCAAACCTATCACTGTTGATGTAATAAAGGGCAAACCAGCCTTTCAGCTGGGGCATTAAATAGGAGGTAATGACAAAAATCCCTATGGTGATTAGCAGTAAATTTTTGACTACCGGAGTTAAAGATCTGAACATGTGTTAGCGCTGAAAAAAGCTTTGTAGTTTATTTAAATCTAATTTGACGAAGGTTTTGTTTCCCGATACGCCATAATTCGGGTTTTGGCAGGCAAAAAGCTGCCCCACCAGGGTTTCCATTTCCTGGGCTTTCAATACCTTACCCTTTTTGATGGACGAACGCTTGGCAAGCGACCTGGCAAGGTTTTCCTTGTTGTCAATGGACAATTCGGATTTGAAGTGCTTAAACTGCTCGAGCAATCCCTCAAACAGGGCCTTTTCATTGTTGATGTAAATATCAGCAGGCACCCCGTTGATCACCACGGTGTGCTGGCCAAATTCCTCTACCAAGAAGCCCAGGCTGTTGAGCTCTTCATGCAAATCCATGACCAAAGAGAAATCCGAGGGACTCAACCTTATGCTTTGCGGAAACAGACACTGTTGGGAAGCCCCCTGGATATTGGTGAGCTGCCTGATGTAGCGCTCATACAAAATCCGCTCATGTGTGGCCTGCTGGTCCAAAATCAACAACCCTGTGGACATTTGCGCCACGATGTAAGTCTGCTCCACCTGGAAGGTCGTCCCGGTGGCCGCAATTGCCGAAGGAGCCGCAGACTCCTCTTCCCTACTCTGTACCGGCTCGTCGGCATTGACCTTGCTGGAAAAGGTCATCATTTCCGGGTTCGCCGTTTCTTCCTTTTTCCACTCTTCCCTCTCTGAGGAAGAATGGGAACGGCTGTTCAGGGCATCCTGTTCAAAAAGATTTTCCCATCCGGTCGCATCCTTCTTCTTAAAGGATGGCATGGAGTGCGTTTTGTAGGAATTTTCCTGCTTCACTTCCTGCTTTTGCCCCTCGTCCCTTTTCCAGGTATCGGTAAAGTTGACATCCATGCTAAAATCCAGCGTGGGCACCACATTGTGCGCCCCAAGGGCCTGCTTGACCGCAGATCTTACCACCGCATAAATGGTGCGCTCGTCATCGAATTTGATTTCCGTCTTGGTAGGGTGCACATTGATATCGATGTGGGTGGGGTCCAAATCCAAAAACAGGCAATAGAAAGGATGGCTTTCCCCAGGCATTAGACCTTCAAAAGCATTGGTAACCGCATGGTGCAGGTAGTTGCTTTTTATAAACCTGTTGTTGACAAAGAAGTACTGCTCGCCTCTTGATTTTTTGGCGTTTTCCGGTTTGCCTACATATCCGTGAATATTCAAGTGAGGCGTTTCTTCATGGCAGGGGACAAGCTGTCCCTGGTAATTCTTTCCAAATACCCCTACGATCCTCTGGCTAAGCTTGCCGGGATTCAGTTTGAAGAGCTCCATATCGTTTTGCATGAGGGAAAAACCAATTTCCGGATAGGCCAAGGCCACCCGTTGGAATTCCTCCACGATATGCCGCATTTCGATGGCGTTGGATTTGAGAAAATTTCTTCTGGCAGGTACGTTGAAAAACAGGTTTTTGATGGCAATCGAGGTCCCGGTAGAGCAGACTACGGGCTCCTGCTTTTTCACCTCCGAACCCTCTATACAGATCAAGGTTCCCAGCTCATCATTGGCGGTGCGGGTTTTCAGTTCCACTTGGGCCACCGCCGCAATGGAGGCCATTGCCTCACCACGGAAACCGAACGTTTTGATGGCAAAAAGGTCTTCCGACTGCCTGATCTTGGACGTGGCGTGGCGCTCAAAGCTCATCCTGGCATCGGTCGGGGACATCCCCTTACCGTTGTCAATCACCTGGATGAGGGCCTTACCAGCCTCTTTTATAAATACCTGAATATTGTCGGCACCTGCATCCACGGAATTTTCCATCATCTCCTTGAGAGCGGAAGCGGGCCTTTGAACCACCTCACCGGCTGCTATCTGGTTGGCAATAGCGTCGGGAAGTAGTTGGATAATATCACTCATGCTTTTTCTTTCCTTTTAACCTGAAAAATACCATCACCAATCCTGCGCCCGCCGCAATGTAAAGAAGGGCATAAAGGGCCGCATTTCCATAGTAAATATACCCAAATACCCCCACCATCAGAATTACAAAAATCAACATCCTCAAAAGTCCGGCACTGGACAAACCACCGGAGCTACTTTTACGTAAACTACTTTGGGTAAATGCTCCTCTGAGGGAGGAAGAACGACTTTTTCCAAAATCTTCTTCCCCATATTCATCCGGATGCAAAACACCCTTTGACTCCAATTCTTTTTGAATTCTCGAGGTTCGCTGTTCGATTTCTTCTTTTACCGGATCATAAAATCTGGGTTTGATATCAAATCGTTGATGGCTGGCGGACTTAAATAATGATGGGAGTTTCATGGGTCAAATTTTCGGTTGTCACTTGAATACGTTACTTAAATAAACTTATTCCACTTTATCACAATACAATAGGGCTGGGACAAGTTATTGTGTAAGTTTGACGTTGCAATACAGACAAGTTGTACTACAAAGTTATTTTAAATTTTAAGCAATAAAAATTAAACATTTACATGCAAAGAAAAGTTTGGCAGGCCCTCATGGCGGTGATGTTGACCACATCATGGCTGTTGGCCGGCGGGAAAGGACCTAATGACCGTGACCCTTTGGCCACAAAGGACAGTCATCTGCAGGACCAGTGGGTTGACAGTGTTTTTCATTCCATGACCTTCGAAGAAAGGTTGGGCCAGCTGTTTATGGTGGCGGCCTATTCCAACAAGGACGAAAAACACAAGCAGGAGATTGCCAAACTCATCCAGGAGCAACACCTGGGCGGACTCATATTTTTCCAGGGCGGCCCGGTGCGGCAGGCCCACTTGACCAATTATTACCAATCCATCTCCAAAACCCCTCTTTACCTGGCCATGGATGCCGAGTGGGGCATCAGCATGCGCTTGGATTCCATGATGCAGTACCCCAAGCAGATGACCCTGGGCGCCATTCAGGATGACCGGCTGGTGTACAACATGGGCAAGGAAATCGCCCGCCAGTTTAAGGAACTGGGCATGCACATCAATTTTGCCCCCGTGGTAGATGTAAACTCCAATCCCCAGAACCCGGTGATCGGGTACCGTGCGTTTGGGGAACAAAAAGAACTGGTGACCCAAAAATCACTGGCCTACATGAAAGGCATGCAGGATCATGGCATCATGGCCAATGCCAAGCATTTCCCAGGACACGGGGACACCGAATCCGACAGCCACTACACCCTGCCGGTAATCAAGCACGGCGAACAAAGGATCCGCGACATTGACCTTTATCCCTATCAGGCCCTGATCGACCAGGATCTGATGAGCGTAATGGTAGCCCACCTTCATGTACCAAGCCTTGACAGTGAGCCTAACCGCGCCACTACCCTTTCGAAAAAGGTGGTGACCGATATGCTAAAAAACGAGATGAATTTCAATGGCCTTATCTTCACCGATGCTCTTAACATGAAAGGCGTAAGCTCCTTTCACAAACCGGGAGAAGTGGACCTTTTGGCTCTATTGGCAGGAAATGACATCCTGCTCTACTCTCAGGATGTGGCAAAGGCCAAGCAACTGATTTTGGAAGCAGTAAAAGATGGAAAAATCACCCAGGAAGAAATTGACGGCAGAATCAGAAAAGTATTGCGTGCAAAATATTGGAGTGGGTTGCACCAGCAGAAACCTATCGATACCAACAGGCTGGTCGAAAGAATCAACACCAACCACACCAAGGGGGTGATCGAGGAGCTATACGCTTCCTCCATTAGCGTAATAGCTAACCAGAACAATTTTCTGCCCTTAAAAAACATAGACATGCTCAACATGGCCTCCATCACCATCGGGGGTGGCCAAGGCAAAGAGTTCAAGAAGCAACTTTCAAAATACGGCAAGTTCAAACATTTTGACCTTTCTAAAAGCCCATCTTCCATGGATTACAACAACCTGGAGGCCAACCTACAGGATTACAATACCGTCGTAGTTGGAATCACGGGCATGACCAATAATCCGAAAAGAAACTTTGGACTCAACGAAAGCGATATCCACTTCATCAAAAAACTGAGCGCAAAGCACAACGTTATAGCCGTGATGTTTGGCAACAGTTACGGTGCCAAGCAACTTGAAGGACTTTCACATGTGGTGATGGCCTACGAGGAGAATGAGTTTACAGAAAAGCTAGTGCCTCAGGTAATCTTTGGCGCCAGAGCCGCCGAGGGCAGGCTGCCGGTTACGGCCAGCAAAAAATTCCCGTTTGGATCGGGAATGGACACCAAAAAGCTTTCCAGACTGGCCTACAGCACACCAGAAACCCAGGGAGTGGACAGCCGCTCCTTGCTTGAAATCGACCGCAAGATGAATGAGGCCATCCAGAAAAAAGCCACACCGGGCGGAGTGGTTTTGGTGGCCAAAAACGGGCATGTGATCTTTGAGAAGGCTTATGGTCACCTCGACTATCAGAAAAGCAGGCCTGTAACCACCGAAACGGTGTATGACCTAGCGAGCATCACCAAAGTAATGTCCACCACATCGGCGGTGATGTTTTTGCAAAGCCAGCAGCTTTTGGACATGGATGCCTCCATCTCTCAATACCTGCCAGATCTCCGTGATACCAACAAGGGCAAATTGAAGATCAGGGATATCATGACCCACGAGGCAGGCCTGAAGCCCTATATACCGTTTCACTCCAAAACCCTGGAAGGCGGCAAGTGGAAAAACGAGTTCTATAGCGCCCATGAAATGGAGGGTTACAATATCCAGTTGGGCACCAATATGTACGCCATAAACAGTCTCCGGGACAGCTTGTGGAAATGGTCCTTGGAAGCCGATTTGAAGACGCTACCGAAAGGCCAAAATAAATTTGATTACACTTACTCTGACATTGGCATGTATATCATGCAAAGGGTGACGGAAAGATTGCTCAATCAGCCTTTGAACGACTTCATGGAGCATAACTTCTATGAGCCTTTGGGACTTTACACTCTCACTTATTTGCCTCACCGCAAACTGGATCTGGACATGATCGCCCCTACTGAAGAGGACAGGTCTTTCAGAAAAAACCTTGTCCGCGGGTTTGTCCACGACCAGGGGGCCGCCATGTACGGGGGTGTAGCAGGCCACGCAGGCCTATTTGGAACGGCCAACGACTTGGCAGTGATGATGCAGATGCTGCTGCAGGGAGGTAAGTACGGGGATGTACACCTGCTGGATGAAAAAACGGTGCATGAATTTACCAGAAGGCAATCAGAACAGAGCCGAAGAGGCTGGGGCTGGGATAAGCCAGAGGTTGAAAAAGGCAAAAACGGCTCCACCGGAAAACTGGCCCCAAAAAGCACATTTGGCCACACCGGATTTACGGGCACGGCCGTATGGGCAGACCCTGACAACCAGCTGATTTACGTCTTCCTTTCCAATAGAGTTTACCCTGACGCAAGTAATAATACCCTATTGAAAGAAGGTTATAGGACTGAAATACATGACATCATATATAAATCACTTCGATACGAATCCCTAAATAATTACGCACAGGCGAACAAAAACAATTAAGATTCGTGTTAAAGGGGTATTGATATAAAGCTTTGTAAATACCTGATCATGGCGGTCCGGCATTTTCTGGACCGCCACGATCATATAACTCCTTATATATGAGAATCGGAATTGTCTGTTACCCTACCTTCGGTGGTAGCGGAGTGGTGGCCACAGAACTTGGCAAAGCCCTGGCTAAAGAAGGCCACGAGATCCACTTTATTACCTACAGACAGCCCACCAGGTTGGATTTTTTCAGTGCAAACCTCTTTTACCACGAGGTAGACATCAAGAGTTATCCCCTTTTTGAACATGCCCCTTATGAATTGGCCCTGGCCAGTAAAATGGTCAATGTAGTCAAATATGAGAAATTGGACTTGCTGCATGTGCACTACGCCATTCCGCATGCCTCTGCAGCCTATATGGCCAAACAGATCCTCAAAGCCCAAGGCATTCACATCCCCGTGGTCACCACCCTACACGGTACCGACATCACCCTGGTAGGCAAGGATCCCTCCTATGAACCAGTCGTAACCTTCAGCATCAACCAATCTGATGGTGTGACGGCCGTTTCGGAAGACTTAAGAAAAGCTACCTACGACCATTTCGACATCAAAAAAGAGATTGAGGTTATCCCCAATTTCATCGACTTGGAAAGGTTTAAAAAACAGAAGAAGGAACATTTTAAAACCGCCATTTGCCCCAATGGGGAAAAACTTATCGTACACACCTCCAACTTCCGGAAAGTAAAACGGGTGGAAGATGTGATCTATGTTTTTGACAAGCTGCGAAAAATTATGCCCGTCAAACTTTTGCTGGTGGGCGATGGACCGGAAAGGGACAGAATGGAGAGGCTTTGCCGTGAACTGGGCACCTGCGATGATGTAAGGTTTCTGGGCAAACTCGAAGCGGTGGAAGAAGTACTTTCGGTAGCCGACCTTTTCATGATTCCTTCGGAAAAAGAAAGTTTTGGTCTGGCCGCCCTGGAAGCCATGGCCTGCGAAGTGCCAGTGCTCTCCTCAAATGCAGGAGGGATCCCGGAATTGAACATTGATGGCGAAACCGGTTTCAATTGTAATGTCGGGGATATCAATACCATGGCAGAGCGTGCCTTGGAAATTCTTTCTTCCGAAAACCTGCCCGGGTTTAAAGCTAGAGCCCTTGCTCGCGCGAAAGAATTCGACGTGTCAAACATTTTGCCCCTTTATGAGTCCTTTTATAAGAAGACAATTGAAAGTTCACTAGAAACCGCCAAATAAAAACCTGATTTTTGTCATAAAATTAAATTTTACAAAATAAGATTCCATTTTAAATTAACCTGGAGTAGATTTGCATTAAAATTTACCACTGTTTGGCATAATATTATCTGTAGATAAACCGAAATCAACAACGTTTTTTTATGAAAAAGATTGGAAGACTAGACAGACCGGACAACAGCGGATCGGCGAGGATGTTTGAAAATCCGGTCTTGGAAAAAATGTCCAGGACTCACATTAGTATCCCGATCGCCATGTTTTTAGGAATTGGGACGGTGTCTTTTTATTACGCCGTTACCATCACCGATATCCCATTGAGCGTGGGCTTAGCGATTACCCTTGTGGGCTTATTGGCATTTACCTTGGTGGAATATATCATGCATAGGTATTTCTTTCATATGGAACCTGACAACAAGGTAAAAGACAAACTTCAGTATTCCGTTCACGGGGTCCACCATGACTATCCCAAGGATAAGGACAGGTTGGCAATGCCGCCTTTTATTAGTGCTTTTTATGCATTTGTATTCTATGTGGTTTTTACCTTGCTGATGAATGATTATGCGCTTTATTTCTTACCGGGTTTCCTGTCAGGTTATGCGCTTTACCTAGGCGTCCATTATATCGTGCATGCCTATCAGCCACCAAAGAATTTCCTTAAAATCCTATGGGTCAACCATGCCATTCACCATTATAAAGATCCTGACGTGGCCTTTGGGGTATCTTCACCTTTATGGGACTATATCTTAGGCACCATGCCGAAAAGAGAGAGATGATATTGAAGCCTTCCTGATGGGGAGGCTTTTTTTGTAAAAGCTTCCTCACGGAGTAAACTATGGGCTTGCACTTTTATGGAGAAAACAAAATTGACACTTGTAGTTTAATATAGTACAACGACTAAAAATATGATTATCTCTGTTATTGGCCTGGGATGGCTTGGGTTGCCGCTGGCACGGCATATGGAACAAAAAGGCTTTGAAGTAAAAGGCAGTACTACCTCGATGGAAAAACTGGAAAAGCTGAAAGGGGAGAAACTGGAGCCTTTTCTATTCAACCTGACCCCCCACCCTACAGGGCAGAAGTTTGGAAATCTTTTTCAGACAGATGTTTTGATTATCAACATCCCCCCTGGCACCAGAAGCAAACCGGACACCTTTCACCCAGAGCAAGCCAAATATCTCAAAGCATTAGCTGAACAGCATGGTGTCAAAAAAATCATATACATCAGTTCATCATCCATTTACCCCTCTAGCGAAGGCATCTATGAGGAAAGCTTTGGGATAACTGAACACAACACGGGCAATCGAGCATTGTTGAAGGCCGAAAACCTGTTGGCAAAAGATGCCGGTTACGATCTGACCATTTTGCGCTGCGGTGGTTTGATGGGGGGAAAGCGCGTCCCCGGGAAATACTTCTCCGGCAAGGAAAACGTGGATGGCAACATCCCTGTCAATTATATTCACCAGCAGGATGTGATAGGTATTATCGACTGGATAATTACTGAAAACAAATGGAATAATATCTTCAATGCAGTCAGTCCACAGCATCCATTGCGCAAAGAAATTTACCTTCACAATGCTCAGAACATGGGTTTTCCTCCGCCGATTAGTTTTTCACAAAATTATCAGCAAAGGATAATTTCTTCTGAAAAACTGCTCGTCCAAGGATTTAAATTCCAATTTCCTGACCCGATGAAATATACTTACTCAAGTGAATGATACTCACGGGGTTTTTTATAATTGAAATATTTTAAAGTCTTTTAAGGCCCCACTTAACTATCCTTACCAAAAGTCCTGTCTTAATATTGGCTTAACATTTCAAAAAATCAGGAAAGCAAAGCAAAAACCAAATTTATTACGGAAAACAAAAATCAACATACTTGATTATCAGCTTAATTCGTTTACACGAATATACAATTTTTAAAACAATCCGTAACTCTATATATTTGTCCTATAAGAAAAAACCTTACCATGGACAAATTCTCATATATTGCAAACGCCCATGTAGCTTACATCGATGAGCTATATGACGAATACAAGAAAGATCCTGAATCCATAGATCCAAGCTGGAAAACCTTCTTTGACGGCTTCGACTTTGCCATCACCAAATACGGTGAAGACGAAGATGGAGGGGCGCAAACCCAGGCAGCCTCCCCTAAGGCCGAAAATGGAAGTCTTGCCACCAGAGGCACCATCATGGACATGGAGCAACTTCCAAAAGAAATCAAGGTTAGGGCCTTGATCCACGCCCACCGCTCCAGAGCACACCTGCGCTCCAAGACAAACCCGGTAAGGGAAAGAGTGGACCGCAAGGCACTCATTGACCTGGAAGATTTGGGCTTGAGCGATGCGGACCTAAACACCGAATTCCAGGCTGGCGATGAAATCGGCATTGGCAAGGCCAAACTTAGCGATATTCTGGCCGCCCTCAAAAAGATATACCAAGGCTCGATGGGCTTCGAGTACCTATACATCCGCGATCCGGAGATGCTCGACTGGCTCAAGACCAAGATTGAAAAAGAGGCCTTGGCCTTCAACCCACCTGCAGAGGACAAAAAAAGAATCCTTTCGAAACTCAACGAAGCGGTAGTATTCGAAAACTTCCTTCATACCAAATACCTCGGACAGAAACGCTTTTCACTGGAAGGCGGCGAAAGCACCATCCCCTTCCTTGATGCGGTCATCAACAAAGGCGCCAGTCTTGGCGTGAAAGAAGTGATGATCGGAATGGCCCACCGTGGCCGTCTGAACGTGTTGGCCAACATCATGGGCAAAACCTATGAGCAGATATTCTCTGAATTTGAGGGAACTGCCAAGCCGGACCTCACCATGGGTGACGGTGACGTGAAATACCACATGGGTTACTCCAGTGATATCCACACCCCTGACAACAATAAGGTCAACCTTAAACTTGCCCCTAACCCATCCCACCTTGAGGCGGTTAACCCGGTGGTAGAAGGTTTCATCAGGGCAAAAATTGACTCCGAACACCAGCATGACACCAAGAAGGCCCTGCCAATCCTCATCCACGGGGATGCCGCGGTAGCCGGACAGGGTATCGTCTATGAGGTGACTCAGATGGCCGGACTGAAAGGCTACAACACCGGAGGCACCATCCACTTTGTCATCAACAACCAGGTAGGTTTCACGACTGACTTTGACGATGCACGTTCATCCATCTACTGTACGGACGTAGCCAAAATCATTGATGCGCCTGTGATCCACGTAAACGGCGACGACGCTGAAGCGGTGGTATTCGCGGCTAACCTGGCTGCGGAATTCAGACAGAAGTTCAATAAAGACATCTTTATTGACATGGTCTGCTACAGAAGACATGGCCACAATGAGTCTGATGAACCTAAATTCACACAGCCATCTTTATACAACATTATCTCCAAGCACCCTAACCCAAGAGAAATCTATAACAAGAGATTGCTTGAAAGAGGTGACATTGATGCCAAGCTTGCCAAGCAGATGGACAAAGAATTCCGTCAGTTGCTTCAGGACAGGCTGAACATGGTGAAGGAGCAACCATTACCTTATAAGTTCACCCAATTTGAGCAGGAGTGGCAATCCCTGAGAAGATCAAAGCCGGAAGACTTTGAGCAATCTCCAGAGACATACGTTTCCCAAGAAGCTATCGACAAGGTAGCCGAAGCCTTGACTACCCTGCCTAAAGGCTTCAAGCCGATTAAGCAGATCGAGGCGCAGATGAAACAGCGTAAAGAAATGTTCTTCAACTCCAAGACCCTCAACTGGGCCGGAGCGGAACTTTTGGCTTATGGCTCTCTTCTTTTGGAGGGAAAAACGGTAAGATTGACCGGGCAGGATGTGAGAAGAGGTACTTTCTCCCACAGACATGCCGTGCTTCATGATGCCAACACCAATGTGGCCCACAATTCCCTGAAGGAAATGAAGGACAGCAAGGGACAGTTCCATATCTACAATTCCCTGCTTTCCGAATATGCGGTGCTTGGTTTTGAATACGGTTACGCCATGGCAAACCCTAACGCTTTGGCCATATGGGAAGCCCAGTTTGGTGATTTCGCCAACGGCGCCCAGACCATGATCGACCAGTTTATTTCCTCTGGGGAATCAAAATGGCAGAAAATGAACGGTTTGGTGATGCTACTTCCACACGGCTACGAAGGCCAGGGACCTGAGCACTCCAATGCCAGACCGGAGAGATTCCTACAACTTTCAGCAGAATACAACATGGTGGTCTGCAACATCACCGAGCCTTCCAACTTCTTCCACATGCTAAGAAGACAGCTGGCCTGGGAATTCAGAAAACCTTGTATCGTGATGTCCCCAAAATCACTTCTCAGACACCCGAAAGTGGTTTCTCCTATCGAGGAATTCACGCAGGGAAGATTCAGAGAGGTAATTCAGGATACTGGCGTAAAAGCCAAGGATGTGAAGCGCGTATTACTTTGCTCAGGTAAAATCTACTATGACCTAATCGAGCAGAGAGAAAAGGAAAAAGTGAAAGATGTGGCTATCGTAAGGGTAGAGCAGCTTCACCCGCTTCCTAAAAACCAAATCTTGGAGGCCGTCAAGCAATACAATGATGTAGAAGTGGTTTGGGTACAGGAAGAGCCGGAGAACATGGGCTACTGGACCTACATGATGCGTGCCCTTTACAGAGACTTCCCTATGGATGTGATCTCAAGAAAAGCCAGCGCCTCCCCTGCCACCGGTTACAACAAAGTACACCACCAGGAGCAAGAAGCAATTTTAAACAAAGCCTTAAAATTACAATAAACACCTCCAATCCCGCCTCGGCGGGACAAGGGGTTAATTTCACAATTTAACCAATGTAAAATTAACCTTAGGCCTTGGCCTGGGGGTAAAAAGAAAATTATGAGCTTAGAAATAAAAGTCCCTGCCGTAGGGGAATCTATTAGCGAAGTGACCATTGGACAATGGTTTAAAAATGACGGCGACCATGTAGAAATGGACGAAGTGATCTGCGAGCTGGAGTCAGACAAAGCTACTTTTGAGCTGACTGCCGAGGCAGCGGGTATTTTGAAAACCAACGCCAAAGAAGGCGACACCTTGGAAATCGGTGATGTGATCTGCACCATCGACACCAATGCCTCCGGCGATTCTGCTCCAGCTGAGAAAGCTGCTGACAGTCCTAAAGAAGAATCTTCCTCAAGCACTGGTGGCGCCACTGGCGAGGTAAAGGAAATGGTAGTACCAACCGTAGGTGAATCCATCACTGAAGTTACCTTGGCCACTTGGCTGAAAAACGACGGTGATTATGTAGAATTGGATGAAATCATCGCTGAGGTGGATTCTGACAAGGCTACTTTTGAACTCCCAGCCGAGGCTAACGGTATCCTTCGCCACGTAGCACAAGAAGGCGACACCTTGGAAATCGGCGGCTTGATATGCAAGATCGAGGTGACCGAGGGTGGTGCTCCACAGGGAGAGCCAGCTCCAGCAGCTAAAGAAAGTGCTTCAGCAAGCGCTTCCGCTTCTGCCAACGAAACTTACGCCACCGGACATGCCTCCCCTGCTGCTGCCAAGATTTTGGCAGAAAAAGGAATTGATCCAAAGGATGTAAACGGCACCGGCAAAGACGGCCGAGTAACCAAAGAAGATGCTGAAAAAGCACAAAAAGCAGCTAAGCCAGCGGCGAAGCAAGAAAGCAAGCCGGCTGCAAAAACTGCGGATGCCGAAGCACCAAAAGTAAGCGGAGACAGAAACAGCCGTCGTGAGAAGATGACTTCCCTAAGAAGGACCATCTCGAGAAGACTGGTTTCGGTGAAGAATGAAACGGCCATGTTAACCACCTTCAATGAGGTGAACATGAAGCCTATCATGGATATCCGTAAGCAGTATAAAGATAAATTCAAGGAGAAGCATGGCGTAAACCTCGGTTTCATGTCCTTCTTCACCAAAGCGGTATGCGTGGCCCTTCAGGAATGGCCAGCAGTGAACGCTCAGATTGACGGTAACGAGATTGTTTACAATGATTTCTGTGACATTTCTATTGCCGTTTCCGCTCCAAAAGGCTTGGTGGTACCGGTGATCAGAAATGCCGAGAAGCTTTCCTTTGACGAGGTGGAAAAAGAAGTGGTAAGATTGGCTACCAAGGCGAGAGACAACAAGTTGTCAATTGACGAGATGACCGGCGGTACGTTCACTTTGACCAACGGAGGTATCTTCGGGTCCATGATGTCCACCCCAATCATCAACGCCCCACAATCAGCGATCCTAGGCATGCACAACATCGTGGAGCGCCCAATGGCCGTCAACGGTGAGGTAAAAATCCTCCCAATGATGTACCTGGCCCTCTCCTACGATCACCGCATCATCGACGGCCGCGAATCCGTCAGCTTCCTGGTGAGAGTAAAAGAGCTACTTGAGGATCCGACTAGGCTTCTGTTTGGGGTATAAATGATTTCACGGCCCTGCTTGGTATTTTTTATGGGTACTATGTACTATGTACTAAGTACTAAGTAGGGTTTTCGGTTGTATAGGTGAAAATCAGGAAGGAAATTCTTATATTGTATTTCATTTTTTCACATATGCACCGATACAGTAATTTACAAGTTTGGCAGAAAGCAATTGACCTTGCTATAATGGTTTACCAGGCTACGGAAAAACTTCCAAAAGAGGAAAAATATGGCTTAATAAGTCAAATAAACCGGGCCGCAGTTTCAATTCCCTCAAACATCGCAGAAGGAGCAGGAAGAAATACGAAAAGAGATTTCGACCACTTTCTGAGCGTGGCTCTAGCCTCCTCTTTTGAGTTAGACACACAATTGATAATTTCTAACAGGTTGAAGTTTATTGGGGATGATAAGTTTAATCAGATTGAAACTGAACTTAAGCATATTCAGAATATGCTTGTCAAACTTAAAAACAGTTTGAATAATTACAAACCTACCTCTACCTAGTACATAGTACTTAGTACTTAGTACCAAGTAGGCGGTGTAACAGACAAAACATGTACGACGTAATCGTTATCGGCTCAGGACCAGGCGGGTATGTAGCGGCCATTAGGGCGGCGCAGCTTGGGATGAAGACGGCCATCGTAGAAAAATATGCAACACTTGGAGGCACCTGCTTAAATGTAGGCTGTATCCCTTCCAAAGCATTGTTGGACTCCTCAGAGCATTACCACAATGCAGCCCACACCTTCGAAACGCACGGCATCGACCTGAAGGACCTTAAGGTGAACTTCGGCCAGATGATCGGCAGGAAAAACGAGGTGGTGAAGCAAAACGTAGACGGCATCCAGTATTTGATGAAAAAGAACAAAATCGATGTACACCATGGATTGGGTTCTTTTGTGGACAAAAACACCGTGAAGGTGAGCAAAGAGGACGGAAAAGCCGAGGAAATCAAAGGCAAAAACATCATCATTGCCACGGGCTCCAAGCCATCTTCCCTGCCCTTTATCAATATCGACAAGGAAAGGATCATCACCTCCACGGAGGCTTTGAAATTGAAGGAAATTCCTAAAAACCTGATCGTGATCGGCGGTGGGGTGATTGGATTGGAACTGGGTTCTGTATATGCAAGAATCGGCTCGAAGGTTTCCGTGGTAGAATACATGGACTCCCTTATCCCTACTATGGATAAAACCATGGGCAAGGAACTTCAAAAGTCACTAAAGAAGCTTGGCTTTGACTTCTTCCTCAAGCACAAGGTTACCGCTGTGGAAAACACCGGAAATGAAGTGATGGTAAAGGCCGAAAACAGCAAAGGCGAAACCGTTGAGCTGAAGGGCGACTATGTCCTGGTTTCTATCGGCAGAAGACCTTATACCGACGGACTCAATGCCGAGGCAGCTGGTGTGAAACTGAACGACAGAGGCCAAGTGGAAGTAGATGAGCATTTGAAAACCAATGTGGACAACATCTACGCCATCGGGGACGTGGTGAAGGGTGCCATGCTGGCGCACAAAGCCGAAGAAGAAGGCGTTTTGGTAGTGGAGCAACTGGCAGGCCAGAAGCCGCATATCAATTACAACCTGATTCCAGGAGTGGTTTACACATGGCCGGAAGTGGCCGCAGTGGGCTTCACAGAGGAGCAGCTTAAGGAAAAAGGCATCAAGTATAAAACCGGCAAATTCCCATTCATGGCCTCAGGAAGAGCCAGGGCATCCATGGATACCGACGGATTGGTGAAGGTGTTGGCGGATGCCGAAACGGATGAAATCCTAGGTGTACACATGATCGGACCAAGAACGGCCGATATGATCGCCGAAGCCGTGGTGGCAATGGAATACCGTGCCTCAGCCGAAGACATCGCCAGAATGTCTCATGCCCACCCTACGTATACAGAGGCTTTCAAAGAAGCTTGTCTGGCTGCGACGGAGAACAGAGCTTTGCATATTTAAATGGAAAAAGACGCGGGACGGAAAACCGAAGACCGAAAAATCATACCTTAAGAAGAAAAGCAGCGTCCTGGACGCTGCTTTTTTGGTTTTAGATTAGAAATGGTAAGCTATGCTGATATTTCGGATGGGAAGAAATCTCAGCTGAATCCCAGACTGGGTGGACTCCCTTTCCCTCATGTCAAAATTTCTAGAAGTGGAATTAGCTAGTGTATTGCTTTCTAAAAGCAGTCCCATTTCAGCAAAAACAGAGAGTCTCGGTAAAATATGATATTTGGCACCCCAGAAATAAGTCCCTCCAATTGAAAAATTGCTTTGCTGAAAGTGATGTAACTGGCCGGGATTTGCATTTTGATCAAATCGATTAATGGTCTCTCCAAGAACAAAGTCTAAACCTTGATAACCAATAAATTTAGGACTGATGGATTTCTGCATTTCAAGCCCTATAAGCATTTGGTAATTGATAACTCGCTGGCGTTCAAAATTAGCAGATTCATAAACAACATCTGCTGGCGTAGATGTTAACGAACCCCCTAACCCTACACGGAACCCCATCATCCTACCATTGGGAGTTGTATAATTTCTACGATAAAAAAATCGGGCTGGGAGGTCACCGTTAATAATTGGAATGAGATCAACTGAAAACTCATTTTTAAACTGACCATAATCAAATCCTGGGTCTTCTTTCTCGTCAGTTTGTGCATGTGCATCAAAAGTAAAACCAAAACACATCAATACTGCAATAGCATATATTATCTTCATAATTACTTGATTTTGTTACTCTTCACCAAACGTACACTAAATATAAAGGTTGAGTATTTCAAACCTCCCTTCCAAACTCTCACCACTAACCATCTGAAAATTAAAACTTTAATAATTAAAATTTTTACAAAATTTGAGATGAAGCATTAATTAAACCGCAAAAAGATTTTGAAGAAGCGCAAAGGATATACAAGAAACCGGGAGGTACGGAAATTTCTATACGGCTTCTTAGGTAATTTCAAACATTGTGCGACTTCTTTTAAACTTCAGGGCCTTTGTGATCTATTGCACTCTAATCCCGCGTCGCTTCGCGCTTTTCTAAACCCCTAAACCTCCCGATCCGCGCAGCGATGATCGGGAAATACACTCCTAAACGCCGAATCTATTCTCAATATTCTCTCTTTTGTGTCCCCTTTCTTCTGCAAAGGAGTCCACATTCAAGACCTTTCCATTCCGCTTCGTTAATTCGAAGTGACGAGGTTTAATGTCCATGAAGAGGCCTTTGTGTGACTTCTTTTGAACTTTGTGACCGTTGTGACCCATTTCTTTTCTCTAATTTCTCACTCCCCTCGGCTCCGCTCGGGGACCGGGGATTCGATTATGGAAAGAACAGCTTCGACTGCGCTCAGCTGTCTCAAATAGCTACCTAAAGCAAAACTTTGTGCAACTTGTTTTTAACTTCGGGGCCTTTGTGACCCATTTGCGCTTCTATGCACTTTGCGGTTAAAGTCTCCCACTACTACTTGATTTTTAGTGAGTAATTTCCTATTATGTATAAAATTTTTAGATATGAGAGCGACATACACTACCCTCATCCTTTTCATATTCTTTCTCACGACTTCCACTTGGGCGCAAAAAAACACACCACTTGACCCTTTGGATTATCTGACCAATTTTGAGGCAGTGCCCGCGGAGGATGGCGTGCTGAATCTGATCCTTCACCGCGGAACCGGCGAAGTGGTGCTGCATTTATTGGATGAAAACTTGGAAAAAGTCCATGAATCCCATTACAACACCACTCCAGGAATCAATGATTATATAATAAAAGTCAAAAACGGGAAGGTTTACATCCTACTGAGCTGGCTTTCCAACCACCACTATAAGAAAGAATTGCTGGAGTACTCCATTCAAGACAGGAATCTCCATGCCCATTTTATTGGAGCTTCACAAGTTCACAAACCGACAGACTTCTTGGTGTTTGAGGAAAGCTTTGCCATTATCGGCCAACAAAAAGATCCAATTATTCAAGTATATGGTTTTGACCCCTCCAATCCATTCCGGAATACCATTTTCCTCCCGGAGAAAAAGATTTGGCACATCAGTGATGCCGACAACTCCATCAGCCTGCTGACTTCCCCAAAAGGGAACCACCAAATCCTAGAATGGCAGCAATATTTGCCCGACGGGAAATTTGCAGGCCAAATGAGGCTGGACACAGATTTCAGAAACAAGGATATAGTTACCGCTTCTTTGGTAATTGACTCCAATAACAACCCCAGGGTGATCGGTACCACGGGGGAGAAAAAACTCAAGCGCTACCACGCCTTTTTCCATTGGGTTATGGACAATGACAATAGGCAAGCGTTTTCAATCATTGAACCACAAAGTCTGGCAGAAAGAAACAATGGTTTGGACCGCAAACAGCGAAAGCAGCTAAACTACGAAAGAAAAAAGGGCTTTAACCAAGTCGAAATCCTGGCAGAAAATGATGGGGACATCCTCGTGGCATCCATTCCAGGAAAGCCGGTAAGCCGCCATGAAAACATTTATAAAAAGCAGATGGCACACTTCCTCCGCCTTGACAGTAAAGGCGAAAAGGTTTGGGATAAAGTTGTCGCATTTGATTATACCACCAGATACAGGTTGAATGAACACAATTACCGCCGGGAGACATTTACCTTCTTAATTGGTGATGACCTTTACTTTGGTCATAAGGACAACATAAGGAAGGAAGATTCACAAATAGTCAACATTTTCAGGATTAACGAGATGGGGGAAATGACCAACTTCACCCAAGAACTACCCTCGGGCCTGCAGTATGGGGTGAAACATCTAACTTTTAACGAGATCATTTTTTACAATGAATCTCCCCTATTTCAGGGAGCTGACCCACCCCTAGATTACTTTATGGGTAAGCTGAAAATCCAGGAGCCCTACAGCAATCTTTCCAACAAAAATTAACCTAAAAATCAGACTTTCCCCACTAACCTCTAGCACTATTTTTGGTTAATTAGGCATGGCATTGCCAAATTGGGGCAGTTCATCCTTCTGTTTCTGCCTGCAATCCTCTATATTTATAGATTAACTTTTAACCTTGAATTGAATCCTATTATTTTATGGACCACACACTTCAGCAACAGATTCTTGCCCAGGGCATGTCGCCCGATAAAGCCCAAGAGCAAATCGAAAACTTCAAATCCGGCTTCCCCTACCTGCCAATTGTGGAGGCTGCCAAAGTCGGAAACGGCATCCGGAAATTCAGTGAAGAGGAAATCAAGAAGCTCGGAAAGCAATTTGACCAATTGGTCCAAAACAAGGATATCTTAAAATTTGTACCTGCTTCCGGTGCAGCTTCGAGAATGTTTAAAGATCTATTCGCCTTTCTTGATAGCGATGGGCAGCTCGATAACAATGCTTTCGCCAAGAAATTTATCGATAATATTGAAAACTTCGCCTTCTACCATGACCTTAATCAGGTGATGGAAAGGGATGGAAGCTCGATCAAAAAAGCTCTTGAGGACAAAGACTACACCTTAATGATCAGCTATCTGCTGGAAGAAAAAGGCCTAGGTTATGGCAGCTTGCCCAAAGCCCTGCTTAAATTTCACCATTACAGCGACCATGACCGCACCCCGACTTTTGAGCACTTTGTGGAAGGAGTACTTTATGCCAAAGGCAAAGGGGATAAAGTAAACATTCACTTTACCGTAAGTCCTGAACATGAAGAAAAATTCAAGGAGGAAATCGCTGAACTAAAACCCGCACTGGAAAATGAGCACGGGGTTACTTTTGAAGTTAGCTTTTCTCAGCAAAAGCAGTCCACCGACACCATTGCGGTAAACCCTGATAACACACCTTTTATAGAAGAAGACGGCAGCATCCTTTTTAGGCCTGCAGGACATGGTGCCCTTTTGGAAAATCTGAATGAGATAGATGCCGACCTTATTTTTATCAAAAATGTGGACAATGTGGTGCCTGATAGATTAAAGGATACTACCCAAGCCTACAAAAAAGCTCTTGGAGCGCTCCTGCTGAAAGTACAGGACAAAGTGTTCCATGCTTTGGAAAATATCGAACATGACAATTTGATAGCGGAGGAAGTATTTGAAGTGGAGCTTGCCGGCAAACTACCCGAAGAATACAAGGAATGGCCATTAGCCCAAAAGCAGGAATTCCTTAAATCCAAGCTGAACCGCCCCATCAGGGTTTGTGGAATGGTCAGGAATGTCGGGGAACCCGGCGGTGGACCTTTCTGGGTTCAGGAAGAGGACGGCTCCCTCTCCCTGCAGATTGCCGAAAACGCCCAGATTGACCTGGACAACCCCGAGATGAAGGAAATATACAACTCCGCCACACATTTCAATCCTGTGGATGTAGTATGCGGCACCAAGGACTTCAAGGGCAATAAATTCGACCTGTTGAAGTACCGCGATATGAAAACAGGCTTTATCACCGGCAAATCCAAAAACGGCAAAGATTTAAAGGCACTGGAACTCCCAGGCTTGTGGAACGGATCCATGGCCGATTGGAACACGATATTTGTCGAAGTACCCATCATCACTTTCAACCCCGTAAAAACAGTCAACGACCTGTTGCGGGATGAGCACCAAAATTAACCTGTAGGGCACCGCTGGGCTAAAACCAGCGGTGTTTCCTGCTAGAATCCTGCCCAGATGCTAAGATGTCGCTTTCTTCGGTCTCCCGTCTTCGGTCTTCGGTCTCCCGTCTTCGGTCTTCCGTCTTCCGTCTTTCTAAAACAGGCTCCCAGCACAAATCCGAATAATCCAATAGATTTAAATGAAAACCATAGATGACATACTAAAACTTGGAGATCCCAGACTATATGAAACTTGTGAACCCATCACTAAAGAGGAACTTCCTTTTGTGGCTGATTGGGTCAAGGACTTGCATGAGGCCATGGAGGATATCCGACTCAATTACGGTTTTGGGAGAGGAATCGCCGCTCCCCAACTGGGAATAATGAAGCGCCTGTTTTACCTCAACCTGGACAAGCCCTACGTGATCATCAACCCGGAACTGAAGAATTTGAGTGAAGAAAAGTTTGAAATGTGGGATGACTGCATGAGTTTTCCAAACCTACTGGTAAAGGTAGATCGACACCGCTCGCTCACCCTGCATTATTTGGACCATAACTGGGAAAAGAAAATCTGGAAAGTTCAAGATGACATATCTGAATTAATCCAGCATGAATATGACCATTTGGACGGAATTTTGTGTACCATGAGGGCCAAAGACGGGAAGTCCTTTAAATGGCGGTAAACCAACGTTAATATTGTTTAATTCACACAGTCAATTCGCCAATTATCAAGCACAACCGTGCATCTCTCGATTATTTGTTTAATTTTGCACCAATTTAGCCAAAAGTTCTTAACAGACTAAAAACCTCTCAACAGCATGCCTAAAGATAGTAGCATCAAACACGTCCTCATTATCGGTTCAGGTCCCATCGTTATCGGCCAAGCTTGTGAATTTGATTACGCCGGTTCACAGGCTGCCAGGTCTTTGAGGGAAGAGGGTATCAAAGTTACCCTTATCAACTCAAACCCGGCCACGATCATGACTGACCCAGTGACTGCGGACAACATTTACCTATTGCCTTTGGAGAAAAAATCCATCGTCAAAATTCTAACCGAGCATCCGGATATCGACTGCGTACTTCCTACCATGGGTGGACAGACAGCTCTGAATCTGGCCATCGACTGCGATAAGGCCGGAATCTGGAAGAAATTCAATACCAGGATGATCGGGGTGGACATTGATGCCATAGACACAGCAGAAAACAGGGAGAAATTCAAAGCCCTCTTGGAAGAACTTGGCGTGGGTGTCTGCATGGGTAGAACAGCCACATCCTATCTTCAGGGACACGAAATCGCCCAAGAAATCGGTTTCCCGCTTGTAATACGTCCTTCCTACACCCTCGGGGGTACCGGAGGCGGATTTGTGGAAAAAGCTGAAGACTTTGAAAAAGCACTGACAGCAGGCCTTACCGCCTCTCCTACCCACGAAGTACTTATCGAGCAAAGTATCTTGGGCTGGAAGGAATACGAACTGGAAGTACTGAGAGACAGCATCGGTAATATGGTGGTGATCTGTTCAATTGAAAACTTTGACCCTATGGGCGTGCACACAGGTGACTCCATCACAGTGGCACCGGCGATGACGCTTCCCGACACCGTGTATCAGGAACTGAGAAATCAGGCCATCCGTATGATGAATGGAATCGGTAATTTTGCCGGGGGATGTAACGTACAGTTTTCTGTAAGCCCTGACAACAAGCAAATTATCGGAATTGAAATAAACCCAAGGGTATCCCGCTCTTCAGCCCTGGCATCCAAAGCTACCGGTTATCCAATAGCCAAAGTAGCTGCCAAGCTAGCGGTGGGTTACAACCTTGACGAAATACAAAACTCCATCACAGGCACTACTTCGGCTTTCTTTGAGCCGGCGATTGACTATGTGATTGTGAAGATCCCAAGATGGAACTTTGATAAGTTCAAGGGCTCTGACAGGAAACTTGGTCTATCCATGAAAGCGGTGGGTGAAGTGATGGGTATCGGAAGAAACTTCCAAGAAGCCCTTCAGAAAGCCTGCCAGTCATTGGAGATCAAAAGAAACGGCCTTGGCGCCGACGGAAAAGAGCTTAGAGACCAGGATGCCCTGCTTTACAGCTTGGCCAATCCAAGCTGGGACAGACTTTTCCACGTATATGATGCCTTCAAACTAGGCGTTTCCTTCAAAACCATATATGAACTTACCAAAATCGACAAGTGGTTCCTCAAGCAGATTGAAGAACTGATCCATCTGGAAGCAGAAATCAGTAAGTTCAAACTGGACACCATCTCCAAGGAGCTTATGCTTACAGCCAAAAAGAAAGGCTACGCAGACAGGCAGCTAGCTCACTTGATGGGATGTCTTGAAAGCGAGGTCTTTGACAAGCGCTACAAGGAAATGGGCATCATGAGAGACTACAAATTAGTGGATACCTGTGCCGCTGAATTTGAAGCCCAAACTCCTTACTACTACTCTTCATTCGGTGAGGAAAACGAAAGTATTGCCACAGATAAGAAGAAAATAGTAGTCCTTGGTTCTGGACCAAACAGGGTAGGCCAAGGAATCGAATTTGACTACAGCTGTGTGCATGGGGTACTTGCTGCCAAAGAGTGTGGCTACGAGACCATCATGATCAACTGTAACCCGGAGACGGTTTCTACGGATTTTGACATTTCCGACAAGCTTTATTTCGAGCCTGTATTCTGGGAGCACATCTATGAAATCATCCTCCACGAAAAGCCTGAGGGCGTAATCGTGCAGCTGGGTGGACAGACCGCCTTGAAGATTGCCGAGAAGCTTGACAAATACGGCATCAAAATCATTGGTACCAGCTTTGAAGCCTTGGATTTGGCTGAGGATAGAGGCCACTTCTCTACACTTTTGAAAGAAAACGATGTGCCTTACCCTGAATTTGGCACTATCCACAATACAGACGAGGCCCTTGAGCTTTGCAAAACTATCGGTTTCCCGCTACTGGTAAGACCTTCTTATGTATTGGGCGGCCAGGGAATGAAGATCGTGATCAACGAAAAAGAACTCGAAGAGCACGTGGTAAACGTACTTCGGGATATTCCAAACAACGAAATCCTACTAGATCACTTCCTCGAGGGAGCCATAGAGGCGGAAGCAGATGCCATCTGTGACGGTGAAAACGTCTATAT
Source organism: Litoribacter ruber (assembly GCF_018500185.1). GTDB lineage: Bacteria > Bacteroidota > Bacteroidia > Cytophagales > Cyclobacteriaceae > Litoribacter > Litoribacter ruber. The sequence goes on along the minus strand of NZ_JAHBGI010000004.1, from coordinate 3,542 downwards.
TATCGGTATCATGCAGCATATCGAACCAGCCGGAATCCACTCCGGTGATTCTTATGCGGTATTGCCTCCTTACAACTTGGGGGACCTGGTGATGAGACAGATCGAAACCTACACAGAGAAAATCGCCCTGGCCTTGAAGACCAAGGGCTTGATCAATATTCAGTTTGCCATCAAAAATGATAAGGTTTACGTGATAGAAGCCAACCCAAGAGCTTCCAGAACGGTTCCTTTCATTTGCAAGGCGTACAGAGAACCTTACGTCAATTATGCCGTAAAGGTAATGTTGGGAGAGAAAAAGGTTACAGATTTCGATTTCAAGCCGTATAAAAACGGCTATGCGATCAAGGAGCCGGTATTCTCCTTCCACAAGTTCCCGAATGTCAACAAAGAGCTCGGTCCAGAGATGAAGTCTACCGGAGAAGCCATTTACTTCATCGACGATCTTATGGATGATTATTTCCTAAAGATTTACGGCGAGAGGAACTTGTACTTAAGTAGATAAGGTTAATACGGGAGCGGTCTTATACTGCTCCCTCGTTTTTGACTTCAAATACCAACAATTACAAAATGGGATTTATCTTAAAATTCATCATCATCACCTTCGCATTGTCCTGGATCTTCACCAACCTGCTCCGCTTCTTTTTGAAGAGCAAGCTAAAGCGGTTTTTTGACCAGATGCAACATGTGCAGCAGCAGGAACGCCCCCGCAGCCGCCCTGCCGATGGCAATGTAAATGTGGATTTCATCCCCAAATCAGAAAAAAAGAAACCCACCCCGCCCCGCGAAATCGACGGCGAATACGTGGACTACATAGAAGTGAAGGATTGATTTCCTTCACTTTTTTTTATATCTGTAGTTCTGCACATCAGTGTACCGAGAGTATTTATTCATCATTCATCATTCTACATTCTACATTCATCATTCACCATTCACCATTCACCATTCCATTCCCGTGACCGCCCCAAAACCTACTTCGAACTTCTAATTTTCGTACTTACGGATGGGTACCAAGTACAACCACCACGTACCAGGTACACCGCAGGACATGCCGCTCTGAGGAGCAATTTGGAGGCTTTTCAGTAATTCATCGTTTCTTACTTTCGTGACCCTCCCTCCGAGCTGCGCTCTTCGGATGGGGCATCAGTGCACCGAGACTTACTTCATTATTCATCATTCATCAATCATTATTCATCATTTCCCTTCCGTGGCTGACCCGAAACCTACTTCGAGCTTCTAATTTTCGTACATTCGATTGGGTACCAAGTACAACGTACCAGGTACCAAGTACACCGCAGGACAATACCGCTCTGTGAAGCAATTTGTAGGCTTTTCTGATATCCACCGTTCTTATTCTCGCCTCCCTCCCTCCGAGCTACGCTCTTCGGATGGGGCATCAGTGCACCGAGAATTACTTCATCATTCATCATTCTACATTCCATCACGTAAACCCCCAATCTAACGTAATTTATTTTTCACGAAACCAATATAAACTCATATAATTTTACTAAATTCACAACACATAGGTTTTTAGTATGAGAAAGTCAGCTTCCATAGCGCTTTTATTGTTTTTCTCTTTTTACCAGTTCGGGTATTATTACTTCTATCTGGCCCTTTCCCAAAATATTGAGGAAAATTGGAGCCATTTGGTCTATAGCGATGATTTTGCTCCTAATGCCCTCATACTGGAAGTACCTATCTCCATTCCCTACATGACCGATCAGGAAGAGTTTTCTGAAACCAACCTGACATTCAGCAAGGACGGGAAAAGATTCAGGGCAATCAAGCAAAGATATGCTAATGACACCCTACAGCTGGTGTACACACCCGACACCGCCCAAAACACCCTGGACATGGTGGTCAAAAACTGGGTGAGCAGCCTCACAGGTGAGCAGCTGCCCAATTCTCCTCTGAAAAACTTTGTCTATTCATTCCATAAAGACTTCACCTTTCCTGATTTTCAGGAAAGGACCTTTGTTTTGTTTCACTCCAAAAATGGCTACCCCCACGAGGCTGAGAACATGCTAATTCATCGAGCTTCCTCGGTACCCTCTCCCCCTCCGGAAGTTTGAACATTTTTCTCTAACCTTTCAAAATGAAAGGGGTTCAAACTCACTTATTACTTCAATCAATGAAATTAAAATTTTACTCTTTATTGATTCCTGCCCTTTTATGGTGCGGGCTGGAATCCTATGGTCAGGGTTGTGTGGCAATCCGTCAATTCTCCGGTGTAGGCAATGCGATTGGTCAGGGCAACCTACTCGAAAAAGGGGAATGGAACTTCAATACCAACTACCGTTACTTCAAATCCTTCCGCCACTTCAGAGGCACGCACCAGGAAAGGGAACGGGTAGCCAACAACACAGAAGTCATCAACTGGTCCCACGGACTGGATTTCAACATTAGTTATGCCTTTTCCAGCAGGGTATATGGAATTGTTAGCCTGCCTTTGGCCTACAATGAAAGAAGCAGCCTCTATGAACATGGCAGAACGGAGCGTCACATGACTTATAGTGGAGGTCTGGCCGACATGCGGATCGGGGCCGGGTACTGGATTTTGGGTGAGGAAAAATCAAAATCCGGAAACATGGCATTTGGAGCAGGCATCAAACTGCCCACCGGGGATTATAATGCCCTAGGGACCTTTTATAATGTAGGGCCAAATGGTGAACCGCAAACCCGGCCTGTTGACCAATCCATACAGCTGGGCGATGGTGGAGTGGGGCTTATACTCGACATGCAGGGCTACTGGTTTATACCAGGCAACCTGGTCTGGTATTATGACGGCTTCTATATGTTTAACCCCAGAAACACCAACGGCACTCAAACTTTCCGGGCCCGTCAAAGCGAGGGTATTATGAGCGTGCCGGATCAATATGCGTTCAGAACTGGGCTTCTGAAAACCATCCCCAAAATCCACGGATTGGGTTTCTCGCTAGGTGGAAGAATCGAAGGTATTCCGGTAAGGGACTTTATTGGTGAAAGCGACGGGTTCCGCCGTCCGGGCTACATCATTTCCGTGGAACCGGGAGCCAGTTATATGATCGGTAACTTTACGACCACGCTCAATGTCCCCATTGCCCTTATCCGCAACAGGACCCGTAGCTTGACCGACATCGCAGACTCCACCCCGGACAACATCCGTCACGGTGACGCTGCCTTTGCCGACTACCTAGTCAACCTCGGTTTCGCCTACCGCCTGGCAAAAAAACAACCTACTCCATTTAAACTCAATTAACCCCATACACAACCTTCCAGGTCTCGAATCATTCACTGACCTGGAAGGTTTTTTCCGAATCATTTGTCACGTCCTAAATTTACTTGACACTTTTTTTTTCAAGCTTTTAAATTTTTCTCCGCGAAGTGGCCTTTGTGAAACTTCGTGAAAACTTTGTGGCCTTTGTGGCCATTTTCTTACCTTTCCTTCGTACCTCGTACTTCTAACTTCGTACTTACGCATGGGTACAAAGTACTAGGTACCAAGTACCAAGTACACCACAACAGGACAATGCCGCTCTGAGGAGCAATTTGGGGGTTCCTCTGTA